>NZ_CP135921.1:0-1200000 GCF_032397745.1 Bradyrhizobium prioriisuperbiae
GAACACAAAGATCATCACGGCGGCGTCCTGCATGTCGAGGCTGGCGAAGCGATCGATGTCGCGGCTTCGCACCGAAGAAACAAACAGCGTTACCAGCCGGCCGTCATCCGGATGCGGAATGCTCATGGTCGCCGCAGGCACGCCGCGCAGCGCCGATTGCACGAGTTCACCCAGCCGCCGCGAGAAAGACGGATGAAACGCGGCAATCTCGGCCTTATGCAACCGCAGCGGGCCGGTGTCCGAGCTCAACAATTCCGCGGCCTTGTTCGCGCGAATGACCTTCGCCGAGCGATCGAGCAGGATCACGCCGCTCGAAAGGAGGTCCAGCGCCTGGGATTCGGCACTCTGCAGCGCCCTGTATCCTTGCAGGCGAAAGCCCAGCGCCGTTGAGCGTCGCATATGCGGCACCAGGCGCCTCAACGTCGCCATTTCCCCGCTCCTCAAAAGGCCCTTGCCGTTCGGAGCGGCACAGGTTGAACGCAGCGGTGAAACCGCGCCGGTTTTCGAGTGGGATCATGGCGTTATGCGCCACGTCCTGCGGCCGAAAGACCTCGTCGTAGTACGCGGTTTTCTTCAACTCGGATAACGATATGATTTCATCCGAAGCGACCAGCACGCCCGCCGGCTGTCTGTCCATGTACAGCGAAAGCGGATTTTGGACGTGCCGCTCGCGGAAGGCGCGCAAGCATTCCTCGCTCGATCGCGTGGTGTGGCTAAAATAGACCTTGCTGGCGCCGATAACCTGGCCGAATAGCGCACCATTAAGGCTGCCGGTGAGGTCGGCGATCCCGGCGAGGACATCGGACCATAGCGTCTCCTCCATGGTGGCGTCGTAAATCAAATCCAGCAGTCGCTCCGGAATCTCGCTCCCGGCTTTCATCCGCCCACCCAAATGTTATCAAGCGTCCACTGGGATATGGAACACTCGATTTGCGCCATCCCCGAATCCAAACGCTGTCATGACTTGCAGAGTACCTCAAGCCGTGGATGGCGCCGCCGTGCTTAGATTTTGTGCTCCATCCGGACCAAACAAATTCTCTCGCGCTCGAACTCAATGCGTCGTCCGGCTAAGGACCGCGTCGCCTCTCCGATCACTTGGTTCCACCAAACCGCTTTGCCAGCCGATCGCGTTTGCCCACGACGGACAGCCCGCGCCCCAGCAACGCCGGTACGCCCGTTGACCGCGCACAACGGGTCGCACACATGCTGACGGAAGTAGCCGACATAGCGGCTCCGAATTGCAGACAAGCACATCAACGGGTGTGTCTCGCACGCCACAACTACCGCGGAATTGGTGCGATATCACCCTATAGGATGAAGCGACCAGCGTTACCCTTCGCTACCAGTTCGACATCGAATCCGTGCAGGCCCAGGCTCTCCCGCCAACGTTGAAAGATGCCAGACATGCGAGTCTCACAGTCCAGCTGGGACGCCACCAAGGCCGATGGCCCCCGCTGCAAGATGCGACGTGGATTGCTTACAGCCGGAGGGGGCGGGCCGGTGTATGATGTTGGTGTCATTGTGATTATTGCCAGCGCGTTGCTTGTCGGAATCGGCAGCGCCCACGCCGCCGATCTGGGCGCCCGGCCCTACACCAAGGCTCCGGCCTACGTTGCTCCGCAAATTTACGACTGGACCGGATTCTATGTCGGCGTCAACGCCGGGATCGGCGTCGGCCGCAACCGGACCGATCACAGTGTTCTGCCGGACGTTGCGTTCGGTCATTTCTATTCGCAGCCGCAGGGCTTCGCCGGCGGCGGGCAGCTCGGCTACAATTGGCAGACCAACAGCTCCTTCCTCGGTCTTGGCCCGATGGTATTCGGCCTCGAGGCCGACATTCAGGGCGGCGATATGCGCGACGGTCGCACCACGCTGCTGGGGGACTTCTTTAGCACGAACTTCAATCAACAGATCGACTGGTTCGGAACCGTCCGCGGCCGCGTCGGCATCGCGAATGGTCCGGTCCTCAGCTACGTCACCGGCGGCTACGCCTACGGCAACGTCAAGACAACCACGACACAAACCGAGTTCTTTGGTGCTGTTTCGACGGCATCGACCAACCGCCTGCAGAGCGGATATGTCGTCGGCAGCGGCGTCGAAGCCGCGCTGGGCGGTAACTGGACCGGCAAGATCGAGTATATGTATGTAAACCTCGGCAACAACACTGATGCCTTTACGGGAGCGTTCGCCCTTCCGCAAACCGTCGCGACCGACGTTCGCGAGAACATCTTTCGGGTTGGCCTGAACTATCGCATCGGCGGCAACAGCGCCTATGTGCCTGTCGCTGTGGCCAACTGGACCGGCTTCTATCTCGGCGGCAATGTTGGTTCCGGCGTTGCCCGCGACCACAGCTCGCTCAGCCGCCCGTTGATTGGAGAATTTACGGAAACGTTCAACCTTGCGCCGGACGGGTTTAATGGCGGCATGCAGGCCGGTTACAACTGGCAGGCGGGAAACATCGTGTTCGGTCTCGAAGCCGACATTCAGGGCTCGAGCCAGCGCGACAACAAGGCCTGCTTTGATCTCTGCCTCCCTGGTGTGATCGCTATCGCTTTTGACTCCAAGCTGCCTTGGTTTGGCACCGCGCGCGGCCGCATCGGGTATTCGGTCGGCTCAACGCTGTTCTACGCCACCGCTGGTTACGCCTACGGCGGCGTCAAGACGGATGTCACCACGATCAATTTCCCAGGTATCGCAGCCTCCACGGGCCTGCGCGCGGACCGCGGTGGCTACGCCGTCGGCGGCGGCATTGAGACGCCCCTCACTTTCCTCGGCCTGTTCGGCCCAAATTGGACAACAAAGGCCGAATATCTCTATGTCGATCTTGGTCGCACAACGGGAACAGTCGTGAATGCGGTCGGCGCGACCTACGACCTCTCGACCAAGGTGGAAGAGCATATCTTCCGCAGCGGCATCAACTACCACTTCAATTCGCCGGTGGTTGCGAAATACTGATCGCATACAGCGGCGAATATAAAACTTGGGCCTCGTGCAAGCTAAAATCACCCCGCTTAGGGGCTGATTGGGTGTCATACGCTGAGCTGCTTAATGTACGAGAGCATGATTGGATCGAACAAAACGCCAGGGCTCTTCATCGCGAGTTGTCCGTCGTCAGATAATCGTCCGTGAAGAATACGGCTATGAGGTCGTGACCGACGTACTGTCGCGGCAGGAGCGGGAAGACATCGCCAACAACTACAAGCGCGCCGCCGGCTTCCAGGTCGAGGCGCTGAACACCAAGCCGGGGATCGTGCCGCGTTTGGGCTGATAATGGCCCCCCTCGCGATCGCTCCCTGATCGGGTTCAATCGTGCAAGGGAACCTTCTGGAGCGCCGGCGCTTTGTTCTCGGACACGAAAGCGCTGGAAAGCTCAAGGGGCAGATGTTCTCATCGGAAGAGACACGGCATGCGGATCTGCGCGGCGGAACACCGCCATGGCAGCGGCCGCTTCAGCCGTTCCGTCCGCCACCAGAGGCCGACATCCGCTGCGATGTTGCGATTGTGGGCGCCGGCATCACAGGCTCGCTGGCCGCCGAACATCTGACGTCCCGGGGACTCCAGGTCTGCGTGATCGATCAGCAGAAGCCCGGGCTGGGCAGCACCGCGGCCAGCACATCGATGCTGCAATGGGAGATCGACAATCCGTTGCGCGATCTCGCCTCGCGTTATGGTTTTGAGCGCGCGGCGCGGGCCTATCATTACAGTCTCGCCGCAGCGTCGGGCCTGGTGGCGTTGGCGAATGAACTCGGCATTCCCTGCCAGCTTCGTCCCCGACATTCGATCTATCTGGCCGCCGGCGACGTCGACGCGCGCCAGTTGATGATCGAACACGATCTGCGCCGCCGCGCCAACCTGCCCGGCGAGTTCATCCCGCGCACAAACCTGATGGACCATTTCGGCTTCGACCGGGACGGCGCGATCGTCTCGCCCGGTTCGGCCGATGCCGACCCGCTGCAACTGGCCAGCGGCCTGCTGGCGATTGCGCTCTCGCGTCAAGCGATTGTCTGCGACGCGCAAGCCGTGGCGTATCATGACGATTCCCGGGAAGCGATCGTCGAGCTTGAGAGCGGCCATGTCGTCGCAGCACGACACGTCGTGCTGGCGACGGGATATGCCCTGCCTGATATCGTCAAGCCCCAGCTTCACCAGATCGCATCGAGTTGGGCGATCGCGACCGCGGTCCAGCCGCCCGGCACGTTGTGGCGCGACGGCATGCTGGTCTGGGAGGCATCGACCGACTATCACTATGCCAGGACCACGACCGACGGCCGGATCGTGTTCGGCGTCGAAGACGACGACCAGCTCACCGAGCCCGACAAACGCGACGGTTGCATCCCGGCGAAAAGCGCCACCCTGGCGCGGGCCCTTGCATCGCTGCGCCCGGACGCCGACACCACGATCGACTATGCCTGGGCCGGGGCCTTCGGAAAGACCGACGACGGCTTGCCGTTGATCGGTCTGGTTCCCGGCCATCCGCGGATTTATGGGGCCTTCGGTTATGGCGGCAACGGCATCACCTTCAGCTACCTGGCGTCCCTGATCATCGCCCGCATGATCGCGGGAGACCATCGCAAAGAGTTTGATGATTTTGCCCTGGACCGTGCCGGCTGAAGAGTCGTGTCGGTCATAACGCTTCGGTGAATTATCCTCCTCTGACGCGCCGTGGTGAACGTTCAACCTGTAGAAGACACTATTCCATCCAACGTACGGAATGGAATTTCGACGGCCCCAGAAGCCCCCATTCCGTACACTTTGCGGAATAGTGCCTTCCGTCGAAACGCCCTTCATTCAACGGAGCTCACCCGACACATTCCGTTTGAAAGCAGCCACATGGAGAGGCTGCGCAACGGAGACAGGACCATGAAGCTCTTTTACCATCCGCTGTCCGGCCACTCTCACCGCGCACGTCTCTTCCTCTCGCTCATCGGTCAGCCTTTTGAGGCCGTCGAGGTGGATCTGAGCAAGGGCGAACACAAGCGGCCGGAATTTCTCAAGCTGAACAGCTTCGGCCAGGTCCCCGTTCTGGTGGACGGCAAGACCGTCATTTCGGATTCCAATGCCATCATGGTCTATGTCGCGAAAAAGCGCGGCGAGATCGGCTGGCTGCCGGAGGATCCGACAGCAGCCGCAGCCGTTCAGCGCTGGCTTTCTGTCGCGGCCGGCCAGTTGGCCTTCGGGCCTGCCGCCGCGCGACTGATCACCGTGTTCGGCGCCAAGTTCCACCCGGAAGAAGTCATCGGGCGGGCACACGCCCTGCTGAAAGTCATCGAGGAAGAGCTGGCCGCCAGGGATTGGCTCGCAGCCGATCACGTGACCATCGCCGACATCGCGATCTACAGCTACACGGCGCGCGCGCCGGAAGGAAATGTCGACCTCTCCGGCTATCCGAATGTCCGGGCCTGGCTGGATCGCATTGAGCAGCTGCCGGGCTTCATTCCGTTCGTCAAAACGCCTGTCGGCCTGACTGCAGCCGCGTAAATCTCCTCCTCGGAAACGAGCCATGGCGTTGAAGAATATGGCGTTGAAGAATATGGCGATGAATATGCAATCTGCCATCCCAAAGAGATCGCCATGGCATCCAGGCGAGCTCGAACTGCAGAAGAGCATCGGTGTTGTGGAAAAGATGGACGACCTCGGACGACGCGTTGTTCGGGATCACCTGATCGAGCAGCATCGCCTGTTCTACCCGCAACTCCCCTTCCTGGTCGTTGGCACCGTTGACGCAGACGGAAACCCGTGGGCGACGATAACAGCCGGACGCCCCGGGTTCCTGCAGCCGACCGACGAGTACACCCTGAATATATCAGCATCACGCGACCCCAGCGATCCGGCCGATGCGGGAATGGGCAATGGTGATGCGATTGGGCTGCTGGGCATTGAACTGCATACCCGCCGCCGCAATCGTCTCAATGGGATGATTGCCCGATCGACGCAAAGTGGTTTCGACCTCAGGGTTGTGCAGAGTTATGGAAATTGTCCGCGCTATATCCAGTCGCGCGACTTCTCCTTTGTCCGCGATCCCGGCGTCCCATTCTCGGGAGAAATTGAAGCGAGTTCGGAACTTGATCGAGAGGCGAGAGACCTCATCGCGTCGGCGGATACGTTCTTTGTCGCCTCCTATTCCGAGGAGGCAGGCAGCCGCCAGGTCGACGTATCCCATCGCGGCGGCAAGCCTGGCTTCGTTCGGATCGGCGCCGACGACGTCCTGACGATTCCTGATTTCGCCGGCAACCTGTTCTTCAACACCCTCGGAAACATCCTCCGCAACGGCCGCGCTGGCCTTCTGTTCGCGGATTTTTTCGTCAGGCGACATGCTTCAGCTCACCGGCAAGGCCGACGTCGTGCTGGACTCGCCGGAGATCGAAAGCTTTCAGGGCGCCGAGCGTCTCTGGCATCTCCGCGTTGAAAAGATCATCCGCCGCAAGGGGGCACTTCCCCTGCGCTGGATCGCACGCGAAGATGGCGCAAGCCCTTATTCGATCATGACAGGCGACTGGCAGCAGGCCGCCGAGCGCATGAACGCCAGAGAACGCGCCGCCCAGTGGCGCCCCTTTCGCATCGAGCGGGTGGTGGACGAAAGCGCGACCATCCGCTCCCTTTACCTCGCCCCGACGGATGGCGCCGGCCTCATCCCGCACAAGGCAGGCCAGCACTTGCCGATACGAGTTCTGTTGCCTGGCGCCGAAACGCCATCCATCCGGACGTACACGCTATCCGTTGCACCGTCGGATAATCTTTATCGGATCAGCGTCAAGCGTGAAGGACAGGTGTCGCAGTATCTGCATCGCCTGTCCGGCGGCGAAACGATCGAGGCGCGCGCACCCGCCGGCCAGTTCACGATTGACGCCTTGCACCCTCGTCCTGCCGTTCTCCTGGCGGCCGGCGTCGGGATCACACCGATGCTCGCCATGCTCCGGCACATTGTCTATGAGGGGTTGCGCAAGCAGCGCGTGCGGAAGACCTGGCTGTTCTATTCCGCCCGCTCGAAAACAGAGCAGGCTTTCTCGGCCGAAATCGCTCGGCTTGTCGCGTCAGCGAATGGCGCGGTCCGGGTCGTGCGTGTGCTCAGCAATGTTGATGGCGGCCTCGAAGGGACCGATTTCGATGCATCCGGCCGCATTAATCTCGAATTGCTGAGGCGGTCGCTTCCGCTGGACGATTATGAGTTCTATCTCTGCGGTCCGCCTGCATTCATGCAGGAGACCTATTCGGGCCTGCGCGCCATCAACATTGCGGACGGCCGCATCCATGCCGAGAGTTTTGGCCCGGCGGCCATCCGCCGCCTGCCGGATGACAGCGCGGCAAGCGCCGATCGCCCGCGCCCGGCCAAAAGCTCTGTCCCGGTCATCTTTACGGAATCGGCAAAAGAAGCGCGCTGGACACCTGAAAGCGGCACCCTGCTGGAGCTCGCGGAGGCGCGGGGGCTCTCACCGGATTTCAGTTGCCGGGCCGGGACGTGCGGAACATGCGCGACCAAAGTGCTGAAGGGAGCCGTCGCCTACAAGGAATTGCCGGCCGCTCCCATAGCCCCTGGCAAGGCCCTGATCTGCAGCGCGTATCCTGCTGAGGCAGGCAATGAGGATATCGGAGGCCTGCAACTGGCGTTGTAAACGGACTTCAATTGAAGTGACCGTTCGCGCGCAGTCTGTCCACGGCGAGATCGATGAAGCTCCGAACCTTCGCCGGCGCCTGGCGGCCATCGGGATGAACGATATGGATGGGGAGTGCTTCCTCGTCATGCTCCGGCAATATCGTTTGCAGTTCGCCGGATTCCAGATGGGGGGCAATCTGATAGGACAGAACCCGGACCAGCGCCCATCCCTGCACGGCTGCGGCGATTGCCGCTTCATTGGTGTTGCAGAACAGACGAGGGTTGACGTGAACGCTGGTTTTTTGCTCGACGCCGAACCGCCATTCGAGCGAGCTCCATGCACTCGTGATCGTCGCAATACGATGGTGCGCGAGGTCGGCCGGTGCGCTGGGAACGCCAAATTTTTCAAAGTATTTCGGCGATCCGCAGATGACGCGCTTCACCTGCCCGACACGGATCGCAGCCAGTCCGGAATCCGGCAGATGACCAATACGAATTGCGACATCGACGCCCTCGTCAACGATACTGACCAGGCGGTCGACGAACAGGCTCCGCCCGATGACGTCGGGGTAGAGATCGAGATACTCCGTCAAGATCGGCAGCACGAACATCTTGCCGAACAGCACCGACGCGGTCACGGTCAGCGTGCCCGTTGGTTTGCCATAAGCTCCCGCCGCCGCCGCTTCGGCCTCGGCGAGGTCGGCAAGAAGCCTTTGGCAGTCTGCGAAATAGCGCGCTCCCGCCTCGGTCAACTTCACCGATCGCGTCGTCCGGGTCAGAAGCCGGGTGCCAATGATGTCTTCAAGCTCGGATACGGCGCGGGTGACAGCAGGTGGACTCATGTGAAGCTGCCGTCCCGCATCCGCAAAACTTTCGGCTTGCGCGACTTTCACGAAAACCTTCATTGCCTGCCATCGATCCATGTGACCCGTATTTCTCTTGATCCCAGCAAATGGGCGCCTTCCCGCGCGTCATCATCTAGATAAGAAATACTTCGGGGCAGTCCAGGCAATTCTGATCTTCCTGCTATTTCGGTTGGATCGCCTTTGCGCTCTCCACCAGCCGTGCTGTCGACGTGGCGGTTGCCAACGTTGTGCCAGCCTGGTCCATCAACCGTCCCTCGATGAAAGCGACCGACTTTCCAAGCTGCACCACCTTGCCCTCCCCGACGATCGGTCCGACTTTCACGGGCTGCAGATAGTTCACGGTCAAACTGATGGTCGCCGTGTAGAGCCGGCCCTCGGTTTTGATGAACACGGCCGGGCCCATGACGTCGTCGAGCATGGCGGAGAGGATGCCGCCCTGGATGAAGCCGGCGGGGTTGCAGAAATCGATCTTGCCGTCGAAACCGATCCGGACGAATCCGTCATGCGGACGCGCATCCAGAAGGCGCCAGCCGAGCAGTTGCGAGCAGGCCGGTATGTCGAAACCATCGAGTGCAGTGCCGGTCATGGGACTCCTCCGCGACATTTGAAAGGCTTGCCTTACGCCCCGCCTCCTGACAGCGTGGTGTCAGGAGGCTTTCATGAGACGCGCCGATCGCCTGCTCGACCTGGTCGCCCGCCTGAAGGCGAAACCGCTGGTGCGCGCCGACGAGTTGGCGGAGGCGATGGAGACGTCGGTCCGTACCATCTATCGCGACATCGCAGCACTGCAGGCGCAGGGATTGCCGATCGAGGGCCAGGCCGGTGTCGGCTACATGCTGCGCGGCCATGTCGACCTGCCGCAGCTTGCATTCAACCACGACCAGATCGATGCCATTGCGCTTGGTTTGTCGTTCGTCGAACAGGTCGGCGATCCCGAACTGATCGCCGCCGCCAAGGACGCCCGCGCCAAGATCGACGCCGCCTGGGCAAAACAGCCGACGCCGCCGCCGTCACAGCGCCGGCTGCGCGCCCGCCAACTGTTCGAACAGCGCGCGCCGCGTTGCGCGGCGCTGGTCCGCACCGCGATCCGCACCACCAAACTGCTCAGCTTCGGTTATCAGGATGCGCAGAGCCGCCGCACCGAGCGGCTGGTGCATCCGCTGGCGCTATCCACCTATGCCCATGGCTGGCTGCTGATTTCGTGGTGCCCGGACCGCAACGATTTCCGGGTGTTCCGGCTCGACCGCATGAAGAAGGTCTCGATCAGCGACCAGGGGTTTGCCGAGGAAGCCGGCCGCGATCTCGCGACCTATCTCAAGCAGCGGCATTGATTGAGGCGGCAGCCTCGTAGCCCGCATGAGCGGAGCGATATGCGGGACCGACAGACCCCGGGTATCGCTGCGCTCACCCGGGCTACGCAATGATCGTGTGCCAACGACCTGATGTCAGGTCACCGGAATCTCGCGCGCCTTCCCGTCCGCAGTCCATTCGGTGGCGAGGCCGTGCGTGTTATCGACCAGCGCCATCAGATCGAAATAGCGGATGGTGGGATCGCCACCCGTGCGCTTGCGCACGGCTATCAGCCATTCATCGTCATGGGCACGCTGCGCCGCCTCGATCGACGGCCAGATGTAGAGGCCCGCGCCCGTGCCGGCATCTTCGCCTAGCCCCCAGAGGAAATGCTTGCGGACCAGTTCCGGGTTGGCCGCCCACTTCGGCACGACAGCCCTGACCGCCTCAAGTTCGCGAGCGCGGTCCCAATTGTCAGGCAACGCGAAGGTCACGAGTTCAACAATCACGGTTGGCTCCTGTCATTTCAACGAGATGGTGATTGAACTATTCGGGTTTTTGTAGCCCGCATGAGCGGAGCGACATGCGGGAGCGGCAGTCCCAGGTATCGCTACGCTCACCTGGGCTACATGCTCACGAGCCGCCATTCACGGCCGCTCGCCCTCGCCGAGCAAGACCTCGCGCACCTCGTCGGAGAAATGCTTGCTGCGGCCCGCGATCACGACGGCGTCGGAATCCGCCGGGTCCGGTGTCCCCCGCGGCATGCCGTGGTCGAGCAATGCCCGTGCACAGCCGACCCAATCGCCGCCCTCGACCGGCTCATTGCAGGAGGCCCATGACAGCCCGCCCGAGGCATTGTCGCCGAAGCCGTGCTCCTCGGTCCAGCTCGCTCCGTGTTCGAGCAGGAAGCGCGTCAATCCGGCGTTGCCGCGAAACACCGCGAGATTGAGCGCGGATGCACTCCAATCACCGCCGCGCACCGCGATCGGCCATCCCAGTTCGACCATCAGCCTTGCCGCCTCGTCGGCGCCTTCCGCCACCATGTCCGGCAGCAGACGCAGTTGCGCCTCCGACAGCGCAGCCGGCAGATCGAGCCGCCGGGCGCCAATGCGCCGCGCCTCGGCGACATCGCCGCGCGTGCACGCCGCGATGAATTGTTCGTCGTCCGGGATCGCTTCCGCAACCCCTCTCCCGCGCAGCACGTCGGCCACCTCACCGAGACCGAACTGCAGCGCCAGCCGGTAAGCGCTGACGCCAGTCGGCGTTCGCACGGAGGGATCGGCGCCGGCATTCAGCAGCGCCTCGACATGCCGGCGGGAACGCCGCCGCCGGATCGCCCACAACAGTGGCGAGCCCCAGTCGGTCAGCGGCGCATTGCCGGCCGGCTCGTTTGGATCGCCACCATGCTGGAGCAACAGCTCGAACACGCCGAAATTGTCGAGATCGAGCGACCGGTAAAGCGCATTGGAGCCGGCGATGCGGGCGCCACGCTCCAGCAGCAGGCGGGTGCAGGTGGGGTTGTCCAGCGAATGGTAAAGCGATTCACCGTCGTTGGGATCGGCACCGGCGTCGAGCAGCAGGTTCGTCAACACGGGATCGAAATTCTTTCCGGCGGCGCCGTAGAGCGCGGAGAGCGGATTGCGCTCGTCCGGTTCGGTCACGGATGCCGGCGGCCAGCGATTGCCGATGTGCTGGTTGGGATCGGCACCGGCCGCGAGCAGAACGCGCGCGCAACGATGCAGACGCTCGCGAAATTCCGGCACCTGCAGCAGGCCGGAATGAGTGACGGCGACCAGCGGCGGCAGTTGCAGCGGCCCGCCGGGGCGATTGACCCAGGCAGGATCGGCCGCAGTCATCAGCCGCAGCGCGTCCTCATCGCCGATTGCGCAGGCAAGATACGAACTGCCCGCGGCGAGCTCTGGAGTCTCAGCAAGCATGCGGATCGCAACACGGGGATTGGCGCGATTGAAGCTGCCATCGACATCACCGGCGTAAATCAGGCCCAGCCAGCGCAGCACGCGCGCCGCGTGCGCGTCCTGCAGCGACGGTTGCGCTTCGACGTATCGTTTCAGGTCGACCCACGACACAAAACCATGGTCGCGCGCGATGCACGATTGTGCATCGTGCAGACGCAGCTGCAGCGCGACGATCTCGTCGTCGCTGCGGCCCGCGGCGGCCGGGAGCGCGTCGCGAAACCGCGCGAGCGCCGCCGCGTCGCGGTTGCGGGTGCCGCGGATCAGGTCCTTGGCCTGCTTCTTCAGGTGATCGAGATTCAAACGATCGGGCGATCGGGTCATCGGAAACCTCCGTGCAAAACTGCGCCGACGACCCGCAAAACCGGCTGCACAAAGGCTCTAGATGCAATGTGAAAGCTGCAAGTGGGTTCAACCCTTCCCGCGGGCCCGGGCGCGGCTTGCACCGCGGTTGCGATGATATGGCCATCGCTCATACCGGTCAACGGGACGACACTGCGCCGGCGACAGCACGCCCGAATTTGGTCGCGAGCCGTCCAAGATTGCGACCCATTGCCACCCAAATTGTCATCGAAAACTTAAGGGGGGCTCGATCAGGGGACGACCACATGCCGAACCGAACCAGAACGGTTGCGTCGGCGATCGTTTGCGCAAGCGTGATCGCGACATCCGTTTCCTTTGCCAGCTTTGGCACCGCACATGCTGTCGACGAATGTCTGAGTGCGCCAAAGAGCAGCGCGCCGGCCGGCGCGCACTGGTATTATCGCAGCGACCGCCAATCCAAACGCAAGTGCTGGTATCTGGCTGATATCCCGAAGTCGGACAAGGCGGCGCCACAGCGATCGGCGGCATCAAGCCCGCAGCCAGCGGCATCGAGCCCGCAGGCACCGGACACCAAACTTTCTCCCGCCATCGCGAACGCCCGCGCCGAACTGCCGCCCGAAACGGCCCCGATGGAACAACCGGCTGTGACCGCTGCCGCCATACAGCCCCCACCCACTCCGCCGACAAACGCAACGCCGGATCAAATGGCGCGCGACTCGCTTGCCGCGGCGCTCCGCGCTGCCGCCCAGCCGGACGCCAGCCATGATGTCGTGATCGCGGATGACAGTGTGAATGTCGAACCTGCTCCCGACACGAAGGTGGAATCACCGCTGCGCGCCGCCCCCGTTCAATTGGCGGCCGCTCAGCTTGCTCCCGAAACGGCTGCACCAGAAGCGACGACGACGGGGATGGCTGCGGCCAAGGCAACCACCCGCCCACTGCGCGACATGTTCGGCTGGATCCTGATCGGACTGGGACTGGTAACCTTCGCAGGCGGTTTGGTCATCAGGTTGACGTCGACCGAACGACACCAGGCTCTCAGCGCGTAGCCCGCATGAGCGTCAGCGATATGCGGGAACGATCTCGCAATGCCCCCCGGGTATCGCTCCGCTCACCCGGGCTACATTCGGCAACGCTCTCCGTCACTCCCCCAACCCATGCGCGATCACCTTGCGCATGACGTTGGGTAGCGCTTCGTCCGCAAGTGTGGCGATGCTGACCCAGCGCATGCCGTCGGGCGCGCGGGTGCGCGGCGGCAGCGACGTGGTGTAGACCACGAGTTCCAGCGGAAAATGTGTGAACACGTGTGTCACTACGCCGACCTTGCGCTGCCAGCGCGAGGCCTCCTTGAACACGGGCGCCTGTTTTCGCGCGGCGGTGTCGTCATGACCGGCGAGCCAGTCGGAGCTCGGCACCTCGGTCATGCCGCCGAGCAGGCCCTTCTCCGGCCGCGTGCGCACCAGCAGTTCATGGCCGCGCGTCACCACGAACGCGGCGCCGCGGCGCAGCTCGCCGGTCTTCTTCGGCGCCTTGCGTGGAAACGTCTCCTGATCGCCACGCGTCAACGCGGCGCAATTGTCATTCAGCGGACACAGCGAACACGCCGGCTTCTTCGGCGTGCAGATAGTGGCGCCAAGATCCATCAGCGCCTGGGCACTGTCGCCGGCGCGCGACGGACCAAGCAACGTGGCCGCAAGCCGCTGGATCTCCGGTTTCGCTTTCGGCAAGGCGTCTTCGACCGCGTACAGCCGCGACACCACGCGCTCGATGTTGCCGTCGACCGGCATGGTGCGGCGGTCGAACGCGATCGCGGCGATGGCGGCAGCCGTATAGGGCCCGATACCCGGCAGCGCGCGCAGCCCCTCCTCGGTATCGGGAAAGACACCGCCAAACTCGCGCGCCACCACCACGGCGCAGGCATGCAGGTTGCGCGCGCGTGAATAATAGCCGAGCCCGGCCCACATGCGCAGGACATCGTCGAGGCTGGCGCGCCCCAGCGCGGCCGCGGTCGGCCAGCGTGCGGTGAATTTCTCGAAATAAGGCCCGACCGCCTTGACCGTGGTCTGCTGCAGCATGATCTCGGACAGCCAGACACGGTAGGGATCCGTGGTCTCGCCCGGCAGCGCGCGCCACGGCAGCCGGCGGCGATGCCGGTCGTACCAGGCGAGCAGCAACGCGGCCCGATCGGTGCCGCCAGTGGACGGACCGGATGGTTTCTTTCGCTGGAGCGTCGCGCCTGATAGACTCATCACACTATGTATGCAGCACGCCGATCGATGAACAAGCCCGGACCGATCACCGCCAAACCGTTATCCGTGCTCGCCGGCAAGGCGATCAACGACGTGTTCGCGCGCCAGGGCTTCGCCTCGCGCGAACTGGTGACGCGCTGGGCCGAGATCGGCGGCGCCGAGATCGCCAAACATACGCAGCCGCTGAAGATTCAATGGCCGCGGCCGGTCGAGGGCCAGCCGCAGGAACCGGCAACCCTGGTGCTGCGGGTGGAAGGGCCGATGGCGCTGGAAATCCAGCACACCTCCGATGTCATCATTGCGCGGGTCAACCGCTTCTTCGGCTGGAACGCGGTCGGCCGGCTGGCACTGCGGCAGGCGCCGCTATCGCGCCCGCTCAGGCCCAAGCGGCGCCCCCCGCCCGACGCCGCGGAAGTGGCCAAAGTGGCCGAAACGCTGACCTCGGTGGAAGATGACGATTTGCGGACCGCCCTGGCCCGGCTCGGCGCCTCGATCAAGCGGAAGTGAGATTTCGCGTTCACTCCGGTTCCGGCGCGCCATTGCCATAATTCTCGTTTCAAGTTAGCGAACGTGCGAGTTTTCAGCTTCTTGACCGCCGTTTCCGGAGCACGCCTTTGACCCTCACGCGCCGCGCTTTTTCAGCCATTCTGTCGATGACCGGTCTCGCCGCCCTTGTGGGCGTCTCTCCCTGGCGCCTGATCGGTCCTGCGTCCGCGCAGAGCCAGGTCGCCGCCGACGTGGCCAAGCCGAGCCCGCTCGGCGACATGGCGCTGGGCGCGGAGAACGCCTCCGTCACCATCATCGAATACGCCTCGATGACCTGCCCGCACTGCGCGGCCTTCACTCTCCAGGTGTTTCCGAAGCTGAAGTCGGAATACATCGACACCGGCAAGGTGCGCTTCATCTTCCGCGAATTCCCGCTGGACCTGAAGGCCGCCGCCGGCTCGATGCTGGCGCGCTGCGTCGCCAAGAGCGATGCGGAGAAGTATTTCGCCGTGGTCGACACCCTGTTCAAGCAGCAGGCCGACTGGGCGATGAACAACACCGTGGAATCCCTGAAGCGGATCGGCAAACAGGCCGGGCTGAGCGAAGACAGTTTCAACGCCTGCCTGAAGGATCAGTCGACGCTCGACGGCATCAAGGCGACGCAGGAATACGCCGCTGACAAGCTCAAGGTGAATTCGACCCCAAGCTTCTTCGTCAATGGTACCCTGGTAAAGGGCGAGACCTCGTTCGAAGGTTTCGAGAAGCTGATCAAGCCGCTGCTGAAGGCCTGAGTCAGCGTCGGCTATCCCTTGGGTTCCCGATCAGATCACGGCCGCGCAAGCGGCCGTCTTGCTCTAAATAGCTGAAAAATTGTGGATAAAAGGCTTGGGATAAAGCCCAGGGAATCCACTCGCCCCGGTTGCCCTCGCAACGTGGCGTCGCCATTGTCGGTCGCTACAGGCCGCCGTCAGCGACTCAGTTACAATGGGGTCCAGGTGCGCTATCGCCTTGGCCCGGCAGGGAGATTTCCAGACCCCTGCCTACTAGAGCAAAGTGTCCATGAAACTCACTCGCCTTCGCCTTCACGGTTTCAAGTCGTTCGTCGAGCCCACCGATTTCCACATCGAGCCAGGCCTCACCGGCGTGGTCGGGCCCAACGGCTGCGGCAAGTCCAACCTGGTCGAAGCGCTGCGCTGGGTGATGGGCGAGACGTCGCACAAATCGCTGCGCGCCACCGACATGGATTCGGTGATCTTCTCCGGCTCCGGCAATCGTCCGTCGCGCAATCATGCCGAAGTGGCGATGACCATCGACAATTCGGAGCGCAATGCGCCCTCGGCGCTGAACGACCAGGACATTCTGGAGATCACGCGGCGGATCGAGCGCGAAGCCGGCTCCGCCTATCGCATCAACGGCCGCGACGTGCGTGCGCGCGATGTGCAGATCCTGTTCGCGGATGCCGCCACCGGCGCCCGATCGCCCGCCCTCGTCCACCAGGGCAAGATCGGCGAAATCATTCAGGCCAAGCCCGAACAGCGCCGCCGCGTGCTGGAAGACGCCGCCGGCGTCGCCGGTCTGCATGCGCGCCGCCACGAGGCTGAACTGCGCCTCAAGGCGGCTGAAACCAACCTCACCCGCGTCGAGGACGTGATCGGCCAGCTCGCCGGCCAGATCGACGGACTGAAGCGCCAGGCGCGGCAGGCGATCCGCTATCGCGAGGTCGCCGCCAAAGTGCGCAAGGCGGAGGCGATGCTGT
Source organism: Bradyrhizobium prioriisuperbiae (assembly GCF_032397745.1). NCBI lineage: Bacteria > Pseudomonadati > Pseudomonadota > Alphaproteobacteria > Hyphomicrobiales > Nitrobacteraceae > Bradyrhizobium > Bradyrhizobium prioriisuperbiae. The sequence goes on from NZ_CP135921.1 coordinate 16,536, forward strand.
TCCACCTGCGCTGGATGCAAGCGCATGCCGACATCAACGACACCGGCCAGACCCACGACCTCGCCGTGCGCGAGATGGCCGAGCGCACCCGCGAGCAGGCGGAAGCCGCACGCATCCAGGCGATCCGCGCCTCCGAGCTGCCGCACCTGCGCGAGAGCGAAGCGCGCGCCGCCGCCGGCCTGCAGCGCCTCACCAATGCCCGCGAACTGCTCGACCGCGAGGAAGAGCGCGCCAAGGAGCGCGTCAGCGAACTTGAGCGGCGCCTGACCCAGTTCGGCTCCGACATCGAGCGCGAGCAGCGCCAGTCCTTCGACGCCGACGTGGCGCTGGAGCGGCTCGACGCTGAAGACACCGTGCTCAAGGACGAGATCCGCGCCCGTGTCGAAAAGCGCAGCGGCGCCGACGAGCGCGTCTCGGACGCGGAAGCGACGCTGGCCGCGGCAGAACGTACCTTCTCCGAACTGACCACCGCGCTTGCCGACGTCACCGCCAAGCGCACCCAGCTCGAAGCCAATGTTCGCGCCCACCAGAGCCGCGTCAGCCGGCTCGACCAGGACATCGCCAATGTCGAGGCCGAGATCGCCAGGCTCGCCCAGGAAACCGGCGTGTTCGGCGACCTCGACGCGCTGACCGCAGCGATCGAGACCGCGCAGCATTCGCTGGCTGACGCCGAGACCGCGACCCGCGTCAACGAGTCCGCCCATGTGGTGGCGCGGCAGACGCTGGAAGGCTCGCGTTCGCCGCTGGTCGAGGCCGAGAAGCGCGTGCAGCGGTTGGAGACCGAAGCCCGCACCATCTCCAAACTGCTGGACGGCGAGACCAAGAACCTGTGGCCGCCGATCATCGACGGCGTCACCGTCACCAAGGGGTATGAAAAGGCGCTCGGCGCCGTGCTCGGCGACGATCTCGACGCACCGGTCGATCCGGGCGCGCCGATGCGCTGGACCGATATCGGCGTGCTCGAGGGCGATCCCGCCCTGCCCGAAGGCGTCGAGTCCCTCGCCGCGCATGTGAATGCGCCGGCCGAACTGGCGCGAAGGCTGGCGCAGATCGGCGTCGTGCCCAAGGAGCGCGGCAACGATCTGGTCGGACAACTCAAGACCGGCCAGCGGCTGGTGTCGCTGGAAGGCGACGTCTGGCGCTGGGACGGCTTTGTCGCCAGTGCGCACGCGCCCACCGGCGCAGCACGACGTCTGGCACAGCGCAATCGCCTGGGCGAGATCGAGGCCGAGCTGGAAGACGCCCGCTTCGACGTCGCCGCCAAGCGCGAAGCGCTGGAGATCGCCGAGGAAGGTCTCAAGACCGCCGCCTTCGCCGAGACCGCCGCCCGCGACGCCTGGCGCGCCGCGCAACGCGAAGCCGATGCCACGCGCGAACGCCATGCGGCCGCCGAGCGCGAGATCAACCGCCACGCCGCCCGCAAGTCGGCGCTGGATGAGGCACAGCACCGCATCCATGCCGATCGCAGCGAGGCCCACGCGTCGCTGGAAGCGGCCGCGGAATCCCTTGCCGAACTGCCCGAAAGCGCGGAGACCGAAGCCCGGCTCGCCACCGTGCGCGAGGACATGGACGGCCACCGCCGCTTCGCCGCGCAGGTGCGCGCCGAAGCCCAGGCACTGGCCCGCGAAGCCGAACTCGCCGACCGGCGCGTTCAGGCGATCGTCGCCGAGCGCACCGAATGGGCGACCCGCAAGGACAGCGCCGCCTCCCAGGTCGCAACCATCGAAGCGCGCATCACCGAAGTCACCCGTGAGCGCGCCGAACTCGAGAACGCGCCGGAAGTGTACGCCGAAAAGCGCCGCGGCCTGATCAGCGAGATCGAGATCGCGGAAGCGGCACGCCGCACCGCGGCCGACGCGCTGGCCGAAGCCGAAACGCTGATGGCGCAGACTGATCGCGAAGCCCGCGCCTCGCTGGAAGCGTTCTCCGCGGCCCGTGAAGCCACCGCGCGCGCCGAAGAGCGCATGGAAGGCGCCAAGCGCCGGCTCGAAGACATCGAGCGGGAAATCCGCGAGATGCTCGAGGTCGAGCCGCAGGCGATGTCCGGCCTCGCCGAACTCACGCCGGAGATGGAACTGCCGCCGGTCGCCGAGATCGAAAGCGACCTGGAGAAGCTGCGTCGCGACCGCGAGCGGCTCGGCGCCGTCAACCTGCGCGCCGAGGAAGAGCTGCGCGAAGTCGAGACCCAGCACGGCACCCTGGCCACCGAGCGCGATGATCTCGTCGAAGCCATCAAGCGGCTGCGCCAGGGCATCCAGAGCCTGAACAAGGAAGCCCGCGAGCGGCTGCTGACCTCGTTCGACGTGGTCAACGCCCACTTCAAGCGGCTGTTCACCGAACTGTTCGGCGGCGGCGAAGCGGCACTGCACCTGATCGAAAGCGACGATCCGCTGGAAGCGGGCCTGGAAATCATCGCCAAGCCGCCCGGCAAGAAGCCGCAGTCGCTGTCGCTGCTCTCGGGCGGCGAGCAGGCGCTGACCGCCATGGCGCTGATCTTCGCGGTGTTCCTCACCAACCCGTCGCCGATCTGCGTGCTGGACGAAGTCGACGCGCCGCTGGACGACCACAACGTCGAGCGGTTCTGCACCCTGCTGAACGAGATGACGAGCACCACCGAAACCCGCTTCATCATCATCACCCACAATCCGATCACCATGGCGCGGATGAACCGTCTCTACGGCGTCACCATGGCGGAACGCGGCGTGTCGCAGCTGGTCTCGGTCGACCTCGAAGGCGCCGTCGAGATCCTCGACAAGAACGTGGCGTAACGAACATCAAATGTAGCCCGGGTGAGCGAAGCGACACCCGGGTTTCCTTGCACGGCCCACCCCGGATATCGCTGCGCTCATCCGGGCTACGCGTTCGGAGGCGCGGCGCATGGCATCTCATCTGCCACCCGGCCTTACGGCATCGCTTGCACGGCTTACTCAAGGCCTGTCGCGCCGGGATTTGTCCACGCGCGCAGCCAGTATTTCCGCAACCTATCGCAGTGGTGGAAGCTCGGCCGTCATCCGCAGTGACGGCGATGCGCTGGCCTACGCACTGGCGCGAATGCCCGCGACCTATGCGGCCGTCGCCGCCTGCCTCGCCGCACTCAACGAAACCCGCACCGACTTCACACCGGCAAGCCTGCTCGATGTCGGAGCCGGTCCGGGGACCGCGACATGGGCGGCCGCGGAGGCCTTTCCGCAACTTGCCGATTTCACCTTGCTCGACGCCAACCCGGCCCTGCGTACACTGGCGCTTGCGCTGGTCGATGGTGATCCGCGTCTCGGCACGTTGCGCTACGACGCCGGCGACGCGCGCAAGGCACTGGCGAGTGCCGGCGATTCCGATCTCGTGATTGCCAGTTACGTTATCGGCGAACTGCGCGACAACGACCGCAGCAATTTTGCCGACGCCCTGTGGGCGAAAACGCGCGACACCCTGCTGGTGGTCGAGCCGGGCACGCCCGCAGGCTACGGCCGCATCATCGACCTGCGCGCCCGGCTGATTGCCGCCGGCGCGCATCTCATCGCGCCCTGCCCGCACGACCAGGCCTGCCCGCTGACGTCGCCGGACTGGTGCCACTTCACCCAACGGCTGGCACGCTCGCGCGACCACAAGCAGGTCAAAGGCGCGGAGGTGCCGTTCGAGGACGAGAAATTCAGCTATGTCGCGCTGGCGCGCTCACCACCGACGCATCGCCCGACGGCCCGCGTGCTGGCGCAGCCGATGGTCAGCAAAGTGGAGGTGACGGCCAAGCTGTGCAGCAACAACGGCCAGGCAGCGCTCGCCAAAACGCCACGACGCGACAAGGCCGCCTACGCGTTGGCCAGGCGCCTGAATTGGGGCGATGCAATCGGCGCGGGTGAGTGATCCAACGACCAATATTTGCGGTATTTCGCCCGGTTGCCACGCGCCGCCAAATACCTATTCTGGCTGCCAGCATCGGGCTCATCCGTGCCATTGGAGGACGACATGTCGGTTGACGGAAACTGGAAGATCACCATGAGCACACCGATGGGGGATCGCGACGCGACCCTCGCTTTGACCAGCGCGGGCGGCACGCTGACCGGCAGCCAGTCGGCCGAAGGCAACTCCGCCGAGATCTTCGAGGGCACCGTCAACGGCAACGACGTGGCCTGGAAGGTCGATATCACGAGCCCCATGCCGTTGACCCTCGCGTTCACCGGAAAGGTCGATGGCGATGCCATCGCCGGCGAAATGGGCGTCGGCTTCATGGGCAGTTTCCCGTTCAAGGGCAACCGCGCCTGAGCGTCAGGCCACCCGCATGCGCGACGCCACATGCGGGACGGATCGTTGCAATAAAAAAAGCCCGGATGTCGCATTGCGCGCATCCGGGCTTTAATTTTTCGAGATTCTAGAATGCGTGACGCAGCCGTCCCGTGACCTGATGCGCCACCGCATCCTGGGTGCCGACAATGGCGTCGTAGTTCAGCGACACCGTGGTCAGCGGACCCAGCTTGCCGGACACGCCGGTGCCGAAGATGCCGAGATCGCGCGAGCCGATTCCGGTGGTGGTGGTGAAGCTGCCGGGGAACGAGGCGTCGACGAACGAGGCGGTGATATTGCGTACGCCATCGCGGAATTCATGCTGCCAGGCCAGCCGCACCTCCGGAGTGATGGTGCCGCCGTCGAACCGGTAGTCATAGGCGAAGCGCGCACCGAGACTGGAGCGCAGTGAGTCCGACTCATCAGAACCGACCACCAGCGCCGCTGGTCCGGTTTCGGCAAAGCCCGGCAGCCGGACGTTGATGTACTGCACGCCGATTTCCGGCGTCACCAGCCAGTTGCCGAAACGCAAATCCGTGCCGATCGTGCCGCGCGCCGCATAGTGCGTGCCGCTGAACGACGACAGGTTGGCGCTGCCCAGCGCCACGCGGGTGTTGTCGTAATCGCTCCAGCCATAGAGCGCCATGGCGGTGGCGAACCAGCCGGCCCCCTGGTAGCTGCCATAGACACCGGCAGTGCCGGTGTTGATCCCGGTCTTGCTGCCCAGGCTGTCGAGATCGCCGGTGGTGCGGGCGAAGCCACCGAACACACCAACCAGCCAGCGATCGGCGATACGCCAGTCGGTGCCGATCACAACGTTTGCGGTGGTCGATTTGGTCGCCGGCGCATCGGTGCGCGCGCCTTGGCGAGCGAACGTCAGGCTGCTGTTGACGAACAGGCCGCGATCGGTGTCGGCGATCTGCGGCACGCCGCGGATCGGCGCTTTTGCGTAGCTGAGCGCGGAGCCCGCATCGCCGCCCATGCCCGGCATCACCGCGCCGAACGCATCGGCTGCGCTGCCGTCGACGCCATTCGCGAACGGCCGGTCGAGCGACCCGCGCCGCGAGAACAGACCGTCATTGAACATCGCCATCGCGGCACTGGCGCCGCCGAGATTGACGCTGCTGCCGTTGAGACGCGCGTCGGTGAGATGCTGACCGACCAGCGAGGTGGCCTGCTGCGCGCCGGCAATGCCGAAGCGCGCGAGGCCCTGGTACGCAGCCGGCGACAGCTGCGACAGCGCCGCGCCGACATCGGGCGCCGAGGCCACGGAATCGATCAACGCAGCCATCGCGGGGCTGGCGGCAATGGTGGTCGATCCATTGTCAAACAGCGTCGCAACGCCGAGCCCGGAACCGCTGGTCGCAAACGATGAGAACGAGCGTACCATGCCGGTGACGACTTCGAACGAGGTGTAGAGCGTGCCGCCGATATTGACGGTCTGTCCCGCCAGCAGAGCGGCGCGCTTGGCTTCGCTCAGGCCCACCTTGTTGTAGTCCAGGGTATCGGTGCCGACGCCGCCGTCCACCAGGCCCTGGATGCGCGAACCCGGCATCACATGCAGGGTGTCGTTGCCGCCTTCGAGGTTCACGGCACGGCCGGTGTTGCCGATGATGGTGCCGTAGTTCCACAGCACGTCGTCGCCTTCGCCCATCTGGATCGCCGAGCCGTCGCCGCGAATGAAGCGCGCCGAGCCGGTGCCGGTGTAGGTAACGCCGTTGAGCGTACCGACCGAGTTGGTGTCGATGCTGCCATTGCCGAGACGAACAATCGCGGTGGGATCGGGGATCGCACCGTTGCCGATAATGGTGCCGCGGTTGACGATGGTGTCGTTATCAGCCGCGGTGCCGGTCTTGTTCTCGAGCCGGATGGCGAAGCCATTCTGGCCGACAATCAGGCCACCGATATTGTTGGTGATGGTGGTGGCGGCGAGACCGCTGCGTGAGCCATCGGCATTGGAGTCGTTGTTGACCACGATGGCGTAGTTGGCGCCGCTGATGGTGCCGTAGTTGGTGATGGTGCCGCCGCCGATCGAAATGCCTTCGCTGTTGTTGGCGCGGCCGCCCTTGTCGAACCCGCCGGCGCCGGTGCCTTCGATGGTGCCGTAGTTGGTGATGGTCGCCGCGAAATCGACATCGACGCCGTCGCCGTCACCATCGCCGACGCCCGCATAGGCGCCCGTGATCCGGCCATAGTTGATGACGGTGCCCGTGCCATCCGAGCCGACACCCGACCCGTTGCGACCCGTGATGGTGGCGCCGGCTTCGTTGGTAACGCTAACACTGGCATCGGAGGTGATGCCGTGGCGGAAACCGGAGATCGTGCCGCCGGCGTGGTTGATCACCGTGCCAGCATTGCCCTGCAGATCGATGCCATCGGAGCTCGCGCCCGAGCCGACGATGCCGTTGGCGAAGATCGTTCCCCAATTCTCGACCACGCCATTCTGCCCGGGCCGCACCGCGTCGTTCCCCGTCGCGGTGATCAGGCCGCCAGCACGGTTGATCACGACATTGCTGGCGGATCCCGCGATATCGGTCCAGTCGATCGCCTGGCCGGTTCCAGTCGATGAAATTGTGCCGGAATTGTCGATCAGGAACGACCCGGCCGTGGTCTTTCCGCCGCTGGCGGTCACGCGGATGGTGTCGTCTTGCGACTGGATCGTTCCACCGGCGTTATTGAACACCTGGAACGAGGTCACCAGGGACAGATTGCCGGTGATGTTCAGGTTGATCGCGCGATTTGCCGACGCCGTGGAGTCGATCAGTCCGCTGTTGGTGATCACGGTCGCGCCGGCACCGGGCCTGATCACGTCGCTTCCTAGCGCCCGCAGGATGCCGGTCGCGCCGTTGTTGATCTGGACGGTGCCGGTGCTCGAGGTATTGCTGGCGAAATCGAACACCTGCCCCGTCGCCGAGACGATCGTCCCGGAATTGTTGATGACGACAGTGCCGTTGCCGATGCTCGTGTTGAGACGGAATGCATCGTCGGTGGTCGAAATCAGCGCGCCCACCAGATTGTCGAGGGTGATGTTGCGCGGCGTGGCGCCGCCGGTCACGTCCAGACCACGATTGGTCGAACTGATCGTGCCGGAGTTGCTGATCTTGATGCCGGGCGCATTGGAGGCCGCCGAGGAGGTGATGGACGTGCCGGTGACCGACAGCGTGCCGCCCGATTTCACCGTCAGAGTATCCGTCCCGGACAGCGATTTCGCCGCCGTATCCGTCGTTCCAGCGTTGACCGTAAAATCGGTCGCATGAACCGCGACCGAACCCGCGCACACACTCAGGCAAGCCAGCACCAGCCGGCTCGCCCCATATCGCCACCCTGTCATTGAAATCAGACCCCAACCAAAAGTAACTGCCCGGTTAAGGTCTTAGTTTTCGCGGATGACAGCTGGATGACAGCAACCAGATCATCCGATGACGAGGATTTGCGGCCTACGGAATCTCGTAAACCAGCGCATCATCGGTGATGCCGCGCAGCGCCGCGCGCTGCTCGAGCGGGCACAGGCCGGCCTTCTCCAGGATCTTTGCGACATCGCTATCGGCCACGACCGGCTTGGTGGCGAAGATCGAGCGGGACTTCGCCAGCCCCTGCACTCGCGCCGCCATGTTGACGGTCTGGCCGAAATAATCCTGGCGATCGTTGAAGGTCACCGCGAGGCAGGGCCCTTCATGGATGCCGATCTTGAGCAGCAGATCCTCGTTGCCGCGCTGCTCGTTGATGGTCTGCATGGCGTCGCGCATCCGCAGCGCCGCGGCCAGTGCGCGGTCCGGCGTCGAGAATGTCGCCATCACGGCATCACCGATGGTCTTGACCACCGCACCAGCCTCGGACGCCACGATCTTGTACAGCACGCTGAAGTGCTGGCGCACCAGGTCGTAGGCAACGAGGTCGCCGACCTTCTCGTAAAGCTCGGTCGAGCCTTTGAGGTCGGTGAACAGGAAAGTGAGGCTGGTGATCTTGAGACGCTGGTCGACGTCAAGCGTATCGGTGCGGTAAATGTCGCGGAAGGTCTGGTTGGTGAGCAGGCGCTTGGCGGTGAGGAACGGCTTGCGCTTGCCGATCATGTCATGCAGCACCTGGTTGGCGACCCAGACGCTGGGCAGCACGCGCCGGTTGGTGCGATTGTCGAACGTCAGACGCAATGGACCGGGTCGCAGCTCCATGGTGCCGGTCGGCGCCTGCACCTGGTTGAACACCATGGTCAGCGCCTGGCGCTCTCTCGTCGGCTCGCCCTTGACGTCGATGAACTGGGTGGCGTGGGTCACCGGATCAAACACAATGATGAATTCAGCCGGCAGCTGCAGCGAAAGCAGCGCCTTCTCGCCGGCCGGCAATTCCAGCGCCTCCATCGCGAAGTCGTCGAAATGCTGTTCGAGGTCCTCCGGCAGATCCATGCCGGAGCCCCAGAAGATCTGCCGGCAATATTCGATGAAGGGCAGCGCGTCGGGACTATGTGCCGCGATCTTGCGCACCCGCGGATTGATCGTGAAGGTGACCTCGACCATCTCGTCGAGGGTCGGCTCATAGGCCGCCGCGCACAGCGAGCAGTCGTACTTGTCGTGGTCGAAGGTCTTCAGCGTCGCGCCGGCGTCGAGCACACCGCCGCAGCCGGGACACAGCATATTCCAGGACAGATCGAACAGACCGATCCGCGAGGCATGCAGAAAGGCGGCGATCGCATGTTCGACATCAACATCGGCCGCAGCGGCAAAGTCCAGCACATTGATCCGGCACAGGGCTCGGTCGGAGCCTTCCCGAACCAGCCGGTCGATGGCCTCGACAGAACGGCCATCGGCGGTCTGCCGCAGGATATCGAACAGGGCCTTGATCTCGCTCATGGCCTATATGTCGCGCAAAACGCCAGAGCAGGGAAGCGCAATCTCCATGACGCGACATCACGGCCGTCACGATTTTGCGCGACTGGCGCCGCCAAATCCAAACCGCAGCGGGACAGTGGCGGCTGGCATATCGCGGCCCCATAAGCCATCTCCCACCCGGGAGCTGATATCAGCCAAATTCGACCGCAAAGCGTGAACGATTCCAGGACTCTCGGCGACTAAAACGGACCATGCCGTGGGGCAGCCCCTGCCCCGCGGCACTCTTTTCGTTTAGGTTACGCCCCTCGTTGTTCATCAGGAGCCCTTTGCCATGTCGACCGGCTGGATCGTTCTCGGCGTCATTGTCGTCCTCGCCCTTTTCGCGCTTACTGCCTACAACCGACTGGTCGCTCTCAGCCAGCGGGTGGGCCAGGCGTTCGCCGACATCGACGTGCAGCTCAAGCAGCGCCATGACCTGATCCCGAACCTGGTCGAAACCGTCAAGGGTTATGCCAGCCACGAGCGCGGCACGCTCGAAGAGGTGGTGAAGGCGCGCAACAGCGCGATTTCGGCGCAGGGGCCCGCGCAGGTGTCCGCCGCCGAAAACCAGCTCTCCGGCGCGCTCGGCCGCCTGATCGCGCTGTCGGAGGCCTATCCGGACCTCAAGGCCAACGCCAACTTCCAGCAGTTGCAGACCGAACTGTCGGATATCGAGAACAAGCTCGCCGCCAGCCGCCGCTTCTTCAACAACGCGGTCCAGGAATACAACACCGGCATCCAGCAGATGCCCGCCGCGCTGTTCGCGGGCATGCTCGGCTTCACCCGCAAGGACTTCTTCGATCTCGGCGAGAGCCGCGCGCAACTCGATCAGGCTCCCAGTGTGAAGTTCTGATCCAGCTTCCAGATCACCGCAGAGCAGCTGACCATGGCCGCATACGGTCTCTACACGCACATCGCATCGAACAAGGCCCGTTCGCTGCTGCTGCTCGGCGGCCTGTTCCTGCTGATCTATGTGATGGTGTTCGCTGGCGCCTTGATCGCCGAGGTGATGAGCAATTCCCGCGGCACGGTGGACTATTACCTCGCCGCAGCCGGCCACGACATGATCAAGGCGATCCCGCTGGCCACCATCGGTTCCGCGCTGTGGATCGTGATCGCCTATTTTTTCCACCAGAAGATCATCGACGCCGTCACCGGCGGCCACGACGTCACCCGGCAGGAGCAGCCTCGGCTCTATAATCTTCTGGAGAACCTCTGCATCTCGCGCGGCATCCCGATGCCGAAGCTGAAGATCGTGGAGAGCGATGCGCTGAATGCATTCGCCACCGGCCTCAACCCACGGCAGTACGCCATCACCGTGACCTCCGGACTGCTGCGCTCCCTCAACGACCAGGAAGTCGAGGCCGTGCTCGGCCATGAGCTGACCCATATCCGCAACGGCGACGTGCAGCTGATGGTGGTGGCGGTGATCATCGCCGGCGTGGTCGGGTTTTTCTCCGAACTGTTCTTCCGGATCTTCTTCAATTCCGGCTTCCGGTTCGGCGGCGGGTCCTCCCGTTCGTCATCGTCATCCGATGGTGACCGCAAGGGCGGCGGCGGTGGCGCCATTGTGGTCATCATTCTGGCCGTCGCGCTGATCGCCGTGGCGTGGGGGCTGTCGCTGGTGGTGCGCTTTGCACTGTCGCGCTCACGCGAGTTCCTCGCCGACGCAGGCTCCGTGGAGCTGACCAAAAATCCCGATGCCATGATCTCGGCGCTGCGCAAGATCGAGAACCGCGGCGAGCTGCCGGGCGCGACCTCGGCGGTGATGGAAATGTGCCTCGATAATCCGCGCGAGGGCTTCGCCGACCTGTTCGCCACCCACCCCTCCGTCAACGCACGGGTCCAGGCACTGGTTCGTTATGCCGGCGGGCACGATCCCGGACCGCTGGCGCTGCCGGACCCGGAGACCGGCGACGATCCGGCCAGGGAGCGCCCGCTCCCGCCGCCCGCGCCATCCCCCTCTGCTCCTCCCGCAGGCTCCCCTTCAGGACCATGGAGCCCGTCCGGCCAGCCGGCAAACACCCCCGCTGCTCCCTGGAACAAGCCCGCCGGACCCTGGGGATAGGCCTGATCGGCCGGGAACCAGCTGCCTCGCACCGCGCTATACTCATTAACGAATCTCGCGCTATGACCCTGCTCTTGCGGTGGGGAATTGAATTCTCCCTTGTTTCTGCCATGGTCCCGCCCGATGCAGGTGGGGACTTGCGCGAAAGCGTGGGGCGCGGACGCGCTGATTTGGGTACGGATTGGGGACTTAAGGGGATCTCATGGCAAAACCGGCAGTGATCGTGGTGGGTGCGGACAAGGGCGGGGTCGGCAAGACCACCGTGTCGCGCGCGGTTCTCGACTATTTCAACGCCAACAACGTTCCGACCCGCGCCTTCGACACCGAATCGCCGCGCGGCACCCTGAAGCGTTTCCATCCGGACATCACCGAAATCGTCGACATGACGACGACCTCGGACCAGATGAAGATCTTCGATACCCTCAATGCCGGCACCTCGGTGACCGTGATCGACGTCCGCGCAGGCCTGCTGTCGCCGGCATTGGCCTCGCTGCGCGACATCGGTTTCCTTGACGCCGCCAAGTCCGGCCAGATCACCTTCGCGGTGTTCCACATCCTGGGACCGTCGATCGCCTCACTGGACGAAATCGCGGAAACCGCGAACTTCATGAGCGGCGCCAAGTATTTTCTGGTGAAGAACTTCATCAACAATACGAGCTTCTTCGAGTGGGACCAGGCCACCTACAATTCCTACTTCCACCGCATCAAGGACGCGACCGAGCTCACCATCCCGAAGCTGAACGAAATGGCCTATGAGCAGGTCGAAGTCGCCTCGGTGCCGTTCCTGAAGTTCGTCGCCAACAAGGGCCACAACGACGAAACCGCCAATTATTCCTTCGTACTGCGCGGCTATGTCCGGCACTGGCTGGGCAATGTCTGGGGCGAGTTCGACCGCATCAAGCTGACCGACATCGTCGGCGGCGAGAAGGCGACGGCCCGCACCAAGAGCGCCGAGTAAACCGGCCCAAGAGCCTACCAAAGACCGATCCAGGCTCCGATCTCTGCGGCCCACGGGCCGCAATTCCTTGATCTGGGAGCACCTGCGCGTCATGCTGCGCATGGCGCGATATTGCCGTGACGTCTAGTGTCTCGAATCCGAAGTTCGCATCACTCAACCGCGCCTTCGGAGCGAACTTCGGATTCGAAAAGGACACTAGTAACTTTATGATTCTAGTGTGCTTTATGAATGCGAAGTTCGTGAAAGCATCTGCCGCGAAACTGCACGAACTTCGCATTCAGCACACTAGTTTTTCGCCCAGTTTTCCGCCTCATGAGCCGCACGCCCGTTTTCATCGTCTGCTCGACCCGCCCGTTTGTCGGGAAGACTTTGCTGTCGCGGCTGTTGTGCGAGTTCCTGCTGCTGCAGCGGCACGATGTAGTCGGCTTCGACCTCAACCTGAAGGAACCCTCGCTGGTCGACTTCCTGCCGGAGGTGACTGAAACAGCCGATGTCATGGACACCTACGGCAAGATCCAGCTGATGGAGCGGCTGATCGTCAATGACGGCATCGGCAAGGTGGTCGACCTCGGCTTCCATGCCTACGACGAATTCTTCAAGATGATCGAGGAAATCGGCTTCTTCAAGGAGGCCACCCGCCGCGGCGTCGACCCGATCGTGATGTTCATCGCCGATTCCGACCGCATGTCGGGGGCGAGTTTCGCACGGCTGCGGCGAACCTTCGCGACCTTCCCGATCGTTCCCGTCGACAACGAACAGGTGCTGCAGGGCGAGCCGCCCGCGTCCTATGACGGCCTCGCCACGCTGCGCATCCGCGCACTGCCGCCGTTCCTGAAGACCTACACCGAGCGGCGCAGTTTCTCGTTCACCGGCTTCCTGCGCCAGGACACCGACCAGTCGTCGGAGCTCAATCAGTGGATCCGCAGGAATTATCTCGCATTTCGCGAGATCGAATTGAATTTGTACAGGTACAGTGGGTGAGCGCCGGCGCACATTCGTCAAGCCGATTCTTCGATTGACCTTCACACGCGCGATGCAACCCAGCACAGGACGAAGACGCAGCAATGTTCATTGTGTTTCATCAATTGCCGCTCCCGCTCATGTTCGTCGTCGTCCTGCTCATCAGCCTCACGATCTGCTGGCTGATCATCGGCGCGGTTCGCACCGCCGCCCGCTTCGCCGGATACGACCCGACCGAAATGCTGCCGATCCGCGATTCGATCATCGGCGCCTGCACCACCATCTTCGCCCTCATCATCGCCTTCTCCGCCGCCGGGATCTGGAATGACGCGCTCAACGCACGCAACACCGTCCAGCGTGAAGCAGATGCCCTGGAGAATGTCGCCGTTCTCACCGCCGGCCTTCCCGCCGATGTGCAGAGCACGATCCGCAACGACATCCGGGCCTACGCCAGCAGTGTCATCACGATCGACTGGCCCGAGATGGCGAAAGGCGGAACCATCGATAATCCGGTCTTTGACCAGTCTGAGAAGATCCTCATCGGCATGATCGAGCTGCTCTCCAGCAAGCAGGCATCGCTGGCCCAGCTGGCGACATTTACGCCGCTCCTGAACCAGCTCCTGGAGGTCCGCCATGCCCGCCTCGCTCGCCTTGCGGCTGCGGACGCCGGCATCAGCTGGGCACAGTGGATCGCAATGTTCATCATTTCAACGGTCGCGCTGACGGCGATCGCCATCTGCAACACGCATTCGCGGCGCATGCAGGTAACGGCAACCCATCTCTATGTGCTGGTGGCGTCCGCCGCCTACTTCGTCATCCTGGCGCATGACCGTCCCTTCATCGGCACGGTATCCGTCAAGCCGCTGGCGTTCCAGAGCTTGATCAAGCCATAGCGGCGGCGAACATCATCGGCGCCGTAGCCCGGATGAGCGAAGCGACATCCGGGAATTCCGATCGATGTATTCGTCCCGGGTATCGCTGACGCTCACCCGGGCTACGAAGCCGCGATTATGTATTCGACCTCAATGCCCGTCGAACGTCATCAGCGTGCGCACCGGCACGTTCATGGCGCGCAATTTGTCGGCTCCGCCGAGGTCGGGAAGATCGATGATGAAACAGGCTGCCACCACCTCGGCGCCGATCTGGCGCATCAGCTTCACCGCGCCCTCCGCGGTGCCGCCGGTCGCAATCAGGTCGTCGATCAGGATCACGCGTTCACCGGGATGGATGGCGTCGGCGTGCACCTCCATCTCGTCGAGGCCATATTCCAGCGAATAAGCGATCCGCACCGTGGTGTGCGGCAGCTTGCCTTTCTTGCGGATCGGCACGAAGCCGGCGGAGAGTTGATGCGCCACCGCGCCGCCGAGGATGAAGCCCCGCGCCTCGATGCCGGCGACCTTGTCGACCTTGGAGCCGGCCCAGGGCTGCACCAGTTCGTCGACGGCGCGACGAAACGAGCGTGCATCGCCGAGCAGGGTCGTGATATCGCGAAACATGACGCCGGGCTTGGGATAGTCCGGGATGGTGCGAACAACCGATTTCAAATCGCTCATACGGATCAATCGCCTTTCAATGCGGCTCTCGCGCAGTGCCAAGCCGGAATGCATTTTCAACAATACGAAGTCCGACCTCGCCGCCCAGCGACATCAGCGATTCCGGGTGGAACTGGACGCCACCGATCGGCAGCGTCTTGTGCTCGATCGCCATCGCTACGCCGTCCTCGGTGGTTGCAGTCACCTCGAGCACGTCGGGCATGCCGTCGCGCTCCACATACAGCGAATGATAGCGGCCGATCACGATCTCGTTCGGCAGGTTCTTCATCAGGGTGCCGCCGCGCACCTGGATGCGCGAGGGCCGGCCATGGGCAGGCTGGGCGAGCTGGCCAAGCTGGCCGCCGAAATATTCGCCGATCGCCTGCACACCGAGGCAGACGCCGAACACCGGCATCTTTTTCTCAATTGCCGCGGCAAGCGTCCTGGCGATGCCGAAGTCCTCGGGACGTCCCGGCCCCGGCGACAGCACCAAGAGGTCATAGGCCTGCTTCTCGATCGTCTCCAGCGCATGATTGTGCCTGACGACGCGGACCTCGGCCCCGACCTGGCGGAAATAATCCGCCAGCATGTGCACGAAGGAATCCTCGTGATCGATCAGCAGCACCTTCTTGCCGGAGCCGGATGCGTCCGGCGACAGCGCCGACAATGGCTTCGGCGGATCGCCGCGCAGCGCCTGGAACAGCGCCGCCGCCTTGGTCTGGCATTCCTTCTCCTCGGCCACAGGATCGCTGTCGAACAGCAGCGTGGCACCGACCCGCACTTCGGCGAGGCCATCCTTCATGCGGATGGTGCGGATGGTGATGCCGGTGTTGATGCCGCCGTCGAACGAGACGCCGCCGATCGCGCCCGCATACCAGCGGCGCGACGAGCGCTCATTGTCCTCGACGAACTGCATCGCCCACAGTTTCGGCGCACCAGTCACCGTCACCGCCCAGGCATGGGTCAGGAACGCGTCCAGTGAATCGAAGCCGGGCCGCAGGATGCCTTCGACATGATCGACGGTGTGAAACAGTTTCGAATAGGTCTCGATCTGCCGCCGCGCCAGCACCTTGATGGTGCCGGGCACGCAGACGCGCGCCTTGTCGTTACGATCGACGTCGGTGCACATGTTGAGCTCGAACTCGTCCTTCTCCGAGTTCAGCAGCTGGCGGATCTGCTCGGCATCGCCGATGGCATCGACTCCGCGCGCAATGGTGCCGGAAATCGGACAGGTTTCGACACGGCGGCCATCGGAGCGCACGAACATCTCCGGCGACGCCGCCACCAGGAATTCGCCGTCGCCGAGATTCATCAGTGCGCCATAGGGCGACGGATTGATCTTGCACAGACGCTGGAACACTTCGGCCGGCGAGCGTTCGCAGGGTTCGCCGAACAATTGTCCCGGCACTGCCTCGAACAGGTCGCCTCGCGCGAACGCCTCGCGCGCCTTCTGCACGGTGGCCTGATAGACGCCCGGCGCATGATCGGCAAAGCCCTGCCGCGGCGTCTTCGCATACACGCTCTCCGGCGTGTCACGGTCGAGCCCGTCGGTCGATTTGTCCTTCCAGGTGAACTCGTAGGACAGGGTGACGCCACGCCCGGTGGCGCGGTCGTAGGCCAGGAGCTGGTCGGGAATATAGAGCACGATGTCGCGCTGGTCGGCCTCGCGTGCGCGCTTCTGCACCAGGTCTTCCATCTGGAACACCAGGTCGTAGGCGAAGGCGCCGAACAGGCCATGCAGCGGATCGGCCGCATGGCTCATGGCGGCAATAATGGCGCGCACCAGCGACATGATGCTGGCGCGGCGGGTGCGCTGGTCTTCGTCGACCGGGGCATCGCCACGCACGATATGACCGGCAAGCCGGGTGGCGCTACGCTCAGTGATCGCGGCACAGGGCTCGCTCAATGTGTCGGCAAGAAACGCAATCAGCACCCGGCCCCGGGCGTTGAGCGCATGGAGCAGGAAATCGACGCCGGTGGCCTCCAGCCGCAGCGGTGGATTGGCAAAGCCGAGATCGAAGCTCTCATAGCGTCCCGGCACCGTGGTGCCCGACGACAGCACAACGCCGCGCCGGCGATCGAGCAACTCGATCAGTCCGTCCAGCGCCGCGCCACCGGTGAATTGCGCCACGGTGCGCGTCACGGCGAGGCCGCTGGCGGTCCGGTAGGCCTCCTGCGGTGGAAGCGAGAAAACGGTTCTGTTCATGGGGTCCTCTTAGGTCCTTTTAAAGAAGCATGATCTTTTCGGAAAACCGGGATCCACTTTTCCGGATCATGCTCTGTGGAAGGGCGCGCCATGCAGAACAAACGAACAAAAGGCCGTCGCACTGCGATGACGGCCTGAACGATGGGTGAGAGACTGAGATAGATCGCACCGGCCACCTTTTAGAAGGTGGGCCACCAAAGACGGGATGGGCTGATCACGGTGTTCATGGCCAGCAAATCATCATGCCGCGGTCAGGCCGTCAAGGGGCGCCACCCGGAAAACGGGCAGGAACGGCCCCGCTCCCGGGGGCGTGAGCCCGTTTTGCGGCCTCATTGTGGGTCAGCGTCTTTCGCCTTGCTGAACACCGTCAGGCGCAGGTCCCCGACACCTTCTTCGATCGGACTCCAGCCCAATCGCTCATAGTAGGACCGGCGGACCTCGGCGGCACACAAATAGAGCCGCTCCCAGCCGAGCTCGAACCCCTTGGCGGCAGCTGCACCGACCAGAGCCGCCCCCACCCGGCGGCCGCGATGATCCGGCTCGACCCACGCCGCCGCAACCCAGGGCGTGTAGTTCGGGCGCTCGTCAATGTCGGACGCGATCAACGACACCGTCCCGACGAAGACATCGTCCTCATGGGCGACCAGCGCCAGCGGAATCGGCTGCGGTTCGAGATTTTCGCGCAGCCGCGCGACGATAGTGTCGCGCGACACGCCATGCCGCTTCCACCACGCAGTCCAGATCCGATCGGCGACGGTGTCGAAGAAGTCCGGCCGCTCGCGCAGGTCGGAGATCGAGAAATCCACGCGCGCCGCCTCCCCGGTTTCGCTAACCCAGATGGGTCTTGAAGAAATCCGCCGCACGGCCCCACGCAAGCTCGGCCGCCTCGCGATCATGCACCGCCACGCGCTGTTCGTTGACGAACGCGTGCTCGGCATCATAGCGGAAGAACTCCGCCTTTTTGCCGGCGGCGTTGAGGCCCTGCTCGAAGGCATCGACCACCTGCGGGGTGCACCAGTCGTCCTTGTTGGCGAAGTGGCCCTGCAGCGGCACCTTCACGTCGGCGGGCTTCGCCGCCTGCTCCGGCGGAATGCCGTAGAAACAGACCGCTGCACTGAGCTCGGGGATGCGCGCCGAACCGATGATGGTCACCGCACCGCCAAGGCAGAAGCCGGTCAGCCCGACCTTGGCGCCGTTGCGCTTGAGATACTGCACGGCGCCGCGCACGGTCTGCTCGGTGGCGTCCATGAAGTTCAGCGAGCCCATTTCCTTGTTGGCTGCTTCCATGTCGTGATAGGGCACCAGCACGCCATTGTAGAGATCGGGCGCCAGCGCATCGAAGCCGGCCAGCGCGAAACGGTCCGTCAGTCCCTTGATGTTCTCGGACAGGCCCCACCATTCCTGGATGACAACCACGCCGGGCGCATTGCCGCGCGACGCATTGGCGAGATAGCCCTTCGCTTCTTTGCCGTCGGGGCGCTTGAATGTGATGGATGTTCCCATGTGTTCCTCCAGAACTTTTCGGACAGGACGTTTCGGACGCGAGCGGGCCGCAGCATGCCGCCGAGATACGCGTTGTGCAATCGCCGAGTAGGCTCGCTGCATCACATGGCGATGACAGCAGCCCTGTTCGTTAGACGATTGCGGGACATGAAACCGAACATGAAAAAGGGCTCCGCAAGGGAGCCCTTTCCGAAAAACGATCCGACCGAGGTCAGTGTGCGTTGGCCCAGACCCGCCGCTTGGTGAAGTAGAGCAATACGGACAGCACCAGCAGGAAGATCATGACCTGGAAGCCCAGGCGCTTGCGAGCTTCGAGCTTCGGCTCCGCCGTCCACATCAGGAAGGCCGAGACGTCGGTGGCGTACTGCTTCACTGTTGCCGGCGAGCCGTCGTCAAAGGTCACCTGGCCGTCGCTCAGCGGGTTCGGCATGCCGATCGCATGACCCGAGAAAAACTTGTTGTAGTTCGATCCCGCCGGCAGCGTGAAGCCCTTCGGCGCGTCCTCATAGCCCTGCAGCAGGGCGGTGATGTAGTTCGGGCCCTTTTCCTGGAACTGGAGGAACAGGTCGAACACGAACTGCGGGAAGCCGCGCTCGTAGCCACGCGCCTTGGCCATCAGCGACAGGTCCGGCGGTGCTGCGCCGCCATTGGCCGCCCGCGCCGCCTGCTCGTTCGGGAACGGCGCCGGGAAATAGTCCGCCGGGCGACCGGGCCGCTCGAACATCTCGCCCTGGTCGTTCGGACCGTCCTTGACCTTGTATTCGCCGGCAAGGCCGGCGGCCTGCGCTTCCGAATAGCCGGGACCACCGGGGTCGGCGATGTTGCGGAACGCGATGTAGTTCAGCGAATGACAGGCCGCGCAGACTTCCTTGTAGACCTTGAGGCCGCGCTGCAGCTGGGCCTGGTCATACTTGCCGAAGGGACCGGCGAACGACCATTTCAGCGAGGGCGGCGTTGGCTGGCTGTGCGCATCCTCGGCACGCGAGGTGCCGGTGCCGCCGACCAGCAGCAGTCCCGCAAGGCCGAAGATCGCCAGCGCCGAGGCCGCCGTCTTGAGCTTGCCGGCCTTGCCGAGCACGTCGTCGGCGATCGAGTTCGGCAGCGGACGGGCGGTCTCGATGCGGCTGAGCACCGGCAGCAGGATCAGGAAATGGAAGAAGTAATAGGCGGTCAGGATGCGACCGGCGACCACATAGATACCCTCCGGCGGCTGCGCGCCGAGCCAGCCCAGCACCAGGCAGACCACCACGAAGATCCAGAAGAACTGCCGCGACAGCGGCCGATACCGCGACGAACGGGCCTTGGCGCCATCGAGCCAGGGCAGGAACGCCAGCACCAGGATGGCGCTGAACATCGCCACCACGCCGCCGAGCTTGCTCGGGATCGAGCGCAGGATGGCGTAGAACGGCAGGTAGTACCACTCAGGCACGATGTGCGCCGGGGTCACGCCGGGATTGGCGACGATGTAGTTGTCGGGATCGCCGAGGAAGTTCGGCGTGTAGAACAGGAACCAGGCATAGAACAGCAGGAAGCAGGAGATGCCGAAAGCGTCCTTGATGGTCGCATAGGGCGTGAACGGCACCGTGTCCTTCTCGGTCTGCGGCTCGACGCCGGCCGGATTGTTCTGGCCCGCCACGTGCAACGCCCAGATGTGCAGCACGACGACACCGGCAATCACGAACGGCAGCAGGTAGTGCAGCGAGAAGAAGCGGTTCAGGGTCGGATTGCCGACCGCGTAGCCGCCCCACAGCAGCGTGACGATGCTCTCGCCAACATAGGGTATGGCGGAAAACAGGTTGGTGATGACGGTGGCGCCCCAGAAGCTCATCTGGCCCCACGGCAGCACGTAGCCCATGAAGCCGGTCGCCATCATGAGGAGATAGATGATGACACCGAGGATCCAGAGGATTTCGCGCGGCTCCTTGTACGACCCGTAATACAGGCCGCGGAACATGTGGATGTAGACTGCGATGAAGAACATCGACGCGCCGTTGGAGTGCAGGTAGCGCAGCAGCCAGCCGTAATTGACGTCGCGCATGATGCCTTCGACCGACTTGAAGGCGAGATCGGCATGCGGCGTGTAGTGCATTGCCAGAATGATGCCGGTCAGGATCTGCACGCCGAGCATGAACGAAAGGATGGCGCCGAAGGTCCACCAGTAGTTCAGGTTGCGCGGGGTCGGATAGACAATGAACGACGAGTGGATCAGGCCGCCGATCGGCAGGCGCCGTTCAACCCACTTCAAAACTGCGTTCTGCGGCTGGTAGCTGGATGGTCCGCTCATGATGCGATCCTGAAAAGATGAAGCGAGACAGTCGGCTGAAAGCTGAAAGCGGCTTAGCCGATCTTGATTTTGGTGTCGGCGGTGAAGGCGTAGGGCGGCAGCGGCAGATTGGCCGGCGCCGGCCCCTGGCGGATGCGACCCGAGGAATCATACTGCGAGCCGTGGCAGGGGCAGAAGAAGCCATCGTAATTGCCTTCATGGGCGATCGGGATGCAACCGAGATGGGTGCAGATGCCGATCACGATCAGCCACTGGTCGTGGCCTTCCTTGACCCGCGCCTGGTCGGTCTGCGGATCGGGCAGGCTCGCGACGTTGACCGCGCGCGCCTCTTCGATCTGCTTCTTGGTGCGGTTCATGATGTAGATCGGCTTGCCGCGCCAGAACACCTTGATGGCCTGGCCTTCGGTGATCGGCGACAGGTCGACATCGATGGGCGCGCCGGCCGCAATGGTCGAAGCGTCCGGGTTCATCTGAGAAATCAGGGGCCAGGCGGTTGCGACGGCCCCCACGCCTGCCACCGCACCTGTTGCGATATAGAGAAAGTCGCGGCGGGTAGGCTCCGCCGAAGTCGAGGTCGTCACGATCCCACACCCTTTCTGGTCTGCAGCCGGCGGAACCGCCCCCAGAGACGCTTAAGACCGCGATCCAGGACAGTGACCGGTGCCCGCGGGGCCCCCCACGGTGGCAGAAAAGACCACATCCCCGCAAAGCCGGTTAATACCAGTCGGAACATGCAATCCAGAATCGTTCTATTGGCACCCTTGCCGGGAGAGCGCAAGCCCGCTATCCGCAGACTTGCATGCGATGCACCAAAACCGCCGCCAACCACGGATTTTGTTGCGGTTCTGTCATCGGCAAGAGGCCCCTTCGAGATGCGGATAGCCCTGTTTCAACCCGACATTCCGCAGAACACCGGAACGATTCTGCGGCTGTGCGCATGCCTCGGTGTGGAAGCCCATATCATCGAGCCAGCCGGCTTTCCGGTCAGCGACCGGCACTTCCGCCGGTCCGGTATGGACTACCTCGACCTGGTCACCATCCAGCGCCATACGTCCTGGGGGCATTTCGAGCATTGGCGCCATGCGGCGGGGGCGCGGCTGATCCTGTTTACCACCAAGGGGGCTTTGCCCTATCTCGACTACACCTTCCGCCCGGAGGATATTCTGCTGTTCGGCCGGGAATCGGCCGGTGTGCCCGACGAGGTCGCTGAGGCGGCCGACGAGCGGCTGCTGATCCCGATCGCGCCGGGACTGCGGTCGCTGAACGTGGCGATGGCCGCGGCCATGGCGGTGGGCGAGGCCCTGAGGCAGACCCGGCCGGGCAAAGGAACCTGGACATGAGTTACACGGTCAAGGAGATTTTCCTGACCCTGCAGGGCGAAGGCGCTCAGGTGGGGCGCGTCTCCGTGTTCTGCCGGTTCAGCGGCTGCAACCTGTGGACCGGTCGCGAGCAGGATCGCGTCACCGCAACCTGCCAGTTCTGCGACACTGATTTCGTCGGCACCGACGGCACGCTCGGCGGCCGCTACGCCACAGCCGACGATCTGGCCGACGTGATCGCGTCGACCTGGGCGGGACCGCCTGAGAACCGCTATGTGGTGCTGACAGGCGGCGAGCCGATGCTGCAGATCGACACCGCCTTGATCGACGCCCTGCACGCCCGGCACTTTATCATTGCGGTGGAGACCAACGGCACCATTGCGCCGCCGCCCGGCCTCGACTGGTTGTGCGTCAGCCCGAAGGCCGGTTCCGAACTGCGTATCCGCAAGGGACACGAGCTGAAACTGGTGTATCCACAAACGGAAGCACCTCCGGAGAATTTCGCGGACCTCGATTTCGAGCGCTTCGCCCTGCAGCCGATGGACGGCCCGGACGTCGCGGAAAATACGGCGCGCGCCATCGACTACTGCCTGCGGCATCCGCAATGGCGGCTGAGCGTGCAGACGCACAAGTCGCTCGGCATCAGATAGGGATAAATCGAACCGATGTGGGAATTGACGAAATCGTTCCGTTTCGAAGCCGCGCATGCGCTGTCGGGAACGACACTGGAAGACGCGAGCGAGGAGATTCACGGCCATTCGTTCCGCGCCGAAGTGGCGGTGCGCGGCACGCCGGACCCTGCCACCGGAATGGTGATGGACCTCGGCGTGCTCGAGCAGCGCATCGGCGAGGTCCGCGCCCTGCTCGACCACAAGCTGTTGAACCGGGTCGAGGCGCTGGGGCAGCCGACACTGGAAAATCTCACACGTTTCATCTGGGAGCGCGTGCAGACGACCGGCCACGTCACCCGCGTGAGTGTGTACCGCGACAGCTGTAACGAAAGCTGCTCTTATTTCGGCCCGCAGGGATAAGCTCATGACCGCGACGATCGACACCACGACGATCGAGGATCGCAAGCAGCGCGCCAGAGCCTGGTTCGAAAGCCTGCGCGACGACATCTGCAAGGCGTTCGAAACCCTGGAGGACGAGGCGCCGGCGAACCTCTATCCGCTCGCTCCCGGACGGTTCGTCCGCACCCCGTGGGACCGCACCGATCACACCGGCGAACCCGGCGGCGGCGGCGTGATGTCGGTGATGCGCGGACGGCTGTTCGAGAAGGTCGGCGTGCATTGCTCGACCGTGCACGGCGAGTTCGCCCCGGAGTTTCGCGCCCAGATCCCCGGCGCGGCGGATGACCCGCGGTTCTGGGCCTCGGGCATTTCCATCATCGCCCATCTGCGCAACCCGCATGTGCCGGCGGTGCACATGAACACCCGCTTCGTGGTCACCACCAAGGCCTGGTTCGGCGGCGGCGCCGACCTCACCCCGGTGCTCGATCGTCGGCGCACCCAGGACGATCCGGACACGGTGGCCTTCCACGGCGCCTTCAAGGCCGCCTGCGATGCCCATGCCGGCATCGCGCCCTACGAGAAATTCAAGACCTGGTGCGACGAGTATTTTTATCTGCCGCATCGCAAGGAAGCGCGCGGCATCGGCGGCATCTTCTACGACTGGCTGGAAACCGACTGGGACGCCGCCTTCGCCTTCACCCAGGACGTCGGCCGCACCTTCGCTGCGGTCTATCCGCAGATCGCGCGCAACAATTTCGCCACGCCCTGGACCGAGCAGGATCGGCATGAACAACTGGTCCGGCGCGGACGTTATGTCGAGTTCAACCTGCTGTACGACCGCGGCACCATCTTCGGCCTGAAGACCGGCGGCAATGTCGATTCGATCCTGTCGTCGATGCCGCCCGAGGTGAAGTGGCCGTAGGGGCGTTTGAGGCAACGCCCCTACCCCCCAAACACTCCGTCGTGCCCGGCCTTGTGCCGGGCACGACGCGGAGAATATCGAGAGGCTTTACGCGTCTTCTCGAACGACAAAGCTAAATCAAAATCAGTGCTCGCGCTTGAAGCGCACCCTGTCCTCAACGCGAAGGCCACCGCCGGCTGCGCTTGAATCCCGTCAGCCACATCTTGAGCATCTTGACGTCGGCGAACACATTCGGCTCCTTGTCGAGTTCGCGGAGGCCCCGTCGCAGGCCGGCGAGATCGGCAGCGAAATGATGCATCACTCCGCTCACCGCCTGCGCCTCGATCCCTTGAGCCACATCTTCAGCACCCGGATGTCGCCGACAATTCGCAGATCGTTTTCAATTTCGCGAACGTTCCGTCGCAGCTCAGCCACCGCGCCGGTGAGCTGGCGCATCACCGTGTCGGGCGTCAGCCGGCCGAACGGCGCCAGATCCCACATCGAGCGGAAGCCGTCCTCGATCTCGGCGAGTTCGGAATTCAGTTCGCCGACTTGCTCCCGCAAAATCTTGTTGTAGTGCTTGAGCCGATCTTCGCTGATGTTGTTGATGTCGTGCTGGTCGATGTGTTCGAGTTCGAGCTGAAGCTCCAGCAGCAACAACAGGTTCTTCTGATTGTAGGCCGCGTTGACGCGCTGCATCAGTTCGGTTTTCCGCTGGCGTTCCTGCGGATCGGATTCGAGATCGGGATGCAGCGCCACCACCAGCTTGCGGTACACCTCGCGAATTGACTGCCGGAGTTGCTCCTGCCCCGCCTTGGCGCGCTTTTCCGCCGCAAGCTGCGTGGGCGACTTTTGCGGCTCGGCCTGAAGGTTTTCCTCAAACGCCGCGCCTTCGCGGGCCGGCCGACCGTCCTCTTCTTTTTCAGATGTTTTTTGACTGCGCGAAGGCCGCTCATCCGGCGCGTCGAAGTCCTCATCGTCATTGTCTTCATCGGAACCAAACAGAAAGTCCGAGAGCTCTTTCAATGCATCGTCTTCGTCAGCCATTTCGGCATCGAAATCGGCGCCGCTGTGCTTGTTATAGATCGCTTTCAGGTCGGCTTGATCGCCATTCTCAACAAGCATCACGATGGCGATGTCGCTGACGAGTCGCGAGATCGCCGTTTTTTCAGACCTGGTCAGTCCCGTCTGGCTCCAGGCCAGATCGAGACTGTGAACCATTTTAAGTCGCAACTGCGCAAATCGCTGCTCCAGCGGCAACAGGTTCTGCGTGTATTTGGCTTGATAAGACACTTTGGCCTGCTCCCAGGCCCGTAGCGCAGCGCGCTTGGCTTCGATGTCCTTGATCAGCCCGTTAAACGCCTTCTGCGCCTTCGACAATTTCGGCGCATCGGATTGCGCGACAACCGAGATCGATTTGGCGGCTTTTTTCTCGGCCATGGATCGCCCTTCTCACCGCCACGCGCGAGCTTGGCTCGCGTACCCGGCTTTCAGCGCCTCACATGCAACAAGCTGGATTGCCGGGTCAAGCCCGGCAATGACGCCGAAAATTTCGAGAGCGGACGGCCTACAACCGATGCTCGCGCTTGAAGCGCGCGACGGTGTCGTCAGCGATTTTTTCCAGGCTTGCGACGTCGGACGCGAAGTCGCCGGCGAGCCAGGCGTCCTCGGCGAGCGTCAGCACATGGCCGAGCGCCGGCCCCTCGCCGATGCCACGGGCGATCAGGTCCGCGGCCTTGAGCGGAAATTTCGGCGCGGTCCAGCGCTGCGGCAAGGTGACGAGTTCGATCCAGCGCGCCGTATCGGCATTGCTGCCGGTACGGGCCCAGGCCAGCATGACGCGATCGCGATAACGTTCGACACCCAACCTGTACAGCCGCCGCCGGGCCACGGCATCATCCATGCCGCGCAGCCGCCACCAGCGGTGGCCCATCGAGTCCAGCCGCTTGGCTTCGGCATTGGACAACCGCAGCCGCTGCGCCAGGCGGCGCGCATCTTCAGTGACGGCGACGGCAAGCGCGCCGAGCCGCAACACCGCGTCGGGGGTCACCTCCAGCGCCCGCTCCGCCGCAATCATCGCCGCGAATGGGCCGTGATAGACC
Organism: Bradyrhizobium prioriisuperbiae; assembly: GCF_032397745.1. Taxonomy (NCBI): domain Bacteria; kingdom Pseudomonadati; phylum Pseudomonadota; class Alphaproteobacteria; order Hyphomicrobiales; family Nitrobacteraceae; genus Bradyrhizobium; species Bradyrhizobium prioriisuperbiae. The sequence goes on from NZ_CP135921.1 coordinate 42,516, forward strand.
ACGCCACCAAGCACCGGCAGCAGCAATCCGCCGTCGTTCATCGCCACCAGCGCGTCGGCCGCACGCGGCGCCACCATGAGCTTCAGCATTTCCATGCGGATTCGCTCCGCCGATAGCGTCGCCAGTCCCGTGCGCCCGTCGATGCAAGCCAGATAGCCGGTCCGGTCCACATTCCCCGATCCGTAGGCCGCGTGGATGCGAAAGAAACGCAGGATGCGCAGATAATCCTCGGCGATGCGCGCCGCAGGCTGACCGATGAAACGGACGCGGCGTGCCGCGATGTCGTCAAGGCCGCCGACATGGTCGTGCACGACGCCATCAGCATCAGCCGACAGCCCGTTGATGGTGAAATCGCGGCGCTGCGCGTCGCGCGCCCAGTCGCGCCCGAACGCGACCTTGGCCTTGCGGCCGAACGTCTCGACGTCTTCGCGCAACGTCGTGACCTCGAACGGCGTGCCGTCGGCGACCAGCGTCACGGTGCCGTGCTCGATTCCCGTCGGAACGACCTTCAATCCTGCGGCTTCAGCAAGGCGAGCCACGTCGTCGGGTAACATGGTGGTCGCGATATCGATGTCACCGGGCAGCAACCCCAGCAGCGCGTTACGGACCGCGCCGCCCACCACCCGCGCCTCTTCGCCACCGCCGTTCAGCAAAGCGAGCACGCGGGCGGCAGGCCCGCTCTGCAGCCATGGCGCGTCATGCAGCCTGCGCTCCGTCATCTCTCCGTCCCCGGCACCAGTTTGCCATTCTCGATATGCGCGGGCACATAGGTCGCATTCGGCGGCGCGCCGGAAAAATGTGCCAGCAGCACCAGACTGAGAATCGTCAACAGGAAAGCCACGATCGCCAGCCGGACGAGCACGACCACCGGCCATGACGACGACGTCAGCACGCCGGTCCGGGTCGCGATCAGAAACATGGCATAGACGGCGAACGGGATGAGGAAGATGCCGATTTCCGTCAGCACCGGACGAATCATGATTGAATAATCCGCTCGTACAGCACCCGCAGGATTCCCGCGGTCGCGCCCCAGATATAACGCTCGGCGAACGGCATCGCGTAATACGACCGCATCATGCCGCGCCATTCCTTGCTGTGGACCTGATGATTGATCGGGTCCATCAGGAACGCCAGCGGCACCTCGAACACCTCGTCGACTTCGTCGGCATTGACGCGCAGCGTGAAGCCGGGGCGCACTCGCGCAAGCGTCGGCAGAATCCGAAATCCGAAGCCGGTGGCATAGAGATCGAGGTAACCCACCGGCATGATGAACGAGCGCTGCAGGCCGATTTCCTCATCCACTTCGCGCAGCGCAGCCTCGAGCGGCGAGGCGTCGGTGGCATCTATCTTGCCGCCGGGGAACGAAATCTGCCCGGCGTGATCGTTGAGATGCGCGGCTCGCTGGGTCAGAATCACCGTCGGCTTCTCGTGCTCGACAATGCCGATCAGCACCGCGGCCGGCCGGATCGGCCGTTCTTCCGCGATGATGCGCAGCATGCGATCGGTGCCCTGATCGCCACTCGCCGGAATGATGCTGGCGTCGCTGAGACCCGGCGGGACGTCGAAATTCAGGCGAGCCCTGGCGCGGTCAAAAAATTCCGCCGACGAAATGTCGGAAGATAGGTCGCGCTTCAATAGTGGTTCGGTCAACTCAAGCCCCTGCTCTGCTCCGCATCCGCTACCAATGAATCGGACATTGTGAAATCAGACATTTGTTCTGGACTCAGACGTTTATCGATCAGTTACTCATCGGGTCGGTTCTCAAAGAGTCCGACATTGCAAAAAAAGCGCCGGACGATGTCACACCGAATTTGGCATGACTATCTTCGATTCGCTCCTCTCCCAGTTCCACCAGATCGTAGTAGAGCGCCCGCGTCACCTTCGCCCATAGATTGCTGCGGACATGCAGATAGGGCGTGAGCCCGCCGTCCGCGGCCATCTCGAAGCGCAGCCGTTGCTCGGCGTCGCACCTCACCCAATCATCGACATTGGTGCGAAAATGCAGCACACGGCCCTGCCCCTCGCCCTCGCACTGCATTTCGACCGCCATGAACGGCGCGTCGTCGACGCGAATGCCGACCTTTTCCACTGGCGTCACTAGAAAGTGTTTGTCGCCCTCGCGCTTCAGCACGCTGGAAAACAGCCGCACCAGGGCCGGGCGCCCGATCGGCGTGCCCAGATAAAACCAGGTTCCGTCGCGGGCGATTCGCATGTCCAGATCGCCGCAGAACGGTGGATTCCACAGATGGACCGGCGGCAGACCTTTCGTGCCGGTTGTGCGCGCGGCGGCAGCGATCTCCTCCAGCGCATTGCCGGTCTGCGGTCCCGCTGTCTGCCCTTGCTTCGCCATTGTTTAACCCGACGCTGATGACCATTGGCCCGCGAGTTGGCTCGAATTGGCACGATTGATGCACATTCCAGTCTCAAACTCGTGATGAACCCTTACGTCCCCACCCGATACTGTGGGGAAAGCTTAATTAAGGAATACATGGCCTTCCCGGAAGATTAGCATGGAAGTCACGACCGGAAAGGCGCGCCGGCGCCCCCCGGGGGACGACGCCGCATCCGGGTTGAGGTTCGAGTTTCGCGATCGACGGGCACCCGGCGCGGTGACCCACAGGAGAAGCTGATGGCAGACAGTGTCGAGAAACTGGAAGACGTGATCGTCCGATCGGCGGAACAGGTGACCGGGCAGATCCGGGCCACCAAGGACGCGATCTCGACGGTGATCTTCGGTCAGGACCGGGTGGTCGAGAACACTCTGGTCACGATCCTGTCCGGAGGCCATGCGCTGCTGATCGGCGTTCCCGGCCTCGCCAAGACCAAGCTGGTCGAAACACTAGGCATCACGCTGGGGCTCGACGCCAAGCGCATCCAGTTCACCCCCGATTTGATGCCATCGGACATCCTTGGCGCCGAAGTGCTGGACGAGAGCACCACCGGCAAGCGGTCATTCCGATTCATCGCCGGTCCGGTGTTCGCGCAACTCCTGATGGCGGACGAAATCAACCGCGCCAGCCCGCGCACCCAGTCGGCGCTGCTGCAGGCGATGCAGGAGCAGCATGTCACGGTCGCCGGCGCCCGCCATGATCTGCCCAAGCCCTTCCATGTGCTGGCGACGCAGAACCCGCTGGAGCAGGAGGGCACCTACCCGCTGCCCGAAGCGCAGCTCGACCGCTTCCTGATGGAAATCGACGTCGACTATCCCGATCGCGATGCCGAACGCCGCATCCTGTTCGAGACCACCGGCGCCGACGAAACCCAGGCCAAGGCGGCGATGACGCCCGAAGTGCTGCTCACGGCACAGCGGCTGGTGCGACGGCTGCCGGTCGGCGACTCCGTCGTCGAAGCCATTCTGTCGCTGGTACGCTCTGCGCGCCCGGGCCCGGAGAGCGGGCCGACCGGAAAATCGATCGCCTGGGGTCCCGGCCCGCGCGCCAGCCAGGCCTTGATGCTGGCGGTGCGCGCCCGCGCGCTGTTGGACGGACGCCTCGCGCCCTCGATCGACGACGTGCTCGATCTGGCCGAACCGGTTCTCAAGCACCGCATGGCGCTCACCTTCGCGGCACGCGCGGAGGGCCAGACCATTCCCGACGTCATCAAGCAGCTGAAGTCGCGGATCGGTTGATGGCGGGACCTGCGGAGCACGGCAAGCAGGAGACACTGGCGGTACGGCGCGCGGACGGCGAAAGCCGGACGCTGGCCGCCTCGCTGCCTCGTCTCGTGCTAGAGGCGCGCCGCATCGCCGCCAACGTGATCCACGGCCTGCACGGCCGCCGCCGCGCCGGGTCCGGTGAAAATTTCTGGCAGTACCGGCGCTTCGCGTCCGGCGAGCCGTCGCAGAATGTGGACTGGCGCCGCTCCGCGCGCGACGATCATCTCTATGTGCGCGAGCACGAATGGGAAGCCGCCCACACCGTGTGGCTGTGGCCGGATCGCTCGCTGTCGATGGCGTTCGCCTCGAAGACCGCGCGCGACAGCAAGCTGGAGCGCGCACTGATCGTGAGCTTCGCACTCGCCGAACTTCTGGTCGCCGGCGGCGAGCGCGTCGGCATTCCCGGACTACTCAATCCGAGTTCGAGCCGCAACATCCTCGACAAGATGGCGCAGGCGATCCTGCACGACACGACGCAGCGCGCGAGCCTGCCGCCGTCGTTCGTGCCGACGGCGCTGTCGGAAATCCTGGTGCTGTCCGACTTCTGGTCGCCGATTGGCGAGATCCGCACCATGCTCGGCGGCCTCTCCGCTTCCGGCGCACATGGCGTGCTGCTGCAGGTGGTCGATCCGGCGGAGGAAACCTTCCCCTATTCCGGCCGCGTCGAGTTCGTCGAGCCGGAAGGTGGCGAGGTCATCACCGCCGGCCGCGCCGAAACCTGGGCCAGCGATTATGTCGCCCGCGTCGCGCTGCATCGCGATCAGATTAGCGCCGAGACCAACCGTCTCGGCTGGATGTTCTCCACCCACACCACCAGCCGCTCGGCGGCGGAGCTCTTGCTGTTCCTGCACGGCGCGATGACCGTGAGCAAATCCAGCACCGGCGTCAAAGCGGGGCTCGGCGCATGATCGGCGGCTTGCCATTGTCATTCGCCGAACCTCTGTTGTTGCTCGGGCTGTTCAGTCTGCCGGTGCTATGGTGGCTGCTGCGCGTGATGCCGCCGCGGCCGCGCCGCATCGACTTCCCGCCGACCCGGCTGTTGTTCGACATCGTCCCGAAACAGGAAACCCCATCGCGCACACCGTGGTGGCTGACGTTGCTGCGCCTGTTGGCCGCGGCGCTGGTGATCTTCGCCCTCGCCGGCCCGACCTGGAATCCACAGACCGGCGCCGGCCGCAGCGGCGGGCCCCTGCTGCTCCTGCTCGACGATGGCTGGAGCGCGGCGGCGAGCTGGGACACACGGTTGAAGGCGGCCGATGAATTGATCGCCAATGCGGACGGCGACCGCCGCGCGGTGGCGCTGGTGCCGCTGTCGGAACCCGCGCGCGACATCACGCTGATGACCGCAGGCACCGCGCGCGTGGCACTGCGCCAACTGTCGCCGAAACCCTATGCGGTGGAGCGTGTCGATACCCTGCCAGCAATCCAGCGCTTTCTCGCCACCACCGGCGACGCCGACATCGTCTGGCTCTCGGACGGCGTCGACACCGGCCGCGGCACCGAGTTCGTCGACGGGCTCGGCAAGACGATCGCAGATCGCGGACTGACCATCGTCGAGGGCGGCACCCCCCCGGCGCATGCGCTGGCCGCCGCGGAGAACGCCGCCGCCAAGATGACGGTGAAGGTGTTGCGCGCCAAAACCGGCGGCGCCGATGCGGGCCTGGTGCGCGCGCTCGACCAGAAGGGCGCGCCGATCGGCGAAACCCGCTTCCTGCTGTCGGCACAGGATCTGGACACCGAAGCGTCCTTCGATCTTCCCGTCGAACTGCGCAACGACATCGCGCGGCTCGAGATCGCCGGCGAGCGTTCCGCGGGCGCCGTGCAACTGCTCGACAAGCGCTGGCGCCGCCGCGCCGTCGGCGTGGTTTCGGGTGCGACCAGCGACACCGCCCAGCCGCTGCTGGCCTCGACCTTCTATCTGACCCGGGCGCTGGCGCCGTTCGCCGACGTCCGGCTCGGCGAACGCGGCGCGCCGGCACAGGCCATCGCCCAGTTCCTCGACCAGAAGCTGCCGATGATCGTGCTGGCCGATGTCGGCACGCTCTCCACTGAGATCCGCGACCGCCTGAACGCCTGGATCGAGCAGGGCGGCGTGCTGGTGCGTTTCGCCGGTCCCCGTCTCGCGGCGGGCGACGACGACCTCGTGCCGGTGAAGCTGCGCCGCGGCGGCCGCAGCCTTGGCGGCAGCCTGACCTGGGAAAAGCCGCAGCACCTCGCGACGTTCTCCGCGGACGGGCCATTCGCCGGCCTCGCGGTGCCGTCAGACATCACCGTCAACCGCCAGGTGCTGGCGGAGCCCGATCCGTCGCTCGCCACCCGCAGCTGGGCATCACTGGTCGATGGTACTCCGCTGGTGACCGGGGAACGCCGGGGCAAGGGTCTGGTTGCACTTTTCCATGTCAGTGCCGATATGCGCTGGTCCGACCTGCCAATGTCTGGCACTTTTGTTGAAATGCTGCGACGAGTCGTCGACATGTCCGGCTACACGGCCAATCCGGGACCAGGAGTCGCTGGCGACGCGACCCGGGAAACCGTGGCCCCAAACCGTATTCTCGACGGTTTCGGTGCCTTCGCCCCGCCGCCCGCCACCGCCAAACCGATCCTTGCCGATTTCCGTGACCGCGCGACGCCGGAGCATCCGCCCGGCTTCTACGGTCCGCCGGAAGGCCCGGTCGCGGTCAACACCCTGGCCGCCGCCGACCGGCTGGCCGCGCTCGATACCGCACCCTTGAAGGCACGCCACGCCACCTACACCAATGCCGAACCGCGCGATCTGCGCGGCATCCTGCTGTCATCGGCGCTCGGCCTGTTCCTGATCGACGCCATTGTGGTCGCACTGATGGGCGGCGGCCTTGCCGCGCTGCTGCGCCGTCGGAGGCCGGCTGCGGCGACCATCGTGTTCGCGCTCGCACTGGCGCTGATGACGGTTGCGAGTGGGCCGTCGTTCGCACAGGGAACCACCTCGCGGACACAGGCCAAGCCGGCCGCCACTTCCAGCACGAACGACGAGGCCGCCATCAAGGCCGTGTCGCAGACACGCCTCGCCTATGTCGTCACCGGCAACGCGGACGTCGATTCCATCGTCAAGGCCGGCATGAACGGGCTGACTTTGTTTCTGGCGCAGCGCACGGCGCTGGAAGCCGGCGAGCCGGTCGCGGTCGATCCGGCGCGCGACGAGCTCGCATTCTATCCGCTGGTGTACTGGCCGGTGCTGCCGGGGGCGCCCAAGCCATCGCAGGACGCGATCAACCGGCTTGATTCCTACATGAAGCAGGGCGGCACCGTGCTGTTCGACACCCGCGACGCCATCGAAGCGCCGCCGGGAGCCGGCGGCGAGGCGCAGACGCCGGGCATGCAGACCCTGCGCGGCATTCTCTCCTCACTCGACATTCCGGAACTCGAGCCGGTGCCGCGCGAGCACGTGCTGACCAAGACATTTTATTTGCTGCGGGATTTTCCAGGCCGCTTCAATTCGGGGCAGACTTGGGTGGAAACGCTGCCGCGCGAGGACGACGACGAGACCGGCGCCCGGCCGGCGCGCGGCGGTGACGGCGTGTCGCCGATCATCATCACCTCGAACGATCTGGCCGGCGCTTGGGCGATGCGCCCGGACGGCCAGCCGATGCTGCCGCTAACCCCGGGCGAGCCGCGCCAGCGCGAGTTCGCGTTCCGCGCCGGCGTCAACATCGTGATGTACACCCTGACCGGCAACTACAAGGCCGACCAGGTGCACGTGCCCGCATTGATCGAACGGCTGGGGCAATAATAGTCCAACCATGCAGTACAGCATCGCCTTCGCACCGCTGGTTCCCACCCTGGTCCTCTGGATCGGGCTCGGCGCCATTCTGATCATGGCCGTGGTGCTGCTGCTGGCACGTGCCCGCGGCGCCGCGGTGCGCGTTGTCGCACTCGCGCTGATCCTGCTCGCATTGGCCAACCCATCGTTCACCCGCGAAGAGCGCGAACCGCTGTCATCGGTCGCCGCTGTCGTGGTCGACAAGAGCCCGAGCCAGAATTTTGGCGACCGCGCCAACCAGACCGAACAGACGCGCCAGGCGCTGGTCGACCGTCTCAAGCAGATCAAGGGCCTTGAAGTGCGCGTGGTCGAAGCCGGCCAGGCCGACGGCGAAACCGACGGCACCAAACTGTTCGGCGCTGTTTCCTCGACCCTGTCCGATGTGCCGACCGACCGCGTCGCCGGCGCCTTCCTGATCACCGACGGCCGTGTCCACGATATCCCGGCCAATGCGGCGGCGATGGGCTTCACCGCGCCGGTGCATGCGCTGATCACCGGCCGCAAGGATGAGCGTGACCGCCGCGTCGCCATTGTCGCCGCTCCGCGCTTCGGCATCGTCGGCCAGCAGCAGACCATCACCTATCGGCTGGACGACCAGGGCGTCAGCGGCCAGCAGGCCCGCGTCACGGTGCGGCGCGACGGCGAAGTCTTGAACGAGCGTCCGGTCAACAGCGGCCAGACGGTCAACGTCAATATCGACATCCCGCACGCCGGCCCCAACATTGTCGAGATCGAAGCAACGCCGCTCGAGGGCGAACTGACGCCGGTCAACAACCGCGCCGTGGTGTCGATCGACGGCGTGCGCGACAAACTGCGGGTGCTCTTGGTGTCCGGCGAGCCGCATTCCGGCGAGCGCACTTGGCGCAACCTGCTGAAGTCCGACGCCAGCGTCGATCTCGTGCACTTCACGATTTTGCGTCCGCCGGAAAAGCAGGACGGCACCCCGATCAACGAATTGTCGCTGATCGCGTTTCCGACCCGCGAGCTGTTTCAGCAGAAGATCAACGAATTCCAGCTGATCATCTTCGACCGCTACGCACGCCAAGGCGTGCTGCCGATTTCGTATTTCGACAACATCGCGCGTTATGTGCGCGGCGGCGGCGCGGTGCTGGTCTCGGCCGGCCCCGACTATGCGTCCACCACCAGCATCTGGCGCACGCCGCTCGACAGCGTGCTGCCGGCCGAACCGGTCGGCGTCACCGAGAAGGCCTTCACTGCGCGCCTCACGGACCTGGGCAAACGCCATCCGGTCACGCGCGGGCTCGAGGGCGCCAACAGCGATCCGCCGCACTGGAGCCGGTTCTTCCGCCTGGTCGACACCCGCAACACCACATCCCCCGCGCTGATGGAAGGCGCCGATAACAAGCCGCTGCTGCTGCTGTCGCGGCAGGGCGAAGGCCGCGTCGCGCTCCTGCTGTCCGACCACATCTGGCTGTGGGCGCGCGGTTATGAAGGCGGCGGCCCGCATCTCGATCTCCTGCGGCGGATGTCGCACTGGCTGATGAAGCAGCCGGAGCTCGACGAAGAAGCCTTGCGATTGCAGATCCAGGGCAAGGATCTCGCCGTGGTGCGCCAGACCATGGCCGACACCGTGGCGCCGGTCACTATCACCTCGCCCTCCGGCGCGACCCGAACGCTGACATTGACCTCCGGCGATCCCGGCCAGTGGCGCGCCACCACCAGCGCCGACGAACTCGGCCTGTGGCAGGCGACCGACGGCACGCTAAAGGCGCTGATCAATGTCGGTCCGGTCAACCCGAAGGAATTCTCCGAAGTTACCTCGACCACCGACACCCTGACTCCGCTGACGCAGGCGACCGGCGGCGATACACGACGCATTGCGGACGGCTCCGGTGTCGACGTACCCCGCGTGCTGCCGGTGCGCTCGGCCACTTCGTTCCGCGGCGACGGTTGGCTCGGCGTACGCATGCGCGACGCCAGCGTGGTGAAGGGCATCGGCGTGTTGCCGATGTTCACCGGCCTGATCGGTCTGTTGCTGCTGATCGGCGCCTTCGCCGCGACCTGGGTGCGTGAGGGCCGGTAAGCCGCAAGAAGCTGGATCAATAATCCATCATTCTGAGGCGACAGCGCGCAAGGGCCTGTAGCCCGGATGAGCGCAGCGATATCCGGGATTCAAGTCCAGCGCCGCCCAACCCGGATGTCGCTGCGCTCATCCGGGCTACAGGCTGAATGATGACGCAGGCTCAATGCGCTGTCACCGATCAACAATGTCACCACACAGCCCATCTCAAGCGAGAACCATGAAACTGATCCGCACCGCCCTGACAAACCTTCCCCGCGACATCGCCATTCAAACCCAGGCGCTGTTGCGCAACGCGTACCGCGACGATCCTGAGCCGGAGTACAATTACGGACCGCAACTGCCTGATGTCGTCGTGCTGCTGCTCGACGGCAATTTCATCGCCGGTCACCTCGCGGCCTACACGCGCGACGTCACCATCGACACTGCGCCCGCAACCATCGGCCTGATCGGCGGCGTCGCGGTCGCCGAGACACACCGGTTGCAGGGACACGCCCGCGCCATGGTTGCGGAAGCACATCGCTATTTTGTCACGCGCGCGATCGCATTTTCCGTCCTGTTTGCGGCGTCGCCAGCGATTTATCGCTCCAGCGGCTATCGCGACATGACGAACACGACCCGGTTCATGGATCATGACGGCACGTGGAAGGATCTGGTTTATCGCGATAGCATGGTGGCGGAGCTCGCAAACGCACATTGGCCCAGCCGGCCTCTCGACCTCTGCGGGCCGACGGTGTGACGCACGGAACGATAGATTGTCGCGGCAAGAATTGTCGTTATCACGCAGAAAAGAACCACGGCCATCGCGCTGCGAACACCATCGCGCGCGCATAACGGCATGAACCTCAACGCCTTTCGAATCTGGCCCGCGACTTGCTGGCGCTCACACAGGGCAACAGCGGGTGTGGTGCAATGCGGATCGACGGCGCGAGCGGCGTGTATGCGATGCTGGGCAACCGGACAGTATCGACGGCCGGCAAGGCGACCGCGCAGACACTGACCAGTAGCCACACGCAGAACACCTCATCATCATCCGCAAGCTTCGACTTCACCAGCATGACACCGAACCAGATGAAGGGGCGCGGCCGATGCACTTTTTGATCGCCAGCAACCCATAATTTTCCGATCCGGGCACCATTTCCAACTGTTGCTAAAAACCATCACTCGGCCGCCACGTTGCCTTGAAGGGCCGCCGCGCCCCGTTCGGCCGTTGACAGTTCGCCGCAACCCGCGCGATGTTACATTATAACATCGCGACAGGCTGGGTCATTGGCCCACGACGTCTGCGCGGTGGAGGCGGGCGTATGAACTGGGTGAGATCGAAAGTCAGGCAGGCTGCACTGCTGGCGCTATTCGCGCTGGCAGTTCAGATCGTGTTCTCGTTCGGCCACTTCCATGGCGACGCCGCGCATGCGGCAAGCTTCACCCCCACGGCCATCGCAAACCACGGCGACGCGCCCTCGCATCCGCATCCGGATGGCCTGCTGCCGGACGGTTGCGCGATCTGCGCCACCATCGTGCTCGCCGGCACCGTGGTGGCGGCCGCGCCGCCACAGCCCCTGGCCCTGCCGACAACCTTTGCGATCTATATTGCAGAGACGCCGCGCGACATGGCGACGGCCGAGACCAGCCGCACCGCGTTTCGCTCCCGCGCCCCGCCCCGTTCCTGACACCGATCGTCTGATCGTCACGGCCTGCGCCGCGATCTTTTTCGGCACCAAGCCATGACGATACCGGTCCGCTCGTGAGAGCGGGAAGCCGTCGATCCGCAGCTTTTCATCGCCACCGGCTGATTGAAGCGCGAGACGGCATCATCAGGAATTCAGGTTATGTCTCGCTTCGACACCAAACGTATTTTTCTTCTCAGCGGCTCGGCGGTTGTCGCCCTGATGGCCGTCAGCACCACGGCATTCTCCCAGAACAGCGGAAGCGGCACCGCAGCCGCAGTGCCAGCCGGCGCCACCGCGCTGCCGGAGGTCGTGGTCAGTTCGCCGAGTCCGATCCGGCACGCACGTCCCCGTCCCTCCCCCACCGGCGCAGGGTCGGGATCACAGCGCCAGGCCCGCAGCCCCACCCGCGCACCGGCTCCGGTGCAGCAGGCCGCAGCACCTCCGCCCGTCCAGGGCACGCTGCCGATCGTCACCGACCAGTTCGCCACTGTCACGGTGGTGCCCAATGAAGAAATCCGCCGCAGTGGCGCCTCGACGCTGGGCGACCTGCTGCTGAACAAGCCCGGCATCACCTCGTCGTCGTTTGCGCCCGGCGCCGCCAGCCGGCCGATCATTCGCGGCCTCGACGTCAACCGTGTCGGCATTGTCGAGAACGGCATCGGCAGCAGCGGCGCGTCCGATCTGGGCGAAGACCATTTCGTGCCGATCGATCCCCTCACCACCAACCAGGTGGAAGTGATCCGCGGCCCGGCCACGCTGCGTTATGGCTCGCAGTCGATCGGCGGCGTGGTCAGCGCCAGCAACAATCGCATTCCGGACGCGCTGCCCTGCGCCACCGCCACGCCATTTCCCACCTACGGCCTGCCGGTGAAGGCACCGTTGAGCACGACCTCCGCCGGCCCCTGCGTCAGCTTCGAGACGCGCAGCGGATTCTCCAGCGCCGATATCGGTCGCGAAGGCGCGGTGCTGCTCGATGCCGGCGGCAACAATTTTGCCATTCACGCCGACGGCTATTCGCGCTCGACCGACAGTTACGCCATCCCGAGCAATCCCTATCGCTTCGACCCGGCGCGGCCGTTCAACGGCCGGCAGCCGAACACCGAGACGCGTTCGGAAGGCGGATCGGTCGGCGGCTCCTATGTGTTCGACGGCGGCTTCATCGGCCTCGCCGTGATCCAGAACAACAGCCTCTATCATATCCCCGGCATCGACGGCGAAGAGCACAACACCCGCATCGACGCACACCAGACCAAGATCCTGTCCAAGGGCGAGTATCGTCCGGACACAGCCCTGATCGACGCGGTGCGGTTCTGGGTCGGCGCCACCGACTACCGGCACAATGAAATCGGGCTCGGCGACGACGGCTCAATGGGCGTGCGCCAGACTTTCACCAATAAAGAACAGGAAGGCCGCGTCGAGGTGCAGCTCGCGCCGTTCAACCTGCGTTTCGCCAGCCTGACCACCGCCATCGGCGTGCAGGCCTCGCACCAGGAATTGACGGCGCCCAGCCCGGACGATCCGGGCGCCCAGTTCAACGGACTGTGGGACCCCAACCACAACACCCGCGTTGCCGGCTATGTGTTCAACGAGTTCAAGTTCAGCGAAAGCACCAAGGCGCAGATCGCGGGCCGCGTCGAGCATGTGTCGCTGAGCGGCACCACGCCCGATTTCCCGGCGGACTTCATTCCCGACGGCATCGACCGGCCCAACGTGGCGCACAATCCAAACTTCACGCCGATGAGCGCCAGCATCGGCTTCATCCAGAACCTGCCCTGGGATCTCGTCGCCAGCGTCACCGCGCAATACACCGAACGCGCGCCGAAACCGGCGGAGCTGTTTTCGCGCGGCCCGCACGACGCCACCGCCACCTTCGACATCGGCAACCCGAACCTGAAAATCGAAGCAGCCAAGTCGATCGAGGTCGGCCTGCGCCGCGCCACCGGCCCGTTCCGGTTCGAACTGACCGGCTACTACACCCGCTTCAACGGCTTCATCTACCGCAACCTGACCGGAGTCATGTGCGGCGAGGACTTCAACTCGTGCGGCAATGGCGACCCCGGCAATGAAGGCCGGCAGGCGGTGTATTCGCAGCGCGACGCGAATTTCCGTGGCGGCGAATTCCAGTTCCAGTACGACGTGCTGCCGATCTCGACCGGCCTGTTCGGCATCGAGGGCCAGTACGACATCGTGCGCGCCACCTTCACCGACGGCACCAACGTGCCGCGGATCCCGCCGCAGCGGCTGGGCGGCGGCGTGTACTGGCGCGACACCAACTGGCTGGCCAAGGTCAACCTGCTGCACGCGTTCGACCAGAACGACGTCAGCACCATCGAGACCACCACACCCGGCTACAACCGGCTGCGCGCGGAGCTGAGTTACACCGAGAAACTGGCGCACTCGGGCTTCGGCTTGTCGAACTACACCATCGGCGTGGTCGGCGATAACCTGCTCAACGAGGACATCCGCGACGCGTCCTCCTACACCAAGGACGAAGTGCTGCTGCCCGGCAGGACCATTCGGGTGTTCGCCAATACCAAGTGGTGAGAGTGCGACACGGCTGCGTGAGCATGACAACGTCATGCACCATGTCGAACTGTTGCCGAAAACCATCACCTCGGCGCTGCTTTGTCGTGACGCGCGGCTGCGGCCTGCTCGGGCGTTGACAGTTTGTCGCACCCCGGGCGAGGCTATATTATAACACTGCGAGAGCGGCCGCTGGCCGCCTCGCAGCAGGGCCACGTATGAGCTGGGTGAGATCGAAAGTCAGGCAGGCTGCGCTGCTGGCGTTATTCGCGCTGGCGATTCAGCTCGTGCTGTCGTTCGGCCATTTCCACGACAGCCTAGTGCATGCCTCGAGCCTGACGGCACAAGCCGCCGCCAGCCAGCAGGTGATAACGTTTCTTTCCTCACCGAACCCGCATCCCGACGGGCTCGCTGACGATGACTGCGCCATCTGCGCCTCCATCGAGCTTTTGGACACACTGGTTGCGGTTGTGGCACCCGCGCTTCCGGTGCCGCCGACATTCGCGATCCGGATCGAGACCGCGTCCACAGACTTCACCCTGCCCGAGCTTTCGCGCGCCGCGTTCCGCTCGCGCGCGCCACCCCGTTCCTGACACCGTTCGTCTGATCGTCACGGCCCGCGCCTTGCGCAACGGCCATGACGCCCCGGTCCGCTCGCAAGGGCGGGAAGCCGTTTATGCGCAGCTTCACTGAAGCGCGCGACGGCATCATCAGGAATCCAGGTCATGTTTCGCTTCAAGACGACTCACGCTTTTCTTCTGGGCACCTCCGCGCTCGTTGCGCTGTTCGGCGTCGGCAGCTTTGCCCATGCGCAAGACGCAGCCCCACCACCGGCCGCCGACAGCGCACCGCCACCGGCAGCGAGCCCGGCGCCATCCGCTGCCGTACCAGCCGGCAGCCAGGCCCTGCCGGCCGTTCGGGTGACGGCGCCACGGCGCGTCACCCGGGCCCGGCGCCCACATATCCGCGCGGCCGCGACGCAGATCAGCAGAGCACCCACCAAGGCCGAGATCGTTGGCCGGCAAAGTGCGACGTTCGACGGCGCGCGCACGCAACTGCTCACGCCGATCGGCGCGACCTCCTATCAGCTCGACCAGAAAAGCATCGAGGCGAAACCGCAGGGGACCAACGCGCCGCTCGACAAGGTGCTGCTGCAGGCGCCCGGCGTGACACAGGATTCCGCCGCCAGCGGTTCGCTGCACGTGCGCAACGAGCACGCCAACCTGCAATATCGCATCAACGGCATCATGATTCCTGACGGCGTCGGCGCCTTCGGACAGGTCATCGACACCGGTATCGTCGGCAGCATGTCGCTGCTGACCGGCGCATTGCCGGCGCAATATGGCTTGCGCACCGCCGGCGTGCTGGACATCCAGACCAAGGCCGATGCCTTCAACAACAGCGGCAGCGTCAGCGTTTACGGCGGCAGCCATGGCACCATCACGCCGAGCTTCGAATATGGCGGCACCGTGGGACAGACGCAATATTACGTCTCCGGCCGCTATTTCGGCAGCGATATGGGAATCGAAAATCCGACATCGAGCCGCAGCGCAATCCACGACCACACCGATCAGGGCAAGGGCTTCGTCTATCTCTCCACCATCCTTGATTCGACGTCGCGCCTGGTCTTCATCGGTGGCACCTCGACCAGCTCCTATCAGATCCCGAACAATCCGGGACAACCGCCGGGCACCTCCAGCGGCGGCAACAACTTCGTCACCTATCCGTTCGACTCGGCGAACCTCAACGAGCGGCAAACCGAGAACAACCAGTTCGGTGTGCTGGCCTACCAGAAGTCGATCGACGGGCTCGACCTGCAGCTGGCCTATTTCACCCGCTACAGCACGCTGCATTTCATGCCGGATTATGTCGGCGACCTCGCCTTCAACGGCGTGGCGTCCGATGTCTATCGCCGCAGCCTGACCAACGGCATCCAGGCGGATTCCTCCTACAGGCTCACCGACAGCCACACACTGCGGTTCGGCTTCCAGGTCAGCGGCGAGAGATCGTTGGTCAGCAACACCTCCGCCGTGCTGCCGGTCGACGCGGCCGGCAACACCACCACCGACACGCCGTTCATGATCAACGATTCCAGCTCCAAGCTCGGCTGGCTACTCTCCACCTACGCCTCCGACGAGTGGAAGATCACCAACCAGCTCACGCTGAACACCGGCCTGCGCTTCGACCAGATGTATGCGTACACTGATGCGAACCAGCTCTCGCCGCGGGTCAGCGTGACCTACAAGCCGTTCGACGGCACGACATTCCATGCCGGCTACGCGCGCAACTTCACGCCGCCGCCGCAGGTGCTGGCCGCGCCGACCAACCTTGCGCTGGTCAACGGCACCACCCAGCAGCCGGCAACGAGCCAGAACGATCCGGTGCTGCCGGAGCGCTCGAACGTGTTCGACGTCGGCGTGGTGCAGAAACTCGGCCCCGGCCTCGAGGTCGGCATCAGCGCCTATTACAAGACCGCGAAGGACTTGCTGGACGACGGCCAGTTCGGCGCGGCCTACGTGCTCACCGCCTTCAATTACGCCAAAGCCAACAATTTGGGCGTCGAGCTGTCGGCGAAATACGTCAATGGCGGCTTCAGCGCCTATGCAAATTTCGCCGCCGCACGGCAGATCGCCACCAACGTCGTGTCCAACCAGTATCTGTTCGATCCGGACGAACTGGCTTACATTGCCGGCCACTATGTCTATACCGACCACAGCCAGATCATCTCCGGCTCGGCCGGCGCCTCCTATCTGTGGGACGGCACGCGCTTCAGCGCCGACCTGATCTACGGCAGCGGCTTGCGCAGCGGCTTTGCCAACCAGGACTCGCTGCCGTTCTACACCCAGGTCAATCTCGGGGTGTCGCGGGAGTTCTTCACACCAGCCTCGACCAAGCCGCTCACCGTGCGCTTCGACGTGGTCAACCTGTTCGACAAGATCTACGAAATCAGGGACGGCTCCGGCATCGGCGTGTTCGCACCGCAGTTCGGGCCACGTCGCGGATTCTTTGTGGGGTTATCGCAGAAGCTGTGAGGGGTGGGCGAGAGTAGGATGCTGGCGACTCGGCGGAGCCGAGTCGCTGGGGTTAATCCCGCGTATGACGCGGACGCTGGAGCAGCGCGCCGCTACGCTCCCGCGTTCGCTTTCGCCGCCCAGTCCGGACGGACCCTGCCGCTGACGCCGTCGAAAGCGCCCTCAGTGAGTTCGAGCACCAGCAGGCGGTTGTGATCGACCGGGCCCGGCATGGTGGCACGGCCCTTCGGGATCGCCTTGAACTGGAAGCGGCCGTAATACGGCTCGTCGCCGACCAGCACGATCAGTTTGTGGCCCGCATTTTTGGCCTCGGTCACCGCACGCTGCATCAGCGCGGTGGCGATGCCACGGCTGCGGAACGGTGGTTCCACGGTCAGCGGCCCGAGCAGCAGCGCCGGCGTGTCACCGATGCAGATCGGCAGCTGCCGCACCGAGCCGACCAGAAGCGTACCGATCCGCGCCGTGAAGGAAAGTGACAGCGTGTGATCGATATCCTCGCGCAGCCGGTAGGCGCTGAGCACGAAACGTCCGGGTCCGAAGGTGCGTTCCAGCAGCCGCTCGATGGCCTGGGCGTCGTTGGTGGTTTCCGGCAGAATGGTCAGCGAAAGATCGGTCATGGCAGCGCGCAATAGCATCTGGCGGCGGGGTGGTCCATCGTCGAGATGACCGTTTTTTTACCCTTAAGCGCGGGGTTTCCGGCCGACCGGCGACTGCGCCAGATAGGCGAGCAGCTTCATTTCGCGCCGTCCCCGGGTCACGGTATCCAGCACGAGGCCGGAACTGATCGCCAGCATCGCCAGGATCATCAGGCCGGTGGAGAGCACGGCGGTGGGCAGCCGCGGCACGATCCCCTCTTCGAGATATGTCACTGCCAGCGGCACCGCGAGGGCGATCGCGGCCAGCGCCAGCAGCGCGCCGATCAGGCCGAAAAACCGCAGCGGCTTTTCCGAACGATAGAGCCTGACGATGGTGCCGAGAATGCGGAAGCCGTCGCGCCAGGTGTTGAGCTTCGACACCGAGCCTTCATGCCGCGCATAATAGGGTGTCTCGATCTCCGCCACCGGCAACGCCAGTTCGAGCGCATGCACGGTCAGTTCGGTCTCGATCTCGAAACCATCCGACAACACTGGAAAGGATTTCACGAACCGGCGCGAAAACACCCGATAGCCGGAAAGAATGTCGTGACATTGCTGCCCGAACACGCCGGACAGAAAGCCCGTCAGCATCCGGTTGCCGAGCCTGTGGCCGGGACGATAGGCGGCATCGGCCTGCTCGACACGCAGGGCGACCACCATGTCGAGATGCTCATCGCGCAGCCTCGCGATCATCGCCGGCGCGCTGGCCGCATCATAGGTGGCATCGCCATCGACCAGCAGATAGATGTCGGCATCGACATCGGCGAACATGCGGCGCACCACATGGCCTTTGCCCTGGCGTCGCGCTGCGCGCACCGTGGCGCCGGCATCGCGCGCGATCGCACGGGTGCGGTCGGTCGAATTGTTGTCGTAGACATGGATTTCCGCTGTCGGCAGCGCGCTGCGGAAATCCGCGACCACTTGCGCGATCGCCACCTCTTCGTTGAAGCACGGCACCAGCACGGCGATGCGCGGCTGCTCCGCGGCACGCCGTTCGTCCTGCGCGAACTGTTGCAACGCCTGCGCCATGCCGGCGATGTCGCCGCGCAAATCCTGCCGGTTTAAGTCCTGCTGTTTCAGATCCGCCGCTGCAGTCATGGATGCGTCCCGATGATGTCCGCCGGGAGTATAGGGAGCGATGCCTAACGATCCCTAAGCCGGATCCCCCTCATGGTGAGGGGAAAGTCGACGACGGGTCAACTCCAATCGCGGGATGCCTCCGCTTTTTCAAAGACTTCCGCGATCCGTTGCCGGGTGCCTCGGGTGGTGTCCGGGGGCAAATTGTCGAGCGCATAGAAGCCGCAGGCGACGATTTCCCGGTTCGGTTCGGGCTGCCCCTGCTGGCGAAACTGGCGCACCACATAAAGCGCGACATGGTCGCGGCGGGAGATCCGGCGGTTGAAGAAGATGCCGTGCAGCACCGGCGGCCCGGTGAGCTCGATCTGCCCCTCCTCCCACACCTCGCGCTTGAGCGCATCAGCCACGGTTTCGCCGACCTCCACCCCGCCGCCCGGCAGATGCCAGCCCGCCACATAGGTGTGCTTGACCAGGAACACGCGGTTGGTGTCGTCGAGCACCATGGCACGTACGCCCAGCGTCATGCCGCGCGCGAAGCGCCAGTAGAAATGCAGCACGCCGCGAATATACGGCTCGAGCGCGGATCGGAGGTTTTGCAGGTTCATCGCAGCAGCAATCCACCAAGTTCGGCGCGCGCGCAACCCTTTGTCTCATCCCGCAGACTGGTGCTTGCGTCGCCTGCGGCATCTTGCCAAAACCATTGTCATGACTGCCTTCGTGCTCGCCCATTTGTCGGATCCGCATCTCGCGCCGCTGCCGCGGCCGCGGTTGCATGAACTCGCCGGCAAACGCGCGATCGGTTACATGAACTGGACGCGCAACCGGCATCGCATTCACCGCCGCGAGGTGATCGACGCGCTGGTCGGGGATCTGCACGCGCAGGCCACGGACCACATCGCCGTCACCGGCGATCTCGTCAACATCGCGCTGCCGGCGGAAATCGCACAGGCGCGGACGTGGCTGGACTCGGTCGGCCCGCCAGCCGATGTCACTTTGGTGCCCGGCAATCATGACGCCTACGTGCACAGCGCGATCGCGCGCTTTTCCGATGCATGGGGTGACTACATGCGTGGCGACGCCGCATCGGATACGACGTCGCTGTTTCCATTCGTGCGCCGGCGCGGACCACTGACGCTGATCGGCGTGTCATCGGGCGTGCCGACGCGGCCGTTCATCGCCACCGGCACACTCGGGCGCATTCAGCTGGCAGCGCTCGACGCCATCCTGCACGGGCTCGCTGCAGCAACGACGTTTCGCGTGCTGCTGATCCATCATCCGCTGCAATCGCAGGAACGCCGGCGCCATGCGCGGCTGACCGATTCGGATCTGCTGTGCGAGCTGCTGCGCCGCCACGGCGTCGACCTGGTGCTGCACGGCCACGACCACCGCCATGCGGTGACCTGGTTCGACGGCCCCACCAGCCGCATTCCTGCGATCGGTGTCCCCTCCGCCTCGGTCGCGGCCGGCGGCCACCGCGAAGCGGCGGCGTACAACCTGTTCGGAATCGACCACCGCGATGGCCGCTGGCATGTGGAGATGACCACCCGCGGCTTCAGCCGCGCGGGCGAGATCGGTGAGCTGCGGAGAGAGAAGCTCGTCTAGCGGCTGAGCTGCTAGAAGGTCCGCAATGCGGCGAAGAAGGCCACCGCGAACAGTGCGGCCATGCCGGCAACAAAGCCCAGTGCGAAGGTCCAGACGCCCTTGCGGCTGGTCTTCGCCACAGCTTGCACGGGCTGCGCCGGGGCGGCATTGGAATTCGCTGCCGAGGTGGCGGCGGCATAGGCCGCCTCAACCGCCTTGGCAGTCGCGGCGGGCACCGCCGGCATCGGCATGCTGACCAGGGCATGTTCGCGCTCGATGATGCGGCGGGCGACATAGTCGGTCACCGCGCTGACCATGGCTTTGACGTCGTGCGATTCGGCCAGCACGAGGCGGCCGAACCGGGTGTCCTGGACAAAACGGTAGGCCCGCTTGTCGCGGCCCATCACCACATGGGCAACGGCATCGACCCACAGCCGCGGGGTGTCGCCATGGCTGATGCCGCGGTCGAACAGCTCGACATTGCCCGGAATCTCGGAAAACAGCGGATCCAGCGCCTCGTTGAGGATCTCCAGCCGCGCCACCTCGGCGTCGCGCAGATCGACCACCACCGCGGTGCGGTCGGCGGCCTCGATCCGGGCCTTGCGGAGCGCGTCACGCAGCAGCCGTGTCGGGGTACCCTTGGTCTCGCTGTCGAGGTTTGCCACGCCCGAATCCCTCATGTCTGGCTTTCACCCGGTTGGTTTAATTTATCAGTAACCATGCCCCGGGCAAAGGCCTGGACCCTGTCCGGGCGGACAAATCCCTGTCCTAAAACGAGAAACGAGCTGCTGCTCTCACATTCGGTGTCACACCCGTCATCCTGAGGTGCCCGCGCAGCGGGCCTCGAAGGATGAACGGCCGAGGCAGCGCCGTGGCCCGCCCTTCGAGGGCCATGCTGCGCATGGCCACCTCAGGGTGACGGGATTGAGCTGAGCAGGCAGCCCAAACAAGAAAACGGCCCCACCCGGAAACCGGGCGAGACCGTTTTGTGTCCCTCCTTGGCAGGACCTCTCGCCCGACCGCTGCGGCTTTTCTCCGGCGTGTCGGTCAGGCGCTGTTCATCAGGCGGCGAGCAGGCGATCGCGCGACCTTGTCAGGCGATCGCGCGGCGTGGTTCTTCGACGATCGAGAAGCGAACGTTGCAGCGATGCCGGTTCTCTTCCGACACCGAGCGCCAGGCGTCTTCCGCCTCGCGCCTCGTAGGGAACGGGCCCTTCACCTCGGCGCTTCCATGCACGAGCGTGTGGAAGTTCAGAGAGCGAAACTCGCCGCCAACAACCCAAAAATGTGTTCCGTGCATGGTTATCTCCTAAACTTGCGACATTCGTGACATTGCGTCGCGAAACGTGACGCAGAGATAACGCGATAATCGAAAGAACGTATAGATGGCTTGTTTCCAAACAGTGATGTGATGTAACATCCATACTTGTAATAAATGTCACTTTGTAAAAATTGTCACAACCGGATTGTTACAACGAGAGTGTCACATGCCTTCCGAGACCGGTAAAAAGCTGTTTGTGGGACCTCGGTTCCGGCGGATTCGCCAGCAATTGGGGCTGTCGCAGACCCAGATCGCCGAGGGGCTGGGAATTTCGCCCAGCTACATCAACCTGATCGAGCGGAACCAGCGCCCGGTGACGGCGCAGATCCTGCTGCGGCTGGCGGAGACCTACGACCTCGATTTGCGCGACCTCGCCTCCGCCGACGAGGACCGGTTTTTCGCCGAGCTGAACGAGATCTTCTCCGATCCGCTGTTCCGCCAGATCGACCTGCCCAAGCAGGAGCTGCGCGATCTCGCCGAACTTTGCCCCGGCATCACCCACTCCCTGCAGCGGCTCTACGCCGCCTACACCGAGGCGCGCCGCGGCGAGACCATGGTGGCGGCGCAGATCGCCGACCGTGACGAGGGCACGCGGTATGAAGCCAACCCGGTCGAGCGGGTGCGTGACCTGATCGAGGCCAACCGTAATTACTTTCCCGAACTCGAGCAGGCGGCGGAAAGCCTGCGCGACGAACTGAACGTGGCGGCCCAGGAGCTGTTCGCCGCGCTGAGCACACGCCTGCGGGAAAAGCATTCCATCACCGTGCGCATCATGCCGCTCGACGTGATGCGCGAGACGCTGCGCCGGTTCGACCGCCATCGCCGGCAACTGCTGATCTCAGAGCTTGTCGACTACCCCAGCCGCTCCTTCCATCTCGCCTTCCAGATCGCGCTGTCGGAATTCGGCCCCGTTGTGGATTCCATCGTCAACCGCGCCGGCCCGCTGGAGGACGGCACGCGCCGGCTCTATCGCATCACGCTCGCCAATTACTTCGCCGCCGCGGCGATGATGCCGTATCAGGAGGTGCACGGCGCCGCCGAGACGCTGGGCTACGACGTGCACGTCATCGCGCAGCGCTTCAATGCGAGTTTCGAACAGGTCTGCCACCGCCTCACCACTTTGCAGCGCCCGAACGCCCGCGGCATTCCGTTTTTCCTGCTGCGGGTGGACAACGCCGGCAACGTCTCCAAGCGTTTCTCCTCCGGCACGTTTCCGTTTTCGAAATTCGGCGGCACCTGTCCGCTGTGGAATGTGCACTCCACCTTCGACACCCCGGATCGCCTGTTGCGCCAGATCGTGGAGATGCCGGACGGCGGCCGCTATTTCAGCATCGCGCAGATGCTGCGCCGCCCGGTGGCGCCCCATCCTCACCCGCAGCCCCGTTTCGCCCTCGCGCTGGGGTGCGAAATCCGCTACGCGCCAAAGCTCGTCTATGCAGTGGGCACCGACCTGGACAAGGCCGAAGGCACGCCGATCGGCGTCAACTGCCGCCTGTGCGAACGCGAAAACTGCGCCCAGCGCGCGGAGCCGCCGCTGACCAGGACGCTGATTCTGGATGAGACGACGCGGCGGGTGTCGAGCTTTGTGTTCAGCAATGCGCGGGAGTTGTGAAAAGGATGAACGCGCCACTCTCCATCACCGGAATATACCTACTAAGGCCGGCGAACTCATCCTCCACTGAAAGATGTGGATGGCTGGGACAGGCCCGGCCATAACGGAGAAAACCAACAAGCCCCCGATTTTATTCACGGCATTCTGAATCGAACTCAGAGCGCCGCTCCTCACAGCGCACTCCGCGGCAACAACGCCTTCGCCCTTGCCCACCCCTCGCTAATCAACCCCCAGAACAGCGCGATCAATCCCAGCGCCATGATGGTGCCAACGAGGCCGTTCGACCAGAACACGCTGAGGCTGCCCTGCGATCCCAAGAGCGACTGACGGAAGGCTTCTTCCGCGCGGTCGCCCAGCACGATGGCCAGCACCAGCGGCGCCATCGGGTAGTTGCACTTCTTCATCAAATAGCCGATGACACCGAACACCAGCATCAGGACGACGTCGAAAGCGGAGTTGTGGACGCTGTAGGCGCCGATCGCACAGAGCACCAGGATGTTCGGCGCGATGATGCTGAAGGGGACCCGCAGGATCGCGGCGAACAGCGGCACGCAGGTCAGCACCACGATGAGCCCGACCAGATTGCCTACATACATGCTGGCGATCAGGCCCCAGACGAACTCCTTCTGCTCGACAAACAGCAGCGGGCCCGGCTGCAGACCCCAGATCAGCAGCCCGCCGAGCAACACCGCGGCCGTCGGCGATCCCGGCACGCCGAGC
Source organism: Bradyrhizobium prioriisuperbiae (assembly GCF_032397745.1). Lineage (NCBI taxonomy): Bacteria > Pseudomonadati > Pseudomonadota > Alphaproteobacteria > Hyphomicrobiales > Nitrobacteraceae > Bradyrhizobium > Bradyrhizobium prioriisuperbiae. The sequence continues at coordinate 66,179 of NZ_CP135921.1, forward strand.
GAGAGCATCGGCAACAGCGCCGCGGTGCCGGCGGCATGGGCCGCGGTCTCCGGCGCGATCACGCCCTCGATCTCGCCCTTGCCGAAATTGTCACCGCGCTTCGATGTCCGCTTGGCAATGCCGTAACTCATGAACGACGCCGGCGTCGCGCCCGCGGGCGAGATCCCCATCCAGCAGCCGATCAGGCAGGAGCGGATCGACGTCATCCAGTAGCGCGGCAATTCCTTCCAGGTCTGAATCACGACCTTGAGATTGATGCCGGCGGCACGCCCCCTGAAGGCAAGCCCCTCCTCCATGGTGAGCAGGATTTCGCCGATGCCGAACAGGCCGATCACCGCGATCAGGAAATCGAAACCGTTGAGCATCTCGGTGAACCCGAAGGTCAGCCGCAACTGGCCGGTGACGCTGTCCATGCCGACGGCGGCCAGCGCAAAGCCGATCATCATCGCGGCCACGGTCTTGAAGGGCGGCTCCTTGCCCATACCGATGAAGCTGCAGAAGGCCAGGAAAAACACCGCGAATTTTTCCGCAGGCCCGAACTGCAGCGCGAACTTCGCAACCAGCGGCGCCACGAGCGTAATGACGATGACGGCAAACAGCGCGCCGACGAATGACGAGGTGAAGGCCGCAGTCAGCGCCTCACCGGCCCGGCCCTGCTGCGCCATTGGATGGCCGTCGAAGGTGGTGGCGACCGACCAGGGTTCACCCGGGATGTTGAACAGGATCGAGGTGATGGCGCCGCCGAACAACGCGCCCCAGTAGATGCAGGACAGCATGATGATCGCCGAGGTCGGCGACATGCTGAAGGTGAGCGGCAGCAGGATCGCCACGCCATTGGCCCCGCCGAGCCCCGGCAGCACGCCGATCATGACACCGAGCAGAATGCCGATCACCATCAACAGCAGGTTGAAGGGCTGAACAACAACGGCAAAGCCGTGAAACAGATTGACGATCTCTTCCATTGCGAAATTCCACCGCCCCAAATGTTACAGATTCAGAAATTCTTCCAGCGGCCCCTTCGGCAGGGGCACCAGGAAGAACTTCTCGAACATCAGATAGACCGCGATCGGCACGCCGATTGCGATCGCCGCCGTCAACGGCCAGCGATAGTGGCCGAGCCAGCGCATGAACGAACCGATCAGAGCGACTGAGGCGACGTAGATGCCGATATAGGGGATCGCCACCACATAGATCGCGGTCGGCACCAGCACCGACATGACCTGGCGCAACTGGCCCCAGTCGGCGAAGCGGGAGCGGCGATCCGACGGCCACGCCTGCAGCAGGTTCATCACACTCGACAGGATGATCATCAGCCCGACACAGAACGGGAAGAACCCGGACTTCGGGCCTTCCGACCCCCAGCCGATACCGACCTTCAGGCTGCCGATGATGACGATGGCGCCGAACACGGCCGTCGCCACACAGACGCCGATTTCCATGGTCCGCTGGCTCGGACCCCCGCTATGACCAGGCGAGATATCGCTCATTGCATCACCACCATTGCAAAATCGCTATTTCGAAGCACGCGTCTCATCGCTCGCTCTCTCCTCATGATAAGGAAAACTGCGAAGCCAACTGTTTCAAGCGATATGTCTTCCCGGCCTCATCCCGTCGGGACATCCGCTTTTGCGGGTCCCCAGGATGAGGCGCTCGTATGCCCGCGTGTTACTGTGAGGCCGCCAGGAAATCGGCTTCCTTCATCAGTGCGCGGTGGCGCTCCTCTTCGCTGCCGACCCATTTGGCGTAGTCGGCGCCGGTCATGAAGCTCTGGTTGAAGGCACCATCCTTCATCAGGCTGATCCACTCCGGCGTCTCACGCACCTTTTTCATGAGGTCGACATAGTAGGCGGTCTGCTCGGCGGTGACGCCGGGCGCCATGAAGAAGCCGCGCAGCATCAGGTATCCGACATCGAGGCCCGCCGACTTGCAGGTCGGAATGTCCGCCCAGGCCTTGTCGGCGACCTTGTCGGTGTACGGAAGCGCCTTGCTGTCGAACACGCAGAGCGGCCGCACTGTGCCCGCCCGCCACTGTGCCATCGCCTCGATCGGGTTGTTGACAGTGGAGTCGACGTGCTTGCCGACAAGCTGGACCGCGACTTCACCGCCGCCCTTGTAGGGGATGTAGGTGAACTTGGTGCCGGTCGCCTTCTCGATCGCCACGGTGATGATCTGATCTTCCTGCTTGGAGCCGGTGCCGCCCATCTTGAACTGGCCGGGCGGGGCCGCCTTCACGGCGGCGATGTACTCCTGCACGGTCTTGTAGGGCGTGTCGGCATTCACCCAGAGCACGAATTCGTCGAGCGCCATCATGGCGACCGGGGTCAAGTCCTTCCAGCTGAAGGGAATGCCGGTGGCCAGCGGCGTGGTGAAGAGATTGGACAGCGTGATGATCAGCTTGTGCGGGTTGGCGCGCGAGCCCTTGACGTCGAGAAAGCCTTCGCCGCCGGCGCCGCCGGATTTGTTGACCACCACCAGCGGCTGCTTCATCAGATTGTGCTTGGTGACGATGCCCTGCACCACCCGCGCCATCTGGTCGGCGCCGCCGCCGGTGCCGGCCGGCACAACGATCTCGACGGGCCGGTTCGGCTCCCAGGCTGCCTGCGCCTGTGACAGGCCGATTGCCGACAGCATCGTGGCCGACAGCATCGCCGCGACAAGCGTCGTCACACCCCGACTTTGGTTTTTCATCGGATACCCTCCCTTAATGTCCAGCCCTAGTGTTTTGGCATCATGTCCAGATGCATTTTTATGTGCGCAATCGCCCAGCCCATGGCGTCTTCCGGCAGCGCGGATATGACCGCTGCCGAAACCGCCAAGCCCAGAGCTGAAAAGAGAACGACTACGTCTAACTCTTTGTCCCGCTCATCAGTCGTCCGCATAACGCCTCCGATGTTGGTCGAAGGGGCCATCGGTTGCCCCGATCGGTCTCGCGTCGCTGCTTCTTATTGTGCGGAGCGGTCATCCGGGATGAGGAAGCCCTTTCCGGCTGATTCACCTCCGCCGTGGTATGCCACATACTAGAAAAACTTAGAGGGAATAAAGTATTCGTAACGATCGGGTGGTAGTTCTACGGGTGTGCGATGCAAGGTAGAATGGGCCGTGGGCGCGAAGCAATGAAGCGTCTTGCCGCAGCCAATGTCGTCGCCGTTTTTTAAACGTATCTCCTCATGGTGAGGAGCGCGGCACGCGCGTCTCGAACCATGCGGCCCCCGCGCCTCGGCCTCGTCCTTCGAGACGGCGCCATGGCAGCTGAAGGCTGCGTAAACTTGCCTGCATGCGCCTCCTCAGGATGAGGGATTAAGTTTGTATACGACGCAGTTGCCGCGAGCTCGGAACGCGTCGCGACTCGCCATTGAACTTATTGAACACCCGCTCGACCAAACGATAATCGCGCGAGCGGGCTCATTCTCGACCCGGGCCAAGCCGACATAGCCCCGGCGCGGCCATCCGATGGAGAATGAGATGTTCTGGCGTTGCCTTGTCCTGACCCTGACATTGCTGCCCCTGCTCGCGCCGCCGGCCCGCGCAGCGGACGAGGCGTGGGACGATTGCGGCCAAACCGCCGATCAGGATCGCAAGATCGCCGGATGCACCAAGGTGCTGGCGCGCGGCGCGGCGGAGAGCGAGAAAGGCCGCGTCCACGCCTATATCAATCGCGGCTATGCCTACAGCACGCGCGATTACGATCGCGCCATCAGGGATTTCGACGAGACCATCCGCCTCGATCCGAAATTTGCCGAGGCCTACAGCAATCGCGGCAGTATCTATTCCGACAAGGGCGATTTCGACCGCGCGATCAAGGATCACGACGAGGCCATCCGCCTCGACCCGAGCGATGTAGAGGCCTATTTTAACCGCGGGCTGGCCCACTCCGGCAAGCGCGACTACGACCGCGCTATCAGGGATTACAGCGAGGCGATTCGCCTCGATCCCAAAAATCCGAGCAACTCCTTGCACCGCGGGGGCGCCTACTTCTTCAAGGGCGATTATAACAGCGCCATCAAGGATTACGACGAGGCGATCCGCCTCGATCCGAACTATGCGCTTGCCTATGAGGTTCGCGGACGGGCCTATAAAAGCAAGGGAGACGCCGCCCGGGCCAGGAAAGATTTCGACGAGGCGGCGCGGCGATCCGCCTCGATGCGAAAGAACTCGACCTCAAAGGATACGGGCGCCTACAACAATCGCGGACATGCCTACGCCGCCGAGGGCGATTACGACCGCGCCATCAAGGAATACGACGAGGCCATCCGCCTCGACCCGAAATATGTGATGGCCTATTACAATCGCGGGCTTGCCTACTCCGGCAAGCGCGATTACGACCGCGCCATCAAGGACTACAACGAGGCCATCCGCCTCGACCCGAAATATGCGGCTGCCTACACCAACCGCGGACACGCCTACGCCCACAAGGGCGACAACGACCGTGCCATCACGGATTACGGCGAGGCGATCCGCCTCGACCCGACATATGCGGCCGCTTATTTCAATCGCGGAGCTGCTCACTCCTTCAAGGGGCGATCATGACAGCGCCATCAAGCAGTTCAGCGAAGCGATCCGCCTCAATCCCAGAGATGCGCGGGCCTATTACAATCGCGGCAGCGTCTACTCCAGCAAGGGTGACGATAACAGCGCCATCACGGATCTCGACGAGGCGATCCGCCTCGATCCAAAACATGTGGCTGCCTATACCAATCGCGGGTACGCTTACGCCAACAACGGCGACAACGACCGCGCCATCAAGGATTTCAGCGAGGCGATCCGCCTCGCTCCGAAAGATGTGCGGGGCTATAGCCTTCGCGGCGATGCCTACCGCGGCCAAAACGATTTCGAACGCGCCGCCAGGGATTATACCAGGGCGATCGAGCTCGTCGGCAAGCCGGAGAAGGCGCACTGGACCTACTGGCTTTATCGCGGCGTCAGCTACGATCGGCTCGACAAATGGCCTCAGGCCGAGGCGGATTTCCTCAAGGCGATGGAGCTCGATCCCGATCAGCCCTCGGTTCTCAATCAGCTCGGCTTTAACTGGGTCGACCGGAATCTCAAGCTCAGGGAAGGCTTGGCGCTGCTCGAGAAGGCCGTCAAGCTCAAACCGGACGACGGCAATCTGCTCGACAGCCTCGGCTGGGCGCACTACCGCCTCGGCAGCTATCCGGAGGCGATCAAACACATGGAGCGCGCGGCCGCCCTCGAACCGAAGTACAGCGAGATCAGAGACCATCTCGGCGATGCGTACTGGCAGACGCAACGCCAGGACGATGCGCACAAATCCTGGGAGCAGGCCCTGTCGCTCAAGCCCGAGCCAACTGATGCGGAGAAGATCAAGGGCAAGATCGCGCGGGGGCTGGGGAAATGAGGTGGCTGGCTGGCGTCCTTGCAGGAGACGAAGGCGCCCATCCACTATCGTCATCAGCGGGCTTGACTCAATAGGCGCTAAGTTTCGCTGTTTGTGCGCCGAAGCGCCTCCTCACATTCTGCTGTCATGCCCGCGAACACGAACGCGGGCATCCAGTACGCCCGGTGTGAGTGGCGTAAGCGCGGAGCATATCACAAACGCTTGCGTTTACTGGGTCCCCGGTCAAGCCGGGGACGACACTGAGAGTGGGCGAGACGCTTCAATTCATCACCAGAGATGAGCCCCTCCCTACGGCGTAATCCGCCGTAATCGAATCGCCTGGCGCACCAGCACCGCCACGCTCTCGGCCTGCATCTTTTCCATGATCTCGGCGCGATAGCTCTCCACCGTGCGCACGCTGATCGCAAGCTTGGCGGCAATGGCGTGGCTGGTGAAGCCCTGCACCACCAGATCGAAGATCTCGACTTGCCGCGGTGTCAGCCGCGCGAATTGCAAAGCGAGGGCCTGCTGCGTCTTCTGGATGTCCTGCTGTTCGAACGTGCGCGCCAGCGCGCGGTTGATCGCGGCGACAAGCGCGACGTCATCGATCGGCTTCTCGATGAAATCGTCAGCGCCGGACTTGATCGCCGCAACTGCGGTGGGAATGTCGCCATGGCCGGAGATCAGAACAACCGGCAGCGCGACCTTGCGCCGGCCGAGTTCGCGAACGAGCTCGATGCCGTCGGTGCCGGGCATGCGCACGTCGGCGACCACGCAGCCTCCGCGCGTTTGCCCAACCGTGCGCAGGAAGTCGTCGGCGGATTCATGCGTCTCGACATTGAACCCGAACACCCCGAGCATCTCGCCAAGCGCATGGCGGACCGAGGCCTGATCGTCGATGACAAAGATTTGCGGGCCGGTCATGCTCACCTCTGCAATTGTTCGAGCGGCAATGAAAACCGAAATTCCGTCGTCCCCACCTCGCGCGTCTGCAACCAGACGCGCCCGCCATGGGATTCGACGATCGACATGCAGATCGGCAGGCCGAGGCCAAGCCCCTCATGCTTCGAGGTGGTCAGCGGCTGGAACAGCCGCTCGGTGGATTCGTTGCCGACGCCGGGGCCGTTGTCCGACACGCCGATCTCGATGCGTTGCGGTGCGTCGCAGCGGCAGGCCTTGATGCGAATGCAGCCGTCGCTTTGCCCTGCGTCGACAATCGACTCGATCGCATTACGGATCAAATTAAGAACCACCTGCTGCAATTGGATGCGATCGCCGCGGATGGCAGGCAGATCGTCGGAGACGTCCATGTCGATCCGGATCTGCTTCTCGAACGCTTCGGCGCGAACCAGCGTCAAGGCATCGTCGAGCATGCTGGCGATCTCGATGGCACTGACATCCGGCCGGCCGCGACCGAGAAACTCCCGGACATGGCGAACCACGCCGCTGGCGTGATCGACCTCCGCGATCATGGTGGTCAGATTGCGGTCGGCGCGCTCGAGATCCCCGTTGGGGGTCCGCAGGATATGCTGCGCGGAGCGCGCGAGTGCGCGGGCCGCCGTCATCGGCTGATTGATCTCGTGCGCCAGTGCCGACGCCATGCCGCTGACCAGATTGAAGCGCGCGGCCTGCATCGCCTCGGCTTCCTTTTCTTTCACCCGCGCTTCCGCTTCGCGGACCAGGCGATCGGAGCTCTCGCGCTCGCTGACCACGGCGCCCACGATCAATCCGGTGGCGGTGAGGACCAGCATCAGGGCCTGCAACTCCATCAGCGCCTGCGCATCGTAACCGTGAGGGTGCAACAGCCCGACCAGGCCAAGCTGTGTCACCGCAAGGCTGAGGCAGGCGCCATCGAGCCCGTGCCGAACGGCGGCGACAACGACCGGCGCGAACAGGAGATAGAACAGGCGAAAACCATACGCGCCCTCGCTGCCGATTACGGCCCAGAGCGCAGCACCGATCACGATCACATACAGCAGGCCTTCGGGTGCAAACGACATCAGCCGGCCAACAGCCAAATCGCGCCACCGGAAGGCAAAACGCAACACAAGCGGCGACAGCGCCGCGATGCCGAGGATGTCTCCGACCAGCAGGGGAACGGACGTCGCCAGGATGTCTGTGGTCCCGATCCGCCCGGCCGCGATGAGAAGCGGGTTGACGACGACAGCGACGGTGACGGCTCCGACCAGGCCGGTGCCGAGCAGCACCAGAACATCGCGAAGATGGCTGAGCGCGACGTCAAGCCGCAGCAACCGGCGCGCCGCGAAAGCGATCAGCGTATAGCCCGACGAGGTGATGGCCGCGGTAGCAATGATCAGGACCCACTCGCGCTCGCTCTGCATCACGAAGATTTCAGCGAGAATGATGCCGACAAACAGCACCAGGCCGCCCGGCCAGCCGATCAGCACGATCAGGGCAAACAACACGCCCAGGCCCGGACTCCAGGGCGTGACCGGCAGGCCGTTGTACTGATAGACCGGCCCGCCCCACTCGAGTGCGACATAGGCCGCCAGAAACGCCGCCGCGACAGCGCCCTCCAGGATCAAACGCAACCAGCGGGCCGGCGCGAGCAGGCCCGAGATATGCGGAGAACTCCTGAAAGTATCTCCTCCCCCGAAAATCGACCTCACGGACGGTTGCTCCCGTCTTCGGTGAATAGGCGTTCCTCTTTATTCTCCTAAACTACGATCGAATGGCCGGCCTGGAAAGGGCGGCGGCGGGCCAGATGCCCGATCCGCCGCGCTCAATTGCCGCGTGCCCTATCGCTGCTGCAGCAGTCTCTCGGCGTCCTGCTTGAGCAGATAAACCGACACTGCCAGCAGCACCACATCCTTCATCAGGAAGGGCACGTTGCCGGCCATCGCCGGAAATCCACCGGCCGAGGCGGCCCAGCCGTTCGGCATGAAGGGAATGATGGTGACGGTCATCAGGAAGGTGACGGTCGAGCCGAGCGCGCCAAGAAGACCAAGCCGCGTATCCCAGAAACCCGCCAGCAGCAGCGCGCCAAAAGTCCATTCGGAGACGCCGAGAAACCAGCTGGCGCCGCGGATGCCGAACACCGGATACATCCAGGAGATCAGCGGGCCGTTGCTGATGTAGGGGATCAGCACCTGGGCTTCATAGTCGAACCACTTCTGGTAACCGAAGAAGGCGAAGATGATCACCATCGACGCGCGGACGAGGTGGAGGTCGAGATCCCTGGCGAGCAGGCCAGAGGCCTCCAGGATACGGACGAGTGGAAGCATGGCTCTGTCGATGAGCGTAGACATGGTCTTATCCTTTTTGATGCTGAGGGGCCGAGGAGCGGACGCTGCGTGCGGCAAGCGCCCCGCCCTCGCTCGGGATTACGCAATCGCCGGAAAGTCGACGACAGTGTCGTTGATGCGGTTGAAGACGTTGGTGAAGGTGATGACGGCGAACGCGAGGCTGATGGCGACGAGCTGCTGGTCGGTGTAGCCGGCCTCCTTGATCGCGGCGAAGTCGCCATAGCTCAGCGTGCCGTGGGTCTGCGCCAGGGTGCGCACGAAGAGGATCAGCGCATCGCGCTTGGTGTCACCCGTCGGCTCATCCTCGCGGATCTGCTTCAGCACATCGGGCTTCAGGCCCGCGAGCTTGCCCATCTGGCTGTGCGCGGCGACACAGTAGTCACAGCCGGCGACCTCGCTGACGATCAGCTTGACGGTTTCGCGGTCCTGCTTGCTCAGCGTGCTGCCAGCCAGCGCGGCGTCGGCCGCCAGCATCGCCTTGAGCGCGGCGGGATCGAGCGCGCCGATGGCGGCATAGGCATTCGGCACGGTACCTGCGGCCTTCTTGATCTGGGCGAAGAGTTCGGCAGTGGCGCCGGTGGCGGATTCAACAGTGGGGGTGGAGATGCGGGACATGTGAGGCTCCTTCGGTGGATCGGTACCCGGGATGAGCAACGACGACGATGTGAACCTAGGCGCCGGAAATGAGATTGATAATGCCGATTAAACTCGATTATATGCTCATTCGTCTCATTTACTCGTCTCATTTTCCGGGATCGACATGCCGCCGCCGATCGACTGGCTCAGCCACCTGTTCGAGATGATGCCGGTGCGCGGGCATCTCGACCTGCGCTGCTTCTACGGCGCCCCCTGGCGCATCGATCAGCCGGCCACCGATCCCGGCGAGATCCAGTATCATGTGCTGCTCGGCGGATCGGCGATGCTGGAGGATCCCGATGGCGGTCCGCCGCTGCGGCTGAACGCCGGCGACATCCTGCTGTTGCCGCACAGCGCGGCGCATGTGCTGCATGACGGCAGCGGCAAGCGCGCGAAGCGGGCCACCAATCGCGACGGCCTCAATTTCGTCATCAGCGAGAACGCCGGCAGCGGCAGTCGCCTGGACATGCTGTGCGGCCGCTTCGTGCTGACACCACCGCACGACCGGTTGCTGCAGAGCTACCTGCCGCCGCGCCTCGTGGTGCGCGCGACCGATCACAGCGCGGCACTCGCATCGACCGGCACAGCGACACAGGTGGAGGCCCTGGTGGCGCTGATGCGAACGGAGTCGGCGCAGGACAGTCTCGGCGGCCGCGCCATGCTCAACGCGCTCTCGGCCGCGCTGTTCGCGCTGACGCTGCGGTTGGCCAGTGAAACGGACCAGGCGCCGCACGGGCTGCTCGCCCTCGCCGGCCATCCCCGTCTCGCGCCGGCACTCGCAGTGCTGTTTCATGAACCGGCGAAGCCCTGGTCGCTGCCGGAGCTGGCGAAACTCTGCAACATGTCGCGGGCGACACTGGCGCGGCATTTCCAGGAGAGTCTGGGGCGCTCGGCCAGCGAGCTTCTGACCGACATCCGCATGACACTGGCCGCGCACGAACTGAAGGCCCCCTCGGCATCGACAGGCGCGGTGGCGGAGGCGGTCGGTTATCAATCGGAAGCCGCGTTCCAGCGTGCATTCAAGGCGCACATGGGCGTGACGCCGGCACAGTGGCGACGGGGGGCAAGGGGCGGCGGTGGATAGGGCTTCGTCCGGGCAAGATCGATATACGCTGAAGAATTGAAGCGTCTCACCACTCTCAGTGTCGTCCCCGGCTTGACCGGGGACCCAGGGCGGATTCAAACAGTCGTCGCAACACGAATTGTTTTCCGCTCATGACAGCAGCTCGTCAAGCGCCTCTGCCGGCGTTTTCCAGCCCAACGTCTTTCTCGGTCGGGCATTGAGGGCCGCTGCCACGGCGGATATCTCGTCAGCGCTGTGGATGCTCAGGTCTGTGCCTTTCGGGAAGTACTGCCGCAACAAACCGTTGGTGTTCTCGTTAGTGCCACGCTGCCAAGGGCTTTGCGGGTCGCAGAAGTAGACCTGGATACCCGCATCGATCTTGAGACGATCGTGCTGAGCCATTTCGGCTCCCTGATCCCAGGTTAGCGAGCGGCGCAGCTCTTCGGGCAAGGTGATGATGGTGCGCGTGATCGCGTCGCGCACGGCCTCGGCCCCGTGTCCTGCGAGTGCAGGCCCGTTCTTCGTGCGCGGAGCTTCGCCATGCCCCGCCAACCGGGGAAGGTGCAATAGCATCGTGAAGCGCGTCGTCCGCTCGACCAGCGTGCCGATTGCCGAGCTGCCAAGACCGAGGATAAGGTCTCCCTCCCAATGTCCCGGCACCGCTCGATCGGCCGCTTCAGCAGGGCGCTCACTGATCATAATCTCCGGCGAGACGAAGCCCTTGCCTCGCCTGCGTACGCGCGCCCTGGGCATCCGTAACACACGCCCTGTTCGCAAGCAGGCCGTTAGCTCGCGGCTCAGCGCCCCACGACCCTGAACGAAGAGGGCTTGATAGATCGCTTCGTGGCTGATGCGCATCCTCTCGTCGTCCGGGAAGTCGATCGGCAAGCGTCGGGCAATCTGCTCAGGGCTCCAGGCCTTGGCCCATCGCCGTTCCTTGCGCGGGCCATGCCGGCGGCCCTTCCACGGAACGGCGGGACCATGAACGGGAGCACCGCTCGGGGCCACGACGATGCCGGCAAGTCGCTCTTCCACATAAGTGTGCAAGGCGATGTTGAGCGCAAGCTTCGTCAGCTTGGGGCGACGGGCCGATCGATCTGCATGCCACTGGGCAGTCGTCGCCCGGTACTCCAACCCGCCGCTGCGGGTGGCCGCATTGCGCCGCAGTTCACGGGAGATTGTCGAGGCAGCCCGCCCGAGGCGACGCCCAATCTCCTGTATGGAATGGCCCTGCACTTTGAGAAGCGCGATCTCCTCGCGCTCCACCAATGACAGGTACCGCCCAGAGAGCGGCTTTGCCGAAGATCTAAGCATCGCTGGTCGCATGCCGCCCGCCTGTCGGAACCATCTGGTTCCGACAGTTTGTGACACTCCGGCTTCGAGCGCAGCATCTTGGCTACTCGATCCCGTAGCGATCGCCCGCCAGAATCTGTTTTGTTCATCGCGCCCCGCAACAGGCGGCCGTCCTGGCGATGGCAATGGCGCTCGACCGGACCGGGCTGATCGCCGCTTTCGAATCTTCATCGCAACCTCCAACTTCAGAGTGTTGCGACGACTGTTTGAATCCGCCCAGTAGACGCAGGCGTTTGTGATGTGCTCCACGCTTACCCCACTCACACTGGGCGTACTGGATGCCCGCGGTCCAGGCTGTGTGAGAACTGCGGCAGGGAGAGGCAGGTGGGAAACTGGAGAGGTTAGGGCCGGCTCAAGCCTGTAGCGGGCGTAATCGCTGCAGTAGGGGGAGGACGCCGAGGGCGTTGATCGTGCGCTTGAGGTTGTAGCTCAACACGCCAAGTGCCAGTTCGGCTTTTGCCTTCTTCAGTCCGCGCAGCAGGAACCGGGGGAGACCCATCAGCCATTTCATCGTGCCGAACGGATGTTCGGCGGTCTCCCGCCGCAGCTTCATCCATGTAGGATCGGCGACCGCGCGCCGGTGCATGGCCTCGCGAGCGTCCTCATGGAAGCCGCGCACAACGACCCGGCGTTTTCCACTGGTGCATTGCGGCTTCAGCGCGCAGCCGCGGCAAGCCGCGGTCCAGTATTGATAGTTGCGGTTGGCACGCGAACGTCGGCGCCGCGTCAACATCTCTCCGGCCGGACAGCGCCAACTGTCGGTCTCGCCATCATAGGCGAAGCGCTCGCGGCTGAAGTATTGCTTACCCGCAGGATTGACCGTCTCGGCGTGCGGCACGACAGCCGTGATCCCGTCTTGCTCGCACAGAGCCCCGTGCTCGCCATTCGAATAGCCGACATCGGCGACCACCGTCAGCTCCTCGACGCCAAGGGCCTGCTTGCCCTGCATCGCCATCGGATGAAGCTGCTGATGGTCATTGCCTTCGTTGGTCAGTTCAAAGGCGGCAATCAGATGATGTTTCCCGTCCACCGCAATCTGTGCGTTATAGGCGACCTTGTGCCCCTGCGGGGTACGCATCAGTTTGGCCTCAGGCTCCGTCACCACCAACTGCTTGAGCCCGCTCGCCGCCAATTGCTGGGCCCGAGCCTGCAGCTCGACCTGCCGAGCTTTCAGCGCTTCGATCGCTCCTCTCACGTCGGCCGGCGCCTTTGCCACTGCCGGCTCTTCCCGGTCAGCGGCGTCCATCTCCGCCAGATAGTCCTCAATCTTGCGCTCGATCGCAGCGTTCATCTTCTCAAGCTTCTGCGCAGTGATCACCTGCTTGCGGCTGGCCACCGCCGCAATCTTCGTTCCGTCGATCGCCAGAAATTCGGCACCAAACAAGGCCTGCTCGCGGCAAAAGCCAATGAAAGCCCGGCACACTCCGGCAATCGCCCGCGCATGATCCTTGCGGAAGTCGGCGATCGTCTTGAACGAGGGCGTCAGCCGGTTCAGCAGCCACATCACCTGGATATTGCGGCAGGCTTCCGCTTCCAGCCGTCGGCTCGACCGGACGCGGTTCAAGTAGCCGTAAACATAAAGCTTCAGCAGATCCCCCGGCGCGTAGGGCGGCCGGCCCGTCTCTTCCGCCATCACCTTCGTGAACCCTTGCGCCGCAAGATCCAGCGTATCCACAAAGACATCAACCACCCGCACAGGGTCGTCGGCCGCAACAACCTCATCCAGAACTTCAGGAAAAAGCGCCGTTTGATAGCGCGATTGTCCGCTGACGTGCCCCATCCCAGCCCCGAATCAATTTGGCTCTCGCATAGTTCAGCACATCTGGGTTTTCACACAGCCTGGGTCGCGGGCATGACAGCAGAATGTGGAGAGACACCTCGGCACACAAGCAGGAAATCTTAGCGCCTCGACAATGACGGGAGTAGAGGGACTGCCTATGGCTGCGCCTGCGCCACAACCACCAGCACTTCGGCCTTCTGCTTGCCAAGGCTGCGCAACTCGTGCGGGGTCTCGCCGGAGAAATACAGGCAATCGCCCTTCTCCATCACGATCTCCTCGCCATCGAGCTTGATGGCGATGCGGCCGCTGACCACGAACAGCATCTCCTCGCCGGGATGCGACGCGCGGGTCGCGGCCTTCATCGGCGGGGTCAGCAAAAACGGCTCCATCATCTTGCGGGTGCGGGCGGCGGCAAGTGCGGACAGACCGAAGGTGCCGTCCCTGACCTGCTGCGCGCCCTGCTCGTTCTGGCGGAACAACGTGTAGCGCGGCTCGGGACTGGCATCGGGGTCGAACAGGTAAGTCACGTTGATCTCAAGCGCGGCGGCGAGACGCAACAGCGCCGCAATCGACGGCACTTTAAGGCCACGTTCGACCAGCGAAATGTAGCCGCGCGTCAGCTTGCTCGCGCCGGCCAGCCGGTCCAGCGTCAGGCCCTTCTCCATGCGTACCCGGCGCAGATTGAGGCCGACCCCCGCGGTCTTGCTGATATCGAGCAAAGCAACTCTCTCCGTCCTGCGCAGCTCTCCTCGCCGTGAGGGCCCGGCTGTGCGCCAGGGCCCTGAGTCGCGCCGCCCGCCAGCTATAGCACCAAATCGCGGGAGCGCTCATCGGGCGGCAAGAATGCATCCAACAGTAAACATGCCTGCGGAAATGTCAGGCAGCGCCGAAAATAATATAGGCAAATCCGGATCAAAATCAATGAAATCAGCGGTTTAATTGGGCATTTCACACATCTTGCCGATTTTGCCGCCAGATGACGATTTCAAGGCTGTTGATTTCTGACAGTAAACATGATCGATTTTCAGCTGCCAGCGACGTGCCGGGCGGCCGCGGGCGCACAGAAGAAGACCCCATGCACTTTTCGAAACCTCGACCGAGGACGTCGGTCAGGGAACGTGGCTTCGCGTCCGAATTCAACGATTTCATTGGAGAATGAAAGATGGCCATCGCAGAGGACTTCAGTGTCACGCAGACGACCGACGAGGGGGCCGACATGCGCCGCATCGTCTGGTCCAGCGTGATCGGCACAGCCGTCGAGTGGTATGACTTTCTGATCTATGGCGCGGCCACCGCGCTGGTGTTCAACAAGCTGTTCTTTCCGGTCGGCAATCCGGCGCTGGCGACGATTGCAGCGTTCGGCACTTATGCGGTCGGCTTCCTGGCGCGTCCGCTTGGGGCCGCGATCTTCGGCCATTATGGCGACCGCATCGGCCGCAAGGCGATGCTGGCGATGACCATCGTCATCATGGGGCTAGGCACCTTCCTGATCGGCCTGCTGCCGACCTATGAGCAGATCGGGATCGCCGCTCCGATCCTGCTGGTGATCCTGCGCTTCCTGCAGGGCATCGGCATCGGCGGCGAATGGGGTGGCGCGGTGCTGATGGTGGTGGAGAACGCGCCGGTGAAACAGCGCGGCTTCTTCGGCAGCATGGTGCAGGTCGGCAATCCGATCGGCAACCTTGCGGCGATCGGCGTGTTCGCGATCGCCACCCAATTGCCGGAGAGTGATTTCCTCATCTGGGGATGGCGGATTCCGTTCCTGCTCAGCATCGTGCTGATCGCGGTGGCGCTGTACATCCGGTTGAAGCTTGAGGAGACCCCGGCCTTCGTTCAGCTCAAGGCCAAGAACGAGGTCGCACCGATGCCGATTGTCGAAATCTTCCGGCATTACCGACGGCCGTTCTTCACCGCGGTCGGCCTGAAGATCTCGGAAATCGCCTATGCCAGCATCGCCGGCGTCTTCGTCATCTCCTACGCCACCACCCAGCTCGGCCTGCCGCGCGCGACAATCCTAAGCGGCGTGTTCTGGGCATCGTTCGTCGCGCTGTTCACCATCCCGCTGTTCGGCTGGATCTCCGACCGGGTCGGCCGGAAGATCATGTTCTACGCGAGCTGCCTGTTCTGCATGCTGTTCGCGTTTCCGCTGTTCTGGCTGCTGGACACCAAAAACCCCGCGATCGTGACCGCGACGGTGGTCGTGGCAATCAGCTGCGGCCAGATGGTGATGTTCGGGATCGGTGCCCCCTGGTACTCGGAATTGTTCACCGCGCGGCTGCGCTACAGCGGTGCATCCCTCGGGTTTCAGGTCGGCGCCGCAATCAGCGGCGGTCTGAGCCCGCTGATCGCGGCATCGCTCCTGAACTGGAGCGGCGGCGCCACTTGGCCGATCTCGCTGTTCCTGATCGCCTGCGCACTTGTAACCATGATCGCCACCCGCGCCGCACCGGAAATGGCGGGCAAGGAATTGACCTGAGACAAACGTAAGAGCGCCATCAAAAGGCAACCCAAGAGCGCGGCCAGCAGATAGCTGGCCGTCGCATCATCTCGGAGGACAACACATGCTCGATACGATCAACACGACGTCCAACACCGCCGGCGCAACGCTCGCCTGGTGCGGCGTGGTCCGCCATCTCCACCTCACACCGCGCGCATTCCTGCCGATGCGCGCGATGCCGCAAATCACGCTGGTCGCCGGCAAGGGCATCGAGGGCGACC
This sequence comes from Bradyrhizobium prioriisuperbiae, assembly GCF_032397745.1. NCBI lineage: Bacteria > Pseudomonadati > Pseudomonadota > Alphaproteobacteria > Hyphomicrobiales > Nitrobacteraceae > Bradyrhizobium > Bradyrhizobium prioriisuperbiae. The sequence continues at coordinate 82,330 of NZ_CP135921.1, forward strand.
GCTACATGATCGGGCGCGAGGAAGGTTTCTACTCGCACAAGCCGGAAGACGGACGCCAGGTGACACTGTTCGAATGGGAAACCCTGGTGGCGCTGAAACGCGACGCCAACATCGATCTCGGCCCGGAGGAGCATCGCCGCAATGTCACGGTGGAAGGCGTTCCGCTCAATCACCTGGTCGGACGTCGGTTCTGGCTCGGCGAGACGCTGCTGGAAGCGACGCGGCTGTCGATCCCCTGCCGGCATATCGAGGAGATCACGGGCAAGGCGATCTTCGATCCGCTGATCAACCGGTCCGGCCTCAATTGCCGGATCCTCACCGGCGGCGTGGTGCGCCTCGGCGACAGCGTCCGGAACGCCGCATGAGTAAAACAGCAATCACGACCATCAAGACAGTCGTCGTCCGTATCGACGACGTCGGCGTCGACACAAAGGCGTTCGTGCTGGAGGATCCGGATCAATGGGAGCTGCCGCCGCATCACCATGGCGCCCACATCGATTTGCACCTGCCCGGCAAAATCGTGCGCACCTACTCGCTGTGCAACGATCCGGCCGAGCGGACGCGTTATGTGGTGGCCGTCAAGCGCGAGGCGGAAGGACGCGGCGGCTCGCTGCTGCTGCATGACCGCGTCAGCGTGGGCGACGTCATCGGCGTGACGCTGCCGCGCGGCGGACTTCGCCTCGCGGAGCACGCATCGCGCCTGATCTGCGTGGCCGGCGGCATCGGCGTGACGCCGTTTCTGTCATCGGTGATGAGCCGACAGGCCGACTGCCGGCTGCATCTGATCTGCCGCGACCAGGTGCCGTTCCTCGATCAGCTGGCGCCGCTGATCCGGCGCGAGCGGGTCATCGTGCATCGGACAGTGCTGTCCGGACGCCCGGATATCGCCGCACTGCTCGGCCGCCCGCAACCCGGCATTGCGGTCGCCTGCTGCGGACCGGACAGCCTGATTGCCGACTTCGAACACGCCGCGCAGGAATGGCCCGACGAGCGCAAGCACATCGAGCACTTCGTACCGCCCCCGCTGCCGGTCGATCCCAATGCAAAGCCGTACACCCTGGTGCTGGCCCGCTCCGGCTGCGATATCGTTGTGGAGGCCGGCCAGACCATGCTGTCCGCGCTTCAGCAAGCCGAGATTGACATTCCAGCATCCTGCTGCGGCGGCATCTGCGGCTCATGCAAGGTGACGTGGCTCGAAGGGCAACCGGTGCACCGCGACCGCATCCTGTCGCCAGCCGAGCGCGAGCGGCACCTGATGGTGTGCGTTGCGGGCTCTGCATCGGAGCGATTAGTGCTGGAGTTGTGACGACCGGTTCGTTCCCGGCGCGCGATCAGCCAGGGCGCTGTCCACCATCGTTGCGTGCAATACATAACGCAGCGGCCCCTGCGTCACCGCGTCGAACGGCCAGCAGGTCGACAGCACCAGTTCGCGCTGGTCGCTGAGCGGATCGATGCCGGTGGCGTCGAAGCGCACCACCGAGCTGCTGTCGGCGCGGTAACGAAACGTGCGGCCGTCGCGGCGGGTGACGGCGATCTCGTCGCCGACCGCGACATCCTTCAGGAACGCGAAGTGGGTGTCGCGGTGGGCGGCATAAACCGCAACGCCACGCTCGCCGGCGTCCGGTGTTTGCTCGACCTGGCCGGGACCAAACGCCAGCGCCTGGCCGCTGCTGCCCGCCAGCACGATGGCGCTGGCGCCAATCCGCTTCACCTCGATGCGCGCGACCGGCCAAGTGTCGGCCCACGGCCACGGCTTGACGTCGTGGCCGGTGACGATGCTCTGCGCGAATGCGCGCTGCAGCAGCACCTGCGCGAGCAGCGCCTTGGCATGGATCCAGAGACCGCTGCCGATCAGTGCGAGGCCGGCGGTGGCGAGGAGGAGGATTACGACGCGGCGCATGAAGGGACCTGTAGCCCGGATGAGCGAAGCGATATCCGGGTAAAGTTTTTGTCGAGACTGCTCCCGGATGTCGCTTCGCTCATCCGGGCTACTTTCGTACAAGTTGCGCGCGCGGCCGGGGCGGGCCGCGCGCGCAGGGGAGGATGCGGGGACAATCATCCTTCTCTCGCCCGGCGTCAGCGGGCGGACGAACGCCGGTTGAGCATCAACAGCGTCAGGCTGAGCATCAGCAGCACCGAGCCGGCGATCAGTTGCAATTCGGCGTCGGTCGCGGTCTGCGGCAGCTTCACGACATTGGACGTGGGCGCGACGGGGGAGCGGGCGTCCGCAAGCTGGACATTGCCGGCGTCAGCACGTCGTTCGCCCGACTGTTCGCTTGGCGGCGCGAGGCGCTGCTGCGGACGGTCGCCAAAGAGCTTCGCGTAATCCCAGCCGGCCGGCAGGTTGACCGGCAGCGCGCTCAGCTTGAGCGGCTCGCCGTCGGGGCGGCTCGGGGTCTGGTCGACCGCAGCCAGGCTGGTGAGGCGCGAGACCAGCTGGTGTTCCAGCGCCAGTGACAGAATGGCCATGTCGGCATCCTCTGGTTTCATCTGCTTCATGGTGCGGGCGATCTCGGCGTCCGCGATCTTGCGCCGGGCCCAGAGCTTCGACAGACCCTTGCCTTCGGCGGCGTTGGCCAGCGGCAGCGCGACGCTCCAGGGGCGATCGCCGACGCGGCCCTTGATCGCCACCGTGCCGATCAGACGATCGAGCCGCACTGCCAGCACCAGCGGCTCGCCGCGATAGATGTCGGGGATGGCGAGCGGCGTAATGTCCGCATTGGCATCGGAGAATGTCGCCGTGAGGCCGGTGACGGCAGGGTTTTCCAGCTTGGCGAACAGACCACGCATACGCTCTTCCACCTGCTCGACCGAACCGATGTGGGTGAAGGTGCCGCGACCGAGTTCGGCGGCACGGGTCATCAGGTAGGTGTTGGGCGCCGAGCCGATGCCGACCATGAAGATGCGCGAGCGTCCCCGTGCCTGCGAAATCGCATCGAACAGCTGCTGCTCGTTGCCGATGGCGCCGTCGGTCAGGAACACGACCTGGCGCAGATAGCCGCTGTCGTTGCCATTGCGATCGTTCAGCGCCGCCTGCATCGCCGGCACCATCTCGGTGCCGCCGGCCGCCTGCAGCCGATCGACGAACGCCTTGGCCTGACCGACGTGCTCGGCATCGGCCGGCACGGCACCCTGGAACAACACGTCCATGGTGTGGTCGAAGCGGATCACATTGAAGCGGTCGCCGCGCTGCAGCCGTCCCAGCGCATAGATCAGGCTTGCCTTGGCCTGCACCATCGAGGTGCCACCCATCGAGCCGGAATTGTCGATCACGAAGATCACTTCGCGCGGCAACGGCTTCTGTTCGCTCTGATCGACGGCTGGCGGGGTGACGAATGCCAGCAGATAATCGGCGCTGCCGACATGCTCGCGGAACAGGCCGACCGACGGCGCCTTGGCCGCGGCGGGTTTCCAGGTCAGCTCGAAATCACGATCCGCCGGCACGACGCCATCGGCGAGCTTGATCACGCGAGTGCCGTCATCGGGCGTCTCCGTGGTCACCGCATGATGATGGCTTTTCACCTCGCCGAGCGGAAAGCCGGCCTGCAGGCGCACGGTGATGCTGGTAGGATTGATCGGCGCATTTACGGCCGGATCGAGCACGGGCGGCGAGATGCTGTTACGGTCCGGCACCGGATCGTTGACCGTCCGGCCCCAGCCACCACCATCGGAGCGCAAGTCGACGCTCTGCACCAGCGGCGCGGGATTGTAGCGCGGTGCGATGACCATCGGCACCCGCAGCGAGAATTCGTCGCCGGACTGTGCGACAGGCTCCTGATATTCGATCTGTATCAGCACGGTTTCGCCGGGGCCGATATTGGCCACCGAATTGGTGAACAGATTCGGTCGCTCCTGCTCAACCAGCGCCGCCTTTTGTCCGTCCGCCTTGGCGCGCTCGTAGATCACGCGCGCCTTGGCGCGCTCCTTGATGTCGCCGATGACGACACGATCGCCGATGATCATCTTCAGCGTATCGACCGCGCCACCGTCAGGCAGCGGATAGGCGTACACCGCCTCGACGAAATTCGACTTCGGGTTCTTGAAAACTTGTGTGACACGGGCACGGATGGTCGGCCCGGACACCACGAGATCAACATCGATGCCGAGCCGCACGGCTTCGGTGTAGTCATCGCCGCCGCTCTTGAGTAGCAGCGAGCCGGCACGAACGTCGCCGGGCTTCATCGCCACCGGCACCGGGCTCTCGGCGGAGCGCCCCGGCTGCACGTTCACAAAAAAAGCCGCGACCCCGAACAGGAGTGCGGCCAGGCCTCGTCTGCGGCGCCGCCACGACGGCTCCGCGGACGAGGCCTGGTTGGGTTGGTTTCCGTACTGGAAAAGTTGGCAGGTGGTCATGGGGCGCTTCCTGAGATCGGAGATTGATCGCTCCCTGTTGTCCAATGACCGGCCCGTCGTCGCGAGCGTGATGATCCGGAGAGTTCCGCCACGGTCCGTGAGGATGCGCACCAGCGACGGAAGGGACGTCCGGGTTTCTGGCTGAAATGTGCGGGTTTGTGATGAATTGTACGTCTGTTAGGATCGCGGCAGGATTCGAAGGGATTAATAATGCCGGCGTCTGACAAGGAGCTTTCGGCCCAGCAAAGCCGCGATGTGGCGGCGACCGTGCGCGAGGAGCTCGCGCGCCGCCACATCTCCCGCCAGCATCTCGCCGAGCAGGCCAAGATCAGCCTCTCCACCCTGGAAAAGGCGCTGGGCGGTCACCGCCCGTTCACGCTCGCCACCACCGTGCGGCTGGAACAGGCGCTGGGCCTGTCGCTGCGCCAGACTCAAACCGCCAATACCGCCGGCAACAGCGGCACGGCGCCGGCCGCGGCAGTCACCAACGGCGACGTCGCCCCTGATGGTCTCGGCGCCTATTCGCGCCGCTCAGTCGACTGGATCGAGGGCCGCTATGTGACCGTGCGCCCCTCGTTCGGCGACAAGGAAGCGATCTATGCCTACCTCACGGAAATCGCCTGGGACCCGACCACGTCATGCCTCACATTCCGCGAGGGCGAACGGCTCGACGCCGCGTTCACGCAATATGGCGAGGTCGCGGTGCCGAACCAGTCCGGGCATGTTTATCTCGTCACCAATCGGCACGGCCAGCATCGCCTGATCACGCTCTCGCGCCCGATCTACGGTGAGATGTATGGCATCATCACCACGCTGCTGGCGGGCCGCGGCTCGCTGCTGACACCGATCGCCGCCCCGATCGCCTTCCTGCCGATGAAGGCCATTCCTAATCCAAGCTTCGGACGCATTGCACCCGCCGATGCCAACCACGCGCTGTACCGCAAATATCTGCAACGCATCGCCGACGAACCATTCGCACTGTTCGTGCAGGGGTGAGCGCCGCCGGCGCGATCGCGGAAACGCAGCGTCAGGCCGCCGGCCAAACCTTGCCGAGAAACCCGAGCACCACATCGTTGAACAGCGCCGGGCGCTGCAGCGGCGCGAAATGGCTGACATCTTGCAACAAGATCAGATCCGCGCCGGGAATGCTGCGGGCGAGATATTGCGCATGCTCCAGCTTGATGAACTCGTCATCTTCGCTCTGCACGATGGCAACGGGAACGCGGATCTCGCCGAGCTCCCGCGCCGAATAATTCGGCTGCGTCTTCATCATCTGCCCGACGGCATCAGCAAACGCCTTGAACTGGTCCGGCGTGGCCGACAGATCGGCATAGTCTTTGGCATGTCGTCCCAGACATCGCTCAACGATTGGCTTCATCACGAACGGCTTGGTGCCGCTGGGATCCATGTTGCACGCAAAGAAGAACACGCCGGCGATCCGCGCAGGCGCCTGCATCGCAAGAACCAAAGCGACGCATGCGCCGTCGCTCCACCCCACCATGGCGGCCTTGTCGAGGTGAAGAGCGTCCATCACCGCCAGCACATCGGACGCCATCAGCTCATACAGGAAGGGCCGCGTATCACGCGTGCTGCGGCCATGGCCGCGGCTGTCGATCAGCACGACGCGCCGGCCGGCGGCGACCAGAACTGGCACCTGATAGCCCCAATTGCCGCTGTGGCCGAGGCCGCCGTGCAACAGGATCACGGGCGGTCCTGATCCATACGTTGCGTACCAGATCCGCGCACCGTCGTGCTCCACATGACCCTGGTCACCCGCGACCGGAAGCGGTGTTGCGCCATGTTCGGCGAAGTTCAGGAGATCGTCGTCGCACAGGTCCATCTTGCCGAACTTTCAGAGATCGATGCAGGGCCGCTGCATCACGCCAGAGCGCGCAGACCGGCCCGCAACATCACGCCGTCGCTCTGCGCCAGGAGTTGATCGTCGATTTGCCGATGGGTGTCCCGCCAGATCGGCACCGCCGATTGTAACAGCAGCCGCCCCGCTTTGGTCAGCGTCAACAGACGCCCACGCCGATCGGCCGGATCGACCGCGGTTTGCACCAGGCCGCGCCGCTCGAGCGGCTTCAGATTGGCCGTCAAGGTGGTGCGATCCATTGCCAGCAGCGCGGCGACCGAACCGATCGAGGGCGGGATCGCGCGGTTCAGCGATGTCAGCAGCGAAAACTGTCCACTGGTCAGGCCGAGCGGCCGCAGCGCCTCGTCGAAGCGACGCGCCAGAGTGCGGGCCGCGCGCTGGGCCGCGAGGCACAGGCAGTGGTCGCGGACATGGAGCGTGGTCTCGAAGGAGATCGACTTTGCGTTTGACATACCTTTTTATGTTGATATCAACGTATTCTGTCAAGAGATCGCAGGGAACCATCCTGCGTGCCGGACGGCGCGCCTGCCCGGGAGATCAATCATCATGAAACTGCACTATGGATGGGTGATTGTCGCCGTCGGCGCGCTGATGACCTGCGTCGGCATCGGCGCCATGTTCCCGCTCGCGGTGTTCCTGCAGCCGATATCGACGGACACCGGGTGGAGCCGCGCCGGGATCTCAAGCGCGATGACACTGGATTTTCTGGTGATGGGTGTCGCGGCCTTCGGCTGGGGTGCGCTCAGCGACCGCATCGGCACACGAATCGTCGTCCTGGCCGGTGCCGTGTTGCTGGGGTTTGGCCTCGTGCTGGCGAGCCGCTCGACCAGCCTGCTGCAGTTCCAGCTCACCTACGGCGTGCTGGTCGGCGTTGCCGCCGGCGCCTTCTTCGCCCCGATGATCGCGGCAACCACCACCTGGTTCGAGACCCATCGCAGCCTCGCGGTGTCGCTGGTCTCGGCCGGCCTCGGGGTGGCGCCGATGACAATCTCCCCGTTCGCAAGCTGGCTGGTTTCGGCCTATGACTGGCGCACGGCGCAGCTGACCATCGGCATCGCCGCATGGATCCTGCTGATCCCGGCCGCGCTGCTGGTGCGACCACCGCCCGCCCCGGCTACTGATACGGCGACAGACGCTGCGACCGACACGCCCGCGATGACGGTTTCGAGCGCACTGCGCTCACCGCAATTCCTTGTGCTCGGCCTCACCTTCTTCACCTGCTGCGCGGCGCATTCGGGACCGATCTTCCACACCGTGAGCTACGCCATGGTCTGCGGCCTGCCAGCGATGGCTGCCGTCACCATCTACAGTGTCGAAGGACTCGCCGGCCTCGGAGGTCGGCTGCTGCTCGGCATCCTCGCCGATCGTCTCGGCGTCAAACCGGTGCTGGTCACCGGGCTTTTGGTCCAGGCGCTGGCGGCAGGCAGCTATCTGTTCGTTCGCGGCCTCGGCGAGTTCTATGCCGTGGCGATGATTTTCGGCCTCGCTTATGGCGGCGTCATGCCGCTGTATGCGGTGCTGGCGCGGGAGTATTTCGGGCCGCGCATCATGGGCACGCTCTTTGGTGCCGCGGCCATGCTGTCCAGCATCGGCATGGCGCTAGGACCGCTGGTCGGCGGCTGGATCTTCGACAGCTTCAACAGCTACAGCTGGCTCTATATCAGCTCGTTTGCCATCGGCGTCGGCGCCGCTGGGATCGCACTGGCCTTTCCACCGCAACCGTCGCGGCAGGCCGCCCGTCCGCAACCGGCCTGATCGCGTGCGTCAGCTCGCCGCATCGGCGCGATCGGCGTTTGCCTAACAGCGAACAGGCGTGCTGGCGACCCGCCATCCCGGAGCAACTATAATCCCGGCGATTCGCTGCCGCCGAGAGAGCCATGAACGAAACACTGATTGCCGCCTGCCAGATGTTCCTTGTCCCTGCCACTATTCTGTTCGGGGCACTGGGGGTCGCCAACACCCGCGGGCTGAAGCTCTTGGTGTGCTTCATGGGCGTCGCCACCACCGGGCTGTGGCTTTATCGGGTGTGGTTCTGGAGCGGGCTGTCGATCATGGACCGGCGCGTCGCGCTGGGACTGGCCGGGCTCTATGCCCTGGCTTGGGTGTTCACACTGCTGGTGCAGGTGAAGAACATGGTGGCGCCGGGTTACGAGCGCCGCTGATCACCACTGCCATCCGGACATCGACGTCTGTTTTCGGACCGATCATGCCGCCCAACACAACGATGGGCGAAGCGACGACGGTCTGGCCATCATGTCAGGAGAATGGATCTCAGGCTTCCGTGCGGCGCTGGCCGGCCGCGTTCTGGAACGAGTCATAGGCATGAGCGAGGAAAATGCCTGCGCTCAGCAGGCCACAGCACATGGCAACAATCTGCAGCATCATAACGGTCCTTCAAGCCCAGCCCCGGGCCCAGCTACGTCTCCGAGCCTCATCCGATTGCGAACCGGTATTGCCCTGAGTGCATGACCACGTAACGGTACGCAGCCCCGCACAGTCAACGAGAGTCGTTTGACCACCGATGCATTCCCGTCGCAGTGTCGCATTCCTGCAACGAACCGGGATCAATTGCGCCAACGGCGAGGCAGGAATCCGCCGCAAAGCCGGCCGGCCATGCATCGCCAATCCGATTGTGGACACGGTTAGCGTTAATGCTTTTCGTCGGGCGAGATATCGATGCCGCCCGTCCTCGGCGCACCGCCGACTCAGTTGCCCACTGCGGGGACCCTCCCGGTAAGGTTGATCGGTGAGGTTAAAACCCGACTTTGGATGCCAATTTTTGCGGTCCTGCTAACGCTGACCGGGTTCCGCGCCGTTGCCGTCGACCCCAGGAATCAACGGTGACGCGTGCGGAACAGGGGCCGCCGGAGCTGCTGCTACGGCGGCCCCACTTATCTTGAGGGCGACGCCATGCGGACAACAGGCCGCAGAATAGCCTCGGTGAGTTTCGGCGTGACCACCCGGACCATCAGGAACAGCAGCAACCCGGCAGGCCCGGCCAGGGAGGTCAGGAGCAGGCAGGGCACGATCACGATCGGCGCAACACGAAGCTGGGCGCTCTCGTGCACGATCCAGGCGCCGACAAACAGATCGAACGCCAGATAGTGCAGCCAGCCGGCGACCAGCAACACGTCGCTGGCGAACAGGACGCGGATCTGGATCTGCTCGATCGAGCCGAATCCACCCCGGGCGTGCTGCCCCACCCTCCGGCAAGCAGGATGACGTAGGCGGCCGCCAGCAGACCCGGAATGATCACGGTCGCGACCCGCTTTGTCGAGGAACGCACCAATATGCTGGCGGCGATTTCCCATGACCTGCGCACGCCGCTGACGCGGCTGCGGTTGATGGCGGAATATGTTCGCGACGACGAGCAGCGCAGCGAAGTGTTGTCGGATATCTCCGAGATGGAGACCATGATCAAGTCCTCGCTGGCGTTCGGCAGCGCGGAAGCCCGGCGCGAGCCGTATAGCATGGTCGATATTGCCTCGCTGCTGATCAGCCTATGCGATAATTTTTCCGACATGGGACACGATGTCGGCTATCAGGGCGCCGACCATGCCCAGCTGTCGTGCCAGCCGGTGGCGATGCGCCGCGCACTCACCAACCTGATCGACAACGGCCAGCGTTATGGCGAGCGGGTGAACGTGCGGCTGCAAAACGAAACGCAAGCCATCGTCATCGTCATTCAGGATGTCGGCCCCGGCATCGCGCCGGACCAGGTCGAACGCGCCTTCGCGCCGTTCCAGCGCCTCGATAGTTCGCGCAATCGCTCGACCGGCGGCACCGGATTGGGATTGGCCATCGCGCGTGACGTGATCCGCGGCCACGGCGGCGAGATCACACTTGCGCCTGCGGAAACGCCGCCCGGTCTGCTGGTCACCGTGCGGCTGCCGAAACCGACCATTGATACGAAGCTGCGATAGCGGTCGAGACAACGGCCACGAGTCGCTATCACATCGCGCCCTTCAGCCGGCACGCAGTGGAGCAGGTCGCGGTGTTGCCGTTTTCGCAGATCTTGCAGGTTCGCACGCACTGATCGAACTCGCGCGGACGGGGACGGCCGGTGGCGCCGGTGGTGCATTGCTTGATCGCGTCAGCCGTTTCTGTGTCGCGCTCGCAAGCCGCGAGTGAGAACGCCAACACCACCATCAGCACGGCTGCCAAGCAGCGCATTGTCCCTCCGCACGGATTGGGCTCGCCAGGGATACGCACGGTCCCAATCCCCGACGCAGCAGCCAGAATCGGATTCCGGGCCCCCGTCCGGGCTTTTCTGTGACATTGGAGGCAAAAAGTGGTTCGAAAGCCGTAAAAACCTGCGTTCTTATTGTAGCAAACTACTGCTTAAATGCCGTCTGAAGGCCGCTAGCGCCGGAGAGATCTCGTCCGAACTTGAATGCCAGGCGAAAACAGGTATTCACGCGCCGGATCGTGCACGCGATCTGAATCGAAAGTCGTGATTAAGAGTTCGCTATGAAAAAACATGATGTTGAAGTGTTCCGCCAAGCTGTTGCCCTCGCCGCGTCGGGCGAGCACTCCGACTGGAAGAGCATTCAGGCCAAGCTTGTGGAAAAAGGTTATCGCCGGGCGCCGGATCTGCTCGACGGCCACAAGATCCGGGCCATCATCGATGCGCAATGCGACATCGGCCGCGCGTCCAAGAAAACCGATAAGAAAGCCGACAAGAAGCACTGAAGAACCACAGGCGTCGCAGCGCTCAATAGTTGCGCCGCCAGAGTTCGACCAGGGCGCCGCCGGCGCCGAACAACGGATCGGCGCCCGGCAGCGGCACCTCCGGGATCGTACGCAAAGCAGCTTTGTGATTCTCCGGCGCTGGCCGGGTGACCTGCATCGTCGGCCCTGGCGGATAGGCACCGACCACCACGAAGTCGTCGCTCGCGGTCAGGCATTGATGTCCGGTGCCGGCCGGCAAGATCACCGCATCACCGGCCGCGATATCGATCGCCGCGCCGTGGTTACCGCCGAACTGCACCCGTGCACGTCCCCGCGCAACGCCAAGCACCTCATGAACCGTCGCATGATAGTGCAGGAAATCATAAATGCCGTTGCGCCACATCGCGCCCCAGCCATTGCCGCCGAACAATTTCTCGATGGTTTCTTCCGGAGATGACGAGCCCATTTCGATCGCGCGGCGATACGCCAGCATCGGCAGCGGATTGTTCGGCACCAGACCGTCGTCGGTGAAGACATAGGTCGTCGGCCTGATGTTACGTGTCGCGCTCATGCGAAAGTCCTGTCCGATCTACACGACAACAGACATGGCGCCCGATTCGTTCCCGCCGGCCTGGAACCATGAAGAAGGCCGCTGCGTCCTCTTGACGCGATGACGGGCGAGCTCAGTGCAGCAAATGCACGCGATCACAATGCATCTGTTATAAATGACTGCGACACTCATCGCACTTTTTCTCGGGGCGGCATGCGAGCGATACGAATACTTCTTATCATCCTTGTCGTGATGCTGAGTTTCCTCGTCATCACTCTCAATCGGCTGCAACTGGCGCCGGGTAACCTGCAGATCGCGGGTTATCTCGTGTGCTTGGTCAATGCGGCGATCGCCATCATGGCGATGCCGAGTTTGGCCTGGGGCGCCTATCTCGTCATCAGCGTCGGTTGCATGGGCCTGTTCGCCGAGCCGACACCGATAACCGCCGCCTGGACGCTTGGTGCCAGGTTGCTCGATTATCTGGCCCGATAACACATGCCGCGTTCAATCGATCGGCACCAGATAAGCGATCGGCAAATCCGGAGAGGCGCGGTTGCGCAGCGTCGCCTGCAACTCATCGACGGTATCGCCATCAGCCGGCCCGACGCGCAATTTGGCCCGGCCGTTCCATAGCGGCACGCCGCCCGACGTCAGCCGTCGCAGTTCGTCGAGCAGCCAGCTCTCGCCCTGCAGTTCGCGCGCCTCGCACGCCGAGTGCGCTTCGAAGGCAAGGATCGGTTTCTGATCAATCTCGAGCACGAATAATTTCGGCGCCGCCACGAAGCGTGGCGGACGCTTTGCAGGCAGCCGCTTGGGGTCCTCGATCGTCATGTCGGCGGTCGACCTATTTCGGCGGCTGCAGCGCTTTGCTTCTGACCCAAGCCTCAACCTGATCCGGTGTCAGCGGCCGTTTGCGCGTTGCCGGTGCGGCAGGACGCGGCATCTGCTCCGGGCGAACACGGAGACCCTGCCCTTGAGAGGAGTAACAGCTGTCTGTCGTGCGCGGATTTTTATCTTCTGATTGATTGGTCATGTCCCGGCCCTTCTGGCTGAACCCGCCCGATTGCCGGAGAGCATACCATGGATCCCGCCCCGCGCACGATATAAGATATTGATTTTATTGATATTATTACTCAAATGGCAACATTCGACATTTAAAGGGAACTTACGCCAGCAATGTGAATTGAGTAGTTTACTCATTCAGCGGTCTTTGAGCGTTTTTCCTCCAACGGCCTTGGAAACCGGAGCTTGATGCCATGAACGACCTCCGCGGAGAGCGACTGCAAATCATGCTTTCACCGGAAGAATTGTCCGTTATCGACGATTTCCGCTTTCAACACCGGATGCCGACCCGCGCTGCGGCGGTTCGCGAGCTGCTCAAGCTCGGCCTCGCCTCCACGGAGAGCAAGACGGGTTCCGGCTTGAAGTCGAGCAGCTACGGCGTTTTCAGCCGCGGGCCTGATGGCCATCGCGACAGCAACGGCGGCACTGAGAATGAGTGATAATGAGTGACGAGCAGAACGACGCTGCTGGGAGCCGTCACTGGCTTCTCTCGATCCACGTTCGTACGGGCATCACCACCTAGGGCGCGAGGTATTGCAGCAGCTTGGGGTCGTCGCGCACGGCTTGCGCGGGCCCCGAAAGCGCCACACGGCCGCGATCGAGCACATAAGCCTGATTGGCGACCCGCAGCGCCAGATCGAGATGCTGCTCGACGATCACGACCGCAATGTCCTTCGCGAGTTCGATCAGCCGCTCGGTAATTTCCTCGATCACGCCGATCCACACGCCTTCAGTGGGCTCGTCCAGCAGCAGCACCTTGGGATCGGACAACAGCGCGCGGGCAACCGCCAGCATCTTGCGCTCACCGCCGGACAGCGTACCTGCGGCCTGGTTCAAACGTTGGCCGAGCTTCGGAAAGATCTGCATCACCCGGTCGAGTGCACCGCTGTCGCGGTTGGTCAGCATTCCCACCGCAAGATTGTCACGCACCGACAGGCGCGCGAACACCGCGTGTTCCTGCGGCACGTAGCCAACCCCCATCCGGATGCGCTGCTCGGTCGGCAGCCGGCCCATATCGCGGGCATCGAGGCTCACCGCACCGCCACGCAACGGCAGCTCGCCAACAATCGCCTTCATCAGCGTGGTCTTGCCGGCGCCGTTGCGGCCGAGAATGGCGACACCGCCGCGCCACGGCACGCTCATCGAGACGCCGAACAGCACCTGGCTGCGGCCGTAACCGGCGTCGAGATTCTGAACGTCGAGGAATTTATCGTCAAGCACGGCGCAGATAAACCTCGTGGACCTTCTGGCTGGACTGGATCTGCTGCACCGACCCGGTGTCGAGCACGCTGCCCTGGTCCAGCACGGTGAGGCGATCGCAGATGTCGCGAATGAAATCGAGATCGTGTTCGACGATCACCAGCGAGCAACGCGCCTTGATCGGCTGCAACAATTCGCCGGTGACGCGGCGCTCCTCCAGGCTCATGCCCCCGGTCGGCTCGTCCAGCAGCAGCAGTTTCGGCTCCGCCGCCAGCGCCATCGCGATCTCCAGCCATTGCTGCTGGCCATGGGAGAGTGCGGACGCCGGATCGTCGGCGCGATCGGCCAGGCGAAATTGTTCAAGCATCGCCATGACGCGATCGTGCAGCGCCCCGCGGCTGCGCGAAAAGATCAATCCAACGAGCGAGGTCTTCGCCTGCAGCGCCAGCAGAATGTTGTCGTAGAGGGTCAACGCCGGCAGCACGCTGGTGATCTGGAATTTGAGACTCATGCCGGCACGGGCCCGCTCGGCCGGCGATACGCCGGTGATGTCGGCACCCGCGAAGCTGATCGTGCCCTTCGTCGGCACCTCGGCGCCGGCCACGCATTTCATCAGCGTGCTCTTGCCGGAGCCGTTCGGCCCGATCAAACCATGGAATTCGTTTTCGGCGACCGTGAGCGCGGCACCGTTCAGAGCAGTCAGCTTGCCAAAGGTTTTGACGATGCCCTGGGCTTCAAGCAGCGCCATCGCAGCCTCCCGCTTCCGAAGCTTTGCCCTGACGGCCGAAACGGCCGACCCGTTCGCGTTCGCCCAGCACCAGGCTGATCAACCCCGCCGGGCGGAACATGATCACAAGCAGCAGCAGCACGCCCAGAATGATCGGCCAGATGTCCTGATAGCTGTTCGAGAGCCAAAAGCTCAGGGCCTCGATGACAATCGTGCCGATGATGGCCCCGATCAACGTGCCGGCGCCGCCGAACAGGACGTACAGCACCACCTGGGTCGACATCACCACGCCAAGCATGTTCGGCCAGACGAAGCCTTCATGGAACGCATAGAGGCTGCCGGCGAGCCCGGCGATGGCACCACCGAGGGCGAACACGATGGCTTTCAGATGCTGGACCTTGTAGCCAAAAAAAGTGATGCGCTGCTCGTTCTCGCGCAGCCCCGCGAGCGCAAGGCCGAACTGCGAGCGCACCAGGAAGCGGCAGAGCAGATAGACCACCAGCAGAAAACCGAGCGCCAGATAATAGAAGGCCGGCCCTTCGGTGAAATCATAGGAGCCGACTGTCATCGGGGGAATCGAAGGAATGCCATTCTGCCCACCGAGATAATACCAGCCCCGTGCCAGTCGATCGGCGGCATAACCACCGGTAAGGGTTCCCAGCGAAACAAAGATCACGCTGGCCGGATGCCGCCCGAGCAGCAGAAAGCCGCCGAGCAGCAGCGCACTCACCAGCCCGATCAGCACGCCGGCCGGCAAGACAACCAGCAGCGAGGCGATGCCGAGATCGCGGGTGATCAGCGCCACGCCATAGCCCGCGGCGCCAAAAAACAACGCCTGGCCGAAACTCATGATGCCGGCATAGCCCCAGACCAGATCGAACGACAGTGCGAACAGGCACAGGATCAGCACCCTTGTCGCATAGACCGTCAGATAGTCCTGCAGCACTAACGGCGCGAGCAGCACGATCATCAGTACCGCGAGTTCGATCAAGGGCAGGATCGCGCGGCGGTGCATGGTGCGGGCGGGCGTGGATGCCGCGAACGAAAGAGGTTGCGATGAGGTGGTTTCGGTCATTGCGAGATCCGACGCGGGTGCGGGAAAGGACGCTGCGCCTCACCACCCACCGTCATGCGCGAGCTTGCCCCGCGCATCCAGCTTTCTGGCAGACGCCGCGAAGGAAGCTGGATTGCCGGGTCAAGCCCGACAATGACGCGGAGTTTGGTGCAACGTGACAACAAACCGAACGCCATCAGCATTCCTTCGGATCCACCAGCCCCGCACTGCGGGCGACCAGCTCGTAGTTGCCGTTCTTCGCCACGGCCGTGTACATCTTCATCTTGCAGTGACGCTGCCCCGGAACCATTTCGGCGGGGCCGCCGGGACCCTCGGCGATCTTGGCGTGGTCGAGCGCCGCCGCCACCGCATCGCGGTCCGCTTTGCCGGCCTCCTTGACGGCCGCCTCCCACAACTTCAGGCCGCGATAGGTGCCGGTTGCAGCACTGCCGGCCGCGAACAGGAAGGTGCCGGGAAACTGCTTGTCGTATGCGGCCTGGATCTTGGCACTGACCGGATCCTCCGGCACCAATGCCTTGAAGTAGTCGAGGCAGCTCGCCAGCCCCTCGATCTCGTTCGGTTGATTGATGCCGAGCGTGTTCTCGTCATAATAGACGCAGGCGAGCCGGCCGCCGTTCTTGAGAAAGCCCGCTTCATAAAGCTGCTTGAAGAACGGGCCGACACCGGGCGGGATCACGGTGTTGAAGACGACGTCGACCTTGTTGGAGATGATACGGTTGACGGTCGCGGAAAAATCGATCTGGTCCAGCGGATAGTATTCCTCGAACACCACCTCGCCGCCGCTCGCCTCGATAACTTTGCGGGCGTAGGTGTTCAACGTGTGCGGCCAGACATAGTTGGCGCTCGGCAGCGCGAACCTCTTGCCGCCATTCTTCACCAGCCATGGAATGAACTCATCGCACTGCTGCGCCGGCGTCGGCCCGGTGCAGAACAGATGCGGCGTGCACTCCTTGCCCTCGTAGAGCTGCGGATAGATATAGAGCGTCTTGCCGCGTGCGACGATGACGTCCTTGATGGCGTTGCGCATCGAACTGGTGATGCCGCCGAGCACGACGTCAACTTTGTCGCGCTGGATCAGCTTGCGCACATTACCGACCGCGACCGACTCGTTCGATGCGGTGTCTTCGATCAGCAGCTCCAGCGGTCGTCCCAGCAGGCCACCGCCATCGTTGATCTCCTTCACCACCATGCGCGCCACATTGGCGTCGGCATTGCCGGCGTAGCCGATCGGACCGGTGAGATCCGTCGCAATACCTACCTTGATCGGCCCCGCCGCGGCATTGGCCCAGTCGGGGCTGATCACCCAGCTTCCGGCGCCGGTGGCGATCGCAGCGCTGGCGAAGGCGAAATTGCCGAGGAACCGGCGGCGATTGAGCTCACGCTTGTCGTTGAACATCGGATTAGACCCCTCTTCCCGATACAAGGCCCTGCGGCCGGAATTTGATGAAGATGATGGCGAGCACGAACACCAGCACATCGGCGACCACCGGCGACATCACCCAAGGCAATGCGGCGCTCAGCGTACCGATCAACCCTGCGCCGGCGACAGGCCCGGCGAACGATCCGATGCCGCCGACCATCACGGCGACGAAGCCCTGAATGAGAAAGCGAATGCCGAGATCGGCGAACAGCGAGAATACCGGCACAATCAGTGCACCGGCAAGCCCCGCAAGGGCCGCGCCAAACGCGAAGGTCGCGCTGTAAATCATGGGCGTGGAAATGCCGGACGCACGGGCCAGCGCAGGATTCTCCAGCGACGCGCGGATCCGCAGGCCGAACGAGGTATGCGCCAAGAGCGCGTAGCTGCCGGCCATCACCAGCGCCGTGATCACAATGATCACGCAACGCCAGGTGGAAAAATGAAGGGCGCCGAGGGTGAGCGAACCGCCGACCGGCTCCGGCACCGAAATGTAGAGCCCGCCGATCAAACCACGCACGACTTCCCGGATGATCAATCCCAGCGCATAGGTGCCGAGCATGGCGACAATGGGCGCGGCATAGAAACGGCGCACGACGAGGCGCTCCAGCACAAATCCGAGCGCACCAACCGCGAAGGGAGCGGCCACCATGCCGAGCCAGACCGGCAGACCGGCGGTGTGGGCGAGATACGTCACATAAGCGCCGAGCAGCACGAACTCGCCCTGGGCGAAATTGAAGATGCCCATCATGCTGGCGATGATGCCGAGCCCGAGCACGACCAGAACCACGATTGCGCCGAAGCTCAGGATCTCGAACAGGGCGATGAAGAGGCTATCCATGGAAACTCAATTCATGTGCCTTGGGCCCTCCCCTCATCCTGAGGAGCCCGCGAAGCGGGCGTCTCAAAGGATGAGGCCGAGGCATTGAGAGAATCCGAACCCAGCCTCATGGTTCGAGACGGCGCTGCGCGCCTCCTCACCATGAGGGTCGGGCTCAGAGGCAACAAGATGTCGGAGCAAATTTTCACCCTCACATCTTCTTCCAGTCGCCGGCCTGCTCGAAGGCATGCGCGGCGCGGTAGATGGTCATCTCGTCAAAATGCTTGCCGATCAGCATCAGCCCGACCGGAAGCCCGTCGACCATGCCGCAGGGCAGCGACATCGCCGGGTGATGAGTGATGTCGAACGGCGCGGTGTTGGAGATCATTTCCAGCGCGCGGGCGATCACCTCCTCACGCGGCGCGCCCGGTGCCGGCAGTTTGGTCGCCTTCATGGGCGTGGTCGGCATCAGCAGCAGGTCGTAGCTCGCCAGCGCCTTGTCATAGGCGGCGGTGAGCCGGCGGGAGATATTCAGCGCCTTGCCGTAGTAGCGCGGGCCGAAATTGTTGTTGATGTAGGTGCCGATCATCAAGAACAGCTTGGTCGTTTCCGACAGCGAATCCGCCTGACGGCGCCAGCCGCGATGGGCTTCCATCAGTGATGTTGAATAGAGATCGCCGCGGCTGAGCCCATAGCCGTCGCCCCACATCATGGTCGCGGTCAGACCTTCAGTGCCGATCGGCGTCCAGATCGCGGGACCCGCGAGATGCATCGGAATCGAGACTTCCTCGACCACAGCGCCCAGGTCCTTCAGCCGCTTGACGGCCTCGCGCACGCTTTCGTTGACGGCAGCCTCCGCCGTCGCCTGCTCGAAGCCTTCTTTCACCACGCCGATCTTCAAGCCCTTGATGTCGCCGGTCAGCGCCTTGGTGTAATCCTGCACCTTGGGCGATTTGATGCGGGGGTCGTAACCGTCATCGCCGGCAATCACCTCCAGCAGCAGCGCATTGTCCTCCACCGTCGCCGTCATCGGGCCGGTGTGGTCGACATAGACCTCGATCGGCATGATGCCGGTGTAGGGGACGAGCCCCCAGGTCGGCTTCATGCCGTAGGTGCCGCAGAACGACGACGGCATGCGGATCGAACCGCCCTGGTCACCACCGATCGCCATGTCGACTTCGCCAAGCGCCACCACAACACCGCTGCCCGACGACGAACCGCCAGCGGAGTAGCCCATCTTGTGCGGATTGTGCACCGCCCCGGTGGAATTGGTGTGGCTGCCGCCGGACAGGCAGAAGTGTTCGCAATGCACCTTGCCCATGATCTCGGCGCCAGCATCGAGCATGCGGGTGACGATGGTGGCGTCGAAGTCCGGCACATAACCTTCGAGCGTCGAGGAGCCGTTCATCATCGGCACGCCGGCCAGCATGATGTTGTCCTTCAGCGCCACGGTCTTGCCCTTCAGCTTGCCGCTTGAGGCGCCCTTCACGCTCGACTTGTAGTACCAGGCGTTGCGCGGATTTTCGTCGGGCCCCGGGCGATAGCCGGGCGTGCGCGGATACTTCACCGCGGGGATTTCGTCAGGCATCGACGCGATGGCGTTGTAGGCATCGATCGAACCCTGCATCAGACCGCGGAACGAGCCGACGTCATCGTCGGTCAGCGACAGGCCGCACTGGTCGGCGATGGCACGCAGTTGATCGGGCGTGGGAAGCGTGACGGTCACGGGCGTTCTCCTGATGGCTTTTTGCGAAACGATGGAGTGCAGACACCCGGGGTCGTCCCGCCGCATGGGATACGGACGGCTGGAGGCAGACAGCAACTTTCGAACGCCCCGGCGGCGTGTCTCCAAATAGAAACGGAAATATTTTCCTTTTCAAGCATTATTTTGTGACAGAACGCCGGATCAACGACAAAAGGCAGCGCTGACGCACGGGCAGCGCCCTCGCGTAGGCCCAAAAAGACCAGACACGCCGCGACAAATGTCCGCTTCGCACCGAGTCAGAACCGCTTGATGACCTGGAAATCCAGCCCCGAGGCCTGCGCCAGATAAATCGGCATCCGCGCGCCGCCGTTTCGGATCACGATCTCGCCGCGAGCGGCGCGGTAGGAAATGTTCTTCGCCGCCGCCTGCAGCGGCCGGCCCGCGAGCGATCCGGCAGAACCGGCGATCGTTTCGAGGAACTTCAATCCCTCGTAATTCGACTGCGCCACCGAGCCGACCGGCGGCGCGGCACGGCCGAACGCATCCTCGTACTGGGTGTGAAACGCATCATTGTCCCTGGATGCGATATCCGAGAAATAGCCTGACGAACAATACAGGTTTTCGGAGTTGTCGGCGCCGATACCCAGCAGCACGGTTTCGTCCATGGCGCCGACGAACCGCAGCATCTTCCGCGCCAGGCCGTGCTCGGCAAAAGCGCGGTTGAAAAGGATGCTGTTGGTGCCGATCAGGGACACCAGCACCACATCGGGCTTGGCCTTCTTGATGCGGGCGAGATGCTCGTCATGATCATGCAGTCCCATCGGCACGAACTCTTCGCCGACCACCTGCCCGCCGGCTTGCGCGATGTAGCGCTTGATAGCGCGGTGCGACAGCCAGGGCCAGACATAGTCGCTGCCGATCAGGTACCAGCGTTTGGCGCGTTTGACCTCGGACAGCCACTGGATCGCCGGGCGCGACTGGCCGCGCGGGGTCTCTCCGATCGCCATCACCCCGGGCGTGCGTTCGCCCCCCTCATAGACCGGCGTGTAGATATAGGGCACGCGACCGGCGATGACCTTGCGCAGCGCCACCCGCACGGCGCTGATGTGCGACCCCATGATGATATCGGCATCGTCACCTGCGACGATCTCGGAGGCTTTATCGACGACGTCATCGATATCGCCGCCCGTATCGTGAAACGTCACCTCGATTTCGCGGCCCAAGATGCCGCCGCGCCGATTGATCTCGGAAACCGCCAGCAAGGTGGCATTGATCGACGCAGGCCCCCAGATGCCCGGCGTTCCAGACAGGCCGATGAAGTTGGCAACGCGAAGCTTGCCGCGGTCCCTGCGAGCCCGCAGCAGTCCGAAATCCGGGGCGTCGGCAAGGCCGCTGATTGCCGAAAAATCAGGCAGCTGCTTCATCAGGCCGGGCGGCATCGGCAGGCCACCGGGTGTCGCGGTCCACCTCATTCCGGCCGACATGGATGAGAGCACGCGCACTTTCTCTCCGTTTTCCCGGCTTATTGCGACCTCAACAGGCCACCACCGCGGGGCCGGCATGTGACCAAGGAATATCGTAAGGGAAAATATTGAAACTTCAACAATTGCCGTGCATATAGAACCGGCATGTCGTGCCGAAGATTCATCAGGGCTGACGCACGGCGCGCCGAGAACGCTTGATCATCAACAACTCTGCATTGTGAAGTCCGAACCGTGGCCAAATCTCCTTCGCGCATCGCAGCAGCGCGCGACATCCCGATCACCGAGCATCTCGCCTACCTGCTGGCGCAGGCGAGCCGCGAGATCAACCGGCAGCTCGAGGCGCGCCTGCGCCAGGAAGGCGTGCCGGTGGAGCAGTGGCGCATCCTGAAGGTGCTGTCTGACGGCAGCGGCCGCTCGATGGGTGAACTGGCCGATGCGGTGCTACTCAATCATCCGACCCTGACCAAGATGATCGACCGCATGGTGTCTGACTCGCTGGTCTATCGCGCCCAGGATGCCGACGACCGCCGCAAGGTGCTGATGTATGCCTCCGACCGCGGCAAGGCGCTGACCCAGCGGCTGAACTCGCTGGCGCAAAGCCAGGAAGCCTTCATCGCCGAGAGCTACGGAAACCGCGCCACCGCGGAATTGAAACGACTGCTGGAAAACCTGGTCGACAGCGCCACGCCCGTCGGGTGACGGCCGTATTCAAGATCCCTCGACAGCTCACAACAAAATGCCCGGCACGAGGCCGGGCGAGTCGTTGCAGGGAGGATCGATCACTCACACACGCGCAGAACTCAATACTTGGCGACGACCGGGCCGCCGAACTTGTAGTTGATGCCGGCGCGGACAATGTGTTCCTGGGTCTTCCAGTCATAGCCGACCTGGAACGGCGGCAACGCAATGGTGGGATTGGCAATGGCGGACTGGCTGCCGAGATCGAGATAAAGATACTCGAGCTTCGCCGACCAGTTCTGCGTGAACGCCCATTCGGCGCCGGCGCCGGCGGTCCAGCCGACCTTGGTCTTGCCGAAGGCCGCGGGATACGACGCGGTGCCGGTCGGCCTGAAATCGGTGATCGCAGAGTAGTCAACGTGACCATAGGCGAGACCGCCGGTTGCGTAGAGCAACAGCCGATCTATCGGCGAGAAGCCTAAACGACCGCGCACGGTCCCGAACCACGTCAACTTCTCGGTTGACTGCAGGGAGGATCCGGCACCAAACGGCGTCCCGTTGTTCTGAATGATCGGAGACAGGAGCGCCGTGCCTTTGATATCCGCGCCCTGAATATCCGCTTCGAGGCCCCAGACGAACCGGTTAACTTGCCAGTTGAAGCCAATCTGCCCGCCTCCGATCACGCCCTTCGGATCAGGCGACAGCGTGGTCGGCGCGAGGTTGATAAACTGTGCTGCAGTGGGCAGCGGCGTCACCTGCGTGTCGGCATTACCCCAGCCATAACCGACGTTGCCGCCGATGTAGAAGCCCGTCCAATTGTAGATGGGCTCGGCGATCACCGGCGGCGCCTTGGTGTAGGGCCGCGCGGCGAGATCGGCCGCGGAGGCAGAGACGATACCGGCGAATGCAAAAGCAGTCGTGAGCAGAACCTTTTTCATGACAACCCTAATGCTTCTGAAAAGATGGATTCAACAATTGACTTGCAGCGAACTGTACGGGCGAAAGCTGCACAAGTCTGTGTGCTGCGGGTCACACCGGCCGAGTTCCGTATAGGTCCAGCATGCGCTAACGACATCAAACATGCGCAGGCTGCATCATTCGATGTCGGAAACCGGACATAAGCAGCCACAACGCTCTGCAACTGCTGCACGTGCGACCGGCCTCGCTGCGATACCGCCATTGCTTCGTGAACAGCCGACAGCAAAAAGCCCCGGTTGTAGAGACCGGGGCTTTTCAGTCAGGATCAGATAACACGCTCTCGTAAACCCGCCCACCGGCTGACCGATGCCGGCCCGCGAGATCATCGTCCAGGACTGCTGTCCTGATCTCCCCAAGTTCAAAAATCAGGTTCAAAAACTCAACTGTGAAAGCCTGCTTTCGAAACCCCCATTTCGAAAGTCACCTTCTCGAAAAACCCTTTCCCCAAAGTCTTTTTCGAGACGTCCCCTTCGCGACCCCCTCGCGAATATGGTTTCACCATAGCAGGCGAAGACGCGAAAGTCTGTGGACTGGCGGCAACACCGGCGGACTTTGCGAAGCAGTCGGCAGCGGTAAGGAGATGCGGCATCGTTGACGACTGCTACAATTTTCGTATCTCATGAAATTCGCTGCCGCGCAGTACCGCCGTTCATCCCGCGGCCTCGCGCATCATCGCCTTCAGCATTTCGGCGAGCACGCTGGCGATGGCGCTGGTGCCGCGCTCGTGCCCGATCAGCATCAGGGTCTGCGTTTCGTGCGACAGTTCACGCACCGGCACATAGACCAGCCGGCCAAGGCGCCGCTCGAACTCGATGTCGAACGGCGTGAGAAAGGTAATGCCGTTGTCGAGAATAGCGGCATGGCGCATGATTTCGATAGCATTGGTTTCGATGATCGGCAGCGGCTCCAGTGACGCTTTCGCAAATGCTGAATCAAGGTAAGGCCGGATCACCGTCGACCCGTCGGCAATCACCAGCGGATAGTCGACGCAATCGCTGAGCCGGATCTGGTTGCGCTTGGCGAGCGGATGGCTCGGCGCCATCACCGCGCCCAGCTTGCCGGCGGCCCGTGCCAGCACTTTCAGATGGCTGCCGCGGGTGAAATCGAAGCCGATGCCGAGATCGGCCTCGCCGCTGGCGACCGCGGATTGAATATCTTCGCCGGTGGTCAGCAGCGTCAGGCAGAGCCGCACCCGAGGATTCGACACCCGAAACTGCTTGACGGTGCCGGGCACCAAGTTCGAGGCGAGCCCGCTCATCATCGCCACCGTGATCTCGCCCCGGCGCAGTCCCTTCAGTTCCTCGATCTTGCCCTGGGCCCGGGTCAGGTCCTTGAGGGTCTGGCGGATGTGGCCGATCAGCACCTCACCCGCCGCGGTCAGGATCAATTTGCGCGGCAGCCGCTGGAAGATCGGCGTGCCGAGCTCGGTCTCGAGCGCGAGAATCTGCCGGCTGATGGCGGAGGCCGCGACATTGAGATGGCCCGCCGCCTTGCGGATCGATCCGGTGCGCGCCACCTCGTCCACATAGGTCAGCAGCCGGCCATGCAGCATCGCGTTGCTCCCGCTTGGAAAAATCCTCGCTTTCGAGGATGTGGGGACGTTGCCTGAAAGGCAACAGTGTTTGCGAAATAAAGCGCTTTTATGCAAGCCGTCCAGCGTGCTCAATCCAACGTGGCTCGTCGCATGGCCGGGCCAACCGCAGTCAGGAGTCCCTTCATGGCGTTCAGCGTCGAAAACCTCACGCAGGCCAAGGCCTTCCGCATCTCGCCGACGGACACCAACTATTTCGTGATGCTGTTCGACCGCGAGAGTGCGGGGATCGACAACATTTTCGTCATCGAGATCTTCCGTCCCGGCGGCGCGACGCCGCCCAACGAGCACGCGGCCGCGCACGAATTCTTCCATGTGCTGCATGGAGAAGGCATCGCGCGCTGCGATGGCAAGACGCTGCCGATCCGGAAGGGCGACTCGCTGCTGCTGCATCCCGGCTCCGAGCACGTGGTCGAGAACACCGGCAAGGGCAAGCTCTACTGTCTGACCGTGATGACGCCTAACGAAGGCTTCGCCGAACTGATCCGCGGCGGCGAAGCAGTGGACATCGAGGCCGATGACATCGCAGTGCTGCAGGGGCGCGACGTGGCGGATCAGCGATGACCGACACCAGCCTTCAACCGGTCGATGACCTCACGCCGCTCGGCGCCAGTCCGCGCAACCGCTGGTCGGTCTCGGTGACACAGGCGAACCTCGTTCGGCCGCCGGTCGAGCCGCAGCCGGTGACGATCGATACCGGCGCCAAGCTCGTGACTTTCGACCTCGCGCGCACCGCCACGATCGTCATCGACATGCAGAATGACTTCTGCCATCCGGCCGGCTGGCTCGGCCACATTGGCGTCGACGTGACGCCAGCGCGCGCACCGATCGCGCCGCTGCAACGGCTGTTGCCGGTGCTGCGTGGGCACGATGTGCCGGTGATCTGGCTCAACTGGGGCAACCGGCCCGACCGGCTCAACCTCAGCCCGGCCCTGCTGCATGTCTACAAACCATCCGGTACCGGTGTCGGGCTCGGCGATCGGCTGCCGGACTCCGGCGCCCGGGTGCTGGAGCGCGGCAGCTGGTCGGCGTCGATCGTTGCGGAGCTTGCGGTCGACCCCACCGATATCCATGTCGCCAAATATCGCATGTCGGGCTTCCAGGACACTGAGCTCGACAGCATCCTGCGCAACCTCAATGTCACGACCCTGTTGTTCGCCGGCGTCAATGCCGACCAGTGCGTGCTCTGCACGCTGCAGGACGCCAATTTCCATGGCTACGACTGCATGCTGCTGCGCGACTGCGCGGCCACCACATCGCCGGACTACTGCATGGCCGCGACGGTCTATAATGTGAACCAGTGCTTCGGCTTCGTGCTGGAGTCTCCCGTCCTTGCCGCCGCGATTGCCGAGGTCGATTGAGCCATGAACGATCTCGCTCCCCTTGACGTCACATCCGACCGGCCGTCGGCCGACACGCTGAGGTCGCTGATCGTCGATCTCGGCGATATCCCCATCGTCACCGATTCCACCATTGTGCGCCGGCGCTCGCGCGATTTCTTCTGGTACAGCCCGATCCTCAACGACCAGCTCAACGGCAAGTCGGCCGACCTGATCGTCGCGCCGCGCGACGAGGCCGACGTCGTGCGGGTCGCAGCCGCCTGCGCGCGCCACCGTGTGCCATTGACGGTGCGGGCCGGAGGCACCGGCAATTACGGCCAGGCCGTGCCGCTCGCCGGCGGCGTGCTGCTCGACATCACCGCCCTCGACACGATCGAATGGATCAAACCCGGTCAGATCCGCGTCGGTGCCGGCGCCAAGATGAACGCGATCGACGCGGCGACCCAGCCCATGGGCTACGAACTGCGCATGCATCCCTCCACCAAGCGCACCGCGACCATCGGCGGTTTTGTCGCCGGCGGATCCGGCGGCATCGGCTCGATCACCTATGGCGGCCTGCGCGAGCGCGGCAACATCCTTGCCGCCCGCATCGTCACCATGGAACCAGAGCCCCGCATCATCGAGCTGCGCGGCGATGCGGCCCAAAAAATCAACCGCGCCTATGGCACCACCGGCATCATCACCGCACTCGAAATGCCGCTGGCGCCGGCCTGGCCATGGATCGATGTGGTGGTCGCCTTCGACGACTTCACGGCCGCGGTTGAATTTGGTCATGCCGCGGCGCTTGCCGACGGCATCGTCAAGAAGCTGCTGGCGCCTATCACCTGGCCGCTGCCGTCCTATTTCGGCGCGCTGAAATCCTGCTGCCCCGAGGGCAAGAGCATCCTGATCGCGATGATCGCAGAGCCGTCGCTGGAAAGCTTCCGGGACCTGCTCGGCGGTCGCGGCACCATGACCCTGGAAACGCCGACCGATGATGGCCCCGGCAAGGTGCCGCTGTACGAATACACCTGGAACCATACCACTCTGCAGGTGCTCAAGAGCGACCGCACGGTGACCTACCTGCAATGCCTGTACCCGCACGACCGTCTGCCGCAGAAGGTCGAGGAGATGCGCACGATGTTTCCCCGCGAGGTGCTGCAGCATCTCGAATTCATCCGCTTCAACGGACAGGTCACCTGCAGCGGACTGCCAGTGGTGCGTTACAGCAGCCCGGAGCGGCTGAACGAGATCATTCGCCTGCACGAGGCGCACGAGGTCTATATCGCTAATCCGCATGTCTACACGGTCGAGGACGGCAGCCGCTACAAGCGCGTCGACGTCGATCAGCTCGGCTTCAAGCACGAGGTCGACCCCTGCGGCCTGCTCAACCCCGGCAAGATGCGCAGCTTTATCCCGGAGCGATGACGTGCGCGTGCTGTACGTCTACTGCCATCCGCTGGACGACAGCTTCCATGCCGCGATCCGCCACGAAGCGTTGGCCGGCCTCGCACTGGCCGGGCATACGGTCGACCTGCTCGATCTCTATGCCGAGGACTTCGATCCTGTACTCACCGCCGAGCGTCGCCGCGACTATCACGATCCCGCACGCAACCGCGCCAACAATCAGGCCCATGTCGACCGGCTGATGGCCGCGGACGCGCTGGTGCTGCAGTTTCCGACCTGGTCGTTTGGACCGCCGGCCATGCTGAAAGGCTGGTTCGATCGTTTGTTCGGCCCCGGCATCGCGATGGATCTGTCCGATCCGGCTCATGCGAAACCGCTGCTGCAGCACATCAGGCACATCACCGGCATCTCGACCTATGGCCGCCAGCGCTGGAAAGCGATCGCCATGGCCGACCCGCCGCGCAGAATCATCAAACGTTACCTGCCCTGGTTCACCGGCTTCAAGGCCAAGGTGCGCTATCACGCACTGTACCACATGAACACAGCGACTGCTGACCGGCGCGGCCGCTTTCTCGCGCGAGTGCGACGCGCCATGGAGCAGTTCTGAGTTGCCCGCTGCAATCGCAGCAGCAATGACGAGTCCAGCCTATGAAAAACGATATTTTCAGGCAAAGTGGATTCGCGACCAACAGCGTTTGAAGACCCCTCCAAGGACACCCCATGGCGACGATATTCGGCGAGACGGACTGGCGATCGATGAGCCAGGAGCAGCGCGACCTCGGGCTCAACAACAGTGCCGCCGTCGCGGGCAGCGCGGAGATGGTCAACGGCTGGGAGCAGCGCTCCGCCGCGGTGCGCGAACGGCATTCCGCGCAGCTGAACCTCAGATACGGCCCGCGGGACCGCAACCGTTTCGACTTCCTGAAAGCCGCTGACGGCGGGCCGACGCTGGTGCTGATCCATGGCGGCTACTGGCAGATGCGCTCGAAGGAAACCCTCACCTGGTTTGCCGAGGGGCCGATGGCGCACGGCATCAATGTCGCATTGATCGGCTACACCCTGGCGCCGGAAGCGACCATGGACGAGATCGTGGCCGAGATCCATCGCGGCCTCGACACCCTGGTTGAACAGCTTCCCGCCCTCGGCGGCGATCCCGACCGTATTATCGTCACCGGCTGGTCCGCAGGCGGACATCTGACCGCGATGGCGCTGTCGCACCCGAAGGTGAAGGCCGGCCTCGCGATCAGCGGCATCTTCGATCTCGAACCGATCCGCCACAGCTATCTCAACGTCAAGCTTAAGCTTGACGAAGCCATGTCGCGGCGAAACTCGCCGCTGCTGCAATCCGCCGGCCCGGCCGCGCCACTGGCGCTGGTGGTCGGCGGCGCCGAACTGCCGCAGTTGCGCCAGCAGACCGCCGACATGGCCGCGTTTCGCGCCAGCAATGGATTGCCGGTGAGTTATGAAGAAATACCCGGCGCCGATCACTTCTCCATCATGCTCGAGCTGGGATCGCCGACCGGCCGGATCACGACCCTGATCCGACAGTTGTTCGAAAACGTCTGATCAGGCCGGCAGCTTCGCCGCCTTCACGTCGTACAGCAGCCTGATGAATTCCACAGCAGTATGCGCGGCGGTGAGCCGGCCCTTGTCAGCCGTGGCCTTGTGGGCCTCGCCGACGGCACCCGCGGGATTGAGGTCGCCGGCGATCCAGGCATAGGCGATGAATCCGGTCGGCCTGAGATGGTCGAAGGCGGCCTCATCATCCTCGGCAACCGACCGGAAATCCTGCGCCCGCGTCATATCGACCAGTTCCGGACGGAAGGCCAGCATCAGCGACGTCTCGACGTCGCCACCATGGATTCCGAATTTCAGCTCACGCTCGCTGTAGAGGCCGGCGGGCTTGCCAAGCCGCGACCAGGCGGATTTGACCACCAGCATATCCGCCCGCACCCGCAGTTCGCGCGCGACAATGCCCATCACCTCGTCGTTGCCTCCATGGGAGTTGACGATCACGAGTTTGCGCACGCCCGCGCGCGCGACTGACAGTCCGAGTTCGGTCCAGGCCTCGATCAGCGTCGTCGCCGGCAAGGTCAGGGTGCCGGGCATCCGCAGATGCTCGTTGGATTTTCCGACCTGCTGGATCGGCAGAATCCGAACGTCGAGATCGTCGGGCAGACGTTCGATCAATGTCTCAAGCATGCCGCGATTGATCGCCGCGTCGACACCCACCGGCAGATGCGGCCCGTGCTGCTCGATGGCGGCAATCGGCAGGATGGCGATGGTGGTCTGAGGATCGAGGCCTTCGAATTCACGCGAGGCGTATTCATCCCACCAGGCCCGACGACGCAACGTGTCCATGTTCGCTTCCTTTCATGCCGCGCGGCGAGGCTGCGGCGCACGACCATGATGTCGACTATGACATCGCGAGAGCGTTGACAATGCTGCACGCATGGGTGTGATCGAGCTTTTCCTGCGTTGCCTAAAAGGCAACGTATGCCTCGAATCAAAATGCTTCCGGATGACAGACAGCGCGTGCATCTTTTGTGGTGCCGGGAACGCTGTCATCGGGATTCCGTCCCATCGAGATCACACCGAGGTTGCCATGAACGCCGTCATGACCATCGTGTCCCGTGCCCTGCTCATAACAGCGGCCTGTCTTGTCTCCATCACCCCGTCGAACGCCGCCGACAAGGTGACGCTTCTGACCAGCTGGTTCGCTCAGGCCGAGCATGGCGGTTTCTACCAGGCCAAAGCGACCGGGCTTTACGAGAAAGCCGGGCTCGACGTCACCATCAAGATGGGCGGCCCGCAAGTGAACGGCTCGCAATTGCTGTTGGCCGGCGAGACCGATTTCCAGATCGGCTACGACATCCAGGTGCTGAAGGGTCGCGAGCAAGGCCTGCCATTGGTGATGGTGACATCTTCGTTCCAGTTCGACCCCCAGGGCATCATGGCCCATGACGACGTGGCGGATCTCGCCGCGCTCAAGGGCAAGCCGATCCTGATTGCCGGCTCGTCACGGACCACGTTCTGGCCGTGGCTGCGCGCCAAATACGGCTACACCGACGACCAGATCCGCGCCTACACCTTCAACCTGCAGCCGTTCTTCGCCGACCCCACCGTGTCGCAGCAGGCCTATCTGTCATCGGAGCCGTTCCAGGCGCAGCAGCAGGGCGTCAAGGCGAAGTTCTTCCTGTTCGCAGACGGCGGCTATCCGCCTTACGGCGGGGGAGTTGTCACCACGGAAAAGATGGTGGCCGAGAAGCCCGAATTGGTGGCGCGCTTCGTCAAGGCCTCGCTCGAAGGCTGGCGCGACTACATCAACAATCCGGCCCCGGGCAACGCCCTGATCAAGGTCGACAACCCGAAGATGACCGACGCGCAGATCGCGTTCGCGATCGAGAAGCTGAAGCAAACCAAGGCGCTCGAAGGCGGCGACGCCGCCACCCAGGGCATCGGCATCATGACCGCCGCGCGGTGGAAGCAGACGTATGATTTCCTGGTCGCAGCCAACCTGCTCGATCCAAAAACCGACTGGCAGAAGGCGTTCACCGACCGCTTTGTCAAAGACCTGAAGATCGGGTTCTAGAGCATGATCCGGACGCCGCTGGCGCGACATTTGCAATGAACCATCTCATGAAAGCTTCATTGCCGAGCGACCTTCGGAACAACCACGACAACTCCGCCGGCGACCGTCCGCCGGCGGTGGAGGTACTGTCGGCAGAAAAGATTTTCGCCAATGGCACCCGTGCCCTGGCGCCGATCGATCTCACGATCGCCGATGGCGAATTCCTGACCCTGATCGGCCCCTCCGGCTGCGGCAAAAGCACGCTGCTCAAACTGATCGCCAACCTGATTCAGCCGTCCGACGGGCGACTCTTGTGGTGGCGCGGCGATTTCGGGCAGGTGGGCCAGGACGGCCGCCGTTTCGCCTTCGTGTTCCAGGAGCCGACTCTGATGCCATGGGCGCGGGTCGACACCAACGTGCGGCTGCCGCTCGACCTCGCCAACGTGGCACGCGACACGGCCGATCCACGGGTCACCGACGCGATCGCCCGCGTCGGCCTCTCGGCTTTCGCCCGGCATTTTCCGCGCCAGCTCTCCGGCGGCATGAAGATGCGGGTGTCGATCGCACGCGCGCTCGCCACCGACCCGAACCTGCTGTTGATGGACGAGCCGTTCGGCGCACTCGACGAATTCACGCGCAACAAGCTCGACGACGATCTGGTGCGGCTGTGGTGGGAGCGCAAGCTGACCACCGTGTTCGTCACTCACTCGATCTATGAAGCGGTGTTCCTGTCGACCCGGATTGTGGTGCTCGCGGCCAACCCCGGCCGCATCTTCCGCACCATGACCATTGATGAGCCACAGCCGCGCAACCAGGATTTTCGCGACAGCGCCCGGTTCGCTGCCTACTGCCGCGAACTGTCGACCTGGCTCGCCGAAGCCTCATTGCCGTCCGCATCGGGAGCCACGCCATGAAGCCCCTGCTGCAATCGGAAACCTTCGTGCGGATCGCGGCCCCGCTCGCAGTCGGCGTGGTGCTGGTCGCGGTCTGGGAGATCGGCTGCCGTCTCGGCTCGGTCCCGGTGTATCTGTTCCCGAAGCCGAGCGACATTGTCGCCAGCCTGATCAAGGACGGCCCGTCGCTGCTGCGGGCGCTGATGATCACGCTGCGCATCACCCTGCAGGCGTTCGCCGCCGCCGTCGTGCTGGGAACGCTGATCGCGTTCATGTTCGTGCAGAGCCGTGCCATCGAGGTAAGCTTGTTTCCTTATGCAGTGTTGCTGCAGGTGACGCCGATCGTGGCGATCGCGCCATTGATCATCATCCTGGTGAAGAACACGCAACTCTCGCTGACGGTGTGCGCGACGCTGGTGGCGCTGTTCCCCATCATCTCCAACACCACACTGGGCCTGCGCAGCGTCGATCCCGGGCTCGCCAGCTATTTCCGCATGAACCGCGCCAGCCGATTGAAAACCCTGTTGCGGCTTCGGATCCCCGGTGCGCTGCCATATTTCTTCGGCGGCTTGCGCATTTCCTCCGGGCTTGCGCTGATCGGCGCGGTGGTTGCGGAGTTCGTCGCCGGCACCGGCGGCCGCTCGTCCGGATTGGCCTACCAAATTCTCGACGCCGGGTTCCAACTGGACATTCCCAGAATGTTCGCCGCACTGTTCCTGATCACCGTCACCGGCGTGCTGCTGTTCGGCGCGATGGTGGGATTGTCGACACTCGCGCTATCGAACTGGCACGAGAGCGAGATCGGATCCGAGGCATGAACGCATTGCTGATCGAGAACGCCGAGGGGATTTTCACCGGGCTTGCCGGCGACGCCATGCGGGCCCGCGGATCGATCCGGATTCGCGATGGCATCATCACAGCGATCGGCGCGCTTACGCCGGAGAGCGGCGAACGACGGCTGGATGCCTCCGGCTGCGTGATCTATCCCGGATTGATCTCGACTCACCACCATCTGTTCCAGAGCGTGTTGAAGGGCGTGCAAGCCGGCATCAACCAGCCGCTCGCCGGCTGGCTGCGATCGGTGCCGTATGCGTACTGGTCGAAGATCGACGAAGAGGCGCTGGCGGTCGCGGCCCGGATCGGCCTTGCCGAGCTGCTGCTGTCCGGCACCACGACAGTGGCCGACCATCATTATCTGTTCAGTGACACCTATCGTTTCGATCCCGCGGCAGTCATCTTCGAAGTCGCGCGCAGCCTCGGGCTGCGGCTGGTGCTATGCCGCGGCGGCGGCACCAAGACCAGCCATGTCAGCGGCGGCGCAGGCGCACCGACGCCGGTTGAACCGCTCGAGCGCATGCTGGCCTCGGTCGAAGCCTGCGCCCAGCGTTTTCATGACCCTTCTCCCGCCGGCCTGACCAAGGTGGCGATGGCGCCGACCACACCGACGTGGTCGCTGGAGCCGGGTGAACTGCGCGAAGTGATCGCTGCCTCGCGCCGCATGAAGCTGCGGCTGCACAGTCACTTGTCGGAGACCTCGGACTATGTCGATTTCTGCCTGTCGGTGCATGGCAAGCGCCCGGTGCACTGGCTGGCGGACCACGATTGGCTCGGCCCCGACATCTGGTACGCGCACATGGTGCACCTCGACCATGACGAGGTGAAGATCCTCGCCGACACCGGCACCGGCATGGCGCACTGCCCGCAATCAAATTGCCGACTTGGCTCCGGTGTCGCACCGGCGGACGCGTTGGCGGCGCTGGGCGGCGCGGTGTCGCTAGGCGTCGACGGCGCCGCCTCCAACGAGGCCGCCGACATGGTCTGCGAGATGCACAGCGCCTGGCACACCCATCGCGCGGTCAAGGGCGCAAATGCCGTCACCGCCGAAGACGTGGTGCACTGGGCCACCGCCGGCGGCGCACGGGTGCTGGGTCTGCCGCAGATCGGGACCCTCGCCCCCGGCCAGCAAGCCGACATTGCCGTGTTCGATCTCGATCAGCCCCGCCACTTCGGCATGCATGACCGTTTAGTGGCGCCGGTCACCTGCGGCGGCGCCCGGGTGCGCCACCTGCTGATCGGCGGGCGGACTGTCGTCGATGATGGCGCCATCCCGGGCCTCGATCTCGTTCGCCTTCGATCCGACGCGGCGCGCGTGGTGACGCGCATCGCCGCATGACCTGACAGGGAGATACCTCATGCTGGCCACCCAACAACCGGTGCTTCGCCGCTTCTGGTACGCGATCATGCCGACCGAACGGCTCAAGGGCGGCCCGCAGCCGTTCACCCTGCTCGGCGAGCCCATCGTGTTGTTTCTCGATGCCAAGGGTGAGCCGGCGGCGCTGGAAGACCGCTGCTGCCATCGCACCGCGAAACTCTCCAAGGGCTGGTGCCGCAACGGCAACATCGTCTGCGGCTATCACGGCTGGGAATACGACCGCGACGGCAAACTGGTAATGATCCCGCAATTTCCGTTCGAGCAGCCGATCCCCGATGCCAAGGCGCGCGCGTTCCGCACACAGACCCGCTACGGCTATGTCTGGGTGGCGCTGGACGAGCCGCTGCGCGACATTCCCGACATTCCCGAGGACAGCGATCCCGCCTATCGCCGCATCTTCCAGTTCTACGACACCTGGAACACGGCGGCGCTGCGGCTGATGGAGAACTCGTTCGACAACGCGCATTTCGCCTTTGTGCACAAAAACACGTTCGGCGACATCGACCAGCCGCGGCCGGAGAAATACGAGATCGTCGAGACCGACTACGGCTTCGAGGCGGAGACCCTGATCACGGTGAAGAACCCGCCGATCGCGGCGAAGATCTCGGGCACCAGCGAGCCTTACACCAAGCGACACATGCGCAACAAATGGTTCATGCCGTTCTGCCGGCGGCTCGACATGGAATACCCTTCCGGCATCCGCCACATCATCTTCAACTGCGCCACCCCAATCGCCGACGGCAAGATCCAGGTGGTGCAGCTGTTGTTCCGCAACGACACCGAGGCGGACTGCTCCGCCCAGGAGCTGATCGACTGGGATGCCGCCATCATCGCCGAGGATCGCGATATCCTGGAATCCACCGATCCCGACGCCATCGTCGACATGGGCCGCAAGATCGAGAAGCACATGCCGTCCGATCGTCCCGGCATGCTGATGCGCAAGCGCCTGCTTGACCTGCTGCACGAACATGATGAGGAAGAAGTGCCAAAGCCGATGGCCATGGACACCGGCGCGCTGGAGCGGAGTCACCTGGCGGTGTAGCCGGCGCTCAGTCTACCTCTTTCGATCGCCGGTACCGAAAATCGCAATGGCCGGCGCCCTGCATGATCGTCTGCGTGCGGGCGAGCTTGATATCGGGATCGAACCCCTCGGCTGTGTCGAAGTCTGCACTGCAGACCAGCAGGAAGCCAAGCTCCGGCTCGCCCAGTTCCTTGTAGAATTCGGCGTACCGGCATCCCGTCACATCGATCTCGAAGGCGTCCTGCGACTGGGTAACCACGCGATAATCAAGCGCATCGTCTCGGGCGTAGGTGGCGAATGCGGACGCCATGGTCTTGCCGAGATTTGCCTTCCCTAGATTTTCTTTGCCGAGATTTTTCTCGTTTTTCGCCCGCCAGAATTCTTCACCGTGGCGCCGGTAAGTTTCACCCAGGGCCTTTCGAACGAGGCTGTTGGCGCGCGCCTCGCCCAATTCCGCCTGCAAGGCTTTGATCAACGGCACCAGGACCTGAGCCTGGATCTTGGCCTGTTCGATGACGGTTATGCCCACGGACGATCTCCCGTTCCTGCACTCGCCTCACCATCATAGCGCGAATGGTGGCGGCACTGAAGAACGGGCTGCCGTCGCACGGGACGACTCGCCTTGACCTGGAGTGCCCTCTCCTCAGGCCGTCATCACCCGGGGCTGGTCGCCACCACCGGGGCCGGCAAACAGCCGGCGGCCGGGAATCGCGTCCAGCAGCGCCTGGGTGTAGGCATGCTGAGGATTGCGAAACACCGACAGTGTCTCACCCTGCTCGACGATCTCGCCGCGGCGCATCACCACGATGCGGTCGGCGATCTCAGCCGCCACCCGCAGATCGTGGGTAATGAACAGCATCGCGAGGTTCATCTCCTCACGCAGCTCGGCGAGCAACTCCAGGATATGCGCCTGCACCGAAACATCGAGCGCCGACACCGCCTCGTCCGCCACCAGCACCAGCGGCTTCAAGGCGAGCGCGCGTGCGATGCAGATGCGCTGGCGCTGGCCGCCGGAGAACTCGTGCGGGTAACGCTCGGCGGCGCTATCCTTCAATCCGACGCGGGCAAGCAGCCACTTTGCGTCCGCCTTGGCCTCCGCCGCCGGCACGCCATAGGCCATCGGGCCGCGGGCGATGGCATCGCCAACCTTCTGGCGTGGATCCAGCGCCGCGAACGGATCCTGGAACACAATCTGCACCTTGCGGCGCATCGCCCGCAGTTGCGCGCCATGCACCGAGAGGAAATCCGTGCCACCGAAATCCACCGTGCCGCCATCGGGCTCGATCAGCCGCATCACGATTCGACCGAGGGTCGACTTGCCGGAACCGGATTCCCCGACCACCGCCACCGTTTCCCGCGGCTTGAGCGACAGCGCCACATCGCGCACCGCCGGCACACGTCGCGCCGGGCGAAACAAACCCTGGCGGGTGACAAACGTTTTGTTCAGGCCACGCGCCGTGAGCAGCGGCTCGCCACTGATGGCACGGCCGCTCGCTGCCGGACGCGAGCCCGGCACCGCCGCGATCAGCGCCTTGGTGTAGGCATCCTTCGGAGCGCGCAGCACGTCATCCACGGTACCCTGTTCCACCACGCGACCATTACGCATCACCACCACGCGGTCGGCGATATCGGCGACCACGCCGAAATCATGGGTGATGAACAGCACGCCCATGCCGCGCTCGGCCTGCAACTGACGGATCAGGTTCAGGATCTGCTTTTGCGTCGTGACGTCGAGTGCGGTGGTGGGCTCGTCGGCCAGCAGCAAGGCCGGATTGTTCGCCATGGCGATGGCGATCATCACACGCTGGCGCTGACCACCGGAGAGCTGGAACGGATAGCTTCTTCGCAGCGTCGCCGGCTCCGGCAACCCAACCGCGGCTATCAGTTCCTCGACACGGGCCTCAAGCGCCGCCCGCGCCGGCCGCGGCCGTGCGTGGGTGATGATCGCCTCAGTGATCTGGTCGCCGACCCGCGCCAGCGGATTGAGCGCGCTGAGCGGCTCCTGGAAGATCATGGAGATCTCGCCGCCGCGCAGCTTGCGCATCTCGGCATCATTCGCGGTCGCGATATCCGTGCCCTTGAAGCGGATGCTCCCGGACGCGACACTGACATTCGGCGGCAGCAGACCCAGCATGGCATGCGCCGTGATCGACTTGCCGGAGCCGGATTCACCAACCAGGCAAACCAGCTCGTTGCGGCGGACCGACAGGGAGACGTCCTCGACCGCGAACGCGCGATCCGCGCCGTGCGGCAGTGCAACCGACAGCTTCTCGACCGTGAGCAAAGTGTCTGATGTCACGATATTGCTCATGCCGGCCGCCATTTGCGCGCGATGCGCGGATTCAGAGTATCGTTCAATCCCTCGCCGACCAGATTGATGGCCAGCACGGTGAGCAGGATGGCGATGCCCGGAAACACGCTCATCCACCAGGCCTGACGGATCACAGTGCGCGCGGCGCCGATCATGAAACCCCAGGACATCAGGTTCGGATCGCCAAGGCCCATGAAGCTCAGCGCGCTTTCGATCAGGATTGCGGTGGCGATGGTCAGCGAGCCGGTGACGATGATCGGCGAGATCGCATTGGGCAGAATGTGGCGCAGCACCACCGCCAGAGGTGCCTGCCCCTGGCAGACTGCGGCCTGCACGAATTCCCGGCCGCGCAGCCGCAGGAACTCCGCCCGCGTCAGCCGCGCCAAGGGCGGCCAGCTCACCGCTGCGATGGCGATGATGACGTTGGTCAAGGTCGGTCCCAGTGTCGCCACCAGAAGAATGGCCAGAATGAAGCCGGGAATGGTCTGGAACAATTCGGTGAGACGCATCATCACGTCGTCGACCTTGTCGCCATAATAACCGGCGATGGCGCCGATCAGGACGCCGACGCAGACCGCAGCCATGGTAGAAACAAGGCCGATCAACAGCGACACCCGCGCGCCATAGGCGATGCCGGCGGCGACATCGCGTCCCAGCATGTCGGACCCAAGCCACAGCCCTTCGCTCAGCGGCGGCTGGAATGGCGCGCCAACCATGTCCCAGGGATCGTCGGGAAACAGCAGAGGGGCCGTGACCGCCAGCGCGACAACGGCGGCGAGAATGACGAATCCGATCACACCGGTCGGATGGCGGAAGAAGGCTTTGAGCGTATCCATGCTGTTCCTCCGCTCAGGACGCTGCGCGCAGACTGACGCGGGGATCGATCAGCCGGTAGATCGCATCGGTGACGAGGTTGAGCACGATGACGATCACCGACATCACCAGGAAGATGCCGAGCAGCACGGGATAGTCGCGCTGCAGCACTGCGTCATAGGTCAGCCGGCCGAGGCCGGGCCAGGCGAACACGGTTTCGATCACCACCGCGCCACCGACCAGCGCTCCCGCCTGCATGCCGGCAACGGTCACCACCGGCAGAATGGCATTGCGCAGGATATGGCGGGCAATGATCCGGCCCTGTTTCAGGCCCTTGGCGCGCGCGGTCTTGATGAAATCCTGGTGCGTCACCTCGATGACGGAGGAGCGCATCAGCCGCGCATAGATCGCGAGATACACTGCGGCGAGCGAGATCGCCGGCAAAATGAGATGAGCACCAATATCGCCGATCCGCTGCAAGGGCGTCATCTGCACGCCGATGGTGACGTAACCGAAGGCCGGCAACCAGTCGAGCCGCACCGAAAACAGCAACACCAGCATCAGCCCGAGCCAGAACACCGGCATGGCATAGAGAAACAGCGAGACGATGGTCAACGCCGTATCCGACCACTTGCCGGCGCGCACACCCGCCAGCGTGCCGAGCACGATGCCGAGAAACAAAGCGGTCAGGAACGCGGTGCCAGTGAGCAGCAGGGTCGCCGGCAGCCGCTCAGCCAGCAGCGCCCGCACCGGTCGCTGCTGGCGGTAGGAGTAGCCGAGATCGAGAGTGACGATCCGCTTCAAATAGGTCCCAAGCTGAACGATATAAGGTTTGTCGAGGCCATACTCCTCGCGCAACTGGGCCAGCAGCTTTTCGTCGGACGCACCGCTTTGTCCGGCGATCACCTGGGCGGGATCGCCGGGCGCCGCATGAACCAGCACGAAATTGAAGGTGGCGATCACCAGCACCACCGCGACAAACTTGGCGACCCAGGCGCCAATGGCAAGGGCGGCGGCAACCACGCCGCCTCCCTTCGCGTCGAGGGCGAGCAAACTCATCCCAGCGACACCGTGCCGAACGTCTCGTGCACGCCGATCGCCGTCGTGATCACATTCTTCAGCTTCTTATCGATGAAATTCGGATAATCCTGCTCAAGCAGCCAGACCACCGGGACATCCTCGACCACGAGCTTCTGCACGGCGCTGTAGTGCTCCTGCCGTTTGGCGTCGGAGGTCGCCACCGCCGCCTCTTCGAACAACCGGTCGACGTCCGGATTGGAATAACCGGCGGTGTTGGAGAACAGGATGCCCTTGCGGATGTTGGAGGAGATGTAGGTGCGTGACACGCCGAGCGCCGGATCTCCGAACTGGTAGACCAAGTTCATGGTCATCGAAAAATCCCAGTTGCTGCATTTCTCTGCCCAGCCAGCCATATCGATGCCTTGCAGCTGCAGGTCGATGCCGACCCGTCCCAGCGACTGGCGCAGGAACTCCGCGGAGCGCTGATAGATCTCGCCATACGGTGGAACGAGATAGGGGATCGTCACCCGTTTGCCGTCCGCGCCCGGCTTCAGGCCCATCTCGTCGAGCAGCGCCTTCGCCTTGTCGAGCGAATATTCGTACTGCTTGACGTCTTTCTCATAGAAGCGCGTCTTCGACGAGATCGGACCAGTGGCGATCTTGCCGAGGCCGAAATAAACCCGCGCCAGCATCGCCTTGCGGTCGATGGCGTACATCACCGCCTGGCGGAAACGCTTGTCGTTCATCGGCGCGATGCGGTTGTTCAATTCCAGCCATTGATGCGGAGCGAAGAACTCGTAACCCTTGGTAGTCATGTCGAGGTTGGGCAGCTTCGCCAGCCGCTGCACATCGAACGATTCAACATCCGACCACTGGGTCAGCTGCACAGTGCCCTGTTCGAGGGCCACCGAGCGCGACGCGGCGTCCGGGATCACCCGGTAGATGATCTCGTCCAGATACGGCTCGCCCTTGCGATAATAGCCTTCGTGCTTGACCAGATGCACGTGCGAGCCGCGCACCCATTCCTTCAGCTTGAACGGCCCGCAGCCGATGGCCTGCGCATTGGCAGGATTCTTGCGGTAATCGGTACCGTCATAGATGTGCTTCGGCACGATCGGCGCGGTGGTGCAATCGAAAGCGCCGAGGAAGGGTGCAAACGGTGCCTTCAACTTGAACACCACGGTGAGCGGATCCGGCGCCGTCGCACTCTCCGCCCGGGCAAAGGTGCCGCGGGCGCGAGCGTGGGTTTCCATCAGCATCTTGGTGGTCGAGAAGATGACGTCGTCAGCGGTCAGCGGCGTGCCGTCGTGGAAGGTGATATTGGGGAACAGCTTGAAGGTATAGGTCAACCCGTCCGGCGACACCTCCCAGGATTGCGCTAGCCCCGGCATCGGCTTCAGATTGAAGTCGTAGCGCAGCAGGCTTTCGTAGATCTTGCCGCCCAGCGTCAGTGTCGGCTGCTGCTGGTTCAGCGCGGTGACGAGAATCGGCGGCTCGGGCTGGATGATGGTATTGAGCGTTCCCCCGCGGGTCTGCCCCGCCGCGCGTTTCAGCCCGAGCGGAATACCGCTGCCGGCCATCACACCCGTCATCAAACTCAACTTGGCGAATTCACGTCTGTTCATGCCCCGTCCCTCGCGATGATCACACATTGAAACTCAGTCGGCTTGCCGAAAAATAGATGCAAGAATGAATCCAGAAGCGGTATTGAGGCGTCCCCGGTTACGATCATTTTTTGTTGTTGGTTTTCGCGCGGCGAGACTCGACTGTCCCGAGTTCGATCGTTCATCCTTCGAGGCGCGTTCGCAGCTCGGGACAACGGGATATTCATAGAGCTTGGTTTTATCGGTGAAGAGTCGTCGGCGGCCGCCCCGCGGATGATGCGAACGCAGCGCGGTCGCGACGACGGCATCATGCGGTGACTTCGATCGGAGACATCACAGCTTTCTCAGGCCGCACCAATTGGCCACGAACAGCGCGATACTCAGCGTGGTCTTGCGGATGCTCTCCAGTTCGACCCGCTCGTTGAAGGCGTGCGGCCCGATGCCGTATGGCCCATAACACAGCGCCGGAATGCCGTAGTCGACGCAGTAGTAGCGGGTATCGTTGACGGCAGTGGAGAGGCGATCTTCAAGGGTGGCACCGAAGGCCGTCTGGTGTGCGACGCCGAGCACGCCTTCCGCCGCGCTGCCTGGCTCGCACACCGCGGCGTCGGCCTGAAAGCCGCTCCACACCAGCTCAGCCGGATTTTCCGACAGGAAGGTATCGTTCTTCTGCGCCTCGGCCAGACATTGTTCAATGCCGCGCATCGCCTCTTGCGGCGACGAGTTCGGCAGCAGCCCGAGCCGACAATCCAGCTCGCACCAAGCAGCAGTGGAACTCGCCCAGTCACCGCCCTTGATGATGCCGACATTGAACTTGATCGGATCCTTGACGTCCTTGAACCAGGAATCCTCGACCGCTTTGGCGTTCAATGTCTTGGTGTACTCCTGGAATGCGCGGATCAGATGGGTGGCGGAGAGGATCGCGCTGGTCCCGGTCTGGGCGTAAGCGACATGCACCGGCGTGCCGCGCACCCGCAGCCGGAACCAGACCGCGCCGACCTGGGCACGGGTCAAGGTATGTCCGGTCGGTTCGGGAATCAGGCAAGCGTCCGCGCGATAGCCACGCACCAGGGTCGACAGCGCACCGTTGCCGGTGCTCTCTTCTTCTGTAACGGTTTGCAGATGAATCCGTGCATCGGGCGCGTAGCCAGCCGCGCGGATGGCGTCGAGGGCGAAGATCATGGCGGAGACGCCGGATTTCATGTCCTGCGCACCGCGGCCGAACATCCAGCCGTCACGCACGACCGCCGCATACGGCGGATCGCTCCACAGGTCGACCGGGCCTTCCGGCACCACATCGATGTGTCCCTGCAGGATCAGGCTGCGGCCATGCCCGTTGTTGTCATAGGTGGCGACGACCTGCCTGGAGCCGGCGGGATCGATGTTATCCATCGGCGCGGCTTTCGGGTGTTCATGCAGTTTGACGTCCGCCAGACTGAACTCATCAACCTTGTAGCCCCGCTCGGCAAACTGCGACGCCAGCCACTGCTGCACCGGCGCTTCCTCGCCACGCAGGCTGCGGAACTGCACCAGCCGCTGCAGGAAGGCGACCTGCTTGTCGAAATTGCGATCGATGGCGGAACTCAGCTCTTCAAGAAGAAGACGATCTGGTTCTGCTTTTGCCTGTTGCGCCGAGGTCGTTGTCGCCAAGGGTCGCCTCCCGTCAATACAATGAAGATATCGCTGCGATCAATGCCCGGCTTACTCTATCGGTCGAGTCCGCCGAGCAGGATATATTTGATGTCGACATATTCCTCGATGCCATGACGCGATCCCTCGCGCCCGAGGCCGGATTCCTTGACGCCGCCGAACGGAACCACATCGGCACCCAGCAGCGCGGAATTGACGCCAACCATGCCCGACTCCAGCGCTTCCGCGACCCGGAACACCCGGCCGAGGTCACGAGCGTAGAAATACGCCGCCAGCCCGAACGGCGAGGCATTGGCCTGCGCGATCACGTCAGCTTCGTCGCTAAAACGATAGATCGGGGCCACCGGACCAAAGGTTTCCTCGTTGGTGATGACCATCTCGGTGGTCACCTCCGACAGCACCGTCGGCTGGAAGTAGGTCCGTCCGAGTTCGTGCCGCTTGCCGCCGGTAACGATCTGCGCGCCCTTGGCGGCGGCGTCCGCCAGATGCCGCTCCACCTTGTCGATCGCCTCGCTGGTGATCAGCGGCCCCTGGGTCACGCCGGCGTCGAGGCCGTTGCCGACCTTGAGGCCTTTGACCTTCTCCGCGAGCTTCTGCACGAACGCGTCGTAGATCCTGTCCTGGGCGTAGATGCGATTGGCGCAGACGCAGGTTTGACCCATGTTGCGAAACTTCGACACCATGGCGCCTTCGACGGCGGCATCCAGGTCCGCATCATCGAACACGATGAACGGCGCGTTGCCGCCGAGTTCAAGTCCGACTTTCTTCACGGTCGATGCGGCCTGGCGCATCAGGATCTTGCCCACTTCCGTCGAGCCGGTGAAGCTGATGGCCCGCACGGTGGAGTGTTCAGTCAAGACCTTGCCGATCGCGGGCGCGTCGCCGGTGATGATGTTGAGGACGCCGGGCGGAATGCCGGCCCGCTGCGCCAGCACGCCGAGCGCCAGCGCGGTCAGCGGCGTTTCCGGCGCCGGCTTGACGATCACGGTGCAGCCGGCCGCCAACGCCGGCGCGACCTTGCGCGTGATCATCGCCGCCGGGAAATTCCACGGCGTGATCGCGGCCACGACGCCGACCGGCTGCTTGATGACGAGGGTGCGGGAATCAGCGCGATGCGACGGAATGGTCTCGCCATAGATGCGCCGGGCTTCCTCGGCATAGAACTCGACGAAAGAGGCCGCATACTCGATTTCACCCTTGGCTTCCGTCAGCGGCTTGCCCTGCTCCGAGGTCAACAGCAGCGCGAGATCTTCGCGATGGGCAAGGATCAGGTCGTTCCAGCGGCGCAGGATGGTCGCGCGCTCCTTGGCGAGCAGCTTCGACCATTTCGGAAAGGCGGCGCCGGCCGCGCGTACGGCCGTCAAGGCTTCGCCGGCGCCGAACTGCGGCACCTTGCCGACGAGGTCGCCGGTGGCCGGATTGTGCACGGGATCGACGGGGCTGCCGG
Source organism: Bradyrhizobium prioriisuperbiae (assembly GCF_032397745.1). Lineage (NCBI taxonomy): Bacteria > Pseudomonadati > Pseudomonadota > Alphaproteobacteria > Hyphomicrobiales > Nitrobacteraceae > Bradyrhizobium > Bradyrhizobium prioriisuperbiae. The sequence goes on from NZ_CP135921.1 coordinate 125,785, forward strand.
TCCATTCGCCGCCAATCAGGCAACGATCAACCAGCAAAGCGGGATCAGTCAGTTTCAGCATATCAAATCATCCCGATACTTGAGGAAAAGTCCTAGGCCACGAGGCATTCTTCCAGAATGGCAAGCCCCTCATCGACGATCTCATCCGAAGCCGTCAGCGGCACCAGGATGCGAATGGTGTTGGCCGCGGTGCCGCACGACAGCAGGATCAAGCCGTTTTCGTGGGCACGCTGCGTGATGCGCCGGGTCGCTTCGGCATCGGGCTCGTTGCTGCCGCGCTGCTTGAGCACGTCGAAAGCGACCATCGCGCCGGGGCCGCGGGCGGCCGACATCGGCACCAGATGGTTGGCACGGGACATCCGGTCGATCGCGGCGCGCAACCGTGCACCGATGGCATTGGCCCGTCCCAGCAGATCCTCGCTCTTGAAAATATCCAGCACCGCGAGCGCCGCGGCACAAGCGAGCGGATGGCCGGCATAGGTGCCGCCAAGACCGCCGGGTTCGGCGGCGTCCATGATCGCGGCACGCCCGATCACGCCCGACAGTGGCAGGCCGCCGGCGAGGCTTTTCGCCACACAGATCAGGTCGGCCTGAACGTCGTAATGCTCCATCGCGAACATCTTGCCGGTGCGGCCGAAACCGGTTTGCACCTCGTCGGCGACCAGCACGATGCCATGCTCGTCGCAAATCCGACGCAGACCGCGCATCAGCTCGGCCGGCACCTGATGGAAACCGCCCTCGCCCTGCACCGGTTCGATGATGATTGCGGCGACGCGCGAGGCGTCGATATCGGCCTTGAAGATGAAGTTGATGTAGCGCAGCGCGTCCTCGACGCTGACCTCGCCGCCCGCAACCGGGAAGGGCACATGCCAGACGTCCGGCAGCGCCGGTCCCAGGCTCTTTTTATAGGGCACGACCTTACCGGTCATGGTGGATGCGAGCGCCGTGCGGCCGTGGAAACCACCGGTAAACGCGATCACGCCGTTGCGGCCGGTGGCAGCGCGGGCGATTTTGACGGCGTTTTCGGTGGCCTCCGCGCCGGTGGACAGCAGGATCGACTTGGCTGGGCCGTGCAGCGGCGCCAGGGCGTTCAGCCGCTCGGCGAGTTCGATGTAGGATTCGTAAGGGAGCACCTGAAACGCGGTGTGGGTGAAGCGTTCGAGCTGGTCGCGTACCGCCTGCATGATCAGCGGGTGGCAATGGCCGGTGTTGAGCACCGCAATGCCGCCGGCGAAGTCGACATAACGCTTGCCTTCGACATCCCAGATTTCGCTGTTTCGTGCCTTCGCCGCGAAAATCGGTGTGGCGTGGCTGACCCCGCGCACAACTGCCGTCTGCCTGCGCGCCAACAATTCCGCATTCGCCGTCATCAGCCATCCCCTGCAACTGACGAGCAGCGTATGACGCCAATGCGAAGGAACAATCAGCTTGTTGGTTGGGTCTGGTGACTCTGATGCACCAATCGGGAGGTGCCATGGCCTCTGAATTAGCCCGGATGAGCAGAGCGATATCCGAGGGCTTGCCACCTATTCAACCCTGGTCTCGCTACGCTCACCCGGGCTACAGCAATCGTTTATGTTGTCGCCAGCGTCCGCTTCAGCCAGTCGCGCAAGGCGACGATGGCCGGGTCGCTCCAGCGCTCCTTCAGCGCCACCAGCTGATAAGTCTCCATATAAACCGAGGTCGGGATCACTTCGACCAGCGCGCCGGCGCGCAGATCGTCGTCAACCAGCACGTCGTTGCCGATTGCGATGCCCTGCCCCAGCCGCGCCGCCTCGATGGCGAGATGGGCGTGCCAAAGCCGCTGACCGCGCAGCGGTGGCAGGTCATCGACCCCGGCGAGCTCGAACCAGCGCTCCCACTGCTCGGTGGATTCCTCGTGAATCAGCGTGGCGTTTGCCAGATCGGCCACACAGGTGATGGCCGGATAACGCGCGAGATAGGCCGGGCTCGCCACCGGAAACACCCGTGGCCGCACCAGCGCCTCCGCCATCAATGCACCGCGGGAATCCACCACATCTGCATAGACAATCTCCGCGTCGGCCTCGGCCCGCGACAGATCCGGGTGCGACAATGTGGGCTGCAGGTTGACATCCCAGTTACGCGGCGGCCCGGTCAATTCCGGCAGACGGGACAATAGCCTGCGGTTGGCAACGCCGGGGATGCACCAGATGTTCAGCGCCGGGCGCGAGGCCGGGCGAACCGTCGTGGTGGCGCGGGCGATGATGTCGAACGCCTGCGAGATCTGGGCATGGAACGCGAGGCCGGCTTCGGTCAGCATCACGCCGCGCCCCTCGCCGCGCACTAGCACCACTCCGAGGCTTTTCTGCAGATTCTGCAGATGGCGTGACACCACGGTGTGGCTGACCGCAAGCTCATCGCCCGCGGCGCGCACGCTGCCGGTGCGGCCGACGGCTTCGAATGCGCGGAGCGCTATGAGAGACGGCAAACGAGGTCGAGTCATAGCCAGATCAGTGCAATTTCGGGACCAGCGCCGCACATTATCAATGTCTCACCTTAATGTATCCCTCTCGCCCGGTTCGCGGATCCGGTCAGAATCGATCATACCGTCCGCGCGGCTCAGGTCTGCAGCAACGGTACGGCATTTCACAACGTGTCTAAAGATCAGCACTTGCCGTATCAGCCAATTCGGTGCTGACTGAGCAGCCGGACGTGACACCAATGTCGGAGCGATCGATGGACCAGAAGACACCGCCACAGCCGTGGAGCCCGCACAGCGCGCACTGGGGTGTGTTTTCGGCGCGGTGGAACGGCGAGACGGTCGATGTCGCGGCCTATCCCGACGACCCGGCGCCATCACCGATCCTGGGCAATTTCACCAACGCGCTGCGCCACAAGGCGCGCATCCTCAAGCCGATGGTACGGCGGAGCTGGCTGGAGAAGACACCGGGCCACACCAGGACCCTCGACGGCGAGTTCGTCGAACTCAGCTGGACCGCGGTGCTCGATCTGCTCGCCGACGAATTGTCGCAGGTCCACAAGCAATACGGCGCAAGCGCGATCTATGGCGGCTCCTATGGCTGGGCCAGCGCCGGCCGCTTCCACCACGCCCAGAGCCAGATCCACCGTTTTCTCAATGTCGCATTCGGCGGCTATGTCCGCTCGGTCAACAGCTACAGCGCCGGCGCCTCCGCGGTGATCCTGCCGCACATCCTGGGGCAGTTCGAAAATATCTCGCGGCGCAACGTCACCTGGGACCAGATCTCCACCTATACCGACACCGTGCTGGCCTTCGGCGGCATGGCGCTGAAGAACTCGATGGTCGCCAGCGGCGGCATCAGCCGGCATATCGAGCGCGACGCCATGCAGAAGGCGGCGCAGCGCGGCACCACATTCCACAGCATCAGTCCGCTGCGCGATGATCTGCCTGACGAGGCCGCCGCGCGCTGGTGGCCGATCAAGGCCGGCACTGACGTCGCCTTCATGCTTGCGCTGGCGCACACGCTGATTGTCGAGAAACTCTGCGACCGCGCTTTCCTCGATCGCTACTGCACCGGCTTCGACCTGTTCGAACGCTATGTGCTCGGCCGCGATGATGGGCAACCGAAGGATGCGAGCTGGGCGTCGCCGATCACCGGCTTTACCGCGTCACACATTGTCGATCTCGCGCGCGAGGCGGCGCGCGGCCGCACCCTGGTCACGGTGTCGCATTCGCTGCAACGCGCGCAGTATGGCGAGCAGCCGGTGTGGATGGGTGCGGTGCTGGCGGCGATGCTGGGACAGATCGGGCTGCCCGGCGGCGGCTACAATTATGCGCTGGGCGCACTCGGCCACACCGGCCGTCGCGTCAATGCGGTGGCGATCCCGACCATGCCACAAGGCAAGAACGGCGTGGAAGAATTCATCCCGGTCGCCCGCGTCAGCGACATGCTGCTCAATCCGGGACAGCCGTTCGACTACAACGGTCGGGCCATGCATTATCCGGACATCCAGCTGGTGTACTGGGCCGGCGGCAATCCATTCCACCATCATCAGGACATCAACCGGCTGCGCGAGGCCTTCAACAAGCCGCGCACCATCGTTGTGCACGAGACCGCCTGGACGCCGATGGCCCGCTTCGCCGACATCGTGCTGCCAGCGACCATGACACTGGAGCGTGACGACATCGGCGCCGCCGCCACCGATCCGGTGCTGGTGGCGATGCGCAAGCTCGCGCCGCCGGTCGGAGAGGCCCGCGACGATTTCGACATCTTCGCGGACCTCGCGCGCCGGCTCGGGGTCGAGCAGGCGTTCACCGAGGGGCGCAACAGCCAGCAGTGGCTCGCACATCTCTACGACACCACACGCCGCGCACTCGACGCCAAGGGACTCGACGCACCGGACTTCGAGGAGTTCTGGCAGCGCGGTGAACTGGCGCTGCCGTCCGAGCCGGACGATGGCGGCTTCCTGCGCGCGTTCCGTGACGACCCCGAAACCAACAGTCTACCGACTCCCAGCGGCCGGATCGAGATCTTCTCCAAAACCATCGCGGACTTCGATTATGACGATTGCCCCGGGCATCCGACCTGGATGCCCTCGACCGAGCCGGCAACACCGGATCATCCACTCACCCTGATCGCCAACCAGCCGGCAACGCGGCTGCACAGCCAGCTTGATTTCGGCGGTTACAGCCAGTCGCAGAAGGTCGCGGACCGCGAGGTGGTGCGGCTCAATCCCGTGGATGCCAAACAACGCGGCATCGTCAGTGGCGACATCGTTCGCCTGTTCAATGACCGTGGCGCGTGCCTTGCCGCGGCGGCGGTCTCCGACCGTGTGATGGAAGGCGTGATCCATCTGCCGACCGGGGCCTGGTATGATCCGGATCCCGCCGCCAACGACACGCCGATGTGCGTTCACGGCAATCCGAACGTCCTGACCCGCGACATCGGCACATCGAAACTGGCCCAGGGATGCTGCGGCCAGGTCACGGTGGTCGAGTGCGAGAAATACAGTGGACCACTGCCCATGGTGCGCGCGTTCGATCCACCGGAGCCGGTGGCGCGGCTTGAAGCTGCCGAGCTGGAACGAATCTCATGACGGCCAACACGCTGGCTTGAGATAATGAAACGACCTGCAACGACAATCACATCAAGAAACCTGCATCAGGGATCATCATGGGCCCGCTCGACGGTTTACGCATTCTCGATCTCACCTCGGTGCTGATGGGGCCCTACGCCACCTCGATCCTCGGCGACATGGGCGCCGATGTGATCAAGCTGGAGAGCCCGCAAGGCGACATGACCCGCGCGGTGGGACCAAGCCGCGGCGGAACCATGGGCGGCATGTTCATGCATGCCAACCGCAGCAAGCGCAGCATCGTGGTCGATCTGAAAACTGCGGCCGGACTCGACGTGGCGCTGCGGCTGGCGGAAAAATCCGACATCCTGATCTACAATGTCCGCCCGCAGGCGATGGTCCGGCTCGGCCTCGGTTATGACGACGTCGCCGCCGTCAATTCCGGCATCATCTATGTCGGCGCCTTCGGCTTCGGCCAGGACGGCCCCTATGCCGCACGGCCCGCCTATGACGATCTGATCCAGGGCATTTCCACGGTGCCGCATCTGCTGGCGGAAACCGGCGATGGCACACCACGGTATGTCTCGGTGAACATCGCCGATCGCATCGTCGGGCTGCATGTGGTCAACGCCGTGCTCGCCGCTGTGCGCCACCGCGACAAGACCGGGCGCGGCCAGAAGATCGACGTGCCGATGTTCGAGACCATGGCGAGCTTCGTGCTGGGCGATCATCTCGGCGGTCTCAGCTTCCGGCCGCCGCTCGACCAGGGCGGCTATGCGCGCCTGATGGCGAAAAACCGCAAACCCTACCGCACTGCCGACGGCCATCTCTGCGTGCTGCTCTACACCGACAAGCACTGGCGCGATTTCCTGACCATGAGCGGCCACGCCGCGAAGCTCGACGACCCGCGCTTCGCCAGCCATCCGGACCGCCTCGCCCATATCGATGCGATCTACCAGGAGGTGGCCGAGATCATGCGCGAGCGCACCTCGGCCGAATGGGAAGGGATGCTGCTCGCCTGCGACATCCCGCATACGCCGGCGCACACGCTGACCTCGATCATGGACGACCCGCATTTGAACGCGGTCGGCTTCTTCCAGCCGGTCGAGCATTCCTCGGAGGGCCCGGTGCTGTCGATGCGGGTGGCCTCGACCTGGAGCGACAGCCAGCCACAGCCGCAGCGGCTGGCGCCGCTGCTTGGCGAGCATACAAGGGAGATCCTGACAGAGATCGGCTGCGACGAGGCGGAGACGGAACGCCTTGTTGCCAGCGGCGCCGTGGCTCAATTGCCGCCAAAGGATTGAGGTCGAGCCGGAACGTCGGCCCGACGTCGCGATTGCGGCCATCGCCCGGACTGTGGCAAGACCAGTGCGACAGACGAGCCGAACATGACACGTTGCGACTATCGAACCGCCTTGGACACCGCCGGGGTCATGACCGCGCTTGCCGCGTATCGACCCGAGATCGCCGGCACGCCCCCGCTTGGTCTTGACCTGCCGGACAGCGACATCGACGTGCTGTGCGAGGTGACGCCTGCAGCGCGTGAGGCATTCCTCATCACGCTGTGGACCACATGGTCGTACGCGGCCGGCTTCCGGGTGCATCAATGGCGTGACAATGAGCGGCCGATCATTGCCGGATTCGATGCGTCGGGATGGAGCTTCGAGATTTTTGCCCATCCCTTGCCGGTGGCACAACAGGTCGCGATGCGTCATTTCAATATCGAACAGCGACTGCTGCGGCTGGGAGGACCGGCGCTTCATGCGCGCGTTTTGGCGGCGCGCCGCAACGGGCTGAAGACCGAGCCGGCCTTTGCGGCGGTGCTCGGCCTGGCTGGCGATCCCTTTGCAGCCTTGCTTGCACTTGAACGGGAAACCAATGCCGGCCTTGAGGCGCTGCTGTTGCGCATCTGACGGCGGAGATCCGGCACGAAGAACTGGCGCAGGGACGCGCGGATCGCGCCCGCGCAGCCCGGCGTCGGATGGTCACGCGCATCGTGTACGCGCTCACTTCGATGTGAGGTGGTGGATCGCATTCTCGAGGGCGAAACTCGCGTTTTGAACACCGTGCCGCTGGCGCTGGCCACCACCAACCGCATCGCCGAGGTCGCGGGTGTCGGCATCGGCTCGCTGTATCAGTATTTCGACAGCAGCAGGCGATAGCCACAGCCCTGCTCCACAGGCATCTGGAGGAAACCGTTGCGCTGCTGCAGGCCGCACGCATCGCCTCGCGGGGCAGGCGGTGCCCGCAACTTCTCACACCTGAATATCGTAGGATATGTCGATGTCGCAGGCTGCGCGACCACCACGCATTCCGACATTCGCCAGCGGCACCTCCTTCAGCACGATCTTGATATCATGCGCCGAAATGCCGAACGGCTCCAGATGCCGCACCATCGCCCTGTAAAGCATCCGCTTGGTGTCGATCGAGCGCCCGACGAACTGAGTGATCTCGATATGAGTAAAGCGATCGCTGGCTTGCGCCGGAATTAGAAAATCGACGGACGCGTGCTCGATCAGACGAACCACCTTGTCCTCAGGATCGCTTTTCAGCGCCTCGATCACCGCATCATGAATGGCCAGCAAGAAGGATCGCTTGCGGGCACCGAGCCAGGATCCGCGCACCTCGACAAGAATGTCCGGCATGGCGCCGCCTCCATTTGCAAGATAGAGGAAGGCTAGGCGCGTCCTTCACGGAGACAATTCGGATCTCACGAATCATGGATTCGCGTGGACCGAAGCTACCTATCAACCCCCACATCCACGCAAAAAAAGCGCGGCACAGTGGTGGGCGCGCTCGGCGATGGCTTCGTGCGACGGCGCCGGCTGATGGCCGAACAGTGCGGCACGCTGCGGCTCGAACACCATCATGCCGAGCAGCATGCCGGCAGCTTCGTCGACATCGTCGAGCACGATGGCGCCATTGTCGCGCCGCACGCGCAGCCAGTCGGCAAACGCCGCCACCGTCCGCCGCATCGCCTTCTGGTAGAAGGTCGCGCTGATCTCGGGAAAGCGGTCGCTTTCAGCGATCATCATGCGGTTGAGCGAGATCACTTCCTCGTCGAGCACGAGTTCGGCGCAGGTCAGCAGTGCGGTCCGCAGCGCCACCTCGATGTCTTCATGCTCCGCTGCGCGCAGATTCACCGCCGACAAAAACCGGTCCATCCGGTCCGACACGGTGCCTTCGAACAGCGCCGACTTGTTCGGCACGAGACGGTACAGCGTCTTGGTCGACACGCCGGCACTGCGCGCCACCATCTCCATGCTGGTCGCGGCAAAACCGCCGACCGCGAACAGATGGCGCGCGGCTTCATAAATGATGATGCGCGTTTCCTCGTCCGGCCGCGCCTGCGGCCGGCCGCGAAAGCGGCGCTCGTCAGTCTCCGCGCTGCCGTCCTGTGTTGCCTTCATGTCAATCATCCTCGCATTTATGTGATTGCATGATGGTCATAATCCTATTGACAGTCCGATGATCGTCTCTATTTTGATTTTGGAAAATATCAAGTTTCCTAATTCAGATCAAGCCCGTCGCGTGACAAATTTATCGTTATTTTACAGCTAGATAGGCTTTGAGGAGCGCCGCCATGACCCGCCATTCCCCGTCTTTCGAGGTCGACCGCACGCTGCCGCCGGATGCGGCGGAGGATCTGCTGCAGCAGCCCGCGTCCGATCCGATCTCATCTCCTGTGGCTGAGACTGCCCATAACAAAAGCAACGTCTCCCCCACCGCAGCCCCGGCGCCACGCACCAACCGTCTTCGCCGCGTGCTGTTGGCCGGTGTGGCGGTCGCTGTGCTGGCCGGCGCATCCTGGTACGGCTTCGACTATTGGACATTCGGCCGCTTTCAGGTCTCGACCGACGACGCCTATGTGAAGGCCGACAACACCACCATTGCACCGAAAGTCTCCGGCTATTTGCGCGAGGTGCTGGTCGGCGACAACGAGCGCGTCGCCGCGGGCCAGACGCTGGCGCGGATCGACGAACGCGATTTCAAGGTCGCGCTGGATCAGGCCAAGGCCGACGTGGAGGCCGCCCAGGCCGCCATCGTCAGCAAGCAGGCGCAGCTCGACGCGCAACAGGCCGTGATCGACGCGGCACGCGCCACCATCGATGTCGACAAGGCCAACGTCACTTTCGCCGACCAGGAAAACCGGCGCTACTCGGACCTGGCCAAGACCGGCTTCGGCAGCGTGCAAAACGCGCAGCAGGCCGCCTCGCGCATCGCCGGTGCCAACGCCACCCTGCAGCGCGACACCGCCAATCTTGCCTCCGCCCTGAAGCAGGTCGATCTGCTCAGGGCCGATATCAGCCAGGCCAAGGCAGCGCTCGCCAAGACACAGGCAACGCAGGAGCAGGCCGAACTCAATCTCAGCTACACCACCATTGTCGCCCCGATCGACGGGGTGGTCGGCAACCGCACACTGCGTGTCGGCCAGTATGTCACGGCCGGCACCCAGCTGATGTCACTGGTGCCCGCTGACGGCGCCTACATCATCGCCAATTACAAGGAAACCCAGCTCACCGACGTCAAGAAGGGCCAGCTCGTGGCGATCGACGTCGACATGTTCCCGGGACAGACCGTGCATGGCCGCGTCGACAGCATCGCGCCGGCCAGCGGCCAGGAATTCGCGCTGCTGCCGCCTGATAACGCCACCGGCAACTTCACCAAGGTGGTGCAGCGCATTCCGGTGAAGATCGTTCTCAACCACGACAATCCGCTGATCGCGTTGCGCCCCGGCATGTCGGTGATCCCGACCATCAACACCCTGACGCCGGCCCCCATCGCGGCCGCAACGCCAAAGACCCCTTCGAACGTGTCCAGCAAGGTTTCCGAAGGCAAGATTTCGGAAGGATCATGCCATGTCAAATCCCGCCCCGTCCGCCTCGATCGCGCAGCCGATCTCTGGCAGAACATCTGAACGTAGCGTCGCGGTCGACCCCAACCGCGCCAGCACCACCACCTGGATCGCCGTCCTCGCCGCCATGATCGGCGCCTTCATGGCGATCCTGAACATCCAGATCACCAATGCATCGCTGCTGAATATCGAGGGCGGCATCGGGACAGGCGTCGATAACGGTTCCTGGATCTCGACCTCCTATTTGATCGGCGAGATCGTGGTGATCCCGATGACCGACTTCCTCAGCCGGGTGTTTTCGTTCCGCCGCTACATGCTGGCCAGCGCCGCGCTGTTCGCTGTGTTTTCGGTGGCCTGCGCCTTCACCCACGATCTGGGCTCCATGATCGCGATGCGCGGGCTGCAGGGCTTTGCCGGCGGCGTGCTGATCCCGATGGCCTTCACCCTGGTGCTGACCAAGCTGCCGAAGTCGCAGCAGCCGATTGGCCTTGCGGTCTTCGCCCTCTCGGTCACCTTCGCTCCCGCAATCGGCCCGACCATCGGCGGCTATCTCACCGAGAATTACGGCTGGCAGACCATCTTCTTCGTCAACGTGCTGCCGACCATCGTGATGCTGATCGCGCTGTTTTTCACCCTCGAACGCCAACCCATGCAGTTGGGACTGCTCAAGGAGGGCGACTGGGCCGGCATAGTCACCATGGCCGTCGGGCTCTCCGCACTGCAGACCGTGCTGGAGGAAGGCAACAAGGACGACTGGTTCGGTTCGCCCTTCATCGTCAAGCTGGCGATCGTGGCCGTCATCAGCCTGTCGCTGTTCATCTGGATCGAGCTGACGGTGAAGAAGCCGCTGATCCGGCTGCGGCTGCTGACGCAACGCAACTTCGGCTTCGGCACGATTGCATTGACCCTGGTCGGCTTCGCGCTGTTCGGTTCGGTCTATATCCTGCCGGCCTATCTCGGACAGGTGCAACGTTACAACGCCGAGCAGATCGGCACAGTGATGGCATGGACCGGACTGCCGCAGTTGATCCTGATCCCGCTAATCCCAATGCTGATGCAGCGATTTGATACCCGCGCGATCGCCTTCATCGGCCTGATGATCTTCGCCTACAGCTGCTTCATGAACACCGCGATGTCGCTCGACTATGCCGGCGACCAGCTCTGGATCCCGAACATCGTCCGCGCCGTCGGACAGGCCATGGTTCTCACCCCGCTGACCTCGGTGTCTACCGGCGGTATCGCCCCGCAGGACGCCGCCGCGGCCTCGGGCATCAGCAACATGCTGCGCAATCTCGGCGGTGCGATCGGCACGGCGATGCTCGCCACCGTGATCACCAAGCGCGAGCAATATCATTCCAACATCATCGGCCAGTCGGTGACACTGGGACGCGAGGAGGTCCGTTCCCGCCTCGCCCAGATGCAGAACTACTTCATGGCGCATGGCGTATCGGATCCAGCCGCCGCTCATCAGCAAGCCGTCATCGCGCTGGGACAGACCGTCAAACGCCAGGCACTGGTGATGGGTTTCAGCGACACTTTTGCGGTGATCGGCCTGGTGCTGGTGCTCGCCGGAATAGCGATCCTGTTCACGCGAAAGGTACGGAGCGCGGGTGGTGCCGGAGCACACTGAAATTTGAAAGGATTCTAGCCCGCTGCAGGTAGCGCCTGACACATTGCTTCGGCATAACGACGCCAACTCTCGGGACGCTCGTCGTCTCGGAGTTCCACTCTCTCCGAAAGATGCCCCCCTCCGGAGAGCTGGTTGGCGTCGCAATCCGGGTCCGCCTGGATTGCACGGGCTTGCCGTTCCCGAACCGAAAACCTCCCGGTTCGCGGCGCGGCAAGCCCGGCCAAGATCTCACGCAAGACCGAAACGGTTCCGCCACTCTCAAATGTCCTATCTTTTGCCGACGTGAAAACGGCAATGGCCGGGATTGAGCCCAGCCATCACGCAGATCAGTTGATCCAGACGAAGTCTCTCATCCCGACTTCAGGAGGTTGGCGTCCACTGGCAGCCGGCGCAGCCGCTTGCCGGTAGCTGCAAAGATGGCGTTGGCAAGTGCCGGCATGATCGCGGAGGTGCCGGGTTCGCCCATGCCGCCGGGATCCTCGGTGTTCCTGACGATATGCACCTCGATCGCCGGGGCCTCGTTGATCCGCACCACCTGATAGTCGTCGAAATTGCTCTGCTGGACCCGGCCGTTCTTCAGGGTGATCTCGCCGTACAATGCCGCCGAAATTCCGAAGATCACCGCGCCCTGCACCTGCGCCTCAATGGTGTTCGGATTGATCGCACTACCGCAATCGACCGCACAGACCACCCGCCTCACCCGAACGCTGCCGTCCTTGGCGACCTCAACCTCGGCAACCTGCGCCATGTAGCTGCCGAACACATGCTGCAGCGAAACACCACGGCCGACACCGTTCGGCAGCGTCCCGCCCCAGCCGGCCTTGGCCGCGGCGAGATCCAGCACAGCCTTGGCGCGCGGCTCCTTGTCGAGCAGCGCGCGGCGATAGTCGACCGGATCGCGCTTGGCGGCCGCCGCCAGTTCGTCAATGAAACTCTCGACCACGAACACGCTGTGGGACGGACCAACACTGCGCCAGAAGGCCGTCGGGATTCCCGGCGGCTCCTTGCGGACATATTCGACATGGAAGTTCGGCAGCCCATAGACGAGGTGGACGGCGCCATCGATGGTCTCCGGATCGATGCCATCCTTGAACAAGGGCGGCAGCCACCGCGCCAGGATCGACGATCCGGCAAACCGGTGCCGCCAGGCCACCGGCAATCCCTTCTCATCAAGCCCTGCCATGAACGTATCCGAGAAGAACGGCCGGTACATGTCGTGCTGGATATCTTCTTCGCGGGTCCAGATCACTTTCACCGGTCCATCGACCTGCTTGGCGATCTGCACCGCGCGGGTCACGCCGTCGATCTCCAGCCGGCGGCCGAAACCACCGCCGATCAGGTAATTGTGCACCGTGACTTTTTCCAATGGTAAACCGGTGACCTCGGCCGCGGTCGCCTGGGCTCGCCCCAGGATCTGGTTGCCGACCCACACCTCACAGCTGTCCTTGCGGACATGCACCGTGCAGTTCATCGGCTCGAGCGCCGCGTGCGCGAGAAACGGCACGTGATATTGCGCCGAGACTTTGGTCACGGCGGTTGCCACGGCGCCGTCGACGTCGCCGCGGGTTTCCGCCACCGCACCCGGACTGTCCAGTGCCGCTGCATAGTCCCGAGCGATATCGTCAGTGTTCAGCGCCGCGTGCGGGCCATCGTCCCATTCGATCACCAGCGCGGCGAGGCCTTTCTTGGCCGCGCCCATATGGTCGGCGACAACAGCCACCGCATCGTCCAGCCGCACGATCTGGCGCACACCACGCACCGCTTTGGCCTTGCTGTCGTCGAGGCTTTTCAGCTTGCCGCCGAACACCGGCGATTGCGCCAGGGTCGCGATCTTCACACCGGCCGGGCGCGCGTCGATGCCGAACATCGCGCTGCCGTTGACCTTCGCCGGGGTGTCGAGCCGCTTGGCCGGCGTGCCGATCAGCTTGAAGTCTTCCGGCCGTTTCAAGACGACCTTGTCGGGCACCGGCAATACCGCGGCGGCTTCTGCCAGCTTGCCATAACCGAGCTTGCGGCCGCTGGCCGCGTGAACAACCACACCATTTTCGGCCCGGCATGATGCGGGGTCGACAGCCCAGCGCTGCGCGGCGGCGGCAATCAACATGGTTCGTGCGGCTGCGCCGGCTTGGCGCATCGGCACCCAGACCGCGCGAATCGTGGTGGAGCCGCCGGTGACTTGCAGGCCGCCGAGCGCCGGATTGCCGTAACGCTTGGCGTCCGGCGGCGCATGTTCGAGCGTGATCTGGCCGAGATCCACTTCAAGCTCTTCCGCAATCAGCATCGGAATCGACGTGTAAGTGCCCTGCCCCATTTCGACATACGGCATGGTCAGGACAATCCGGCCGCTTGGCGGGATTCGGATAAAGGCGTTGGGAACAAAATCGGTGGCGGGCGTTGCCGCGGTCGCCGCCAGCGCCGGCATGCCAATGCTGAGCAACAGGCCGCCGCCACTGGCGACGCCGGCTTTCAGCAGAGCTCGTCGCGACAGGCCCGGGTCTGTGCCATTATCCAGGGCGAGCGCCGCTTTCAATCGGTCGATGATCATCCGCGTGCTCCCGGTTTAGCCGGCGAGGCAGCCGCATGCTTGATCGCGTCACGAATGCGCACATAGGTGCCGCAGCGACAGATATTGCCGGCCATCGCATCGTCGATGTCGGCATCGGTGGGCTTTGGGTTGCTTGCCAGCAATGCGGAGGCCGACATGATCTGGCCGGACTGGCAGTAGCCGCATTGCACGACCTCGCGCTCCAGCCAGGCCTGCTGGATTTTCTGCCCCGCCGGCGTCTGACCGATCGCTTCGATGGTGGTCACCGCGGATTTTCCGAGGCTGTCGATGGTGGTAATACAGGATCGTGTAGCAACGCCGTCGACCTGCACGGTGCATGCGCCACATTGGGCGATGCCGCAGCCGAACTTGGTTCCGGTCATGCCCAGCACGTCGCGCAACACCCACAACAATGGCGTGTCGCCATCCACATCGACGGCCTGTTGCCGCCCATTGATCAATACGGTGAAAGCCAAGGCCATCTCCTGTGACAATCGCGCGAACAACCGCGCCGAACATGGCGGGAGGCTAGGAGCGCGCTGCATTGCGACAAAGGTCATAAACCCATCGTTTTGGGACATGCGGCGGCGACATCGAGATGGCACGGCCGATCGGCCGCCAAACCGATCAAATCGTCGTCTGACGCGATCGCTCGCGCAAAGTTGAAGGCAAGCCGTAACAACGGCGCGGTACATCAATCGAACGTCGCATCGCGCGTCGAACGGAGCGGACACAAATGATCAAGCGAGCCCACATCATCATGGCCGCCCTGCTGGCACTGGTCGTCCCGACGGCAATCATCCCCGCCCGCGCTGCCGGCGTCGACCGGCTGTACATTCTCAATTGTGGCGAAGGCACCGCCGGCGATATCTCGATGTGGTCGCCCGGCGTCAACGAAGGCAAGTCGATGCCGTTCGTCGACAATTGTTACCTGATCAAGCATGGCGCGGACTGGTTCATCTGGGATACGGGTCTGGCCGACAGCATCGCGGACCTGCCGGATGGGCAAAAGCCTGCCGATCCGCGCTTTCTGACCTGGCGCCGTCCGAAAACGCTGGCCTCTCAGCTGACGCAGCTTGGCCTTAGCCCCGCAGACATCAAAAGCATGGCGGTGTCCCACACCCATCCCGACCATGTCGGCAATATCGAGATGTTCCCCAATGCTATGCTCTTTGTGCAGAAAGCCGAATACGACTGGCCGGGCGCCAACAACGCGCCACGATTTGTACCGAGCCACCCGGTCACCAAGCTGGACGGCGACCACGATGTGTTCGGCGACGGCAGCGTCACCATTCTCTCGACTCCGGGCCACACGCCCGGTCACCAGTCTCTGCTGGTGAAACTGCAGCACACCGGCGCGATCGTGCTGTCAGGCGACGCGGTTCATTTCAAGGGCAACTGGGACAACCGCGGTGTGCCGGCCAATAATTTCAGCAAGGAAAAGACCCTGGCCTCGATGCAGCGCATCTCCGATGTTCTCACCGAGGAGAAGGCGCAGCTGTGGATCAACCACGACAAGGCACAGCGCGACACTCTGAAGATGTCACCGGAGTTCTACGACTAGGCTCTCGCGCCCTATCCGACCAGAAAGAAGTCCGCCATCAGCGTGATCGAACTCTCAAACATGCCAACGCCGGTGAGGGTGCTGCACCCCTTCGCGCGCGCAATCTGAAGCAGCGGTGTGATCTCCGGAACGGTGATCACGTCGCCGACGAAGCAGGTTTTCTCAATTCGGTCGGCCTCGATCGGCAGCGGATCGTCGGGCCGCATGCCACGCGGCGTGGCATTGATCGCAAGATCAAACCCGATCGGGTTCGCCGCCCCCGTGGACACCTTCCCGGCGTGAGCGTTTGCCAGCCGCGCAATCAAGGCATCGCGCTTGGCCAAATCAGCGTCGTGGACCGCGAGCTCCGTCACGCCGCTGTCCAGCAAGGACAAGGCGATGGCGCTGCCGGCACCGCCGGCGCCAACCAGCAGGGCCCGGCGCCCCCAGACGTCGCACCCCGCGGCCGCGAGGCCGCGCACATAACCGAGCCCGTCCAGCATATCGCCGTGCCAGCCGCCGTCGCCGTTTCTGCGCACGACATTGGCGACACCGAGAAATTTCGCACGCGGCGACAGCGTGGTGCATGACGCGCAAGCGGCGAATTTATGCGGAATGGTGGCAATGAAGCCGTCGACATTTTGAACAGCACCGAGCGAAACCACCACGCTGTCGAAATGATCAGGCGTCACATGAAACGGCACGACCATCGTGCTGCGCCCGCGCCGTGCGAATTCAGCCGTCAGGCCGGCCGGTGCTTTGACCTGGGCGATCGGGTCACCAAAAATCGGAATCAGGCGTGTCGCGCCATCGAGTTGAATCGGCATCAGGATCATCCATTGTCTGGCTGATGAAGCACACTGAGCGTCGCGGCGCGAGCGAGATGAGCCTGCTCCGCAAACGACAGCCCGGCACGGCGGCCGTCGGGCGCTTCGATGCCGACGGGAACATCCGGGAATGCAGCGAGAAGCGCGGCGAGCGGCAATTGGCCCTCGCCCGGATAAAGCCGCTCTCCGCGCGCCTCGCGCCTGATAGCAGCGACATCCGGCGGCAGCGCAGCCGGCGCGTCACACAGATGCAGATAGTGAACCAGTCCCGCCGGCAAGTGCGCCAGATCCGCGGGCGAACCACCGGAGCGGCTGAGATGCAGCGCATCGACCAGCAGGCCGGCACCCGCCTGCCCCGACGCGCGCACGATATCTGTCGCGTCCGCGATGGTTTTGACTTCGCTGTAGGGAATGAATTCGAGAGAGGTCTTGAGGCCGTGCGCGGCAGCAAGCTCGGTCAGCCGCGCGTGATTGTCGATCAGGCGCGATCGCTCCGGATCGTTGCCGACCACCACCACATAGGTCGCCCCGAGTTCGGCGCCGAAAGCGAATGCCGGCGCGATCGCAGCGACACCCGTCTCCGCGGTCAGCCAGAACGCCTCGATATCCAGCACCTTGAGACCCGTCTCAGTCAGCCGCTGCTTGATCTGGCGCTGATAGGGCACGTCCCCGATCACCGGCCGCATCCGCGCATCCGGCGTCGGCGGCACGATTCGCATCCCGATATGGCTGAACTGCGCGGCTGACGCGGCATCGATCAGGGCGATCGGATCGGCCACCATCAGCGTCAGATGTGCGAGAGACAGACGTCGCAATAAAAAACTCCGGCAATCCCTGGTGACAACGCCGGACCATCCCGATGCAGGACATCAAGGTCAAGGCGGTTCATCCGACGAAACCAGCCGGGAAACTGCTGATACAGCGCGGGCCGCTCACCCCGGCGACACCGGATCATTTGGTTAACGTTTTGTTGCTAGGATCCACCCGTCGCGGATTGGTTTCGCGTACCGCGAACATATGAGGTGTGCCATGCACACGATTACCACCACTGATCCGACCGTCGCGCGCCGCTGCCGCTTTGCGCTCTACAAGGCAGGAAAGGCGACACTAGCCATTGATGGCTCATCCGTCACCGGGCAGGTGCGGTCTGTCAAAGAAGACGGCGCCAGTATTCCGAAGCGATGGGTGATTACGTTGATCGCCAAATCCCACGACTGAAGTCCGGCATCGCGCTTGCGCAGCTGCCCAAGAGCTGGTCAGGGATTCGTACGCGGACTTTAAGTCCGCGTCACAACCTGCAACGCCCTGAAAGTCAGGCGTTTGGGATCGCGGATTCCGGACAGATAAAGCTTCATGATGAAATCGGACGCCGTCTTGCGGTCGCAACCAGTCAGCGACACCACGGCGTCGACGGCAATTTTCTGGGCGTCCATTAGGCTTCCTCAGGGGTCGCCCGGCAGGCTCACCCTACGATCGCGTGGTTAACGGATCGTAAATGGCCGACTCGGGCCCCTTCTCGCCATACGCGAAATCACCCATTGGCCCAGTGGCCTGGACGCCACCGGCCCCGGCCGCCCCAGTGTCCGCAACCAGTGTCCGGATTTGTTGTGCGAATGCCGTCAGCGAGGAAACCGCGGCCACGCTCGCCGCCACATAACGATCGGGCCGGACCAGCAGCAAGGATGCGACCGGCAGCACCGGGGCGAGCAAGTCCGCGATGTCGCGCACGGTCTCGATCTCACCCGCATCCGGCTCGCCCGATCGACCCGGCTCCGGATTTTGCCAACTCGGCAGGATGGCCACGCGCCGAAGGGGGACTCCGAAATCCAGATCGCGGCCATTATCAAGCGCACGCTCCGCATCCGGCCCGTAGGCGACCAGCGCAAAACCATCGCCGAGCACATCATCCAGCATGATCCGCCGCCTGTCGACACGCTCGACTTCCGGCTGCGGCAACATGCTGCCGACCAGCACGGCCGTCGAGGACAGCAGGAAGCCATCTTTGTAATGCGGCTTCGGCTTGTGTTTCATCTGCGCGAAATAGGCCTGCACCGCCGGCACGATGGCGGCGGCACGAAACGCGCCTTGCACCAACCAGGCCTGCAGCGGCGAAGTCGGCATCATCACCCGGCCCATATTGATCGCAAGCTGAACCAGTGCGCGGGCGTGCGGCTCGCGCTCGGCCTGATAGCTGTCGAGCAGGCCCGGCCCGAGCCGTCCCTGCACCACCTCGGCAAGTTTCCAGGCCAGATTGTGCGCATCGCGAATGCCGCTGTTCATGCCCTGCCCCGCGAATGG
Organism: Bradyrhizobium prioriisuperbiae; assembly: GCF_032397745.1. NCBI lineage: Bacteria > Pseudomonadati > Pseudomonadota > Alphaproteobacteria > Hyphomicrobiales > Nitrobacteraceae > Bradyrhizobium > Bradyrhizobium prioriisuperbiae. The sequence continues at coordinate 144,499 of NZ_CP135921.1, forward strand.
CGGTGACAGATGCGCGGCGTCCCCGGCGAGGAAAACGCGCGGCGTGTTCCAGCGATCGGCGATGCGCGCATGAAACGTATAGACTTGGCGACGCACGACCGGCGCATCCGCATCCGGGCCGCTGTCGGCCAGCAATATCCGCACAAACGCGGGATCGATCGCGCGTTCCTCGTCCTCATGATCGTGCAGCATGAACTCGTAACGGCGGATGCCGCCGGGTCCAGGCAACGTGATCAGCGGACGGCGCGGATTGCAGACCACTCGGGTCTGGCGCAGCCGCTCGCTGGTCGCAGCGAGATCGACGATCAGCCAGCGCTGCCGGTAGGTCGAGCCGGTGAGTATCGCACCGACATGCTTGCGGATGACGCTGCGGGCACCATCGGCGCCGACCAGATAGCGGGCGCGCAGCAGCCGGTTGCCGCCCGCCGGCCCGCGCAGTGTCAGCTCGACACTGTCGGCATGTTCCGTCACCGTCTCGCAGCTGTGCTGAAACAACGTCTGCACGGTCGGAAATCGATCGAGCCCGCGACGCAGCTTCGCCTCGAGCCTGGGCTGGGTAAAGGCACTGCGTTTGGGAAAGCCGTAGTCCCGCGCGGTCGGCTCGACCCTAGCAAAACAGATGCCGGCCGTCGTGAAATAGCGAGAGCCATAATCGAGTGCGACATCGATCATCACCTCGTCGGCCAGGCCGATCGCCTGCATGGTGCGCAGCGATTCGTCGTCGATCGAGACCGCACGCGGCTCCAACACCGTCGTTGCATTGCGCTCGATCAGCGCCACGCGAACACCCTGTTGTCCCAGAATATTCGCCGTGGTCAGCCCGGTCGGGCCGGCGCCGACGATGGCCACATCGACATCAACATCAACATCAACACTGGTATCGACCGCCGCGGTCATGAGGTGGCGCGGCGGGCGCCATCCAGCGTTACCGCAAGCTTCAGCTCTTCGGTCAACAGGCTTGCGGTCGAGACCACCAGCAGCACCAGCCGACGCTCGGCGGCATCGTCGATTGCCGCCGACTCCACGATCAGGCTGAGGCTCGCGATCAGCCCACGCTCGGGCAGCGACACCGGCGCCGCGATCCCCATCAGTCCGGCATCAACCTCGCCGCGGGTCACGCAATAGCCGCGCTTGCGCGCCGCCACAAGCTGCTCACGCAACTGTTCCGGCGTTGGATCGAACTTGCGCCGCGGCGTGTGGTCCGCCAGCAGGCGGTTGAGCTTGCGCGTCGGCAGTTGCGCCAGGATCGCCTTGGAGGTCGCGCCCTGCAGCAGCGGACGGGGACGGCCACGCTCATAACTGGTGCGAACGGTCGAATCCCGCGCCACCACGTCCGCCACACACATCACCGTGTCGCCATAGAGCCGCGCCAGCACCGCGGCGCACGGCGCCCGCGCCTGGATCGCACATTCGCGCAGCAGCGAGATGCCGATGCCCGCAAGCGGATCGGTCAATCGGATCAGCCGATCGTATTCGATGAAGGCCGGCCCCAGCCGGTAGTTCGCCTCAGTCGATGGCTCCAGAAAATTGTCCGCCACCAGTTCGCGCACGGTGCGATAGATCGTGCTGGCCGGTACGTTGAGGGATGTGGCAATCTCCTGCACCGTCCATTCGCTTTTCTGTTCGCCGAACAGGCGCAGCACATGAACGTAGCGGCTCAGTCCCGACATCTCAGGCTCCGGCTGTTTCCCTGACGACGACTGCAGCCATGCGCGCCCCCTTCATGCGCGCATGATGGCGTTGCCCCACAGATTGAGCGTGCGCTCGGCGTGGGGCCAGTGCTTGACCGGACGATCGTGGATCACTTCGAGTTCGGCCGAGATCTCGATCCAGTTGCCGTCCGGATCGGCGATGAACACAAACAGATTGTTGCCCGGGCCATGGCGGCCCGGCCCCCACATCAGCTGAATGTCCTGCGCGGCGAGGCCGTCGCACCAGTCGCGCAAGGTGTCCCACTCCCCGGCCTCATAGGAGTGATGATCGATGCCTTGCCGGTCCTGATAAAAGCAGGCGAGGTTGTGGTGCTCGTGATTGCCGCGCATGAAGCAGGTCATCACCTTGCCGTCGTCGCGCAGCACCCGATCGGACACGCCGAAGCCGAGCTTGCCGGCATAAAAATCCTCGATCGCGGGCACTTTGCGGGTCGCAAGCGTCAGGTGCTGCAATGGGGCACGCAGCCGCTTGTCGGCGGACACCGCATCCTGCTTCGCCAGACCGAAAACCACGACGTTTCCGTCCGGGTCGACCACGCTGAATGCGCCATCGGCGAACAGCGGGCTGTCAAACGCCTGCGGTGTGAGTTGATTGCTGCCCGCATACGCGCGCAGACCCGCAAGGCCATCCGCATCGCGCACAGCGAACGCCGCGTGCGCAAGATGTTTGGCCGGACCCCGGCTGATCACTAAGCGTCGTGACGGTCCCCGCACCTGCCAGACATTGTCGCCAGCGGGGATCGCCGTCATCTCCATGGCGTTGGCATAAAACGTCGCCAGCCGCTGCGGATAGGGGCTGTGCAGATGCAGGTGATGCAGATAGGCGCTCGCCTGCAGGGCGGTCATGAACATCGGCTATTCCTCCCCACGCGACAGTGATCGCATCGCCACCGTCATATCCCCACAATAGCAGCAGCAGCTTCAAAATCAAAATAATTATCAAAATATGATAATTATGTACGTAAAATGGCAAGCCATTAAGCTATTGAGCAAATTCGGCGGACATCTGAATTGGCCATGGCGAGCGGAGATCGATGATTTCAAGTCACAAATCATGTTCCTGCAGGACGTCTGGCTATCGGGCACAGACACCGTCATCTCATCGGTGACACCAGGGCTCGCACCCGGGATTTCAGTTTCCGAGGAGAATGATCATGGACTACCGCACGCTTGGCGCCTCCGGGCTCAAGGTCCCCGCCCTCAGTTTTGGCGCCGGCACCTTCGGTGGGACGGGACCCTTGTTCGGCGCCTGGGGCACAACGGACGCAGCGGAAGCCCGACGCCTGATCGACATCTGCCTCGATGCCGGCGTCACGTTGTTCGATACTGCCGACGTCTATTCCAACGGCGCCTCCGAACAGGTGCTCGGCGAAGCCATCAAGGGCCGGCGCGACCAGGTGCTGATCTCCACCAAGACCTCGCTGCCGATGGGCGACGGCCCGAACGATGCGGGCTCGTCGCGGTCGCGGCTGATCACTGCGGTCGAACAGGCACTGCGCCGCATGGGCACCGACCATATCGATCTGCTGCAGCTTCACGCCTTCGATGCCGGCACGCCGATCGAAGAGGTGCTGTCGACACTCGACACGCTGGTCCGCGCCGGCAAGCTGCGTTACGTCGGCGTGTCCAATTTCTCCGGCTGGCATCTGATGAAGTCGCTCGCGATCGCGGATCGCCATGGCTATCCGCGCTATGTGGCGCATCAGGTCTATTACTCGCTGCTCGGGCGTGATTATGAGTGGGAGCTGATGCCGCTCGGCCTCGACCAGAATGTCGGCGCGCTGGTGTGGAGCCCGCTCGGCTGGGGCCGGCTCACCGGCAAGATTCGTCGCGGCGCGCCACTGCCGGAGCAAAGCCGCCTGCACCAGACCGCGGAGTTCGGGCCGCCGATCGATGACGAGCGGCTCTATGCCATCGTCGACGTGCTTGATGCCATCGCCGCGGAGACCGGCAAGACCGTGCCGCAGATCGCCCTTAACTGGCTCCTGCAGCGCCCGACCGTATCCTCGGTGATTATCGGCGCGCGCAACGAACAGCAGTTGCGTCAAAACCTTGGTGCGGTGGGCTGGGCGCTCACGCCCGAGCAGATTGCGCGGCTGAATCAAGCAAGCGCCGTGACCGCGCCTTACCCGTATTTCCCGTATCAGCGACAGGCAGGCTTCGCGCGGCTCAATCCACCGGTGGTGTGAGGCATCGTCTCAGTAGCCCGGATGAGCGAAGCGATATCCGGGATCCGGTTGTTGATCCCGGATGTCGTTCCGCTCATCGGTGCTATGGTTCACGGGTAGCCTGTCTCTCACCTTACCGATGAAGGATCGCGTGCGGGCAAATTTGTCTGATGCGCTGCAACCAGCTCGTCCAGCCAGGTCCTTCAAAAGCGATACACACGAGCGTTCCACTCGGCGCGAGCATCGGGCACAAGTCCCTGAACAAGCGAGGCGCTTGGGCCAAAAGGTCGATGATCGGCAGATCCGGCTGAACCACCAGCTCTCGCATGCCCCAGACATCCCGGCGCTGCCTCAACTCGTTAATCATCCGCTCCACAGTCAACGCCCCGGTGATCGGTATCGCGCGATTGGGCGACCTATCCCAGAGAGCGTCATAGTTCTGCTGCCGCATGAAAACGATCTGACCCGGTTGCACCGGCGCGCGTGGCGGGGTGGCCGGACGCGGGCGTCGCGACATGGCGAATCCTCCAACTTGCGATCGGCCGCGATCGTTTCCACGGTCGCGACCTCCATCAAGTTGGTTGCGCGCATATACTTGTCAGTTCACCGATGGGCGCGCGACTCTTCGACACGTCAAGCCGATGTGTGTTCGGCCGAATTCCGATGATCTGGCAAGGCGCGAGCAAGATCGGCTTACCGATGCTCGCGAAACGCCGCGGCGATGGTGCGCAGCGCGCCGCGCGAGCGCGTATCGGTGAGGGTCGAATGCAGCACCACGGTGGATGGTGGCAGCGACGGCAGGCCCAGCCGTTCGCCGACTTCCACCGTGCCGACCGGCGCGACGCGATGCGCCAGCGCCGCAACGGCAAGACCGGCTGACGCCGCGGCCGCAACTGCGGCCGTACCACCGCCAACGAAAACTTCAGCCCAGCCGATGCCGGCGGCATCGAGCTTGCGCATCGCGATATTGCGCACGCCGCAGGACGGCGCCAGCGACGCCAGCCGCACCGGATCGCCTTGGCGGCGTTCGAAGCCGGGCGCGGCGAACCAGCCGAAACGCTCCCGCGCCAGCACCTCGCCGTCGCGGCGATCATCCTCGCGCCGCACGATCACCGCATCCAGCGTGCCGCGATCGAACGCATCGAGCAGCGCCCGCGAGGCGCCGATCTCGACCGTGATGATCAGCGATGGATCATAACCGTGCAGCCGCGCCAGCAGTGCCGGCAATTCGGGTCCGGCCACATGATCGCTGATGCCGAGGGAAAAGCCCTGCGGCTCGGACGACAGTCCGGCCACCGCACGTTCATGAGCGGCAATGAAATCCCGCGCCACATCGAGGAAAGCAGCGCCGCGCGCCGACAACCGCACCGAGCGCGGCGTGCGCTCGATCAACTTGTGGCCGAGCCGCTCTTCCAGCCGCTTCAATTTCACGCTGACCGCGGCCTGCGAGGTGTCGAGCGCTTCGGCCGCGCGGGTGAAGCTTTGCAGATCGGCCACCAGCACAAACGCCTGCACCGCATCGACATCCAGGGAGGTCATCTCAAGCATTCCATATTGTTATCTCTGATATAGAAATGGATATCATTTCAATATGGTCAAGCCCTCACTAGCTTCGCCCTCACCACCCTTGCATGCCGCCCGGCCGATCGCCGCGGCAGCCGGCTTTTGATGAGGACGACCATGACCGATCTGCCCTACGCCACCCTGCTCGAGACCTCCGATGCGCTGAAGGCACGCAAGATCTCCCCGACGGAACTGACCCGCGCCATGCTGGATCGCATCGCGCGCCTCGAGCCGCAGTTGCATTCCTACGCCACCGTCACAGCCGAGCATGCGATGGCGCAAGCAGCAATCGCCGAGGCAGAGATCAACAAGGGTATCAGTCGCGGACCGCTGCACGGCGTGCCGGTGGCGGTGAAGGACATCTGCGATACGGCAGGGATTGTCACGGCCGCGGGCATGCCTGTTCATGCCAGCCGTGTGCCGGCCCAGGACTCCACCGTGGTGAAGAGGCTGGCGGATGCCGGCGCGGTGCTGCTCGGCAAGCTGCAGCTCACCGAAGGCGCATTCGCCAAACATCATCCGACGATCACGCCGCCGCGCAATCCCTGGAATGCGGACTATCATGCGGGCGCGTCGTCCAGCGGTTCAGGCGTGGCCACGGCCGCCGGGCTCTGCTTCGGCGCACTTGGCAGCGACACCGGCGGCTCGATCCGCTTTCCAGCATCGGCCAACGGCATCACCGGCTTGAAACCAACATGGGGCCGCGTCAGCCGTCACGGCGTGTTCGCACTCGCCGGCAGTCTCGATCATATCGGCCCGATGACCCGCAGCGCCGCTGATGCCGGCGCCATGCTCGGCGCCATCGCCGGCCGCGATCCGAACGATCCGACGACACTCGGCGCGCCGGTGCCGGACTATCTCGCCGGCCTCGGCAGCAAATTGCGCGGCCTGCGGATCGGCATCGACACGACCTACAACGAGACCAACGTCGACGCCGACATCGTCGCGACCGTGCGCGATGCGCGTTTGGTGCTGGAGGAGCTCGGTGCCAGCATCAAGCATGTGACATTGCCAGATCCGGCAGCCGTGATGGCGGCGTGGGGCCCCTGCTGTTCGGTGGAAACGGCCATCGTCCATGAGACGACCTATCCCTCCCGCGCGTCGGAGTACGGGCCGCCGGACTCCGGCACCATCGCCGGCCTGATCGAGGCCGGCCGCAGCGTGACCGCACGCGAATTGATGGCGGCGCAACAGGCTCGCCTCGCGTTCAGTGGCGCGCTGGCGCTGCTGTTTGCCGACATCGACCTGCTGCTGATCCCGACCCAGCCGCTCGCCGACTTCACGGTGGCACAAGAGGCCGAGCTGTTCGCCGAGCCGGAGGGACTTGCCGCCTTCTTGCGTTACGTCACGCCGTTCGACATGTCCGGCAGCCCGACCATCACCCTGCCAGGTGGCTTCACGGGGAGAGGCCTGCTGCTGTCGTTCCAACTGGTGGGGCGGCATCTTGAAGAGGCGCTGCTGGTGCAGGCCGGCCACGCCTTTCAGCAGGCGACCGACTGGCATCGTCGCCATCCCGCGCTTTGAGCCGACGGGAGCGAGTCATGACTGTTGCAGATATCGAACAGGCCGCATCCAACATTGCGGCCCCGCCAGCCGGCGATCCGCGACGCTGGTTTGCGTTGCCGGTGCTGTTGACCGGCGCGTTCCTGCCGATCCTGGATTTCAACGTGGTGAACCTGGCGCTGCCGGAGATTCGGGCCAATCTCGGCGCCACAGCGAGCGACATCCAGTTCGTGATCTCGGCCTATGCCGCCACCTATGCGGTGTTCCTGATCACCGGCGGCCGGCTCGGCGACTGGCTGGGGCGCAAGCAGATGTTCATGACGGGTGTTGCCGGCTTCACCATGGCGTCGGTGCTGTGCGGTTTCGCATGGTCACCACACGTGCTGATTGCCGGTCGCATCCTGCAGGGCCTCACCGCTACCATCATGGCGCCGCAGGTGCTGGCCTCGATCCGGGTGTTGTTTCCGCCTGCGGAGCAGGGCCGCGCGCTGGCGCTCTATGGCGCCACCTTCGGCCTCGCCAACATCGTCGGCCAGATCCTCGGCGGCGTGCTGGTGTCGGCGCATCCGCTGGGCTTCTCCTGGCAGGCCATCTTCCTGATCAACATTCCGATTGGGCTGGTGGCTTTTGTCGGCGGCCTGCTGTTCCTCGGCGACTCGCGGGCCGATCACGCCCAGCGGCTCGATCTCGGCGGCGTGCTGCTGCTGTCGGTGACCCTCGGCCTGCTGGTCTATCCGCTGGTCGAAGGACGCGAAAGCGGATGGCCGACCTGGATCGTTGCCATGTTGCTGGTTTCGCCGGTGGCGCTTGTCGCCTTCATATGGTTTGAGCGGCGATTGAGCCGGCGCGGCGGCGCACCACTGGTGGAGCTGGCGCTGTTTCGCAATGGCGGCTTTGTGCTGGGCGTGCTGATGGCGCTGGCGCTGTATCTGCTGTCGTCATTTTATCTCACCTTCGCGGTGTATCTGCAGAATGGCCTGCACATGACGCCACGCGACGCCGGCTTTGCCACACTGCCCTATGCGATCGGATATTTCCTCGCATCGCTGGTCTCGGCGTCGATCATGCAGCGCCTCGGCGGCAAGGCCCTGACCCTGGGATTCGCGCTGCAGGTGATCGGCTTCGGCGCGGTTGCGCTCACGGTCGATGGCCGGCTTTCGGGCAGCCTGTTGCCCGGCCTGGTCTGCGCAGGGCTCGGTTTCGGCATCGTGATGCCGATGGTGATCAAGGTGGTGATCGGCAACGTGGACCCGCGCCACGCCGGCCTCGCCTCGGGCATCGCGATCTCGACCTTCCAGATCGCCTCCGCGCTCGGCATCGCTGTCATCGGCGGCGTGTTCTATAGCGTGCTGGGTGATCGCCCGGACGCCAACACTTACGCCCAGGCCTTTGCCGTGGCGCTCGGCTGCAATGTCGCCGTCCTGGCGCTGGGAGGTGTCCTGTCGCTGTGGTTGCGCAGCGACACCAGATCATGACCCGCCGGCGCGACGGGCTTCGCGTGATCGCCGTCGCGCCGGTAACGTCAGCCCTGAACCGGGCGGATCAGGACGGGGACCGACTTGTAGGACGGCGTCCCCGACTTCTCATCATAACTTTCCAGCGCCACCAGCACATTGGCTTCCGGATAATACGCCGCGATCGATCCCTCGGCGATGGCATGGGCCGCCGCCGTCTGCCGCGGCAACACCCGCGGCTTGGCGCCGTCGGCCGTCGGCACCACGACATCGATTACATCGCCATGCTTGAGGCCGCGCCGCGCAAGGTCTGCGGCATTGACGAACACCACGTCACGGCGGCCGGTGATGCCGCGGTAACGGTCGTTCAAGCCATAGAGCGTGGTGTTGTACTGATCGTGGCTGCGGATGGTGGTGAGGGTGAGAATGTCGCCGCCGGTCGAGGCGGAATCCTCTTCCAGGCCCGAATACAGCAGGAAGTTCGCCTTGTGGTTCGGCGTCAGCCACTCCCGCTCGGAGGCCGCATTGCGCAGCCAGAAGCCGCCGGGCTTGGCCACGCGCTGATTGAAATCCTTGAAGGCGGGAAACACGCCTTCGATGCCGTCGCGGATCCGGCCGTAGTCGGCAATCAGCTCGGTCCACGGCACGCGGGTTTGCGGCAGCGTCGCCATCGCCAAGCCGGCAATGATCGCAGGCTCCGAGCGCAGATGCTCCGATGCCGGCTTCAGCCCACCGCGCGACGCATGCACCATCGACATCGAATCCTCGACGGTGATGGATTGGGGTCCACCCGCCTGCAAGTCGATCTCGGTGCGGCCAAGGCAGGGCAGAATGAAGGACTGCTTCGCCAGCAACAGATGCGAGCGATTGAGCTTGGTCGCGATATGCACGGCGAGGTCGAGACCACGCATCGCTTTAAACGTAACGTCCGGGTCGGACATCGCCACCGCGAGATTGCCGCCGAGACAGACCAGCGCTTTCGAGCGTCCGTCCCGGATCGCCTTGACCGCCTCAACGGCATCGTGGCCCTTGGCCCGCGGCGGCTGGAAGCCGTATACGCGCGCAATGCCATCGAGCAGCGCATCGTTCGGAATCTCGGTGATGCCGACGGTGCGGTCGCCCTGGACGTTGGAATGGCCGCGCAGCGGTGAGATGCCGGCGCCCTGCCGGCCGATATTGCCGCGAAGCATCAGCAGGTTTGCAATCTGCTGCACATTGCCCGTGCCATGGCGGTGCTGGGTGATACCCATGCCATAATTGATGATGACCCGCTTGGCATTGGCGTACAGGTTCCCGACCGCCTCGATCTCCGCCCGCGACAGGCCCGAGGCCAATTCAATCGCCTCCCATGAGGTCGCCGCGAGATCGGCCACCAGCGCCTCGAAGCCGGTGGTATGCTCGGCGATGAAATCGCGGTCGAGCACACCGGAACCGCCGGCCGCGAGGCTCTCAGTGTCCCGCGCCAGCACGGTCTTCATCATGCCTTTCAGCACGGCGATGTCGCCGCCGACCTTGACCAGATAGTAGGACGAGGCGATCGGAGTCGACGACAGCGTCAGCATCTCCAGCGGGTCCTGCGGTGCGGTGAACCGCTCCAGCCCGCGTTCGCGCATCGGGTTGATGGCGATGATCGGTACGCCGCGTTTGGAGGCCGCACGTAGCGTGCTCAGCATGCGCGGGTGGTTGGTGCCAGGATTGTGCCCGATACAGAAGATCGCGTCGCTGTGGTCGAAGTCTTCCAACTGGACCGTGCCCTTGCCGACGCCGATCGAGACTGGCAGGCCGACACTGGTCGCCTCATGGCACATGTTTGAGCAGTCGGGAAAGTTGTTGGTGCCGTATTCCCGCACGAACAGCTGATAGAGGAATGCTGCCTCATTGGAAGCCCGGCCAGACGTGTAGAACTCCGCCATGTTCGGATCCGGCAAGGCGCGCAGTGCCGCGCCGATCCGGTTCAGCGCCTCGTCCCACGACACCGCGACATAACGATCGCTGTTCCTGTCATAGGCCACCGGGTGGGTCAGGCGCCCCTCGTTCTCCAGATCGTAGTCCGACCAGTTCCATAGTTCGCTGACCGAATGGGCGGCAAAGAACTCCGGCGTCGTGCGCTTGGAGGTGGCCTCCCAGGTGACGGCCTTGGCGCCATTTTCGCAGAATTCGAACGAAGACGTATGCTTCGGGTCCGGCCACGCACAGCCGGGACAATCGAACCCGTGCGGCTGATTCATGGTGAGCAAGCCGCGGGTTTCGCTGACCACGCCCATCTGGCCGCGAACGGCGTCGGCAACGGCCTTCAACGCGCCCCATCCGGCGGCTGCGCCCTGATAATCGCCAACGCCTTCGACGACTTGATCTTCACTCACGGGGCTCTCCATGGTTACGCCAAGGCGATGCCGAAATCCGCCGCACGGCCCGTCGCAAGCGACGCAACTGGACCGGAAACATGTTTTCCATCCAGAGCCGGGCGGCGTCCCACCATCGGAAATTAAGCCCGCCCCATCAAGTAAACTTGCGTTTAATTGCCGGCAGGCGCCTGGCCGAAAGACCGGATGAAAAATTGCGCAAGCGGCGCCAGTTCAGCGGCTGCGGCTGAGCCAGCGCTGGGTGGGGAACAGCCGCACATTCCAGCGCCGCGCGATCGTGCCCCAGACGCCCCTGGGCATGAACAGCATGATCAGGATCGCGAGCGCGCCGAGCACGACGAGATAGAGACTGCCGTATTGCGCGAGGTAGGTGATGAGCCCCCACAGCAGCAGCACGCCCAGCATCGGCCCTTCGATGGTGCGCACACCGCCGATCACCACGATGAAGATCACATAAGCCGTCCAATCGGTGACACTGAAGGCAGCGTCGGGCGAGATCCGCGCCTTCTGCAGGTAGACCAGCGCGCCGACCATCCCGGTGGCGAAGGCAACGATCACCCACAGGGCGTAACGAATGCGGCCGGTACGCACACCGACACTGCGCGCCGCCAGCGCGTTGTCGCGGCTGGCGGCGAGTGCCAGCCCCATGCGCGAGCGCACGAAGCCATAGATCGCGAGCGTCACCACCACGACAAGCAGAAGTGCCAGCCAATAGATCAGCACGTCGCGTGCCGCCGCCGGGCGCAGGCCAAACAGCGCCTGCACCCACTTCACCCCGATCATCTGCGATAGCTCCGCCGGCGAGATCGACATGCCGGTGCCGCCACCGAGCGACTTGACCTGTGCGCAGACCAGCCGCAGCGCTTCCGTCGCCACCCAGCTGCCGATCGCGAAATACGGTCCCTCCAGGCGGAACAGCAGCGGCCCCAGCGCCGCGGCGACCACCGCTGCAAAAATGCCGGCCAGCGGCACGGCCAACACCGGATCGAAACCGAGCGTCACGACGGCAGCAAACAGTGTATAGGCGCCGAGCCCGACAAAAGCCTGCTGCCCGACCGACACCAGGCCGCCCCAGCCGGCCAGCACATTCCACAGCTGCGCGAGCGCCAGCATGGTGAAAACAAAGATCAGATCCTGGATCAGGTTGCGCGAGGCGACGATCGGCAGCAGCGCCAATGCGATGACGATGGCAAAACCGACCAGTGCCGCGGCGCGCGACAGCGTCGTGCCGACGTGCACCACCCAGATGGTGGGCTTAAGGATCTTGTCGTTGAGGGCGGCCGGCATGGGCACGCTGTCGACGGTCATGGGCGCCTCGACGGGAAAAGTCCGTGCGGTCGCACCATCAGCACCGCGAGAAAGGCAAGATGTCCGGCCAGGATCTGCCACTCCGGATTGATCCGTGCGCCGATGGTCTGCGCCAACCCGAGCACGATGCCGCCAGCCAGCGTACCCCACAGGCTGCCAAGGCCGCCGATGATCACGGCCTCGAAAGCATAGAGCAGCCGCGCCGGACCGATCGAGGGATCGAAGTTGGCGCGGATGCCGAAGGTGATCGCCGCGATCACCGATACCGCCAGCGATAGTCCCACCGCGACGGCATAGACATTACGTTCGTTGACGCCCATCAGCTGTGCGATCGCCGGATTGTCCGCAGTGGCGCGGAACGCGCGTCCCAGCGACGTGCGATAGAACACGAGCTGCAGCAGCGCCACCGCCGCGATCGCCGTCACCAGTGCGACCAGCGGCGCCAGCCCCACACTGAGCCCCGGTGCGAGTGTCACCGAGGACGATTCAAACAGCCCCGCTTGCAGACGGCGGCTATCGGCGCCATAGCCGAGCAACAGCCCGTTCTGGATCACGATGGACAACCCGAACGTCACCAGCAGCGGCGGCAGAATGTCGTCACCGAGCACCCGCTCCAGCACCAGGCGCTGCAGCAGGAAACCGAGAATGAACATCGCGACGATCACCAGCAGCGCCGCCACGACCAGCGGCAGGCCGAGCGCGGTGGTGATGCTGAGCACCAGATAGGCTGCAAGCAGAATGAGATCGCCGTGGGCGAGATTGACCAGGCGCATGATGCCGAAGATCAGCGACAGCCCCAGCGCAAACAGCGCATAGACTCCGCCGAGCAGCACGCCTTCGATGATGGTGTCCAGTCCGGTCATCGTGTCCTCATGCTCCGAAATAGGCGTCGCGGATCGCATTCTGATCCACATCACCGGGACGCCCCTGCAGCGTTACCCGGCCCTCCTGCAGGCAGTAAAAACGATCGGTCGCGCGTAGCGCCCGGGCAATGTCCTGCTCCACCACCACAATGGCGGTGCCGGTCTCGCGGATTTTCGGCAGCATGCGGTAGATGTCTTCCACGATGATCGGCGCGAGCCCGAGGCTGATCTCGTCACACAGCAGCACCGAGGGGTTCGACATCAGCGCACGGCCGATCGCCACCATCTGCTGCTGGCCGCCCGAGAGCACGGTCACCGTGCTGCGCCGGCGCTGCTCCAGCACCGGGAACATCCGGTAGACGGCCGTAAGATCCCAGGGCGTGGTGCGCTCGCCGCCATAGGCGCCGATCAGGAGATTTTCCTCGACATTGAGTGAGGGAAACAGCTGACGCCCTTCCGGCACCAGCGCAAGCCCTAGTCGCACGATCTGCGCGGCGGGGCTGTTGCCGATAGCGCGGCCACCAAGCCGAATGGCGTCTGGCTGGTTACGCACCAGTCCCGCCAACGATTTTAGGAAAGTGGATTTGCCGGCGCCGTTGGCGCCGATCACTGCCACGGCTTCGCCCTGCTTCAACTCGAAATCGATGCCGAACAGAGCCTGGAAATCGCCGTAGAATGCATCGAGCGCCGTGACCTCGAGCAGCCTGGTCATGCCGGCACGCCCATGTAGATGGTCTGCACCTCGCGCGAACGCATCACCTCAGTGGGGACGCCCTGCGCCACCACCCGGCCGAAATCCAGCACCATCAGCCGCTCGACCACCGCCAGCAGCGCATGCACCACATGTTCGATCCAGATAATGCCCGTGCCTTCCGCATGAATGCTGCGGATGGTTTCAACCAGTTCATGGCATTCCGCATCGGTCAGCCCGCCCGCGATCTCGTCAAGCAGCAGCGTGCGCGGTTTGGTGGCGAGCGCACGTGCCAGCTCCAGCCGCTTGCGATCGAGCAACGGCAGGCTGCCGGCGAGGCGGTTGGCCTTTGCTTCGAGACCCGTGAGCGCCAGCGTCCGTCCACAATGCTGCACAGCGTCCGCTTCCGACAGGCCACCGCCGAACAACGCGGCCACCGACAGATTCTCGAACACCGAGAGATGATCGAACGGCAGCGGGATCTGGAACGAACGGCCGATGCCGGCACGGCAGCGCGCCTCCGGCGAAAGTTTGGTGATGTCGGTGCCATCGAGCACGATGCGGCCGGTGTCCGGCCGCAGCATTCCGGTGATCAGGTTGAACAGGCTCGACTTGCCAGCGCCATTCGGCCCGATCACGCCAAGCGCCTCGCCAGGCGCAAGCGTAAGGTCGATCTTGTCGGCGACAACAATGGCGCCGAAGGATTTCGAGACCGCGGTGAGTTCGAGCATGGGTGTCACCACAAACCATGCCGCCAACGGATGCGAAGCACATCCTCACTCTCAGCGTCATACGCGGGCTTGACCCGCGTATCCAGCTTCGCCTCCGCAAGGCAGGAAGCAAGCTGGATTGCCGGGTCAAGCCCGGCAATGACGCAGAGTGAACCAAGAAGCACCGGTATCCGCGCAGCGTGGGACATCTCTAACTCAACGCCTGCATCTCGCCACCAAGCGGAATCTGCGTCGCCTGCTTGTTCTCGGTGATCACCATGTCGTACTTGTCGCCGTTGAGCCGCCACTGGCCGCCGACCAGCGGCGTCTTGGCGATATTCTTCGCGGCAAACGGCGGCACCTTGTCGGAGCCGAACGCCACCTCGCCGACGACGGTGTCGAGCCTGGTCGCACCGATCGCCTTCGCCAGCGCCGCGCCATCAGTTGGATCGCTCGACCGCCTGATGGCATCGACGGCGACCTCGAACAGCGAATGCACAAAGCCGATCGGCTGGGTCCACTGCTTGCCAGAGGCCTGCTCGTAGCCTTTGGCGAGATCGGTCGCGCTGACGCCATTCAAGCTCGACTTGTAGGGATGCTTCGGCGTCCACCAGACCTCGGTGGAGATATTGTGGCCGCCCTTGCCCAGCGCCTGCACCGTGGTGGGAAACAGCAGCGCCTTCGCCACCGACACCACCTTGGGCTTGAGGCCCTTCTGGCGCGATTGATTCCAGAAGGTAGTGAAATCCGGCGGGATGATCACGCCGGTGACAATCTCGGCATCGGCGCCGCGGAATGCCGCGATCTGCGAACTAAAATCGTCGGTCAGGTTCTGGAAGCGACCGGGATCGGTCAGCTTGAAGCCCTGCTTGGCCAGCACCGGCGGGAAGCCGATGGTGCCGTCGCCCCAGGCATTGCCGTCGGCATCGTTGGGAAACAGTGCGCCGACCGACTTGTTGGTCGTCACCTGGTTCCACATCCCGGTAAACACACCGATGACGTCTTCCAGCCCCCAGAAATAGTGGAAGGTGTAATCGAACGGCTTCCAGCTTTTCGGATCCGCCGGATTGGCCTGCCGACCAATGAAATTGGTCTGCCACGGCGCGACGCTGGAGATACAAGGCACCTGTTCCAGTTCGCACTGGGTCGCCACCGGATTGTTGGTCTCGGGCGTGGCGCCGACCGCGATCAGCGCGACGTTGTCGCGGGTGATCAGCTCCTTCGCGACTTCGGCGGCGCGGTTCGGATTCGACTGGCTGTCCTTGGTGACGACCTCGACAGGATAGGTCTGCGATCCGACCTTGATGCCATCCTTGATGAACTTGCGGAATTCACCGAGCACAAAATCGTCGGCCTCGGCAAAGGCGGCCAGCGGGCCGCTCTTCGGCGAGACATAACCGATCTTGATCGGCTTGGTGGCCGCCCGCACCGCCGGCGCGAACAACGGCAGCGTGCCGGTTGCCACCGCACCTCCGGCAAGGGACTGCAGCACGCGGCGGCGACTCACACCTGTCATGTTCTGGAATTGCCTGCTCATGATTCCCTCCTTGCTGGTGCGCCGGTTCATGGCCGGCCGCTGTTCATTTCCAATTCGTCTATGCGGCGGCAACCGAAGCCTGCTTGCCGGCTTCCGCCTTGCGGCCGAGAATCTGTCCGAACACCTCAACGAGCACATCGGACGCATTCGCCACCGCCTGCTCCGCCCGCCAGCCGACATACATGTCCGGACGCACCAGCACACAGCCATCCTCGTCCACCTCGCTCTGGCGATACCAGTCGGCATAGATATCGAGCGCATCGCAGCCCGAAGGACCGATGGTGACGACATCGACCGGCAAGCCGTACGCCTTCTCCACTGCGGCAGCCGCCGCTTTCCAGCCGTCACCGCCGATACCGGTGAGCAGCGTGAAACGGCCCTTGCCGGCGAGATCCAGCGTCGACTTGCGCTCTCCCCGGTGCTCGACCCACACATGCAGCAGATGTGCGCCAGGCCAGGTGGTGGCCTGGTAATACAGCTCGTGATCGCGCACGAAGGCCGGCATCGGCGTGCCGTCGCTCGCCACCGCCGACGACGCATAACGCTGGTTCATCTCAACGCCATGGCAGTTGAATTCATAACTCTTGTTGGCGATCGCCTCATTGAGCTTCTTGCGTCGCGCCTTGCCTTCCGGTGTCGCCTCCTTGCGCGCCGCGATGGCCTTGCGGGCCTCTGACGGATCAGTGGAGGCCAACAAGCCCAGCGCCTCGAAGATCGGCGGGAAATCGCCAATGCTTTTGTTGGCGCGAGTGACGATCTGCTTGCCGACCGGCTGGCGCTCCGCCGAATAACTGTCGAGCAGCGAAGGCGCGGCCCTGCCTTCCAGCACCAGCTTCAGCTTCCAGCACAGATTGTAAGCGTCCTGGATCGAGGTGTTGGATCCGAGCCCATTGGTCGGCGGATGGCGGTGCACGGCATCGCCCATGCAGAACACCCGGCCCGAGGAATAGTGTCCGGCATACATTTCGTTGACGGTCCAGGTCGAGGTGGAGGTGACTTTGACCTCCAGCGTCTCATCGCCGACCAAGTTGCGCACGATCGAAATCGCCTCATCGTCGGCCAGCTTGCGTTCGCCCTGCTCGATGTCGTAGCCCCAGATGATCAGCCATTCATTCCAGGGGCGCACCATGCGGATCAGCCCGGCACCGATGCCGCCGATCTGCGCCCCCGGCTGCAGCACCCAGTACAGCACGCTCGGCCGGTGCGCGACGTACTTGCTGAGGTCCGCCTGCACGATGATGTTCATGCTGCCGGCGCGGCCCATCTGGCCTTCCATCGGCAGACCGATCACCTCGGCCACGCGGCTGCGGCCGCCGTCGGCGCCGATCAGGTATTTGGCGCGGATCTGAGAGATCTCGCCGGAGATCCGGTCCTTCACCGTGGCCGTCACGCCGTCCTTGTCCTGCACCAGGTCAAGGAATTCGGTGTTAAAGCGCAATGAGCTGCCGCGCTGCCCGGCGGCCTCGATCAGGATCGGCTCGAGCAGGTTCTGCGGCAGGTCGCAGATCCGGGTCGGACTGGCGAGGTCATAGTCTGCCTTGCGCGCCGGATGATTACCCCAGGAATATAGCCGGCCGAATTCTTCACCGGCCAGGCTTTCGCAGAACACATTGTTGGCCATCAAATGCTGCGGCACGCCCTGGTTGGTGGCTTTGCCCTCGAGACCGAGATCGCGCAGCACCTCCATGGCGCGCTGGTTGGTAATGTGGGCGCGCGGCGTATCGGCCAGCCAGCCGTATTTGGTGATGAGGATGTGCTTGACGCCGTAGGTGCCGAGCAGCGCTGCGGAGGTGGCGCCGGCAGGGCCGCTGCCAACGACAAGCACGTCGGTCTCGATCACAGGTTTGCTGATCTCGGTCATGTCCTCTCCTCGATGGTCATTTTTTGCTGTAATGGGATCAGGTCGTCACTCCGCAGCCGACATCATCGGCTGCGGCACCATGCCGGCGCCCGGCTTCATCTGAAAATCGTAAGTCATCAGGTGCCAGGGGCCCGTTACGGCGTCGCCGTTGGGCAATGTCGGCTCGGTGCGTGGCTGAACCTTTGCAATGAGTTCATCCTTGACGCCGAACACCACGTCGGAGCGCAGATACTCGTCGCCATCCAGGAACACATGGGTGATCAGCGGCTCGTAGCCTTCCGCCTTTACCAGGAAATGGACATGGGCCGGCCGCATCGGATGGCGGTTCGTGGCCGTGATCAGGTCGCCCACCGGGCCATCGGCCGGAATCGGATAACTGCACGGCAGGATGGTGCGGAACGAGAAACGTCCCTCGGCATCGGTGATGAAACGTGCGCGCAGCGACGGGCCCAGCTGCGCGTAATCCGCTTTCTGGGAATCATAGAAGCCGTCGTCGTCCGCATGCCAAACATCGATCTCGGCGCCCACCAGCGGCTTGCCGGCCAGATCCGTAACCCGGCTCTGCACGAACATCGGCTCGCCGGCGATGCCCTTGGTGATGTCGGCGCCATGCGGCATCGGCTTGTGCTCGCCGACATAGAACGGGCCGAGCACCGTGGTCTCTGTCGCCCCCTCGCGCTCCCGATGGTTGACCGCATCCACCAGCATGGAGACACCGAGCACGTCGGACAGCAGAATGAATTCCTGACGCAGCGGCGTGCAGGTCTGCCCGGTGCGGGTGAGGAATTCGATCGCCTGCTTCCACTCCTCGAAGGTCAGTTCGGTGCGGCGCACCAGGTCGTGCAGTGCCTTCACCGTTTCCTGAATGACGAATTTCAGCCGCGTGTTGGGCGTATTGGCGAAACTCTCGATCACTTCGCTGGTGAGAGCCTGGTCGTCAAAGTGGGGCATCAGTGCTGTCCTTCGATACGATGGATCAATTGAGAGTCGGCGCGTCGCCGCGCCATGCGGCAGCGATCAGCGCCTGGATGGAGACGCGGTCGACCGGGCGAGGATTGGCGTAAGGAAACTGCACCGCCATCTCGGCGGCGCGGGTTATGCCGGCTTCCGGCATGCCGATGTCGGCGAGCCCACGGGGCAACCCCAGCCGGCGTCCGAGATCATAAAGCCCCTGCGGCGCAGCGGCGGTCCTGAGCGCCCGCGCCACGCGCGCCATCGCTTCCGGTGCGGCGGCGGCGTTGTAGGCCGCCGCATGCGGCAACACGATCGCATGGGTTTCGGCATGCGGCAGATCGAAGGCGCCGCCAAGCACATGGCACAGCTTGTGGTGCAGCGACATGCCCACGGTGCCGAGACAGGCGCCACACAGCCAAGCGCCGTACAACGCGTCGCGACGCGCACCGAGGTCGCCGGGGGCGGACATGATCGGCGGCAGCGCCCGCGCCAGCGCGGCAATGCCGTCCTCGGCCATCAGCGAGGTCAGCGGATTGGCATCCGGTGCATACAGCGCCTCGACGGCATGCGCGATGGCGTTCAGCCCACTGGCGGCGGAAATCCTCAGTGACAGGCCGACGGTGAGATCCACGTCGTAGATCACGGTGTCGGGAACGAGGTCCCGCGACATTTGCGTGGTTTTGATGCCCTGCGCGGTCTCGCCGAGGATCGGAGTCATCTCCGAGCCGGCATAGGTGGTGGGCATGGCGATATGCGGCAGCCCGGTGCGCAGCGACAGCGCCTTGCCGAGCCCGACCGTAGAGCCGCCGCCGATTGCAACCAGGCCGTCGATATCCTGGGATTCGACAATGGCCAGGGCTTCGCTGGTGATTTCAATCGGCGTGTGCATGCGAGCCCGGGAAAACAGGCCGGCCAGCCGCTGCTCCAGGCGCGCGCCGAGCCGGCGCCCCTGCTCCTGCTGTTCGGGCATGGTGAGACCAGCGCCCGGCGGATGCCGAGGCGCTCGGCCTCCTCGCCGAGGCGTGCCGAGGTGCCGGCTCCGAACACCACTCGGCACTGCTGCGAGCAGTAATCAAACGTCTCCTGTCCGGCCGAGCCGGGGCCCGGACGCGCGATGTCGGACGCACGAGTGGCATCGATTTCGGCGATGCTCATGGCGTTTCTCCCAAGCCGGTGGTCCGGCCATCTTGTTTTGTCGGGAGGACGTTAGCCGCGAGGCCCCGCCGCCGGCCTGCACGAAACCGGGGGAATTTTGCACAAAACCGGAAAAATGATGAGTGGGCGGCCCGGGCGCCTCGGAAAGCCTGTGCTCGTCACCGTGAGGATAACGGATAGATCTAGTGGCTGCGCCGATAGCGCCCCGGCGTCACGCCGGTGAAACGACGGAACATCCGGGTGAGATGTTCCTGATGCGAGAAGCCGCAGGCAAGCGCTACATCGGCGATGCTCTGCACCTCGTCGCGCAGCAGCAGCTTGGCACGCTCGATCCGCATTGCGAGCACATACTGATAGGGCGAGACGCCGGTGGTGGCCTTGAACAGCCGTACGAAATACTCGGTGCTGCGGCCGCACAAGCCCGCCAGCATGTCCAGCCGGATGTCGGTATCGAGATTGGTCTCGACGAACTCGCGGACGCGCTGCATCTGACGGCTGCTCAGCCGCTGCGGATGTTTCTCGGAGTCGCCGGCCGCTAGCGGCTTGTGGTAATTGATGGCGATGAAGCGATTGGCGATCGCCTGCGCGATCGGATCGATGAACAGCGACGACGCCGGCAGTCCACCGGTGATGGTCTCGCCCACCGCCGCCGCCAAGTGCTCCAGCACCACATCCCGCTCGCCCAGCATCGGCGCGAGTCCGTTGATCAGCCGGTCGGCGCCACCCTCATGATCCGCGAACAGATCGGAGCGCAGATAGATGTGGGTGGAATCGAGCACGGCATGCAGAGCCACGTTGCACTCGTGCCCGGCCGGCAGGAAGAACACGCCGCCGCGCGGGATGTGACGGGCCACGGATTTGCCGTCCACCGTGTAGGTGATGTCGACCGGCCCCCCGCGATGCAGCACCATCAGGTTGTCGGACAGCGCATGGAATCGCCCGTCGAACGGACGCTCGCGCTGGACCGAGGCAAACACCTGGGACCAGCCGAGCCCTTCGCTCGAACCGCGAAAATCGGCTTGAAACCGATGCAGGACACCGTGAGTGTCCTCTATGCCAAAAGCGGATTTCGCGTCCATGGGGCTAGTCTACAGGATCCCGGCATCATACGTCGGCGAGTGAAACCCAAAGGCCGGATAAATTCAACAAGACAACACCACAACCGGCGCTCCCGAACGGTTTGCGATGCAATATATGTAAAGAATCGCCTCGACTCGCTCGCCTACCGGCAAAGGTGCTGTTCATGAAACGACGCGCTCTGGTCACCCCCACCGCCACCATTGCGGAGTGCCTGTGCGGCAGCGTGCGCCTGTCGATCGACACGCCTGCGCGCTGGGCCTGGCACGACCACACCGCGGCCAGCCGGGCCGCGCATGGCGCCGCCTACGCGACCTATGTCGGCAGCTGGCGCAAACGGTTCCGCGTGATCGCGGGCGAGGAGCACATCCAGCGCTACGAGGACAAAACGACCGGCACGGTGCGCAGCTTCTGCAAGCGCTGCGGCACGCCGCTCACATATGAGCGCGCGCGCTCACCGCACATGGTCAACATTCCCCGCGCACTGTTTCGCAGTCGCACCGGCCGTCAGCCACTTTACCACATCGGCATCTCGGAATTGCAGGAGTGGACCTACACCGGCGAGCCACTGGTGCCGCTGAAGGGCTTTCCCGGCGTGGTGTGGGAGCGGCCGCGGAAAACCAAACAGCCACCCGAGGGAATGTTTTAGCCAGGCAACCCCTGCGGTTTCAGCAGCACGGATGATCCGGCTCGTAACATTGCGCGATTACCCGATCGAGCGCGGGCAAGGCCGCGGCCAACGCATCGTTGGCCGCCATGCCCGCACGCATCTGCGCCAGCACGTCGCGGCGCGCGGCATCGAGATCGATACCAAGAACGCGCCGATCCCGGACAATGCTGCGTCCACCGACGATCACCTCCCGGATATGGCGGGCGGTCGCGCGCGAAAACAGCAGGTCGACCGGATCGAGATTGTCGCGCAAGCCATCGTCGTCGAGCGCGGCCCAGTCCAGCAGCAGCAGATCAGCCGGAGCGCCCGGCTCGACCGCGCCACCTCGGAGCGAATTCGTCACGGACAGACGGCCATTGCCGAAAGCCACCTGCAGAATCTGCTTCTCGCTCACCACTGTGCGAAAACCGGTGCCGACATGCAGGAGATGCGCCAGCCGCAGTTCACGCAAGCTGTCGTCGTCATCGTCCAGCGCCCGGCCATCGATGCCGAGCGCGACCCGGCAGCCGCTTGCGACCATCGCCGCGGCCGGCGCGATACCGGACCGCAGATGCAGATTGGAGCTGGTGTTGACGGAAATGGTCACGCCGCGTTCAGCGAGCAATTCCAGTTCATCCGGCCGCGCCCAGGCACAGTGCGCCAGTGTCAGGCGCGGCGATAACAGCCCGATGCTGTCAAGATAACGTACACCACCATCCGGATAGGCGGCATCCAGCCATGCCCGCTGATAACGTGTTTCCAGAAGATGCATGTGCACCCGGCGCCCGGTGCGATGCGATGCCTCCGCGATCGCTTCCAGCAGCGCTTCGCTGCACCACTGCACGCCGTTCGGGCCATATTGAACGTCGAACATCGGCCCGGCCGCAGCATCGGCCACCGCATCCACCAGCGCGATTTGGTCCTTTGGTGACAGCGGCTGGCGCAGGAACCTGCGCTCGATCTCAGCGCGCGAATCGGGCGGAAGCGCCGACAACACCGGCTCGGACGCGCCGTAAACCAGCGGATTGCGATCCCTCATCGACACCGCGAAGCCGACGCGCACACCAACATCCCGCGCCGCCCGCGCGACCTCCGTCGCTTCGGTCGGCAAATCCGTGAAGCCTTGCACGCGGGTGTAATGCATCATCACCACGCCGGCACCACCCAGTGCGCTGTTGCCCAGCGCCACCGCGGCGGCCAGATAAGGATCCACCGACGGAAACAGCGCGCCATGATGCAACCATGATTCCAGCGGCTTACCGGCGGCGCCGATCGAACTGGTGCGGATCGCGCGTCCGTGGTCATGGGCGTTGACCAGCACCGGGAGCACCAGCAGCGGGTCGATGTTTCCGCCGTCCGCAGCGCCGACCGACCGAATATCTTCACCGGCGATCATGATCCGCCGTGCCTTTGTCGACCATTCGGCAGCGCTCCCGATCAGGTGGGCGCAGGTGATCGTACGGGACGCAGTGTTCATCAAGCCGGCTCCTCCATCAGGGGGCAATCACGGGTGGTGTCCGCTCCGCTTTGTCCGGAAGAAAGCCGCGATCGAACACCTCGCCGGCGTTCGGCGAACGCGGCAGCTCGAACGAGGTCACAATGGTCGAGATCGCCGATTTGAGACGTGTCTCGCCGACGTCGCCAAGGCCGAGCTCGCGCGCCTCCGGCGTGTCCATCAGCGACTGGTAGACATACAGCAGCCGGCGCCTCTCGATGTCTTTCTTGATCAGCGGCTCGTATTTCGCCAGCAGTGCGATAGCGGCATCGGGATCAGCCAAGGTTTCCTTGATCGACCGGTTGATGGCGCGCAGCAGTCCCCTGACCGCGTCCGGGCGTTCCTTCGCGAGCTTCTGCGAGACCATGATGCCGTTGGAATACAGATCGAGGCCGAGGTCCGAATAGAACATCCAGCGGAAATCCTTGTCGGGATCGAGCTTGAGCGACACCAGATTCATGTAGCTGGTGGCGGAAAAGACCGCAACCGAATCCACTTGGCCCTGCAGCAGCAGCTGTTCCTGCAGGTTCGGGGCAATCTGGGTGATCTTGATGGACGCATAGTCGACGCCGTTTGTCCTGGCGAGCAGCGGCAGCAGCTTGAACGCGGCGCCGCCCGCCGGCGATCCCAGCCGGGTGCTCGGCAGATCTTTCAGCGATTTGACCGGACCGTCGGCCTTGGTCAGCAGCGCGAACGGGGCCTTGCTGTAGACCATGTAGACCATCAGCGGCGTCTCAGCGGGTTTCACCGCGGCGTTCTGGATGATGGCATTGATGTCGCCAAAACCCGCATCATAGGCGCCCGACATGATGCGCGTAACCGTCGCGGCCGATCCCTCGCCCTGATCGATGCTGACATCGAGCTTTTCGCCGGCGAAGTAACCTTTGTCCAAGGCCCAGTAGCACCAGGCGTGGATGCCCTGCAGCTTCCAGTCCAGGGTGAACTTGATCTTTGTCACGTCCTGCGCACTGGCACTGCCACCCAGCAAGCAGAACGAAAGCATGGCGGCTGTCAGAATTTGGCGCATGAGGCTGTCTCCGGTTGAAACTGGGATTTGCTCGACGTCCATCGCCCTACCCGCCGATGGAAAAATTCTCCTGGCGGCGGGTCCAGCCGGTGATCCGGCCTTCGATCAGGGAAAACACGGCGTAGAGCGCGACACCCATCACGGCGAGGATCAGCAGACCGGCAAACACCAGCGGCACGTCGAAGCTGGAACTGGCGATCATCATCAGATTGCCGATGCCGCGATTGGAGGCCACGGTTTCCGAAATCACCGTGCCGACAAAGGCGAGTGTCACCGCCACCTTCAGCGAGGCAAAGAAATACGGCATGGCGCGCGGCAGGCCGACATGGACAAGGATATCGAGCTTGCCGGCGCGTAGCGTGCGCATCACGTCCTCCAGCTCCGGCTCGGTGGTGGCGAGGCCGGTGGCGACATTGACCACGATCGGAAACACGCAGGTCAGCGCCGCGGTGATGATGGCGGGCACGGTGCCGGCGCCGAACCACAGCACCAGCACGGGCACGACGGCAACCTTGGGGATGGAGGCAAAGCCGATCAACAGCGGATAGGCAACGTCATACGCCAGCCGCGACGAACCGATCACCACACCGAGCAACACACCACCGACGATGCCGAGCCCGAAGCCGATCAAGGTGGTATAGGTGGTCTGCAACGCATGCGGCCAGATGCCGGGCGCATCGGCCCACAGCGTATAGAGAATCTGCGACGGCCGCGGCAGCACGATGTCGCGGACATGGAACATGACGCAGGCGAGCTCCCAAAACAGGAAGAACCCGATAATCAGCGAGCTGGAAGCGAAACGGCGGCGGCCCTGATCGGTCATGCGTGTTGCTCCCGCTGGGCGCGGCCGGCGATGATCAATTCGCGCAGGCGCTGGGTCAGCGCGGTGAAATCGGCGGAATAAGTGAAGTCGATGGTACGGGGACGGGCGAAGGTGACCGGGCAATCCTCGATGATGTGGCCGGGACGCGCCTGCATCACGCAGATCCGATTGGCGAGATAACTCGCCTCCTTCAGGTCATGGGTGACCAGCAGCACCGTCGGCTTCCGCGCCAGCCACAGCTCCTGCATGATCGCCCACAATTCCTCGCGGGTGAACTGGTCGAGCGCGCCGAACGGCTCGTCCAGCATCAGCAGCTCCGGCTCGTGGATCAGCGCCCGGCACAGCGACGCCCGCTGCAGCATGCCGCCCGAGAGCTGCCAGGGATATTTGTCGGCGAAACCGGCCAGGCCGACCTGCTTCAGCAGATCGTCGGCGCGATCGCGAAATTCGGTGTTGCGCTTGGCGCGAAACTCGGCGCGGAACGGCGGCACGATACGCAGTGGCAGCATGATGTTGTCGCGGATGCGCAGCCACGGCAGCAGGGTCGGATTCTGAAACGCCATGCCGACCCGCACCGGCTCGGCGCCGACCTCGCGCCCCGCCACGAACACCCAGCCGGACGAGGCCTGGATCAGCCCCGATACCAGGCGGAGAATGGTGGATTTGCCGCACCCGGACGGACCGACCAGAGCGACGAAATCGCCCTTGCCGATCATCAGGCTGGTTTCCGCCAGTGCCGCCACACTGCGTTCGCCTTGCCCGTAACTCAGCGTCGCCTGCTGCAACTCAACAAAAACATCGGCGCGCGCGCTCGCGGTCATGTGACGGCTCCTCGCGCCGGCGCCTTGAGCACGGCCTGCATGGTCTGATCGGCATTCCTAACCACCGCCGGCGGCATCGCCTGGATGGTATGGACCGAGCGGCCCCAGCCCTTGGTCGCCGGCACCAGTTCGCGATTCTTCATGGCAAAGCGGCCGCGCACCAAAGTGTGGATCGGCAGGCCGCACACCTTGCGACCGTCCCATGGCGAGATTTTTGAGCGCGACTGCAGCTGCGAATCCTGCAGCGCCCATTGACGCGTCAGGTCCACCAGCGCGATGTCGGCATCCGCACCGGGCTGGATCACGCCCTTGCGCGGATAGAGGCCCCAGGTCTTCGCCGGATTGACCGCACTCCAGCGCACATAGTCGCTGATCGATGCGCGGCCGGCGGCCACCTCGGTCAGCATCAGCGGCATCTGGCTCTCGACGCCGGGAAAGCCGCAATCGACGCTCCAGATGTCGTTGCGGGTCTTTTCCTCCGGCGTATGCGGCGCGTGATCGGTGGCTATCATGTCGATGGTGCCGTCGACCAGCGCGTTCCAGATCGGCGCCTGGTTCTCCTGCTCACGCACCGGCGGATTGAGGCGAATGATGCCGCCGAGCCGGGCGTAGTCGTCGCTGGACAGAAACAGATATTGCGGACAGGTCTCGCCGGTGATGTCGACACCGCGGGCTTTCGCCGCCGCCAGCGGCAACAGCTCCGCGGCCGAGGAGATATGCAGCACATGGATGCGCGCACCGGTCCATTCGGCAAGAATGGCGGCGCGGGACACCGCCTCCACCGCGACCACCGCGGGCCGTGCGGCAAGATGCGCCAGCGGATCGCTGCGGCCGGCCGCGGTCAGCCGCGCCTGCCGCCGCTCCATGATGGAATTGGTCTCGGCGTGCAACGACACCCGCTTGCCGGTGGGCGCCACCACCTCGAACGCCTCCAGCATGGCGCCGGTGGTGGGCGACGGAATTTTGCCGAAGGTGTTGCCCATATAGAGCTTGAAACCGATCACACCGCCGTCGACCAGTTCCGGCACCTGCGCGATGGTGTCTTCGCCGAGCAAACCGTAGAGGCCGTAATCGACATAGGCCTTGGAACTGGCGATGGCGTGCTTGGCCGCCAGGATCTCCGCATTCGCCGTCGGCGGAATGGTGTTGGGCATGTCGAACACCGTGGTGACGCCGCCGAACGCGGCGGCCGCCGTGCCGCTTTCCCAGTCTTCCTTGTGCGGATAGCCGGGATCGCGGAAATGCACATGCACGTCGATTGCGCCCGGCAGCACGTGAAGACCGCCGGCGTCGAGGGTCTCCGTAGCCTGCGGCATCGAGTCCGCAGTGCCGACGGCCAGGATTTTTCCGTTCTTGATGGCGACACTCGCCGGAAACGTGGTGTCGGCGGAAACGACGATGCCGTTGTGGATGACGAGATCTGCGATCATGGCGTCCCTCACAGCATGGCCCAGCCGCCGTCGACCGGCATGTCGACGCCGGTCAACTGCCGCGACACGTCACTGGCCAAAAAAAGACAGGCGTTGGCGACATCGCTATCGGTGGTGACGCGCCGCAGCGCATAGTCCGCGGCGTGGCGCTGCATCGCCTCTTCCAGTGTGATGCCGAGCTTCTTCGCCATGTCGGCGCAGACCTTGTCGCGGAAACGCGGGCCGTCGACCATGCCGGGCGCGACGTAATTGACATTGATGTTGTGCTGGCCGACCTCCAGCGCGAAACTCTTGGTGATGCCGCGCAGCCCCCATTTCGAAGCCGAGTAGGCCATGCGGCCGGCGCGGCCGCGCAAACCGAAGGTGCCGCCGACATTGACGATCTTGCCGTAGCGCTGCTCGGCCATCGCCGGCAACACCGCATGCATGGTGTGGAAGCAGCCGTTCATGTTCAATGTGACGATCTCGTCGAACTCGTCCGGCGTGGTTTGTGCGCCGGTCTTGCCGATCGGGCCGGAGCCGCCGGCGATATTGACCAGGATGTCGATGCGGCCGAACGCCTCGAGCGCCGCCTTCGCCGCGATATCGCATTGTGCCGGAACCGTCAGGTCGCACGGCACCACGATGGCCGGCCGGCCTGAAGCGCGCACCTCGGCGGCGACCGGCTCGATTGCGGCGACGTCGCGGCCGATCAGCACCAGCTTGCAGCCCTCCGCGGCAAAGGCCTTGGTCACGACAGCGCCCATGCCTTTGGCCGGGCCGGTGATGACAGCAACACGATCGGTGAGTTTCAAGTCCATGGCTTGCGTCCTGCAGGTTGGTTTGGTTCAGAACAGCTTCTTCGGCAGCTCGGAGGCGGCTGGAAGAAAGGCTGGGGTGAAAATCTCGTCGACCGCCGGCGTGCGTGGCAGCCCATTGATCGACACCATGGTGTCGATGGCGCGCTTCAGTCGTTCGGGATTGACATTGCCGAGGCCGATCTTGGCAATCTCCGGATGATTCATTTCGGCCCGCAGCGTCGCGTCGAAGCGGGCACGCTCGACGTCGATCTTGATCAGCGGCTCACGTTTCGCGACCGCGGCGACCGCTCCGTCCGGATCCTTCAGTGCAGCGACCAGCCCCTTGTTGATCGCCTGGACCAGGCCTTTCACCACTTCGGGATTGTCCTTCACCAGCTTCTTGGACACGATGATGGCGTTGGAATAGAGATCCATGCCGTAGTCGCCGAAATTGATGTAGCGAATCTTGTCGTCACCGACGCCCATGGCGCGCGCCGAGAAGCGGATGGTGTTGACATAGCCGAGCACGCCGTCGACCTGGCTCTGCATCAGCATCTGCTCGCGCAAATTCGGCTGCAGGTTGGTGATCTTCACAGCGGTGCAATCGATCCTGGTGGCCTTGCAGAACGCCGGCAGCAGCTTCAGCGCGCCGTCGTTGGCTGCGCTGCCGAGTGTCTTGCCGGCCAGATCCTGCGGCGTCTTGATCGGACTGTCCGCCTTCACCGCAATGGTGAATGGCGGCTGGTTGAACATCACATACACCGCGACCGGCGCATCATCCGGCTTCTTGGCCGCGAGTTCGATCAAGGCATTGATGTCGCCGAAGCCGACATCGTAGGTGCCGTTGGCCACCAGCGGCACCGCCGCTCCCGAGCCGTTGCCCTGATCGATGGTGAGGTCGATCCCTTCGGCTTTGAGGTAACCGAGGTCCTGGGCCAGGAAGAACATGCCCTGCGGCCCCTGGTACTTCCAGTTCAGCACCATCTTGAGTTTGGTGTCGGCCGAGGCCGGCACGGTCATCGCCGTGACGCCGAGCATGGCGACCGCCGCCACTGCCAGACGACCGAAATTCGAACGCAACACCACTCCGATGGGCCTGTTCTGCATGGATCAATCTCGCTCTGTTGGGCGCGCAGGACGCCTCGCTGCCGGCGTCCCTGATCTATCCATGCAAGAGTGCGGTTATCTATCGCCGATTTTCTGGTGGAGCGTTGCCGAAAAGTATACACTCCGGAAAACCGGAGTTTTTCGATGCGCCATTTGCGTTTCCTCAGGTACGTCGACCAGGTCGCCCGCTCGGGCTCGATCCGGAAGGCCGCCGACACGCTCAACGTCACGGCCTCGGCGCTCAACCGGCGGATCATGGACATGGAAGACGAACTCGGCACCCAGCTGTTCGAGCGTCGGCCGCGCGGCATGCGGTTGACCGCGGCGGGTGAGGTGTTCGCCCGCTTCATCCGCAGCCAGTTCGCCGAGACCGAGCGGATGCGTTCGCAGATCGAGGATCTCAAGGGGCTGCGCCGCGGCAATGTCCGCATCGCCTGCAGCCAGGCGCTGGCGCACGGCTTCCTGCCCGAAGCGATCTCGGTGTTTCAACGCGCCTATCCGCTGATCACATTCGAGGTCAATGTGTCGGACCATGAGCGCGCCATGCAGGCGCTCGCCGCCCTCGAGGTCGACGTCCTGCTGGTGTTCCGCCCGCCGCAGCTGCCGAATTTCCGGCCGCTGCTCACCTTGAAACAGCGGCTTGTGGTGCTGATGGCCGCGAAACATCCGCTTGCAAAAAAGAAGACGTTGCGGCTGTCGGACTGCCGGATGTATCCGCTGGCACTCCCGGAGCGCAGCATCGGCGGTCGCCAGTTGCTGGATGAGGTCACCGCGCGTGCAGGGCTGAGCCTCGCGCCGTCGATCCAGTCGAACTCGTTCGAATTCCTGCGCGGCTGCGTCGCCCGCGGCCAGGCGCTGTCGTTTCAGATCGAGGTCGGCGCACTGCCGGATTATCTCGCAGGCTCAGGCGTCATCGCCCTTGCCATCGACCAGCGCGACGTGCCGCACGCCAACCTTGTGCTCGGACAACTGCGGGACCGCAACCTGCCGAGCGCGGCGGCGATCTTCTGCGAGCATTTGAAGAAGGCATTGCAGGGCATCGACAGCAGCACGCCGTGATGGGCTTGGCCTCTCATGGAAACGCGAGGTGAGCCCACGGATAACGCTGAGGGTTGTCGAAACGCATCAACACTCCCCTTGTCGTTGCCGGGCTTGTCCCGGCAACCCCGCTTAGGGACGCAGTGCCTCCCTAAGCGAGATCACCGGGACCAGCCCGGTGATGACAGTGATGAGTGCGGTGCCTTCGCCTCTAAAGCCGATGCGACTATCGCCCGTCACTCAGCAGGGCGACTCCAGGTCACTTGCCCGCCACCACCTTTGCCGCATCGGCAATCCCGCGGGCCATCGACACGAACTCGCTCGGCATCATCACGATGGTCATGGTGTTCTGCTCGGCGCCGACTTCAGTGATCATCTGCATCCGGCGCAGCTCAAGGCCGGCCGGATTTTGCATGATGACTTCGGCCGCCTTGCGCAGCTGTTCGGCGGCATCGAGTTCGGCCTCCGCCTTGATCAAGCGGGCGCGCTTCTCGCGCAGCGCCTCGGCCTCCTGCGCCATGGCGCGCTGCATGCTGGGCGGGATCTCGACGTTCTTCATCTGCACCAGTTCGACTTTGACGCCCCACGGTTCGGTGATGGCATCTATCAAGCTCTGCATCAGATTGGCGATGGTGTCCTGGGCCTTGAGAATTTCGTCCAGCGAATGCTGCCCGAGCACGGTGCGCAGCGTGGTCATCGAGACCTGCACCACCGCGTTGCTGACATTCTTGACCTCCATCACCGCGCGCTCGGGATCGAGAATGCGAAACCAGATCACCGCGTCGACCTTGATCGGCACGTTGTCGCGGGTGATGCCCTCCTGCTGTTCGACATTGGCGGTGATGGTGCGCAGATCGAGCTTGGTCAGCCACTCGATGAAGGGCACGATGAAGAACAGTCCGGGCCCCGCGGTGCGGTCATACTTGCCGAGCCGGAAGATCACGGCCCGCTCATACTGGTTTGCGGTGTGAAAACTCATCACCAGCAGCACAAGCGCCGCAACGGCCACAACAATGAAGGAAAGAAAAAAGAGCGGATACTCGGTCACGGGCCTGCTCCATGAATAAAGTCTCTTTGGTCTCCTGGACCAAATGAGAACAAAACAGGAACATTGTCGGTAACGTTCAAGAGGCCGCCGTCATCACTTTCGTGTGGCCGCAGGATCGGTCGTCCCCAGCCGTGACGGGACCCTACCGCTCAGGTGTTGTGCTGCGCCAACAGCGCGCGAGCCTGTTCAAGATTCTGCGGCTCGAACTTGTCGAGGGTACGGGTGTAAAGCGTCCCTTCCATGCGCCCGATCAGATCGAGCCGCGTGGTATCGATATGGAGCCGGTCGGGGTCGCTCACCGCTTCATCCGCGATATGCATCAGCACGATCCGGCCGAGCATCAGGCTGAAATTACCGAGCCTGATTTCCTGCATGAACCGGCATTCGAACGACACCGGACTCTCGGCAATGCGCGGCGGCTTGACGCGCAGGCTGGGCAACGTGGAGAGCCCCACCACGTCCACTTCGCTGATTCCAGGCGGAAACGGCATCGAGGTGTTGCGCATCTTCTCGGCCGCGGAGAACGGCACCAGATTGACCACGAACTCCTCGGTCGCACGAATGTTGAGGCGCGTGTCCTTTGGACGAACTGTGGAACTGCGCCCGACACCGAGGCCAACGGTCGCGGGATCGCTGCCGAACACATTGAAGAATGAGAACGGCGCGGCGTTGACCAGGCCGTTGCCGTCCTGGCTGGTCACCCAGGCGATCGGGCGCGGCAGCACGGTGGCAAGCATCAGCTTGTAGCGCGCCTCTTCCGGGATGCTTTCGAAGTCGAACTGCATGGCCACCTCCGTTGGAATCGGCCCGGAAGATGTCGCCAGTGCGCATTGCAGACAAACGAATCCATCGCTGTACGGGTGACTTTTTGTCACCTAAGATCGGCCCATGAATGGGCAGACCTCGATCCGGCACATCTCCGCATTGCGCTCGTTCGAGGCGGCGGCACGGCTGCGCTCGTTCCAGGCCGCGGCCGATGAACTGCATTTGACGCCATCAGCGATCAGCCACCAGATCCGGCGGCTGGAGACGAATCTCGGCCAGGCGCTGTTTGTGCGCACCCATCGCAAGGTCGACCTGACGGCAGCGGGACAGACGTTGCAGGGCTACGTGAGCCGAGGCTTCGCCGAATTCGCCCGTGGCATTCACGCCATCAGCGATGCCACGCGCGCCGCCGAATTGCGCGTCAGCGTCGCGCCAACGTTTGCCGCGGCGTATCTGACGCCGCGGATCGAGCAGTTCGAACGTTTCAATCCGGCGCTGCGGCTGCGGCTCGACATGAGCCAGAACCTGGTGGATTTCGAACGCGGCGAGTTCGACGCGGTGATCCGGATGAGTGCGCGCCCGCCCTCCGGGTTCTTTGCCGAGCCGGTGTCCAAGGTGCGGGTCGCGCCGGTGTGTTCGCCGGCGATCGGTGCCAGGCTTCGCAGCGTCGCGGGTCTGCGGCAGGTCACCCGCATCATCATCAGCCAGGCACCGGATGCCTGGGTGCGCTGGCACCGCGCCTTCGGCCGCGAGGATCAGAAGCCGCGGCGCGAGGTGCGTTTCGATCCGATGACTGCGGGATTGCAAGCCGCGATCGACGGCGTCGGCGTCATGATCGCACCCGTCGACGTGATCCGCAAACAGGTCCAGGAGGGCCGCCTGATGCTGCCGTTCGACCAGATCTACGAGACCACATCGATCTATCGCTTTCTATGCCGCAAGGGTGATGAGACCCTGCCGAAGATTGTCAGACTCCGGAACTGGCTGCACCAGGCCGTGCGGGACGAAGAGCGCGCGGCAGCGCAGGCATGAGAGAGACAGTCGCCAAGAATATCGGCGCCGGTTTTCCAGACAACAACACAACCCATAACATCGGGGAGACGACATGACTTCAGCACCAATGACCGACCAGTTGGCCTTCTGGAACGGCAGCGCCGGGCGCAACTGGACCGACTTCCAGGAAACCCTGGACGCCACCTTTGTGCCGGTGTTGCAGAAGCTGCTGGCGCGCGGCGCGATCAAGCCGGGCGAGCGGGTGATCGATGTCGGCTGCGGCTGCGGCGCCTCCTCGATCGAGCTCGGCAACCAGGTCGGCGCCCACGGCGAAGTGCTCGGCATCGACATTTCGTCCGACATGCTGACACGGGCGCGCCATCGCACGCCGCCCGGCCTTCACGTCCGATATCAGCTGGCGGACGCGGCCAGCCATGCGTTCGTGCCCGATCATTTCGATGTGCTGTTTTCTCGCTTCGGCGTGATGTTCTTCGACGACCCCGAGCGCGCGTTCACCAATCTCGCTGGCGCGATGCGGCCAGGCGGCCGCGTCGTATTCGCTTGCTGGCGGCAACCACGCGACAATCCATATTTCATCCTGCCGCTGCAGGAGGCTTATAAACATGTGCCGAAATTGCCGGAGGTAAAGCCGAACGATCCGGGCCCGTTCGCATTCGCATCGGAAGACCGGGTGCACAGCATTCTCGGTGCCGCCGGCTTCACATCCATCGGGATGGAGCCATTTGATACGCCGCTCGACATGGCCGCCGGCCGCGGGCTGGACCACGCCATGCACTTCGCGCTGTCGATCGGTCCGGCCGCGCGGGCACTCGAGGGACAGCCGCAGGACAAGATCACTGCTGCCGCGCAATCGATCCGGGACGCATTGGCGCAACACGCCAGCGGCGACAGCGTCAACCTCAAGGGTGCGATATGGATCGTGACGGCAGTCAGACCATAAGCCCATCGCGCCCGGCGCAGACCGCTCGCATCGCCGGTGCTCTGATTCAGTTGACCTGAATCAGAGCCACCATCAGAGCTTCGACTCAGAGTAACGTGTACTGCGCCCGCTCGCGCGTCGACAGCAGCGGCAGCGCCTGCTCCGCAATCAATGTCTTGAAATGTGTGCTGCCCTGGTGTGCGGCGAAAGCCGCCTCGTCGGCGAACAGCTCGTAAAACAGGAATTGACCGGGATCATCCTTGCCTCGGCTGATCAGAAACATTTTGACTCCCGGCTCGCTTTGGGCTTGCGGCAGAAAGCGACGCAGAATAGCGGTCACAGCCTCGGCCTGTCCTTCTCTGGCTTTCCATTGGGCGACGACGAGCAGGCCGCCAGCGCCGGTGATCTCGCTCAAGGTTTTCTCACTCGTGGATTTCTGATTGATCATCTCTGCTCCGTTGGGTGTCAGTGGCTGGGAATAAGCCTCATCAAGCGACGAGACCTTCGCCATCGCGATAGTCGCGCCAAGCATGCCGATGGCCGATCGACGGGCAATCGACACACCAGCACTCGGTCCGGTCATTGGGCTGTACAGCTGCTTCACGATATGTCCAATCCGCCATTGCTGCTGTCGGGGACGAGCACAACAATGACGCGCATCGCGATGCAAACGTTTCGGTCTCAATCGAAACATTGATCTGGGAATGCAATGTGGCGCTTGGATGCGGTCAACCGCCGGCTTCGGATGCACTGAGCTCGGTCAGTGCCGCACCAAACTGTGCCGCCAGCTCCAGCAGCGGTCTTTCAAGTTCGCGCACGACAGCGGCCGGCTTCGCTGGTGTGGTCACACTGATATTGAGCACATAGACCGGCCAGCCCTCGATCGCCACGGCCGCCGCCAGCGCCACCACATGGGGTTGCCAGGAGGCATGGCAATAGCCTTTGCGCGCAATCTGCCCGGCGGCATCCGCGATCTCGCGCTCGAGCTCCGGCCACGCCGTGTTGCGCCGCCGCCGCTTGATCCTCGACAGCAGGGCGGCACGCTGCGGCTCGGATATCACTGCAAGATACGCGCGGCCCAGCGACGTCAATTCGATCGGCACGCGATGCCCGGAGACGATGCTGCGCTCGGCGCCACGGGCGTTCATGCGCACCGAGTCCAGATAGACCATCTCGTCGCGGTCGCACACCGCGAGCCCGACATTGACGCGCAGCCGCCTCGCGACAGCCGTCATCAGGGGCGCCGCGACGCGCAGCACCGATGACCCCGTGCGCATGGCGTGGCCGAGACTGAGCACCGGCGCACCCAGCCGATAGGCGCGCTGCGCGCGGTCGTGCTCCAGGAAACCTGTCGTGACCAGCGTCTGCGCCAGCCGGCTGACGGTGGCGCGCGATAATCCGGTGCGCTCGGCGAGATCGCCATTGCCCAGCAATTCAGAGCCCGGCCGGAATGCGCGCAGGATGTCGATACCGCGTGTCAGCGAACGGTTGGTCGCGGATTTTTTGGGACGCGCGGGCGCGGTGCCGGCTCTCCTGGTCATCAACAACCTCCTCAAAAGCACGTTTTCGGATCATGCCTCCATTTCCACCAGGTGGAAATGGGCAGCAGGCCCGTCCGGCGGCGCGTGCTAAGCCGGACAGCATAAAAACCCACGAGGAACCCGGGAGACCGCGGATGTCAGGCCGCTCTATCACGTCAGAACCACCGCACCGTATCCGGCCTCGGCCGCTTCTCGCTGTCATGATGGCCCTCGCCGGTCTTGTCACTCTGTCGACAGGTCCAGTGCGTGCGGCCTACCCCGAAAAGATCATCCGGATCATCGTGCCGTTCGCCGCCGGTGGCGGCACCGACGTCATCGCGCGCACCCTGGCCCAGGAGATGTCGACCACCCTCGGCCGGCCGGTCATCATCGAGAACAAGCCGGGCGGTGGCACCATTCTGGGGACCCAGACGACCGCAACCAGCCCGCCGGATGGCTACACCCTGGTGATGGCAACGTTCGCGCACGCGGTCAATCCGAGCCTGAATAGCAAACTGCCGTTCGACACCTTCAAGGATTTCGCAGCCGTAGCGCTGGTGGCCCGCTCGTTCAACATCGTTGTGGTCAATCCGAAATTGCCGATCAAATCCATTGCGGATCTGACCGCGGAGGCCAAGGCGCATCCGGACGCCCTCAACTACGGCACCTTCGGCACCGGCACGTCGGCGCATCTCGCCGGCGAGTTGTACAAGAGCCTGGCAAAGGTCAATCTCACAACCGTGCCTTACAAAGGCGCCGCGCCGGCGATCACCGATCTGCTCGGTGGCCAGATCCAGGTGATGTTCACAACGGTGGCAAGCGCCTCGGCGCTGATCGCGGGCGGCCAGTTGCGCGCGCTGGCGGTGACCTCCGCCGAACGCTCGCCGGCCTATCCGGATCTGCCGACGGTGGCGGAAGCGGGCGTTCCCGGCTATGTCGCGGAAAGCTGGTACGGGCTCTTTGCGCCCACCCAAACCCCACCGGAGATCATCACGCAGCTCAACAGCGCTGTTGCCAAGGCGGTGCAATCTCCCGCGTTCGAAAAACTCAAGCTCAATGAAGGCCTGATCATGATGGGCGGTCCGCCGGACCAGCTCGATCGTTATGTGCGCGAACAGGAAGCCCGCTGGCGCAAGCTGATCCAGGACGCCAACATCAAGGCCGAATAACTCCCTCATTATCAGCGGAACATGATCATGACCGATCTCGTCAAACTCACCGTCGAGAACTCCATCGCGGTTCTCACCCTCAACAGGCCGCAGGTGCGCAACGCCATCGATGACGCCATGCGCGGTGAATTGATGGCCGCTCTTGATCGCGCCGCCAACGACGATGCGGTGCGCGCGCTGGTGCTGACCGGCGAAGGCAAGGCGTTCTGCTCCGGCGGCGACATCTCCGGCATGAAGCAGCGCCTGCAAGCCGCCCCCGGCCAGGTCGCATTCAACGGCTGGCGCCGGCAGCGGCGCACCCACCAGAGCGTGGCCGCACTGCATGGCCTGCCGAAGCCGACCATCGCCGCGGTGAACGGCGCCGCCACAGGACTCGGCTGCGACATGGCGCTGGCCTGCGATTTCATCGTGGCGTCCGACGCGGCGTCCTTCAGCATGAGTTTCATCCGCCGCGGCCTCGTATCCGATGGCGGCGGTCTCTATTTTTTGCCCCGGCGTGTCGGCCTGCCGCGCGCCAAGGAACTGATCTTCTCAGGCCGCACCGTCGAGGCGCAGGAAGCGTTGACGATCGGCCTCGCCGATCGCGTCAGTCCCGCGGACAGGCTCGTTCAGGAGGCCTGCGCCTGGGCGCACGACCTCAGCCGCGGCTCGGCCGCGGCGCTCGCATTGTCCAAAGCCATTCTTGATCGCACCTTCGAGACCCCCGAAGAACAGCTGTTCGCACTGGGACGCGAGGCGCAGGCGATCTGCTACACCACCGCGGAACACCAGGACGCGGTCGCAGCCTTTCTGGACAAGACGGCACGGTAAGATGCCAGCAGGAGATCTGACGTGACCCGAACCGCCCTCGACCGCCTGATCACACCGCGCAGCATCGCCATTGTCGGTGCGTCGTCCGATCCGACCAAGCTCACGGGACGGCCGCTCGCCTATCTGGACGGTTACCGTTATCCGCACCCGGTCTATCCGATCAACCCGCGTGAGCAGATGATCGGCGACCGGCGCTGCTATCCGGATCCGACCTCGCTGCCGGAAGCCCCCGACGTCGCGCTGGTGCTCGTCGGCTCCGACCGCGTCATCGATGCGGTGAAGCAGCTCAGTGCCCGCGGCACGGCGGCAGCGATTATCCTCGCCGGCGGCTTCGGAGAAAGTGGTCCCGAGGGCGTGCAGCGGCAGCGCGAATTGATCGAGGCCGCGGGATCGATGCGGCTGCTCGGGCCGAACACCATCGGTCTCATCAACCTGACCGATGGCATTCCGCTGTCCGCCAGCGCCACACTCGAAGGCGAGACGCTGCGCGCCGGCAATGTGGCGCTGATCTCGCAGAGTGGCGGCATCCTCGGCTCGCTGCTGTCACGCGCCGCCGCGCGCGGCCTCGGCTTTTCCAAACTGATCGCCACCGGCAACGAGGCAGATCTTGATGTCGCGGCCGTGCTCGACCATCTGGTCGACGATCCGGCGACACGTGTCATCGCGCTTTATCTCGAGGGGCTGCGGCGGCCACTGGCCTTTCGTCACGCGGCGCAACGCGCAGCGCGCGCCGGCAAGCCGATTGTCGTCTTCAAGGTCGGCCGGTCCGACGCCGGCGTACGGGCCGCAATGTCCCACACCGGCGCGCTGGCCGGCTCGGATGCGGCTTACGACGCCCTGTTCAGGCAGTACGGCATCATCCGCGCCGAGCGATTTTCCGATCTCCTCGACTTGCCGCTGGCGCTTAGCTGTGGACGGCGACTCGCGGGACGCCGCCTTGCGATCGTCACCTCCACCGGCGGCGCCGCCGGCCTCGTCGCCGACGCCGCCGGTCTTACCGGATTCGCGACACCGGCCCCGGATGCCGCCACCACGCAAGTTTTGACCGAACTCGGCGTCGCCGGCGCCATTCTGGACAGCAACCCGATTGATCTCACCTTGGCCGGCGCGAAGCCAACAGTGTTCCGCAGCGTGATTGCGCAGGTGCTCGACAGCCCGGGCTATGATGCTGTCGCCGTGGTGCTGGGCTCATCATCCGCCAACGATCCGGACCGGGCGATACAGCCTTTGCTCGATTGCGCTGGCACCAGCACCAAGCCGATCATCGCCTATGTCAGCCCCGATGCGCCGTTAATCGTGCGCAAGCTCAACGAAGCCGGCATCCCCGCCTTCGCCGCGCCGGAAAGCTGCGCCGCTGCGCTCGCAGCGATGTGGTTTGCGCAACACGCCATCGCGACCGAGACCCGCGAGGCACTTGCAGAACCATCGCGCGATAATGCGGAGATCGCGATCGATCTGAATCCCGGCCCGCTCAACGAGGCCGAAAGCAAGGCCTTGTTCGCGAAGTTCGGTCTTCCGGTGACGCGAGAGATTGTCGCGGACACACCGGAAGCAGCGGAAACCGCCGCACAAACGTTCGGCGGCAATGTCGTGGTGAAGATCCTGTCGCGCGCGGTGCTGCACAAGACTGAAGCGGGCGGCGTCGCGCTCGACGTGCCGCCGCATGCGGCGGCCGCCACCTGCGCACGGATGGCGCGGATGTTCACCAGCGCCACGGCGCAGGCGCCCGAGGGTTTCCTGGTGCAAGAGCAGGTCGAAGGCGGCGTCGAACTCATTCTTGGCCTGGCCCGCGATCCTCAGCTCGGGCCGTGCGTGCTGCTCGGCATGGGGGGCGTCGCCACCGAACTGTTCAGGGACACCGCGATGCGCCTTGTTCCCGTCAGCCGGCATGATGCCGAAACCATGATCGGTGAACTGAAGTCCGCGCCGCTGCTCAACGGCTTTCGCGGCCGTCCGATCGCCGACACCGACGCACTGGCCGACGCCATTGTCGCATTCTCCCACATGATTGAACGTCTCAGTGACAGGCTGTCGGAAGCGGAAATCAATCCGCTGTTCGTGCTGCCGAAGGGGCGCGGCGTGGTGGCGGCCGACGCTGTGGTGGTCGTGTGATCAGCGCCGGGCGGCGGACTTTCGCGTCCGCGGCTGAACGGGAGCCGCCTCGGTGTCGCGCAGACTGAACCAGCGCGCCATCGACAGCTTCACGGCGAGGACGTGCTGGCGCATCAGTTGCTCCGCCTCCCGCGGCTCGCGGCAAATGATCGCCTCATAGATCTTGCGGTGCGCCGCATGGCGCTGCCGCACGTCATCCAGGTCGAAGGCCACGATGTTGTGCGCTGACGTCTGGGGCACACGCTGGCAGATCCGCAGCACGTCGGCAACCAGTTGCGACTGCGCGGCCTCGTGAATGACGCCGTGAAACGCCTCATTGGCTTCGGCGTAAAATCCGCGGCGCGCGTCTTCCGCGGTGTCGTCAGCAAGCGCCTTCTCCCCGGCGACAAGTGCGGCCTCCATACGCAGGCGCATCTCGTCGCTCAGGCCGCGCTCGGCGGCGAAACGCGCGGCGAGGCCTTCCGCCAGCGCCCGCATTTCATAGGCATCGACGATCGCGGTGAGCGACTGCTCCGGCACGGTGAAGCCGCAGTTCGGCGTGTGATGCAACAGCCCTTCACCAGCCAGCGTCTGCAGGGCGGCGCGCAACGGAGTGCGCGAGACCAAGAGTGTGCGCGCCAGATGCACTTCATTGAGACGGCTGCCGGCGGCGAACGCGCCATCGAGCAGCGATTGCCGCAGCCGCTCGGCCAGAAGCCGGGACTGCGTCGATGCGCTGCGCTGTTCGGGGCCGAAAGCCGGATCTTCGGTCATCATTTTCTCAAGTGTGTACATATTTCGATTCGAATGGGCTGTCGATCACGACAGAAATCGCGCCATTTCCGGTGGATAGCCGACCTCGAAACCACCATGTGGGCCGTCTTAAGCCAATTATTGTACACACTTTACCATTGACAACGCACAAGTGTACTCACTTTAATGAGGAGACAGCCGGGATGCCAGCCCGACTGACACCGCTAGAGAGAGGACTGCCGGATGCTCCTGTCCCGGATCGCGCGCGACGCCGCGCCATCATCGATCAGCCTGCCCGTTGTCGGGACCGAGTCGTTGTTCGAGGTACGCCGCATCTATTGCGTCGGCCGCAACTATGTCGACCACATCCGCGAGATGAAGGAGGGGGACGAGCGCGATCCGCCCTTCTTCTTCCAGAAGCCGACCGATGCCATCGTGTTGAATGGCGACGTCGTGCCCTACCCATTGCTGACCGACGACTTCCAGCACGAAATCGAGCTGGTCGCGGCCATCGGTCGAGGCGGCCAACGCATCGCGCCCACAGAAGCGCTCGATCATGTCTGCGGTTATGCTGTTGGCATCGACATGACCCGCCGCGACCGCCAGCGCGAGGCGCGCGAACGCGGCCTGCCCTGGGAAATCGGCAAGTCGTTCGACCGCTCCGCGCCTTGCGGGCCGATCCATCCGGTGGATCGCGTGGGCCACATCGGGTCCGGAAACATTTCGCTGACCGTCAACGGCGCTCTCCGGCAGCGCGGCGATGTCGCGCAGATGATCTGGAACGTGGCCGAGATCGTCGCCAACCTGTCGTTTCACTATGCGTTGCACACCGGCGACCTGATTTTCACCGGAACCCCGGCCGGGGTCGGGCCCGTGGTGCCGGGCGATCATATGGTCGGCAGTATCGATGGCCTCGGCGACATCAGCTTCATCATCGGCGAAAGGATCTGATCATGCGCCCCACTGAGCGCCTGTCGTATTCCCCGATCACCGAACGGCCACCGTTGAAGCTTCCCGGCGATGCGCGCCTTGCGGTGTGGGTCATCGTCAATGTCGAGGAATGGGACGCGAAGGAAACCATGCCGCGGACCGTGCTGACGCCGCCGGCAGGCGGCTCGCCAAGCCCGGACATTCCGAACTGGGCCTGGCACGAATACGGCAATCGCGTCGGTTTCTGGCGCATGCTCGAGGTGTTCGACACACTGAAGATCAAGGCGGCGCTGGCTATCAATGGCTCGGCGATCGCAGCCTACGAGCCGATCGCCCGCGCCGCCCGAGACCGCGGCTGGGAGTTCATCGGCCACGGTTTCTCGCAAAAGAACATGCAGAAGGTGGCGAACGAGCGCGAGGACATCGTGCGCACATCAAAAGCCATCGCCGACTATGTCGGCCGTCCTCCGCGCGGCTGGCTCGGGCCGGGCCTCACCGAGACCTGGGAGACGCCCGACATCCTGCTGGAGGAGGGCTATGATTATGTCTGCGACTGGGTGCTCGATGACCAGCCGGTGGTGCTGAAAACGCGCACCGGGTCCATTGTCAACATTCCCTACACCCAGGAATGCAACGACGTCGCCATGATGCTGATCCAGCATCACAAGGCGTCTGAATATCGCGATCGCGCCATCGACCAGTTTGAACAGCTTTACGCCGACGCCCGCGAGTCGGCCCGCGTCATGGCGCTGGTCGTGCATCCCTACATCATGGGCGCGCCGCACCGCCTGCGCTACCTCCGCGAAGCGCTCGAACACATCGCCGGCAAGCCCGAGGTAACGTTCCGCACCGGCGAAGAAATTCTGGACTGGTATCGCACAGCATCGAAGCCCTGACACAGGCTCTGCAAGAAAATCCGCGGCGCGTGACCGGAATACCTCCGCCTCGCGCATGTCATCAAGAAAGACAACAACGATCCACGCGATCGGGGAGGATTTGCCATGACCACCGAGACCAGGACTCTGTCCGACCATAGCCGATCCACCAGCGGCCTGATGCTGGCGATGTTTATTGTGCTGCTGGCCTCCTATGTCATCAATGCAATGGACCGGCAGATCTTCCCGTTGCTCGCCGCCGACGTGCGCAAGGAGTACGGCTTCTCGCTCGCCGATACCGGGCTGTTGTCCACCATCTTCACACTCGGCATGGCGATCGCCGGCTGGCCGACCGGCGCCCTGCTTGCAAGATTCACCCGCAAGACTGTGCTGCAGATCGGTATTGCGATCTTTTCGGTCGGCACCGTGCTGACCGCCTTTGCCACCAGCATGGCCGACATGCTGATCTACCGCGCCGCCACCGGAATCGGCGAAGCCATGCAGCTCACCGCGCTGATCGCGATCGCCACCACATCTTTCGTGAATTTTCGCGCCGTCGCGGTGGGATCGATCAATGCTTCGTTCGGTGTCGGCGCCATCATCGGGCCGCTACTGGCAAGCGTCGCACTCGGTGCCTATGGCAGCTGGCGCGGCCCGATCATCCTGTTCGGCGCGATCGGTTTCGTTGCGATGGCTGTGATCGCGGTGGCCGTGCGCCCACAACTGACCGAGGTGCAGGGGCGCAGCGGCAGCGAACGGCTGAGCGGCGGCGCCCTGACGCTGTTCAACCGCAACACCGTGATCCTCACCATTCTCAGCCTGATCGGCGGCCTGATCATCTACGGCTATCTCGGCATGTATCCGACCTTCCTGCGCGAGCAACTGCATTTCTCGCCAGCCGACACCGGACGCATCATGAGCATCTACGGCATTGGCGTGCTGTGCTCGCTGATCGGCGGCTGGCTCGGCGACCGTTTCTCGCAGCGCGCCGTGCTGGGGCTGGCCTTCCTCGGCGCCGCCATGCTCGGCTATCTGCTGTTCTCCACTTCGCAGAGCTTTGCGGTGCAGGCGATACTGTCGTTCGCCTGGGGCTTCATTGTCAGCGGCACCATCTACGTCAATCTGGCCGGCGCGCATGTCAAGGCGGTGAATGCGTCACTCGCCGGCCGCGCCTCCGGCATGTTCGTCACCAGTCTATATGGCGCGGCGGCCCTCGCCGGCTACCTGATCGGTTTCCTGGCCAACCTGACCGGTTGGAGCCACGCCGGCTTGATCCAGATCACGGCGCTGTCGGCTATCGGCGCGGCCCTCAGCCTTGCCATCCGTCCCGAGCTGATGTCGCGCACCTGACGCCACGGCAAGCGACGTCGCCGATCAATCAGTTGAGAGAAGCAGGAGTGCCCCTTGAGCTTCGTTCCAGCCCGCGCCGCGTTCGACCATATCGGCCTGATCACCGACCAGCCCCAGGCCAATGAGACCTGGGTCGAGACCAATCGTCTCTGGGTTACCAACCCGCGCAAGCATCCATTCCATGTCGAATTTCTGCGGTACGCACCGGATAGTCCGGCGCCGCTGGCGCTCAAGTCGAAACCCCATGTGGCTTATCGGACCGATGACATGGAACGTGCCCTGGCCGGCCACACCGTGGTGCAGCCGCCGTTCGATCCGTCCGGCACAGGGTTCGTCAAGGTGGCCTTCATCGAGATCGGCGACGCGCTGATCGAATTGAT
Source organism: Bradyrhizobium prioriisuperbiae (assembly GCF_032397745.1). NCBI lineage: Bacteria > Pseudomonadati > Pseudomonadota > Alphaproteobacteria > Hyphomicrobiales > Nitrobacteraceae > Bradyrhizobium > Bradyrhizobium prioriisuperbiae. The sequence continues at coordinate 188,211 of NZ_CP135921.1, forward strand.
GCAATACCGCGATCCGAACGAAGCCGGATGGTTTTGACCAGCTTAGAGCCATTTCCGTTCCGATAGAATCGGAACGGGGCTCTAGATTCTTGTTTTGACGCGTTTTCTTGACGCGAACCGGTGTCCACTTCGCTGGAAAACGCTCTAATGAATGGTCATGATCTCGCCGAACGAATCCCAGCTCGTGCCGTTGAAACGCATCAGGCGCAGCTGCTTGATCGGGGCATAATCGTCTTTCGTTGTGTTCAGCGTGATGCCGGGCAGCAGCAGGGACAGCGGCACCTGTTTGAGATCCGTCGCCTGCCGCATCAGGTTTTCGCGGGTGAGATCGTCGCCACACTGGCGCAGCACGGCCACAAGTGACTGGGCGACCGAATAACCGAACAGCGCATTGGTATCGAACGGATCAGCCTCAGGCGCGTAAGTCTTCATGGTCGACATGTACTCCGCGACACCGGGATCGTCCTTCCACGCCGGATCGCGCGGATCCTTGAAGTAGGTCGCTGAAATCACCCCGATCGCTTTCTCCAGCCCCACGGGCTTGAACGTCGCGGCGATCGACGCCGACGGGACATCGACGAACTGGACCGGCTGCCAGGACAGCTCCGACACCTTGCGCAACCCCTGCGCCGCGAACTTCGAGATGCTGACATGGAACAACACGTCGGCGTCGCTGGCCCGCAGGCTGACGATCTGGGAATCGAGGGTTGGGTCGGTCACATCATAGGTCCGCTCCGCGACGATCAGCCTGTCGGCGTCCGAGCCGAGCCCCTTGCGAATGCCCTTCTCACCTTCACGGCCGTACTCGTCGTTCTGGTAGACAATGGCGACCCTGGCCTGCGGCTTCGCTTGCCGGATGTAACGGCCATAGGCTTCGCCGACGCGCTCCGCGGACACCGGCCACGGCATGGTCCACGGAAACTCCTTCGGCGCGAGAAAGCGTGACGATCCGGACATCACGAACAGCTGCGGCACTTTTTTGCTGTTGAGGTATTTCTGTGTCGCGGTGTTCGGCGCGCTTCCCAGCGATCCGACAATGGCAAGGACCTCATCGGCTTCCACCAGCCGGCGGGTTTGCTCAACCGTCTTGGGCGGACTCAAGCCATCGTCGAGCGAGATCAGGTTGATCTTCCGGCCGTTGATGCCACCCGCCTCGTTCACCCGTCGCAACAGTGCGGCCGTGCCGCCCGCGGTCGGAATCCCGATCGCGGATCCCGGGCCACTGTAGGGCAGCGTTTGCCCGAGCTTGATTTCGGTGTCGGTGACACCGGGGCCGTAGCTTGGACCGGCCATCGCCACGGAAGAGGTCAAGCAACAAACCAGGACAAACAGGGACAATGCGGCTTTCACGTCTCGCACTCCTTATGTGATGGCGCACGCCGGCGCTCGACCAGCTCTCGGAGCCGGCCGGCTTGCGCGATGTCAGTCCGATGACGAGGCTCAGAGCCGCGCTCGGCGTCCGCTGCGGTTACGCCTCGCGGAAATCGAAGTCGTATTTGGTGCCCCAGGTGGTGAGCGTGGCGCGATCCCATAATTGCGGTCTCAGCGGCAGCGTTTCATGCCAGGGCCGTGGCTCGAACCAGCCGAGCTCGGCAATGTAGATGTCCATATCGGCATAAAACTCGACCAGCACGCGATCGGGATCGAAATGGTAGGATGCGAGATTGTGGCCGGCGGTGTGGCGCGCCGGTCCCCAGACGATCGGAATCTCATGCGTACTCAGGAGATCGGCGGCATCGTGATGATGACTGCGCTCCTTCAGCTCAAAAGCGACATGATGCAGTTTCCGGAACGGCGCCTCGACCACATTGAGCACATGGTGATCCCTGTTGCAGGTCAGGAAGGTGGCGCCGAGGTCGAGTTCGTCGGTCTTGATGAAACCAAGCAGCTCCCTGAAGAACTGCACCGACTTCCGCGCTTCCGGCGACATCACGGCAATGTGGCCTAGCTTGTTGGGCACCACGCCCTGCGTGCCAAACCCCGGCGCCGGCAAACTCATCTCGGTGAACAGCTGCACCACATGGCCGCCGGGCTCGGTGACTTCGAGGAGTTTCGCCACGCCCGGCCGCGCATCGCTCTTGAGCGTCGGCGTCAGGCCGACATCCCTGATCCGTGTCGCCCAGTCATCCAGCGACCGTTCGTTCGTCACCTGCAGGCCGAAACATCGCAGCCCGGCTTCTTCCGAAACCTTGAGCGCAATGTTGTGATGGTCGAGCCCCAGGCTGAGATAGGTCGAACCATCCGCCGCCCGCTCGGTGACTTTGGCACCGATCACTTCGGTATAATATTTCAGTTCGGGCTCGATGCGTTGCGTGCCAAGTTCGATGAAACCCAACCGGAATGCTTTCGACATAATGTCCTCCTGTTCTTGATGCGCCTGTTCGATCCGGGTTTTCCCCGGCGCCGGCGCTTGCAAACATCACACGAATTCTGCTGTCTCCAGCCGCTCGGCATCGAAGCCGAAAATCGACGCACGCCTGGGCGACAGCCCGCTCCAGGCCGCCATCTGGGCGTCCCGCTTCTGTTGTTCGGCGCCGTCAGGCAGATGAAACGAGGTTGAGTTGCCCCGCGCCGCCAGTTGGATCGCCGCAGTCCTCGGCTTGCGCCAGGTTTCGTAGGTCACGAGCGCCCTCTCCACATCGGAGGACGCGATGTCCGTCAAACACCGCGCAAGCGTTGCCCCGTCTTCGATCGATTGCGCCGCGCCTTGTGCGAGATAAGGCAGCATCGGATGGCAGGCGTCGCCAAGCAGCGTCACCCGCCCCACGCTCCAGCTTGCCAGCGGGGTGCGGTCGAACAGCGCCCATTTGAAGGTTTCGTCCACGGCACCGAGGATCTCGTGCACCTGGGGATGCCAGCCGGAATAATACCGTTTGGCTTCCGCGATATCGCCGCGGTCGTTCCAGGACTCCCGATCCCAGTTGTCCTGCTCGGTGACCGCCACGAAATTCATGTAGCGGCCGCCGGACACGAAGTAGTGCACGAAGTGTCCGCCCGGCCCCATCCAGTTGGTGGTCTGATGCTTGAGATTGAGATGGGCCAGCCGCTCGACAGGGGCAAGGCCGCGATAGGCGACGTTGCCGGAAAACCGCGGACGCTCATCGCCGAACAGGCTCTTTCGCACCGCTGAATGAATGCCGTCGGCGCCCACCACCACATCGCTGTCGATGACGGAGCCATCGTCAAAGACGGCGCGCGCACCGGTGGCAGTCTGACTCACGTCGATGCAGCGCCGTCCGCCATGCAGTCGTTCCGCCGGCAGTGCGGCCGTCAGGACCGACAGCAGATCGGCACGGTGGAAGTGATAATACGGCGCACCGTATGCGTTTTCGGCAGCGTCTCCCAGGTCCTCTCGCCCCAGAATCCGGCCGTCATCCCAGCGTCGGATTTCGATGCCCAAGGGCCTGACGGCCCGGTTGCGCAATGCGTCTGCAAGACCATAACGATGCAGCAGCCGGGTGGCGTTGGGACTCAGCTGAATGCCGGCTCCCACCTCAGTCTTGTTGACGACCTGTTCATAGACGTGGACGTCACAGCCGGCACGCAGCAAAGCCAACGCAGCCGCGGTGCCACCGATGCCGCCACCGACCACAGTGACCTTCAAGCCGTTCATCCGGCAGCCTCCCATCCCAGCGCTCGAGCGAGGATCCGATCCGCGTCCGCGCGCGTCCGTTGCGACCCGCGCCAGGCGATGTGCTGATCGGGCCGGACCAGCAGCGTATCGCGACCGTAGATCCGCTCAAGCGACGGTTCGTTGAGCTTGAGGATCTGCAATGGAATTCGGGCTTTGGCCGCCGCCGCGACGAAATTGTCGGTGTCCGCCCCGCCGAAATCGATCAGCGTGAACCACGGCCCCAGCCGGTCGAACAGCGCACTGCCGTCGCTCAGGAACGTGCTGGGCAGCCGCGCGCCGGGCATGGTGGTCGGCGTATAACGTACCGGATCCAGCGACGGCTCCGCACCCTGCTCGGCCGCGACGATCGGAGAGCGGTGATAGACATAACCGAACTCGACGCCCCAGCTTTCGTTCTCGGCGTTGCCGAGTGCGGCGACCCGCGCGCCAATGGCGGCACGGCGCTCTGCACTCACCGGCACGTCGGACTCGAGATCGGCCAGGTAGCTCTGCATGATCTCGATGCGAACCCCGGTATGCCGCGCCGATGCCTCGCGGTTACGCAGGCCGACGGGACGACGCTCGTGTTCATAGGACGCGAGCAAGCCCGGACCGCCGGTGCCGTTCAGGGTCGCCGCCAGTTTCCAGCCGAGATCGACGGCGTCGCCGATCCCGGTGTTCATGCCGTAACCGCCGGTCGGAATGTATTGGTGGACCGCATCGCCGGCAAGAAACACCCGCCGCCGGCCGTAGGATTGCGCCAGCAGCAGATGCGGCGTCCAGGTGTTGGAAATCAGCACGGTGTGATCGAATGGCGCGCCCGCGAACTTTTGCAACAGAGCGCTCGGGTCGATTCCATTCGGCGCCGAAGCCGGATCTTGCCGCGCCTGAACGGTCCAGATGTCATTGTCATTCTGCGCGATCATGGTGCCGAACGGCGACTGATAATGCCAGGCGATGCCCCAGCGCTGCAGCAGCTCACGCGCCGTCGAGCGAAAATGAACCATCTGGAACAGGCCGACCCGGGGCGTGCCGTCGAGCGCGATATCGAGAAGCTTGCGGACACGGCTGCCACCGCCGTCGCAACCGATCAGATAGTCGCAACGCACGGTTTCGGTGTTGTCATCTTCCGAATTGCGCAGGATCGCGGTAACGCCGGCATCGTCCTGCTCGAAGTCCTCGAAGGTCCAGCCGAACCGCACATCGGCGTCGGGCTGGGCTTCCGCCATCCTTTTCAGCACCGGCTCGATCTCCACCTGTGACACCCGCATCGCCGGCTCGCGCGACTGTGTGCCGTCATTGGTGGCGCGGATCAACGCACGGGACTGCTCCGGGCTCGGATAGCGGAAGCGATGCAATTCATGCCCGGCGAGCGACGTGATCCAGGCGACATCGAACGGATGCTGCTCGGGCACGGCCGACTTGCGCAATTCGTCTGCCAAGCCGAACTTGCGGAACAGCTCCATGCTGCGGCCGTTGGTAATATCCATTTTCGGATATTTCGTCGTGGTGGCGTTGCGCTCAACCACCATGACCTTGATGCCGAACTGGGTCAGCACCTTGGCCAGTGTCAGCCCCACCGGGCCGCCGCCTGCGATCAGAACCTGCGTCGTCTTCATCGGAGCTCCCTGTCAACGCGCCTCCGAAAATAACCGGGTTGTGCGCCGGCCTTGATTTATCTCATCAAGCCGCGCGGGCTTGTTCGTCTTCGGCGACAATCGGATTCGAGAGCGTGCCGATATCTTCAATGATGACCTCGACGACGTCGCCTGGTTTCATCCAGACCGGCGGCTTGCGCGCCGCGCCGACACCAGCCGGCGTTCCCATCACCAGCACGTCGCCGACCTCGAGGGTCATGCAGGCAGACAAAAGCTCCACCGTCTCCGCCACGCCGAAAATCATGTCGCTCGTGTTGGCGCTCTGCATCACAGCGCCATTCAGGCGAGTCTCGATCGCAAGTCCCGCTGCACCGGCAGGAAGCGCGTCGCTGGTGACGAAGTCCGGACCGAAGGCACCGCTGGCGTCGAAATTCTTGCCGACCGTCCATTGCGGCGTCCGCAGCTGATAATCGCGGATCGAGGCGTCGTTGAAGATGGAATAGCCGGCGATATGCTCAAGCGCGACATCGCGTTTGACGTGGCGCGCGGTCCGGCCGATGACGGCGACCAATTCCCCCTCGAAATCCAGCGCCGACGACTGCAGCGGCCGCACGATCGGCTGGCCATGGGCCACCAGCGACGTGTTGGCCCGCAGAAAGATCACCGGGAAGTCCGGGCGGGCCTGCTTCGATTCCGCGGCATGGTCCGCATAGTTCAGGCCGAGGCAAAGGATTTTTCCCGCCTGGGTGATCGGCGGCAGCAGGCGGATGACGCCAGCATCGACGGCCTTGATTTGCGGCGCGTCACGATGAGCTTTCGCGATCTGCGCCATGACCGACGGGCCAAGTGCAAGCAGTGCCGGCAGCGTATCCGGCAGGCCGGGTACGATATAGGCCAGCGGCAGGATCCCTTCGGAGGAGCGAAGTCCCAGCGCGGGTTTCGCGTGCCGTTCGTAGCTCACAAGCCGCATAACTGCCCCTCCAATAAAATCGATGTTTTTTGTTTATATGATAAAAAATCGATTTTCAAGAGGCGACCGAACGAACCGGCCTGGAGCGCGGCATAACACTGGAGCAACTGGCCTCGGGCTGAGACTGACATGCTAGAGCCTTTTCCGTTCCGATAGAATCGGAACGGGGCTCTAGTTGTTCTGTTTTGACATGTTCTTGACGCGAACCGGTCTCCACTTCGCTGGAAAACGCTTTGGCAGTCCAGAAGTACGGAGCGGGTCGCAACCGCATCGCGGCGAGCCGCCTTTACGCCTTAAGCGAAATACGAGATGTCTCGGTCGGGGTGCTTTATGGCAATGCTGGGCGCCGTCTTTGTGCGATCCTGCCCGGCCCACGGATACATCGCTTCGAAGAGCGTTTTGTGAGCGCTGAGCACGTCACCGTAGGTCAGGGCCTTCTTTCTTTGAAGTGCCGCGAAAGCATCATCAATGCCCGTCGTAAAGGAGGCATGTTCCAGCCGTCTGACGATGGCGGGATCCTTCTCTTGAGCAAGATTTTGTAGGTAGCCGCGCGTTTCGAAGTCGCCGAACGGGTCAAACGTCACAGCTTGGCTTCGTGCAGATAACGGGCTTGAAGTTGGATCATCTCGATGCGTGTGATCCGATTTGCGCGCTGCAATCCGATCAACAGTTGCTCGATCTCATCGAACTCGACCATATCCCCGGCTAGACGCGACATATGATGCGCCAAGCGATCATTTGGACCTTCTGAGTAGGTGACCTGATACGTCCGGGCGAGTGTCCGGATGTGCTCAGCGGTCGAGGAGGCAGTCAGCTTGTCCATCTTCATAATATAGCAATTTTTGGCCTGAAATTCCATTAATGAAAAGCGCCTGGAAATCAGCGGCTTGCAGGTCCATTTGCTGCCTCCCGAACACATGCGAAAACGGCCATCCGAAGAGTTGGCTGGCACGATTCACGGTCTGATCCCGGCTACCCTAAGAGGGCTATCGACTGGCGGTCGACAGGTACATCGTTGAGAAAGGCAACGATAAGAGTCCGTCCCGCGTCCGTCAGGTCGTTTCGTGCCGGCGCGTGACCTGCGTCACCAGGGAGGACGTGTGCGAGATGTGCGCGTTCGCCAGCCGGATCGCCTCCGAGACATTGCGAGCAATCACCGCATCGGCAATCCCCTTGTGCTCCTTCTGCACGTCGCGGCTGATCTTGGAACGGGTCGACAGCGCGCGATAACGCGCCGCCTGCTCGAACAGCATGGCATCGAAATCGATCAGCCAGCGCGAGCCGCAGGCGGCGATGAGGCTGGCATGGAACGCACGATGCCGCGCCTCCCAGTCGGGATTGATCCGCCTCGCATCGTCGGTCACATGCGTCGGCGTCTGCGTCAACCGATGCAGCGCCAGCACGATGGCCTCATCGGTCGCCTCAGTGGCGCGCGTTATGGATTCGCGCAGCGTGACCTCATTCAGCAGGCAGCGCGTGCGGGTCAGCTCTTCCAATTGATCGACCGACACCGATGGCACGCGAAAGCCGCGCTGATCCGACAGCACCACCCAGCCTTCTGCAGACAACCGGTTCAGCGCCTCCCGCACTGGACTTGCTCCGGCGCCGTACTTCTCCCGCAGCACGTCGATCGCGAGTTTCTCACCGGGCATGAACACCGCCGCGATCAGATCGCGCCGCAGCCGCTCCTCGATGCTGGAGGCGAGCGTCGTACTGACGCGTGACGTGGCTTCGACGGCGGCGGCTTGTTTTCTTGGCGGCATGAAACTCTCGGCGTTGCGGATAACGCCACCAAAGTGAGAAAAATCGATGAAAAAGTCAAATCAGATAAATCATCGATTTATGTGCATCAGCCGATGTGCGCCATCCTGTCCGCCACAACGTCTCTGGCCTTTATGGTTCCCTTATGAGGTTCGTGGCCCGCCCGTCTCGAATTCCTACACCCGCAATGACACCTTTTGGACCGAAGCGAACTCAGGGCAATGGCCCAACGCTTCGCGCACCAGACCCTGCATTGGAAAGTGTCATGAAACAGACCGAACCTCCCTCTAGCACCTCGACCGTCGTCCTGATCGGCCGGAACAGCCGTGGCGGCTGGGTAGCCCAGGAACAGAACGGCCTCTATGGCGGCCTGTTCATCAACCGCGCCGAAGCCGTGCGTTATGCACTGTTTGAAAATGGCCATCATCCTGAAGCCATCATCACCGCACCGGACGCGTTCGAGCTCGACATGACACAGAAGCCGTCGGCTGACATGACGGTGAGCGATGCCGGACCGCCCCTGCGGCGCGTTGCGTGATATCAGCGCGGCCTCTGGCCAGCGCTCCGAGGTTCAAAAATGCTTCAGCTCACTCCGGCACAAGCCCAGCAACAGCTGATCGATACCGTGATCGGGCTGACGCAGCTGTCGATTTCACACCGTGCAATCACCATCGGCAGCGGTGCGCCCGAGCTCTGCGTGGCGCTGCAGCGCCGCGGCTTCTTCCGGGTCGTAACATCAGGCACTTGCCCCGTGGCGCGCGCTCAGCATGCGATCGGGATCATCGCCGGCCACCACTCGCATCAGGCGCTCGAGACCCTGATCGAAGATATCTCGCATTATCTCGACACCGCCGCGACCATCGCCGTTCTGATCGATACCACTGAGAACGGTTGTGGCCTGAAAGTCCGCTCACGCCTGGAACAATTCGGCTTCCGGATCGATGCCGGTGTCCGCGGCCAGCATGGCCTTCTGTTGTCGGCGCGGCGGCAGGACGCTGCGCTCGTGGCCGTCGCCGCCTGAATAGTCCGAGATCAAGAGTTCCGTCAGATGAGTTCCGCAAAGCCCGGCGCCGTGCCGGTTTCCGGCATGATCGCGGATCAGCCGACGTTGATGCGGCGGCTGTTCGGCACAGCCGACGCGCGCAACGATTGGCACACCAGGGCGCTGCGGGCTTGGCTGCTAGCGCTGCTTCGCCTCGCCGTGACCGGCGATCGCGCCGACCGGCTGGAGGTGATGGCGACGGCCCGCGCCCTCGACGGCCTCGGCGCAACGACCACCGATGAAAGAACATTGACCGATCAAACTTTGAACGATCCGGTTTTCCACTTCTTCCACGCGACCAGCGCCAAACTTTGCCGCGCTATCGCCGATCCGACGCAGCCGGATTGTGACGATGTGCTGCGACGGCACATTGCCCGAATCGACGATCGGCGACTCAAACGCGCGTTCGCTGCTGCCGTCGACATCGAGCCGTCAGTGCCGAGACCAGCCGTTGCGTCGTTTGGACCAAGCGCCCGGAATGCACGACACCGCTGAAACGCGCAACGATCGCGGCACGACTGACGGCGAATCACTGCGCTCAACCCAACGACCTTGCAACCATTCAGCGACATTTTTGGGATTATGCGTGGCACGCAATTAGGCGTGAGGTTCTTTTTTGCGATGTATCGCAGCGCGATTTCCTCACAATGGCATTATTTGGACAAGTGATTGGATGACAAATCGCAACCATCCTCTATCTTCAGCGTTGCTACGTAAAGAATAGCAAGCATGGAGGTGCCGATGTCGTCCTGTGATTCGCGGTTTGAGATTTTTCAGGATCCGACGAACAATTGGATCGTGTGGGATTGCAAACTCGACGACTTTGCCCGGCTGGGGTCGGACGAACTTTTCTCCCTCTCGGAAACAAACGCGCGCGCGGCCTGCGATCTGCTGAACAGACTCGCCGACAAACGCGCGGCTTGATCCCCTAAACTCCTGGAACCCTCATGATGAGTTGGCCGACGCCTCGGCCGACTTGATATCATCTTGCTTTCGGCTCTTGTCAAAACGCAACAAGTTGCGCAACCTGTCGGTCAAATCCGGGGCAACCAAACCGGACAAAAGGGGCTGTCACAAAAGCCCCTTGAAAAACGACAGGGAGGGTGACGCCATGACGCACGCCATGGGCCGTACCGTGGGCGCTCCTGCGCTTTCACGTCGTTTGCTGATGACCTCCATGCTCGGAGGTGCGCTGGCGACGCGCGGATCAACCGCCTTTGCGCAATCCGATCTGCGACTGCGCATGTTCTGGTGGGGCTCGAAGGAGCGGGCCGAACGGACCAACAAGGTCAACGCGCTCTATCAACAGACCAATGCCGGCCTGACCGTCACCGGCGAATCGCTGGGATGGACCGACTACTGGCCGCGGCTCGCTACGCAAACCGCCGGCCGCAATGCGGCCGATGTGCTGCAGATGGACTACCGCTACATCTTCGAGTACGCGCGGCGCGGCGCGCTGTTGCCGCTCGACGGCTATCAGCCCGCGGCGCTCAATCTCGGCGACTTCAGCCCGGCCGCAATCGACAGCGGCAAGGTCGACGGCAAGATCTACGGCGTCAGCCTCGGCCTCAACTCCACTGCATTGATTTATGACAAGGAGCTGATCCAGAAGCTCGGCCTGAAAGAGCCGAGCTGGGAGATGGCCTGGAGCGAGATCGGGGACCTCGCGGTCGAGATCAGCAAAGCCGCCAAGCGCGACCGCTTCACCGGCCTCGCGGATGGGGGCCGGGACGAACCCGCGCTCGAAGTCTGGCTGGGCCAGCGCGGCAAGTCGCTCTATACGACCGAGGGCAAACTCGGCTTTGACGACAAGGACATCGCCGAGTGGTTCGCGTTCTGGCAGGACCTGCGCAAGCGCGGCGGCTGTGCCGCGCCGGATACGCAAGCGCTCGACCGCGGCGAAATCGATTCGAGCATGCTCACTTTGGGCAAGGCGGCGATGGGCTTCCATCAGTCCAATCAACTGGTCGGTTTCCAGGCGCTGAACAAAAGCAAGCTCGGGCTGACGACCTATCCAAATGGCGGCAAGGGCGCCAAGCCCGGTCGCTACCTGAAGCCGGCGATGATGTGGAGCGTCTCCGCGCAGTCCAAGCAGCAGGAGGCTGCCGTCAAGCTGGTCAGCTTCTTCGTCGCCGATCTGGAAGCCGGCAAGCTGCTCGGCGTCGAACGCGGGGTGCCCGCGTCCGATGCGGTGCGCAAGGTGGTGACGCCGACCCTCGACGAACTCGGCCGCACCATGGCTGACTACATCACCCTGATCAGCGACAAGGTCGGCCCGCTGCCGCCACCGCCGCCGCGCGGCGCCGGCGAGATCCAGACCATCCTGCGCCGGGTCAACGAGCTGGTGGGCTTCGGCAAATTGGCGCCGACCGACGGCGGGAAACAGTTCGTGATCGACAGCACCGCCGTGCTGGCCCGCGGCTGATCACGATGGCAAGCGCCGTCAGCGAAGCAGCACCGCGCCCAATCGAAGGCGCAGGCGAGAACGGCTGGCGTGGCAGCGGTGCCGGCTACCTGTTCCTGACGCCGTGGCTGCTCGGCTTCTTCGGGTTGACGCTCGGCCCAGCGCTGATTTCGCTTTATCTCTCGTTTACGGACTTCGACCTGCTAAGCACGCCGCGCTGGGTGGGGGCCGCCAACTATGTCCGCATCGCCACCAGTGATCCGAAATTCGTCGCGGCGATGCATGTGACGTTTCTCTATGTCGCTCTCGCTGTGCCGCTAAAGCTCGCCTTTGCGCTGATGGTGGCGGTGATCCTCAACAAGGGCATTCGCGGCCTGCCGCTCTACCGCGCGATGTTCTATCTGCCGTCGCTGATCGGCGCGAGTGTCGCCATTGCCGTGTTGTGGCGGCAGCTGTTTTCCGGCGACGGGCTGCTCAACCGGGTGCTGGCCCTGATCGGCATCCAGGGGCCGAGCTGGATCTCCGATCCGGACACTTCGCTTTACACCCTGGTGGCGCTAAGCATCTGGCAGTTCGGCTCGCCGATGATCATTTTCCTCGCCGGGCTGCGCCAGATCCCCAAGGATGTCTACGAGGCCGCCGAGATCGACGGCGCCAGCCGCAGCCAGCAGTTCTGGCGGATCACCCTGCCCCTGCTCACCCCCGTGGTGTTCTTCAACGGCGTGGTGCAGACCATCGAGGCGTTCAAGGCTTTTACGCCCGCTTTCATCATCAGCGGCGGCACCGGCGGCCCGATCGATTCCACGCTATTCTATACGCTGTATCTCTATCAGGAGGCCTTCGCCTATTTCCGGATGGGTTATGCCTCGGCGCTGGCCTGGATCCTGGTGGTGATCATCGCGGCGTTCACCGCGCTCGCGTTCCTCTCCTCGCGCTACTGGGTGCATTACGATGGCTGACACCACGGCATCCACCGCACTCGCACGCCGCCCCGGCTGGGCGCAGGATGACGAGCAGGCCCAGGAGCAGGGTGTCGGACGCGGCCGCTCCCTGCTCTATCACGTGCTGTTGTGCCTCGCCTCGATCGCCATGCTCTATCCGCTGCTGTGGATGCTGGCGAGCTCATTCAAGCCGGAGAGCGATATCTTCAGCAGCGCCTCGTTGTGGCCGTCGCATTTCAGCCTTGAGGCCTACCAGCGCGGCTGGTCCGGGCTGCAGGTCTCGTTTGGCCAGTTCTTTCTCAACTCGCTGCTGGTCTCGCTGAGCTGCGTGATCGGCAACGTGATCTCGTGCTCGCTGACCGCCTATGCCTTCGCCCGGCTGACATTCCGCGGCCAGAATATCTGGTTTGCGCTGATGCTCGGCACCCTGATGCTGCCCTATCATGTGACGCTGATCCCGCAATATGTGCTGTTCCTCAACCTCGACTGGGTGGGCACTTTCCTCCCCCTGATCGTGCCGAAGTTCCTGGCCGCGGATGCCTTCTTCATTTTCCTGCTGGTGCAGTTCTTCCGCTCGATCCCGCGCGATCTGGACGACGCTGCGATGATCGACGGTTGCGGTCCCCTGCGCATCTACTGGATGGTGATCCTGCCGCTGTCGCTGCCGGCACTCGCCACCGCCGCGATCTTCACCTTCATCTGGACCTGGGATGATTTTTTCGGCCCGCTGGTCTATCTCACCGACATCAACACCTACACCGTGCAACTGGGCTTGCGCAGCTTCGTGGATTCCACCGGCAAGTCCGACTGGGGCGCGTTGTTCGCGATGTCGACGCTGACGCTGCTGCCCGTGCTCGGCTTCTTCCTGGCGTTCCAGCGCCTGCTGATCAACGGCATTGCCACCACCGGTCTCAAGGGATAATCGAGCCCGCACCTCTTTGGCCTGCGCAAGGACACCACATGACAAAACTTCGCTTCGCCGCCATCGGCATCAATCACGCCCACATCCATGGTCAGATCGACTGCCTGGTGCGCGCCGGCGCCGACCTGGTCGGCTTCCATGCGCCCGAGGACGATCTGGCGAAAGCGTTCGCCGAGCGTTACCCGCAAGCGCCGCGGGCGGCCGATCGCCGGCGGTTGCTGGAGGATTCCGGTATCTCCCTGATCGTCTCCGCGGGCATCCCGGCCGACCGGGCGCCGCTCGGCATCGAAGTGATGCGCCATGGCAAGGACTATATGAGCGACAAGCCCGGGATGACCTCGCTGCAGCAGCTCGCCGAGGTGCGCCGCGTGCAGGCTGAGACCGGACGCATCTATTCGGTCTGCTATTCGGAACATTTCGAGACCCGCTCGACGGTCAAGGCCGGCGAACTGGTGGCCGCAGGCGCCATCGGCCGTGTCATCAACACCACCGGGCTCGGTCCGCACAAGCTGAAAAACCTGCCGCGGCCCGACTGGTTCTACCGGCGCGAGCGCACCGGCGGCATCCTCACCGACATTGCCTCGCACCAGTGCGAACAGTTCCTGTTCTTTGCGGACGCGCTGGACGCCGAAGTGGTGGCCGCTACCGTCGCCAACCGCGCCAATCCCGAGACACCGGAGCTGCAGGATTTCGGCGAGCTGCTGCTGCGCGCCGGCGACACCACCGGTTATGTCCGGGTCGACTGGTTCACGCCCGACGGGCTTCCGATCTGGGGCGATGGCCGGCTCACCATCCTCGGCACCGAAGGCACACTCGAACTGCGTAAATACATCGATATCGCCGGCCAGCCTGGCATCGATCATCTGTTCCTGGTCGACCGCAAGGGCACCCAGCGCATCGATTGCAGCGACGTCGAACTGCCCTACGGCCGCCAGTTGATCGCCGATATCCGCGACCGCACCGAAACCGCCATGCCACAAGCGCGCTGCTTCAAGGCCATGGAGCTGGCGCTGACGGGCCAGGCCATGGCCGAGCTGAAACAATAAGCCAGCAGGAAAGACCAACCCCATGGCCAAACGCTGGACCGTTGCGGTGATCGGATGCGGCATCGGCCGCAGCCATATCGAAGAGGGTTACGCCTGCCTGCCCGCGCAGTTCGAGGTGCGGGCGCTGTGCGACCTCAACCAGGAGCGGCTTGCCACCGTCGGCGACGAATTCTCCGTGCCCCGCCGCACCACCTCGTTCGATGAAGTGCTGGCGATGGCCGACATCGACATCGTCGATATCGCGACTCCGCCCGGACTGCACTTCTCGCAGACCAAAGCCGCGCTCGCCGCCGGCAAGCAAGTTGTGTGCGAAAAGCCTCTGGTCGGCTCGCTCGCCGAGGTCGATCAACTCGCGGCAATCGAGGCTAGCGCCAGGGGGCGCCTGATGCCGATCTTCCAGTACCGCTACGGCGACGGCCTGCAGAAAGCCAAGCGTATCGTCGAGCTCGGTCTCGCCGGCAAGCCGTATCTCGCAACCATTGAGACCGCCTGGCAGCGCGGTGCAAAATACTATGCGGTGCCGTGGCGCGGCCGTTGGGAAACCGAACTCGGCGGCGCGCTGTTGACCCACGCCATCCACGCCCACGACATGCTCAGCTGCCTGATGGGCGATATCGCCTCGGTGTTCGCGCGCACCGCCACCCGCATCAACAATATCGAGGTCGAGGACTGCGCGGTGGCCAGCCTGCAGATGACAAGCGGCGCGCTGGCGTCGCTCAGTATCACACTGGGGTCGGCCAAAGAGATCAGCCGGCTGCGGCTGTGCTTTGAGCACGTCACCTTCGAGAGTTCGCTTGCGCCCTATGCCCCCGGCGACGATCCCTGGCAGATCATCCCAACGTCGCCCGAAGCGGGGGCGCGTTTCGCGGCCGCACTCGAAGGCTGGTCCCACGTGCCGTCGCGCTTCGAAGGGCTGATGGCGGCCTATCACCGCGCGCTGGAGAGCGGTGGGCCTTTGCCGGTGACGCTGGCCGATGCGTGGCGGTCGCTGGAGCTGATCACAGCGCTCTATCATTCCGCTGAGACGGGCGAGCCTGTGCAACTGCCGATTGCAGCCTATCATCCGAAATATCGGGGATGGCGACCGCTGGATCGTTCCTGATCATTCCTGCGGCGCGCGCGTTTTTCCCGGAGCCGGATTATCTCCGGCATCTGATTGCATGCTCGGACTTTTCACGGTGACATTCGGAACGGCACCCGAGGCAAGCTGACGGCCGTTCGCCGGCGGCACGACGGCCTCGCGAACGATCTGGCGCGCCAGTTCTTCGTCGTCCACCAGCAGCACCGGCTCGCCAGCGACGCAGACGACCCAACCGACTTCGCTGCGCAGAATGGTGTAGTCCGACATTGCAGGACCGAAACGTGTCGTGTGAAACCAAACATATTGCCTAAAAAGCTCGATACATTTGAACCCCGCGCGTTAACACTTGGTGCGGCGAATTGTTGGAATCCCGTTACATCTCTGTTAACGCGATCGCCGAAAGTCGTCCCTATGTTACCGTGCCTGGTCCGCAAGTGCCCGAAGGTGCGGGCTTTTCCGGCCACAACACCCGCAGTGCGCTGCAACGCTCCATCTCAACATTAATCTGTGGATCGCCCAATCGACCTCAGAGCGGCGCCGGCGGAACCAGCCTGGCGAGCCTCGGCAGCCGATCACGCCACAGCGCGCAAGCACGCTGATACGGCGACAGATCTGCGACGAGATTCGCGACCTGGTCGCGAGACAACACGCTGCGTTCGCAGAAGAACGGGCGAAGCGGCCGGTGCGAGATGTAATTATAGAACACGGCACAGCGGTCGCGTGAGATGGCCGGTCGTCCGCGATGATAATGCGTGGCGAGATCGCTGAAGATCACGGTGCCAGCCGGTCCCACACAGCTGGTGATATCGCCATCGCGGAGCGTCCCCAGTTTTGTCTCGAGCGTCTCCTGCGTGAGCACGGGATAACCGGAGCCCGACATGATCTCGCCGTCCGGAAAACGCCGATGCAGAATCTCCAGCGGCCCGCCGTCGATATCGACATCATTGAAATAGACTGCGACCTTGAGCATGCGCCGATCCTCGATATCGCGATGCCATCGGCGCGCTCCGCTCTGCCGTCCATCGGCCACGGTGTAGAAAATATTGATCCCGTCGTATCCCACCGGCAATCCGAGATAGGTCTCGGCGATCTGCAGAAGCCGTTCGTTGAGACCCCATCTGAAGATATCAGAGTGGCTGATCACCTCCTGAGCATTGGCCTGAACGGTATACTGATGTCGAAGCTCACCTCTGGCAGAACGGTCGGCATAGACGTCCTTAAGCTGCTTCCCCGACGCAAACAGCTTATCCGAGCCGGACAGACCAAGCGCGCCCAGCGACGTGATGAAGACCCCGTCTCGCTCCAGGCTGGCCACAATTTCGGCATCCATTGCCGAGAGTTTTGGCAGCTTCGCTTTATATCTGCTCTTCGCCTGCTCATACGCGGCGGAAAGGCGATCTTCCACCATGGAGATATTGATGAGCCGCGATGCCCATTGCGCAGGCAAGCCGCGCATGCGCCTGGCAACTCTCTTGTGTAGAAGCGTCTGATTCAAGATGTCGTCCCCGATCGTTTCGAAACCATCGTTCGATACTACATGGGGGCAAATATGGTGGCATTGAGCCGACCATCATCGTTCGCGATAAGAATTATTCTTGGACAGCGCCAGCCGGCACGACCGCAAGATATCTTCATGCGCCGTCACGGACCGCAACAAATTACCGGACTGTCAGCGACCTTTGACAACAAGCGGCCTCAAATCCGCCGGCCCGCCCGCTCCCAATACGGATCCCGCAGCCGTCGCTTGAAGATCTTACCAGAGTCCTCGCGCGGCAGTTCGGTCCTGATCTCGATATGCTTGGGCACCTTGTAGTCGGCGAGTTGCGTCTTGAGATGGGTCCGCACCGCGGCGAGGTCGAGAGAAACACCGCCCTGCGGCTCGATCACGGCGATGAGCGCCTCGCCGAACTCCTCGTCCGGAATGCCGAACACCGCGCAGTCGTGCACGCCGGGATAACCGTGCAGCACGGCCTCGATTTCGGCGGGATAGATGTTGACGCCACCAGAGATCACCATGTCGCGCTTGCGGTCGCTGATGAAGACATAGCCCTCGTCGTCGATGTAACCGACGTCGCCGGAGGTGATGAAACCATCGCGATCGATCTCGGCGCGCTTCTCCGGCCTGTTGTGATAGGTGAAATCCGCACTCGCCGGGATGCGCGAATAGATTTCGCCGATCTGCCCCGGCGGCAGGATGTCGCCGGCCTCGCTCAGGAAACGCAGCTCGGCGCCGGGTGAGATCCGGCCCACCGTGCCCGGCTTCTTCAAGGCGTCCTGCGGCGTCGCAAACGTCACCGCGCCGGATTCCGTGCTGCCGTAGAATTCATAGATCACCGGCCCCCACCAGTCGATCATCGCGCGTTTGACCTCGGCCGGACAGGGCGCGGCAGCATGGATGACGTGGCGGAGCGAGGACATATCGTATGCCGCACGCACCGTCTCCGGCAGTTTCATCAATCGGATGAACATGGTCGGCACCATGAAAATGATGTCGATCTTTTCGTCCTGCACGATGCGCAAGA
This sequence comes from Bradyrhizobium prioriisuperbiae, assembly GCF_032397745.1. Lineage (NCBI taxonomy): Bacteria > Pseudomonadati > Pseudomonadota > Alphaproteobacteria > Hyphomicrobiales > Nitrobacteraceae > Bradyrhizobium > Bradyrhizobium prioriisuperbiae. The sequence goes on from NZ_CP135921.1 coordinate 206,111, forward strand.
ATTCCTCGGCATCGAACCGCGGCATCAGCACCAGCGCATCGCATTCCCGCCCGGCGCGAATGCCGTAGGCATTCGGCGCGGAGTGATAGAGGGGCCCCGGCAACAGCGCGCGTCCCTGCGGCCTGATGCCGTAAATCATCGCACGCATCCGATTGGTGTAAGCGAGCTGTTCGGGCGTCGGTGCCGCCCGGCGTACGCCCTTGGGATGGCCGGTGGTGCCGGAGGTATAGATCATGTTCGGTGGCGGCGGCAGCTCGGGACCGTCATACGGCCTCTGACGTGCCATCCAGTCGTCGAGATCGATGGCGCCCACCGGTAGCTCCAGCCCGCCCGGCTCGATCCGGTAACTCGCCACGACCTCCGGCGGCGGCGGCACGCCCAGTATCGTCACTCCGTCCGGGATGGCGCCGCGCATCTTGTGCAGCAAGTCGCTATGGCCGATCAGCACATGGGAGCCGGAATCGCCGATGACATAGGCGATTTCCTCCGGCTTGAAGTGCCAGTTCACCGGCACACCATAACCACCCAGCATGATGATGGCATACACCGCCTCGAGAAAGGCAATGTCGTTGCGCATCAACACGCAGACGCTGTCGCCCTGTTTGACTCCCAGCGATTGCAGGCCGCCCGCGATCAGGCGAGCCCGCTCAGCGACATCCGTCGTGCTGCGGCAACGGTCGCCACTAATAATTCCCATGGAGGGGGCTTTGGATGAGACAGTCATCAAGCAAATTCCAGTCAGTAGCCCGGATGAGCGCAGCGATATCCGGGATCAGTTTCTGTGTGTCTGCCCCGGATGTCGCTCCGCTCATCCGGGCTACGATCGTCACGATCGGGTATTCAGTTCACCCGCCGCTCCCGGCCGGCCCAGAACGGTTCGCGCAGTTCGCGGCGCAGGATCTTGCCGGTGCCGTTGCGCGGCAGCGCCGGAATGAAGTCGACGCTTTTGGGCACCTTGTAGCCGGCGATGCGGGTGCGGGCATGAGCGATGATGTCGTCGGCCGTCACCTCGGCGCCCGGCTTACGCACCACCATCGCCTTCACGGCTTCGCCCCATGTGTCGTCGGGCACGCCGATCACCGCAACCTCGGCCACCGCCGGATGCCCGAAGATCGCGTTCTCCACTTCGGCGGGATAGATGTTCTCCGCGCCTGATATGATCATGTCCTTGATCCGGTCGTGCACGTAGACATAGCCGTCCGCGTCCATGTAGCCGGCATCTCCCGTGCGCAGCCAGTTGTCCGCGCTCAAGGTCGACGCCGTCGCCTCCGGCAGCTTCCAGTATCCCACCATGTTGGCAGTCGAGCGTGTCGCGATCTCGCCGACTTCGCCTGGCGGCAACGGCCTGCCCTCCGCATCCAGGATCGCGAGCTCAACGCCGGGCACCGCCTTGCCGGCGGACCGCAGCCGCGGCGAGCCATCGAGGGTATGGTCCTCCGGCGGCAGCACCACGATGGTGCCGGTAGTTTCCGTCATGCCGTACATCTGCACAAAGCCGCAGCCGAACACCTCCATGCATTCCCTGAGGAGATCGACCGGAATTGGCGACGCGCCGTACAGCAGGTATTTCAGCCGCGAATAGTCGATCTGCCGGGCACGCGGGTGGCGCACCACGAATTGCATCGCCGCCGGCACCATGAACAGCTTGGAGATCCGGTCATTGACGAAATAGTCGAGCACCTTCGACGGATCGAATTCGCGCGCCACCACGCCCTTGGCGCCGGAATGCAGCCCGACGATGCCCCAGCCGGTGCCGCCGATATGAAACACCGGCATCGCCACCAGCGACACATCGTCCGCAGTCCAGACATTCCAGGGCGGCAGTTCGCCGGATTGCTCGTCGCGACGATCGACCAGATTGCGATGGCTGAGCATCGCTCCCTTGGGATGGCCGGTAGTCCCCGAGGTATAGAGCTGCAGCGCCACGTCCGTGAGCTGCGGCTGAAATGTGGGAGCCGCATCATTCTCGGCGTCGCGCCAGGCCTCATACGCCGGCCACTCCGCAGCGTTGCCCTCCATCGCCACCAGCAGCGGCGCCGACGTGAGCGTTGACATAAACGCCCGCACCACATCGACGAACTCCGCGCCGACGAGCAGCGCCTTCGCCTCGGCATTGTCGATGATGTAGACCATCTCCGGCGGCGCCAGTCGCCAGTTCACCGGCGACATCACCACGCCGATTTTCATGGCCCCGAGCAGCAGCTCGAAATAGTGGTCGCTGTTCTTGCCGACATAGGCGATGCGATCGCCAGCCTTGAGCCCCGCTGCGGCGAGCGCGTGAGCCGCCTTGTTGCTGTTGCGCTCGAACTGCGCATAGCTGGTCTCGCGTCCCTCGAACGTGAACGCCACCGCATCGCCGCGCTGCTCGGCATGGCCGCGCACCACATCCACCAGCGTTGAACCGGTCATCACAACCCCAGCATGTTCTTGGCAATGATGTCGCGCTGCACCTCCGAGGTGCCACCAAAGATGGTGTAGGCGCGGCGATTGAGATAGTCCGGCACGATGGTCAGTTCGTCTTCCGGAATCCCCGCGGGCTCGTTCAGCGCATAAAGCGGCCGCATCGGCTCCCAATAGAGCGCGTCATAACCGATCACGTCGACGCCGAGCCGGGTCATCGCCTGCTGGATTTCACTGCCGCGCAGCTTCAGCAGCGAGGATACCGCGCCGGGGTTCTGCCCGGTCTGCAGATCGGACGTGATGCGCAGCTCGATCATGTCGAGTGTATCGATATCGACATCAAGTTCGGCCAGCCGGCGCGCGATGTCAGGATCGTCGATCGCCCGCCCGGTCTGTTCGGAATGTGCAAGCCGCGCCACATGGTCGAACCGCGCGCGCAGCCGCGCCGCGGTCATCCCGCCGCCACGCTCGAACTCCAGCAGATACTTGCCGTAGGTCCAGCCTTTATTTTCTTCGCCGACCAGGTCGCTCACCGGCACCCGCACATCGTCGAAAAACACCTGGTTGACTTCATGATCGCCGCCGATGGTCTTGATCGGGCGAATCGTGATCCCAGGCAGTTTCATGTCGATCAGCAGGAAGCTGATGCCCTCCTGCTTGCGCGGCGTGTCGGCGGTGCGCACCAATGCGAACATGCGGTTGGCATGATGGGCGTGGGTCGTCCAGATCTTGGTGCCGTTGACCACATAGTGGTCGCCGTCGCGCACGGCGCGCGTCTTCAGCGACGCCAGATCGGAGCCGGATCCCGGCTCGGAATAGCCCTGGCACCAGTAATCCTCGCCCGAGAGCATGCGCGGCAGATAGTACGCTTTCTGAGCGTCGCTGCCGAAGCCGATGATCACCGGCCCGACCATGCGTACACCCATCGGCGACAATGACGGCGCGCCGGCACGGGCACACTCGGTCTCGAAAATCCAGCGCTGCGCCGGCGACCAGCCGGTGCCGCCATATTGCGTCGACCAGGCCGGCGCGACCCAGCCGCGCGCATGCAACACGCGCTGCCAGGGGCCTGAAATCTCCGGCTCGGAGAACACCGACGGCGTCAGCGCCTGGCCGCGCGCCAGTGCCGGCGTCAGGTTTGCAGCCAGGAAAGCTCTGACCTCGTCCTGAAAGGCGCGATCTTCCGGCGTGAACGACAATTCCATGATCCGCTCCGTTTACGCTGCTTGCTCGGGCACATCGGTCAGCGCCAGGCGCCGACGGTAGTGATAGGCGGAACCGCCGAACAGCGTGTCGAACATCAGCACGCGGCGCAGATAGAGCCCGATGTCGAGTTCGTCGGTGACGCCCATGGCGCCGTGCAACTGCACCGCCTGCTCGGCCACGAACCGCGCGCAGGTGCCCACCTTGGCCTTGGCGCCGGAGGCGGCACGACCGCGCGCCCGTGGCTCCGCCTCGGCCTGCAGTGTCGCCACCCGCGTGATGGCCCGCGCTTCTTCGCAAGCCATCGCCATGTCGGCCAGGCGATGCCGCACCACCTGGTTGGCCGACAGCGGCCGGCCGAACTGCTCGCGCATCTTGGTATAGTCGACGGTCGCCCGCAGCAGATAATCCATCATGCCGACAGCCTCCGCACACAGCGCCGCCAGCGCCCGGTCGACCACAGCCTCGAGCGCGGGCCGCGCGTCCGCGGCCTGCCCGAGCCGGGCATCCGCCGGCAGTTTCACACGCGACAGCGTGAGCACACCGGCACGTCCGCCGCCAAGCCGGGCGTGCTCACGCATTTCCGCCCCCTTGATGCCGGCCGGCACCAGGAACAGCCCAAGACCGCTGTCGGTGTTTGCGCTGACAATCCATTGTTGCGCCGATGGCCCGTCAAGCACCGCGAGTTTGCGGCCATCGAGGATCCAGCCGTCTCCGGACGCGTCGGCACGGGTTTCGATGGCGCTGAGGTCGAAACGTCCACCGCGCTCGGCATAGGCAAACGCGAGGCGAAGATCGCCCGATGCGACCTGCGGCAGCAGCGCGGCCTGTTGCGCCTCGCTGCCGGCTTCCGCGATCAGCCCGGCGCCGAGCACGACGGTGGAGAGATAGGGCGACAGCGCGAGGCCGTGCCCGAATGCCTCCATCAGGATGGCGATGTCAGTCGCACTGCCGTCGAGGCCCCCGTAACGCTCCGCAATCGGCAGCGCCAACCACCCAAGCTCGGCGTAACGTGCCCACAACGCCCCGCTTTCGTCGGCTGTGGACGCCGCGATGCGACGGCGCTCCTCGATCGAGAATGTGTCAGCGATAAAACGTTCGGCGCTGTCGCGCAGCAGGCGCTGTTCTTCGGTCAATGCCAGGTTCATCGGTTTACTCCGCAGCCGGCTTGCGCACCGTCGCCGGGATGCCGGCGGGGTCGATGATGGTGCCGAACTGCTGCAAATTGTGGGCGTGACAGAGCTGATGCAATGCGAAAGCCTGATCGATCGCCGTCTGCTGTCCCGTCGCATCAACAGCGCGATTGACGGCTTCCTTGGTCATCTTCAGCGCGAAAGCCGGCTTGGCGGCGATGCGCAGCGCGAGGTCCTGGACAAAGCGGGTGAGATCGGTCCGCGGCACCACATGATTGACCATGCCGAGCCGGTGCGCCTCCTGGGCACTCCAGCTGTCGGCGGTGAACAGCAGCTCCTTGGCCTTGCGCGGCCCCAGTTCGAACGGATGCACAAACCATTCGACACCGCAGACCCCGAGCGTCACCACCGGATCGCAGAACTCCGCATCATCGGAGGCGACGATCAGGTCGCAGGCCCAGGCCAGCATCAGCCCGCCGGCGATACACTTGCCCTGCACTTCGGCAATGGTCGGCTTGGCGAGGTTGCGCCAGCGCCGCGTGATCTGCAGGTAGATCTCCTGCTCGCGGGCGAAGCGGCCGTGGGCGCCCTTCTCGCGAAACCCGCCCCAGCCACCGATGGACGGAAAATCCGCCCCGGCTTCATTCTTGCTGCCGGCGCGCAAATCGTGGCCGGAGGAGAAGTGAGGATCGGCGCCCGCCAGCACGATCACCTTCACCGCATCATCCTGCACCGCGATGTCGAACGCCGCATTGAGATCGTAGGTCATCTGCAGGTTCTGCGCATTGCGGGCCGTGGGGCGGTTCATCACGATGCGCGCGACCTGCGGCGACGGCATCTCGTAGCGCACGGTCCCGAACTCCGGCATCTCGCGGCTCCCGTTCCGACGGGAGCACGACATCACCCTGCACGAACGCAAAGTCTGCGCGTCGCGATCAGGCGAGCCGTTTCCTTCCCATCTTTTTCTTTGAGCAAACGGCAAGCGCCAATGTTAGTCAAGCCACTAATTAACTCAAGCCAGCGCGCACATCGCCAGCGTGGCCTGCGAGCAGGTCTTGCGTTCAAATACTAATTTCTCGTGACGGAAATCGATCTTTCAGCTGGGCGTCATCTCATTGACGACCGCAATCCCATGTCCGGAATCGAGGGGATTTCGCCATTTGCAACGCCGATCCGACTTTGCGAGTCTTGACCGAACTCGCATTGAAGGAATCGAACATGGCGCTGCAGCTGCGACCGAACTGTGAATCGTGCGACAAGGATCTGCCGCCGTCGGCGACAGACGCACGGATCTGCTCCTACGAGTGCACCTTCTGTGCGGATTGTGCCGAGAACCAGTTGCACAATGTCTGCCCGAACTGCGGCGGCGGTTTTGCGCCGCGCCCGATCCGCCCCGCCACCGAATGGCGGCCCGGGCTGTCGGTCGAGAAACGGCCGCCGTCCGACAAGCGCGTGCACCTGCACTACAGCGGCGATGATATCGCCGCCCACTGCGCCCGGATCAGGGACATCGATCCCGCTCTGCGGTGATCAGGTCTTCGGTTTGAGCGAAGCCAGGATGCGATCGGCCTCGGTGCGCCAGTCGGCGCTGCGGGCAAACCCGGCCTCACCCTTTCGGCCGAACAGGCCGGCGTCGGCGAGATCAGCCACCCAGGCCTGGCGATCGGCGGTGCCTGCCGCCGACCACGGTGTGAGGCCGGCCTCGCGCACAGTCTCGGCCACCTCGCGCACCTCTTCGCTGCGGCGACGGCCGTGCTCGATAACGCGCTGGAAGAAATAGGCGCCCTGCTTCTCCCAGTCGATGCCGGGAAAGGTTTCCCGCAGCGAAACCAGCACCGCGTCCTCGACGCCATAGGCGCGCGCCGTGGTGAAGCTCTCGATCACCATCGCCTCCAGGCCCTTGATCATGACGCTGCGGCACATCTTGACCGCAGAGGCGACACCAAGCTTGTCGCTGGCGACCTTGGCGTCGAAGCCGAGCGCGACCAGCAGCGGTGTCAGCTCCGCGGCGCCGGGACCACCGAGCAGCAACGGCACCTTGAGGCGATACGGCGGCACCGACGTCATAACGGCGCCTTCGACATAGCGGCCGCCATGGCCATCGATCATGACAGCCGCGCGCTGCTTGGCGCCGGGCGAGGCCGAGTTGAAATCGAGGAACCAGGCCCCCTTCTTGACCGCAGGCGCGCAGGCCTGCGCTACAGACACGGTCTGGCTCGCGGTCACCGCTGAAACGATGAAATCGGATCGTGCCGCAAGATCTGTTGCCGATGACGCCAGTGTCACACCATGAACACCCGCATGATCGCGCAAGGCGCCGGCCTCGCCACCATCGAGCTTGATGTCATAAGCGCTGATCCTCAGATCCTGCTTGCGCAGGTCTTCAGAAAGGATCCGCCCCACCTCGCCATAACCGACGAAACCGATATGCCACTGCTTTGGATTGACCGACATTGCCGCACTTTCACCGTCGATGATGGATTAACGGCGTCAGCTTAACCGGGGCGGCTTTCGTTCAAAATAGCCAATCGCTCAATTCTGCGTTGCCGCCACAGCCTTCACCAGCGCCTGGCGATCGATCTTGCCGGTGCCGGTTTTCGGCAGTTCGTCGACAAACGCGATCTGACGCGGGTATTTGTAGGGCAGCAGTTTCTCCTTGACGAAATCCTGCAGCAGCCGGGTCGTCGCCGCAGGGTCGCAGGCGCGATCGTTCATCGCCACCACCGCCTTCAATGTCATGCGGCGGTCGGGCAATTCCAGCGCCAGCACCGCGCATTCGCGCACCAGAGGGTGTTCGGCCAGGCACAGCTCCACCTCCAGCGGATAGACCCATTGCCCGGAGATCTTGATCAGATCGTCGGCGCGGCCGCGGAAAAAATGGAAGCCATCGTCGTCGCGCACAAAACGATCGCCGGTATAGATCCAGCCGCCGTCGCGGATGGTCTCCGCGGTCTTGTCCGGCCGATTCCAGTACAGCGGGGTATTGGAATCGCCGCGCACCCACAAGATGCCCTCCTCGCCATCCCCGACATCGCGGCCATCCTTGTCGCGCAGCGCCAGTTCGTAACCGGGAACGCGCAGACCCGCCGATCCCAGCTTCTTCCGCTCCGGCCTATTGGACAGATAGATGTGCAGGGCTTCGGTGGAGCCGAGGCCTTCGACGATCTCAAGCCCGGTGAGTTGTTTCCAGCCGTTGAACACATCAGCCGAAAGAACTTCCGCGGCGGACAGCGCCAGCCGCAGCGACGAGAAGTCGGCCGCGCGCGCCCCTTCGGCCTTGGTCAGCGAGGTATAGAGCGTCGGGAGGCCGAAAAACACGGTTGGCCGATATTGTCCAATCGCTGCGAAGATCGCATCCGGCTTCGGTTGGCCCGGCAGCAGCAGCGTCGCCGCACCGACGGAAAACGGAAACGTCACGGAATTGCCGAAACCGTAGGCGAAGAACATCTTCGGCACCGAGAAACAGATATCGCCCAGCGAGAGCTTGAGTACGTCGCGTGCGAACGCCATCTCGCTGTAGGCCATGTCGTGCTGCAGATGCACGATGCCCTTCGGCCGTCCGGTCGAGCCCGACGAATACATCCAGAACGCCATCGCATTGCGGTCGGTATCGGCCTCGGGCAGATCGCCCGTAAAGCGATCGAGCCATCGATCGGCCACAAGGGTATCAGGCACCGCATGGACTTCAGGCGCGCCGTTGACCACGATCAGCGTACGCAACGCCGTTGCCGCGCATGCCGTGGCATCGAACCGCGCGCTGAACTCGGCGTCGGCGACCGCGACCGTGGCGCCGGAATCCGCCAGGTAGAACTGCAGCAGATCCGGCGGCGTCAGCGTGTTGATCAGCAGCGGCACGAAGCCCGCGCGCACCGCGCCGAAGAACGCCGCCGGATAGGCCGGTGTGTCGTCGAGGAACATCAGGATGCGGTCGCCACGCGCCAGCCCGAGGGAATGGAAGCCATGCCCCCAACGCGATGCGTCCGCACACAACTCAGCAAAGGTGCGCGTGCCGAGCGGCCCCATCAGCGCCAGCCTGTCGCCGCGCCCGGCGTCGAGATTGTCAAACAGGATACGGCTCGCATTATAGCGCTGCGGGACCGCAAAGCCGATCTCACGGCTGCCGGCGCTGTCGACCGGGACCTGATCGGCAACAATCCCATCCGCTCCATGAGGCCCATTCGACGCGGTCATCTGGCGCCTCCCGCCTGCCGATGCTCCGCGGACCGGGAGGCCTCGTAACGCGCCATGAAGGCGGGCGCCATGGCGCGCAGCCGCGCGATGTCGATCCGGCCGGACCGGGTGATGTAGCTCATGGCAAAATCCTCAAGGCTCAAACTCATGTACTCGGGGAATTTTTCGTACCAGTCGGCGCTGGTGCGTGCGGCGGCAACCAGTTTCTGCACGATCGGTTTGCGCTCGGCCTCGTAACGCCGCAGCGCCGCCGGACAATCATCGCGCTCCGCCTCCAGCGCCTTGGTCAGGGCGATCGCATCCTCGATCGCCAGCCGCGTGCCGGAGCCGATAGAGAAGTGCGCCGAATGCAGCGCATCGCCGATCAGCACGATATTCTTGAACGACCAATGCTGGTTCCAGACCCAGGGAAAGTTGCGCCAGATCGAACGGTTCGATACCAGCTTGTGACCACCGAGCGTGTGCGCGAACACCTGCTCGCAGATCGCCTGCGACTCCTCGGGCGACTTGTCGGCGAAACCGTAGCGCTGCCAGGTGGCCCGGTCGCATTCCACCAGGAACGTACTCATGGTCGGCGAATAGCGATAGTGATGGGCGTTGAAGGCGCCGAGTTCGGTCGCGACAAAAGTCTGCGACAGTGTCTCGAAACGCTGGGTGGTGCCGTACCAGGCGAACTTGTTGCTGGAATACGCGAGTGTGGTGCCGAAATCACCCTCGTACGCGCGCCGCGCCGTTGAGTTCAGTCCGTCGGCGGCGACGATCAGGTCATAGTCATCGAGGCGATCGAGCGATGGCACATGGGTCGCATAATGCACGTTGACGCCGGCAGCGGCGGCACGTTGCTGCAGGATCTGCAACAGCTCGAGCCGGCCGATCGACGAGAAGCCGACCCCATCGATGACGATGGTGTCGCCCCGCAGATCGAGAGTGATGTTTTTCCAGCTTTCCATCCGCGGCGCGATCGCCGCGACCGTGTCGGGATCGTCCGCACGCAGGAAGTCCAGCGCCTGCTCGGAAAACACCACCCCAAAGCCCCAGGTGACGCCTTCGGGGTTCTGTTCAAACAGATCGACCTCGGCCTCGGGATGACGTGTCTTCCACAGGTACGCAAAATAGAGACCTCCAGGGCCTCCGCCGAGCACGGCAATCCGCACGCGACCCTCCCGCTATTTTTGACATTATACAATTAATTCCTCAATATACAAAAATCCAAAACGAGGCAAGCCATGTCCAACACCGCCTTCACCACCCAGGTCACGATCGAATGGGGCGACTGCGACGAAGCGGGAATCGTGTTTTATCCCAACTACTTCTACTGGCTGGACTGCAGCTTCCAGCGGCTGCTGCGGGCGCGCGGCCTGAGCCTGCGCGAGGTGCGCAAGCGATTCGGCGCGGTCACCCCGATCACCCAGGCCCACGCCGATTTCACCGCGCCGGCGCGTTACGACGACGTGCTCGACATCGCGGTCAGCGTCGCGCTGCAGGGCGAACGGCGCTTTCGCGTCGACTATGATTTTACGTCGAACGGCAAACGGATCGGCAGCGGCCATGAGGTTCGCGCCTTCGCCCTGATCGGCGCCGACGGTACGATCAAGGGCGCGCCGGTTGATGCGGAGTTTTTGTCGATCCTGGTCCCAGCCAACTGACCGGTATCGCCATGCGCCCGCCGAAATCCTCGAAGTCCTCCATGCCGACCGATGATGGCGAGGATGCGCGCGCCTCGCGCCGCGGCATCCAGTCGGTCGATATCGGCTTTCGCGTGCTGGCCGCGCTCGCGGCGGAACCGCAGGCGGCCACGCTCGGTGCGGTGGCGAAACGCTCCGGCCTTTCGGCCTCGCAAGCGCATCGTTATCTCGCAAGCCTGATCGCATCCGGCATGGCGCATCAAGCCACCTCCTCCGGCCGCTATGAACTCGGACCGCAGGCGATCCAGATCGGATTGGCGGCACTGGCACGCACCGACGTATTCGCGGAGGCCGATCCGGCCATCGCCGACTTCACCCGCGACACCGGCCGCTCGACACTGGTGGCGGCGCGCGGCCCGCTCGGCCCCACCATCGTGCGCTGGCATGCCGGCCGCACGCCGGTGACCACGTCGCTTGCAGTCGGTTCCGTGCTGCCGTTGCTGGGATCCGCCACCGGGCACGCATTCCTCGCGTTCATGGGCACCGAGGAACTTGTTGGCGCAGTCGAACAGGCCCGCGCAACTGACCCCCGTGACGCCGATGTCGACGCAATCCGGCAGCGCGTGCGCACCACGATGTCGGCCTCGGTGGACGAAATGCTGATCCCGGGGCTTCGTGCCACCGCGGTGCCGATCCTCGACATCCAGGGCCGCGCCGCGCTGGTCGCCACCGTGATGGCGACCCCGGCATTCGCCCGCACCGACGACGAGGCCATCGTGCGCAAACTGCAGTCGGTCTGCAAAACCCTCACCGAACGTCTCGGCGCACGCTGGCAGTAGTCCGCCCCGGATAAATCCGGGACGGCACGGTCAGTCGTCGCACTCAGTCGAGAAAATCCGGCTGCTCTTTCAGGATGCGCGCGTAGAGCGGTTGAAACTGAAACCAACCGCCGAACGGAGTGCCGACAATCCGATAGGCTTGGGTGGCCGCCTCATGCGAGATCAGCTTCAGCGGCTGGTTGGTGCCGGCCGCGGCCGCCTCGGCCAGCAGTTGCACCTGGCATGACCGTTCCATGGTGATGAACCACCAGGCCGCTTCATCGACGGTCTTGCCCACCGTCAACAAACCGTGGTTCTGCAGGATCGCGGCCTTGCATGATCCGAGCGCGTCGGCGATCTGCTGACCTTCGTCGAGATCGGCGGCGACACCACCATAGTCGTCATAAAGTCCATGGTCGTTGTAGAAGGCGCAGACGTCCTGCGAGATCGGATCGAGCTTGCGCCCGAGCGCAGCAAAGGCGCGGCCATACGTCGAATGCGAGTGGGCGGCGCCGACGGACTCCGGACGTGACGCGTGGACCCGGGAGTGAATCGCGAACGCCGCTGCGTTGACCGGGCGATTGCCCTCGACCACCTTGCCCTCGTGGCTGACCCGGATCAGGTCGGACGCCTTGATCTGACTGAAATGCATGCCGAACGGATTGACCCAGAACGTTTCGGTGAACTCCGGATCGCGCGCGGTGATATGGCCGGCAACTCCTTCGTCAAACCCGAATTTCGAGAACAGCCGGAACGCGCCCGCCAAGCGCTGTTTGCGATGCTGACGTTCCTCCGCAACGGTCTCGAAGACCGGCGGCTGTGGCAAACCGCCGAACATCTTTTCGGCGGCGGATCTGCTGTCATCGAATTTTTGCGGTGCGTTCACTGAACTCTCCCTGGGTGTGGCGAATGGATCGAAACGCGCACGGTCGGCCGGCGCCGTAGCGCCGCAATCGACAATCCTCCCGTTTCGCCTGTGGTCGATTGCACGCATGAACCAACGTCATACGAACGATCGCGTTGCCTGAACCGGTGTTTGGTGCAAGCATCGCCAGATGCAAACCAAGGCGCAAATGAATTCGCTTGCGCTCACGTGAATGACATTCATATGCAGCGCTCGCGTTCATCCCTGCCGCCGATATCGACGCTGCGCCCGTTCGAGGCCGCGGTACGGCTGGGAAGCTTCAAGGCGGCAGCGGAAGAACTCGGCCTGACGCAATCGGCAATCAGCCACCAGATCAGCGCGCTGGAAACCCATTTCCGCAGCAAGCTGTTTCAACGCCAGGGCAACCGGCTGGTGCTGACCAAAGCCGGCTCGACCTACGGCGCCGCAGTCCTGCGCGCCTTTTCCGAAATGGCGCGCGCCGGCGAAACACTGCTGAGCAGCGAACGGCAAGAGATTGTCAGGGTCAGCGCAACGCCGAGTTTCGCCGCCTTCGCCGCATTGCCCAACATCGCGGCATTCAAGGCCATCAATGGCAGCCTCGACCTGCGGCTGGAGGCCCGCAACACCGGCGTCGATTTCGACACCGAGACCATCGATGCCGCTATCGTGGCCAACAACCCACCGTTTCCCGGGCTGCAGGCGCACCGGCTGTTTCGATCAAAGCTTGCCCCGCTGGCGCGCCCTGAATTGCGTGCGAAATTCCCGCCAGTGAAGACACCGCACGATCTCTTGCGTTTGCCGCTGATCGAACTCAACAACATTCCGGGCATGTGGGAGCGTTGGTTCGCCAAGGCCGACCCAAAGGTCAAACTGGGCGAGCTCCGTTTGTCGAGTGACAGCCTGCTGGCGGCAATTCAGATGGCGGAAGCCGGCGTCGGCGTGGTGCTGGCGCCCTTTCCGCTCGCAGCCCCGGTTGTTGCAGCCGGCCGGCTCGACGCGCTGTTCCGCCCCACCATCGCGATGGAGCGACCGGACATCTATCTGGTCTACCGAAAGACCGATGCGGGCTCGGCAAAAATCAAGGCCGTCAGGCGATGGATCAAGGATATCATCGCCGGCCTCGAACGCCGCACCAATACCACGGATCTCTGAAGCAACGCGATACCCCGCCGTGCGCCTCAAAACACGCTGTAGCCGCCGTCGATCACGATGGTGTCGGCGGTGTGATAGGCCGAAGCGCCGCTCATCAGATAGACCGCGATGCCGGCGAAGTCCTGCGGCTTGCCGAAGCGGCGCATCGGAATGCGCGGCACGGCGTTCGCCATGAACTTGTCGTTGGCCTGCAGGCCTTCGGTCATCTCGGTGTCGATCCAGCCCGGCAGAATCGCATTGGCGGTGACGCCGTAGCGCGCATGCTCCACGGCCAACGCCTGGATCAGCGAATTGATCGCGGCTTTTGATCCGGCATAGTGCTCATTGCGGGCGGTGCCGAACAGCGAGGCCATGCTGGAGGTCGCCACCAGCCGGCCGAATGCATCGCCCTGCCCGGCGCGCGCGATCATATGCCGGACCACCGGCTGGAATGCGTGAAAGACACCGTCGAGATTGATCGAGAACATGCGCCGCCAATCGTCTTCGGTGCGGTCGGCAAACGCCGTTCGTCCGCCGCCGCCGATTCCGGCATTGGCGAAGCAGCCGTCGATGCGGCCGAATTCCTTGAGCGTTGCGTCAGTCGCACGCGCGGTCTCGTCACGGCTTGCTACGTCGCAGACCAGCGTCTGCACCTTGCCGCCGAGCTTGCTCAGCTGCGCCGCCGCCGCTGCATTCTTCTCCGCGTTGCGGCCCCAGATCGACACCGCGCAACCGTGCGTCGCCAGTGCCTCGGCGATACCGAGGCCGATGCCGCCGTTACCGCCGGTCACCACCGCGACGCGGTGATTCAAGTCGAACAGGTTTGCCATGATCAGATCCTTGGATTCTTCCCTGGATTGTTATGAGAATTCCGTCGTGCAAATCGCGCGTCTCATCTCGTCCTCGGACAGTTATCTCATCGACCACCGTCGCTCGGCAAGCCTCGTCGCATCCATCGCAACGGATCGCGCCGTCCTCCGGTTTCAACTGCAAGGCCAGGTGAAAAAATGCTGATGTCGTGGTAGCGTGTCCTCCCAACTCGCAAAGGCCTTGTCATGACACTCGCAGCACGCGTCGACTCCATTTTGCAACATCTCGGCGTTCACCCTGATCGCCTGAGCGGCGGCGAGCGGGTGGTCCACTCGCCGCTGACCGGCGAGGTCATCGCGCAGATCAGGGATACGCCGCCGGCTCATGTCGGCGACATTATCACGCGCTCTGAACGGGCCTTCCTTGCCTGGCGCTCGATCCCGGCCCCGCGCCGCGGCGAGTTTGTCAGGCTGCTTGGCGAGGAGTTGCGCGCAAGCAAGAGCGAGCTTGGCGAACTCGTCACCATCGAGGCGGGCAAGATCCGCTCCGAAGGCCTCGGGGAAGTCCAGGAGATGATCGATATCTGCGATTTCGCGGTCGGCCTCTCCCGCCAGCTCTATGGCCTCACCATCGCCAGCGAGCGGCCGAACCACCGGATGATGGAGCAATGGCATCCGCTCGGCCCCGTAGGCATCATCACCGCCTTCAATTTCCCTGTCGCGGTGTGGGCCTGGAACGCGGCACTGGCCCTGGTGTGCGGCAATCCCGTGATCTGGAAACCGTCGGAAAAGACCCCGCTGACGGCCCTTGCCGTCCAGGCGGTGGTGCAACGCGTGGCGGCACGGTTCGGTGACGCTCCGGCCGATCTGTGCACGGTGCTGATCGGTGGCCGAGACATCGGTGAGATGCTGGTTGACGATATCAGGGTGCCCCTGGTCTCCGCCACCGGTTCGACCGCGATGGGCCGCATTGTGGGCCCGCGCCTGGCGCAGCGTTTCGCCCGCGCCATTCTGGAGCTCGGCGGCAACAACGCCTCCATCGTAGGCCCGACGGCCGATCTCGACCTCGCACTGCGGGCCGTGACCTTTTCCGCCGTCGGCACCGCTGGCCAGCGCTGTACCACGCTGCGGCGGCTGTTTGTGCATGACAGCCTTTACGACCCCTTCATCGCGAAGCTCAAGCAGGTCTATGGCGCGATCCGGATCGGCAATCCGCTGGCGGACGACGCCGTGCTGGTCGGCCCGCTGATCGACGGTGCCGCTTTCGAGCGCATGCAACACACCCTGGTCGCGGCTCGAAAAGCCGGCGGCACCGTGACGGGCGGCGAGCGCGTCGCCGGAAGGGACGCCGGCGCCTACTACGTGACACCGGCGCTTGTCGAAATGCCCGCACAGACCGGGCCGGTGCTGGAGGAAACCTTCGCTCCGATCCTCTATATCATCAAGTACGCCGATTTGGGCGACGCCATCAGATGGCACAACGACGTGAAGCAGGGCTTATCGTCGTCGATCTTCTCGGCTGACATCCGTGAGGTGGAGACATTTCTCTCCGCAACCGGCTCCGACTGTGGCATCGCCAATGCCAATATCGGGCCGTCCGGCGCCGAAATCGGCGGCGCCTTCGGTGGCGAAAAAGAAACCGGCGGCGGCCGCGAAGCCGGCTCCGACGCCTGGAAGGCCTACATGCGCCGCGTCACCAGCACCATCAACTACGGCCGCGATCTCCCGCTCGCTCAGGGCGTCAGGTTCGACATCGGCTGAGCCTGTGCGCGGGGCAATGCGGATTTTCGTCGCAAACAATCCGACGTTCAGCCGGGCGGAGGCGCGGCCCGCGCCACCGCGTCTTGCCCCAGAGCTTGAATCATGGCGCAGGCCGCCGTGGTCGACCGCCCACCCGCGGTCAGCGCGGCGAAGAACGGGTAGCCCGTCAAGGCGAACAGGACATCGACGAGATCACCCGAGGCACGCGCGCCGGCGCGTTTGACCAGCCGCCCGACAAGAACCGACAAGGCTTGGCGCCGCCGCGCATTGCGTGCGCCGAGGATCTCGGCAAATTCAGGATCGCTTACGCTTTCCGCCTCAAGGCGGCCCATCGCTTCGCGGCGAAAACTCCAGAACTCGCAGAACACGGCAATCAGGCTATCGAGACCTTCTCGAGGATTGGGGTCGGCCATGGCGTTGGCCAGCCGCGAGAGGCCGCCGCGCGCAGCAATATCATCGAACACCGCCTCGAGCAGAGCGCGGCGCGACCCGAACTGATTATAGACGGTGAGCCGCGTCACGCCGGCTGCCTTCGCCGCCGCATCGAGCGAAAAGCCAGCCGACGACCCACGCGAGGCGAGCAATGTGGTCGACGCCACCACGATGCGCGCGCGAGTTTGAGCGGCAGCCTCCTCGCGTTGCGGGCTGCGATAGGTCCGTGAGGCCAGAGCGATTGACTCCCAAAATGGATATACAATATGTATATCAAAATTAGTACAGAGCCAACGGCCGTTCAAGAGAGCGAAGGGGAATTCCTTGCCGCATCATCCGATCTATCCCGATCTCAAGGGCAAGACTGCCTTTGTCACCGGCGGTTCAGGCGGCATTGGCGCCGAAACTTGCCGCTGGCTTGCGGCCAGCGGCGTCAGGCTGGCGGTCGGCGGCCGCGATGAGGCGGCGCTGTCGCGCGTGGTGGACGACCTCGTGCAAAACGGCGCGCAAGCGCTGGCGATCCCTGCCGACTGCACCGACCCAGCCGCGCTGGACGGCGCCCGCGCCGCCATCGAGCAGCGCTTCGGACCCGTCGACATCCTGATGGCTTTCGCCGGTGGCGGCACGGCACGCCCGGCAGCGGTGCACGACACCAGCGAAACCGACTGGCGTTCCGCGCTGGATCACAATCTCACGGCCACTTTCCTGACCCTGAAAGCCTTCCTGCCGGGCATGCGCGAGCGACGATCGGGTGCCATCGTAACAATGGCTTCCACCGCCGGCCGCGCGGCTTCGGCCGCCTCTTCGGCGTACGCGTCGGCCAAGGCCGGCGTGATCATGCTGACCCGGCACCTCGCGCAGGAGGTCGGTCCGCTCGACATCCGCGTCAACTGCGTATCGCCGTCGGCCATCCTCACCGAGCGTACGGCGCGCCATATGCCCGCGGAGCAGAGGGCCGCGATCGCCGCGCTGCACCCGCTGAACCGGCTCGGAACTCCGGCCGACGTGGCCGCGGCGGCGCTATTTCTTGACTCCGACTGTGCGTCCTGGATCACCGGCGCAACGCTGGACATTGCTGGCGGTCGCCTGATGCACTGAAGCCGTTGACGTCATCCCGAGGTGCGAGCGACGCAAGTCTTGAACGCTGAACGGCCGTTTGCGCATGTCATCACGCATTGGGGGCAATGGCCTCGCCCGCCGTCGCAGTCTCCATAACCGGCGATACGACATCCCCCAGCACCTCGGCCAGCCGATCGATGGCCCAGTCGATCTGGCTCTCGTCGATGGTCAGCGGCGGCGCCAGGCGGATGGTGTTGCGATGGGTGTCCTTGGTCAGCACGCCGGCCTGCAGCAGGCGCCCGACCACTTCGCCCGAGCTCGCCATGCTCCGGTGCAGTTCAATGCCGGCGAACAGACCGCGCCCACGCACCTCACGAATGACCGGATTGTCCAGCGCGGACAGTCGGCGCAACAGATAGGCTCCCGTGCTCGCCGCACGCTCGACCAGATGCTCGTCGATCAGTGTATCGAGCGCGGCGAGCCCGACCGCGGCGGCGATCGGGTTGCCGCCGAACGTGCTGCCGTGATCGCCCGGCGCAAACACGCGCATCACCTCATGGCGTGCGAGAAACAGCGACACCGGCAGCAATCCGCCGCCGAGCGCCTTGCCGAGCATCAAGCCGTCGGGTTCGACGCCATCATGCTGGCACGCCAGCAGCTTGCCAGTGCGTCCCAAACCAGTCTGGATCTCGTCGCACAGCAACAACACATCGTTGGTCCGGCAGATCCGCGCGGCCTCGGCGAGATATCCCTCCGGCGGCACATTGATGCCGCCTTCACCCTGGATCGGCTCGATCAGGAACGCAGCCGTATGAGGCGTGATCGCCGCGGCAAGCGCCGCGATGTTGCCAAACGGCACCGACCGAAATCCCGGGGGAAACGGTCCGAAGCCATCACGATATTGCGGCACCGTGGAGAAACCCGTGATCGCGATGGTGCGACCGTGGAAATTACCATCCGCGACAATGATCTCGGCGCGGTCCGCCGGCACACCTTTAACCTTGTAGGCCCATTTGCGCGCCGCCTTGAGTGCGGTCTCGACCGCCTCCGCGCCGCTGTTCATCGGCAGCGCCGCGTCCATGCCGGTCAGCGCACAGGCCTTCGCCAGGAACGGTCCGAGCCGGTCGCTGAAATAGGCCCGAGAGATGGTATCGAGGCGCTGCGCCTGCGCGGTCAGTGCTGCGACCAGTCGTGGATGACAGTGGCCGAAGCTGACCGCCGAATAGGCGCCCATCATATCCATGTAGCGACGACCGCGATCGTCCCACAGATAGATCCCTTCGCCGCGAACGACGGTGACCGGCAAGGGCGCGTAGTTGCCTGCGCCAAAGCGGGCTTCGAGGTTGGCGAGATCACTCACGACACACCTCCTTAGCTGGAGGGAGCCGTCGCATTGGATATCAGCCGTTCGGGACGCCGAATCAGCCGGGGCTCCCTGCATCCTATGTAGGACGGCGGACTCCAAAGTGCGAGATCATTTGCAACGACCTGCGGCATCTTGCTCGATCGTGCGGTATCAGGATCGTGCTGACACCAGTGGAGGATTCGACGTTCGCATCCGAGCTGCGTGCCGATAGTCCCGGGACGTTACGTTCCCTAGGGAAGAATACGAGGAGTCGACACCGAACAACCGAGGCCTCTCGCCTAACCCTTCGCGGCGGGTACGGGCGGCACCGGCAGAATGATTTCGGAAGCGACCTTCCAGTCCTTCCCGACACGAAGCCAATTGATAATCATGAGAAACGGCCTGGCTGTTCCATCCTGCCCTGCATAAGAGACCGTGATGTTCATTGGCACGTAGGACTCGGCGACGTCACGCGTCAGGCCGACAACCTTGAGCTTCGAATAATCCGGCTCGAGCACGACCGGACCGGAGCTGCCGATATCATGCAGCTTTTGATCAATCGCCTCGTTGCCCCAAAAGCCGGCCCAGTTCCCTTCGAACTGGATCGCGCTCTTAGCCACCAGCAGGGCCGAGGGCGATTGCCAGAACATCCCATGCAGAGCCTTGAAATCGTGGTTGTTGGCCAAATCCATCAGCCTGCCGAACTTCGATTTTATCGCGCTGAGGGTCGCAGCATCCAGCGGCTCTTTCCTGACGGCGGGAGCAGCCGCGACAGCCCCGGTGGAAAGAGCCAAGGCAGTGAGGGTGACAAGAAGTGTCTTGTACATGCAGAAATTTCCCTTCCATGGTCTGGCTCGCGACAACGCCCGTCGCGTTCCGCGATTGGTATGAGTGACCCACGTCCAGCGACCGAAGACGTCAGCAGGACGTTTTAGCTTGCACATTCGCGTAGCAAGGCTGTGATTTTCGCATCAAGATTTCGGGCGACGGCGAGGGCTTCCGAGCTGCCATAATGCAGCAGATAACTCTCCATTTTGTCATAAGACACGTGCACGCCATCCGGGCGCTCATCAATCAGCACTGTGACCGGAGCGTAGGATCCAGCATCGGGCACGTGCTTGACCATCTCTTTCATGATGAGTGGATTGCCGACCACAAACCGCATGATCTTAGGCGTCTCGGATCCAGTTTCGCGACGCAGAATGTCGCCCAAGTCGAATTCCGCGAAGAGCATAAGGTCCGTTCGGCCGAGGCCGCTTTGCACAACGCGCTCCAGGTCCGGGAAGGAATTTGTCGCCCTCGTTTCCTTGAAAAATTCGGCCATGTTGGGTTGCCCGACCGCCGACTTGAGCGCGCCCACAACAGCGTCGAATGATTTTGAGCTCGTGAGACTGAAGCGCTCCACCTCGAATTTAGCGATTGTCATTTGTCCTCCATAACAACTCTCATGGATAAAGTGCTTCTGATCGCGTCGGAACGCGCCGGATGTCATGCAGCCGCGGGCTGCGCCTCCAGGAAGGTCCGGACGTGGCTGACGAACATCTCATGGTACTGAAACAGGGCGCCGTGCCCTGAATCGGGATAGAGGACCAGTTGAGCGTTGCTGAGTTCCTTGAACATGGCGTAGGCGTTGCTCGCGGGCAGCATGGTGTCGTGGCTGCCGCTGACCACAAGAGCGGGTTGGCGGATGGCGCGCAGAATGGCGTGCCCGGGATCAGGTGTCGCGCACCAGGTGATCAGCGCTTTGGCCTGAGGATCGGTGACCGCGCTGCCGTTATCGGTGTCCCGATCGTCCTGACGCACCTTCGTCCGCTTCAGGAAGGCCAAGCCGGACGACCGGCTGGCAGACGAATTCGTGAAGAACAGCGGCAGGCGGGGATCCGGCGCATCGGTTTGGGAAAACGCCTGCTGCAGAACCGCTAACAGATGTTCCTCTCCGCCTTTCGGCGCGGTGCCGACGAGGATGAGCTTCCGCACCAGGCGCTCGTGCTCCGCGGCGATCTGTTGGGCGACGCAGCCGCCGAGAGAAAAGCCCAGCAGGTCGACCTCAGAAAGGCCGAGCAGATTGATGAAGGCGACTGCGTCTCTGGCCATTGCTGCGACATTGTCAGGCGTATGGCCAGTCGAGCGACCAACCCCGGCGTTGTCGAATGCGATGACAGGGCGATCGGTGGCGAGAGCGTTGACGACGGCAGGATCCCACGCATCGATATTGCCCGAGAAGTGCTGCAGGAGAACCAGCGGCGTTCCGGTAGGGGGGCCGAGGCGGCGATAGGCGAAGCGGATTCCGTGGCCTTCGATGTAATGGGTGGGCGCCGTTTCGAGCGTGGCGACGTCCTGGCTCGCGATGTCGATTTGAGTCATGTCATCCTCTGAATGCCTGGCATAAAACAATTGAGTGGAGAGACCGGTGTGGCGCAGCGAAAGAAGGCCTCCCTGCAGGATTTTCGCTGGCGCATCGGCGGCGTTGGCTGGTTGCGCCATCGCGGCCCGATGCGCTCTGCATTCCCTGGAGCGAGCGTGCGCGCTCCCGGCGCGAACAGCCGCCGGGAGCGATACCGTCACTTCACGAGCGCTGCCTTTTCGATGACCTCAGCGACTTGCTTCGCATGAACGACGAGCGAAGCATGGCTGCCGGCGACTTCCGTCGTCTGAGCCTTCATCCTGGCGGCGAACGACTTCTGGGCCTCGGGCGCGAGGACTTTGTCTTTCGTGCTAATGACGTAGAAGGTCGGCTTGTCATGCCAGGCCGCAATGTCGACGGGGGCCTCGAACGCAACGTGGTTCAGCGGAAGCTGCGAGTTGGCCAGGTGCGCGGCGATCTCCGGAGGAAGGTCAGCCGCGACGGCTGACGGAAACACCTTGGGGTCGATGTACAAATTGCCCTTCGCATCGGGATGGATCGCGTTGCCGCCTTCGGTCGGTGGGCCGGCCTTTGCTAGCGACGCCAGGGATTCACCGACCTCCGGCGCGAAAGCGGAAACATAGACCAGCGCCGAAACCTTGGGATCGTTGCCGGCTTGCGTGATCACCACGCCGCCCCAGGAATGGCCAACCAGAACGGTCCTTCCGTCCTGCTTCGCGAGCGCCTGTCTGGTGGCATCAACGTCGGCGGCGAGAGAAGTGAGCGGATTTTCCACGAGCGTGACGCTGTAGCCTTTCTTCGTGAGGATATCGGCAACGGGCTGCCAGCTCGTCTGGTCCACGAAAGCGCCGTGCACGAGCACGATGTTGTGGGCTGCTCCCTTGGGCAGTTCGGCGGAATGAGCGGAGCCGAATAACGCCGTTCCGGCCAGGAGCGCGGTGGCGGCTGAGAGGAGAATATTTCGCATTGTTTGTTCCTGTTGGCATGTCGGACGAAGACGGTCCGGGGGAATGGAGAGGCGTTTCCAGCAGGGGTCGCGGTTCTTCCATCCGCCGTTGGCGAAATGGTTGCCGCTCGTCACGTCGGCCCGCCGCGACATGACGTATTCCGTGGACCTTTCGGACGATAGAGATCAATCGTCCGGATGTTGTGTCCAATCGTCCACCGGTCTAATCTCGGCGGCATGGACATCCTCGCCCAAGTGCTCGATCGCGTTCGTCTCGGCGGGACGCTGCTGTTTCACTTCGAGCTCGGCCATCCCTGGAATCTGGAGTTACCCGCGCGTCCCTACGCCCTGTTTCACTATCTCAGCCAGGGTTCAGCAACTCTCGCGCTCGGACAGGAACAGGAAATCCAGATGACTGAGGGCGATTTTGTCGTGATCACACGCGGCGAGCCCCATGTATTTTATTCGGATCGCCGGGCCAAGCCCTTGCGGATCATGGATATAGACCGATCGTCGCCGCGTCTTGGCGTCGTTCGTCACGGCAGCCGTGCAAAGCCGCTCTCGACCTTGATCTGTGGTAATTTCACGGTGTCACGACCGCTGTTTGGCAGCGTGCTGGAGCTGCTTCCGCCCGTGCTCCTGCTGAAGCCAACGGCGGACGGTGGCTGGCTTGAAGCAATCCTGCGCCGCATGGTCAGTGAATCCGCGCTCGAGCGTCCCGGCCAACGGGTCGCCCTCTCACGACTGACGGAAGTGCTGTTTGTCGAGGTGCTCCGAAGCTGGATTGCGTCGCTCAGTCCCGGACAAGGCGGCTGGCTCGGGGCCATATCAGACCCGCATATCGGACCGGCGCTCAAGCTGATCCACGAAAACCCGGAGCGGCCCTGGACCCTGAGCGACCTTGGCCAACGGGTAGGGCTCGGCCGCTCGGTATTTTCAGCCCGTTTCACCAGGCTCGTCGGCCAGTCCATGCATCGCTATGTGATCGAACGCCGGATGGCGGAAGCGGCGTTCCTGCTGGAAACCAGCGAGGAGCCGATCGCACGGATTGCCAGCCGGGTCGGTTACGAGACGGCGGCGGCGTTTTCGAAGCTGTTCCATCGATATCACGGCCTGTCGCCCGGCCGGCACCGAGCAGCTCGACGACGTGATACAAGCCACCCGCAACCGGAGGATTCGACAGCAGAAGTATCCGATTGACCTCAACCAGGCGCGCCGCAACCATAAGTGCTAGGCTGCGTGTCCGGTCTTGCGATCGTCGATGCCGAGCAAGGTGAGAACCTCGTGGGCCGAAATCGGCCGCCCGATCAGAAATCCCTGCACTTCGTCGCAATCGGCCGCGCGCAAATAGTCGAGTTGCGCCTCGGTTTCGACGCCTTCGGCAACCACCCCGATCTTCAAATCGCGGGCAAGACCGATGACGGATTTGACGATGGCCGCGCAATCCGGCTGGATCAGCATGTCGCGGATGAATGACTGGTCGATCTTGATGCGGCTGAACGGCAATTTGCGCAGGTAAGTCAGCGACGAAAATCCGGTGCCGAAATCGTCGAGCGCGACCGTCACACCGAGCTCGAGCAACGCGCTCAGCACCGATGGCGCGGAGCCGTATTTCGAGATCAGCATCGACTCGGTCATTTCGATTTCGAGCCGCCGTGGCGACACGCCGCTATCGCTGAGCGCTCGCACCACGCTCTGCAGGACGCCTGCGTTCTGCAGCTGAACCGCCGAGAAGTTCACCGCGATCCTGATGTCGTCGGGCCAGCGCGACAGCACGACACAGGCGTGCCGGATCACCCACTCGCCGATCGCATGGATCAGCCCACTTTCCTCGGCGATCGGGATGAACTCACCGGGATAGATCAGCCCGCGCACCGGATGCTGCCAGCGCAGCAACGCTTCGAAGCCGGCAATGCGATTGTCGCGCAGGTCGAGAAACGGCTGGTAGACCAGTCGGAATTCGTTGCGTTCGACCGCCGATTCCAGATCACGTTGCAGCGCCCGGCGCTCGCGGGCCGCGGCATCGTCACTTGGAGCGAAGAACTGGATCGCCCCCACACCAAGCCGCTTGGCGCGATACAGCACGACGTCGGCATGTTTCAGGAGCTCATTCGAGGTGTTGCCGTCGCGCGGCGCAAGCACGATGCCGATGCTGATGGCGCCCTGGACTTCGCGTTCGTCAATCTGGAACGGGTCGGCAAAGGCTGCAATGACTCGTTCAGCCAGTGCCAACGCCTCCTCCGGCCCGGCCATATTTGTGGCAATCAGCGCGAACTCGTCGCCGCCGATGCGTGCGGCGATGTCGGCGTCACGGGTGCAGCGGCGCAGCCTGGCTGCGACCTGGATCAGGAACTCATCCCCCGCGGGATGGCCATACAGATCGTTGATGTCCTTGAAGCGATCGAGATCGAGCAACAAGACTGCAAATTCTTTCCCACTGAGCGACAGCCGGGTCAGGCAGTTTCCGAGACTTTCGTTGAAGGAGAATCTGTTGGGCAGCAGAGTCAGCGGATCCTGGCGAGCCACCTTCTCGGTGGCTAGCTGCTTGATCAGAGAGCCGGTGAATTCGAAGGAATACGCAAACACGCTGCGCAACAAAACGAATGTGTAGATCAGCACCAGCACGGCGACCAGCACGGAGGCGAAGTCGCCAATGCGGCCGAGACAAATCTCAGCGCCGATAAAAATCGGGGTGATGAAAGCAATCGCCGCCACCGGAATGGTGGCGAACGCAAGCGCGCCACCGGCCAGCATGCCGGCGCACAGGCAAGTGATCACCAGTTGCCCACCGTTGCCGGCTTGCGCAAAGAACGCCAGCGGCAGGATCGCCCATGCACAGCCCAGCAGAAAGGCATTGCGGACCAGCCGGTGGATGGTTCGGCGCGAGACCGACGGCGGCTTTGCCACCCGCCATGTGGTCCGCCCCTTCAAGGTGATGAAAAGCGTGGCACACACGAGGCCGGCGCCCCAGAGCACAGCCGGCAGGCGATCGGATGAATCCCACAGCGCCAGCACCAGGATGACAGCGTTGCAGGCATTGGCCAGCATGATGCCGGGGGCGTGACGCAAGACCAAGGCGATCTGCTCGGCACGGATGAAGCCGGCGACGATCTCGTCGGTCGGCGGAGCGCCAAACGCAGCGAGATCCCCGGCGAACAGCCGCGAAACGTAAGACCTCAGATCCACCAGCATGTCGAATTCCATTCCCGGGGCCCCGACGCGGACGCCGGTTTCCCCATTGTGGCAAAGTCGCTGCTATTCTTTGAGGAAATGTGAACGATGACCGGCATCTAGGGTGTGCCTTCACCCCTCCATATGCGTCATGGCGCCATGTCGGCGGTATGGCTAACAAAGCCTGACTGGGAAAAGCACATTTGAACTTCGGTTCCCGACCGCGTAATCACAGGTGCGCATCCGCGCCCGGCCTATCTGGTGATTTATGTCAAAGCCTATCCTCGATCAATTTGACCGCCGCATCATTGCCGAACTGCAGAAGGATGCGCGGATCACCAATGTGGCCCTCGCCGAGAAGGTCGGGCTGTCGCCGCCACCTTGCCTGCGACGGGTGAAGCGGCTCGAGGACGAAGGCGTCATCCGCGCCTGGCGCATCGAGATCGATCGCAAGGCTCTGGGGCTTGGAGTCACGGTGTTTGTCGGCGTCAAATTCGACCAGCCGCAGGAGATCGAATCCAGCGAATTCGTGGCCGCGATCGGTCGCTGGTCGGAGGTGGTCTCCTGCCAGTTGATTACTGGGGATATGGATTTCCTGCTCGAAGTCGTGGTCGAGGATCAGGACGCCTATCAGCGCTTCCTGTTCGACAAGCTGTTGAAGATCCCCCACGTGAAGGACGTGCGCTCCAACTTCGCGATCAAGACCTTCAAGACCGGCGGCGCCCTTCCGTTCGCAACGGAGGCGACATCGCCCTAGCTCGTCGCTATTTCTTCGCTCGCAAGACCCCCTCGGCAAACGCCGTCGTCAGACCGAGGATAAGCACTGACGCAACGATTTCAGCTCCCGCGCCAAATCCGAAGGCCAGCACGACCGCAACGACGACCACGATCAGGACAGCCACCGTAAAGCCGTCATCCGCGATGGCGTGAAGCGAGCTTTGCAGCCGGGAGCGCAGGGGCGCCATTCGTCCTATGCGCCCGGCGGGTTGCCGCTGCCGGCAACGGCCGTGGCTATATGACTGGCCTTATGTTTCTGCCCGATGGCAACGGCGATTCCGGACAAGCGACGCATGCAATGAGTCAGCAGAAGCTGCAGCCACGAAGTCGTTGATCGCGAGATGCTGTGTGTCGTCATGGATTGATCCTCATGCGTGGCCGGCGAAGAGCGACCGGCGCGGCGGGCGGCCTCACACGGCTTTTTTTGATGGGGAGAAAACAGACGAGCACGCCTCCGCCGGTCGCACTCGTATCAGTGCGCGCTGCCGATCATTTTGACAAACGAATAATTATGGCTCTTATTATCGGCTATATCGATACTATTCGATCACGAGGACCAGCGAGCGCGCCATGGATACCGAACTGGCCAGGACCTTTCTCACCGTCGTCGATGCCGGAAACTTCATCACCGCAGCGGAACGTCTGCACCTCAGCCAGTCCACCGTCAGCACGCGCATTCACACGCTGGAGACTCAGCTCGGATGCACACTGTTCGTGCGCAACAAAGCCGGCACCACGCTGACAGCGGCAGGCCGGCAATTCCAGCGGCACGCATCGACGCTGGTTCGAACCGTTGAACAGGCCCGCCAGGATATCGGAATTCCAAAGGGCTTCAGCCGGACGCTGGTGATCGGCGGCCGCATCGGCTTGTGGGAGGAATTTTTACTGCATTGGCTGCCGCTCATGCAGCAGCGCAACCCGGACGCCTCCATTCGTGCCGAGAGCGGACTCGAACCGGAGATCATGCAAGGCCTTATCGAGGGGCGAATTGATATCGGGGTGATGTACACGCCGCAAAGCCGCCCCGGATTGAAGGTCGAACAATTGTTCGAGGAACGCCTGGTGATGGTGTCGTCCCACGCAAAACATCCACCCGAACCCGGACCCGGTTATGTGTATGTCGATTGGGGGCCCGAATTCTATACGCGGCACAGCGCGTGTTTTCCGAACTTCATCGGTCAGTCATTGACCGTGAATATCGGCTGGCTGGGACTGCAGCATGTTCTGAACAACGCAGGTTCAGGCTATTTTCCCATGCGCATCGTATTGCCTTATCTCGAAAGCGGGCGGCTCCATGTCGT
The DNA here is from genome assembly GCF_032397745.1 of Bradyrhizobium prioriisuperbiae. Lineage (NCBI taxonomy): Bacteria > Pseudomonadati > Pseudomonadota > Alphaproteobacteria > Hyphomicrobiales > Nitrobacteraceae > Bradyrhizobium > Bradyrhizobium prioriisuperbiae. The sequence continues at coordinate 233,464 of NZ_CP135921.1, forward strand.
CGCCCGTGCACCCGAATTCTTCATGCCGGCCTACGTGGTTCACTCTCTCGACGGCGACACGGCGCTGCTTGGAAGCGCAATCGAGATCATGCACGACATCGTCCGCACGAAAGCCAAAATCAAGAGCGGCACAGGGGCCGCAAAGCAGGTGAGAAACATCCGGCGCTGAGTGTTCCCGCTATGTCGGACCGGCCAAACCGCCGACATTATCTTCGGCGGACAAGTGTTGATCCGTGGGCACGGCGTTCCAAAAACAGGCGAACGCAATCTTAAAAACGATCTGTTTTTGACTGAAATTTTCAGCAACCGATTGGATCGGGAGAAAATCGGATCCACCCGACGTGATGACCTTGCAGACTGCGGCATTGCAACAGCCGACATCTCACTATCTGGGACAGAGCTATTCTTGTCTGCCGCGATATCGGAGATATCGCCGTCATCTTGCCGCATCGAAAAAAAGCGCTAGCATTCGCGTTGTTCGATCCTCGTGATCTCATCAGCATGCTCAACCTGAAAATCTGAAAACTCAGATACCGGACGCGCCGTCGAACAAATCTCCGCAATACCTGAAATCGACCTTTTGGCATTCACACAGAACGTCCACCGCCAAAAAAGTATCAGGAAAATCTGCAAGACTGAGCTGCACAAGACTGATCTGCAAAAGAATCTGGACGGCAAACCCAGCCAGACAACCGGAGGAAGCAACGATGACAATATTGCCTGAGACACTGGACGAGACTTCGCAGCCGCAGCATCGCGGTTTCGATCGCCGCGGTCTGCTGCGCACCGCCGGCGCGCTGGCTGCAACGACGGTGCTGGCGCCGAACGCACTCGCACGCGACTACGGCCGCAATGCCGAACCGGCCCGCTATCCGGACCCCGACATCGTTGTGATCGATCCCAAGCGCTTCAAGGCCAAGGTCGGCAATACCGTGATCCAGCGGCTTTTTACCGGATGCTTGTGGGCCGAGGGCCCGGCCTGGAATTCGCAGGGGCGTTATCTGGTGTGGAGCGACATTCCCAACAATCGCCAGCTGCGTTATCTGGACGACGACCAGCACATCTCGACGCGGTTTCGCTATCCGGCGAATGAAAGCAACGGCAACACCTTCGACACCGAAGGCCGGCAGATCACCGCGCAACGCACCCAGCTGGTGCGTTTCGAGCACAACGGCTCGACCACCGTGCTTGCCGATCAGGCGAACGGCAAGCCGATCAACGGCCCCAACGACATGGTGGTGCATCCCAACGACAAGTCGATCTGGTTCACCGATCCCGGCTATGGCGGGCTCGGCCGCTATGAAGGCGTGATGGCCAACACCGGCACGGTGCAGCCAAACCAGAAAGAAGCGGTGTATCGCATCGACGGACAGTCCGGTCAGATCACCAAGGTGGCCGACGAACCGTTCAAGCCGAATGGCATCGCTTTCAGCCACGATTACAAAAAGATGTATGTCTGCGACACCGGCATCACGCACTATCCCAATGCCAAGAACATCATCTGGCAGTACGACATCGACGGCGCCAAGCTGACCAATCCACGCACTTTTGCCGACACCACGCTGGACGGCAAGTCCGGCTTCCCGGACGGATTGCGGGTGGATGTCGACGGCAACGTCTGGGCCGGACTCGGCTGGGTCGGCGAGGGTTATGACGGCGTGCATATCTTCGCGCCCGACGGCACGCGCATCGGCCAGATCAAGCTGCCGGAGATTTGCGCCAACGTCTGCTTCGGCGGCGCCAAGCGTAACCGCCTGTTCATGACCGCAAGCCAATCACTGTATGCGGTTTATGTCGAAACCCAGGGTGCGCATTTCTGCTAGAGCCTTTCCCATTTCGATAGAATCGAAACGGGGCTCTAGATTTTTGATTTGACGCGTTTTCTTCACGCGAACCGGTATCCACTTCGCTCGAAAACGCTCTAAGGCGACCTCATCGCCAGCACCACATCCTGCATCATGGCCAGCGCGGCCGTGATGCAGGATGAAAAGAAAATAGAACCTCCATCAACGCGTATAGAAAATGACGCCGGCGATGATCACCATCGCTGCGACCGCCAGCATGTGCGCGAGCAGCCCCGAGGCTGCCCTCCTGGTGGCTTCCTTCATGTTCCCCCCATGATGGGCATGAGTCATCGCCGGCCGCACAGGCCCGACAACTCAGATATGTGACGCGGAACACCCCAAAACGACTTGAAGCGCGGATATTCGCGGATTCGAGTCCCCACTCGGCGAATATCGATACGTCAAAGAGTCGACCATCAATGCGGCATCAATTTGTCTCGAGCTGCCCAAGTTCAGGGCATGGGCTGGAGAGGTGATTCGCCCGCAATACGATTCAGATCGTCTGCTCGATCCACGCGGTCAGCTGATCCATCACCTCGTCAAGCACTTGCGCATCCTTGCGGCCGGTGCGGGCCGGCACATGAAACGAATGATCGGCATCATGAAATAAATTCAGCGTCGCGCGGCGGCCGAGCGCCTTGCACACCGGATTGAGCTGATCGAGTTCGGCGAGCTTGTCGTTGGTGCCTTGCAGGAACAGCATCGGAATTGTCACGTCGAACAGATGCTTGGCGCGATCCTGCGACGGCTTGCCGGCGGGATGCAGCGGGAAGCCGAGAAAGATCAGCCCGCGCACATCGGGCAGCGGCGTTGCCGCTTGCGCCTGCGAGGTCATGCGGCCGCCGAATGATTTGCCGCCTGCAAAGACCGGAATTTTCGGCAGCAGTTCGACCGCAAACGCCACCGCGGCACGCACGGTGGCGTGGGCAATGGCGGGCGCGTCCGGCCGTTTGCTGCCGCGCTCCATGTAGGGGAACTGATAACGCAGGGTTGCGATCTCGCGTTGCACCAAACCGGATGCAACGGCGGTCATGAAGGAATGCGCCATGCCGGCACCGGCGCCGTGGGCCAGCACATAGACCGCACGCGGATGCGGGGGCGATTGCAGCAGGCCGGAGACTTTGACGTCGTCGCGAACAGTGATGGTCACGGGTTTGGTCGACACGGGCGGCGCTCCGGGATGGGTACTTTCACGTTGTATATACGAACCGGCGGGCGGGTTGGAGCGGACGGCAAGGGGTGGTCAAGAATAATGGCGTTCGTTGTTGGCACTGCCGCGCAACATCATGCTGCCGGAGCGGCGTGCGACGCAATGGCTGTTGTTTTGTTGCGCGACGCGTTGCCAAACGCCGGGAGCTGCGAGAGCATTCGTGATCGGCGGCCTATCGCCGACCAAATTTTTGATCGACGAGGCACGCTTATGGCTGATCGCAACGCCGACATCTACGATCTGAAGGCCTATCGTAACAGGCAGTCCGCAGCGCGGCTCTTGGCCGAGAAGAAGGCGGCGGCCGCATCGCCGATTCCAGCTGTCGCGCCACGGCCGAGGAGCGAAGCGGTCTCGGCGGCGTCCTTCGCCATGCCCGCGGCATTCTTCGCCTTCTGGCCGTCGCTGCCGCCGGATCAGTCCCGTGAGCACGACGGCGCATAAGCGCCGTCGCTGGTGCAATCAGGCATTCCAATCTACGGCTTCATCTATGATGTCAAAACGAGGTCGCGGAGGCGACAGCAGCAACGCCCGCATGTCAGACAACTGTGCGAACTACCCCGGCGATGATGCAGGCCGAGTGCTGAGCACGATAAAGTCCTCGCCGTCCAGGACAAAGCCAGCGACCTCGCGCATCCCCAGCCGGAGATGCGCGCTGAGCGAGCGCGGATTGTCCGCGCGAATGAACAGGACCGCCTCGCGATCGGGCCGCCGCGCCACCAGGTCCCGATACAGCGCCTCAAGTACGCCCTGCCCGCGTGCGGCGCGATCGATGCACACCGGTCCATAGCCATAGGCATCGTCGCCGCCCGGCCACGCCCGGAACATCGCCACCACAGGCGGTGCCGACACATGGACCTTGTCTTCGGTGAGCAGCGCACCAATCAGCCCGGCCTCGCTGGTGGCGACAATGATCAATTGCCCGGCGTCGAGCCAATCCATGATCACGCCGGCGGACCAGTCGCCAAGCAGCATCCCGCCGTGATCGGCGGCGTTCGCCGTCAGCAGCGCCGAGATCGTTTCCACATCGTCCGGCGTCGCTGGGCGTGTCGTGATCATGGCTGAAATTTCGCCCGTGGATCGGAGGATGAACGCAAGTCCTGCCCGACCGGACCGGCGAGCGCAACCCCCACCGGTCTCAGAGGCTGACAGGTCGGACTCGGCCTTCGATCAGGTGCACCAGGCTGAGCGCGGTCATCTCCGACGACTTTGGGTTGGTGCCCAAAGGCCGGTTTTCGACCATGACCACCAGCGTCCCGAAATCGCCTTTCGCCACCAAATGATGACAATTTTTCGTCGTCGCAGGATTGGCCACCAGTTCCACACCGGTGCGTTCGAAACCGATGCCGGCCAGCGCCGAGATTGCCGCGACATTGGCGTTGGCAGGAAAGCGACTCGCCGCCTCGCGCGCGGAACCGCGAAAGAAAACATGCGCCGATGTCAGGGCACCAAGATCGACGAGATCTTCGGCCGGCGTGCCTTTCCACGCGCGTGGCGGCTTGATGATGCGATGGGTGACGGATTCGAGTGGCAGCCGCGACGCCGCTGCCAATGCATCGAGGCCGCCCAGCGCGCCGGACGGGATCAGGATCCGGCTGCCAAAACGCTCGGCCTGATCCACCAGCCGCTGCAGCACCGCGTCATCGGTGAAGGCACTGGTCGACGAGACCACAAAGCCCGGCGCACAGCGCAAGCTCGCCAGCCCCCAGGGCTCGACCGCAGCACGGCCCGCGGCTTCCACCACCAGATCGGGTGTGAGATCACGCAACGCATCGGGTGACGGCAGCCAGCGCGCGCCTTCGGGCAGTTCGCGGTCGTGGGCCGGCGCGCTGCGGGTGGCGATGCCAGCCAGCACAATGTTGTCATTGCGTGCGGTCAACAAATCAGCGACCCGCCGCGCAATCGCGCCCCAGCCGACGAACGCCAGACGCAACGGCTTCTTTCGCGCAATGCTCATAGCCCGATATACCGCTGTACCTTCGCCGCATCTCGATCAAGCGCCGTGCTATCGCCGCTCCAGACGGTATGCCCCTTCTCCAGGATGTAGTGATGATCGGCCAGCCGTTTCAGCACCTGTATGTTCTTGTCGACCAGCAGGATCGATTGCCCCTGTGCTTTAAGTTCGGCAATGCAGCGCCAGATCTCCTCGCGCACCACTGGCGCCAGTCCCTCGGTCGCTTCATCAAGGATGAGCAACTTGGGATTTGTCATCAGCGCCCGGCCGATCGCCAGCATCTGCTGTTCACCACCGGAGAGAGTCGCCGCATATTGCTGCGCGCGCTCGCCGAGTCTCGGGAACAGATCGTAGATCCGGCGCTCGGTCCAGGGCGCGGCCCGGCCGGTACGGTTGGCAGCAGTCGCCACGAGATTTTCGCGCACGGTGAGGGTCGGAAACACCATGCGGCCTTCCGGCACGAGCCCGATGCCGCGCCGCGCGATCGTCTCAGGCGCGGAGCCCGCCATCGGCCGGCCATCGAAGGCAATGCCGTCGCCGACCGGGACAAGTCCCATGATCGCTCTCACCGTGGTGGTCTTGCCCATGCCGTTGCGTCCCAGCAGGGTCACGATCCGGCCGTCGGGCACATCCAGGCTGACATCAAACAGCACCTTGCTCGGCCCATAAGCGGCCTGCACGTGACTCAGCTGCAGCATCACGCATCCCCCTCGCCGAGGTAAGCCACGCGCACCGCGTCGTTGTTGCGAATCTCGTCGGCATCGCCGGTGGCCACCACCCGGCCATAGACCAGCACCGAGATCCGGTCGGCGAGTGCGAACACCGCATCCATGTCGTGTTCGATCAGCACGATGGTCACCTTGCCCTTGAGCCTGGTGAGCAGCGCGATCATCTCCTGGCTCTCGAGCGGCCCGAGCCCGGCCATCGGCTCGTCCAGCAACAGCAGCGATGGTCGTGCCGCCAGTGCAACCGCAAGCTCAAGCTGCTTGCATTCGCCCTGGCCGAGATCGGCAACCCGCGCGGACGCCTGCGCTTCGAGGCCGACCTCCCGCAGCAACTGCAAAGCCGGCTCGCAAACGGCGCGGTTTGTTCGCGCGTCGGCAAAGAAACGGAAGCTATGCCCCTGCTGCGCCTGCACGGCGAGCGCGACATTTTCGAGAGCCGTGTACTGCCCCAGCAACTGGGTGATCTGGAAGGTGCGCGCGAGGCCATGGTGCACACGCCGCCACGGCGGAAGGCCGCCGATATCGACGCCACCAAGCCGGATGGCGCCGCTGTCCTGGCGCAGCTCGCCAGCCACCTGATTGATCAGCGTGGTTTTGCCGGCGCCATTGGGACCGATCAGCGCGTGCAGCGCCCCCGCCGGCACCGTCAGGCTGACATCGTCGGTAGCGATCAGGCCGCCGAAGCGTTTGGACAGGTTGCACAGTTCCAGTGCTGCGGTCATGGCTGCGCCCTGCCCGCGCGGCCCAACAGCGCCGCCAGCCCACCACGCGTCAGCATCACCACGGCAAGCAGGATGAAACCAAGATAGAGCTGCCAATTCTCGGTCCGTGCGGCGAGCAGGGTTTCCAGCAGCACCATGGCAGCCGCGCCCAGCAATGGCCCGGTCAGGGTGCCGGCGCCGCCCAGGATGACCATCATCATCAGCTCGCCCGACTTGGTCCAGTGCATCATGTCGGGGCTGACAAAACGCAGATGGTTCGCCATCAGCGCACCCGCGAGCCCTGCGCCGGCGCCTGCGATGATGAAAGCGACCAAACGATAGCGATACGGCGCCACGCCCATCGCCATCATCCGCCGCTCATTCTGCCGCAGTCCCGACAGCACGAAGCCGAAGCGCGAGCGCACGATGCATGCGGTCAGCAGGAACCATGCCGCCGCGGCCATTAGACAGATATAATAGAACGTCGCGTCGTCCCGGGTGTTGAGGAACGGCAGCACATCACGCCGCCGCATCATCAGGCCGTCGTCGCCGCCATAGGCCTTCAGCGACACGAACAGGAAGAACACCATCTGCGCGAACGCCAGCGTGATCATGATGAAGGGCACGCCGCTGGTGCGCAGCGACAGGGCGCCGATCCCGGCCGCGGCAGCGGCGCTGACCAGCATGGCCACTGGGATCGCCACCAGCAGCGCGTCGCTGCCAGGGAAGAAGCCAAGAAATGCGCTGCTATCGGCGAAGTGCTGATAGAGAATGCCGACGGCATAACCGCCGAGGCCGAAAAATGCGGCATGGCCGAAGGTGACCAAACCACCATAGCCGAGGACCAGGTTCAGGCTCATGGCCGCGATCGCGTAGATCATGACCTGCGTCGCCAGCCCGACCACAGACGGTACCTGCAACATCGCACCGGCCGGCGGCAGCATCGCCAGCAGCACGCCGACGAGCACTGCGGCCAGCAACCGAGGCGCAACGATCGTGATCGAGCGGTCGCCAGTGCGGCTTTCCAGCGAGTCCGATGTCATGGCTTCCCCGCCAGCAGGCCCTGCGGCCGGATCAACAGCACCAGCGCCATCAGGAGATAAATGCTGATCGACGACAAGCCGCTGGCCAGCGCGTCGGCATTCGATCCGCCCATCAACTGGCGCAACAGCATGGGCAGGAACGCTCGCGCCAGGGTATCGACAAGACCAGCCACAAGAGCGCCGAAGAAAGCGCCGCGCACCGAGCCGAGACCACCGATCACCACCACCACAAAGGCCAGGATCAGGATCTGCTCACCCATCCCCACCTGCACCGACGTGATCGGGCCGGCGATGACTCCGGCGAGACCCGCCAGCAGCGCGCCGAGGCCGAACACCGCCGTATAAAGCAACCTGACATTCACTCCGAGCGCCCGCACCATCTGGCGATGGGTCGCACCCGCGCGCACCAGCATGCCGATGCGGGTGCGATGGATCAGCAGGAACAGCCCCGCGGCCACCGACAGGCCGAGCACGATCACCAGCAGGCGATAGACCGGATACACCAGGCCCGGCAGCAGCGTGACCGAGCCGGAGAGCGACGGCGGCATCGCCACGAACAGCGGCTGACGCCCGAATAGCATATTTGCGCTCTGGTTGATGATCAGGATCAGCGCGAACGTCGCCAGCACCTGGTCGAGATGGTCGCGTTGATAAAGCCGCTGCACCACGACAAACTCGATGAGAATGCCGCTGGCCGCTGCTGCGGCAATCCCGCCAAGCAGCGCCAGTCCGACAGAGCCGGTATAGGCCGCAACCAGCGCCGCCGCATAGGCGCCGATCATGTACAGCGACCCGTGGGCGAGATTGATCACGCCCATGATGCCGAAGATCAGCGTCAGGCCCGCCGACATCAAGAACAGCGTGATGCCGAACTGCACGCCGTTGAGGATCTGTTCGAGGATGATCATGCGGTTGCGGCTGCGAAGCTGGAACGAGATCGAACTTGATTGAAGCGGTTGCTCCGCAACCGCGGCTCACCTCGCCCCGCTTGCGGGGAGAGGTCGGATCGCGTCAGCGATCCGGGTGAGGGGACGTCACCACAAACTCCGCGCGTTGAAGAGCCCCTCACCCCAACCCTCTCCCGCACGCGGGGAGAGGGAGCGCGCCGTCCGTTGCGGCAACGATTCGAGCGAGCCTCATCATGCTCTAAAACTTGCAGTCCTTGGCGTAAGCCTCGCCATGGCTCGACAGGACCTTGGTCTTGGTGTTGAGGGCGAGCTTGCCGTCGGCGGACTTTTCCGCTTTCAGCGCCCACCAGTCCTGCACCGGATGCTGGTTGGGGCCGAACTTGAAGGTGCCGCGGGTGGACTGGAAATCCGCCTTCAGCATGGCCTGGCGAAACGCTTCGACATCGTCCAGCTTGCCGCCGGTGCCCTTCAGCGCCGCGCCGATCGCCAGTGCGGTGTCATAACCCTGGCTGGCATAATAGGTCGCCGGGCGATGGTGGGTCTTGTTCCAGGCGGCCATGAAGGCCTTGTTGGCGGGATTGTCGAAATCGGAATTCCAGTGCGAGGTGACGTTGACGCCGAGCGCCGCTTCACCGACCACCGACAGCGTCACCGCATCGAGCGATGGCGCCGCCACCACCATCGCGATCTTGTCCTTCAGGCCGGCCTGCTCATACTGGCGCAGGAACGCAATGCCGAGGCCGCCGGGTTCGAACTGGAACACGGCTTCCGGCGCGGCAGACCTGATCTGTGCAAACTCCGGCGCGAAATCGGTCTGGTCGAGCCGGGTGAAGCTTTCACCTGCGATCTTGCCCTTGTAGAAGCGCTTGAAGCCTTCCAGCGCATCCTTGCCGGCCTGATAGTTCGCCGCCACCAGATAGACCGACTTGTAGCCGAGCTCATTGGCGAGCTGGCCGGCGCTCTCATGCAGGGAATCGTTCTGCCACGACACCACGAAGTAGTTGGGATGGCAGCCCTTGCCGGCAAAAGTGGACGGCCCCGCATTGGGGCTGACATAAATCGCGCCGGCATCGAGCACGTCGGGCACGGTGGCCCCGGCCACGTTGGAGAAGACGATCCCGGTGAAAATCCTGACCTTGTCGTTCTTCATCAGACGGTCGGCGATCTGTTTGCCTTGCCCCGGCTTGGCGGCATCGTCTTCCACCATCACCTGCACCGGGACGCCGCCGAGCTTGCCACCATTCATGTCGATCGCAAGTTCGAAGCCATCGCGGATGTCCTGGCCGAGATAACCGCCGGGGCCAGACAGCGAGGTGATGATACCGATCTTGACCGGCGCCTGGGCTCCCGCGGGAGCAGCCCATACGGACAAGATCGCGAGACATACGCCAGCAGCGACTTTCGACACGTTCATGGTAATGACCTCCCCCAAACTTCAGACACGATGAGATGTGCTTCGCTCAACGTAATCCGTCATCCTGAGGTGGCCGTGCGCAGCACGGCCCTCGAAGGACGACGGCTCATACGTTTGATTCATCGGCCGTACATCCTTCGAGGCTCGCCCAGCGGTGCAAGTGCACCGCAAGGCTCGCACCTCAGGATGACGGAGCGGATCAACGCAGGCCACCTAGAGCTTGACCCAACCCGCCGGCGGATCCTTGCCCGGGTGCAGCGTCTTACAGTGCGGACAGGTCCGCGCGGCTTCGTTGCCGTAGAATTCGCGATACAGCGGCGGCAGATCGTCGACGATGCTTTCGAGATCGACCTCGACGCGATGCACCAGCCCTTCGCACTTGAAGCAGTACCACTCGAAAGCATCGAGCACGCCGTCGGCGCGCTTCGGCTCGACCACGAGACCGACCGATCCTTCCTGCGGACGCTGCGGCGAATGCCGCACATGCGGCGGCAGCAGGAAAATCTCGCCCTCGCGGATCGGCACGTCGTAGTGCTTGCCGTTGTCGACCACCTTCAGCACCATGTCGCCGCGCAGCTGGTAGAAAAACTCTTCCACCGGATCGTCGTGGAAATCCGTGCGGCGGTTCGGGCCGCCGACCACGGTGACCATCAGGTCCGCATCCTTCCAGATCTGCTGGTTTCCGACCGGCGGTTTCAGCAGATGCTGATGCTCATCGATCCACTTTGCGAAATTGAAGGCCCGCAACCGTCCCAGTTCACTCATCTGCCGTCTCCCGCGTCGTTCTCGTTATTCGCCTTTTATTCGCTTTGGCTCAGCCTGCCTTGCGAACGTCCCCGATCTGAAGCCCGCATGCCTCGAAAGCACGACGGGTGATCGAGCGTTCTTCCTCGGTCAGGCCGAGCAGCGGCGGGCGCACGGGGCCGCCGACCTGGCCCAGCAACTCCTGCCAGTATTTCTGGTGCGCGTGCGGCTTCTCCGGCGGCCGGGTGCCGCGCAGCGCCGCGCGCACTGGATTGAGGCTGTCGCGCACCGCACGCGCCTCCTCGATCCGTCCGGCGAACGCCAGATCAGTGTAGGTCCGCATCCGCCGGTCCGTCGCCGACTGCAGAAGATACGGCGGCGACGAACACAGATAAAGCTGCCAGCCCAGTTCGACGATGTTGTCGAACCACTCTTCCTCGGATGCCGTGCTGACCAGGATGCGGTCGCCCGCGAGCCGGGTCAGTTCCTTGTACATCGGGCGCTCGACGCTGTACTTGATTGCGACCACGTTCTCGATATCGGCGAGCTGGTTGCACAACTGCGGCGACATCAGATAGCCGCTGTCCGGATGGCTCCACAGCGCGATCCCGATATCGACCTTGCTGGCGATGGTCCTGTAGTAGTTCAGCAGGGTCTCGTCCTGGGACTTGAAGAAATGCAGGATCGGCGCGTGCACCACGATATAGTCGGCGCCGACCTTTTGGGCATGACGGGCCAGGTCGATCACCACATCCATGTTCTGGTCCGAGCACGACATGATGGTGGCGCCGCGTCCGGCGCAGGCATCCACTGCCAGCTCGAACGAGCGCTTGCGCTCCTCGACCGACATCGAAAAGAACTCACCCTGCTTGCCGGCGATGAAAAGTCCGTCGATGCCGAGCTCGCCGGTCCAGTGCGCCACATTGCGACGGAAGCCGCCTTCGTCGATCGACAGGTCATCTTTGAACGGCATCAAGGCTGCAGCCCAGATCCCCTTCATATGCTGCCGGGCATAGGCTTTGGCGTCTTTTCTGGAATACTTCATGACGTGTCGTGTCCCTGGCCGATTTTTGCGCTTCCTGACGCCGTCACATCAGACGGTGCGAGATATTCTTGACGATGGTGTAGTGCGACAGCCCTTCCGCGCCGCCCTCCCGGCCGAAGCCGCTTTCCTTGACCCCGCCGAACGGGGTTTCGGCGACCGAGGCTTCCAGTGTGTTGATCGAGAAATTGCCGGCCTCAATGCCTTCCGCGAGGCGGTCGGCATTGCTTGCCGAATGCGTGAAGCCATATGCCGCCAGGCCAAAGGGCAGCGCGTTGGCCTTTTCAATAGCCTCGTCGAGGGACGAGACCGGATTGATCAGCGCCAGCGGACCGAACGGCTCCTCGCGCATGGCGCGGGCGCCATCGGGCAGGTCAGCCAGCACCGTGAGCGGAAAGAAATAGCCGCGATTGCCCAGGCGCTCGCCGCCGGCAAGCACGCGCGCGCCCTTGGCCCTGGCATCGGCAACCAGCGTCTCCATCGCTTCGACCCGGCGGCGATTGGCCAGCGGCCCCATCTGGGTGGCGGGGTCGAGGCCATTACCGACCGTCACCGTGCGTGCTTTTTCCACGAACGCCTTGGTGAATGCCTCATACAGCGGTTCCTGCACGAAGAAGCGCGTCGGCGAGGTGCAGACCTGGCCGGCGTTGCGGGCCTTGCGCACCGCCGACATCGTGGCGGTGGCGACGGGATCGACATCGTCGCAAACGATCACCGGCGCATGGCCGCCGAGCTCCATCAGCACGGGCTTGGCGTGACGCCCGGCCATTTCCGTCAGCCGTTTGCCGACCGCCGTGGAGCCGGTGAAAGCGACCAGCCGAATAGGATTCTGCGGAATGAGATACTCGGAGATCTCCGAAGGGACGCCGAAGACAAGGTTGAGGACCCCGGGGGGCAGGCCGGCATCGTGAAACGCGCCGGCGATATGAAGCGCACCGGCAGGCGTTTCCTCCGCGGCCTTGATAATGATCGAGCACCCCGCCGCAAGCGCGCCACCAATCTTGCGCGCTGGCTGGCTCATCGGAAAATTCCAGGGGGAGAAAGCCGCAACCACGCCGATCGGCCGCTGCAGCACAATGTATTTGATGCCCGGTTCGCTGGGAATGACCCGGCCGTAGGTGCGCTGTCCCTCGCCCGCATCCCATTCCAGGAATTCGCAGCCGCGCACCACTTCGAGACGCGCCTGTTCGATCGGCTTGCCATGCTCCAGGGTGATCGCAAACGCGATCTCCTCGACCCGCTCCCGCATCAACGTCGCGGCCTTACGCATGATGTCGCCACGCTTCGCCGGCGCCGTCCGGCTCCACACCTTGAAGCCATCAGCGGCAGCGGCCAGCGCGGCATCCAGATCCGAGCGGCTCGCAATCGGGACCGTTCCGATCTCGCTCTCATCGGCAGGGTTGAGCACCGGTTGCCCCGACGTGGCCCTCCTCCAGGTCCCTCCGATATAAAGTTGAAGATCAGGATATTGCGCCATTACCAGCCTCGAGCGATTGGATTACCTCGTGATTAGGCGGTCGCGGCGTTTAAGTTGCAATCCATATATTTCTTATCTATTCATAATGGATTGATTATGGATGCCGATGAACATCACGATCCGCCAGATCCAGTCCTTCCTGCATGTGGCCGAGCTCGGCAGCTTCACCCGCGCGGCCGAGAAGATGCACACCATGCAGCCGGCGCTGTCGCAGCAGGTGCGCGACCTGGAAGCCGAACTGGGCATACGCCTGTTCGACCGCACCACACGCCGGGTGGAACTCACCGAAGGCGGCGCCGAGTTTCGCAACATCGCCGCCAAGATCATCGAGGATCTGGAAGCGGCGGCACGTAACGCGCACGACCTTGCCGAGCGCAAGCGCGGCCGTGTCACCGTCGCCGCACCGCCGCTGTTGGCCGCCGCCATCGTGCCGCGTGCAATCGCCGACTTTCACCGAAAATATCCGGGTCTCCAGGTCAAGCTGATCGACGCCCGGACCGACCAGATCGTCGAGCATGTCCGCTCCGGGCAGGTCGATTGCGGAATCGGCACCTTTCATGCGGGCGAGAGCGAAATCTCGTCGACCCTGCTGGCCCGCGACAGCCTGATGGTGTTCTGCACCACCGGCCATGCGCTCGCCGGCAAGCCAACAGTCGGCTGGCGCGACCTCGATGGATTGCCGCTGATTACACTCACGCGAGACAGCGGCATCCGCCTGCTGGTCGAGGTCGGCTTTGAGGCCGCCCAGATCAGACTGGTTCCGGCCTATGAGGTCGGACAGATCACCACAGCCTTGGCGATGGTCGAGGCCGGACTCGGCGTTGCGGTGTTGCCGACCTACGCGTGGTCGGGGGCGCGCGGCATGACGATATCGGCCGTGGCACTGCTGCCCCGCATCACCCGCGACATCGTGATGATCACCCGCACCGGCCGCAGCATTGCGCCCGCGGTCTCGGCCTTCGCCCGATATCTCGGCAAATACACCACCGTCTCGGCGGCCACGGCCGAGGGAGCGAAACCCTCATCGGCGCGGAAGCGCACGCGCTAGCGGATGACTTACGCTGAATCAACTCCGTCATCCTTATGGTGCGAGCCTAGCGGTGCATCTGCACCGCTGGGCGAGCCTCGAGGGATGCACGGCCAATTCTCCGAGGTATGGGCCGTCGTCCTTCGAGGGCCGTGCTACGCATGGCCTCCTCAGGATGACGGATCACCTCATCCGCTTTAGCTCAAAAGCTGGCGTCCGATGCATCATCGCCGGTCAGCGGCCCATTGCCTTTACCGGCCCAAGGATGGGAACCATCGGGAAGCGCAGAGACGACCGCCGCGCGCCTGGGCACCAACCTTCAACGGAGGTGCCATAACTGCTGTAATGGCTGCTGCAACGATCGCGGAAACCATCGACGGGCATAAACACGCGCAGATCCTTCTCGACGCTGTCGCCGTCGAGCTGGCTCATCTCGCACAGGCTCCGGGATTTGCGGTGATCCTGGTCGGCGACGATCCGGCCAGTCACATCTACGTCCAAAGCAAAATCAAGATGGCCGAAAGGCTGGGCCTGCACGGCGAAGCCGAGATCCTACCGGACAGCATCACCGAAGCCGACCTGCTGTCCATCATCGCGGCCCTGAATGCGCGGGACGATATCGACGGCATCCAGCTGCCGCTGCCCGTGCACATCAACACGCTGCGCATCATGGCCGCGGTCGATCCCGCCAAGGATGTCGACGGCCTGCATGCCCTCAATGCCGGTCGTCTGGTACATGGGGCGGATGCTCTGATTCCCTGCACGCCGCTGGGATGCCTGAAGCTCATCAAATCGATGGTTCCCGACCTGACCGGGTGCCATGCCGTCGTCATCGGCAGTTCCAATATCGTGGGCAAGCCGATGGCCGCGCTGCTGCTGGAAGAACGTGCGACCGTGACTCAGACCCACGTCCATACGCGCGACACCCAGTTCATCTGCCGCAGCGCGGATATCCTGGTCAGCGCGGTCGGCAAACCCGGACTGGTGCGCGGAGGCTGGATCAAGCCGCGGGCCGTCGTCATCGACGTCGGCACCACACGCGTCGCGCGGCCCGACGGCGGCTACGACGTGCGCGGCGACGTCGCTTTCGAGGAGGCGATGCGGGTGGCCGGCGCCATCACGCCGGTGCCGAGAGGCGTTGGCCCGATGACCATCGCATGCCTGATGGAAAATACGGTGAAGGCCGCCAAAGCCCGGTTGGCGAGGAACGGCTAGGTCGGCGTCATTACCCGCTGACAGCAACCTTTGTCCTTCGTCATGGCCGTATACGTGTCCCGGCCATGACGATTCATTTGGCAAAGTGCCGAAGCGCTCGCAGCCACGCGTGAAGAACGGACGGGTCGAAGCCTGCTGCTGAAGGATGGAGGAAAACAGTTCAATCGACGGCTGACGACGTCAAGACACAGATCCGCCCCGCGCTCGACTACGGCCGGCTAACGGGTGATGTCACCACAATGCGCACAACAGGGTCTCCGGGCGCACTCGCCGTGGTCCAGTGACTCTCATACAGCTCCAGCAGCCAGCTTGACGTCCATCCCCTGTCAACCGCGCACGTCAGAATATCGCGCATCGATCCGCTCCGGTGTTCGACGTCAACAACTGCGTCTTCTGCCCGTTGCACCTCCTTCATCCCCAACTGGCGGCAGAGTCTCTTTCCGTCCTTGGTCCACGCACGTGCCGTAATTTCGGATACGAACAGGCGCTTGAACGCGCCCGCCAACAAAACGAAAAAAAACGATTCAATAAGCAGCCCTATGCCATCGTTCTTGTGTCCAGGTTCGATGCCGATCATAGATAAATATGCGGGATAATCGCCGCCAAAGTGGAAGTCCGGCATCATTTCCATACTCAGTTCATCCTCAGCTATTCTTCCAACCTTGACCTCTCTGTAAAATTCGTCGAACAGCAGATGCATTTCCCAATAGCCGACAATATTGTCGTCATTGTCCACCAGCAGTCGCCAATGCTCGGAATGGTTCCAGAATATCTCTTCCCACTGCTCCACGGTGCCCTCGTCTCGCGGATCGCTAAATCCCAACAACTTGTTATCCAGCCGAACTAATATTTCAGCCAGTCTCTTTGCAGGATCTTCCCATCCCCAGCCGATCACATCGTTTATGTTGGCAATGCGATGTCGGCTTGGGGCAAGGCCCAACTTCTTCCGAATTGCATTGCGAAGCTGGTCAAGATCGCTATCGAAGGACTCGTGCCTTATCTGCAGGAACTCCATCCCGGCAATCGAACGGGCAACATCGTCCAAGTCGCGCTGTTCCGGCTCTCTCGCGCCGTCGACGTAGACCGGAATAATCTCTTTGCTGGTCGCGAGTGCAGTCTCCACTTCAATGCGGCAATAATCTTTCGCCGCGTCGGCTTGCGACAGGCGTGTGAACCAATGCAGCCCTATGACGAACAGGACAATGTGAGATTCGCTTATGGATTTCCTAAGTCTGGCCTCCAGATCACTTCCGGGAGAGCGCTGGTCCTGATCCCAAAAAACCTTTTTTCCTGGAAACGCACGGGTCAAATGCTGCGCAATCAATCGGGCAGACGAAGCGCCGTCAGTCCACCGGTAGCTGATAAAAATATCAGACACTTCGGCTCTCCGATTTTCCATGTTGGGATTCGCAACTGCCCGAAACGCACCGCAACAAACTCGCCTCAGCCTTTCGAGTCGGCATTCCACCAGGCCGGTCCGGACATGCCGGCCATTCATATCAATGGTTCGAGCTCTTTCAAGCACCAGTGACAGGCGCTTGAAGCGCGTTTGTCGGTATTGTCGCCGCTATCGTCAGCCTCGTGGAATGACAGTAACGCACTCAACTCTCACTGACTAGGATGACTCCACTTCACTCTCGGGCGCGGTTTTGGCCTCCTCCGCCTGCCCATAGCCCGGCGCCTTGATCCGGAACCAGGTGACATACAGCGCCGGCAGGAACAACAGCGTCAGCACGGTGCCGACGATGATGCCGCCCATCATCGCATACGCCATCGGCCCCCAGAATACCTCGCGGGCGATCGGGATCAGCGCCAGGCTTGCGGCCGCCGCCGTCAGCATGATCGGCCGCATCCGGTGTTCGGTCGCTTCCATCACCGCCTCCCACGCCGGCCGGCCTTCCTCGCGCAGATGCTCGATCTGCACGATCAGGATCACCGAGTTGCGGATCAGGATGCCGATCAGCGCCAGCACGCCGAGGATGGCGACGAAGCCGAGTGGCGCGCCGCTGGGCAACAGCGCTGCGACCACGCCGATCAGCGCCAGCGGCGCCACGGCAAAGACCAGGAACAACCGCTGGAAGCTCTGCAACTGCAGCATCAGGATGGTCGCCATGACGAACAGCATCAGTGGCACGACCGCGACGATCGGCGCCTGGCTCTTGCCGCTTTCCTCGACGCTGCCACCGACCACGACATTGTAACCCGGCGGCAGTTTGTCGTCGAAGGCGGCGATCTGCGGCTTCAGCTGATCGACCACCGTATTCGGCTGCACCGCATCCAGGATGCCGGCCTTCAACGTGATGGTCGGCAGCCGCGAGCGGCGCCAGATCGTGGGCTGCTCGATCTCGTAACGCAACGTCGCCACCGCGGCGAGCGGCACCGACTGGCCGCCGCTGCCGGCCAGTTGCAGGTCGCGCAGGGTCTCGAGCGACTGGCGTTCGGTCGCCTTGGCGCGCCCCAGCACCTTGATCAGATAGATGTCGTCGCGCACCTGGGTCACCGAGGTGCCGTCGAGCACACCGTTGAGGGTCGAGGCGATGTCTTCCGAACTGACGCCGAGCTGCCGCGCCTTGTCCTGCAGCACGTCGACCTTGACCACGCGCGCCGGCTCCATCCAGTCGAACACCACGTCGCCGAGATGCGGATTGCTGCGCAGCACGCCAGCGAGCTCGAGCGAATAGCTGCGCACCTTGGCGATATCGGGCCCGCTGACGCGATACTGTATCGGGCGGCCGACCGGCGGGCCGATGTCCAGCAATTTCACAAAGGCATCGGTACCGGGGAACGTTTTCTTCAGATAGGCCTGCAACTCCCCCCTGAGGCGATCGCGCACCTTGAGGCCCTTGGTGACGATGACGACCTGGCCGAAGGTGACGTCGGCCGGCTGCACGTCGAACGACAGCACGAACCGCGGCGCGCCGGTGCCGACATAACTCGACCAGTGATCGATGCCGTCCCTGCCCTGCAGCGCCTCGCGCTCGAATTGCGCGATCTGCGCGTTGGTTTCCGCGATCGACGAGTTCTGCGGCAGGTTCCAGTCGACCACCAGCTCATTGCGATCGGACGACGGAAAGAACTGCTGCTGCACGAATTTCATGCCGCCCAGCGACAGCGCAAACACCACCACGGTCACGGCGATGGTGATCCAGTGGCGACGCATGCAGATGTCGAGAATCTGCGCGAAAATCCGGGCGAAGCGGCCTTTCTCCTCATGATGGCTCTTCATCGCCTCGGGCAGGATGGTGACGCCGAGCAGCGGTGTAAACAGCACCGCGACGATCCACGACACCACCAATGACACCGCGATCACCACAAACAGCGTGAAGGTGAATTCGCCGGCGGCGCTGTTGTTCAATCCGATCGGAATGAAGCCGGCGACCGTGACCAGGGTGCCGGTGAGCATCGGGAATGCGGTCGAGGTGTAGACATAAGTCGCTGCCTTGGTCAGCGTATCCCCAACCTCGAGCCGCGCGACCATCATCTCGACCGCGATCATGGCATCGTCGACCAAAAGGCCGAGCGCGATGATCAGGGCGCCGAGGGAAATCCGCTGCAGTGAAATCCCGGCATAAGCCATCACCACAAAGGTGATGGCGAGCACCAGCGGAATCGAGATCGCGACCACCAGACCTGCGCGCATTCCCAGGCTGATGAAGCTGATAGCCAGCACGATGACCACGGCCTCGAACAGCGCCCGGGTGAAGCCGCCCACCGCTTCCTCCACGATCTGCGGCTGATCGGACACGAGGTGCACGCCGACGCCGATCGGCAGGTCGGCCACGATCCGGGTCATCTTGTGCTTCAGTGCTTCGCCGAACTGCAGCAAATTGGCGCCGGCCTTCATGCCGATGGCGAGACCGATCGCCGGCTCGCCATTGAAACGAAACAGCGAGGTCGGCGGATCGGCATAGCCGCGGGTGATGGTGGCGACGTCGGTGAGCGGAAAGAAACGATCGTTGACCCGCAGGTTGATGGCCTTCAGGCTGTCTTCCGTGGTGAACTGGCCGCTGACCCGGACACTGATCCGTTCCGGACCGGCCTGTAGCACACCCGACGGCGCGATCGCATTCTGCGCCTGCAGAGCGCTGACGATCGTGCGGCCGTCGAGACCCAGTGCGGCAACCTTGCGGGTGGAGAATTCGAGATAGATCACCTCGTCCTGGGCGCCGACGATGTCGACGCGGCCGACATTCGGTACGGTCAGCACCTGGGCGCGCACGTCCTCGACCCGGTCACGCAACTGCCGCTGACTCAAGCCGTCGCTGGTGAAGGCATAGATGTTGCCGTAGACATCGCCGAACCGGTCGTTGAAGCCAGGCCCGACCACGCCTTGCGGGAAACTGCTCTTGATATCGGCGACCATGTTGCGCACCCGCACCCAGGTCGGGGCCACGTCCTGCGCCTTGGTGGTGTCGCGCAAATTGACAAAGATCGTGGTTTGCCCTGCAACCGTCAGGCTCTTGGTGTAGTCGAGCGATTCCAGCTCTTCGAGCTTCTTCTCGATCCGATCGGTGACCTGGCGCGTCATCTCCTCGGCGGAGGCACCGGGCCACTGTGCCTGGATCAGCATGGTCTTGATGGTGAAGGCGGGATCTTCCTCGCGCCCGAGCTGCAGATAAGAGAACAGCCCGGCTGCCATGAAGGCGATCATGAAATACCAGACCAGCGAACGGTGATGGAGCGCCCAGTCAGACAGGTTGAATGATTTCACGGGGTCGCTTCCTGATCGATGCGGACCTTCTGGCCCTCGGCAAGACTGTGCACGCCGGCGGTGGCGACGCGCGCGCCAGCGTCGAGACCGGCGGTGACACGCACGCCGCCATCATCATCCTTGGTGCTTTGGATTTCGCGCAGCGCCACGGTGTGGCTCGACGGATCGACCAGCCAGACGAAATTCTTGCCGTCCCTGGCGAGGATGGCCGACGGCGGTACCCGCAGGCCTTGCACGACGGCGCCGGCCAGCACCGTCGTCACCGTGGTGCCGAGCCGGAAGGTTTCCGGCGGATGGTCGAGGGTGATGCGGACACGCCGCGAACGGGTCACCGCATCGGCTTGCGGCGCGATCTCGCGCACCTTGCCTTCGGCCTTGATCGAGGGATCGAGCTGCAGGCTGACCGCGAAGGGCATACCGATCGACAACGCACCGGCGATATTGTCAGCGACGTCGATGACAGCTTCGCGCACATCGGGACGCGCCACCGTCACCACGGCCTGGCCCGGCGACACCACCTGACCGACTTCAGCGTTGATTGCGGTGACGACACCGGCAAAATCGGATTTCAGCTGGGCATAACCGAGCTGTTCGCGCGCCTTGGTGAGATTTGCCTGGGCGCGGATGACGGAGGCCTGCGCAGCGGCGCGGCTCTGCTCCGCGGTCTCAAGCGTCGCCTTGCTGGTGGCGTCGGTTTCCATCAGCGTCCGCTGGCGTCCCTCCGCGCCGGTCGCATTGGTCAATTGCGCCTGGGCGCTCGACACATCCGCAATCGCCGAGCGCACCGCGAGCTCGAGCGAGGCCGGATCGATCGCGGCCACGACTTGCCCCTTGTCGACGTTATCGCCGACATTGACCGACCGCGCCACCAGCCGCCCGAGCACACGAAAGCTGAGATCGGTCTTGAACTGCGGCTGCACGGTGCCGACGATAAAGGCATTGTCCGCCGATGCCGGGGCGACCACGGCCGAGAGCACCGGCCGCACCGGAACGGGGGCTGCGACTTTTTCGTTGCAACCGGCGACCGTGATGCAGGTGCTCAACAACAAGGTGATGCGCGTAGCCCGGGTGAGCGGAGCGATACCCGGGATCAACTTCGCGACGCCCACCCCGGATGTCGCTTCGCTCATCCGGGCTACGGAGGCGATGGACTTGGCATGATGGAACATCATGATGCGCGCTCCCCGTCAAAAGTCACCGTCTGCCCCGGGCTGAGCAGCTTGCCGCCCT
This sequence comes from Bradyrhizobium prioriisuperbiae, assembly GCF_032397745.1. Lineage (NCBI taxonomy): Bacteria > Pseudomonadati > Pseudomonadota > Alphaproteobacteria > Hyphomicrobiales > Nitrobacteraceae > Bradyrhizobium > Bradyrhizobium prioriisuperbiae. Next base: position 254,706 of record NZ_CP135921.1, read on the forward strand.
CGGTGACAACACGATCACCCGGCGACAGCCCACTCTTGATACTGATCGTTCCGGTCTCGTACTCGTCGACCGCGACCTCCTTGAGCGACACGGTTTTGGTCTTGCCGTCCACCACCCAGACCGCAGGCTTGACGGCATCCGCCATCAGCGCGCTCCACGGCAGAACGATCCGCTGCACCGGCTTCCACTTCCCGGTGCCAATGACCGCACTGCCGAGCGTCATGGCCGGCGGCGGGTTTTCGATCGCGACCTTTACCCGCACGGTTGCCGTTTTCGGATCGATGGTCGGAGACACCTCGCGCACGTGGCCTTGCGCCATGACCTTCGAATCCGACACCAGCACCAGCGCGATCTTGTCGCCTCCCGGCTGGCGGAAGAAGATCGACTCATAAACATCGAACACGGCGTCGCGGTCGCCGTCCTGCGCCAGCGTGAAGGCCGACTGCGCGGCCTGCGCCACCTGGCCGACTTCAAGGCTACGGGCAGTGATCACGCCCGCGGCGCTGGCGCGCAACTCGGTGTAGCCCAACGCATCCTTCGCGGTGCCGAGCTGCGCCTTGGCGGATTCAAGCGAGCCCTCGGCGGTGCGCAGCGCCTCCTGGGCCTGATCGAAGGTCGCTCGCGTCGTGAAGCCGTTGCCCATCAGGGTCTTCTGCCGCTCAAACGTCGCCGTCGCCACCCGCACCTGGGATTCCGCCGCGGACACCGCGGCGGTGGCGGCATCGAGATCGGCCTGCTGCTCGGTGGGATCGATCCGCGCCAGCACGTCACCGGCATTCACATGGGCGCCGACGTCCACCAGCCTCTCAATCACGCGGCCGCTGACACGAAACGACAGTTCGGCCCGCACCCGGGCCTGGACATCGCCGGTCAGGGTGACGGAGGCCTGGCGATCCTTCAACTGCACGGTTTCGGTGCGAACCAGGGTCGGCGGCTTTGCGGCGACCGCATTGCGATCGTTGCAGCCGGCAAGCACCGCCACAACGGACAGCACACAAGCGGCGCGCAACCCGGCGCCGATGCCGGATCCGGGATCACGACTGACACGACATCGGAGACGGCTGCTCATGACGACACGCTCGACGTTTGAGGGGGCACCGGCTTGATTGGAACCCATGGTGGCACGGGCCTCTTTCAGAGGCGCGACAAATATTATTGACTAACTCGTAAGTCAATAATAAAATCACCCTCATAATAAGAGCTTGGAGAGACCATGCCGGAGACTGACGCACCGCCCAAACGCCGGGAACGCCGCAAGGCGGAACGCCCCGGCGAAATTCTCGACGCCGCCTTCGAGGAATTCGTCAAGCACGGCTATGCCGCCACGCGGCTCGAGGACGTGGCAGCGCGCGCCGGCGTCACCAAGGGCACGATCTATTTCTACTTCGACACCAAGGAGCGGGTGTTCGACGAGATGATCCGCCACGTTTCGCGGCCGGTGTTTGCCGAGCTCAACAGTTTTGTCGGCGCACTGCACGGGTCCTATCGCACGCGGCTGCGCGCACTGATCGGCTTCCTGCACACCCGGATGGCCGGAGAACGCGCGTCACGCGAGACACTGCGCTTTCTGATCGCCGAAGGCGCCCGCTTCCCCGACCTGGTGGAGCGTCATTATCTGGCGTTCATGCAGCCCTTCACCGAACGGTTGCGCGAGATCATCGCGGCCGGCATCCAAGCCGGAGAATTCCGCCCTACTCCCGCAGCGAACTTCCCCGAGATCATCGTCAGCCCGGCGATCCTGCTGAATGTGTGGTGGATGCTGTTCGGCGACCGGCGACCGATCGACGTCGAAGCCTACATCGACGCCTCTTTCGATTTGCTGATGCGGGGGTTGTCGGGGGCAGCGGCGACCGGCGCATCTGCCAGCTGACGAGCGCACCAGATGTCAGCAAATCTTGTCTTCACAGTGGGACACTCCAACAGGACGCTGTCCGACTTCATCGCCGTTCTCCGCTCCGCCGGGATCTTGGCACTGGTCGACGTGCGGCGGTATCCCGCCTCGCGACGGCATCCGCATTTCAACGCTACCCCGCTGAAGAACGAACTGGCCGCAGTCGGAATTGGCTATCGGCATTTTCCCGACCTTGGCGGTTATCGGGATAATCCTGTCGTCTCATCCTCAGGTCCGAACGACGGCTGGCCACCGGGATTTCTGCGCAATTATGCAGACTATGCGATGACCGAGGTGTTTCAGGCCGCATTGACTCGTCGGCGCGACACGCTGCAGCCAAAGACCGCGCTGATGTGCGCCGAGAAGTCGTGGACCGACTGTCACCGGCAAATCATCTCGGACTATCTGATCGCGCGGAGGCATGAGATCATTCACGTGATCGATGCCGAGGGCCGCGAACAGGGAGCATTGACTGCGTTTGCCCGGCCAACGGAGGGAGGACTCATCACCTACCCCGCCGCCCGATCACAATTGCAGCTCGATCTTTAGAGTTTCCGTTCCGATAGAGTCGGAATGGAAGCTCTCGCCGGCGCTGCCGCGAACGCCCGAAGGTCAATCGAAGGCTAACAATCACTGACTCATGACGTAGCCAGGCTTTTCCGCAACCGCGCGATCGCGCCGGGCAGGCCACGCACCCTCATGATCCGTCCATTGGCATCATAACCCTCGGAGAGCACGCGCGCGTTCTCATACACCTCGCTCAGCCGTCCCTGTTGAGCATACGGCAGCACCAGGTCGTCCTCCACCATGGCCGCTTCGAAGAACGCGATGATTGCCTCGCGCAGCGCCGCCACGTTCTCGGCCGACTTCGCTGACAGGAAGATCGCGTCGGGGTGTTTTGCGCGGAGTGCAGCGCAATCCGCCTCGTTTATGCGATCGATCTTGTTGAGGAGCAGGCGCGACGGGACGATATCGGCGCCGATCTCGCGCAGCACACCGCGGCTCACCTCCAATTGCGATTCGTAGGTCGGATCCGACGCGTCAACGACGAACAACAGCAGCGATGCTTCGAGCGCTTCGGCCAGCGTGGATCTGAACGACGCAACGAGATCATGCGGCAGCTTCTTGATGAATCCGACCGTATCCGAGACCAGCACGCGCGGCCTCGTCTCGGGGTGCAGGGCACGCACCGTCGTGTCCAGCGTTGCGAAAAGCTTGTCCGCAACCAACACCTCACTGCCGGTCAGCGCACGCATCAACGACGATTTCCCAGCATTGGTGTAACCGACCAGGGCGACCCGGAGCCGATCGCGACGCGCCGACCGGCGCTCGTCATGATCTCGCTGGATATCGTCCAGTTGCTGCTTCAGCTCCGCGAGGCGATCGCGGATCTTGCGGCGATCGAGTTCAAGATCGGACTCGCCTGAGCCAGGGCCCTGATGACGTCCGCCGCCGCCCGACGCTTCCCGCAGGCGTGGCGAGACGTACTTCAACCGCGCCATCTCAACCTGCAGCTTTGCCTCACGGCTGCGTGCATGACGATGGAAAATCTCCACGATCACGCCGGTCCGATCGAGGACCTCCGCTCCGGTTGCACGCTCGATATTGCGTGCCTGGTTCGGCGAGATATCATGATCGACAATCACGACATCCGGCTTTGGCGCCTCCCGATCAAGTTCGATCTCCACCACACGCGGCTGCTTCTCGCCAGCATCTCCAAAGCGTTCCCGAGCCTTGGACTTGCGAAGCGGTGCCGTGGATCCAACCACGCCTGTCCCGCCGGTCATGGCGGCGAGTTCTTCCAGCCGCCCCTTGCCGAGCACCGTTCCGCCGTCGATTGCGTCGCGCTTCTGTGAAATCACGCCGACCACATCGTAGCCGAGCGTCTTCACCAGGCGGCCCAATTCCTCGAGGCTCCCGGCATGCGCGACGTCATCAACATCCGGGAGCTGGACCGCGACAAGGATCGCACGCGGAACGGGGGCTTCAGTTTCCATGATACAGCACTTGCCACTTCTTCCGTCCGCTCTACGCCGGACATGTTCTCTGTTCGTCTGTGTCCGTCTCTGTTTGCTTGGCGGCGACGCATCCGCCAACTGACATGACAACAGTGTCCGCAAGATAGACAGAACGGCGGAGAGAAGCGAGACGAATGAAAGGGCACCCGTATAGTCAGCGCATGAATGCCCCGGGATTTCGGCCGCCCTACAGGATCGGCACGCTCAGCCCGACCTTGACGCGGTCCATGGCAACAAAGGTTCGAAACCGTTTCACATTGTTGTTGGCGAAAAACAGGCGGTGCGTCAGCGCCTCGTAGTCGGCCATTGTGGCGGTTGTTATGACGAGCACGAAATCGGCCTCTCCGGTGACGTAGTAGCACTGCTGCACGCCCGGGTCGGATGCGAACGAGCGCTTGGCGGCTTCAAGCATCTCGACACGTTCGCTCTCCATCTCGACTTCAACGAACAGCGTGATGGCCTGCCCGACCCTGGCTGGATCGACGACTGCGACATTCGCCTGGATGACGCCCGTGTCTTCCATTCTCTTGATGCGCCGCTGGACGGCCGCCGCCGAAAGACTGACGGCTTCGGCGATCTCGCGCTGCGACGTCTTGTTGTCACGCTGCAGGATTCGGAGAATGGCACGATCCGTACGGTCGAGATCATCCGGTGATGGGACGGGTTGTTTGTGCATCTGCAAGCGCTTCAGTGAGCCAAAATTGTGTATGAGGGCCGGAAATGGAGCACACAACGCGTCACATACGCAATATCGTTGATAAGGCAGACGACTCTCTTCGGCGCCGAGGCCCTCACCATGCTGATCATCAACGACCATAAGGATCACGGCAAACCGCTCGACGCAGGCGATGCCGCAACGATCGGCCTTGCCGCCGCGAGCGAGGCGGAACGCTTTCTCGAACAGCGCGACGGGCACAGGCCAACCCCGCTGCTCTCCCTTCCCAGCCTGGCCCGCGAGTTGGGTGTCGCCGCAATCCACATCAAGGACGAAGGCCATCGCCTGGGCCTCGGCAGCTTTAAAGCGCTGGGCGGCTCGTACGCGGTCATCCGCCTGATTGTCGAGGAGGCGTCTCGCCAGCTCGGCCGGACGATCGATATCTCGGAGTTTCGCTCACCGGATGTCCACGCTGTAGCGGCAAAACTGACCGTCGCCTGCGCGACCGACGGCAACCACGGCCGCTCCGTGGCCCAAGGCGCCAAGCTTGTCGGCGCCAAATGCGTCATCTTCGTTCATGCCGGCGTCAGCGATGCGCGCGTCAACGCCATCGCGCGCTTTGGCGCCGAGACGGTGCGCGTTGCCGGTAATTACGACGATTCCGTCGCGGAGGCGACGCGCGTGGCAAACGAGAGCGGTTGGATCATCGTCTCGGACACGTCATGGCCGGGATACGAACGCATTCCGGGACTCGTCATGCAGGGCTATACCGCGCTGCTCCGGGAGGCATTGCGCCAGTTGCCCGAACCGCCGACTCATGTCTTCGTCCAGGCCGGGGTCGGCGGCATCGCCGCCGCGGTCGCCGGGCATTTCTCGCAGGTCCTCGGTCCGCAGCGTCCGTTCTTTGTCGTGGTCGATCCGGCCCACGCAGCCTGCCTGTACGAAAGCGCCCGCGCCGGACATCCGGTCAAGCTGTTGCATGGCGAGGCGACGGTCATGGCGATGCTCGAATGCCACGAACCATCGCTCGTGGCATGGCGTATTCTGTCGCGCACCGCCGACGCCTTCATGACGGTGGAGGATGACGAGGCGATCGACGTGATGAAGCGGCTCGCTCATCCCGTCCCGGATGACCCCGTTATCGTTGCAGGCGAGAGCGGCGGCGTCGGTCTTGCCGGGTTGATCCAGATCACACGTGATCCGGCGCTGCGCAATCGCGTCAAACTTGGCGCCCACGCGCGAATATTCCTTATCAACACGGAAGGGGCGACTGACGCAATCGTTTACGAGCGCCTCGTCGGCCAAACGCCCGGCGCAGTCGCCGGCAAGGGAACGCACGCATGACGGACGACACAGCAATCGATAGCGAGATGCGGGCGTGGAGGCATGATCTTCATGCGCATCCGGAATTCGGATTTGAGGAGACCCGGACTGCAACCTTCGTAGCCGCAAAGCTGCGCGAATTCGGATTGGACGACGTTGTCGAGGGGATCGGCGGCACCGGGGTGGTCGGGACACTGAAGCGCGGCACCGGCAACCGTGCGATCGCGCTGCGCGCCGACATGGACGCCCTGCGGATCACGGAACAGGGGACGCTGGACTACAGATCGACCAATCCCGGCATCATGCATGCCTGCGGACATGACGGGCACACCACCATGCTGCTCGGCGCCGCCAAGATGCTCGCCGAGCAAGGCGGCTTCGACGGGATCGTCCGTTTCATCTTCCAGCCGGCCGAGGAATGGGGAAAGGGCGCGCTTGCCATGCTCGGCGACGGATTGATGACGCGCTTCCCCTTCGATGAGATCTACGGGCTGCACAACATGCCGGGCCTGGCGGTCGGCAGTTTCGAGACCCGTGCCGGGCCGATGATGTCGGCGGAAGACAATTTCGAGATTGTGCTGCAAGGTGCCGGCGGCCATGCCGCGCGCCCGCATTGGGGCAACGAGGTGCTGGTCGCCGCCTGCGCCGTGGTCACCAATCTACAGACCATCGTCGCACGACGCCTCAACCCGACCGATATCGGCGTCGTCTCGGTGACCGAACTGATCACCGACGGCACCCGCAATGCCCTGCCGGGCCACGCCCGCATACTCGGCGATGCCCGCAGCTTCCGGCCCGAGGTTAGCGCCGAGATCGAAAAGCAGATGCGCATCATCGCCGCGGGCACGGCACTGACCTACAACGTCGGCTCCAAGGTGATTTATACGCGGGAATTCGTGCCGCTCATCAACGATGCTGCGTCGGTGGAGGAGGCTTTTGCCGCCGCCCGCACCGTCTTCGAGCCCGACCGCGTCGCCGCGGCCCACGAGCCGATGACCGGTTCGGAGGACTTCGCCCAGTTCCTCGCCCACGTGCCCGGCTGCTTCTCCTTCATCGGCAATGGGGAGGCATCGGCGCCGCTGCATAACCCGACCTACGACTTCAACGATGAGGCGCTGCTCGGCGGCGCGCGCTTCCATGCCGCCATCGCACGCCGCCGCCTAGGCAGGATCAACGGAGGCCCAGCAATCGGTGAGGCTTGAGAGGCTGTTCCACCGAGCTTGAAGAGATCTTCCGTGAGCCCGCAGGTCTGGAACCATGCGGAGCGCTTTCCTGATTGGCTGTGGGTTCAAATCACCGGTGACCACGGCACCATGATCTCGCGACAGCCGCTGGCGGTCTTTTCGACATGGGCCAGTGCGGGGAATGGATAGTGGAAGCCCTGGATCAGCATCTTTTCCACCACCAGCATGTCGTACACTTTTCGCCGGGTTCACCAACCTTGTAACGATAGAAGCTCGATCCCTGGGTGGTGCTCTGTGGAACGGCGGCTACCGCTGCAGACGGCGCGAGCGGCAGTGACCGGCCGAGCGCGGCGGCAGCTGTTGCGGACAACAGAGTCCTGCGAGTCATGGTCGGCATGGTGCGGTCCCCCCAGGAATATTTGCTTCGAGCGCTCGCTCGTGCCTGTTGTTGGCTTGTGCGCGATGATGGCAGCACAGAGCTTTTCTCACAAAATGCGCGCGCTTCTAATTCCGGCAATGTTCGGAAACGAATAAATCGGTCAGGCCCGGATGACGTTTACGAGTACCCCGCCTTATGGCGAGGTATCACCGCGCTATTTCCCCGCCAACCGCTGCTCCGGCGCCAGCGCCACCAAGAGACAGGCGATCGCCACCACCGCCGCCGCGGCGAAGAAGGTGGTGGAGAGCGCATGCCGATAGAGCAGCACCAGCGCTGTATCGCTGACTGAGGGCATGTGCGACGTCACCGTCTCAATCGGCGTGCCCGGCGGCATCAGAGCGTGAAGCCGCGCAGTCAGCACAGCGCCGGCGATCGCGACGCCGACCGCACCGCCGAGCGAGCGAAAGAACGCCGACGTCGCGGTGGCGACGCCCATGTCCTGCCGGCCCACGGCGCTCTGGATCGCAGTGGTGAGATTGGGAAAGGACACGCCGATGCCAAATCCCAGGATCACCAGGATGGCGATGCCCAGCCCTGCGCCTTGGCCGGTCCAGGCCGTGACGCCAAGCGCCGTGAAACACAGGGACGCCAGCAGCAAGCCGCAGGTCACCAGCCATTTGTAACGGCCATAATGCGACACCAGCCGGCCACCGCCGACCGACGCCACGATCACGCCGCCCATCATCGGCGCCACCATCAATCCCGCCGCGGTCGGGCTCGCGCCCTGCACCAGCTGGAAATACAGCGGCAGAAACACCGCCGCCGTGAACAGCCCCATGGATGCGAGGCCAATGACCAGCACGCTCGACAGAAACACACGATTGCCGAACAGATGCGGCGGGAGCAGCGGCTCCGCGGCCCGTCCCTCGTTGACGACCAGGAGCCACAATGCGCCGATGGTGATCCCGGCAAGGCCAAGGATCACCGGTGACATCCAGGGATAAGTGTTGCCGCCCCAGCTCAATGCGAGCAGCGCGCAGCAAGTGGCGGTGCTGAGCAGCAATGCCCCGGCATAATCCAGCCGATGGGCGATGCCGCGCGGACGGTGTTTCAGCGCAACACCGATCAGCAGCATCGCCAGCGCACCCACCGGCAGATTGACGTAGAAGATCCAGCGCCACGACAAATGATCGGTGATCACGCCGCCCAGTAACGGCCCGGTAACGCTGCAGACCGCGAACACCGCAGCAAACAGCCCCTGATAGCGGCCGCGTTCCCGCGGCGGCACCAGATCGCCGATCACGGTTTGCGCGAGGGTGATCAATCCGCCCGCACCCAGCCCCTGGATGGCGCGATAAACAATCAGCGACGTCATGCTGTCGGACAATCCGCACAACACCGAACCGATCAGGAAGATGGTGATCGACACGAAGAACGCAGGCTTGCGCCCATAGGTGTCGCTGAGCTTGCCGTACAGCGGCGTGGTCATGGTGGACGCCACCATGAACGCGGTCACCACCCATGACAGATGCCCAAGACCGCCGAAATCGCTGGCGATACGCGGCAAGGCGGTGGCGACGATATTCTGGTCCAGCGCCGCCAATGCCAGCGCCAGCATGATCCCGGTCAAGATCAGCCAGAGTTCGCGCCCGGCAACGCGGGTCTCGGTCACACCGGTCTCAGTCACAAGGGGGTCGGCAACAGATGTCATCTCATCGTCTCTTTCGACTGCAGCTTTCTACTCCTGATTCGGTCACTCAGCTGCGCGCGGCACTGCAACGGCCGCAGACATCGCGTCGGGTTCGCCGGCCTCGTCGCCGGCTGCGTTTTTCGAATGATCGGCAGCCAGCAGGATGTAGAAGGCCGGAACCACGAACAGGGTGAACAGCGTGCCGATCGCCAGGCCCGAGGCGATCACCAGGCCCATGTTGAAGCGTGATGCGGCGCCGGCGCCCGATGCCGTGATCAGCGGCACCACGCCGAGCACCATGGCGGCCGTTGTCATCAGGATCGGCCGCAGCCGGATCGCGGTCGCCTCGATGACGGCATCGCGCCTGGAACGTCCGGCGTGCTGCAGCTCGTTGGCGAACTCAACAATCAGGATGCCGTGCTTGCTGATCAGCCCCATCAGGGTGACGAGACCCACTTCAGTGTAGATGTTGAGGCTCGCGCCCTTGATGCCGAGCATGATGAAGATCAACGCGCCGGCAATCGACATCGGCACCGAGACCAGGATGATCAAGGGATCGCGGAAGCTCTCGAACTGCGCCGACAGCGCCAGGAAGATGATGATCAGCGCAAAGCCGAAAGTGGTGGCGAACCCGCTCGATTCCTGGATGAACTGTCTCGACTGCCCGGCATAGTCGATGGTGTAGCCCTTCGGCAGCGTCCTGTCGGCGATCTCCTTCATCGTCGCCAGCGCCTCTCCGGTGATCACACCGGGCGCGGCGACGCCGGAAATGGTGGCGGCATTGACCTGCTGGAAATGATTCAGCGATTCCGGCACCGTGGTGGTCTTCAACGATGCCACGGTCGACAGCGGGATCGCGGTGCCGTCGGAGGTCTTGATGTAATAGTTCAACACCTGGTCGGCGTTGAGGCGGGAGCGCTGCTCGACCTGGGGAATGACCTTGTAGGAGCGACCGTCGAGGCCGAAATAATTCACGTAGCCGCCGCCAAGCAGCGTGCCGAGCGCGCTGCCGACGTCGCTCAATTTGAGCCCGAGCTGTGCGGTCTTCTCGCGGTCAATCACCACCGAGGTCTGCGGTTGGTCGATCTTCAGGTCATTGTCCAGGAAGATGAACTTGCCGCTCTTGAGCGCCTCGGACGCGAACGCCTTGGCGACGCCGTCAAGCCGGTCGAACGGGTCGGTGGTCTGGATCACGAACTGGATTGGTAGACCGGAGGATCCGGGCAGCGGCGGCTGCTGGAACGCCACGATCCTGGCGCCGGCAATGCCGGCCATCTCCTGCTGCACCATCGGCTGCAGATCCGCCGCCGTCTTCGCACGCTGGTCCCAGGGCTTGAGCACCCAACCCGCGATCGAGCTGCCGACGACGTCAAGCTGGAACACGCCCGCGGTTTCCGGATGCGCTGCGAACCGCCGGTAGACTTCCGCCGAATACAACAGCTTCTGCTGCAGCGTCGCATTCGGCGCCAGGGTCGATTGGGTAAGAATGATACCCTGATCCTCCTGGGGCGCCAGTTCGTTCTTGGAATTGGAATACAGCCAATAGATGCTGGTCAGCACCAGCGTGGCGAACACCACGGTCACGGGAATGGTTTTCAGGCTGCTGGCCAGCAGCCGCTGGTAACCGTGTCGCAAGCGGTCCATCCGTGCGTCGATGAATGCGACGATGCGGTCGTCGAGCGTCGGCTTGTCCTTGTTCGACGGCTTGAGAATGAAGGCGCAGCACATCGGCGTCAGCGTCAGGGCGATGACGGCCGACACGGTGACCGCGCCAGCGAGGGTGAAGGCAAACTCGGTGAACAGCGCCCCGGTCAAGCCGCTCTGGAAGCCGATCGGCACATAAACGGCGATCAGCACAACGGTCATGGCGATGATCGGGCCGGCGAGTTCGCGTGCGGCAAGCAGCGACGCCTGCAGAGGCTTCACACCCTCGGCGATGTGACGGTTGACGTTTTCGACCACGATGATGGCATCGTCGACCACGAGCCCGATCGCCAACACCAGCGCCAGCAAGGTCAGGAGATTAATCGAAAAGCCAAGCGCCAGCAGCATGGTGAAGGTGCCGACCAGCGACAGCGGGATCGCGATCACCGGGATCAGCACCGAGCGCCAGGAGCCGAGGAACAGGAATACCACCGCGGTGACGATCGCCAGCGCCTCGATCAGGGTATGGATCACCTCGCTGATCGAGCTGTTCACGAATTCGGTGGAGTCGTAGATGATCTCCGAGTTCAGCCCGTCCGGCTGCTGCGCCTTGAGGTCCGGATAGACCGCGCGCACACCTTTGATCACGTCGAGCAAGTTCGCCGCCGGCGCCACCTGGATGCCGATATAAACCGCGCGCTTGCCGTTAAAACCAACTGACGACTCGTAGTCTTCCGACCCCAGCGTGACATTGGCGATGTCGGACAGTTTGATGTTGGCGCCGTTGACCTGCTTGACCACGAGATCGCGGAACTCCTGCAGCGATTGCAGGTTGGTCGCCGCGGTCAGGTTGACCTGGACCATTTGGCCCTTGGTGGTGCCGAGTCCGGCGATGTAGTCGTTGCTCGACAGCGCCGTCGAGACATCGGTTGCGGTCAGCCCGTAGGCGGCCAGCTTGACCGGATCGAGCCACGCGCGCAACGCAAAGGTCTTGTTGCCGATCAGCTCGGCGGTCTGCACCCCCGGCACGGCCTGCAGTTTCGGCTGCACCACCCGGATCAGGTAATCGGTGATCTGGTTGGGCGCGAGCACATCGCTGTTGAAGCCGATGTACATGGCATCGATGGTCTGACCGACCTTGACCGTCAGCACCGGCTGCTGCACGCCGCTCGGCAACTGATTGATCACCGAATTGACCTTGGTGTTGATCTCGGTGAGCGCCTTGCCGGAATCGTAGTTCAGCCGCAGGTTGACGGTGATGGTGCTGGTGCCCGACTGGCTGGTCGAGGTCATGTAGTCGATGCCGTTGGCCTGGGCGATGGCATTTTCCAGCGGCGTGGTGATGAAGCCTGCCACGATCGCCGGATCGGCGCCGTAGTAGGTGGTGGTGACCGTCACGATGGCATTCTGCGTGCGCGGATATTGCAGGATCGGCAGCGAGGTCATCGATTTCAGACCCAGCACCAGGATCATCAGGCTGACGACGAGGGCGAGCACCGGCCGGCGGATGAAGATATCGGTAAAGGACATCGCGGCCTCTGCTTACTGGTCGACCGGCTTGGGATTGGGGTCGTTGGCCACCGGGATCGCATTGTCGATCTTCAGCGTGGTGCCGTTGCGCAGCTTCATCTGTCCCGTTGCCACCACGGTCGCGCCGGGCTCGATGCCGGAGACGACAGCGACCTGGTCGCCGCGGGTCAGCCCGGTCTTGATGAACGACTGCCGCGCCACCAGCGCATCCTTGCCGGCGGCACCCTTGACGGCGAGAAACACCGAGTTGCCGTATGGATTATAAACGACGGCGGTCTGCGGCAGCGTGACGTAATTAGACGGCTTGTCGACCGCGACATCGATCAGCACATACATGCCGGGCAGCAGCTTGCGCTGCGCATTGTCGAAGATCGCGCGCACCTGCACGTTGCGGCTGGTCTGGTCGACCTTCGAATTGATCGCCAGCACCTGTCCCTTGAAGGCCTGGTCCGGATAGGAATCCACCCGGGCGGAGACCTCCTGCCCAACCCTGACCTGATCGATCGCCTGCTGCGGCAGGTTGAAATCGACATAAAGCCGGTCGAGCGCCTGCAGCGTCACAATGGTGGTGCCAGCGGTGAGATACTGGCCGACATCGACCTGACGCACGCCGAGACGGCCGGCAAACGGCGCCCGCAACGTCTTCTGATCGACCACCGCCTGCTGCTGGGCCACCAGCGCCAGCGCATTGCGCTCATTGACCAGATCGGAATCGACCGTGGCCTGGCTCACCGCATTGATCTTCAGCTGGCCCTGATCGCGCTTCAGCGTGATGGCGAAGCCATCCGCGGTCGCCTGCAGCGACTGCAGCTTGGCGACGTCATCTTCTTTGCGAAGGTCGAGCAGCACGTCGCCGGCCGCGACATCCTTGCCGGATTCGACATGGATCTTGTCGACGATGCCGGCGAGCTGCAGCGCGAGATCCGCGCCGTTCACGGCACGAAAGCTGCCGACGGCGGTCAGCTTCGGCTGCCACTCGGACGGCGACGCCTTGACGGTCGACACCGTCTGCGGCGGATCAGCGAGCGACGCCAAGGCCTGCCTGATCATGCCGGACCGGAAATTGACGAACCAGGCGAGCGCGGCGAACACCGCCCCGACGACGCCCAGCATGATGACCATTCGCTTCAACATGAGTGAACTCCATGCCCTCACATGGGCAGCATCAATTGATCGGCGCAGCAGGCGGCGTCGGCAGCGCACCGGCGGGTGTGAAAATCGCCGCGATCCCGGCCGGCTTGGCTTCGGACGCCGGCGTTTCGTCAATGCGGTTCCACCAGCCGCCGCCGAGCGACTGGTACAGCGCCACGGTGTCGGCATAACGCGAAGCCTGTGCCTTGACCCGGTTGGTGCGCGCGGTGAGCAGGGTCTGCTCAGCGTTGATGACGGTCAGGAACGTGGTGGAGCCGGCCTTGAACTGCGCGCGCGAGATCGCCAGGCTTTCCGCCGCGGTCCTTTCCGCATCGACCTGGGCCTTCAGCAGCGACGCATCGGACTGAATGGCGCGCAGTGAATCCGCGACATTCTGGAATGCGGTGATGACGGTGGAGCGATATTGCGCGCTTGTCTGCTCCAGCGCCGCGACCTTCGATTCCTTGGTGTGGAACAGCGAGCCGGCGTCGAAGATCGGCCCCGCGACACTCGCCGCCACGCTCCATGCCGCGGTCTGCGGACCGTACAGCGCCGACAGCGCCAGAGCCGAACTGCCGCCCGATGCCGAGAGCGTGACGTTCGGCAGCATGTTGGCGGTCGCGACGCCGACATTGGCGCTGGCCTGATGCACTTGGCTCTCCGCGGCACGGATGTCCGGCCGCTGCCGCACCAGCAGCGAGGGAACGCTGACGGGCAGATCGCGCGGCAGGCGCAGGTCTTCCAGCCGCACCGCCTCGCCCTTGTCCTGGTTCGGCAGCCGACCGAGATAGGCCATCAGCTGATTGCGGTTCTGCGCGCGCGATTTCTGTAGCGGCGGCAGCGTCGCCACGGTCTGCGCCAATTGCGCCTTCTGGGTCAGCACGTCGGCATTGGAGACGGCCCCGAGCGCAAACTGTTGCTCGAGCAGCGACACCAGCTGGCGCTGGCCGTCGATCTGCTCCTCAGTCACCCGGATCTGCGCCGCATAGGATGCGTCGCTGATCGCGGTGGAGACGACGTTCGCCGTCAGCGTGAGATAGGTCGCCTCCAGCTGGAAACGCTGATACTCGGCGCTGGCGAGATCGGCCTCGATGCCGCGTGCCTTGCCACCGAAGATGTCCGGCGTGAACGAGACCGGAACCGAGGTGTTGTAGAGCGTGTATAGAGATGCCGGCCCGGCGAGCCCGGACTGCGCCGACGACACCCGATTGCGCGTGACACTCGCATCACCGCTGATCGAGGGCAGCAGCGCGCTGGTATCAGCAGCCGCCACCTCGCGCGCCTGGCGCAACGCCGCCTGCGCTGCCGCGAGATCCGGATGATTGTCGACCGCTTCCCTGACGAAAGCTTCGATCTGCCGGGAACGCAACACGCGCCACCAGGCGCCAGACACATCGGCACCGGGTGCGAACCGCTGCGCCGCGCCGCCGGCGCCGTCCGCGGAAACCGTCGCGCTCAGGACACCAGCGGTATAGCCACTGACCTGCGGTGCCACAGCCGGGGTGAAATCCGGGCCCACCGCGCATCCACCCAGGGACAACGCGATCTGAACTGCGATTGGTGCCCAAATACCTTTTAAGCGCCTTTGAAGGCGCGTTCGCAACGACATCAGACAATCCACGAAACTGAACTGTTCAGTACTTGCCAATTCAGCCCAAACGAGTCAACAGTACTGAACTGTTTAGTTTTGTTACAAAGCACGTCGGTGAAGGTCTCGAAGCCAGACTTCCCGGCTCGAACGTTTGTTGTTTCAAGTTGTTGGCTGGCGTCATGGTGCGTTGAGGTGGACGCAACGATTCGACCGCGATGGAGGATGCAATTGAGTGAAGCAATCGCGGCTGCGGTCCCGAAATCTGCGCCGACCGGCCGAAAGATGGAGACGGTCACCCGCGCCGCCCGGCAATTGTTTCTCGATCAGGGATTTTCCGCGACCAGCATGGAAGCGGTGGCGAAAGCCGCCGGCGTATCGAAGGCAACCCTTTACGCATATTTCCCGAGCAAGGAGGCGCTGTTCGCCTCCCTGATCGTGGCGGAATGCGAGGGCATGCAGCGTCACTTGCCGCAGCCTGATTTGTCGGACGGCTTCCTGCCGGCGCTGCGACGCTTCGCGTGGCAATATGTCGACGCCTTCGTCAGACGAAAGGACGTTGCCTTCGTCCGCATCATCGCCAATGAAAGCGGCCGCTTTCCCGAACTCGGGCGGCTGTTCTACGAAAGCGGACCACAAGCGACGATCCGACGGCTAGCCCGCTTTCTCGACGAGGCCAAGGCGCAGGATCTCATCGACTTCGACGACTCGATGACAACCGCGACGCAATTCCTCAGCCTGGTGCGCGGCGAGCTGCCGCTGCGCGCCGTACTCGGACTGGCCGACATGACGGATGAGGCGATGGAGCGGGAAATCGAATCCGGCCTCGCATTTTTTCTCAAGGCCTGTCGGCCGAACAGCTGAACACCCTCCGCCGCCGGTACGCGGGCCAACACGGACATGAGCGATACAACCCGTCCCGATCCCGATCACATCCCCCGCCCGGTGGTCGGCCTGTCCATCGAATTTGCGGGCGAGGTCGGAGAAACCGCTCCGCACGCCCACCGCAAGGCGCAGCTGTTGTGGGTGCGCAAGGGCGCGCTCACGGTCGAGGCCGGTTCCGGCATCTGGACCGTGCCGCCGAACTGCGCGATCTGGATTCCCGGCGGGGCGATGCATACCGCACGTGACTCCGGCCCGGTGTCGGTCGGCTGTCTCTATGTCGAACCCGGCATCACCACCGGCTCGCGCGCCGAATGCGGCATCGTGTTCATCCAGCCGCTGCTGCGCGAATTGCTGTCCCGTTTCATCACCACGCCTCATCTCTATCCCCAGGGCGATACGCGCGAGACGCGGCTGGTGTCGGTCCTGCTCGACGAACTGCAGGCCGCTCCGGAAGAACCGCTGCATTTGCCGATGCCGGTTGACCGGCGGTTGCTGCGGCTGGTGGAAGCGCTGATCGAGGATCCTTCGCTGCGTTTCAGCCTTGGCGAATGGGGCGCACGGGTCGGCGCCAGCAACAGGACGCTGACCCGCCTGTTCCAGAGCGAAACCGGACTGTCATTCGGCCAGTGGCGACAGCAACTGCATGTGAGCATGGCACTGCGACGGTTGGCGTCAGGCGATTCCGTTACCACGATAGCCCTCGACCTCGGCTATGAAAGCATCAGCGCCTTCATTGCCATGTTCAAACGCATGCTCGGCACCACGCCATCCCGCTATTTCGATGATATCGCGGGCGCGGACAAAGCGGTCGAGACCGATGATGCGGATAGCTCCGCGAGCAAAATCGTCAAGCTGCGGCTATCGCGACAAGACTAGGGCTTGTGCGCGTCGACGATGGCGCGGACCAAGGGATTGCGCGGTGCAAGAACGTCGAACAATCCCACCGCATGCAGCACCGGCATCGCCGTGATCATATCGCGCTCGGCAGCGGCACGCGCTTCAGCGGTCGCATTGGCATCGGTGAGCACGACGGCGTTGGCCAGAAATGCAGCGATCGAGCCCTTTCGCACGGTTACGCCATCATACTCGGCCTGGTCGACACCGTCGGGTAAAATATCTTCGGCACGCATCGTTCGTCTCCGTGTTGAGGACAAGCCACAACGCTAGTTGGAGCAAACCCGAGCCGCTATCGTGCCCCGGTCATTCGATGCGCCAAGACAGCCAAAAAGCACCTTTTCCAATCGGATCCCGCCCCGCTTTGATGCATGGCTCACAGTCCGGGATGCGCTTTCAGCAGACCCCGACCTGGGCCATAAGGCCTCTTGAACCCGATCCCTCCCTGTCATCGCGAGCCCATGTTAGCGCCCTCCGAGCAGCATCCGACTGCTGGTCTCAAACTGATCGCGCCGATCGTGGTGCTGGCGTGCGGCCACATGCTGTCCAACTTGATTCGCACCCTGCCCGCGGTATCGATCGACCTGATCGCGGCCGATCTGCAGGTCAATGCGGCAAGTGTCGGTTCGCTGGCGGGCGCCTATCATTTCGCGTTCGCCGCGGGCCAGATCCCGCTCGGCGTCGCGCTCGACCGCTTCAGCGTCCGCACCGTCTCCATCGCATTGCTGCTGGCGACCGTGATCGGCGCGGCGTTCGCCGCGATGGCGCGTACGCCGCTCGAATTCTGCCTGGCGCAGATCGTGCTCGGATTCTCGACCTCGGGCATGCTGCTGTGCCCGCTCACCTACGCGGCGCGGCGCCTCCCGTCGGCGAAGTTCGGCCTGTGGACAGGTATCATTCTCAGCCTCGGCAACTCCGGGATGATCCTCTCCGCCAGTCCGCTGGCCTGGCTGGTCGAGAATTATGGCTGGCGCGGCGGCTTCTGGCTCTCCGGTGCGCTGTCGGCGTGCATTGCCGCTGCGGTCCTCATCGTCGTGCAGCGCGATGTCGCGCGCCCGCAGGAAACGCGCGGCATCGCCAATGAGGCCATGGGCGTGTTCAAGCTGGGACTGTCACGTGACCTGCGCGGCGTCGTCATCCTCGCATTTTTCTCGGTGGCCATCTTCATGATCATGCGTGGCGTCTGGGGTGGGCCCTGGCTGATGGACATCAAGGGCCAGTCCAGGATCCAGGCCGGTCAGATCCTGTTGGTGTTCACGCTGGCGCTGATCGTAGGGCCGATGCTGATCGGAATCCTCGACCGGCGGCTGGGACATCGGCGCGTTCTCGTGATCACGACCCATATCCTGACCGCGCTCACGCTGATGGTGCTGGCCGCGGGAAGTCCCGGAGGTCCGCTGTCGACAGCGCTTGGCATCCCCTATGTCAGCGTCGGCGTCGATACCATTCTGCTGGCGGCGATCGGCATCTTCAATTCGTCCCAGCCGCTGCTCTACGCCATGACGCGACAGGCGGTGCCGAGCCAGGATACGGGAAAGGCGCTGTCCGCGGTCAATCTCTCGTTCTTCTTCGGCACGGCCGTGCTGCAGGCCGTAATCGGCCTGGTGGTGGCACACTGGTCGCTTCCCGCCGCGCTGACGGCGCTGGCTGGCGCGTTGCTGTTCGGCGTCGCCGTATTCGCGGCGCTGAGCCGGACTCCGCGTTCGCGTCCGGCCTGAGCCGCAGCGCACAATTCATCCAGCGGTTGCAAGCCGCCTGTGATGTTCGCGCGCATGTGTGCAAGCGGATAACGATTCGCGGGGAACTATTGTGAGAATGCCGACTTTGGATAAGCGAGTGGCACGGCATCCGTTCTGGATGCGCCCTTTTCACGCCAGCTGATTTCGAGGTGCGGAATGTCAGGTTTCACTGACCGCCAGGCCGAGCGAATCCTGACCATCGGCGATTTCAAGAGTCCAACAAGCTACAGCCTGCCCCGGTCTCTGTTTCGCAAGCTGGTGCACTTCTTCTCGTTCCACTTCATTCTCAACCGCGGCAGCACGTCGACCACAACCGTGTCGGGGCTGCGGCTGACGGTGCCGCCGACCGTGTTTCATCCAAAGCTGTTCCTGACCAGCAAGTTCTTCGCGGACTTCGTCCAGAACCTGGATCTGCGCAACAAAAGCGTGGTCGAGGTCGGTACCGGATCCGGAATCCTGGCGCTGTCAGCCGCGAAGGCCCGAGCCGCGCACCTGCTCGCTCTCAACCCCGCGGCCGTCGCCGCCGCACAGAAAAATGCCGTCGACAACGGCTTCGCCGACAAGGTAACTGCACTGGAATCGGATCTGTTCGCCGCGGTCCCACCCAGCGACCGTTTCGACGTCATCATTTCCAGCCCGCCGTCATTCGCGGGCGAGCCTCTCAACGTGGCCGATCGTGCCTGGCACGCCGGGCCGAACTATTGCACCATTGCGCCGCTGTTCGCGCAGGCGCGCACGCGCCTGAAGCCCAAAGGGAAAATGTATCTGCTGCTGTCATCCGACAGCGATCTCGAGCTGTTCGCAACGCTGACGCGGCATGCCGGCTTTTCCAGCCGGCTATTGGCCGAACGCTCGATCGTGGTCGAAACATTCCTGCTGTTTGAACTGGCCTCAATGCGGGACGTCACGCCGACGGCATCGAACTGAAAGTCTTGAGCCGGTCTTGAGCTGATTCTTGCGCCGGTCAGACCGGCGTGCGCGTCTTATGCGCAGCGTCGTAGATTTCGACGCGTAGCATCGGAAATTTCCCGAGCAGTTCGGTGCCTGCGGATTTTGCCGCCTTGGCGTCGTCATATTGATTCTTGAAATGCCCATCCACCACCAGCGTGAAGCCCGTCGCCGGCGGAATGTCGGCGCGTGGCTGCTGCTTTCCGCCGTGAGCCGGCGCTGGTTTTGGTGCCGGTTTGATGACACTGGGCGGCGGAGCGGCTGCTTGAGCCGCGGCCTGGTCCGCCCCCTGAGTCTTTGACTGGTCCTTGGATTGCTCCTTGGGTTGGTCGGCCTCACGCTTCGGCAGCGTCAGCGGCAGGCGTGGCGCGCTCTCCTTCGCCGCGGCCGGCGCCGGAGCGGCGGACACAGCCTTTGCCACAACTGGAGGATTTTCGGGATTTACGACAGTCACAGGCTTTGCGGCTTTTGCAGCAGCGGTCGTCGGGGTCTTCGTCACAGCCTTGCTCACGGTTTTGGTCACAGTCTTGACGGCCTTTACGGCAGCCTTCTTTACAACAGCCTTGTCCACAACAGCCTTGTTTACAGCAGCCTTGTTTACAGCAGGCTTGGCAGCCTCCACCGGCTTCACAGGGGCGACCTTGGCGGGTTTCGCAGCCTTGACTGCGCTCGCCTTGCCGGTCGTCGCCACGCGCACAGCCGGCATTTTCGCGACGACGGATTTCGGTTTGGTTCCCGCGCGCGCAACAGCCGTCTTTACTTTCGATTTCGCCAAACTCAACTCCTTTGCAGCGCGGGCCTTCTAACATCACCAGCGGCTGCGACAAAACCGCAATCTGTCCTCAGAACGCGGACAATGTTGCCGATTTGCAACGATTCCAGCACTGTTGTGCGTCATCTCGCCTGCATCTTCAATATCGACGTGCAATATTCACGCAATCCTCGGGGGCACAATGCAAAAATCAGACATTCGAACGGAATCCCGACATGCGCCTGCTGCTGGTGGAAGATGAAGCTGAAATGGCGGCGGCGCTGAGTGCGGCGCTGCTGAAGTTCGATGTGGTGGTCGACCATGTATTCTCGCTGGATCTGGCGCGCGAGGCCATCGCCGAGCCCGTGCACGATGCGATTATCCTCGACCGCCAGTTGCCCGACGGCGACGGCTTGAGCCTCGTGCCCTACCTGCGCTCGCGGCGTTCAGGCGTGCCAGTCATCGTGCTCACCGCGCGTGGCGAGGTCAGCGACCGGGTGCTTGGCCTCAACGCCGGCGCCGACGATTATCTGGCCAAACCGTTCGCGCTCGAAGAGCTGCTGGCCAGGTTGCGCGCGGTGCTGCGGCGCCCCTCCGCCATGGCGCCGACGCAGGCGCGGGTGGGCAAACTCACGTTCAATTTTGCCAGCCGCGACATCACCATCAATGGAGAGCCGGTGGAGCTGCGACGGCGTGAACTGCTGGTGCTGGAAACCCTGGTGCGCCGGCATGGCCGCACCGTTCTGCGCACGGTGCTGGAAGAAGCGGTCTACAGTTTCGACGACGAGATCCAGTCCAACGCACTCGACTCGCATATTTCCCGGCTGCGCCGCAAACTCGACGCGGCCGGCGCCAGCATCGAAATCCACAACATCCGCGGCGTCGGCTATCTGCTGAAAGCCTCGGAATAATGAAATTATTCCAGCGCGGCTCGCTGAAGCGGCGATTGGTCTGGCAACTGCTTGCGCTCCAATACGCCATCCTGACCGCGCTGACCGCCTACCTCGTGATGCAGCTGATCCGCGCCGATCTCGGCGGCCAGTATATGGATACTGACGCCATCGAGGTGATCGGCCGCGCCATCCAGCGCCTGCCCGACGGCAGGCTGTCGCTGGCGGACAATGCGGAGATGCGCAAGCTGAAAGAGGATGCCCCGAACATCTGGTTCGTCGCCCGCGGCGCCAGCGGCGAATTGCTCTCCGACGGCCGGATGCCCGATGCCTACCGATCGCTGGTGGGCGTGCTCGGCCGGATCAGCTTTTCCGATATCCGTGACGCCACCCCGCCGTACGACCTGTCGGCAGCGGTGCGCTCCGCCGAAACCGCCGCAGGCCCCTTCACCATCATCGCCGGCAATGGCGAGATGGTCGGAATGACGTTCGTCATCGTGCTGTTATCGCAGTTGCTGATGATCCCGATCCTGGTGCTGCTGGCGCTGATCGCCCTGATCGCCATTCCGATCATCGTCAGCCGGGCTTTTTCCGGGCTGGCCACCGTGGCCGCCCATGCCGAGCAAATCGACGTCGACCGCCGCGGCGCACGGCTGTCAATCGACAGCATCCCGACGGAAGTCGGCCCGTTGGTACAGGCGATCAACGGCGCGCTGCAGCGCCTGGACGAAGGTTATGAGCAACATCAGCGCTTCCTCAGCGATGCCGCCCACGAGCTGCGCACCCCGATCGCCATCCTGCAGACCCGGCTGGAGATCCTGGAGCCGGGCCCAATCCGCACCCGCCTGATGCTGGATGCGAACCGGATTGCCACCCTCGCCGAACAGTTGCTCGACATGCAACGGCTCGAGCGCACCAACGACAATTTCAGCGACGTCGATCTGGGTGACCTCTGCCAGCGCATCGCGGCCGACCTCGCACCGCTGGCGATCGCGACCGGCTATGAGCTGTCGCTGGACATTCGGCAGCACGGCGTGAGCGTGACGGGCGATCCCGGCGCGCTGGGCCGCGCCGTCACCAACCTGGTGCAGAACGCCATCGAACATGCCGGACGCCGTGGCACAATCACGATCCGGGTCGAACGCGGCGGCATGATCGAAGTCGCCGACGAGGGTCCGGGCATCCCCGACACGGAACGCGACAACATCTTCGCGCCGTTCTATCGCCTGCAACCGCAGGATCGCGGCGCCGGTCTAGGCCTCAATCTGGTGCGAGATATCGTTCGCCGCCACGGCGGCGAGATTTCGGTGACAACGCCTCCAACGGGCGGCGCCTGCTTCCGCATCGTGCTGCCGGAGCGCGATCAGATCGCATCCCCGCCGGGGCTGACGGTTAACAACTCGTCAAAACCAAACGCATAACACACTGAAAAATATCCGAAAAAACGCCGGTTTCCTATCGCCGACAATGTCCCCGCAATCCTCGCACGCACAATGGGTCAGGTCTTTCGGACACTTGCCGCAAGACATCGAACCGAAGCGTGGCTGCCATTGACCGCACGCTTCTGACCTCAATCCACATGCCGCGTTCGACCCGACAGGTGCGAACGGCTGGGCACGTGCAGTCTGGAGTGAAGCGATGTTGTCGCGAAAAGCCCTGGTCCTTGTGGCCGTCATTGCCGCGCTTGCCATGTGCGGTGCGCGCCTGGCGCGCGCTGGTGACTACTACGGTTATAACAAGGCTCCCGCTTATTACGTGCCGCCGGTGTTCGCATGGAGCGGCTTCTACGTCGGCGCACATGGCGGGCTGTCGTTCACCGGCATGCCGAACCCGTTCGCTGGCCGCAACGGCCTCGCCGCTGGCCTGCAGGCCGGCTACATGTACCAGATGGGCGTGGCCGTGCTGGGCGCGGAAATCGAAGGCTCTTATCTCGGCGGCACCGAACACAGGGTGTTTGGCGGAACGCTGGAAGAAACCTGGCGCGGCGCGCTCAAGGCGAGAGGCGGCCTGACCTTCGGTCAGACCCTGCTTTACGGCACGGCGGGTCTCGCAGTAACCAAGTTCGCGCCCACAGACGGCCTCTCCGGCAGCAGCTCATGGAAAAGCGGCTATCTGCTCGGCGGCGGCATCGAGCAGGGTTTCGGCGGCGGACTCTCCGCCAGGGTCGAGTACAACTACATCAATACGCCCGATGTAAAATCAACCTCGGCGTTCGGGGCCCGTCGTACCGATATCAACAGCCACGTGCTCAAGGCCGGGATCAATTACCGGTTCTAGAAGCCCCGCAAGAAATGCCGCCCGATCCAGGTATCCAGTGGCGTTCACTCAGCTTAGCGGGATCGTGATGTTCTTCAGAGCCGCTTCGGCGGCAAAATAGGCGTAGAGATCGGCGGTCCGCAGCGCGGTCCAGTTGCTGACCTTCAGAAAATTGGCGTGGGTGTCGTAGGTATGATCGCCGATCCGGGCGCTGCTGTTGACGGGCGGCCCGACAAAATGGGCGAGCTCGTGGATGATGGTCAGGATCAGCTCATTGTCCGCGGTGCCCAACAAGCCCGATACGGCGAAGAAAATCGTGTCCTGGCGCAATCTGCGCGGGCCCGCATAATTGTCGTCCCCGGACAACCGCGGCGTGCCGTCGCGTCGCCGCTGGTGCCAGCCGCCATAGAAGGTGTAGGCGGCGTATTTATCCGATGCCGCCGTTCCGTCCATCGGGTCCGGCTGGAAATGGCCGACGCCCCACCCGAACATCGGTGCCTCGAGCAGCGAACCGGTCAACACCGTCTGCATCGAACCGTAGATGTTGCGGACCGACTGCAACTGATGCAGGCGCATGTGCTGCGACACCTTGTCGGCATGAAAATATTTGTTGAACAGGTCCATTTCCCGCTTGCCGATATCGTGCAGGGCGGGAAATGGGTCATGCCGGTCGAGCTTGCCTTTTCGGGCGTACTCGATCGCCATGTCGATCTTGAGCTGAGCGCTCTCCGTCCAGCGACGGGCTTTCGGCAGCAGGCCGCCGATTTTGGCAATGAATGCGTCGTTCACCGCCGCTGTCGGTTTCGGCATCCGGTTGAGCGCCTTCATGGTCGCGCCATTCGGGTCGACGCGACCGTCAGCGCGCCCGATTTTCTGGTGCCTTTGATAGTTCTCAATCGCGGCAATGGTGTCCTGGTCGCAGATCCCGTTCAGCGCCAGCCTCGGCATCGGTCCGCCATCCGTCACCTTCTCTGAATTCAAGGCCGCCTGGATTCTCCGCACATCGTCATACTGATTTCGTCCGTGACGCCCCACCGAACCGGTGATGTCGAAGAAGTGCCCTTCGCTTCGCGGGGCGCAGAGACGACATCCGCCTTTTCGACTGCGGACGAGGATCTGCTCTGTCATGGGTGCTCCTGACCGATGATGTGATTGCGCGTGGAACCAGCCGAGCATTCGTCGGGGCTTGGTTGGCGCTGGTTCAGTCACGAGGCCGCGACTGCGGCAGTTGCACGACTCATCGGGCCGTCCTCCGATCGGAGGAGACCACGCACTCACACGTGCCATCCATCTAAGGAATTGGACTTTAACACGTGCTTGAATGCTCGGTCGTCCCTGACGTGATTCCGCGCGAATGATCGGAAAGTCTGGCGCGTCGCCCCTATGACGCGTCGCCGCCGCCCGACAGACGTTCCGCCAGCACCGCCGCCTGGGTTCGCGAGCCCACGCCGAGCTTGCGCAAAATCACCGAGACGTGGCCCTTGACCGTCTGCTCGGCGATGTTGAGGTCGTTGGCGATCTGCTTGTTGAGCCTGCCGGCCACGATCATGCTGAGAATGCGCAGTTGCTGTGCCGACAGCGACGCCAGCCGCGACGCCAATTCGAGGTCGGAGCTCTGGAGCGATCCGCGGCCGCCGATATTCGGCGGCATCCAGATTTCGCCAGCAAGGATCCGCGTGACGGCATCGGCCATCGCCGGAAGGCTGAGCGACTTCGGGATATAACCGGAGGCACCATAGGCGATGGCGCGGCGGATGGTGGTCGCATCCTGCTTTGCCGAGATGATCGCAACCGGGACTGTCGGAAACTGCGCGAGCATCATGAACAGTCCGGTAAATCCCTGGATGCCCGGCATGTTGAGATCCCACAGCACCAGGTCGATCTCGTCGGGGCGCGCGGACAGCACGGCCAGAACCTCGTCGAGGGAATGACACGCCACGATGTCGAGATCGGGCAAGGCGGTGGACAGCCCCGTGCGAAGGGCGGCCTGCACCAAAGGATGGTCGTCACCAATGACGATACGTGTGGTCATGCCGCGTCATCATCCTGATCTGTCGTCAATTGCCCGCGAAGCGCCGCACCGCTCAGGAATCTCCGCAGCGCCGCCGGCTTGACCGGTTTCAGCAGAATTCCGCAACCGCGCGCCTGCGCCGCCTTGCGGACGTCCTCGCTGCGGTCGCCGGTGACCAGCAGCCCAGGAAAACCTGCACCGGATGTCTGCCCCAGCATCTGCCTGAGATCGTCGAGAAAATCCATGCCGGTACGGACGCCGTCGATATGATAGTCGACCAGCGCGACGTCCGGCCGGTTCGCAGCCGCTGCGGCAAGCGCGGTGCGGGCATCCACGGCGGTGATCACACGGTGCCCCCATCCCTCGAGCAGCGCCGTCAGTCCCTGCAGGATGGTGACGTCGTTGTCGAGACACAGGATGGTCAGCGGCTTCATGGCGGCCGATGGATTCTCCTGGGCCGGCGCAGGTTTCAGTGCGACGCCGGGTCCCTGCGCCAGCGGCACCGTGACGGCAAAGCAGGATCCCCGGCCGGGGCGCGAGCGAACGTCGACCGCATGGCCGAGCAGCCGGCTGATCCGATCCACGATCGCAAGGCCAAGGCCTGAGCCCTTGTCCGATCCGGCGCCCGGCGCGAGGCGCTGGAATTCCTCGAAGATCTTCTGCTGATATTCCGGGGCGATTCCCACGCCGGTATCCCACACTTCGAGGCGCAGCTCCGCGCCGTGACGTCGGCATCCCAGCAGGATATCGCCCCGCGGCGTATAACGGACCGCATTCGAGAGCAGGTTCTGCAGGATTCGCCGCAACAGATGCGGATCGCTGCGCACGTCGGCGCCGCATGTCACCACACGCAATGTCAGTCCGCGCTCCCGCGCCAGGGCCGAGAATTCGACCGTGAGCTGGGCCAGCACATCCGCGATCGGGAAGTCGACGAGATCCGCATGCACCGCGCCGGAATCGTAAGACGAGATGTCGAGCAGCGTATCCAGCACATGCTCGGTGGACCGCAGCGCCGTAATCGCGCTGTCGGTCAGCATCCGCTCCTTGTCGCGGGGGGATTGCCCGCCGGACGCCGGCATCGACTGCAAGCTCTCATCGAGCGCCGACAAGAACAGGCGCGCCGCGTTCAGCGGCTGCAGCAGATCGTGGCTGGCGGCGGCGAGAAACCGGGTCTTGCCGAGATTGGCCTGTTCGGCCTCCGCCTTGGCCCGCTCCAGGGCGTCGGTCCGCTCATGAACGCGCTGCTCGAGATCTTCATTGGCCCGGCGCAAGGCTTCCGCCGCGCGATAGCGCTCCGTTACATCGGTATAGGTCGAGACATAACCGCCCTCGGCAATGCGATCGTAGGCGATCTCCAGCACGGTCCCATCCGGCCGCTTGCGCTCGTAGACATAGGGCCAGGTCTGGATCGAGACATCGCGATTGACCAATAGGGCCGCGAATTCGGCCTCCCCGTATTCGTCGCGGCCGACATTGAACTGGATCAGTTCGGCGAGCGGCCAACCGACGTGCACGAGGTCGCGCGGAAGATCCAGCAGCTCGATGAAGCGGCCGTTCCAGGCCGAGATGTTGAAGTCGGCATCGAATGCACAGATGCCCTGCGGCACGCTCTCCAGCACGCCCTGCAGCAGGCGGCGGTTGAAGCGGAGCGCCTCGGAGGCCTCGTCGAGCATCGCCATGGCCGCGCGCCGCGACAGCGAATGTCCTTCCAAGGACGCCGCGATCACCACCCGCGCCGACGCCGCCCCGATCGCGCCAGCCAGAAGGTGTTCCGTGAAGCGAATCGAATCAAGGTCGACCAGGCCGGACTGGTCGAAACGCGGACCGCGTCCGGACCGGCGCGCCGCGATGTAGCTGTCGAACTGGGCCGCACCGCGTTCGGCGCCGACAAAGCGGATGGCCAGCGAGCGCAGATCGTCAAACCGCACCACGACCCGTGACGACAGCATTGACGATATCTCGTGCGGGGCGCCATGGGTGAAGGCGGACGCCTGGTTGCGCTCGACCGCCGATTGCTTGCCGAACAGCGACAGCGCCACAAAACAGATCACATTGGCGCTCAGGCTCCACAAGGTGGCGTGCGAGATCGGATCGAGGTTGTCGAAGCCGAACAGCGCATCGGGCCTGAGCCAGGCGAGTTGCCACAAGCCATCGCGCACGATCCGGTCGGCCGCGGGCCACAGCGGCGCCGCAGACGGGAGCAGCAGCGTGTAGCCCCATACCAGGAAGCCCACCGCGATCCCGACGGATGCGCCGATTTTGTTGGCACGTGTCCAGAACAGCCCGCCGATGAAAGCCGGCCCGAACTGCGCCACGGCGACAAACGAAAGCAGCCCGATCACCGTCAACGGGTAAGCCTGGTTGACCAGGCGGTGCATCAGATAGGCCAGCAGCAGAATGCCGACAATCGAGAGCCGTCGCACCGTCACCAGCGCCGAGGACACCGACCAGGTCTCCGCGCGCCGGCCAAGGAAGCGCCAGCGCAGCAACAACGGCATGATGACATCGTTGCACAGCATGGTGCTCAGCGCCACCGATGTCATGATCACCATGCCGGTTGCCGCCGACAAACCACCGAGGAATGCAATCAGGCTGACGGCTTTCGCGTTCGCGACAATCGGCAGCGCGATGACGTAACTGTCGGGATCCGTCACCGACCCGAACATGGCCATTCCCGCCACCGCGACCGGCAGGATCAGCAGGCTGAAAAACGCGAGATAAACCGGATAAAGCCAGGCGGCGACACGGGTGTGTCCCGGCGTCTCGTTCTCGACAATGGCGACATGGAACGCCTGCGGCAGGCAGAGGAAGGCAATCGCCGAGATGATGATGTTCGACAGCCAGACCGGCTGGCTGAGGTCGAACGTGAACACCTTGCCGAGCTGTGGATCGGATTGCAGCTGCGCCCAGAGCCCGGACACTCCACCGGACATGCCGAACAGCACGAACAGCGCGACCACCAGGAACGCGACCAGCTTGACGACGCTTTCGAACGCGATCGCCAGCATCAGGCCGCGATGGTGTTCGCTGGCATTGATGTGCCGCACGCCGAAGACGATCGCGAACAGCGCCATCGACGCCGCGACGCCGAAGGCCGAATCCTGCCAGAACCGCAGCGCCTCGCCGCCGGCCGGTCCCGGCAGCAGCACCAGATAATCAAAGCTCTTGCCGACCGCCTTCAGCTGCAGCGCGATATAGGGCAGCACCCCGAGCAGCGACGCCAGCGTTACCAGCGCGGCGAGTGACTGGCTTTTGCCATAACGCGCGGCGATGAAGTCGGAAATCGAGGTGACGTTTTGCGCCTTGGCGATCGCGATCACCTTGGACAAAATCCGCTGGCCAAATATCAGCACCAATGTCGGGCCGACATAGATCGTGATGAAATCGAGGCCGCTACCTGCGGCACGGCCCACCGAGCCGTAGAAGCTCCAGGAGGTGTTGTAGACCGCCAGTGTCAGGCAATAGCCGACCGCGGCGACCCAGGATCCCGGCGACACCAGCGGGCCGTTCACGCTCCGGCGATCGCCCCACCAGGCGATCAGGAACAGCGTGGTCACGTACGCCGCTGCAATCGCTAGGACAAACCACCCCTGCAAAACATCCTCGTCAAGGCTTCCTGGGGCGTGGATTTATACACCCTCTTGCCGGCCTTAAACTGGCTTTAGGCCGGCTTTGCAATGCCGGATGGCCTGTGGCGGCGACCGGAGAGGCCGGGCGCCGCCACAGATGGCTAATTTAGGCCGGACTCTTAGCCGGGCCCGTCTGTTGCAGGCCGCGGAGCGCGAGGTTGACCACCACCGCCACCACGATATTGGCCGCCAGCGCCAGCAGCCCGGTGTAGATGGCGATGCTGCCCATCCCGAAGTCGATGGTGTGCAGCGGCTTCAGTCCATCGGACCAGGCCAGCACCGAGCCACCGACCAGCCCGACCGCCCAGCCGACCAGCAGCGCCTTGCTGGAGAACCAGTTCAGGTACAGGCCGAACACCAATGCCGGCAGCGTCTGCAGGATCCACAGACCGCCAAGCAACTGCAGATCGAGCGCGAATTGTGTCGGCATCAGCAGGATGGCGAGCAGCGCGCCGACCTTCACCAGCATCGAGGTGTTCTTGGCGACCTTGGCCTCACCCGCCGGCGTGACGGCCGGATTGATCCAGACTTTCCAGAAGTTGCGGGTGAACAGATTGGCCGCGCCGATGCTCATCACCGCAGCCGGAACCAGGGCCCCGATTGCGATCGCCGCGAACGCAAAGCCGGCGAACCAGCCCGGAAACAGCGTCTTGAACAATTCCGGCACCACATCATTGTTGCTGGCGAGTTTGAGGCCGGCGGCATGGCCCATATAGCCCAGCAGCGCGAGCAGCCCGAGCAGCAAGGTATAGGCGGGCAGCAGGATGGCATTCTTGCGAATGGTGTTCTCGCCTGACGACGCGAAGATCCCGGTCAGCGTGTGCGGATACATGAAGGCCGCAAGCGCCGAGCCCAGCGCCAGCGACGCATAGGGGAAGATCTGCGCCGGCGACAGCAGAATGCCGCCCGATCCCTTGGCTTTGAACGCGGTATCGGCCGCGGTGAAGATCGCACCATAACCGCCGAGTTTCGACGGCACGATCGCGATCGCGGCAATCACCACGATATAGATCATGATGTCCTTGACGAAAGCGATCAGCGCCGGCGCACGCAGCCCCGACGAGTAGGTGTAGAGCGCCAGCACCAGGAAGGCGAGGACCAGAGGAATCTCGCCGTGCAGCCCCAGCGCCTTGATGGCGACCTCCATGCCGATCAATTGCAAGGCGATGTACGGCATGGTGGCGAGCACGCCGGTGGCCGCTACCGCGAGCTCCAGACTGCGCGATCCATACGCGCCGCGAACGACGTCGCCCGCGGTGACATAACCCTTGTCCTTCGCCACTCTCCACAGCACCGGCATTACCGCGAACACGAACGGGTAGACGATGATGGTGTAGGGCAGCGCGAAAAAGCCGTAGGCGCCGACCGCATAGACCAGCGCCGGAACGGCGATCACCGTGTAGGCGGTGTAGAAGTCGCCACCGACCAGGAACCAGGTGATCCAGGTGCCGAACTTGCGACCGCCGAGCCCCCATTCATCAAGATGGGCCAGCGTCTCCGGCTTGCGCCATCGCGACGCCACGAAGCCCATGCCGGTCACCAGGACGAACAGGGCGATGAAAACGGTCAAAGCCGCGCTGTCGACATTAGCCGTCATGGCGCGTGCTCCTGTAGACGATGAAAGTCAGGAGCGAGGTCAGCGGCACCCAGGCGAGCTGGTACCAATAGAAGAAGGGAAAGCCGAACAGAGACGGATCCTTGATGTTGTAGAACGGCACAATCATCAGGCCGACGAACGGCAACAGCAGCAGCAGGCGTATCAAGCGCTCCTCCCATGTTCATGACAACGACGCGCACGTTTGCGGGCGCAACTTGAGCGCGATAGTGCGCCAAACGGCCGCAAAGCTCCCGCCCTACCTTGGGTCTGCCGGACCCCAGTACTTTGGTATGGGGCAGTCGGAGAGAGA
This sequence comes from Bradyrhizobium prioriisuperbiae, assembly GCF_032397745.1. Lineage (NCBI taxonomy): Bacteria > Pseudomonadati > Pseudomonadota > Alphaproteobacteria > Hyphomicrobiales > Nitrobacteraceae > Bradyrhizobium > Bradyrhizobium prioriisuperbiae. The sequence goes on from NZ_CP135921.1 coordinate 285,649, forward strand.
CGCTGGGGACATCGCGGGTAGCCACACTCGTCGCCGGCGGGAGCAATGTTTCCCCGCCGGGAGCACGATTTTGCGCGAATCCGAACGCAAAGCGGACGTGACCTGCTGCTCAACTCGCTGTGGTCATGATGCAGGAGGCATTCCATGCAAGGACAAATGAAGCAGAGATTGAATTACTCGAGATTGAAATACTTGGCGGCTGCAGCAGTGCTATCGACGCTAGCGATCTCACCAGCACTGGCAGGAGACCTGCTGCTGCCGGAAGACTCGCTTTACCCGAGAGCTCCGCAACATCGTTATGAGCCGGGCCCGTACACTTATCAGGATAACTACGGCAGCTATCGCGGCCCCTACAGGACGCGCCGGTCCACCACGACGTACGAAGAAGTCCCGGTTTATGAACGCCGCGAGCCCGGCTTCTGGCCGGCGGATGTCGTTGGCGGCGCGATCGGAACGGCGGGCGCGATCGCAAGCGGTGCGGTCGAGACCGCAGGCGCGATCGCGACGGCACCGTTCCGCGCCGACACTTATGAAAGCAACGACGACGTTTATAACAACGACGATGGCGTCTGTCAGCCCGGGACTCATTTCCGCGGTCCGGACGGGCTGTGGCGCCGCTGCCGGTAAGCGCAGCCCGCAGCGGGCGGCTCAATCAGCCGCCCGTAACCTGTGCCCTGCCGACCAGAACAGGCATATCGAGCGCCGCCGAATTGACGTTGACACTGCGGCTCAAGCGCAGCAGTGGTCCTTCGAACACGCATTCGACGGTGTCGCGGAACGCGGATTCGACAAACACCCAGATCATCACGAAGGTTCTGGTATCGCGCCACGCACCGCTGGCGATCACACGCATGACATCGGGCTGATATTCGTGGTGCAGCTTGTTGCCGGTCATGGTGGTGGAGCCCTCCACCGCCTGCCCAAGGCCGACCTCGATGGTGTGGATGCCGCGATCGTCCTCCAGCACAAAGCGGCAGCCTTTGTCCGCAAACGTGAGGCTGACCGATTTGATCGCGTCGGCATTCTCGGGAAACTGATATTTTTTCGCCGAAACATACGGCACCACCGACGATGACGAGAGCGCTGGCTGCGGCAGCAGGCGCAGGTTCGCTGTCCGGGCCGCGAGGGCTTTTCCGTCGCGGCTGTGAGCTGTGACCGAAGCCGACAGCATCGCGGGCGTATGCTGGAAAACCAGCTTGGTGAAACCCGCCCCGCCGGGGATGCCCGACGTGATCGCCAGCACGGCGTTATGCTTCGGAAACACGAAGCTGAGCTGGCTGAACAGGCCATTGGCATAATATGCGCCGTCCGGCCCGAGCCACCATTGATACCCATAGGTATCCTTGACATGCGGCGACTGCACCGCCGCCACCCAGTCCGCGGGCAGCACCTGCTTGCCGTTCCAGCGGCCGTTCTGGGCATGCAGGATGCCGAGCTTGAGGCTGTCGACGGTCTTCCAGCTCAGGCCGTTCGCGCCCGGCGAGATGTTCTCCGGCCCCACTGGCCACTGATAGCCGGTGATGCCGAGCGGATCGAACAGACGCGTCTTGAGATAATCGGCGAGCGGCTGTCCGGTGACCTTGGTGACGATGGCGGACAACAGATAGGTCGCCGCACTGGTGTAGACCCATTTGGTGCCCGGCTGATAGACGACCGGAATCTTGAAGAACTCCGCAACCCAGCTGGTCTTGATCGGTCGCCAGACCGACCCCGACACCATATGCGCATGGCCGGTCCGCATGGTCAGCAGATCCTCGACCGTCATGGCTGCAAGCTTGTCGTCGACGGTGTCGGGCAAGTGCTCCCTAAAGAACGACACCACCTTGTCCCGCAGATTGAAGCGCCCTTCGGCGATGGCGAGTCCGACGGCACACACCGCGACACTCTTGGTGAGCGAATGCATCATGTGGACGCGATCCGCCCGATAGGGCGACCACCAGCCCTCCGCCACCACATGGCCATTGCGCCACAGCATGAAACTGTGCAGCTCAAAGCCCTGGCGGTCGACGTCATCGAGAAAATCAAGGATGGCGCGTGGCGCGATGCCCTGGTCTTCGGGGCGGCTGCGCGCGAGACCGTCGGACGCGGCCATGGCCAAACACCAATCCGCGTCACCGGCCACCATGGCGACGGATCCGCCAAGCAGCAGTGTCAGCGCCGCGCGGCGTGACGGCTTCAGCCCGTGGCCAGTTCCGGAGATGTGATGCGCCAGCGTCTTCGCGTCGTTCAGCATCGCCCATCCTTTTGCTACGGCAGCACCTCGCGCCGCTCGGCCAGCAGTTGATCGAGCTCCGCCTTCTTCTCGTCGAGCAGGCTGTCGTCGACGGCTTCGATGGCGCTCAGGAGTTCACGGGCGTCGCTGATCCGCGGCACCGTGACGTAGTCTGCACCCGCGGCATAGATATCGGGCACGTCGGACAGGAAATCCGCCGTCGCGATCACCTTGGCGGTCGTATTCAGCGACCGCACATGGCGCACCAGCTTCTCGTTGTTGGCGCCTTTCAGCAACGAATCCGGCACGCTCAGGATGATGATCTCGGCACTGGCAATCCCGGCGTGCAGCAGTGTGTCGACATTGCTGATATCGCCGTAAATGACATGGAGGCCACGGGCCTTCAGGTTGCTGAACACCACCGGATTGAAATCGACCACACTGACCTGTTCGAGCAGCGATGGATTCTGCCGTTCGATCTCGCTGAGCAATGCACTGGCAGAGCGGAAGAAGCCGAGGATCACAATCCGCCGCCCGGCACCATGGCCGTCGCCATGAGCCTCGCCATCGACGCCAACGTGGTCGAGGTCGCGCAGTCCCATCCGCTTCAGCAAGGGAATCGACCAGCGGCAGATCGGATCGCTCTGGGTGATCATGAAGGTGGAGAGCACGGCCAGCACCACGAAGGCGAACGATACCGCACTCGAAGTCGCCGTGCTGAGATGGCCGGCGGCGATGCCGACCTGGATCACCACCAGCGAGAATTCGCTGATCTGCGCCAGATTAAGCGCCGGCAACAGGCTGGCGCGCAGCCCCTGCTTCATCAAATAGAGGGGCACGAAGGTGGTGACCAGTCGGCTCACCACCGTGAACGCCGCAATCACCAGCGCAAAACCGACCACCGACAGGCTGGGAATCGGAATCGTCATGCCGAGCGCGACAAAGAACAGCGTGATGAAGAAATCACGCAGCGTCGTGACCTTGGCCGTGACGTCAAGGGCATAGGGGAAGGTCGAAAGCGAGACGCCGGCCACCAGCGAACCCATCTCGCGCGACAGATGCAGCTTTTCGGCGATCTCGCCGATCAGGAAACACCACGCCAGCGCGCCGAGCAGCACCAGTTCCGGCCGCCGCGCCACCCGGTGAAACAGCGGCGGCAACACATAACGGCTCAGCACCAGGGCGACGGCGACCAGCACGACGACGCGACCGATCGACAGCAGCACGATCGAAATCTGCAGGTTGTCGAGGCTCGGCTGCACCGCAAGAAACAGAATCGCGAAAATGTCCTGCAGCACCAGGATGCCGAGCGTGATACGCCCCGGCAACGTGTCGAGCTCGCGCTTTTCGTACAAGACCTTGACGATAATGACCGTGCTGCTCAGCGCGCAGGCGATGCAGAGATAAAGCGCATCGAAACCGCCCTTGCCCATCGGCAGCCCGATCGCCATGAAAAAGGCGATGCCGAGCAGGCAGCCGCCGACCAATTGCCCGCCGGACCCGAACAGGATCACCCGCCCGGCCCGGACGATCTTCTTCAGGTCGATTTCCAACCCGATCATGAACAGCATGAAGATCAGGCCGAGTTCGGAGATGGTGTTGATGGATTCGCGGGTGTGCACCCATCCGGTGCCGTAGGGCCCGATGATGAAGCCGGCGACCAGATAAGCGAGAATCAGCGGCTGACGCAGAAAATGCGCGGCAAGGCCCAGCGCCCATGCGAACAGGATGCAGAGCGTAATATCGCGAATCAGTTCGGCCATGCGTCCCCCGGTTGAAGAGGGACCATAAAAGGCAAATCGGCCGGCTAATGCAAGCCGGCTTTGGCCGGCTACGACGCGCGGGCCTGCCCGTTACGATCGGCGCCTGTTTCAGTCGCGAAGTCCAGGCGGGACTGCATGAATTTCGAGAATATGACGGCCTTGGCCGGCTGGTAGACCGTGCTCGGATAGATGATCCAGGCGGCCGTATCCGAAGGTCCGGTTGTGACCGCATAGTCCGGCAGCACGCGCACCAGCGTGCCGTCGTCCAGGTCCGCACCGATCATCCAGTCGGGCAGCAGCGCCGGCCCCATGTTGGCGAGCGCACATTGCCGGACCGCCAGTTCGCTCGAAAACCTCAGATTGCCGTTGACGAGCACCTGCGCCTCCTCGTCGTCGCGGCGGAAGGTCCAGCGCTCACCGTCACGCGCCGTGTCGAGCAACAGACATTGCCGGGTGCTCAGATCGACCGGAAGCAACGGATGCCCGGCCTGTTCGAGATACTGCGGGCCGGCGCACACCGAGTGGCTGGTCGAGAACAGCTTGGTCGCCGGATAGCTGATCTTCTCCCGCTCCGCGAACTGAACCGCGAGATCAATCCGTTCTGCCACCAGATCCGGCGTCCTGTCGATCAGCATCAGATCCACCGAGATGTCCGGATGCGCCTGCTTGAACTCCGGCAGCAGTGGCAGCACGCACATCATTCCGAACGCAACCGAGGTGGCGACGCGCAATTCGCCCGCCGGAGTCTTGCCGATCTCCTGCACCGCGTGCTTGGCGCGCTCCATCTGCTCGACAATCGGCTTGACCTTCTCGAAGAAGACATTGCCGGCTTCGGTGGGGACGATACGCCGCGTGCTGCGGAAGAACAGACGCGCGCCGAGCTCTTCCTCGAGCGAGGACACCACGCGTGAAATCGACGAGGGGTCGATGTTCTGATCCTTGGCCACCGCGGTGAAGGATCCGCGGCGCATCACATCGACAAAGGTCGCGAGCGCATCAATATCCATCTTCAATCCACGCGGCCCCGGACAATTCCGTCGCAATACTCTTCAAATGCAAACAACCGTCGATCGAGAGCTTATGCCAGCTGAGAGAAAGCAACGAATCGGCTAAAGCATGACGATGGCCGGTTCGCTGGATTATGCAGGGGACGCGCGTGATCGCATCTCCCATTTGAGCGATGAAGCTCACTCTCTCGGACGCCTCCATGTGGCAGCAGAGCCTCAAGGCGGGACGACGTCCATCCACCGAACGGGGGACCATGCGTTTTCAACCGCGATCTCCGCAAAAAAATCGCATGGCTCACCACGGGCGTGGAGCATAAGACGCCATGGGAGTTTTCTTCACGCGAGCCAGCGTCCGCTTTGCTGGAAGACGCTCTAACACACCGTCGGCAGCAACTGTTTTATCTGGTTGAGCAGTTCAGGGACCGCCTGGCGATCATTCGACAAATGCTTCAGCAAGGCCCGCTGGAAAAGCCCATCGAGCAGAGCGTACATGACGGCCGACTGCACCGTCGGTGTCGTACCACCAAGCTCGGCGTAACGCACCGTAATACGCCACACCATGTCCTCCAGACTCTGGTCGATTTCGACGACATCCTTGCGGAAGCCGTCCTCGAACAGCGCCTGCGCCCGCAGGTCGTACCACAGACGATGCATGGGAGCCTCGTCCCGCAACGTCTCCCCGAGCTTCTGGGTGAAGCCCTCCAACAGCTCGTCGCGGGTTTTCGATTCCGCCGTGACCTGATCATACCGGGTGACGCAGCGCGTTTTGTACTGGCGCACGCTGCAACAGATCAGATCCAGCTTGTCAGTGAAGTAGTAGTGAAACACGCCGTGGGTGAATTCCGAGTTCTGCGCGATCTCGCGCAGACTGGTCCGCGCATAGCCGAGCTCACCAAGCGTATTGAGTGCTGTTTCCGCCAGCTCCAGGCGCCGTGCCAGGAATTTCTCGTCCTGTACCGCCGTTACGATGCCAGAAAGCCGTTCTTTCGCCGTCCGCTGCGCCATTGCAGTCCCACTTGCCCCGGCCACCTGGGGACTCGCATCGCACTGTGACCGGCTCGTCAATATATGGCAACGGCCTTGTTGCCCAGAGCGGACCCGATGGTGTTGTTCTCCTGGAACACATCGGTCATCAACACTGTATATCGGACGAGCCGTCACAATTTTGAGGCCCGAGCAAACTGTGATCACACTTAGGGCTATTAGAGAAAACTTTTTCTTTCATCAATTGATGAGCTAGACTCTCCAATGGCCGTGAAGCGCGCACCTTCGCAAATCATCGCATGCCTCTTGCATCGCAACGCATCCGAACCTGACAGTTCACAGCCAAGATTTCACAGCCAAGATGGAGGCTGGCTAGATCATACGGCCAGCCAAAGAACTCACGCCAGCGCGCGCTTCACACGATCCGGCGTCATCGGCAGGTCGCGCAAGCGACGGCCGGTCGCGTGCGCGAACGCGTTGGCGAGCGCCGCGGACGCTGGCCCGAGGGATCCCTCTCCTGCTCCCAGCGAGGCCTCCGTCGGCCGGTCAATCAGCACGACCTCGACCTTGGGAATTTCGGGAAACGTCAGGATCGGATAGCTCGACCAGTCGCGCGAGGTGATCTGGCGCCGGTCGAACGTGACCTGCTCCTTCATCGTCAAGCTGATGCCCTGGAGCAGACCGCCCTCGATCTGGTTGACGACTCCATCGGGATTGATCACGCGCCCGACATCGACTGCGATCACGACCGCCGGGACGCGAATGCTGCCGCTGTCCGGATCGACCTCGACATCGAGAACCGCCGCGGCATAGGTGCCGATGTTCTTGTAGCGGGAATAGGCCACACCGCGCCCGCGCCGGCCATCGCCAGCCACCCCCGCCTTCCATTGCGCCCTTTGCGCCGCGGCTTCGAGAACCGCAATGGCCCGCGGGTCCTTCAGATGAGCGAGGCGAAAGGCGACGGGATCGGCGCCGGCGGCCAGCGCCAGCTCATCCATGAACGATTCAATGGCAAAGATGTTGCCGTGGGCTCCGAGCGTGCGCAGCGAGCCGTTGCGGATCGGCGTTTCCAGCAGCAGATGATTCCTGATCTCCTTGCGCGCGAGTTCATAGGATGGAACAGCATTGCGATCGCCATCGCCATACGGCTGCGGAATGCGCAGCGGCGGCGACTGGCCATAGGCTTTCGCCGAGTGCCACGCCGCCAGCAGGTTGACGCCCCCGGATTGGCCGGGCCGCATCGCATGGCTGTTGCTCCAGACGTCGTAAGCCCAATCGACGATCTTTCCCTCGGCAGACAAACCGGCTTCGGCCTGCATCGCCATGGCCGGGCCGAACGGCGCCCAGCCGAATTCATCGTCGCGCATCCATTGCAGCTTGACCGGCCGCCCCGCGGTCGCCCGCGCCAGCAAGGCGGCATCGAGCGCGGCATCGTCGGCGCCGTTGTGGCCATAACAACCGGAGCCGGACGTGTGCACGACGTCGACCTGCTTGAGCGGCATATCCAGCACTTTTGCAAGATCGCCACGCAGCGGATAGGCGCCCTGGGTGTGCGACCACACCGTCATGTGACCATCACGCAGCCAGGCGACCGCGCACGACGGCCCGATCGTTCCCTGCGACAAGTAGGGGCGCGTATAGACTGCCGCGATGCGTTTTGCCGTGGCAGGCAGCGGCTCCGACTGCCCACTCGCCGCGATGACGGTATCTTCGCTGCGCAGGCGCTGCAGCTCCTCGCGCAGCTTCGTCGCATCCGGCAACGCTGCGCCGTCGCTCCAGCGCGACACCTCGATCAGCCGTTGCCGCGCGGCGATCGCCTGCTCCTCGCGCTCGGCCACGACACCAAGAAAATTGCCGTCCTGAACCACGGCGATGACGCCGGGCATCGCCCGAACGCCGGCAAGATCCGTCGCAATCAGCTTTGCGCCATAATGCGGCGGCCGCATCACCCGCCCGAACACCATGCCCGGAAGACGAATGTCCTGGACGTAGGAAGCCACCGCCGTCAGCTTCGCCGGGAGGTCGGAGCGCGCCACAGAGCTTCCGACGATCTTGAGATCGCCGGCGCGTTTCGGCATGGCGTCAGCCGTCACCTCGCGCGACAGCACACCCGCATCGTCTTTCGCGATGTCCCAGTAGGAGGCCAACCGCCCGTCGCGGGTCGTGATCACGCCATCCGCAACCTTCAAATCCGCAACCGGAGCATTGAAGCGGCTGGCCGCCGCCGCAAGCAGCACGGCGCGCGCCTGGGCGCCCGCGACGCGCAATGCAGCGCCGCTCTGTTCGACCGACTGGCTGCCATAGGTGTATTGCTCATCCGGGCCGCGCGACGTATCGGCGCCGATCATCCGCACCTTGTCGAAGCCGACATCCAGCTCTTCGGCGACAATCTGGGCCAGGGACGTCAGGATGCCCTGGCCAAGCTCGGCTTTCCCAGTGAACACGGTGACGGTCCCATCAGCTTCAATCCGGATCCAGCCATCGAGCCGACGATTGGCGCGCAGGCTCATCGGCAGGCTTTGTGGCGTCTGACCGAAAGTTCGCAGCGGCGACATAGCAAACGCAGCGACGAGAACGCCGAACCCTTGTCCGAACTCACGGCGCGAAAGACCCGTCGCTCTCATAGCGCAAGCTCCGTTGCCGCACGGCGCACCGCGCGAACAATGCGGTTGTGAACGCCGCAGCGGCACAGATGGTCGGCCAGCGTCTGCTTGATCACGTCCTCGCTCGGGCTGCGCTCGCGGTCCAGCAGCGCTTTGGCCGCCATGATCATTCCATTGCTGCAATAACCGCACTGCGCGGCCTGCTCGGCAAGAAACGCCTTCTGCAACGGATGCGGCTTGTCCTGCGACCCCAGCCCTTCCAGCGTCGTCACATTGTCGTCGCCGATGGCGCTGAGCGGCGTCGAACAGGACCGCACCGCTTCACCGGCGATGACAACGGTGCAGGCACCGCACTGCCCAAGACCGCAGCCGAATTTCGGCCCGTTGAGGCCGAGATCATTGCGGAGAACGTAGAGCAATGGCGTCCCGGGCTCCGCCTGCACGACATGCGTCTTGCCGTTCACGGTCATGCGTGAAGACATGTTTCCCCCTTGTTGTTTGTTATGATGTTGTTAGCGGCGTGCCAGTGCGGCTTGCAGCGAATAGGGGCCAGCGCCGAACGCGGCGACCAGCGCCAAGCCGCCGACAAGGCCGACGTTCTTCAGGAACTGGACGGTCTGCAGCGTGACCTGGGTCTCCGGCGACGCCCAGAACGGATGGAACATCAACGTCGCCACGATGGTGAAACCAATCAACACCGCGGCGGCCTGGCGCGCCCAGATGCCGAGCAACAACGCGGTTCCGCAGCCCAGCTCTATTGCGATCGCACCGGCCGCCAGCAAATTGCCCAGCCCTTCCGCGCCGCCCGGCAGGCGCGATGCCGTGACGCCGAACGCGAGCACCTTGCCGATCCCGCTGTAATAAAACAGCGGCACGAACAGCACCCGCGCGAACAGCAGAATAACCCCATTTGCTTGCGCTGCGGTCGTGGTGGTTTTGTCAAACTCTGCCGATATCGCCATGTGTCTCCCTCATCGACGGGCTGGCCGGCCGTCGGCCAAGCCGTCTTTTCGACATCAAGGATCAGGCATCGCCCCATTACTTGTCAATGACAATGTTGCTTATGCAAATAATTGCAAAGCAAATGTGATTGGCCCCCGGAGGCACCCAGACACCGGACGGTCAAACGAAAGGCGCGCCGACCAAGGGATCGGCGCGCCTCAATTCGAGACTTCACCACGCAGCGAGAGGCTGGAGGCCGCCGGCTGCGACAACAGACGCGAACCGATCTCGCCGCGGTTCAGGCCGCGATCATGCGGCCGATGCGGACCTTGATGATCGCCTCGGCGTCGCGCACGATTCGGCCGATCAAGTCGGCGCAGGTCGGAATATCGTTGATCAGGCCCTGCACCTGGCCCGCCGACCAGATGCCGTCCTGCCAGTCGCCGGTGGCATAGACCTGCTTGCCACGGGCACCAGCCACCAGATCACGCACCTGATCGAAGGTCGCACCTTCCTTCTCCATCGCCACCACCTGCGTGCTGATGGGATTTTTGGCCACGCGCGAGGTGTTGCGCATGGTGCGGAAAATCAATTCGGTGGAACGCTCGTCATTGGCGACGATCTGGTCCTTCACCAGTTGATGGATTGGGCTCTCGACCGTCGCCATGAAGCGCGTGCCCATGTTGATGCCGTCGGCGCCCAGCGCCAGCGCGGCGGCGAGACCGCGGCCATCGCCGAAGCCGCCTGAGGCAATCATGGGGATCTTCACCTTGTCGGCCGCGGCCGGGATCAGGATCAGGCCCGGCGTGTCGTCCTCACCGGGATGGCCGGCGCATTCGAAGCCGTCGATCGAGATCGCATCGACGCCCATGCGCTCGGCGGACAGCGCATGACGCACGCTGGTGCATTTGTGAACGACCTTGATGCCATGCTTCTTGAACTCGTCGACATGCTCCTGCGGCTTGTTGCCGGCGGTCTCGACGACGGTGACGCCGCTGTCGATGATCGCCTGTCGATACTCCACATAGGGCGGCGGCTTGATGGTCGGCAGAATGGTGAGGTTCACGCCGAACGGCTTTTTGGTCAGCGTCCGCGCGCGGGCGATTTCCTTGCGCAGATCATCGGGCGTCGGCTGGGTCAGCGCGGTGATGATGCCGAGGCCACCGGCTTCTGAAACAGCGGCCGCAAGCTCGGCACGGCCGACCCACTGCATGCCGCCCTGCACGATCGGATGCTCGATGCCGACAAGCTCGGTAAAACGTGTCCTGATCATATCGCGTGTCCCTATTCCTATTTTGATTTCATTCTTGATTGATCGACTAACTAACAAACTAGGCGCGTGAGCCCCCCGACAGATCGAAGCGGGCTTCAGAGATCGACGACCACGTAATCGTTCTCGATGGACACCGCGATCGTCTCGGCGACATAAGGTCCCTTCACCACCGCGGACCCCGGCTCGACATTCACCGGATAGGCCCTGACGCGGAACTTGCGTGGATCGCAGTAGGATTGTCCGGTGCGGATATCGAACTCCCAGCCGTGCCAAGGGCAGCGCAGGATTTCGCCATGACGGGTGTATTCGATCTCGCCGGGGTTGGACGACTGCGCGAGCCCGATCAGCGGCCCCTCGCACAGCGCGGCGCCCTGGTGCGGGCAACGATTCAGCAGGCCGAAGAACTCGCCCTTGATGTTGAACACCGCGATCGGGCGATCGTCGATGGTGACGAATTTACGCGCGCCCGGCGGTAGCTCCTCGACCGGAGCGATGACGTGACGGCTCATCCGGCGATCCCGAACAACCGGCGTGCATTGCCGAGGAAGAAGGCCTCGCGCTGCGCATCGCCGACACCGGCGGGCAGCACGCGCGACGGCTCGTCGAAATCCCAGTGCGGATAATCCGTGGCGAACAGCAGCCTGTCCCAGCCGATCCAATCGATCACATCGAACAGATGATCGCGCCGTTCCGGATCTTCCATCGGCTGGGTGGTCCAGAAGATGTGGTCGCGGATATACTCCGACGGCGGCCGCTTGACGTCCGGGACCTCGCTGCGCATCCGCGCCCATGCCCGGTCGAGCCGCCATGCCAGTGACGGCACCCAGCCGAAGCCGGCCTCGATCATGATCATCTTCAGTTTCGGAAAACGCTCCAGCACGCCCTCGAGCACGATGCTGGACAGCGCCGCCTGCTGGCACTGCGAATGGCCGACCATCTCCTCGATGTAATAGCTCGGCCAGCCCGACGCCGTGATCGGGTTGCCGCCAAAGCCGAAGGCATGCACGCCGATCGGAAGGCCGGCCTCTTCCGCCGCCTGATAGATCGGCCAGTAGCGGCGCTGTCCCAGCGGCTCGACATTGCGGCTGAGCAGCAGCACCTGCACAAAATTCTTGTCCCCCGCCCGCCGGCGGATTTCGGCCGCCGCGGCCGGGCCGTCCTCATTGGCGACCACGACGGAGGCTTTCAGCCGGCTGTCCTTGCCGGTCCACTCGGCGATCTGCCAATCATTGATGGCGGAGGCGAGCGCGGCGCTGAGATCCTGGTTGCGCAGGCCCTGCCCGGTGTTGAGCGGGCAGAGCACGCCGAGCGCGACATTGTTGGGATCGAGATGCTGCTGCTGCATGAACGACAGCGATGAGCCCTGCGGCCCGCCGTCCGGCGGATAGGCATCGCGGCGCGAGGCATTGGGCTGCGCCTTGGGATAAGGCGGCCCCGACATCATGCCCTGGTAGGGATGACCGCCATAGGTTTCCAGATGCGCATGCCAGCGCTTCGCCAGGTACGGATACAGATCCTTCGAGCCCTTGCGCGCCGGATGGATATCGCAATCGGCAATCGCAGGCCGCACGGTGGTCGATGACGCGGGGGCTGTGTCCGGACGAACCTGGATGTTCATTGCATCCTCTCCTTCGGTTCCGGTTGTTGCAGGCGCGTGTAGGTGGCGAGCGGATTGTCGATCATCACCTTGCGCACGAGATCGGCCGACATTCCCTCGGGCAGCACCGCATCGCCATCGAACTGCCAGTGCGGATAGTCGGTCGAGAATAGGAGCAATTCATCGGACTGCATATGGTCGAACAGCCGGTTCAATGTCGCTGGATCCGGCGGCGCATCGACCGGCTGCAGCGAGAAGCGGATATTGCTGCGCACAATCTCCATCGGCGCGCGATCCACCCACGGCGTTTCCATGCGGATGCCGCGCCAGAATTTATGCAGCCGCCAGACATAAGCCGGCAGCCAGGTGAAGCCGGATTCCAGCATCACCATTTTCAAGTCGGGATGCCGTGCGAACACGCCTTCCACGATCAGACTGGTCAGTTGCGTCTGAAACGCCTGCGCCTGCGCGGCGTAATCCTCGATGTGATAGGAGCCCCAGCCGACCGAAGTGGGCGGATTGTGGTAGGCGCTGCCGGCATGGATGCCGATCGGCAGGCCCAGCCGCTCGGCGGCCGCATAGATCGGCCAGTAGGCACGTTTGCCCAGCGGCATATCGCCCATCACCAGCATCAGCACCTGGACGAAGCGCGGATCCTTGGCGCAGCGCTCGATTTCCGCGACCGACTTTTCCACGCTCTGCACCGGAATCACGATCGAGCCGCGCAGCCGGGCATCCTTGTCGAGCCACTCCCGCACCAGCCAGTCGTTCAGCGCCCGGCAGAACGCGTCCGCCATGTCTTCGCTGAACACCATCTGCACGCCGTAGAGCGGATTGCAGATGCCATAACGCGCGCCATAGGGATCGAGCGCGTGCGCCGTCAGATCTTCAAGACGTGCCCCCGGCTTGCCGTCGGCCGGACGCCAGTCGGGCCGCGCCGTGATCGGTGAGTTCGGCGGATAGGATTGCGACACCAGATCGGTCATGCCGCGGGTGGTCACCTGATCGCGCCAATAATCGTTGAGGTAGGGCAACAGGCTGTCGAGCCCGGGACATGCGGGATGCAGGTCGCAATCCACACCGCCAGTGATCGGTGACGTCATGACGCCCTTGTCCTTGCGTTCCGCTTCCTCGTGGTTCCGCGCGAAGCGGAGCGCCGTATGGCCGGCTTGATGGGAAAAATGCCAGCATCCGTTGGCCGGCGCCAGCGCAATCGCGCGAGACAGCCATGCAGCCCGTCAAATGAATATTCCGGGTGACAGATCGCCCTGCGTCACTCCGTGACGTCGGTCTCGTCGTGGCGCGCAACCAAAAGTTCGCTCAGGCGCTTGCCGGCGAGGCGAAGCTCGTCGTGGCTGGGAAGTCCCAGCGCGATCCGCACCGCGTTGGGGGCGTGTCCGGGAGCCATGGCGAATGCGCTCGACGGCGTCACCGCGACGCCATTGCGCGCCGCGGCGGTGACAAAGGCTTCCGAGCGCCAGTGTTCCGGCAGTTCGAGCCAAGCATGATAGGAGCGCGGATCGGCCTTGACCGTAAAGCCTGAGAACGTCGCCGCCACGATATCCTGCCGCTGCCTGGCATCCCGCCGCTTGTGCTTGACGATCTCGGCGGCGGTTCCATCCGCCATCAGCCGCGAGACGATGTCGAGCGCCAGCGGCGTCACCGACCACGCGCCGGCGCGCACCACCGTCGATAGCCGCTCCTGCAACGACTTATGCGGAAGCAGCAGTCCGATGCCGACACCTGGCGCAAGCCGCTTCGACATGCTGTCCACCACGATGCAGCGTTCGCTGCCCTGCGCCGCCAGCGGCGGGCTGTCGCACAGGAAGCCATAAATCGCATCCTCGATGATATAGAGGCCGAGCTTGTCGGCGAGCCGCAGCAGGTCCTGCCGCCGCGCCGGGCTGATCGCATGCCCCAGCGGATTCTGCATGGACGGCTGCAGATAGATCGCCCCCAGCGCACCGGACCGGTGTGCCTTCGCGATCGCATCGGGGCGCGGTCCCTCGGCGTCCATCGCGATCGGCAGCACGTTGACGCCGAGGCGCGCAGCGATGTTCTTGATCATCGGATAGGTGATGGCTTCGACCCCTAGCCGGCCGCCCACCGGCACCAGCGCCGATATCGCGGCGGCGATCGACTGACGGCCGCTGCCGGTGAAAACGATGGCGTCGCGCTCGGGCTGCCATTGCGCCGATGACAGGAATGCCGCCGCGATCACGCGCGCCGCGTTGAGCCGGCGCTGGGTGACCGGGCCCATGGCTTCGGCCAGCGCATCGGGGCGCTGCAGGCCGACGAGCGACTTCGCCATCAGTTCGGCCTGGCTGGCCACGGTGGGAAAGTTGAATTCGAGATCGATGCGTCCCTCATGCGGCACGCCGCGGATGATGGAGGGTGCGAGCCCGCGTCCGGCAACGAAGGTGCCGCGTCCGACCTCGCCGACCACCAGCCCGCGGCGCAGGAGTTCGCTGTAGACCCGTCCCGCGGTCGAGGCTGCGATCCCCTTCTCGTACGCAAAGCTGCGTTGCGTCGGCAGCCGGTCACCGGGCTTCAGCCGGCCCGCGGCAATGGCGGCGGCCACCTCGTCGACCAGAGCGGTGTATTGAATCTCTGACAATATTGCACCGAGTACAATGTAATGATTGTACCGATTAATGTACTCGGTCATTGATATCCGGGCAATCCCCTCAACTGGAGACAAAGAGAGAGACCGACCATGCCTGTCATCAGCCCCCCGACGTCGACATCCATGCAAATCTGGCCGCAGCTGCGTGAGCTCGCCGCCAAAACGCGCATGCTGTTGCAGCTTGCCGGCCTGTGGCTCGAGCGCAGGCGCACGCGCGATCAACTGTCGGATCTCAGCTCCGAGCAGTTGCGCGACGTCGGCCTCAATCCTGTGACGGTCCGGCGCGAGATCGAAAAGCCGTTCTGGATCGCGTGACGGCCAACATGAGCGGGGACAGGATCGTGACTGCGAACCAGCCGATGACCGGCCCCCGCGTCGAGCTGCGGCCGCTGGAGAAATCCGACGGCCCGGCTCTTGTCGCCGCGGCGAACGACGGCGAACTCTGGAGACTGCCGTTCACTGTCGTTCCGTCGCACGACACCGTCGAAACCTATATCAGCCGTGCGCTTGCAGGGCGGGATGAAGGCCATGTGCTGGCTTATGTCATCGTGCTGCGCGCGACCGGCGACGTTGTGGGCACGACGCGCTTCTGGAAGGTCGACCGCCAGAACCGCAAACTGGAAATCGGCCACACCTGGATCGCCGCCTCGTGGCAGCGCAGCTTCGTCAACACCGAAATGAAATTCCTGATGCTGCGCTTCGCGTTCGAAACGCTGTGCTGCGTTCGCGTTCAATTCACGACCGACGAGATCAACAGCAAATCGCGCGCGGCGATCCTGCGGCTCGGCGCGACTGAAGAAGGCTGCATCCGGAATGAGCGGATCATGCCGGACGGACGGCTGCGCAATTCGATCCGCTTCAGCATCATCGCGACCGAATGGCCTGATATCAAAAAAAGCCTGGAAAAAAGATTAAGCATGTAGGTGCCGGAGGGCAGAGGCCGGTGAGGCCACTGCCCTCTGGCCGCCATATCACGGCAGCGTATAGGCGGTCTTCACCGTGGTATAGAACTCGGCGGCGTAACGGCCCTGCTCGCGCGGACCGTAGCTCGAGGCTTTGCGGCCACCGAACGGCACGTGATAATCGACACCGGCGGTCGGCAGGTTGACCATCACCATGCCGGATTCCGAATTGCGCTTGAAGTGCGAGGCGTACTTCAGGCTGGTGGTGCAGATGCCGGACGCGAGCCCGAACTCGGTGTCGTTGGCGACGGCCAGCGCCTCGTCGTAGTTCTTCACCCGGATCACCGACGCGACGGGGCCGAAGATCTCTTCCCGCGAAATGCGCATGCTGTTGCTGGCTTCGGTGAACAGCGCCGGCGACAGATAGAAGCCGGGGGTTTCGCGATTGACCAGTTCGCCGCCCTCGACCAGCTTGGCGCCTTCATCGCGGCCGATCTTGATATAGGACAAATCCTGATCGAGCTGGTTCTGATCGACCACCGGGCCGATATGAGTGCCGGCCTTGCAGGCGTCGCCAATCACGAGGCCTTTCATGCGCTCGGCCATGGCATCGACAAAACGGTTGTGAATGCCTTCGGTCACGATCAGCCGGGACGATGCGGTGCAGCGCTGGCCGGTGGAGAAGAACGCGCCGTTGACGGCGGCCTCGACCGAGGTCTTGAGATCGGCGTCGTCGAGCACCACCAGCGGATTCTTGCCACCCATCTCGAGCTGGAACTTGGCCATCCGCGCCACGCAGGCGCCGGCCACCTTGCGGCCGGTCGAGACCGAGCCGGTGAAGGTGATGGCATCGACGTCCCTGCTGTTGAGCAGTGCCTCGCCGACCACCGAGCCACGGCCCATGGTCAGGTTGAACACGCCGGCCGGCAGGCCGGAGCGCGCAATGATCTCCGACAGCGCATGCGCGGAGCCCGGCACGAGGTCGGCCGGCTTGAACACCACCGCATTGCCGTAGCAGAGCGCCGGCGCGATCTTCCACGCGGGAATGGCGATCGGGAAATTCCAGGGCGCAATGATGCCGACCACGCCAACGGCTTCGCGGGTCATCTCCACATCGATGCCGGGCCGCACACTGGCGACCTTCTCGCCGGTCAGCCGCAGCGCCTCACCTGCAAAAAAGTCGAAAATCTGCCCGGCGCGCGCGACCTCGCCGATGCCCTCGGGACGGGTCTTGCCTTCCTCGCGCGCCAAGAGTTCGCCGAGCTCCTCGCGGCGGCTCAAGATTTCGTCGGAAATCTTCTTCAGCGCGTCATGGCGCTCCTGCGGCGTCGAGCGCGACCAGCCGGGCGCGGCGGCCTTTGCGGCCGCGATTGCAGCCAGTGTCTGAGCGGTGTCGGCCTGGGCGTATTCGCCAACCACATCATTCGTGTTCGACGGATTGACGTTTCGCGTGGCCTTGGCGCCGGTGACCCATTCGCCGCCGATGAAGTTCTTGTGAAGTTCGGACATGTCCCGGTTTCCCATGGTTTTTGTCGGGCGGCACCCTGGTGCCGCGGAGTGTGAAGGTCCTACCACAGGTCTGACAAGTTGTCGTATGAACTGATGAGTTTCCCGACTGACGCGCTTTCTCCCGGGGAACCGGCGCGCTCGAACCCGACGGCCCAAATAGTGGGACGGCGTCAGCGGGCACGGCGCCATTCCCTGCCAGGGAATTGAGTGGATGCGGCATCCGGGCCGATCATCCCCCTCGAAACGAGGACCCACATGAATCACGCCGGCAAGCTATTTCACAACGCACTCTCGGCTTCGTCGCAAAAAATTCGCCTGGCCCTGGCCGAGAAGAAGCTTCGCTGGGACAGTGAGGAAATCGACCTGCGGGCCGGGCAACAGCACTCGCCCGCATATCGGCAGTTGAACCCGGCCGGCGTCGTCCCGACCCTGGTTCGTGACGGCGAAACCATGGTCGAAAGCTCGGCCATTCTGGAATACCTGGATGACGTCTTTCCCGATCAATCGCTGCGGCCAAACGATCAGGCGGAGCGTGCGCGCATGCGCGCCTTGATCCGGCGACTTGACGACATTCACCACGCCGCGAACGGTTTTCTGACTTATGCCGTCCTCGTTCGCCCCTCGCTGCTGGCGCTCGATCCGACGCGGCTGGACGCCATGATCGCGGCCATGCCGGATGCACGCGCGAGAGCCTCGCGGCGCGAAGCGCAGGAGCTCGGGGTTGAATCCCCGATGTTTCCGGATGCAGTGAAAACCCAAATCGCCCTTTTGGATACGATGGACGGGCTTCTGGCACGGACGGACCATCTCGCCGGCGATGCGCTGTCGCTCGCGGACATCACCGCACTTCCTTATGTCGCGCGCCTCGATCACATGGGATGGACCGCCACGCTCATGGATGGACGGCCACGTGTCGCAGACTGGCTGGCCCGCATGCGAACACGTCAGGCCTATGCGGAAGCGATCGACCGATGGATGCCGCCGGCCGTCGTCGCACAATGGCTTGCGCTGGGCCAGGCAGCCTGGCCTGCCGCCAGCCACGTGCTTGAATTCCGACCCCATGGTCAAAACATGACTCGTGAGCCGGACAAGACTTGATCAAGTCAGGATTTGATCAAGAGAGGATTGGCCCGCAATCAACGCCACCGTCGCATCATCGGCCGGGTGAAGCGCTTCGATCTTGATTTCGCTGAGGGTGAGATCCTGCGCTGTTCCCAGTGTCGCGATCGTGCTCACCAGCCGTATTTCCTTCGCTGCAAACCTGAACACCAGCGGGATCAGGATTTCGGAAGACGGCTCCCGGTCCCAGAGATCGCTGACGCCCGGATAGGCCTTGATCTGATCGAGAACGGCACGCCGGGGATCGGCCGACTCGGCGCCCGCCAGTTCATAACTCACACGCCTCAGCACCGCGCTGGCCACGACGGGCCAATTGGCGAGCCTTTTGCGAAGGCCATCGGGATGAAACAACAGATGAAGCGTATTGGGCCGGGGCGGCGCGATCAGCTCGAATGCCCTGACGTTCGATGCAGTCTGACCGACGCGCGCAATGGTCGCCGCGGCAGCGTCGCTCGCCATGATGACATCCCACGTCCGATCGATGGCGATCGCGCCATACGGATCATGCCGCTTCAGAATCAGCCGCAAGGCCGCGAGCGTCGGCGCCATCTCGGGGGCTTCGAGCGGCCGATCCCGGAACATCGCGGCAAACCCCGCCGCGGTCATCAGCGCATTCCGGTCGCGATGGCTCAATCCCATCACATCGGACAAGCGCGCGATCATGCTCCGGGTCGGTTGCGCCCTACCCGTCTCGAGGAAGCTGATATGGCGACTTGGCGTTCCGACCGACGACGCCAGATCGAGCTGGCTGATGCGACGCGCCTTGCGCAGGACCTGCAGCAACACGCCGAACTCCCGCGGCGGCGCGTGAGGGAATGCGGATGTCGACACCGACGTGTTCAACTTATCCATCAGCCTGGTGTCCCGAATTCGAAGTTCGCATTGCATGCGCGACCTCAGCGGGCGCGGCGCTCGACATTGGCGATGCGCGCGGGCACGCCGAACTCCTTGCGGCAAACCTCGGCCAGCACGGCCACGCCCTCGCGAATCTGCTCATGGGACGGGCTTGCGAAACACAGCCGCAGCCGGCTGCCGGCATGGGCCTTGTCGGTGGACCATTCGGGCCCCGGATTAATGGATACGCCCGCGGCGAGCGCCGCCTGACAGAGCTTCAGCGTATCGACCTGATCCGGCAGTTTCACCCAGAGAAAGATGCCGCCTTTGGGATCGGAGAATTCCGCCGCGGTTCCAAACTGCGCATCGAGCGCATCCATCAGCGTCTCGAGCTTAGCGCGCAGGCCGCGCGTGAGTTTTGGAACGTGGGTGGTGAAATGCGGCGGACAATATTCGGCCAGCACCATCTGCTCCAACGCGCCGGAGCCCGCATCTGTTTTCAGAGCGAGCATCCGCGACAGCACCGCCCAGGGCGCAACGATATAGCCCACCCGCAGCGCCGGGGCGATCGACTTGGAGAACGAGCCGATATGAATGACGGCGCCGGTCCGGCTCATGGCATGGAGCGCCGGCGGCCGCGCTCCCTCCCAGATCAGGTCGGCGTAACAATCATCCTCGACAATCGGCACGCTGTATTCCTGAGACAGTGCCAGCAGCTCGGCACGGCGCGCTTCGCTCATGATGGTGCCGGTCGGATTCTGCACGGTCGGGATGACGTAGATGTATTTCGGCTGGATGCCGCAGCGCTTGAGGTCGCCCAGCGCCTCCGCCAGCGCATCCATCCGCATGCCGCCGTCATCCAGCGGAATGCCTGTCACATTGACGCCCATCCGGCTCAGCCGTGTCAGCGCGCCCTGATAGGTGTCGCGCTCGACGATCACGGTGTCACCCCGCGCCAGCAGGCTCTGGTTGACCAGATCGAGCGCCTGCAGCGAGCCGGACACCATCAGGATGTCATCGGCGATGCAGTTGATTCCGGCATCGCGGCGCAGCTTTGTCGCGATGAATTCGCGCAGAGGATGATAGCCTTGCGGGCCGCTCGCCAACCCATAGGTCGCCAACGTCCGCCCCTCGCGCCGCAACACAGCATTGACTGCATCGATCAGGCCATCCAGCGGAACCTGATCCGGATCGTTATTGCCGCCGACAAAACTGTACCTGGCGAGCCCGGTCCATCGGGCCGCGGGCGCCGGCAATCCCGTGGGCCATAGCGGAGTGAAGTCGAACAGCGCGGAGGTCATGGGCAATTTCTCCCGTTTTCTTGTCGCCGGCCCGAGTCAAGTCGAGTCCTGAAAAAATTTTCGCACTTTGCCGGGTGAAAATTCCAAGCCACCAATGCAAATTCGCTGCGCAGCTACGTGGATAACCAGTAGACAAGCCTTGTCAATGTCACAAAATATTCACACGTCAGGACTGACGAAGATGAATGGGGACCACGTGACTTTCAGGCAATCAGTACCGGACGATTCCGACGCCACTCTTGCTGTGCGGCCGGGCGAACAAACCGAAATCGAACTTAAGCTATTGGCGCCGCAGGGCATTCTGGACAAGCTGCGCGACCTGCCGGTGGTGACGCAGCATGCGCGTAATCGCGGCGCATTTCGCCGGCTTGAATCGGTGTATTATGACACGCCGGAGCGGGTGCTGTTTCAGCACGGCATGTCGCTACGCGTGCGGCGCAACGGAAAACACTTCATTCAGACGCTGAAGCTCATGCCCGACGCCCGCCAGCCGCTGGCGCGGCGGCAATGGGAAATGCCGGTCGGCGGTCTCACGCCCGACCTTGCGCGACTGCCAATCGGCGAAATCGGCGATCCGATGACAACATTGGCGAGCAGCGCGCTGGTGCCGGTGTTTACAACCAAGTTTCGCCGGCACGCACGACAACTCGATCTGCCCGAGGCATCGATCGAAATCGCCTTCGATGAGGGAACGATCGAGGCCGGTTCGCGCCAGGAAGCCCTGTCGGAAATCGAACTCGAACTGAAAAGCGGCAATGCCGGAGCGCTGTTCGATCTGGGCACGCAGCTGCTCGATGCCGCGCCGCTGCAGGTCGCGACCCAAAGCAAGGCGGAACGCGGCTACGCGCTGGCGTTCGACACGACGCCTGCGTCAGCGAAGGCCGAGTCCCCCGACATCGCCGCCAACCAGACGGTCGACGACGTCATTGCACTGCTGGTCGGCGGTTGCTGGCATCACATCCTGAAAAATCGCAAGGTGGTGGAAGACGGAAAAGATCCGGAAGGCGTGCACCAAATGCGTGTCGCCTTGCGGCGGCTGCGAACGCTCTGCACGCTGTTCCGGCGTGACATTCCCTCGCCCTCGTTTCAGACGATCAACAGCGAAGCAAGATGGCTGATGCAGCAGCTCGGCCCGGCCCGGGAGTGGGACGTGCTTGCCACGACCACGCTTCGCCGGCTCGCGACGGAACTACCTGAAATCGATTTCGGCGAGTTGCGCGAGGCGGTGGACCGGCAGCGCACATCGAGCTACGGCGAGCTGCATGGCGCGCTCGCCGATCCGCGCTGCAGCCGTTTCCTGCTCACGCTCGGACACTGGATCGAACGCCGAGGCTGGCGCAACGACATCGACAGCCATGCCCTGGCGCTGCTGTCGCAACCGATGATCACGCTCGCCGACCGGATCCTGGGACGACTGCACCGCAAGGCACTCAAGCGTGGCGCACATTTCCGGCGACTCGATATCGAAGCGCAGCACGATCTTCGGATCGACCTCAAGAAGCTGCGTTATGCGACGGACTTTTTCCTGCCGCTGTACGCCGCGTCCGCGACCGCGCGGCGCTATGCCGAGCGGCTCGCCCAGTTGCAGGGGAACCTCGGGCGCGCGCATGACATCGGCGGCACTCGCATTCTGCTGGATACCATCCGGCAGGAAGGCCGCCCCACGCTTCACCTCGCCATCGGCGCCGTTGCCGGCTGGCAAGCGCGCGACCAGATCGCCATTGCGAAAACGCTGCGCAAGAGATGGCGCCGGTTCAAGGCAACCCCGGCCTTCTGGGGCCGCTGAGCCCGCAAACCGCAATGTTGCCGTAAGGTCGGCATGTGAGACATGAGACCACAGAACGGACGCGGCACGACCCCATGTGAATGGTGTCGGCCGCGCCCAAGCGGGACATCATGACGGCATGGCGGATATCAGCGGCTTCCTCGACGACGTACTCAAGACGGCGGATCTCGCCAGCGTGTTTTACGCCGCACTGGTGGAAAAGTTCATTCCCGTGCTGCCGTCCTATGTGCTGTTTCCGGCCGTCGGCATGGGCGCTGCAGGAACCACCGACCTGATGCTGCGATGCCTGGTGGCGGCCGCGGGCTCGATCGGCGGCGCAATCGGTTGGTACCTGCTCGGCGCGATGATCGGCCCACTGCGGATCAGGCAGGTGGTGCTTCGATACGGGCGTTGGATCTTGCTGACACCGCGATTGTACGAGCGCATTGCGACGTCCTACCAGCGCCGTCCCTTCGGCATTACCTTCGCGGGCCAGTTGATCCCGACGGTGCGCATCTATCAGGCGCTGCCGGCCGGCGTGCTGCGATTGCCGCTGCTGCCGTTCCTGCTCGCAACAGCCATTGGTGCGTTGTGCTGGATCGTGCCGCTCGCGGTCGCCGGCCACATCCTGCGCGCCCATGGCTGGAGTGCAGCGGAGGCCGGACTGGCTTTGCTCGCGACATTGTTGACCACGGAAGGGGTTGCCCTCCTGATCGTGCGCTCCAGACTCAGGACAAGATAGATCCCGGCTACGCAGCCGCGCGACGCGTCGCCGCGTCCAGTTGCGCCTGCAACGCCGCGCCGTCGGACGACGAACGCAGCGGCGCGCGCACCCGCAGCCAGCCCGCATCGCCGGTCTGGACGGCGAGAATGGCCTTCAAAGCTGGAACGAACGGGTGGCTGGCGACCACCGAGACTGCAGCCTTCATCCGGGCTTCGGCCCCAGGGCCGCTCAGCATTTCCCGCACCAGGTCACATGCGACATTCGCCATGCCGCAGATCGTGCCGGCGCCGCCTTCGGCGACCGCGCGCGCGATATCGGCTTCGTTGCCCACCGTGACGGCAAGGTCTGGCGCGGCGGCGCGATAGGCCTGGAACTGCTTGAAGTCGGCGCTGCTGTCCTTCACGCCCGCAACGATCCTGCCGTAGCGCGCGCGCAGCTTCGCCGCGACGGTGGCCGGCACGCCGACGCCTGACACCTGCGGAATGTTATAAAGCGTTGCGCGCAGCCGATCGTCCGCCACGCCGTCAAGAATCGCAGCGAACGCATCCTCGATGCCATCAGGCGTGACGTCGCGATAGAAATACGGCGGCAGCATCAGCACATGGCGAAGTCCAACGCCCAGCGCCGCGCGGGTGAGTGCAATGGTATCGGTCAAAGCGGGAAAGCCGCCACCAAGCCCGATCCGCGACGCCGCCGCGCCGGCTTTCAGCAGGGCCTCGACGGCTGCGATGCGCTCGACGGCGCTGAACGAAGTGCCCTCCCCGGTGGTCCCAAACACCACGGCGCCGTCGACGCCTTGGGCAAACAGGCCGAGCACATGACGCGCCAGGCTGGCGTGATCGACACTGCCATCCGCCACCAGCGGCGTCGGGACGGCAACCCAGTAGCCGCGAATTTGATCAGTATTGTCAGTCATATCGACTCCTACCGCGCCCGCGGCGAACTGCCCGGGCACCTTCTTACGCCAGTCTGTTGACTCTTCTTGTACCTTACATACAAGATGAGATCAATGTATTCGTTCGCCGGGGCTGCGCATGCCGCAGACGCAGAACACCGGCCAAGTCCAACCAGATAGGCCGCAGATGGATGCGACTCTCCAATCGGAACGTCCGGAAGATCAGCTCGACGCCCTGCGGCAAAAGCTCGGCCCGCAAGCGGTGCTGACTGGCGCCGACATTCCCGTCCGCAACTGCAACGACTGGAGCGCGAGCCTGCCACAGACGCCGCGCGCGGTGGTGCGGCCGGTCGATGCGGCGGGGGTGTCGGAGGCCATCGCTGCCTGCCGGCGGGCCCAGCTGCCGTTCGTCCCGCAAGGCGGCCTCACCGGCCTGTGCCGCGGCGCGGCGCCCGAGCCGGGCTGGGTCGCGATCTCGCTGGAACGCATGGTGGGGATCGAGGAGATCGATCCGGCCAGCGCCACCATGACGGTGAAGGCCGGAACCCCGCTGGAGGTGATTCAAAAAGCCGCCGACGACGCCGGCTTTTTCTTTCCACTCGATCTGGGCTCGCGCGGCTCCTGCGCCATCGGCGGCAACCTCTCCACCAATGCCGGCGGCAATCGCGTCATTCGCTACGGCATGACGCGCGAACTGGTGCTCGGCCTCGAAGTCGTTCTGCCTGATGGCACCATCATCACCAACCTCAACAAACTCCTGAAGAACAACGCCGGTTACGACCTGAAGCATCTCTTCATCGGCTCGGAGGGAACGCTGGGCATCATTACCCGCGTGGTGCTGCGGCTTTATCCCAAGCCACGCTCGACCATGGCGGCGCTGTGTGCGCTGGCAGATTATCCCGCGGTGCTGGCGCTGTTGAGCGCGGCTCGCAGCGGCCTCGGCCCCTTGCTGTCGGCGTTCGAGGTGATGTGGCCGGATTACTGGGAGGTGATCACGGCGCGCGCCGGCGTACGCACGCCGGTCGGCGCCGGTCACGGACTTTATGTGCTGGTGGAAGCACAAGGCACCGACGAGAGCATCGACGCACCACGCTTCCAGGATTGGCTCGAGGACCTGATGGACCGCGGCCTGCTGGCCGACGCCGCGGTGTCGCAATCATTGGCGCAGACCCAGGCGTTCTGGACCGTGCGCGACATCTGCTCCGAGTTCGGTCAGGTGCTGGGACCGCATGTGTCCTACGACATCGGCCTTGCGGTGGCGCGGATGGATGAGTTCGTCAGGCGTTGCAAGGCCGCGCTGGCGGCGGACATTGCCGGCTGCGAGAGCGTCTATTACGGCCACATCGGCGACGGCAACCTGCATCTCGTCTCCTGGGTGAGCGGCCTGCCGGTCGAGCGGCAGCCGAAGGAGCAGATGGACGCCATCATCTATGGCCTCGTGCGTGACATGGGCGGCAGCGTCTCCGCCGAACACGGCATCGGCACCGCAAAGAAACAATGGCTGGGATATGCGCGCAGCGAGCCGGAGATCGCGCTGATGCGCACGCTCAAGGCCGCGCTCGATCCCGACCATCTGCTCAACCCCGGAAAAGTGATCTGACACCGTCGTCCGTCCGGGACGCGGCAAGACGACCCGACGCCTGAACCAACAACAACCAAGGAGGACACACATGATCGACATCACCCGCCGACGCAGCCTGCAGCTCGGCGCCGGCGCTTTGCTGGCATCGTCCGGCCTCAGCCGCGCTCGCGCAGCCATCGGGAAGACCGATGTCGCAGCCCCCAGCTTTCCGATCGAAAAGGGTGCAACACTGCGCGTGCTGCGCCCTGCCAAATTCGTGCCGGCCGACGAGACCATCTTCAACGAGAACACCAAGGCGTTCACAGCGAAAACCGGCGTACCGGTGCGCGTCGACTACCAGGCATGGGAAGACCTGCGCCCGCAGACCGCGGTGAGCGCCAACACCGGCGTCGGCCCCGATGTGGTGATCGGCTGGACCGACGATCCCCATCTCTACTCGGACAAGCTGATCGAGCTGTCCGACATCGCCGAATATCTCGGCAAGAAATATGGCGGCTGGTATCCGGTGGCCGAACGACTGGGCAAGAAGTTCGGCACCAACAACTGGATCGGTATCCCGCTCGGCGGCACCGGCGGTCCCGCGGTGTATCGCACCTCCTGGATCAAGGAAGCCGGCTTCGACAGCTTCCCCAAGGACACCGATGGTTTCCTGAAGCTGTGCCAGGCCCTGAAGAAGATCAACCATCCCGCGGGCTTCGCGCTCGGACATGCGGTCGGCGACGCCAACTCCTTCACCCACTGGCTGCTGTGGAGCCATGGCGGATCGGTGGTCGACGAGAACGGCAAGGTCACGCTGAACTCCAAGGAAACCGTTGCCGCGCTGAAGTACGCCAAGGAGCTGTACCAAAACTTCATCCCCGGCACGCTGTCGTGGCTCGACCCCTCCAACAACAAGGCGATGCTGGCCGGCGAAATCGGCCTCACCCAGAACGGCGTCTCGGTCTATTACGCATTCAAGAACGCGCAGGATCCGAAGATCGCAGCGCTGGCTGCCGATGTCGATCATGCGCCGATGCCGATCGGCCCGGTCGGGCGCGGCACCGAGACGGCGCTGGTGGTCAATTCGATGATCTTCAAGCATTCGAAATATCCGAATGCCGCGAAAGCCTATCTCACCTTCCTGATGGAAGAGGAGCAGTACGACAAGTGGCTGACCGGATCAGCCGGCTATTGGGCGCAACCGCTGCAGGGCTACGCGCAGAGCAGCGTATGGACCAGTGACCCGAAGATCGCGGTCTACCGCGACACCATGAAGAACTCGCTGTGGTACGGTTACAAGGGCCCGATCGGTGAAGCGTCCGCCGCCGTGGTCGCCGACTATGTCACGGTGGATATGTTCTCCGAGGTCTGTTCGGGTTCCGCGACGCCGGAAGACGCCGCAGCGACCGCGGCCAGCCGCGCCCTGCGCTATTACAAGAAATAGCTGACTCTCACGCGCCGGCGGGCTCGACACCCATGTCGAGCCCGCCTCGCCCCGTTTCATTGTCCCTTTGGGAGAGCCTGATGGCAAACCTCGCGCTTGAAGGCGCCACGTGGATCCGACGCGACAACTGGCTGGTCCGGCTATTCGACTACAAGCCATTCCTGATCGTGATGTGCCTGACGCCGGCGCTTGGGCTGCTGCTGGTATTCCTGACCTATCCGCTCGGGCTTGGCCTGTGGCTCGCCTTCACCGACGCCAAGATCGGCCGGGCCGGCCAATTTGTCGGACTGGAGAACTTCATCTCGTTGTTCAAGGACAAGATCTTCTGGCTGTCGGTCTTCAACACGCTGGTCTACACCTTTGTCGCCACCATCGGGAAATTCCTGCTCGGCCTGTGGCTCGCGCTGCTGCTCAACGACAATGTCCGCTTCAAGTCGCTGATCCGCGCCATCGTGTTGATCCCCTGGATCGTGCCGACGGTGCTCTCCGCAATGGCGTTCTGGTGGATCTACGATCCGCAGTTCTCGATCATCTCCTATACGCTCAAAGATGTGATGCATGTGCGCGACAGCAATATCGACTTTCTCGGCACCCCCTGGGCAGCGCGGTTCTCGCTGATCGTCGCCAATATCTGGCGCGGCATTCCCTTCGTCGCCATCAGCCTGCTGGCCGGGTTGCAGACGATTTCGCCGTCGCTCTACGAGGCGGCGATGCTGGATGGCGCGACATCGTGGCAACGATTTCGCTTCATCACCGTGCCGATGCTGATGCCGGTGCTCGCGGTGGTGCTAACGTTTTCGGTGCTGTTCACGTTCTCGGATTTCCAGTTGGTCTATGCCATCACCCGCGGCGGGCCGAGCAACGCCACCCACCTGATGGCGACGTTGGCGTTCCAGCGCGGCATTCCCGGCGGGCAACTCGGCGAAGGCGCCGCCATCGGGGTCGCCATGATCCCGTTCCTGATCGCCGCGACCATCGTGACTTATCTCGGGCTCACCCGCAGCAAATGGCAGCAAGGATCGGACAATGACTAACAGCACAGCCGCTTCCGAGCCGGAACGCACCGGCGCCATCTCCTGGGACTCGCGCCTGCGCCGTATCATGACGCTGCATCTGCCGCTGGCGATGTTCGTGTTCGTGCTGCTGTTCCCGTTCTACTGGATGACGCTGACGACGTTCAAACCCAACGAGGAGCTTTACGACTACAAGCAATACAACCCGTTCCTGGTACATTCGCCGACGCTGCAGAACGTCAAGAAGCTGCTGTTCGACACCGACTACCCGCAGTGGCTGACCACCACCATGGGCGTCGCCTTCGCCGCCACTGCCTTGTCGCTGTTTGCCAGCGTGCTCGCCGCCTACGCGATCCAGCGACTGCGCTTCAAGGGCTCCGAATGGGTCGGGCTCGGAATCTACCTCGCGTATCTGGTGCCGCCATCGATCCTGTTCATTCCGCTGGCGGCGGTGGTGGTGCAATTCGGGCTCTACGACTCGCCGCTTGCCTTGATCCTGACCTATCCGACCTTCCTGGTGCCGTTCTGCACCTGGCTGCTGATCGGCTACTTCAAATCGATCCCTTACGAGCTCGAGGAGTGCGCCATGATCGACGGCGCCACCCGCTTGCAGATCCTGCGCAAGGTGACATTGCCGCTGGCGGTGCCCGGGCTGATCTCCGCCGGCATCTTCGCTTTCACGCTGTCATGGAACGAGTTCATCTATGCGCTGGCCTTCATCCAGTCATCGGAGAAGAAGACGGTGCCGGTGGCCGTGCTGACGCAATTGGTGCAGGGCGACGACTACCAGTGGGGCGCGCTGATGGCCGGCGCCCTGCTCGGCTCGATCCCGGTGGCGCTGCTGTATTCCTTCTTCGTCGACTATTATGTATCGAGCCTGACCGGTGCGGTGAAGGAATAGGTTATCCCGCTGGCCAAGCCCACGTCGGCGGAAGCCGGATTCCCCTTCGTGGAAAAATGCTTTAAGACGGAGCCTGATTCAAAAGGTTGCCGTGGATGAGGTCATTCAAGCTCGATACGCCAAAATCGCTGTCGCAGAAGGTGATGCTGCGGCTGCGCGAGGCCATTATCGAAGGCGAGCTCAAGCTCGGCGCAATCATTGCCGAGGAAATGCTGGCGCAATCGTTCGGCGTCAGCCGCACGCCGATCCGCGAGGCCATGAGCCTGCTGCAATCACAAGGCCTGGTGGTGGTGCGGCCGCAGGTCGGCAGCTTCGTGTTCACGCCCAGCGCCGACGACATCGCCGAGCTCTGCGCCTTCCGGGTCATCATCGAGCCCAAGGCGGCCGAGCTTGCCTACCATCATGACCACAACGGCGCGCTCTCCGCCATGCGGCTCGCGATTGCAGCGATGGAGCAGGCGGTGACGGAAAAGGACAACGTCGCCTATGGCCGGGCGGACACCGCGATGCACGACGCGCTGTTCGCCCATTGCGGCAACCACTATCTCATAGAGTCCTATCAGCTTGTCGCCGGGCGCGTGGCGGCGCTGCGCACCAATCTGAGCGCACCGATCGATGTGCAGACGCCGGCATCGTTCCACGAGCACGGTACACTGTTGCGGCTGTTCGAAGGTGGCGACTTTGCCGCCTTCGCAGCGCTGATGACCACCCACATCACCAACTCCGGCCGCACCTACGCGCAGGCGCTGGCGATCGCGTGACGCCTTTCGCTTTCTTGAAACGCTCTAATCGCGTCGCGTCACACCGTCACGGCACCCGTCCAGGAACAGCGCCACCGCGCGGGTGATGCGCTCGCGCAGCTCCTTCTCGGTGCGCGCAGTCTTGCCGCTCAGCACCACGGCGCGGTTGGGGCCGTCGACCACGGCATAGCCGAACTGCTCGGCCAGATAGGTTGCATCCCCTGAGCGGATCTGGCCGTCACGCATGGCATTGGTGAACATGCTGGCGATCATGCTGCGGGCATGAACGGCGTTCTCGAGGTAGACCCGCGCGAGCTCCGGGAATTGACGGGCTTCGGAGCCGACAAGCCGGTCGAGCGCGATCGCCGCCGGCGCGAGCGCCCGTTTTGACAGCTCAAGACCAATCTGAACCAGGATGGTCTCGATCGACTCCTCGCGATTGGATTCGCTCAGCACCGGCCTGAACAAGTCATCGGTGCCCTTGCGGATCACCGCTGCATACACCGCCTCCTTGGAGGCGAAGCGGGCATAAAATGTCTGCTTCGAAATCCGCGCCGTAGCCGCGATGTGATCGATGCTGACCGCTTCGAAGCTGGACTCCAGGAACAGCTGCATCGCCACGTCGACGATGTGTGCGGTGATCTGCTCAGCCTGCTCTTTGGTCGGCCGCCCACTGCGCACGGTTCTGTTCGGCTTCGGCTTGTTCGACTTTGTGCTCGATTTGGCGACGCTCATTCCTGCCTGCTCTTCATCCTGCTCCCGCGCGGACCGACGGAACCGCAGACGGGTGCGACATCGATGATGCCGATTTCTCCGCATAACGACTTGCGGCGACGCACGATAGGATATAAATAGTACGACATCGTTTGATTAAATACGAACGCGGCA
This sequence comes from Bradyrhizobium prioriisuperbiae, assembly GCF_032397745.1. Lineage (NCBI taxonomy): Bacteria > Pseudomonadati > Pseudomonadota > Alphaproteobacteria > Hyphomicrobiales > Nitrobacteraceae > Bradyrhizobium > Bradyrhizobium prioriisuperbiae. The sequence continues at coordinate 316,252 of NZ_CP135921.1, forward strand.
AAACCGCCGCGGGCGACGGGTTTTGCTGTCTTTCATGCATCGAGGACCAGATATGAGGCACCTGACATCGGTTTCCCGAAGGGCCGCGTGCGCTGCTTTTGCCGCAGGCCTGACGATATCCACCGGACCCGGCATCGCCGCTGGAACCGCCGACCCCGGCGGCACCTGGCTGACCCAGGATGGCCGCGCCCGCATACGAGTCGAGCGCTGCGGACCAACACTCGCACAGGTCTGCGGCTATATCGTCTGGATGCGCGATCCCGCCGATGCGAAGGGGCAACCGTTCCGCGACCAGAGCAATCCGGATCAGGCCAAGCGCTCACGTCCGCTGCTCGGCCATCAACTGATCATGGGCCTGCAGCTGAGCCCGGAGGGATACTTTCACGGCCAGATCTACGACGCGGAAGGCGGCAAGTTCTACGAGATCTCGCTGTGGCGCGAGGCCGCCGACCACCTGAAGGTCAAGGGCTGCATGCTCTCGGTGTTCTGCGCCAGACAGACTTGGACTCAAACCGTGAATGCCCTGCCCGGGCAGTTGGTCGGTATGACCGGAGATCCGGACGGACCGAAAGCGGACAAGGAGTGGGCCCAAGCGAAGCCCACCGCGAAACCGTCGACCGTGGCCAGAGCCAAATAACCACCTCGGGGCAAATAGGGGGCACATCGGATCCGGCCCCGCTGACCATCCCATCACATCCAACTGGAGTTCAAGATGACTATCACCTCGCAGGCGACCCGCCTGGCGATCGCCTTGCTGTGCGCCGGTCTGACTGGATGCGCCAACGTGGCGCCGATCCCCTATTCGGAGGTTGCCTCATCCGCCCACCTCACGCCGAACACCTCGGATTCCTCGGGGCGGATGCCCTATCACTACGCCACGCAAGTGGACTGGCGCGCCTACAACAAGGTCATCATCGAGCCGGTGGTGATCTACCGGGGCGCCGATCATCAATTCGGCGACATGCCCGACGAGGAAAGGGCCTCGCTGGCGCGCACCATGCACGCGCGATTTGCGGAGCGACTCGGCAGCCGCTTCACTGTCACCAGCCAGCGCGCGCCGAACACACTGCGGGTGCGGCTGACGCTGACCGGTGCCGCCATCACCATGCCGGTGATCGGCACCCTGTCGCGATTCGACATCGGTGGTGCCGTCTACAACGGCGTGCAGGCGGCCCGCGACGGCGAGGGATCGATGACCGGCTCGGTGAGTTATGCGGTCGAGATCTTCGACGCGACAAACGCGCGCCTGCTCGGCGCCTTCGTCAGCAAGCAGTATCCGGCGCCCTACAACATCAAGGCCACCGTCGGCCGGCTGGCCGCAGCCGAGGACGGCATCGACAAGGGCGCGGACGCGCTGCTGGCGCAATTGCGATGATGGCGCGCCGGATCGGTCTCGCCTTCCCCCCCGTCATGGCGCATCCGCGCTCCGCGGCCGCTGACACACCCGACGGACATCGACCAGCGCGACAATTGCACGCCCGCCAGGTCATGCAGTGGATCACCGAACAGGCGACGGCGCGCGATGATGGCGTCGCGCTGCTGGACGGCTTCTGCACGGCGCTGCACGACGGAGGGCTGCCGCTCTGGCGCATGAGCGCCATGGTCTCCGCCATCGATCCCTCCGTGCGCGCGTTCTGCTTCGACTGGCAACACGACCTCGGAGCTTCGCTGGTACCGACCGCGCACGAGGCCGGCATCGGCGGGTTCGAACGCATGCCCGTCTACGCTATGCTGGCCGAGGGGCGAACCTCCGCCCGATGGCGGCTGCGTCATGATCTCGATCCCATCGCGGCATTCCCGTCGCTCATGGCGCTGCGCGCGGAGGGCGGCACCGATTATATCCAGCATATCGTGTGGTTCACGCCGGGCACCGCGCTGAAAGGCCTCGCAGTCTCATTTGCGACCGACACACCGTCAGGCTTCGGCGACGACGATCTCGCTGTTATCGCCGAGGTGCTACCCGCGCTGGGGCTCGCGATGTGCAAGTTCAGCCTGTCGCGGACGCTGCACGAGACACTCGCGACCTATCTCGGCGCTGGGCCGAGCGTGCGCGTGCTCGAGGGCCATATCCGCCGGGGCGACGGCGAGACGGTGGCCGCCGCAATCCTGCTGGCGGATTTCCGCGGCTTCACGGCGCTGACCGACCGTGGAGACCCCGTGAAGGTGGTCGGCTGGCTCGACGAACATTTCGACGCCATCGGCGAGCCGGTCACGCGTTGCGGCGGCGAGATCCTGAAATTCACCGGCGACGGCTTCCTCGCCATCTTTCCGGTCGAGGATCCGGACAACCGGCCATGCGCCACCTGCGGCAGCGCGCTCGACGCCGCCGAGCAGGCGCTGGCCGCCAACCGCGCGCTGAACGCACGGCGGCGCGCGGCGGGTTTGCCGACACTGGACGTCGACCTGGTGCTGCACTTCGGCGAGGTGATCTATGGCAATATCGGGACCAGCCGGCGGCTCGACTTCACCGTGATCGGGCGGGCGGTGAACGAAGCGAGCCGCATCGAAGCGCTCTGCGACGACACGGATCGCCCGATCCTGGTGTCCGGGCCGTTCGCCGAACGCTGCACACAGAGGCTGGAATTGGTCGGTACATTCGCTCTGCGCGGGCTTGAGCGAAAACAGCAGATCTGGGCACCGGTGCCCTCGCCGTCGGCCTCGCCAGCCAAGCCCCGCTATACATTCGGATGGTTCTGAGCCGCGGACAGCGCGGCGTTATCGTCCGCGCTGTCCGGCGATGTGAGACCCTCAATCCAGCCTGATGTCGGAATGCCCGGCAAGATCCTGTGGAACCAGCGTGTTGCACAACTCGCCGATGCCGTCACCGCGGACCACGACCTGATCGCCGGCTTTCAGGAACAGCTGCGGTTCTCGCGCATTGCCGACACCGCTTGGCGTTCCCGTCAGGATGACGTCGCCGGCATGCAGGGTCATGCCGAACGACAATTCGGCAATCAGCTCATCAATCGGAAACGCCATCTGCGCGACGACGGCATCCTGCACCGTCTGGCCGTTGACATCGCACCGCAGCCTCACGCGTGGAATGTCGAGTTGGTCCGGCGTGACGATCACAGGTCCGAGCGGCATGCTCTGATCGATGCTCTTGCCCTTGAGCCATTGCCCGCCATGACGGCGCTGCAGATCACGCTGCGAGATATCATTGGCGAGAGAGACGCCAAAAATATGCTCCCAGGCGGAGGCGCGCGGAATGCTGCGGCCAGTGCGGCCGATGATGACCACGAGTTCAGCCTCGTAATCCCACTTTTGCGAGATGCGAGGGTCGAACGCGATCGCATCGTTCGGCCCGATGACCACGTCGGGCGACTTGGTGAAGAAGGTCGGCGCCTTCGGCTTGTCGACGTCCTGGCCCTCGCGCTTGCCGCGGCCCTCCTCGAAATGATCCCAATAATTCCAGCCGGTACACAGCACGTCGCGGCGAAAGCGGCGAATCGGCGCCGCCAGACGCGCTGTCGATCGCGGTACGCGCAAGCCCGAGGCAAGGGCCTGCCGGATCGTCGAGCCGCGGGCCTCCTCGTCCAGTTCGAGAAAGCCGACGAGATCAGGGATAGCCGGCGAGAACAAGGCAATCTCGTCTCTCGCCAGAACGCCGGGTCGGACCTGTCCATCCAGATGGATGCTCGCAAATCGCATCAGATCAATCCTTCGATCAGTCCGCCAGCACGGCGATGGCGTTGATCTCGATCAGATAGTCTGGCGAGGTCATCTTGCAGATTTCGACCATGGTCGACGCCGGCGCGATGCCGGTGAAATATTCACGGCGCACTTTATGGATGGCGTCGAAATGCTCCATGTTGCGCACGTAGACGTCGACCCGGCAGATGTCGTCGAGCGTGCCACCGGCTTCCTCGACCGCGGCCTTGAGGTTTTCGCAGACCTGGCGCGTCTGTTCCTCGATGTTGCCGATGCCGGCGATGGAGCCGTCGGCGCGACGCGACGTCATGCCCGAGAGGAACACGAAGCGTCCGCGCGCTTCGATCGCCGTGGCCTGGGAGAAGTGCCCATTCGGCTGTCGCAACTTGGGGCTGGTGATTTTCTGCTTGGGCATGGATGGTCCTTTCAGGACAGCTGAGGGGGAATTGCAACATTGAGTCGCTGCGCGCTCGTGCGCAGGGCCGAGATGGTGGTGGCGGCGACATGGCAGATGCCGTCGAAGGCGGCGTGCGCGCCGGCGGCGCGATCGCCGGGAAGGCGGACCGGCTCGGCCTGGGGCACGCGGCGGGACTGCCGGATCTTGCCGGCAAACGCCGATACCGCGCCCTCGAAGTCCCGCACCGCGCGAAAGCCCTTGATGTCGATCGCAAGGAACAGGTTCGAACAGCCATAGGGCTTTGACAGATCACCATAGAGCGGCTGGACTTCATCGCCGATCGCGCCGGACGACAGGCCGCCGGCCAGCATGTCGATCATCAGCGCCAGTCCGAATCCCTTGGCACCAGCCGCCGGAAGCAGCATGCCCTTGATCGCCTCCGCGGCATTGGTGGTGGGAAAACCGTCAGCGGTGGACGCCCAGCCGTCCGGAATCGGGCGACCCTGGCTGTCCGCCAAGCGGATCTTGCCCATGGCGCCGGCACTCAAAGCGAGGTCGAGGACGATCGGATCGCCTGTCGACGGCACGGCGATGGCGATCGGGTTGTTGCCGACAACGCGCTCGGCGCCGCCCGGCGCCGGCAGCAGCGGCCGGGTGTTGGCCATCACGATTCCGATGCAGCCCTCCTGCGCGATTGATCGAGCAAATCGCCCGGCGGCACCAAAATGAAAGGCATTGCGGACTGCGACCGCCGCAAGCCCATGCGTGCGCGCATTGGCCACGCAGAGCTGCGTCGCGCGTTCGGCAACGACATGGCCGAGTCCGTTCTGGGCATCGATGACGGCCTGTGTTCCGGTATCGGAAACGACGACCCCTTCGGCGGCCGGCGCAATGGAGCCGGACAAGATTCGGTCCAGATACATCGGCAGCAGCATCGTGCCGTGGGACGCGAGACCTTCGATGTCCGCATCGACAAGAGCCGTTGCGACGATACGTGCGTGCGCAGCTGGAGTGCCGGCCGACATCAGCAGGCGCGACGCGAATTCGACATAATCGACCGCCGAGACGGCGACAGAACCTGTCATCGGGATATCCCCTGCCGTATCAGTGGGCGTCGCGTTCGTCGGCATACCATGACGGCTTCACCGGATAATGCGGGCCATCATAAATCTCGACCACGACGGTCTCCTCGTGAGCCAGGGTCGGGCCGTGCACGTTGCCCTTCGGATTGCAGTAGAAACTGCCCGCCTTCAGCGTCACGCCGGTGCGCGTGTACTCGTAGTGGCCCGACAGGCAGAACATCATCTGGTTCGATGCATGCATGTGCGGCTCGGGGATGCTGGCGCCCTTGTCGAACTTGATGAGAGCGACGGAGGCGCCGGTGGCCTCGTCGCGCCAGAGCATCTTTTCATGGACGCCCTTGAGCGATTTCTCGCGCCACGGCATCGCGGCGGTTTGAATCAGAATTTCGTCGAGGCTTGGCGCGCCTTCGGGAAGCTGCATCGGCTTGTCCTCATGTTTCGAACCCGGGTCGATGCCGAGCTGTTTACATGATATTTCACATGATGTCTCTCAAAAAATGCGCGCGTTTTCGTCGATCGGCGATGCGATTAACGAGATGGCGAGTGTGGGATAAGAGAGACTGCAGTGAGGAGTGCTGAACACACGTCCTCAGAGCCCCATTAGAAAAGCGGCCTGATCTTTAGACCTTTGTAAGAATGCGAAGACAACCGCCTTCTCCGTCATGGCCGGGGCTTGTCCCGGCCATCCACGTCTTTCTCCTTTGAGATGCTGCAAAGACGTGGATGCCCGGCACAAGGCCACGGCTGTCCGGTTTAGGTTTAAGCTAGACTTAGGCACATCTGGCGCTGATCTTGGATGGTCGGCGATGGTTCGAGCAAGTTGTCGATATGGCGGCGTTGCATGAGATTGGCGCGGACCAACCTCGCGAAGACGAGCGGACTTCGAATGGTTTGCTGCGTGGCCTGAGCGAGGCGCAGCAGCAGGAAGGCGATCAGGGCAACAGCAATCTGGATGCGCACGGCATTCTCGGAGGTGCCGACGAAGCGGGTGATCTTGAGGGTCTGCTTGACCCAGCGGAAGAACAGCTCGATGGCCCAGCGGCGGCGGTAGAGATCGGCGATGTCCTCGGCGCTGGCATCGAGGTCGTTCGACAGCAGGCGCAGCACCTTTCCAGTCTCGGTGGTGACGCGCACCTCGCGCACTGCATCCTGCATCGGGTTGCGACGGCTCCTGGCCTGGCGTGCGGGGAGAAAGCCGATGCGATCGGACAGAATGTTGCTGCCTGGGGCGACCGGCAGTTCCTTGACCACAGCGAGCCGGGTGTTGGATTTGAACCGGCTGACGATGCGGCAGCCGGCGGCATCAAGCTCGGCCCACTAAGCATAATCGTAATAACCGAGATCGAAGACATAGGTCGCACCCGGCACGATCGGCATCTGATGGGCTGCGGTGATGTCGTTAACATTGGCGGCACTGACCGCGGCATAGATCGGACGATCGGCGTCGGCATCGTAGATCACGTGCACCTTGGCGCCGCAGATCCCGGCCGAGAACCGCGCCCAGCCAGCGCTGTGCTCGTTCAACCGCACACTCGTGGAATCAATCAGATAGGTCGTCTCGGCGAGCTTGCGGCGCAGCCCGCGATGGGCCTGCTTCATCATGACTTCCAGCAGTTCGCTGAACACCGCAACAGGCCGCTTGGCGTTGGCATCCGACATCGTCGACCGGCGGGCCGGACCTGCGCCCAGATGATAAAGCCGGGCCGCGTGGCTCGAAAGCCCGGTCACGATCTCGCGCAAACCCGAAGCGCCCGACAACTGGCCGTAGAGCAGCGCCACAAACTGGCCCTTGGTCGAGAGCCGACGCACCCGTGCGTCGGCATCATGATCTTCCACAAGCGCGTCGAACCGCTGCCATGGTACAAGCTTCAGGAGATCGCGAAATACTGTATTGTGAGGCGGCATGGTGCTGATCTCCATTCGTGTCCCGGAACGCTTGCAGACGTCCAGGACCGAGTAGAATCAACGCCATGCGCTTCGTCCAATAAATTTAAACCGGACAGCCGTGGCACAAGGCCGGGCATGACGAGCTCAACAACAAAGGTCCGATCTTGTTGCCCCGCGTTCTCAACCGGACTTTCTGGGTAAGATTTCCGCCGGCCATGCCTATCCAGAGATATCATGGCGGGCGCGATTGCCATGCCACATGCCGCGCGCGGTGGAATTCTGCAGGTTGGCGACACGCTCCCTGAGAATGGTCAGGTGGTCGCGCATCGCCTTGGCCGCACCATCGCCGTCCTGCGCCTTGATCGCCTTCAGGATGCGGCGATGCTGCTTGTCGGACCCCGCGGTGTCCAGCGTCTGCCACAGATGCAGGTACCAGGAGCGCGTGCATCGCTCGTGCAGCGATTTGGCGAAATCCCCGAGCGCGCGATTTCCGGACAATTCGCTGATCCGGGTGTGAAACGCACGGTCGCATTCGACGAAAGCATCGATGGCGCTGGCGCCGGCGTCGGCCCGGCTGTGGTCATCCAGGATCTGCTGCAACTCCCTGGCATCGGCCTCCGTCGCGCGAATGGCGGCAAGACGGGCGATCTCGCCCTCGACGGCAAGCCGCGCATCGAGGAACTCGAGAATCTGGCTGATCGAGTCGGGCTGGATGATCACGCCCTTGCGCGGCACCACGTCGATCAGGCCCTCGAGCTGCAGGCGCTGCAGCGCCTGGTGCACAGGGGTGCGCCCGAGATTGAGCAGTTTGCAGATCGCGCCTTCGTTCAGGTACTGGCCGGGCAGGAAATAGAGCGTGATCACCTTTTCCTTGATGGCCTGATAAGCCTGCTCGGTTAGCGAGGCGCCCGCGCCATCCCGTTCCGGTTTTTTCCCGGCCCGCGCCTTGACGGTTGCCTTCGATTTCTGAGCCTTCGCCATCACTGCCGACGTGTCCTCGACCTGGGTATCGTGCTGAATATCTTGAGCGATATCAGATCCCCCGAGTCTCGTCGAGCCGGCTTCCTCGCCTCCCGCCCCATCGTTGCGACCGTTGCCCATCGCGCTATTTTCGATCCAGCGATTGCGGATTATCGCACCAGATCGCCTTGAGCTGTGTCGGCGTCACGCCGGACAATTGCCGTCGCGGCTCGAGCAAGCCCATGGGAAACGGCCAGTCCGATCCGAACAGGATTTTGTCCTCACCAAACACATACCCAGCCAGTTCAAGGGCCTCTGCATCATGGGCGATGCAATCGACGCAGAAGCGGCGCAACGCCCGGCCGGGCGCCTCCCGCTTGGGATCGAGCCCCGGCCGCGCTGTCGCATGCCCCTGCTCCCAACGCGCCGCGAGCATAGCGGTGGCACCACCGGCATGCGCGAGACAGATCGTCATGTCCGGATACTGCTCCAGCACGCCTGCGAACACGAGGTGCGAGGCGGCAATCGCGGTCTCCATGGGATTGCCGAGCAAGTTATGCAGATAGAACGCATCAAGCCGGGGATCACATCCCTCCCCCGGGTGCAGAAACAGAAAACCAGATGCGGCATGAAGCGCCTGCCACAGGGGATGATAATCCGGCGCCGACAGCACGCGCTCGACGCCGCCAGCGGACATCGAGAAGCGCACATGCCCCTGCGCGATCGCCGCGGCGGCGGTTTCAACCGCGATCGATGGATGTTCGACTGGCAGATGTAGCAGCGGCGACAGACGTGGCGCATGTTTGCTGACCATGGTGGCAAGGCCATCATTGAGCGCCCGGATCCAGGCGGCGGCTTCATCCGCCGGCAGATGCGGCCGATAGGCGGGTGGCGGAATCGACACCCACGCATGCGCAACGTCATGCGCGTCCATCCATGCCAGCAACTGTTTCACATGAAACAGGCTCTTGATGCCGACAGCATGGCCATCGATGCTCAATTTCTGGGTATCGGAATCCCACACCACGCCGTCGAATCGCGACAGCGCGCCGTCATGAACGGGAATCAAGTGGGTGTGGACATCCAGGTCGATCTTCATGGCAACGAATTCCTACACGCTTAGTCGATCTTGAGGCCGGCTTTGCCGATGACGTCTTTCCAAGCGGCCGTCTCGACCTCGATTCGCCGCGCCAGTTCGGCTGAGCCTTCGCCGGTCACGGAAATTCCGGCCGCCGCGAGTTTTTGCCTGACTTCCGGATCGTTCAAGGCGCCGACAACCGCCTGCTCGATCGCCGCGCGCAATCGCTCCGGCGTGCCCTTCGCCACCAGCACCGCGAACCAGGCGCTGCTGTCGAAGCCGGGCAGCGCGGCCTCGTCGACGGTCGGCACGTCGGGCAGCAACGGCGTGCGCCGCGTGGTGGTCACTGCCAGCGCCCTGAGCTGGCCCGCCCGCACCTGCTCCAGCACGGTGGGCAGATTATCGAACATCAGTTGCACCTGACCGCCGACAAGATCCGTCACCGCAGGCATGCTGCCCTTGTAGGGAATGTGGACGATGTCGACACCGGCGCGCTGTGCGAACATCAGCCCAGTCAGATGACCGTTCGAGCCGATCCCCTGCGAGGCGAAGTTCAAGGTGCCAGGCCTTGCCTTTGCCAGAGCGATCAGTGCTTTCAGATCGGCGGCGGGAACCGCCGGATTGACCACGATGACGTTCGGCACGAAGCCGGTCCGCGTGATCGGGGCGAGATCACGCAGAGTCTCATAACCGAGGTTTCGATAGAGCAGCGGATTCAGCACGAGGGCGCTGGAGGCGATGGCCAGAAGCGTGTGACCATCGGCCGGTGCACGAACGACCGCGTTGACGCCGATCCCGCCATTGGCACCGGGACGGTTGTCGACCACCACCGGCTGCCGCCAAGTCTCGCCAAGCTTCTTGGCCAGCAACCGCGCAATGATGTCGCTGGTGCCGCCCGCCTGATAGGGTGAGACGATCGTCACCTGGCGGTCAGGAAAATCCTGAGCGCGCAGCGCCGTGGTGGAGGCTGCGATAACAAGCAGACCGGCCAGCGCAGCAGCAGCGGAGCGTTTCGGCTTCATCATCGAACCGGGCACCGTCAAGGCAGGACGGGTGCCTCGGGCAGGAAGCCCGGCACATAAATCTTGTCCGCCGTGAGCTTCTCGCCAGCAACCTCGATGTTCTTATTGATGAAGTCGACTGTGTTCTTCATCCGCTCCGGCGAGACGTAACCATAACCATGTTTCTTGACGTCCTCGGACAACGCGACACGCCTGAGAATATCGATCTCCTCGCGCACGATCTGCGGATCCAGTGCCTTGACATACTGCAACTGGATCTTCACCGCCTCGTCCGGATTGTCCAGGGTGTATTTCCATCCGCGTAGCGACGCTCGGACAAACTTCTTCACCACCTCGGGATTGGCCTTCAGAAACTCGTCCTGCACGCCGATGGAATTGGCGTAGATCTCAAGCCCGAAATCGCCGGCGAACAGACAGACCGGCTTTGAGTCGGGCACCGCCCGCCTGATCGCCGGCTCGCTCATCACGAACAGGTCGATGGCCTGCACCTTATGCGTCACCAGCATCGGCACCCGTGACGCGGCATCGATATTGACGACCTTCATAGTCTTGCTGTCCACGCCGTTCATTTCCATGAAGGCCGCCCAGATCTTGGGAACGAACGACGCCGTGCTCGATCCCAGTTCGATATTGGCGAGCTTCTTCGGGCTGTCGATATCCGCGCCGGGGCTGAGGCTGAAGATGCAGTATGGCGGCTTTTGATAGTTCGCGGCGACGATCTTGACGGCCGATGCGTTGCCACCGGCGGCGACAAGACTGGGAACGTCGATGAAGCCGAACTCGGTGGTGCCGGTCGCGACGGAGCGGATCGCATCCGCCGTGCCCTTGGACGGCAGGATCGTCACGTTCAGCCCTTCTTCCTTGTAGTAGCCCTTGCCGAGGGCGACGTACCACGGCGCATGGCGGCCGAGGCTGATGAAATCCAGCACGAATTTCACGTCGCGCTCCTGAGCCTGCGCCGCAAACGGCAGCAGCGCGAGAGCCACCACACCCAAAATCGTCAACCGCCTGATCATTCGCACGCCCCTCGCTCACACATGATTTGAAGAAACCCCGATTGGGAAACCCACTGCGGCGCCATGAACCGGGCCGCTAAATTGACACATGAGATATCATAAGATATTTCACATGAAAGTACACCGGTTTCTCGAGCGTAACCTGGGCGAGGCGCGCCGGACCGTTACGGTCCGGCAAAAGCTGCAAGCTCCAGGGGCAAGTTTCGGGCCAGCCACGGCACGCCATGATGCGGAGTTGACGAGCAAGCAATGCCATTTGGATCGGTCAGAAACGTCAGAAAAGTCTTTGCGGTGACCGAAAGCCGGTCGCACAAACAGGAGCCGGTCGTCGCGCTGGACGACACCAGTTTTGAATTCGAGGAGGGAGAACTGATCTCCTTTCTCGGGCCGAGCGGATGCGGAAAGACGACACTGCTCCGGATCATCGCCGGTCTGATCCCGAAGACGTCGGGAACGGTGACGATCGGCGGACAGGATGTGGAGCAGCCGATCGGCAACTATGGCTTTGTGTTCCAGAGCCCCAGCCTGATGCCGTGGCGCAGCGTGATCGACAACGTGCTGTTTCCGATCGAGATCCTCAAGCAGCGCGATGCCGCCGCACGCCGGTATGCCGGTGAGCTGCTGGAGTTGGTCGGGCTTTCGGCCTTTGCCGGCTCTCGACCGCACCAGCTGTCGGGCGGCATGCAGCAAAGAGTCGCGCTGTGTCGCGCACTGGTTCATCGCCCCAAGCTTCTGCTGATGGATGAGCCGTTCGGCGCCCTCGACGAACTGACGCGGCTCGACATGAACGATCTGCTGCTGCGCATCCGAAAAGAGACGAACGCCACCGTGCTGTTCGTCACCCATTCCATCACCGAGGCGGTTTACGTGTCCGACAAGGTTCTTGTATTCAGCAAACGACCGGCCCGCGTGGCCAGGGAAATCCAGATCGACCTGCCCTACCCACGCTCGCAGAAAACACGCTTCACCAGCACATTCGTCCGCCTCGAACGCGAGGCCAGCGAAGCCCTGGGTGTCCTTCCGCCGGAAACGACTGTCGAAGGCGATGCAGCATGAACAGCCAATCGATCTCGCGCGCCGCCTACCCCATCGCCGGCGTCATTCTGATCATTGTGATCTGGGTGCTGGCCTGCCGTATCGGCAACCTGGCGACCGTCGTGCTTCCGACACCGGACAAGGTGCTGAACTCGCTGATCAGCCACAGCGGGCTGCTGATCAGCGAAGGCTGGATCACGCTGAAGGAAACGCTCGGCGGTTTTCTGCTCGCCATGCTGATCGGCCTGCCGATCGCAGTCGCGATCGCCAATTCGCGGCCGCTCAATCTGATGTTCTATCCCCTGCTGGTGGCGTTGCAGTCCGTGCCAAAGGTTGCGCTCGCGCCGATCGTGATGATCTGGCTGGGCACCGGGATCGAATCCAAGCTGGCGATCGTCTGGCTGGTGGCGTTTTTCCCGATTATCGTCGACACCACCGCAGGTCTGCGATCGACGCCGAAGGAGTTGCTGGAGCTGGCCCAGAGCCTGCGCGCCTCCCGCCTGCAAATCCTGCTGAAGGTGCAGTTTCCGGCGGCGCTTCCCTTTGTTTTTACCGGAGCGAAGGTTGCCATGACCCTGGCAGTGATCGGCGCGGTGATCGGAGAGTTCGTCAGTTCGAGCGAGGGACTGGGGTTCCTGCTGCTCAGCGCGACCTCGCAGCTCGATACACCGCTGGCGTTTGCCGCGCTGTTTGCACTCTCCATGCTTGGCGTGCTGGCATATCTGATGGTCGAGCTGGTGGAAATACTGGCCAAACCCTGGCTGCCGCCGACGGCACAGAAGCACTAGTAGCAGCACAACTCGTCAGAAGGTCACGACCTCATGCGCGCAAACTTTGACTTTAACGGCGGAGTGATCGCCATCACCGGCGGAGCCAATGGGATCGGCCGCGCGCTGGCCCGATCCGCCGCCGCCGCCGGGAGCCAGGTGGTTGTTCTCGACGTCGACCATGCCGGGCTGGAAGGCGTGACAGCTGAGCATCCGAACATCTCCGCAATGTTTCTCGACGTCGGCGACCGCGCCGCGGTGATCTCCGCTTTCAAAGGAATCGCGCAGAAGTTCGGGAAGATCGACGGACTTGTGTGCGGCGCTGCGATCCAGCCCCGCACGTCGGTCCACGACATGGATCCCGATGAGTGGCATCGGGTGCTGAGGATCAATCTCGACGGCGTGGTCTGGTGCTATCAGGCTGTGATCGGCGGCATGATTGGCCGCCGCAGCGGCAGTATCGTCGCCTTCACCTCGGGCCTCGCGCATCAGGGCTGGCCGCAGGCCTCCGCCTATGCCGCAAGTAAGGCCGCGCTGATCGCCTTTGTCAAAAGCGCGGCCAAGGAAATCGCCGATCATCGCGTCCGTTTCAACATCATCGCCCCCGGCGTCATCGACACACCGCAATATCGCGCCGCAAACGCGGGACAAGACAACGAACGCTGGAAGGCGTCGACCGGCATCGGCGAGCCCGAAGACGTGGTCGGCCCGCTGATGTTCCTGTTGTCCGACGCCGCGTCCATGACCGCCTCACTGCTGAGCCGCGACACGGCCTATCCAGCCTCTGAAGCCGCATCAAAAGAGCTGCCATGAAGCCCATTCTTATTGTCGGGGCCGGACCGGTCGGCCTGACCACCGCCCTCGCGCTCGATTTCTACGGCCTCCCGTATCAACTGTTCGAGGAGGATGGCAGCCTCTCCAGCGACACCAAGGCCGGGACCATTCTGACCCGGACGCTGGAAGCATTCCGGCGCTATGGCGTGTCCGGCCAGGTGCTATCCAAGGCCTTGCGGGTCGACGAGATCGGCGATGTGGAGCGTTCGACCAACACTGCGCGGCCGTCGGTGCGCACCGACTTGCTGGCGCTGGAAACTCGTTATCCGTTCGTCATCAACCTGCCGCAGCATCACCTTGAACCGATCCTGCATCGGGCGATCGAAGACAAGTCGCCGGGCCACACTCACCTGCAGCACAAGCTCACGACGTTTACCGCGGCGACGGATTCGGTCAGTGCGACATTCGACACGCCCGACGGTCCACGCACGATCGAAGGTTCCTATCTGCTGGCCTGCGACGGCGGGCGCAGCACGATCCGGTCGATGCTGGATATCCCGGTAGAGGGCGAGTCACTGGCCGCACGAAATCTGCTGGTCGATATCAAAGTGGATCTGGATGTCGCGAACCCGCGGGACTATCCGTATCTTGCCTACTTCGCCGATCCCGACGAGTGGATGATCCTGGTCCGCCAGCCACATTGCTGGCGTTTCCTGTTTCCGCTGCCACCGGATGTGCCCGAACCCGGCACCGATGAGCTGAAGCAAAAGGTGCTGAAATTCATCGGCCCGGTGGACGATATCGAAATCCTCAACACCATCGTCTATCGCATCCACCATCGCATCGCGTCGCAATGGCGCTCCGGACGCGTGTTCCTGATGGGCGATGCGGCGCATCTGATCACCCCGATGTGGGCGCTGGGGCTCAACACCGGCATCCTGGATGCGATCAGCCTGCCCTGGCGGCTGGCATGGGTCGCGCGTGGCTGGGCTGACGACGCGCTGCTTGACGGCTATGGCCGCGAGCAGCGGCCGGTCGCGGCGCAGGGCTCCGGCGAGATGGCGGAGGCCGGACGGAAATACATGCTGGGGCAGCAGGATAATCTTCGGGCGATGTCCGGCGATGCCTGGGCGAATGCCATCACCCGCACCATGCTGGGCGTTCGGCTGGATGTGGACCAGTCCGGCGACTGGTCGATGGTCAAGACCGAACTCGGCCCGGTGCGGATCGGCGATCGCATTCCAGATTTTGTGCTGCACGGACCGGATGGCGAGCCGGTCCGGCTGCATCAGTTGATCGATGATAGCTTTGTGGTGCTGCATTTCACCGATGTTCGGCGGCGGCCCTCGCTTCCCCAGGACACACCGGGCCTCAAGCACCTGATCGTGTCGCGATGGGATGCGCCGCTCGACTCCGGCCTGCGCGAGCGCGCCTATTTCGATGTCGGCGACGCGCTGCGCAACCGGCTGGGCTGTGCGCTCGACACCGCCATCCTGGTCAGGCCCGATGACCACATCGCCGCCATCACCCCCATCGACCACGCCACGATCGAGCGGATTCACGCCCGGATCGTGCGTCCAACCACCCGTCCGTGACCTTCTCCCGAGATATGGAAGCTGAAACATGACGTCCTCTCCCGCCTCCCCACGACAACTCGGCCCGATCGGTGACAAGATCCTGTTCGAGAACGATCACGTGCGCATCTGGAGCGTCCAGTTGCAGCCGGGTCAACGACAGCCCTGGCACAAGCATGACCTGCCCTACGTGATCGTCCCGCTCACCAAGGGCAAGAACATCATGTACTTCGATGACGGGCGGGAACGAGAAACCAACGAAAATCCCGGCGAAGTGCTGTGGCGCGAAGCCGGGATCCCGCACGAACTCGTCAACATCAGCGACTGGGACTACAAGAACGTCCTGATCGAGATCAAAGACGGCAAGGCGTAGCGGCGAGAGGGATCGCACCTCGAGCGTTGACCACGGCGTTTGGCCCGTGCATCGTGATTGTCGGCCCGGATGCAAAAGCACTGCATCCAACAAAGGCCGGAAATGACATGCACGGGCACCAATGACAACAAATTCAGGTCCGGAACAGGAAACGCTGGAGCCGGGATATGACGTGCCGGCCCGGGTCGGCGACCTCCTCGCCGATATCGCCACCCCCGCCTTGATCATCGATCTCGACGTGTTCGAGCGCAATCTCGACCGCATGCGCGTTCACACGTCCGCTCTGGGCGTTTCCCTTCGCGCCCATGCCAAGATGCACAAGTCCGCGGACATTGCCAAACTGCAGATGTCGCGGGGAGGAGCCGTCGGCGTCTGCTGCCAGAAGGTGTCGGAAGCGGAGGCACTGCTGCGGGCGGGTGTCGGGGATATTCTGGTCTCGAACGAGGTTATCGGCGAGGCCCGCGTGGCGCGGCTGGTACGGCTCGCGGCCAAGGGCAAAATCACCGTCTGCGCGGATCATCCCGACCAGGTGGCGGCGTTTTCCCGCGCAGTGATGGCGCAGCGTGCGCAGAGCGGAAACAACGACTTGATCCTCGACGTCCTTGTCGAGATGGATTGCGGCTCGCGGCGATGCGGAACGGGCTCGATCGCCGAGAGCGTCACACTGGCCAAGGCGATCGCAACAGCGCCGGGGCTCCGTTTCGCCGGATTGCAGTCCTATTATGGACGGGCCCAGCACATTTACGCCCCGGCGGAACGGCAGGCCGCACTCAACGAGTCCATCGCGCTGACGACCAGCACTCGCGACGCCATTCGCGCAGCAGGGCTGAGCTGCGACCGGGTGACTGGCGCGGGCACAGGCAGCTTCGAGATCGAAGGCGCTTCGGGGCTCTATACGGAGATCCAGGCCGGCAGTTACGCCTTCATGGATGCCGACTATGCCAAGGTTCGTACCACGGATGGCTCCACGCCCGGCGGTTTCGAGCACGCGCTCTTCGTGCTCGCGACGGTCATGAGTGTCCCCGGCGCGGGCCGCGCGGTCTGCGATGCGGGCCTCAAGGCCGTGGCGGTCGACTCAGGGCTGCCTCTCGTAGCCGGGACGACGGGCGTCAAGGCGATCGGAGTTTCCGACGAGCACTGCAACCTGTCCGATCCCGATGGGCAGCTACGCCTCGGCGCGCAGGTCCGCCTGATCCCTGGTCACTGCGACCCGACATGCAATCTCCACGACTGGTATGTGGGCATCCGCAACGGCCGCGTCGAATGCCTGTGGCCGATCACGGCGCGCGGGAAAGTGTTCTAGGCTGTCGCCTGGTGGCGCCGATCTTTCATTTTCTTCTCTGAAGGCTAGGTCTTCTCGCGCGCCATCGATTTCGCGTTTGACGCCTGCATCAGCGCATCGCGGATATTGCCGAGGTGCCGAGTCATTGCCGCGCTTGCCTTGCGCGCATTACCGGTGGAGACAGCCTCGAAAATTGCCTCGTGATCCCTGAGCCAGATGGACCGGTAGTCCTCCATGCGCATGTGCGCGTGGATTTCCTGCCAGATGCTGGAATCGCTCTGCGCGCGCCACAGCGAATCGCAAATCGACACCAGGGCGCTGTTGCCCGTGGCCTCCGCCAGGATGACATGGAAACGATGATCCGACGCATCGGCTTCGCGGCCCTCGGCATGCTCACGGCGCATCATGGCGAGCGCATCGGCGAGCTGGACAATGATCGCCTTGGTGGCGCGTTGTGCCGCCGTCGCGGCAATCTGCGGTTCGATCATCTGCCGTGCTTCGAGATTCTCGAAGGGACCCGCGCCTTCAAGCGCATGCACGTCCGGCAGCTCGCGCCGGCTGATGACATAGGCACCGCTGTTGCTGCGGACCTGCAGCATGCCGGACATCGCAAGCGAGAGAATGGCTTCGCGCACCGTCGGCCGCGAGACTCCGAAGGTTTTTGCAAGTTCACGCTCCGCAGGCAGGCGCTGGCCGATGCGATAGCTCGCCTGCACCATCGTCGCGATCTGTTTCGCAACGACCTCGAAGCTGCGCAGTGGTGCGACTGGCGAAGTGGATGACAGTGAAGTGGGTGACATGGCGCGGGCATATCGCCTTTTTTTGCGCCTTGACAAGACAAAATTGGTCAGACCAAATTGGCCTGACCAAAAACAGAGCCCAACCTCGGCGCGCGACAAAGCTGCCGATACAGGAGAAGGGCCTTTGAGCGTGTTGAAGCGACTGCCGAATTCGACCGAAGCGCGGGATGTGCTGTTCCACCTGCACTCCCAGACCAACCCGACCCTGCATGCCGAAACCGGCCCGCTCGTGATGACCCACGGCGAAGGCGTTTACGTCTATGGCGCGGACGGCAAGCGTTATCTCGAAGCGATGGCCGGCCTGTGGTGCACGTCGCTCGGTTTTTCCGACAAGCGCCTGAAGGCCGCCGCGATGGCCGCCTACGACAAGTTCGGCTTCTATCACACCTTCAACCACAAGGCCCCCGACGCGGTGGTCGACCTCGCGGAAGAGCTGGTGGCGCTCTCGCCGATTCCGGATGCGCAGGCTTATTTCGCGACGTCGGGGTCTGAAGCAACAGAGACCATGGTCAAGCTGGCCTGGGTCTATCACGCGGCGCGCGGCAAGCCCGGCAAGCGCAAGATCATTGCGCGCGATCGCGGCTTTCATGGCTCGACCATCGTGGCGGCCTCGATGTGCGGTCTGCCGCGGATGCATCGCGAGTTCGGGCTGCCGTTACAGGGCTTCCTGCACACCCATTGCCCGGATCCCTATCGCGGTCCGCTGCCGGGCGAAACACTGGAAGCCTTCACCGACCGCCTTGCGGCCGATCTCGCCGATATGATCGACACCGAGGGGCCGGACACCATCGCGGCCTTCATCGCCGAGCCGATCAACGCGGGCGGCGGCGTGGTGGTGCCACCGAAAGGCTACTTCGCAAAAATCGAGGCGGTGCTTCGGCGATACGATATCCTGATGCTGGCCGACGAAGTCGTCTGCGGCTTCGGCCGCACCGGCAACTGGTTCGGCTGCCAGACCGTCGGCATGCAGCCGGACATGATGGCGCTGGCCAAGGGGCTATCATCCTCCTACTTCCCAATTTCCGCCGTGCTGCTGTCGCGCCCGATCCGGGATGCGCTCACCGAGATGAACAAGGCGGGCGAACTGTTCGGCCATGGCTTCACCAACTCCGGCCATCCGGTCGGCTCCGCCGTCGCACTGGAAACTCTGCGCATTTATCACGACATGGACGTCGTCACGCATGTGCGTGCGATGGGCGCACGGCTGCGGGCCGGCCTGGACAAGATTGCCGCGGAATCGTCCATCGTCGGTCAGGTGCGCGGCGAAGGCCTGATGTTCGGGGTCGAGCTCGTCGCCGATTCCGCGACCAAGGCTGCCTTCGATCCCGCGCTGAGGGTCGGCGCCGCGTTCGATACCGCTGCGCTGGCGAACGGCCTGATCATTCGCGCCATGGGCGACACCATCGGCCTCTGCCCTCCTTTGATCATCAAGCCCGACGAGGTCGACGAGATGCTCGATCTCTTCGCCCGGACCCTGAAAACCGTGGAAGCGAAGTTATCCCATCGGGCTTGAGCCTTTTGACGAACACCTGTCCCTAGACCGCCTCGCAAGGAGAATCAGGATGCGCCGTCGAGACCTGCTTCGTTCCAGCCTGGGCGCCGGTCTCGGCGCGGCCCTTGGATCTCCGCTTGGCGCCCCGCTCCTCCTGCCGCGGATCGCGCGGGCGCAAGGCGCGCGGACTCTGCGCTTCGTGCCGCAGGCCGATGCCGCCATCCTCGATCCGATGATCACAACCGGCCTGGTCAATCGCAACCACGGCTTCCTGGTGTTCGATACGCTCTATGGTGTCGACGAGAGCTTGCAGCCAAAGCCGCAAATGGTGGCGGGCCATGTTCTCGAGGACGACGACAAGATCTGGGTGATGACCCTTCGCGAGGGACTGAAGTTCCATGACGGCGAGCCGGTCCGCGGCCGTGATGTGGTCGCGAGCCTGAAGCGCTGGGCGTCCCGCGATGCTTTCGGCAATTCGCTGTTCAACATCGTGGACGAGATTTCGGCGCCCGATGATCGCACCGTGCGCTGGCGCCTCAAAAGCCCATTTCCCTTGTTGCCGGAGGCGCTCGGCAAGGTGGGCGCCATCATCGCCTTCATCATGCCGGAGCGGCTGGCGCAGACCGACAGCGCATTGCCGGTCAAGGAGCTTGTCGGCAGCGGCCCCTTCCGTTTCAAGGCGGACGAGCACGTGCCTGGCGCTCGCCTGGTCTATCAGCGTTTCGACGGCTATGTGCCGCGGCCGGATGGCAAGACCAGCCTGCTCGCCGGGCCGAAGGTTGCCAATTTCGATCGCGTGGAATGGCAGATCATGCCTGATCCCGCGACCGCGGCCGCGGCCCTGCAGCGCGGCGAGATCGACTGGTGGGACCAGCCGATCCTCGATCTGCTTCCGACCCTGCGCGCCAACAAAGCGCTCAAGGTCGAGCTGCTCGACAATATCGGCAATGTGGGCGTGCTGCGCTTCAATCACACGCAGCCGCCGTTCGACAACGCCGCCATCCGCCGTGCCGTGCTCTCGGCCGTGAGCCAGCGCGATTACATGTCCGCCGTCGCCGGCGACGACTCCAACCTGTCGCGCGACAAGATCGGCTTTTTCCCACCTGGCTCGATCATGGCCAACGATGAAGGGATGGAGGCGCTCAATGGGCCACGCGACATCACGGCCGCGGCCAGGGCGATCAAGGAGGCCGGCTACAAGGGCGAGACGGTGCTGCTGATCGCACCCGGCGATTTCCCGGTGATTGGCCAGATGAGCGAAGTGACCGCCGATCTTTTCAAGCGGCTTGGATTCAAGCTCGACTATGCCGTGATGGACTGGGGCTCCATGCTCAAGCGGATGAACAGCCGCGAGACGCCGGACAAGGGCGGTTACAACGCCTTCTGTACCTATTCGGCCGGCGTGACGCAGCTCAATCCGTCGGCCCACAACTTCATCCGCGGCAGTGGCGACAAGGCCACCTTCGGCTGGGCGCGCAGCCCCAAGCTGGAGGAGCTGCGCGACGCCTGGCTGGTGGCGCCGGACGCCGCCGCGCAGAAGAAAATCGGCATCGAGATGCAGCGTCAGGCCTTCATCGATGTGCCCTACGTGCCGCTCGGCGTGTTCTACCAGCCCACCGCCTACAGGAAGGAGCTGACCGGCATGCTCAAGGGCCTGCCTTTGTTCTGGAACCTGCGGCGCGGTTGACGAAAGAGACTTTCTCATGCTGCCAATCACCGGCTATGTCGATCGCTGGAGCGTGCGCCCCGGCGAGACAATCAACTTCATGATCGGCGTGCGTGGCGGCGGACGTTACCGCGCCCGCATCGCCCGCGTGATCTGCGGCGATCCCAATCCGCGGGGACCGGGTTATCGCGAAATTCCCGTGCCGTGGACGCTGGAGGGCGAACATGACGGGAAGGAGCAACTGATCGCCAAGGGCTCCTGGATCGATATCCCTTCGCTTGATCTCGGCACCAGCGCAAAACCGATAGCCTTTGCGGCAACAATCTGGCCAACGCTGCTTGTTGCCGGCAGGCAGGCTGTCCTGAACTGGAAGGGCGGCGACGTGTCGCTGACACTGGGCATCGGCACAAAAGGCGCCTTCTGCAGGCTCGCCACGCCAGCGGGCGTCCTCGACATCGAAACCGGCAACCCACTTACCGAACGCGCCTGGTACGATATTGCTGGCGTGTTCGATCCAGCGACCGGAACACTGCGGCTGGGCCAAGCGCCACGCAAGGCGAGACTCGATCGCGACGAACGCGCCGAGACGAACGCCACGGCCAAAGGTGCCCGGTTATCAGGCGTGGGTGCTGTGGCCGTTGCGGCAGAACGTTCGAACGACGGGCCCCATCTGCACTTCAACGGCAAGATCGAATGGCCGCGCATTGTGGCTGGCACGGGTGGTCTTGACGACGTGCTCGCGACACAACGCACGGGCACAGCGACAGCAGGAAACATCATCGCCGAATGGGATCTATCGATCGGCATTCCCACTGATACAGCGACCGATATCGGCCCGGCGAAAGCCCATGGACGCTGCGTCAACCTGCCGACGCGAGGCATGACGGGCTCACACTGGACAGGCGCCTTCCATCGCTGGACCGAGGCGCCGGAGCAATGGGGGGCCATTCATTTCCACGACGACGATATCGGCGACGCCGAGTGGACACCTTCGCTGAGCTTCACCGTGCCGACGGATTGGAAAAGCGGCGTCTATGCCTTGCACCTCGACAAGGACGGTGCACGCGACAACATCGTGTTTTATGTGCGCGCCGCCAAGGCAGGCACGCAGGCCAAGGTCGCCTTCCTCGCGCCGACCTTCTCCTACACCGTTTACAGCCAGTTCCAGAAAAAGGGCCGCGAAGCGCTGATCATCGAGCGGTCACGCGCCTGGGGCGCCTTGGCGCAGGCACCGGACGGCCATCCCGAATACGGTGTTTCGCCCTATAACTTCCATTCGGACGGCAGCGGCGTGGTGATGTCGACCATGCGCCGGCCCTTGATCGATAAGCGGGTCAACCAGATCCATCTCGTCGACCCCAGCCCCTATGGCTCCGGGCTCTACTGGATCTCGGCGGACAGCTACATCACCGATCTGCTGACACGCAAGGGTATCGACTTCGAGGTGATCACCGATCACGACGTGCATGCTGAAGGCGCGGAGCTGCTGTCGAACTACGCGGTCGTGCTCACCGGCCAGCATCCCGAATATCACACCACTGAAACACTCGATTCGCTCAGTGCCTATCTGGAAAACGGAGGCCGCTTCATCTATCTCGGCGGTAACGGCTTCTACTGGAAGGTGGTGCCGCATACGAGCGGGCCCTGGGCCTTCGAACTGCGACGCGCCGAGGGTGGCATCCGTCTCTGGGGAACGGAGCCAGGCGAGAGCTACCATGCCTTCGACGGCTCCTATGGTGGCCTTTGGCGTCGCCTTGGCCGCCCACCACAGATGCTGGCCGGAGTCGGCTTCAGCACGCAGGGCGAATACAAGGGTTTCCCCTACACGTTCCTCGACGGCATCCTCGATCCGCGCGTCGCTTTCATGCGCGAGGGCATGGAGGACAAGGCGACGCCCGGAGGCATTCTCGGCGAGCGCGGGCTGATGGGCGGCGGCGCCGCAGGCCATGAGCTCGATCGCGCCGATGTTCGCCTGGGCACGCCGCCCCATGCCATCATTGTCGGGCGGGCCGTGCTCGAAGACCCGACCTACCAGCCGGTGAACGAGGAACGTTACGATCACACCTGGCCGGCAGCACGCGAGGACATCATCCGGTCCGATTTGACATTCTTCGAGACACCGAAAGGCGGTGCCGTGTTCTCGGTCGGCTC
The DNA here is from genome assembly GCF_032397745.1 of Bradyrhizobium prioriisuperbiae. Lineage (NCBI taxonomy): Bacteria > Pseudomonadati > Pseudomonadota > Alphaproteobacteria > Hyphomicrobiales > Nitrobacteraceae > Bradyrhizobium > Bradyrhizobium prioriisuperbiae. The sequence continues at coordinate 339,259 of NZ_CP135921.1, forward strand.
GATGAACTTCATCGGTGCGCTGCCGATCGACAGCTACGACAGCGTCGCGGCGCGATTGATCACCAATGTCGTCAAGCGCTTTGCCAACCCGGCGCCGTTTCCTTCCCCGCGACCCGCCGACGACTGAGACATCGCCGCTTAGCCGTCATATTGGAGGACATGCAGTCCGCCATTCCAGTCGCTCAGGTACATGATGCCGTTGGCCTGCACGTTGATGTCGCAGGACTGCGGCGCCAGCGCATTGCCGGGCCGCGGGTCCATGATTTTGGCGGGCGGCGGCGGCACGAAGCTGGCGACTTCCCTGGGCGCGAAGGCGTCCCGGATATCGAAGATGCGCAAGCCGGCATTATGATAGGTGGCGAACAGGATATCCTCGCTCTGAAAGCTCTCCGGCCGGTTTTCATGCAGGTTATGCGGACCAAAATTCTCGCCGGGACGACACCAGGACTGATCCGTGGGCGTCGGCAGGGTCGAGATCGAGACCGGGTTTTCCAGCACGCGGACATCGTAGAGCCATGTGTAGCTCAAACCTTTGGCGCAGGCGAAGCCGTTGGATTCCTCCAGCATCACGGCCAACTTGCGACCGGGCAACGGCAGCGGCGTATGGGTGCCGCCGGCGAACGGCGGCGCGGTGTTGACGTGAGCGAGAAGCTTGATATTGGCGGGATCAGCCACGTTCAAGATGGTGAAGCCGCCATCCCGCCACGCGGCATAGCCGATGTCACCTGAAACGATCATGTGATGCAGCGCAACGCGCTTCTTCTCCCAGTTCGGTTTCTCCCCGCCGTCACGCCACATCCCCGGCATCCACCAGCGGCCGGCGATGGTCGGCTTGGTCGGCTCCTTCATGTCGACGATCACCAGCATGTGGTCGGTGAAGCCATCCATGTGCGCCGAGACATAAGCGTAACGGCCGCCGTCATACCAGAGGCGGTTGAGGCCGATACCTGGAATCGGCAGGAACGCGATTTCCGTCGGCGCAGCCGGTTTGGAGATGTCGTAGACCTTCAGGCCGGCGACGAAATCCGATCGTCCGGACACGCTTCCCGCATAGGACTGGCCATAATAGGAAAACGACGGATTGTATTTCCCGATGGTCGGGATATCCGCGCCGCACACGATCAGCATGAGATCGCCGTGGGTCTGCAGGTGATGGGTGCGGGTGTTCGGCGGCGCCGCCACGAACTGCAACGGCTTCGGCTTGGACGGATCGGCCACATCCATGATGGTGAAGCCGTTGCTGAACATATGGCCGACATACAGATGGTTGCGGCTCACCATCACCTGCACGCCGTCGGGGCGGCCGCCCTGATCACTGAACGCCAGGTGCTTGATCTTGCCCGTCGGTCCCGGTGTCGCGCCCCGGCTGATGGCGGGCAACGCGACGGCCGTGGAAAATCCAGCCATCGCGGCCAATGCTGAACGGCGATTGAAAAGCATAACGGTCCTCCCTGCCCCTGTCCGCGGCTCTTTCCGGTGGCCGCGATGTTTGGACAGTGTTCGCCGTTATCAGCGACAAATCAACTCCGGCGTCGCTATTGCGAACGGTCCGAAGTCCAGCCCTTGTAATCCTTGATATTGTCGCGGGTCACGAGCTTGGATGGCAACAGCTCCACGGTCGAGGCGGGCTTGTCGCCCTTGAGAATGCCGACGCCGACCTGCACGGCGCGGCGGGCCATGAAGAAAGGATCCTGCGACGCGGACGCCTGGATCTGCGCCGCCGCCGGATCCTTGAGCGCGGCTTCGATATCGGGCGCGCCATCCACCGCCGTGATGATGATGCCGGTGCGTTGCTGCTGGCGCGCCGCGAGATCGGTACCGATGGCCTGGGGATCGTTGATGGCGAAGATGGCATCGATCTTGGCGAAGCGGGTCAGATAGCCCTGGGTTACGGTGAGGCCGCCCTCGCGCGATCCCTTGGCGTCCTGGTCGCTCGACAGCACCTTGATCCCAGGAATCTTGCCGAACACGTTCTTGCAGCCGACGACGCGATCGATCACGGCAGAAACCTGCGGCCCGTTCTCGATGATAACCTCGCCTTTGCCGCCGAGCTTGTCGACGATGTACTGGCAGGAGATTTCGCCGGCCTGAACATTGTTGGTGGTCACGGTGGCGTCGGCGCCCTCAGCCGCGGTGTCCACCGCGACCACGACGATGCCGGCCGCCTGCGCTTTCTTGATCGCCGGGCCCACGGCTTTCGGATCGCCAGGATTCAACAGGATCAGGTCGACGCCGGCGGCGATGAAGTTGTCGATCTGGGTGACCTGCTTGCCGAGGTCGTATTCAAAGCCGACCGTCGTGATCTTCACACCGGGATTGGCCTTCTTGGCTTCAAACTCGGCACCCTTCGAGAGTGCGACAAAAAACGGGTTGCCAAGCGAGCCCAGCGAGATGCCGATCGATTTGAGCTCCTTGGCAAAAGATGGGGCCGAGCTCATGGCGAGCGCGACCGCGGCGCCGGCAAGCGAGATCGTCTTCAACATTGGCGTCCTCCCTGGTCTCCTTGAACGTTCCGGCACGGCGGACCAGCGACCGTTTCGGAATACGACAGGTGTAAGCTCAGGTGCGCGCCGAGCCCTGCAGCCGATAGCGATCGAGCGCCACTGCACCGATGATCACCAGACCCTTGATGACATACTGCCAGACATCGGACACACCGGTGAGGATGAGGCCGTTCGACAGCACGGCGATGATCAACGCGCCGACAAGCGTGCCCCAGATCGAGCCGATGCCGCCGACAAAGGACGTTCCGCCCAGGATCACCGCGGTGATCGCATCGAGCTCATAGGATTGTCCCAGTTGCAATCCGTTGGCCGCATAGAGGCGCGCCGCCTGCATGGCGCCGCCGAGCCCGGCCAGCAATCCCGACACCCCGTAGACAAAAATCAGGATGGCCCAGACCTTGATGCCGGCAAGGCGCGCCGCGCTCTCGTTGCCGCCCACCGCATAGATGTGCACCCCAAGCACGGTGCGCCGCAGCACCACCCATGAGGCCAAGATGACAAGCAAAGCGATCACCGACAGCCAGGGAATCGACACCACACCGGGAATGATGGTCAGGGAGCCGTTGCCGATAAAGGCATAGGGAATGGCGGAATTGAAAACGGTGGTGTCGGTGCCGAGCAGACGCGCCAGACCACGCACGGCCGTCAGCGATCCCAGCGTGACAATGAAGGGAGGCAGGCGCAACAGCGCGATCAAGGCACCATTAATGGCACCGAACGCGAGCCCGGTGAGCACCGCCACCGGCAGCCAGAGCGTTCCGAGATCGGGGAGCTTGGAGACGATCAGGCCCGCCATCGCCGCGGCGGCCAGGATGGATCCGACCGACAGATCTATGCCGCCCGTCAAGATGACAAAGGTCATTCCCGCGGCCAGCACGGTGTTGACGGCCGCCTGCTGCAGGACGATGCCGAGATTTTGCCCGGTGAAGAAGCGACCGTCCGAGAGAAAATGGAAGCCGATACACAGCAACAGCAACACCGGCAGCATGCCGGCCGCGCGGATAAGGAGCCGCGTGCGCTGGCGCTTGCTCTCCTGCGCAGCCGCGAGGCCCGGCGCGCCGGCGGGTGCGGTCTCCGCCGGCGAAGGATTGTCATGAGGCATGCAACTGCTCCATTCCGGTGGCAAGGGCCATGATCTCTTCCTGGTCCAGCGGCGATGTCGCCGAGCGGCTCATCTCGCCGGCGATGCGCCCGGCACGCATGACAATGACACGGTCGCAGATGCCGATAACTTCCGGCAGGTCGGACGAGATGACGAGAATCGCGGCGCCGGATTTGGCGAGATTGTCGATGATCGCATAGATCTCGGACTTGGCGCCGACATCGACGCCACGGGTGGGCTCATCGAGAATCAGGACCTTGGGCGTGGTTGCGAGCAGGCGTGACAGCAGCACCTTCTGCTGGTTCCCGCCGGAAAGACCGCCGACCGGAACACCGACGTCCGCGGCACGGATGCCAAGCGCCGCAAACGCCTTGCGGGCCCGCTGGCGCGCCTTGTCCCGGTCGAGAATGCCGCCGAGCTTCGCGTCCCTGCCGAGCACCGCGAGGTTGATGTTGTCCAGGCAGGACATGTCCAGGAACAGGCCCAGCGCCTTCCTGTCTTCTGTCAGATAGGCAATGCCCGCATCGAGGGCCTCACCGGGGGTACGGATGGCGACCGCGCGACCTTCGAGTTCGACATGGCCGGAGGTCTTCGGCGACGCCCCGATGATGAGATGCGCGAGCTCCGTGCGGCCCGCACCGATCAGGCCCGCGAGGCCAACGACCTCGCCCGCGCGCACGGTCAACGAGCATCCCCTGACGCGTTGCCCATCGGCGATGTCGACAGCGGCGAGGACGGGCGCCCCGAGCCCCGCCTGCGGATCGTGATCTTTCTTGTAAAAGGAGGAGACCTCGCGTCCCACCATCAGCCTGACGATGGTGTCGGCCCGGATCTGCGGCTTGTCGAGGGAGCCCACCAGTGTGCCGTCGCGCAACACCGTCACCCGGTCGCCGAGCGCATATACCTCATCCATGCGGTGCGAGATGTAGATGATGGCAAGCCCTTCCACGCGCAGCTGGCGGATCAGGACGAACAGTCGTTCGCTCTCGCCCGCCGACAACGACGTGGTCGGTTCGTCCATGATCAGGATCTTCGATTTTGCGTGCAGTGCACGCGCAATCTCGACGAGTTGGCGCTGGCCCATGGACAGATCGGCAACCAGCGTCGATGGCGTGAAATCCGCGCCGAGCCGCGCGAGAATCGGGCCGACGCCGATGCGCATGGCGTTGCGGGCCAACAACCCAGAATGTGAGATTTCGCGGCCGAGATAAATATTCTCCGCAACACTCAAATTCGGGGCGAGAGACAGTTCCTGATAGATGATGGAGATACCGGCCGCGCGACCGCCGAGCGGACCATCGATGCGCACCGGCTTGCCCTCGATGCGAATCTCTCCCCCGGGATCGGGTCGGTAAGCACCCGACAGGATCTTCATCAACGTCGATTTGCCGGCGCCGTTCTCGCCCATCAGGGCATGGATTTCGCCGGGGTAAACAGTCAGGTCGACATTGCGCAACGCCTTGATGCTGAAGAAAGACTTGGAGACCCGGCGCATTTCGAGAATCGGGTCGTTCATCCGTGGCGCCTCCCTGGCTTGTCGACAGCGCCATTTTTTTGACTCGCGTCTCGCTGGCGGGACGGCGCGATCTCGCGGCATTAAACAAAAGGCGGCGGCGCAGGGCAATATCGAGAAAATATCAGAACGGCATCGGGAAAATATCAGGGCTCGCCCGATCCCACAGATTGGGACATCGCTCCGGAACCTTATGGAAGATCAACGCTGCGGCCTGTAGAGCCCGCGCCAGTGCGGACGACGCCCGGCGTAAGCATCGGCGAGTGCGGGGACAGGCTCGAACGTCTCGATGCGCTGCGGGGGTGCGCAGACGGTTTCAATCGCCTCGCCGGTGACGGCCAGGCGCCCCAGTCGCGCTGCACCAAAGGCCGCACCGGTTTCGCCATCGGCAAAGCAGTGAATCGGAATGTTCAGAACATTGGCCAGCACCGACAGCCAGAACCGCGACCGTGACCCGCCCCCGATCGCATCGGCCTGCGCAATCACAATCCCGGTGTCGACCAGCGCATCCCGGCAATCCGCCATCGCAAAGGCCACGCCCTCGAGCACAGCCTGCACGATGGCGGTGCGATCGGTTGCATGGCTCAATCCATCCAGCATCCCGCGCACATCCGGATCATCATGCGGTGTTCGTTCACCGGACAGATACGGCAGGAAGCTCACGGGTGACGGCGCCTGCGGGGCCAGACCGAGCGGCGCCAGCAGGTCGGCCTCGGAGGCGCCAAGTAGTCGCGCGGTCCAGGCGAGGCACGACGCCGCCGACAGGATCGCACCGGCCTGAATCCACATGCCGGGAATGGCGTGACAGAACGTGTGCACCGCGCGCTCCGGATTGGCGGCAATCGTTTCGGTCGGCGCCATGATCGCACCGGAGGTTCCCAACGACACGAACGCCGCGCCGGGCCGGATCGCACCGATGCCGATGGCACCCGCCGGATTGTCTCCGGCGCCTCCGGCAAACATCGGCCGACGGGTCATTCCCCAGCGCGCGGCGAGCTCGGGCCGCAGCCGCGCGGCGGGGGCGCAGCCTTCGACAAGACGCGGCATATGGCTGCGCGACAGATCGGTCGCGGCCAGTCCATCGTCGGACCAATCGCGCCGCGCGACGTCGAGCCACAGTGAGCCCGATGCGTCGGAGATATCCTCGATCGCTTCACCGGTCATGACCAGACGCAGATAGGCCTTCGGCAGCAGCACAAGCTTTGTCGCTGCAAAAATCTCCGGCTCGTGCGCCGCAACCCACAACAATTTTGGCGCGGTGAATCCAGGCATCGCCTTATTGCCGGTGATCGCCCGCAAGGCTAGCCAGCGCTGCTCCAGCAGGCGGCATTGCGCCGCGGAGCGCCCGTCATTCCATAAAATGCAGGGCCGCAGGGGTGCGAGGCTTTTGTCAAGCAGGGTTGCGCCGTGCATGTGGCCTGACAGGCCGATCCCCCCAACCGCGGCCAATTCGCTGCCGTGATCAGCCTTCAGGGCATCAAGCGTCGCGAACACGGCATCGATCCACTGCCGCGGATCCTGCTCGGAATAACCGGGACGAGGAGAGGTCACCGTCAACGGCTGGCTTCGGCTCGCCACCACGCGCTGGTCATCATCGACCAGTAGGGTTTTGACGGCCGAGGTGCCAAGATCGATGCCGAGATACATGATGCCTTGCGTCCCGTATGTCTTGCGCCCTGACTCGCAATGTGGATCCATCCATACTATGGACGGCCGCTCACGTTCGACAAGCCGCCACTGGACTCAGACCAAATCTTTTATTGATCATCCTTCTTCGGCATCCGCGGTGGCGCCAGCGGCGCAAAGCTGATGCTTTGATTTTCGCCGTTGCCTATGCGGGGATCGACCGGGCCGCCCGTGGAGGGATCGCCACCGCCAGTGGTCGTGATCGAGGATGGGGTGACCAGGCGAACCGCCTCTTCCGCCGCGCCTCCCTCACCCGTTCCCATATCAACTGCCCGGCCGCCCTGTGGCCTGCCGTCGGCGCTTGCGGCGATCGCCCTCTCGGTCTTCTCCGCAAGCTTCGCGTTGTATGGCAGGCGATAAGCACGCGGGACGCCGCTGGGTCTGTTGTCTTCGTCAAGCGCCTCGACCCACAGATGAATGGCGCCGGGTTCGCCTTCCAGCGAATGCGGCTCAACAATGCGGGCCTGCAGCAGCTTGAAGTGCGCCGGCAGCGGATCGTTCGACGACCAGCCCAGCAGGCCCCGCGCACCGATGAAGCTGACGATATAGAAACAGCTGGTCACGACGACCGCGACCGCCTTGGCCGGCCAGGGCAGCCGCGCGCGAACGAGAAGCGCGAGCAGCAGCGCCCCGATCAGGGCATAGGCAAGCCCAAGGGAGAGGATGACAGATTCCAGGCTCGTCATAGCTTCTTCACATAACCGGTTTTCGGATCGCGATCCGCGCCGTTGCTGCGCACGTTGCGGAACGTCTCCATCAGCGACTTGTAACGGTTGTTGATATCAACCACCTCGCCCTCGGCATCGAGGGTGAAACGCACGGCGGTTTTCTCATCCCCGATATGGTCGACGGTGACTGTGTTGTCGTAGATCACCTGCGCCGTCGGATTAAGTTTCTGCACCTTGACCTTGGCCGGCACCGGCTCGCGGGTCAGCGCCTGAAAATGGCTGACATTGATGGTATATTCTCCCGCCACCACGCCGCGAACAGTCACGATCTCCTCGCGGATCGGCGACGCGATCTTCTTGCCATTGACGATGATGAAGTCGTTGGCGCCGCCGCGGTCGTCGCGATCGAGCACCAGGAAGCCGGCTTCGCGACGGCGGTACCAGGCGATATTGCCGGCCGGATCCTGCACGAACAGATCGAGATCGTCGGGATGATTGTCGGGCCAGTCCATGGTGATGATGAACTCGGCCTTGGAATCGATCTTGCCGTCCTGGGACTCCGGCGCGATCGCCAGCAGCGCCAGGAAAAACAGGAAAGCGATCACCTGCAACGCCTTGAACAGCATCACGCTGAACGGATCGAACGGCTCTTCCCGCGGATAAAGGCCGAAGTCATCGATCATGACGGCTTTCCAGCGCCGGAACGGCGCGTGTTTCCGTCAAGGTCACGGCCTGGGAGAACACCTGGGCGGTCGCTGCATCCAGCATGTAATACTGGATCTTGAGCAGGATGGACCCGACGAGGCCTGCCAGCGTGGTGTACATCGCAATCGCCATGCCGTCGGTCATCAGGCCCATGGACGATTTCAACAGCGAGCGGTCGGACGCGTCGATGCCGGCGATCGGTGCCAGCATGATGATGAAGCCGATGATGGTTCCCAGCAAGCCCAGCTTCATCAGCGTATCGCTCGCGAAGGCGCCGAAGCCGTTGGACCCGCGCAGCCGATCCGCCAGCGAGCGCAACAGCAATGTCTGATCGATCCGTCCCGACCCTTGCGTATCCGCCTTCAGGACGAGATTACGGATGTGATCCGCGACCAGGCCCTTGGGCAGCGCGTTGCGTTCCACGGCGAGGACCACCGCGCCGGGTTCTGACAGGATCTGCGCGGCCCGTCGTCCCGCATCGGCTTCGCGCCCGATGGCGATGGTGCGCCAGAGACAGTGCAGCGAGGTGACGACATAGAGCACCGCGATGATGGCCGAGATGTAGGTGCGATCCGACGCCAGCATCAGGCGAACGAGGCCATAGTGCCACAGCAGCACCACGGCAAACGCGCAGAGACCAGTGAAGATCATCCAGCGCAACAAGGGCGCGCGATCAGCGGCGCTTAAGGGGGATTCGACGTCCGACGACATCGCCGTCACGCTCATGGCCCATCTCCCTGACCGACGCGTGCTCAGTTCCGGCGGCGTCGTTTGTTTTGGAGACAGTGAATGCCAATCAGGCGGCGAGGTCCAGCCTCTTTTGAGGCCGGGCCATGCGTATGGTCAGGGGCGCTTCATCGAGCGATGCACACCGGCACGGCGTGGCGGAGAGCTCATCGCGCGGGTTTGATGCGTCCGGCAACATCGGGATAACACGTCAAAGCTCGACTGTGGCCGCTTTTGAACGAGCCTCTCAGGCCTTGAGCAGGCCTGTGTCGACCGGCAGGGCGCGGATACGCTTGCCAGTGGCGGCGAAGATCGCGTTGGTTACCGCAGGCGCGACGATGGCGGTCGCGGTTTCACCAATTCCGCCGGGCGCCTCGGCACTCATGACCTGATGCGTCTCGATCACGGGAACCTCGTCGATCCGCATCGGCACGTAGGTATCGAAATTGCCCTGTTCGACACGACCGTTCTTCAAAGTGATCGCACCATTGAGCAGCGCCGTCAGGCCGAAGATCGATCCGCCTTCCATTTGCGCCGCGACGGTGTCCGGATTGACCGTGAGGCCGCAATCGATGGCGCAGACGAGGCGATGAACCCTGACCGATCCGTCGGTGCCGACCTCGACCTCGGCCACCTGCGAGAGATAGCTGCCGAAAGCGAACTGAACCGAAACACCAAGACCGCGGCGCGGCGGCAACGTCCGGCTCCAGCCGGCCTTGTCCGTCGCAAGTGTCAGCACGCCGAGCGCGCGCGGATTGTGGGCCAGTAACGCCTTGCGATAGGCGACAGTATCCTGCTTCGCAGCAGTAGCCAGTTCGTCGAGAAAACTCTCGACCACAAAGACATTGTGGGTGGGGCCAACGCCGCGCCAGAAGGCCGTGGGAATCCCCGGCGGTTCGACTCGGACATAATCCACGTGAATGTTCGGAAATGCATAAGGCGGTTCCGCCGCGCCTTCCACGGCATCGGGATCCAGACCATCACGAAACAGCGGCGGAATATAGCGCGCCATCACCGAAGACCCGGCAATACGGTGAGTCCAGGCTACCGGCTTGCCGTCGGGGCCGAGAGCCGCGGAGATGCGATCGTAATAGCAGGGCCGATACATGTCGTGCTGGATGTCTTCCTCGCGACTCCAGACAACTTTCACCGGCCCCTGCACCTGCTGTGCAATCTTGACGGCGCGCACCGTGCCATCGGCCTCGAGCCGCCGGCCGAAGCCGCCGCCGAGCAGGTGATTGTGAATCCTGACAGCTTCCTTCGGAAGGCCGACGATGCCAGCCACCACCGCCTGGGTTAGCGTCGGCGCCTGGGTGCCTACCCAGATATCGCAACTATCCTTGCGCAGATCGACGGTGCAGTTCATCGGCTCCATGGGCGCATGGGCCAGGAACGGCACCTGATAGATGGCATCGATCCGTTGCGTGACGCTGGCGAGCACCTTCGCGGCATCGCCTTCGTTGCGCGCCACGGCGCCGGGCTGTTTCGAAGCCTCTTCCAGCTGATGCAGGATGTCAGCGCTGCTGACGGCCGCATGCGGTCCTTCGTCCCATTGTACCGCCGCGGCTTCCAGACCTTTCTTCGCCGCGCCCATGTGATCGGCGACAACCGCAACCGCATCGTCGGTCATCACCACCTGATGCACGCCCTTGACCGCCAGCGCCGCCGCCTGGTTCACCGATTTTGGCTTGCCGCCGAACACCGGCGAGATGGCGATCGCCGCGATCTTCACACCTGCGGGGCGGGCATCGATGCCGAACATCGCGGTACCATTGACCTTCGCGGGCATGTCCAGTCGCGCCGCGCGCGTGCCGATCAACTTGAAGTCCTTCGGCTGTTTCAGGGTGACGCTATCGGGCGCCGGCACAGCAAGCTTCGCCGCACTCTCCACAAGCTCGCCATAACCAAGCTGCCGAGCGCCACTTGGCGCGAAGACCACGCCGTGCTCTGCCCGGCAGGACTTGGGATCAACACCCCAGCGTTTGGCGGCCGCGGCGATCAACAGCGTGCGCCCCATCGCGCCCGCCTGGCGCAGCGGTGTCCAGAACTCGCGTATCGAGGCCGAGAGGCCTGTGGACTGCACATGAAGCAGCCCGTTCGCATAGAGCGCATCATTCGGCGGCGCATGCTCCAGCCGAACCTGATCAAGCCCGACTTCCAGTTCCTCGGCGAGAAGCATGGACAGCGACGTATAGGTGCCCTGACCCATCTCCACCATCGGCATCACCAGCGTGACGATGCCCTGGCGATCGATGCGAATGAAGGCGTTCGGTGCGAAGCTGGGTGTCGTTTCAGTTGCCGCCTGGGCCAGCATGGGCGGCAGGGCAACGGTGAGAACCAGCTCACCTCCAAGGGCTGCGCCCAGCTTGAGGGCAGCGCGGCGATCGAGCAGGGATGAAGACATAGGGTTGGTCACGGCAGGCTCCTTCAGCTTGCGGCGCGATGAATCGCCGCGCGGATGCGCTGATAGGTGCCGCAGCGGCAGACATTGCCGGACATCGCGCTGTCGATGTCGGCATCGGTCGGTTTCGGCTTGTCCACGAGCAGTGCTGCCGCCGACATGATCTGCAGCGCCTTTCCTTGCGGAGTCCCGCCGATCATCTCGATTGTCGTGATGGCGCTGTCGCCGATGCTGTCGACCGTGGTGATGCAGGATCGCGTCGCCACGCCGTCGATGTGCACGGTGCAAGCGCTACACAGCGCGGCGCCACAGCCGAATTTCGTGCCGGTCATGCCGAGCACGTCGCGCAGCACCCAAAGCAATGGCGTATCGTCGTCCACGTCGATGTCACGACGGGTTCCGTTGACTTTGATCGTCCTGGTCATGGATTCGCTTCCGCTGACATGCGTGACCCAGCCTCCGCCGGACCACGGGATGTTATGTCAGGCCGCTGTAGCACGGCCCCAAAAAGCCGCGCCTTTGGCAGATTGCTGAAAGCGCCCGCGATATTGCTGCGGCGTCGCCTGGAAAACGCGCTATCGAATGTCCCGCCGGTAGACGCTCGGAGCGACGCCAAAAATCTTGCGGAAAGCGACGGCGAAGTGCGCTGAATTCTCATATCCGCTGGCAAATGCGATCTCGGCGATGGACTGGTTGCCGGCCAGCCGCTCGCGTGCGTCTTCCATGCGCAAGCGTGTCAGTCGCTTGAGCGGCGTCTCGCCATATGTCTGCTTGAACAGCCGAAGAAAATGAAACCTGCTGATGCAGGCCACTTCGGCCAGCGCCGTCAGCGACAGCGGATCTGCAAGGTGCTCCCGCATATAATCATCAACGCGGCGCAAGCGTACATCTTCGTGCGCCGGCGGCGGCATATGATGACGGCCATGACGAAGCAGCAGATGTGCGACCAGGAATTCCGCCGCGGTCTCCGCGTACAAATCGGGAGCTCCCTCTGCCATTGCAGCCGCCAGACTCAGCATGGTCTGTCGAATGACGGTGTCCTCGTCGCCCAGGCGACTCGGCAGTCCGGCAGGACGTCCAGTCTTCGGCATCTCGGCCGCTGTCGCCTGAAGTGTCGCGGACGGGAGGTGAAGCTGCAGCGTCTCGTGTGTCGTATGCCCATGCCAGCGCAACGTGGCCGCTTCTCCGGGCGCAGTCATGCCCAGCATGCCCGGCCGATAGCGTGCCTTGTGCCAGCGCCCCTTGTAACGCCCCTCGATCTCGCAGGAGCCTCCGGTAACCAACACGATCAAATGGTCGGCGGTGGGCCGTGTGTTGAGTTCATCGACCGTCGGGGGATCGACATAAGCGCGCAACAACAGCGAGCGCCAGCCGGCCTTGGTGCTGCAGGCGGTCATGGTCGCCTTCAGATCCTGATGGGCATCCAGGCTTGAAATCAGGCGTGTCATCGATCGGTCTCGCGGGCAATTTGGCGAAGCGCTGCAAACGGCCTGCCATCCTTGGTTCCCGCCGCGTTTAGCACCTAACGCCGGCAGATATGCTTCACATTGACGCGGGCAACACAGACTCCCGCCGACTGCGACCGAAACGGTACCTTTTTTTTGCCTAACCTGTTGATTTCACGGGATGCGCATGGCCGAACCTGCAGCCAAGCCGGCGGAGCAATTTTCGATCTGACCCATTTAGGCAGGCGTCACCCTTGGTCACGCCCCGGATGCGGAGGCCCGAATGAAGACTATCGCCCCGGTGATGCTTGCCATCACGCCAACAGGCGGGACGCTCCGTTGCGTGTTTGCCGATACGCCAGGCCCCGACTGGATGCGCGCCGATCAGGTCATCCAGAAGCTATTGCAGTCAGGCTATAACTTGATCAGCAAGATCGAAGCCGATGACGGCCGATGGGAAGGCCATGGTGTGAAGAATGGCCTGAAGATGGAATTTCACGCGGACGCCAAGAGCGGCGTCGTCACGTTTGAGAAACTCGAACGATTAAAACATCCATCTGCCGACATCGACAGATGACTGCGCAGGCGGCGTATCAATCGAACGCCCCCATGATGGTCGCAACAACCAAGGCAGCGAGAATAGCAGCCGCCGTCCAGGTTCCACGATGTCTGTAGCGGCTCATTTGGAACACCTCCGTTCGCCGATAAACAAGATATCGCCCAGCTTCGCCGGGATCAACGTTCGCCTGAGAGTGTCAATACGCACCGCTTCGACACCAACAGCGTGGGGTTCCCGTGATCATTGCTTCGATTTAATGCGCGCAAGCCGCGACCGATCGATCCGTTCACGCAGCATTCACGGCTCGAGTTCAAACATCCCGCATCGGCCAGCATGAATCCCTCAGAGCCGTCAACGGAGGACCAAAAAATGAAAAAGACGATGATCGGGTTGACAACCGCGGTGCTGCTCGGCCTGGGCTTCTCGGCTGCGCCGGCCGCAGCGTTCCAGCCGGCCCACGTCGCGATCACCAAACACTCTGACATCACCAGCGTTCGCTTTCACCGCGGCCCGGTGTGCACCGTCCGCACGGTGGTGTCGCGCGGCTTTCATGGACGCCGCGTCGTAAAGCGGGTTCGCGTCTGCCGCTGATCGCACTCTGAGAGTTTCAATGAACGGGCAAGACTTCATGTCTTGCCCGTTTATTCGTTTCCAAGCCACGCAATCAAAACGCCTGCGAAGTGGCGCGAAGGGTCCATTCTGGTTATGAAGCGGCAGGCTGAGCCACACGGCATTCGCCTGTTTTGAACGAACCTGGCATGATGAAAGCTGTGCCCTTTTCTCGAACAACTCCCGCACCATGAACGGCCCAACCACCGGCTTGCCCGATATCCTGGCAAACAACCTCGACGTCGTCTTCTGCGGGCTTAACCCCGGCCTACGCGCCGCGGCAGCCGGCCATCACTTTGTCGGCCGCGGCAACCGTTTCTGGCCGGTGCTCTTCAAGTCGGGGTTTACGCCCCGCCTGTTCGAGGCGACCGACGACCGGCTGCTGCTCAAAGAACGCTGTGGCCTGACGACGGCCGTTGCTCGCCCGACCGCGAGCGCCGACGAGCTTTCAGTCAGTGAATTCACCGCCGCCTCGCGCGCTCTCAGGCGGAAAATCGAGGCGCATAAACCACGCTTCGTGGCCTTCCTGGGCAAAAAGGCCTACAGCACGATCATCGACCGCTCGACCATCGCGTGGGGCCGGCAACCGGACCAATTTGGCGGCGCGATCGCATGGGTCCTTCCCAATCCGAGCGGCCGCAACCTCGCCTTCTCACTCGACGAACTTGTATTGGCTTATCGCGAACTCAAACGCACGACCCGCACGGGATCGGCTTCCGCTTGAAGGACCTGAGACGGATAAGCCCCGTTCCGTCGTGGAGTCCCGCATCTCGAGGACCGCCTCGGATCAATAGACAATCTTTGACGATATGGTGGGCGCACCAGGGCTCGAACCTGGGACCCGCTGATTAAGAGACATCCTATTCGCACTGATATCTCAAGGGAATTTTTCCAACTGAGCCAAAACCCACCCATTACAGATCAACGGCTTGCAGCGTAAAATCCAACTGCGATTGCGCGCAGGGCTGTATGGATCGACGCGTCCGAGACGTCGAGGCTTCGAGTCACCGGACCGCTACCGCCTTTCCCCACACGGCGCAGATCTGCGATATTTCCTCCGATCGTCCGCCTGAAGGGGATGTTTTCGAGGAAACCTGAATCAAGCAGCGCCGCAAAGATTCCTGTGTACGGCTTGCTCGCCCTGCTCGGTCGCCAGACGTTCTGCACGCCCGGTCAAATTACACGCGGCGTCTCGGCTGGGCCAAGGTCAAGCGGCCGCTCGTTTTCCAAGGAGGTGGGCGCAGCCCATCAACACGACCGTCAGCACGATGGTCAGGGTTGAGACCGCTGCGATGGTTGGCTCGATCTGATAGAGCAGATCGTCCCACATGCGGCGCGGCAGCGTGACCGCGCCGGAGCCGGATATGAAGAGCGCAACGACCAGCTCATCGAACGATGTGATGAAGGCGAACAGGGCGCCGACGAGAACGCCGGGGCGGATCAGTGGCAGCGTGATCTGGAAAAAAGTGCCGATGGGTGTGGCGCCGAGGCTAAGCGCCGCCTGCCCCAGGCGGGGGTCGATGCCCGCGAGGCTGGCGTTCACGCTGGTGACGACGAAAGGCACCGCAAGACAGGTATGGGCGAAGATCAGGCCGGCCGGCGTGCCGACCAAGCCGTAACGGGCGAAGGCGTAGTAGATGCCGATGGCCACGACGATGACCGGCACGATCAACGGCGAGAGGATCAGCGCAGAGGCCAGAACGCGGAGTGCTTTGGGCAGGCGGGCGATGCCAACCGCTGCCAGCGTACCGAGTAGCGTCGCCAGCACGACCACGGAGGCTGCGACCCAGAGGCTGAGCCAGGTCGAGCGCAACCAATCGTCGCTGGCGAAATAGACGCTGTACCAGCGCAACCCGAAGGCCGGCGGTGGAAACGTCAGGTAGGTCGCCGAAGAAAACGAGACCACCATCACGACGACGATGGGCAAGGCGAGGAACATGAGGATGAGGCCTACGAGCATCGCCGGCAGCACGCGGGCGACTGTCATCGTGCGCTCGTTCGGAGCGTATGGCCGACACCAGGCAGCCGATAGAAAGCCGCGATGATGGCGAGCGCCGTTGCCAGCAGCAGGACCGAAAGCGTCGCTGCATAGGCCCAGTTGAGCTGATCGACCTGTTGGGCGATCAGCATCGATAGCGTGATCTCGCGCGTGCCGCCGACCATGGCCGGCGTGATGTAGAAGCCCAGCGCCAGCACGAATACCAGCAGCACGCCGGCGGCGACGCCCGGCATGGAGAGCGGCAGCGTTATCTGCCGAAAGGTCGCCCACGGCGTGGCGCCCAGCCCGGACGCCGCGCGCGCCAGCGACGGATCGATCTGTCGGAGCGCATTGGCGATCGGGAGAACCATGTAGGGCAGCAGGATGTGAACCATCGCGATCTGGGTCGCCAGCGGCGTATTGAGGATGCGCAACGGCTGGTCGATCACGCCTGCCGCGAGCAGCGCCTCATTGATGAGGCCGTGCCGGCCCAACAGCACCATCCAGGCGTAGCTGCGGACCAACACGCTGGTCCAGAATGGCAGCAGGACCAGGAACAGGATCACCGGCGCGTAGCGCGGCGCGCGCACCAGCGAGAGAGCGACGGGATAGCCCAGCAGCAGCGCCGCCGCGGTGACGGTCAACGACGTGTAGAGCGTGTTCGAGAAGACTTTCAGGAACACCGTGTCGCCGGTCAGGGAGGCATAATGCAACAGCGTCCAGTTGGGATCGTTGACGCTGCGCATCAACATCGACAGCACCGGCAATGCATAGAACACGAGCATGAACAGCAGAAGCGGTGCCGCCAGCAGCAGCGGCATGACCGGCCGCCAGGACAGCCGCCAGGGCAGCCGCACGCCGCTCTGCCGCGTGGCGGCCAGTCCTTCGAAACGGATTTCGACCCCCTCAGACAAGGATCGTATCCGCGACCGACCAAGCGATCTCCGTCCGCTCGCCGACCGCGCGGCGCCGGATCGCCGCACTCGACGGTTCCTTCAGCACCATCGCGGTGCCGTCGCGTGCCTGCAACATGTAGCGGCAGCGTTCGCCGGCAAACACCGCCTCGGTCACGGTGACGCTGAGACGGTTCTGCGGCGCGGTCGAAGCAAAGGCGCCGTCGGCGAAACGGATACGCTCCGGACGCGTCGTCAGCATGACCTTCTCGCCGGTGGCGGGCCGGCCGGGACACAAAGCACGGACGATGGCCCCTTCGCACTCGGCCACCACGACATCGTCCTCGATGCCGCGCACGATGGCCGGGAGGAAATTCGACTCGCCGAGGAAGGAGGCAACGAAACGACTGCCCGGCCGGTCATACAGATCCTCGGGCCGTCCGACCTGCGCCACCAGCCCTCCGTTCATGACGGCGATACGGTCCGACATGGTGAGAGCCTCCTCCTGGTCGTGGGTGACATAGATGAAGGTGATGCCCAGATCGGCATGAAGGCGGCGCATCTCCAGCTGCAGGTTCTCGCGGAGCTGCTTGTCGAGCGCGCCCAAGGGTTCGTCCATCAGAAGAAGGCGCGGCTTGAACACGATGGCGCGCGCGAGAGCGACCCTCTGTTGCTGGCCACCGGACAATTGGCGCGGGTAGCGCTCACCATGGTCGGGCAATTGCATCAGCGCCAGCGCCTCGCGGACCAGCTTTTCCCGCTCGGCCTTGCCGACGCCGCGCTGCTTGAGCGGAAATCCGATATTGTCGGCAGCGGTGAGATGAGGAAACAGAGCGTAGTTCTGGAACACCATGCCGATGTTGCGACGATAGGGCGGCATGGCGACGACCGACTTCCCGTCGATGGCGATGTCGCCGCCGGTCGGCGTCTCGAAGCCGGCGATCATCATCAAGGTCGTCGACTTGCCGGATCCGCTCGGTCCCAGCAGCGTCAGGAACTCGCCGGAGAGAATGTCCAGCGAAACGCCGGCCACCGCGGCCACGCGATCGTAGCGCCTTTCCAGGTTGCTGAGCGATACCGACGCGCCGCGGCCAGCCCCGGTCATCGTCGTCAGCTCAGCAGCCATTTGTTGAAGCGACCAACGACCGTGTCGCGATTGTCGATCCACCAATCATAGTCATAGTTCACAAGCTGCGATCTGATGGCGGGGGCGCTGGGCAGCACGGCAAGCCGTTCGGGCGGGATGTAGTCGTTCGACTTGGCGTTGACCTGACCGTAGGGGATTCCGAAGGCGATGCGGGCCTGCGGAATCGCCATGGTCGAATAGGCTGCGAACTTCATCGCATTCGTGGCGTTCTTGGCGCCCTTGGGGATGCCCCAGGCGTCGCGCTTCATCAGCCCCTGATTCCAGCATATGGCGGCGGGAACGTTCGCCGCCTGCAGCGCAGCCATGCGGCCGTTCCAGACGGTTGTCATGGCGACCTCGCGGTCGGTCAGAAGCTGGATCGGCACGGCGCCGGTGTCCCACCATTTGACGACCGCCTTCTTGATCCCCTCGTAGCTTGCGAAAGCCTTGTCGATATCGAGCGGATAGAGCTTGTCGGCCGGCACGCCGGCCGCCATCAGGGCGAATTCCATCTCGGGCCAGCCGCCGGCGCCGGTGCCGCCCATGGCTCGGTCGCCGGGAAATTTCTTGGTGTCCCAGAAGTCTGCCCAGCCTTTAGGCGCGTCGCCCTTGAAGGCGTCGGTCCGATAGCCCATCACCTGCGCCCACACCAGCATCTCGAGGCCGTATTCGAAGCGGTAGGCGGCGCCGACACCGTCATCGACCAGGGAATAGTCGATCTTCTCGAAGTAGTCGCCTTGCTTCTGCAGGTTCATGATCGAGCCGCGGCTGAGCTGGGCGATGTCCCATTCGACGTTGCCGGTCTCGACCATGGCCTTGATCTTGGTCGGGTTGGTGCCGGGAAAGGCATGCACCTTGATGCCGGACAACCTCTCGAACGGCTCGAAATAAGCCTTTTGCTGGGTCTCCTGCATCGTGCCGCCGAAGGTGGCGATGCGAACCTCGCCGCTGCCCTTCAGGATGTCGGGGATCGTGGTCTGCTCCGGCCACGCCGCCTCGGCGTGACCAGGGCGGATAAACGGCGCCGCAAGGCCTGCGCCCAGCAGACCGATTGCCGCGCGGCGATTGAATTTGGTCGGAGAACGATGATCGCGCATGACGGCTTTCTGCCTTCCTGCTAGGGGTGATCAGTACGCCAGAAGATTGTCGCGGAAATGCTTGTGCTCGTAGGCTTTGCGCATCAGGCCGCGATCCTGCAGCGCCGGCACCAGCCCGTCCTCGATCTCGGCGAGTGTGCGGCGGTTGACGTTGGGCATCGAGAACAGGAATCCGTCGCCGCCGACCTCCTGCATCACCTCGCCCATCTGTGCGGCGACGGCGTCGGGCGTGCCGCAGAGCTCGACCGACATGTCGACCGCATTGAAGCTCGCCATCGTCTCCCGGATCGAGCGCCCTTTCGCCATCAGGCGGTATTGCTCGAGATTTTGCTGATGGCCGTTGGTGGTCACATCATCGGGCAGCGGCTTGTCGAGATCGAACTTGCCGAAGTCGATATTGGTTACCTTGCCGAAATGCGCGAGCCGCTCATCGATGCGCCCCAACGCGATGGCGGCCCGCTTCTTCCTGCGCTCCTGGGCGTCGGCCATGCTCTCGCCGAGAATCGGATTGATGAGATAGAGCACCTTGCAATCGGAAGGTTTGCGGCCGCATGCGATCATGTGCTTGTGCACGTCGTCGCGGTAGGCGCGCATCGCCTCGATGCCCTTGGTATGGACCACGATGGTGTCGGCATGGGCGGCGGCGAACTTGCGTCCGCGCGGCGAGCCGCCGGCCTGGGCGATCACGGGCCGGCCCTGCGGCGCCGGCCCCGAGTTGAGCGGGCCGCGCGTCTTGTAATACTTGCCGCTGTAATTGACGGCGTGGACCTTGGTGGGATCGACCAGTACGCCGCTCTTGCGGTCGGCGATGATGGCGCCCGGCTCCCACGAATCCCACAGGCCATTGCAGACCTCCATGTATTCGTCAGCCATGTCATAGCGCAGATCGTGCTCCGGCATGCCTGGCATGCCGAAGTTCATGGCCGCGAAGTCCGAACTGCCGGTGACGGCATTCCAGCCGATGCGCCCGCCCGACACCTGGTCGAGCGTCGCCACCAGGCGGGCAAGCAAATAGGGATGATAGGCATATGTTCCAAAAGTAGGCACGATGCCGATGCGCGATGTCCCCTGCGTCATCAGCGCCGCCACCACCGACGGATCCTGACGCGGCACCGCGATGCCGTTCTTGAGATAGATGTCGGTCGAGCCACCGAAGCTCTCGCCGACGTAGGACGAATCTTCGAGCAGGATGTAGTCGAAGCAGGCTCGCTCGAGCGCGCGCGCCGCGTTCAGGAACAGCTCAGGCTCCATCCAGGTCTGGCCGATATGTCCGGTCCAGGACTCACCCCAGGCCTGCACGCTCGATCCCTGAAGGAACCAGGCCAAGTGAAATGGTTTGGTGGGCATCTCGGCTCCATAACCGCGATCAAGTTGCGGGATCGACCGAATGAACTAAGCAAATACTATGCCGACCTCCTATGCGTTGTAGTCGTGGAGGCTGGTAACAGCACTCCGGTCCCGTGTCTGGAGAGGCGGTCCGTCCCAATCGCTTCGGGTAGTTTTTGGAGCCCCGTGCGTGCCGAAAACTTAAGCTCGGGCATAGTGGCTGTGAAGTCCGTTCGGAATGGCGCGGTGCGCCTCACGTCGAGACACGGCGACCGAGACCGCTACCGCTTCTCCCCACACGATGCAAATCTGCGATATTTCCTCCGATCGTCCGCCTAAGCTCAGAAGCTTGTCGAACGGTAGATTCAAATCGGAGACTCGCAACCACCGATACCGACATACGCTGATCGTAGCCGTCTGAAGCAACAGTCCCCTGCGTCCCGAACGCAGTGAGCGACTTCTAGGCTATTGATCTTTCTTGGTGTGGTGATCCGCCGCGTCCAGCTTTGTTCACGGTCGTTTCACCCAATTCGTTGCGATTTCATTGCGGCCTTTCGCAACGAGAACGGCGTTCGCTGAGACATCGAGCGCGCGTGTGGCAACGGAGCCTGAGTAAGTTCAAAATCAAACCAATAGGTCCGCTCGGAAAGAGAAGCGTTCGCAGCGACTTCCAAATGGGCTCTAAACTCTACCCCCGAGCGTTGGTCTTTACGCAACAAGCTCAATGCCTTCAGTCTTGGCTGAGAAGGACCGGCCGAACATGGGAATGGCAGAATCAAAATCAGTTTGATTATTCAACGATTTCAAGGCGCGTTTGGAAGAAACAGCTCAAACGCCCTTCAGCAATATCAATAGCTTGGCCACCGTTTCCAAATGAAGCCGCCTTCGGATTGGAGTAATTCCCAAAGGCCGAGAGCGATAAGCCTACACGCGCCTCGCGCCGGCAATATAGACGCTTCAACGCGTGCTCGGAGCTCGGAGCCAACCCGCGTCGATTAGCAAGCAGGTACCGTGGAGAAGCGCGCACCGATCGCGCCTCCCCAACGGCAACGCGCCGCATTCGATCCAGCATTCGATTTAAGAGGCCCGGGCGGTGACGGTCGGCTTGGCGCTTTGCTTCACCGCAGCCATCAGAGCCTTCGCGGCCGGGCCTGAGGAACCCGGATTTTGCCCCGTGATCAGCAAGCCGTCGCTGACCACGTGAACTTCCCAGTTGCCCTTCTTCGAAAAGGTAGCGCCCAGCTTCAACATCTCGTCTTCGACAAGGAAAGGCACCACCTTGGTGAGGCCGACTTCTTCCTCCTCACCGTCGGTGAAGCCTGTAACCTCTTTTCCCTGAACCAGGGGCTTGCCGTCCGCCGTCTGGACATGACGCAGCGCACCCGTGGAGTGACATACGACTGCGATTGTCTTGCCGGCAGCCAGAAAAGATTCGATCAACTTGACGGAGTGCCTATCTTCAGCGAGATTCCACATTGGGCCATGCCCGCCCGGATAGAAAACGGTGTCGAAGTCTTCTTGCCTGACGCTGTCGAGGCGAACGGTCCTGTCGAGCTGGGCCTGCGCAACAGCATCCTTCTCAAACCGAAGCGTAAGGTCAGTGCGGAAAGTGGCCTCGTTGCTCTTGGGGTCGAGTGGGCGGCCGTCCGCCCTTCGGAGACGCGAGTGTCACCTCCACGCCGGCATCTTTGAAGACGTAGTAGGGAGCTGCAAGCTCCTCTAGCCAGAAGCCCGTCTTTCGCCCGGTGTTACCCAGCTGATCGTGGGATGTGATGACCATCAGTACTTTCATGAGTGCCTCCTTTGGATGAATCGTTGATTGAATTTGTCAGACGAGGACAGCCTGATGGTCTACCGCTTCTGCTCCGGGCGCGTCTCAACCTCGTCGGCCTCATCCGAGTCCCGGATCAGCATCGCCGGTTCGTCGAACCCCTTGCGACTACTGTAGAACACAAGTGCCATCAGGCCGACACCAACGGCCAACGAAAAAAAAGACACCGAGCGCCATGGCAACGTAGCCCGACATCGGGACGTCCGCATTCGAGATCGTCCAGCCGAGATAGCCGATCACACCGGCGGCCACGAGCAGCAACACCAGAACAGCGACGACAAGCGATCCGCTAATCCTGTTGCCGGACGGATTTTCAATTCCAGCGTCCAATGGACGATTCCGCGTCAAGGGAATAAACGATGATACCAGGAGACCGAAAGGCCGAGACGAAACTCCACTTTCAATGCTTTCGCACGAAAGCCCGCGGATCGTTTGTTACGTGTCGTGAGAGCCCGTTAACAGTTGGGAGCAAACCGCGGTGGCCGGACCAAGCTCAATGGTTCACACCTCCAACGAATGCTGTATCGAGCACGCTCCCAAACGGCACCCACGTGCGGCCATCGAACTGCACCAGCTGCATTTGCTCGATCGGTCGAAACTCCGTGGCACTCGTACCGATCGCGATACCAGGAAGCAGGACGGAATTGTGGTAGTTCACAAGCGAAGCTGCCTGATGCATGATATTGGTCCGTGAAAGATCATCGCCGCATTGTCGCAGCACCTGCGCCAAGGTCTCGGCGGCCGCATATCCGAAGACTGCAGCGGAGTCGTCCTTGTCCCCATCGGGATAATACTTGTCCATGAATGACGACCACTCTTGCATTCCCGGATCGTTCCGCCATGTCGGATCGCCTGCATCCTTGAGAAACGCTGCAGAGATCACACCTGTCGCATTCTGAAGTCCGGCAGGCCTCAACGCATTGGCGATGGACGCCGATGCATTACCCAGGAGAAACACCGGGTGCCATCCGATATCGGCCGCTCGTCGAATGGCGAGCGCACCAATTGCCGGCGCTCCGTCAAACACCAGGATCTCCGCGCCCGAATCCCGCAGCACATCGATCTGTCGCTCGATCGACTTGTCCGAAATGTCAAACGTCATGTCGACGACAATCCTGCTCGCTCCGTTACCCAGACTCTCCTCCAAACCTGAATACAGATCGCGTCCGAACTGATCGTTCTGCCAGAGCACCGCGATCGTTCGTCCCGGAAAATAAGCCTCGATGTAATTTGCGAAAATCTGTCCCTCGGCGCGAAAAGGCGGCTGCCAACCCATCGTCCAGGGAAAGGTCTTTGGCCTATCCCACTCCTAGTCTCCTGACGCGACAAACAGTTGCGGGATATTGTTCTCGTTCAAATAGGGATGTACGGCGAAATTGCCCGGCGTCCCGAACGATCCGAACATCAAAAGCACCTTGTCCTGCTCAACCAGTTTTCGCGTTTGTTCGATAGCGGTCCGAGGATCCGAACTGTCATCGTAGGAGATGAACCTGATCTTGCGACCGTTGATTCCACCGCGCGCGTTGATCATGTCAAAATAAGCGGCCTCGGCTTTTCCGATCGTGCCAAATCCAGCCAATGGCCCCGTGTATGGCATGATATTTCCGACGCGGATTTCAAAATCAGATGCGCTCGCATCGAGAACCGGGGCAGCCATCAGGAGGCCGCTCGTCCAGATCAACGTGGCAACCATCACAGCAATCCTCGCCACGATGAACATCGGCTGGTGTCCCAGTTGGAGTGATCCAAAAGCTGCTCCGATGACCGCGCTTTAGTCGTTCAACGACCATCGCTTGGCGATCTGATCAGGCGGGAGGATTCCCGGATAGGGCATACCGCGTTGGGCTAACGTTACCGATGCCATGATCGCCTTCTATGCCGAACGGGCGCGCGGCGGCACCGGGCTGTTGGTCGTCGAGGCGACCTATGTGGACGAAATCGGTCGACGGTTGCGCTTCAACAGCATGCTGCACGACGATCACTTCATTCCCGGCATGCGACGCCTCGTTGAGTCGATCCATGCCGGCGGGGCCAAGGCCGCGTTGCAGATTGCTCATGGCGGCCGTGAATCTCGCACCGAGATAACCGGTCACGTGCCGGTCGCGCCTTCGCCGATCATCTCGCTCTATACGTCGGTCGGCGCTCCGGCTCTGCCGCGCGAAATGATGGTCGAGGAAATCCAGAGCGTTGTCAGCGCCTTTGCCGATGCGGCGGAGCGGGCGCGCCAGGCCGGCTTCGATGCCGTCGAATTGCACGGCGCCCATGCCTATCTGACCGGCCAGTTTCTGTCGCCGGTGGCGAACCGCCGCGAGGATGATTATGGCGGTTCGGTCGAAAAGCGGTCGCGCTTCTACGTGGAAATCCTCCGTGCGATCAAGACACGGCTCGGCGAAGATTACCCCGTAATCTGTCGCATGAACGGCAGCACATGTTCGAGGGCGGCATTGAGATCGCTGAGGCCGTCGAGACCGCTCGCATTCTCGAGCGGGCCGGCGCGGATGCGATCAGCGTCTCGGCGGGCATTCACGCGTCGCGCCCTTACGCAATCATCCCTGGCATGAGCGGGGCACGCGGGTGCTATGCCGTGCTTGCCGCGGCCGTGAAACGGGACGTCTCTGTTCCCGTGATGGCAGTCGGTCGCATCAATACGCCTGAAGTCGCAGACACTATGCTCGCCAATGGCGATGCGGATTTTGTGTGTCTCAGCCGCGCGCTCGTCGCGGATCCCTATTTCGTCGCAAAGGCGCAATCCGGCGATGTCGAGGCGATCGTGCCGTGCATTGCCTGTAACGAATGCGTCGCCTCGGTACATCGGCACCGGGGCATTGCGTGCACGATGAACCCGATGGCCAGCCGGGAGCTGGAATTCCAGGAGATGATGCGGCAGAAGCCGGTCTCGCGCCGGGTTGTCGTGATCGGTGCGGGCGTTGCAGGCATGGCGGCGACGTTGACCGCGGCGCGGCGCGGACATGAGACACATCTTATCGAGCGTAGCCGCGAGCTGGGCGGCCAGCTTCTTCTGGCGCATCGCCCACCGCACCGCGAGGAGCTCGAGAATGCGCTTCATTATTTCAGACGAAGGATCGTTCACGAGGGCGTCAAGGTTCATCTCGGCCGCGACTGGGGGGCGGAGAAGGTGGCGGCTCTTTCACCCAATCACGTCATTGTATCGACAGGCGCCGATAGCCGATTGCCTGATATCCCCGGTATCAACCAGCCGCATGTGATCTTTGGCTGGCAGGTGATTGCTGAAACCCGCAAGGCCGGCAAGACTTGCGTTGTCGTTGGTGGAGGGCTTGTCGGTATCGAGGTCGCGGATTTCCTGGCTCACCGCGGGCACAAGGTGATGATCGTTGCGAGATCCGGCCTGTTGACCAAGGCTGTGTGGGCCGACCATGTCTATTTCCTCGATCGCGTCCGCGAACTTGGAATCGAAACGATGGCAAATACGAAGGTGCATGCCATCGGCCCGGATTGGATCGACGTCGAACCCGCCGGCCAGATTCAGCGGATTCTGAAGAATATCGATAACGTTATCATCTGTACCGGTTACGAGCCGCGACAAGCTATTGGCAAGGATCTGATGGCCAAGGGCATCGCAGTTACCTTCGCAGGCGACGTGCTAGGCTCACGCAAGTTCTTCCAGGCCGTGGAAGAAGGCACGCTGGCGGGGCTGGGCGTTCAAGGAAAACGGATAATTTAGGCTCTGACGCAGTCGCGGTCATTTGTGGCGCTCTCAATCTGTGGGCGCCTCGCCTACACCTCGCCGCTGCAAGGGGGACGAGGTGATGACGCTGGAGAAGCGATGCTGTTGGACTGCATTTCCGAAGACCTGACGGGTGCGGCCGACCTCGCCGTTCACGACACCGCCGATGGCGACTTCGCCGCCGAGGTCGAGTTGAGGACCCTGCTCGATGCGACGAGCCGCCGGGGGCCGCTTATCCTCACGAACACGCTGGGCCGGCCCTGGACGTCCGATGGCTTTCGCACGTCGTGGGGAAAGGCTTGCGAGCGTGCCGGTATCGACGGCCTGACGCTTCATGATTTGCGCGGCACGGCGGTGGTTCGCCTTGCGATCGCAGGCGCCAGCGTACCGCAGATCGCGGCCGTCACCGGTCATTCGTTGAAGGACGTCGAGGCCATTCTCGATGCGCACTACCTCGGTCGCGACATTCAGCTAGCAGAAGCTGCGGTGCTAAAGCTCGAGGCGAGAACAAAACTGTAAACGGTGGTGTAAACGGCGCTGGTTTTGCCGTTTGCTCAAACCGCTAAGTGCTTGATTTATATGGTGGGCGCACCAGGGCTCGAACCTGGGACCCGCTGATTAAGAGTCAGCTGCTCTACCAACTGAGCTATGCGCCCGGAACCCGTCCGGATATCGATGCGGGAGGGCGTCGTGTAGCAAAGCGGGCCCCCCATGTCCAGCAATGCGGGCAAGGTTTTCCCGCATCTTTGGGAGAAATTTCGGGGCTGTCCGGAGCTTCTCCCCAAACGGCGAAAAGCCACTGAGAATCAGCGGCTTTTCGGTCTTTCCGAGGGACGGAATCGAGGCTCAGAGCCGGCTCGGCCCGTCGTCCCGGTCCGGACCGCGGCCACGGTCGCCGCCACTGTCGAAATCCCGGTCGCCGCCGCGGCGGAAATGCTCGCGCCAGCCGCCGTGATGATGGCCACCCATGCGGGTCAGGAAGGTCAGGCGCCGCTTCTGGCCCTCGTCCAGGGTCTTGTAGAGCGGATCGGCGGCGTCCGCGATCTTCTTCAGGCCGGCGGCCGTGGCCGCCATCCGGTCGGAGCGCTCGCGCAGGCGGGCAATCGGATCCTGTTGTTCCTTGGTGTCGGTCGAGGCGTTGGCGCGGTCGATGCGCTGCTTGGCGAAATCGCGCACCGCGCTCTCGATCGCCGGCCAGTTCTTCTCCTGCTCCGCCGTGAGTTTCAGCCCGGCCTTCACCGCGGCGATGCGCGCGTCGACGAATGCAAGCCGGTCTTCCGCACTCATGCGGGAGTGACGCCAGGACCCGCGGTCGCCATCCCAGCCGCGGTGCTGCGCGTAGACGGCGGTGGAACCGGCCAGCGCGGCGGCTGCAACACCGGCGAGAATGATCTTCTTCATCAGAACCTCCAGGTAACGCCCCGCTTCAACATGGGCGCCTCGGAAGCTCCATTCAACTTAAGGTTTGGATAGAAAGATGTATGGCTATTCAGACCTGTGTCAGCGTGCGACGCCGGAAACATCACGCAATCTTACAGCATACCCAACAGCCGCGGCAGCCAGAGCGACAGTTCCGGCACGTAAGTCACGACGACCAGGAAACCGAGCATGGTGAGCAGCCACGGCCATACCGCAATAGTCAGCTCCGTAATGCCCATCTTGGCGATGCCCGAGGCGACATAGAGGTTGAGGCCGACCGGCGGATGGCACATGCCCACCTCCATGTTCACCGTCATCAGGATGCCGAGATGCACCGGATGTATGCCGAGGCTGACCGCGATCGGAAACAGCAGCGGCGCGGTGATCAGCACGATCGAGCTCGCTTCCATCACATTGCCCGCAACCAGCAGCAGCACATTGACGAACAGCAGGAAGGTATACTTGTTGACCCCCATCGCGGTGATCCACGCCGTCAGCTGCTGCGGGATCTGCTCGTTGGTCATCATGAAGGAGAACAGCACGGCGTTGGTGATGATGTAGAGGATCATCGCACTCATGTTGGCGGAGCCGAGCAATACCCGCGGCACATCCTTCAACGACATATCGCGATAGACGAAGACCGCGATGACGAAAGCATAGACCGCAGCCATGGCGGCAGCTTCAGTCGGTGTAAACATGCCGGTGTAGATACCGCCGAGCACGATCAGGATCAGGAGCAGGCCCCAGATCGACTTGCGGAAGGCATCGAAGCGCTCAGCCCAGCTGGCGCGAGGCATGCGGGGGTAATCATTACGCCAGGCGCGGTAGAATGTGGTCATGCCCAGCAACGTCGCCAGCAGCAGGCCGGGGATCACGCCCGCCATGAACAGCTGGCCTACGGACGCCGACGAGACCCGCTGCCCTGTCGGTCCGAGCGCCACGCTGCCGCCGGTCGCGACGGCATAGATCACCATCACGATTGAGGGCGGGATCAGGATGCCAAGCGCCCCCGAGGTGGTGATGACACCGGCGCCAAACCGCTTGGGAAAGCCTTGCTTCACCATCGCCGGCATCAGGATCGAGCCGATCGCGACCACAGTCGCCGGTGACGAGCCGGAGATCGCTGCAAACAGCGCGCATGCCAGCACGCCAGCCAGTCCGAGACCACCATACCAGTGGCCGACCATCGAGGTGGCGAAATTGATCATGCGGCGTGCGACGCCGCCATGGGTCAGGAAATTGCCGGCCAGGATGAAGAACGGGATCGCCATGATCTCGAAGCTCTCGATCCCGGTGAACAGCTTCAGCGCCACCGATTCGATCGGCACGCTGGTCAGCGTGAACATGAAAGTGAGCACGGTGAGACCGAGCGCGATCGAGATCGGCATCCCGGTCAGCATCAGGGCGATCAGCAGTGCAAAGATGATGAGGCTGTTCATCGCAGCGCCTCGGTCATCGCCTTGCCGCTGTCGACCTCGATACCTTCGACGCGGCTTTCGTCATGATGCGGCAGCGCGCCGGTGCGCCAGAACGACCACGCCACCTGCAGGAAACGGAAACACATCAGGTAGGAGCCAAGCGGAATGCAGAGATAGACGATCCAGCTCGGCACTTCGAGATCGGGCGATGTCTGGTCGGTCCCCATCAGCCCGAGGACGAATTTCGCCCCCATGGTGCCGATGACGGCGGTAAAGAATGCCCCGCTCAGCAAGCTGAACAGTACGGTCCCCCTGCGCCAGGCCGGCCGCAACTGGTTGACCAGAACATCGACGCCGACATGGATGCCGGTGCGCACACCGTAGGCCGCGCCGAATTTCGCCATCCACACGAACATGTAAATGCACAGCTCTTGTGCCCAGGATATGTGAATGTGGCGCAGATATGGATAGAACGCGCGAATACCGGAGCCGTAGCGATGCAGCACCGCGACGAAAATCACCAACGTCGCCCCCGCGATCAGCGAAGCGATCAGGATTTCCTCGAGACGATCGAGGATACGCAGCAGGATTTTCAAGGATTGTCCCCCACCCGTCGCCGAGCGCGTTTTCGCGCCTTGTGCAGCTATTGCCTAGAAGATTGCGGGCTGCGCGCCAAGCCCCTCGCGCGGCGCGCAGCCCATGACGTTATCCCTTACGATACGTCTGATCAGTTCGTGGATCCCTTGGCTTCCTTCTCGAACTCGGCGATCAGGTTCTTGCCCACCCGAGACGACATTTCGTCGGTCACGGGCTGCAGCGCCTTCATCCACTCCGCCTTCTCTGCCGGCGTCAGTTCATAGAAGGTGGTGGTGCCGGCCTTCTTCATGGCTTCGATGGCCTCGTCATTTTCCTTCTGGGCAATGCCGTTGGAATAGTCGGTCGCCTCGTCCATCGCCTTTTCGAGCTGCTGGCGGATGTCGGACGGCAGGCCGTCCCAGAACTTCTTGTTCACGATCACCGCATAGCCAATGTAGCCGTGGTTGGAGATGGTGGCGTGCTTCTGCACCTCATGCATCTTCTGAGTGTAGCAGTTCGACGGCGTATTCTCGTTGCCGTCGACCACACCGGTCTGCATCGCCTGATAGACTTCCGAGAACGCCAGCACCTGCGGGATGGCGCCAAGCGCCCGCATTTCCGCTTCCAGCACCTTGGAGGACTGGATACGCATCTTCATGCCCTGGAAATCCGCGACCTTGTGCATGGGCCGGTTGCCGGTCATGATCTTGAAGCCGTTGTCCCAGTAGGCAAGGCCCTTGATGCCTTTCGGCTCCAGCTTGGCAAGCAGATCCTTGCCGACCTTGCCCTTGGTGACACGTCCCAGCGCTGCCTTGTCCGGCAGGATGAAAGGCAGATCGAACACCTCGAACTCCTTCACGCCCAGCGGCCCGAACTTGGCGAGAGACGGCGCCAGCATCTGCACCGCGCCGAGTTGAAGGGCCTCGACCTCTTCCTTGTCCTTGTAGAGCTGGGAGTTCGGATAGACTTCGACCTTGACCTTGCCGCCGGTATACTTTTCGGCGAGTTCCTGGAATTTGAGTGCGCCCTTGCCCTTCGGGGTATCCGGCGCCACCACGTGGCTGAACTTGATGACGATCGGCTGTTGTGCCGCCGCCGGGCCGACCAAGGCAGCCACGGCAACCGACAATGCGGCCAGGATGATTTTTCTTCGCATTTTTTTCTCTCCCAATGGCTCTTGCGAGCTGTCTCCCTCACCAGCCGGGGTCGTCGTCACCGCCGTCCCCGGAAATTCCGGCCGCACCATCGCAATCCACTCAAGGCAAGACCATTGCCCGTTAGCAGGGGGTGCGAACCTCCTGCAATTTTGCTGCGCTGCAAACACGTTCCGGCGACCGAAAGTCGTTGAACGCGCAACGCTGTTTAGAGCAGTTTTCCGATCAGTTGAAGTCTTGATCAACCGATCATTTGAATCCCTGCGGCACCTGCGAGGAACTTTCATAAAGCGGTCTGCGCCATATGATGGTGACTTCAGATGTGAGAGTGCCGTGCAACGTCATCTGTTTGTCAGCTTAAGAGCCGTCGGCCTGGTGCTTGGGCTCGCTGCACACCCCTGCGCCAGCGCCCTCGCCGGTGAACCGGCGCCGCTTCTTGCACCGGCGCAGATGCCCCGCGTCGGCACGGTCGACGTACGTTTCCAGTCCTATAACATCGAAATGGTCGAGGTGACGGGAGGCCGTTTCTGGAGACCTTACGGCGCGCCACCCCAACGGTCCGCCACAAGATCCGACCTCTTTGCCGAGCGCGCGCCGATCGACCTGACCAACGCGCGGCTGCGCAGGCTCGCCGCAGCGCTAGGGCCGGCATACCTGCGGATCAGTGGAACAGCGGCCAACGCCACAGCCCCTGCCAACGCAAACACCGCATCGGCTACGCCACCACAAGGCTTCAACGGCGTCTTGACCCGCCTGCAATGGCATGGCGCCATCGATTTCGCCCGCGCCGTCGATGCACGGATTGCCACCTCGTTTGCGATCAGCCCCGGCACGCGCGACGCCAAAGGCGCATGGATGCCGAAGCAGGCGCGACGGCTGCTCGCCCTCACCCGTGCCGCGGGAGGACGCATCGCCGCCGCCGAGTTCATGAACGAGCCGGACCTTCCCGAGATCGGCGGCGCGCCGGCCGGTTACGCCCCTTCGGCCTACGGGCGGGATTTCAAGACGTTCCGTGCGTTCATGCGACGCAAGGCGCCACGCATGCTGATCCTCGGCCCCGGCGCGATCGGCCAGACGGCGGCGGTGCCGGCCCTGCTGAGCGCATCCGGCGCGGATTTGGACGTGGTGTCCTATCATCACTATGGCGCACTATCCCGGCGATGCGCCGGACACCACACACCGGACGACGCGCTCTCCGAAACCTGGCTCGCCGGCGCGGACCAGGCCCTGGCCTTCGCGCAGACGCTGCGCGACCGCTTCGCCCCGGGCAAGCCGATCTGGCTGACCGAGACCGGCGAGGCCGCATGCGGCGGCAATCCTTGGGCCGCAACATTCCTCGACACCTTCCGCTATCTCGACCAACTCGGACGATTGGCCAAAGCAGGCGTGCGCGTCGTGATGCACAACACACTGGCGGCGAGCGACTATGCACTGCTCGACGAGGTCACGTTCACGCCGCGGCCGAGTTACTGGGGCGCGCTGTTGTGGCGACGCCTGATGGGCCCGATCGTGCTCGACGCCGGCCTGCCGATCCAGGCCGGGCTGCATGTCTATGCCCACTGCCGCCGCGATGCGGTCGGGGTGACGCTGCTGGTGATCAACACCGACCGCGACGCCCCTCATGCACTCACGCTTGCGGCGGCATCGGAGCGCTACACGCTGGACGCAGCCGGCCTCAGGGATAGCGCGGTGCAGCTGAATGGCCATTCACTCGCGCTTGGCGCCGGTGATGAATTGCCGCAGCTCGCCGGCCAGCCGACAGCGGCCGGCCCCGTGACCTTCGCACCCGCGACCATTACTTTCCTGACTGTGCCGACGACCAACGGTGCCTGCGGATGACCAGAAAACAACATGCAGGCTCGGCATGATTCGCTGCTACAAAAGGGCCTCAGCGCGACGCGCCATGTCATGTTAGCTTTGCCGCCAGAAACTCGATGGGATTAACGATTGCCAAACATCAGCGCCTACGACATTTCGATCTGGGTCTTGCCGCTCGTCATCGCCATCACGTTTCATGAGGCCGCCCATGGCTTCGCGGCGCGCCAGCTCGGCGACAACACCGCCTGGCAGCTGGGACGCGTCAGCCTCAATCCGCTCAAGCATATCGATCCGTTCGGCACCATCCTGCTGCCGGCGGTGCTGCTGTTGTCCCACTCGCCGTTCCTGTTCGGCTACGCCAAGCCGGTCCCGGTCAATTTTCGCAATCTGCGTAATCCCCGGCTCGACATGGTCTGGGTTGCGCTCGCCGGCCCGATCATGAACATCCTGCTGGCGGCGCTCGCCGCTCTGGCCTTCCACCTCATCGCCTATGTTCCAACGGGAGCCGCGTCCTGGACCGTCGACAATCTCAAGAACGCACTGATCATCAACATCGTTCTTGCGGTGTTCAACATGCTTCCGATCCCACCGCTGGATGGCGGACGGGTGGCGGTGGGACTGCTGCCCAATGTCATTGCCATCCCGCTATCCCGGCTCGAGCCCTACGGCATGCTGATCCTGATTGGTTTTATTATCATTTTACCGATGCTTGGCACCCAATTGGGCCTGAATCTCGATTTCATCTCGCAGATCCTGCGCACCGCGACCGGCTTCATTCTGAATTGGCTACTCTTGCTCACGGGCAATCTTTCGTGACATGCGTAGTGCGGACGAAATAGACAGAGAGACTTGTGGTCAAAGCTGCTGACATGATGATCGCCAGGCGCGCCGACACCCAGGCCCGTGCCGACGTCGCGACCTGGAAGATGATGGCGAAACTGAACGGGACCGATTCCCTTCCGGCCGATGCCCAGGCTTATCTCGCCGGCTACCAGGCTCTGCTCAAGACAGAGCCGGAGACTGAGGCGACGGAGACCATGATCGCCCTGGTTTACAAAAACTATTATGCGGCGATGGGTGGCCACGGCACGGCGCCCACGATCCAAAGCGGTCCTGTCGATCCCATCGCCGACAATGTGACGCCGTTTCAACGACCGAAGCCGCAGCGACCCACCCCTCAGCGTGCGAAGGCCGCACAATCCGCCGGCCGAGGCGCCAGCCCCGACGGCAAGCCGCGGCTTCCCGTCGGGCTGATTTTCATCGCTCTGGTGATTGTCGTGGTTGGGGCGCGCTACCTTCTCGGCTGGTAATTCCTAGCCAAAGCCGTAGAGCCGGGCCGGATTGTCGACCAGGATCTTCTTCCTCACCGCCGCATCGGGCGCCCACACCGCGAGCTGGTTCAGCAGGCGGCCGTCGTCGATCTGAAACAGCGGGGTCACGTCGGTCGGCTTGCGGCCGGGCGGCGTCACCGAATCCGGATGCGGCCAGTCAGTGCCCCAGATGATGCGGTCACTGTTGGCCGCAATCAGGGCCTTGGCGAACGGCGCCACGTCGGCGAAATCCGGTCCCTGGGTGGACGAGCGATAAGCGCCAGAGATTTTGACATAGGCCTTGCCGCCACGAACCAGTTCCACCAGATCGGCAAAGCCGGGCTGCTCGGTGCCGAGCTTGGCTTCCGCACCGCCGAAATGATCGAACACCACCGGCACCGGCGACGCCGCGAGATCGGCCTTGAGCGCCGTGACCATAGGCAACAGCGTATAGATCTGGATGTGCAGGCCGCGGTCCTTCACACGCGTAACGGCGTTGACGAGACGCGGTCGCGCGATATTCGGGTCGTTGGTGCCGCCGGTGGCGAGATTGATCCGGATGCCACGGATGCCGGCCTTCTGCATGGCGTCGAGATCGCCGTCCGGCGTCTTGTCGTCGATCACGGCAACGCCGCGCGCATTGTCTCCGCGTGCCTTCATGCCGAACAGGGTCGCCGCATTGTCGGTGCCGTAGACACTCGGTGTGACGATGACCACACGACCGATGTGAAGCGCCTTGTGCAGCGCCGCCATCTCCTCGGGCGAGGCCGGTTCGGGCGTATAGACGCGGCCGGCGAAGAACGGGAATTTAGCATCGTCACCATGAATATGGGTGTGGCAATCGCAGGCCCCGGCGGGGACGTCGAAATTCACGGCAGTGGCCGGCTGCGCGGCCTTGGTTAGTCCAAATCGGCTGTTCATGGTCACTCCGGCTGCAACGGATGCAAGCAGTAGACTGCGTCGCGTTATCATCGCGTCTCTCCCTGGGATCGATTTTTGTTTGCGTTTCCCCCGCCGACTGACCAGCCGGCGCCGGGATCATATCCCAGCGCCGGGCTTTTGTTGGGCGATTTATCGCGCTTTAGGCACTGGCCTGCACGTGAGCGCCATCACGCTGCTTCATCACAATTTTGTTGAGCGCGCCGAGATAGGCGCTGGCCGAGGCTACCAGCGTGTCCGGATCCGCAGCACGCCCGGTGACGATACGGCCGTCCTGGGACAGCCGCACGGACACCTCGGCCTGGGCATCGGTGCCTGCCGTGACCGCATGCACCTGGTAGAGCTCGAGTGTCGCGGTGTGCGGCACCAGTGCGTTGATGGCGTTGAACACCGCATCCACCGGGCCGTTACCCTGCGCCTCCGCGACCCGGATGGCGCCGTCGATGCCGAGCCGCAGTGTGGCGCGCTGCGGACCGTGGGTGCCGGCGATCACGGTCAGCGACACCATGCGGATCCGGTCATGCGCCTGCGCGATGTTCTGGTCGACCAGCGCCTCGATATCCTCGTCATAGATGTCCTTCTTGCGGTCGGCCAAGGCCTTCATCCGCGCGAACGCATCCTGCAGCTGGTTCTCGCCGAGTTCATAACCCATCTCCTTCAGCCTGTGAGCGAAGGCATGGCGCCCGGAGTGCTTGCCGAGCACCAGCGACGACTGTTTCATGCCGACCGATTCCGGCGTCATGATCTCGTAGGTCTGGGCATTCTTCAGAACACCGTCCTGGTGCCGCTCTCATGGGCGAACGCGTTGCGGCCGACGATCGCCTTGTTGTATTGCACCGGGAACGAGGTCGCCGCCGACACCAGTTTCGACACCCGGGTCAGCACGGTGGTGTCGACCCGGTTTGCGTAGGGAAACATGTCGCTGCGCACATTCATCGCCATCACGATCTCTTCCAGAGCGGCATTGCCGGCACGCTCGCCGATCCCGTTGATGGTGCACTCGACCTGCCGCGCGCCGCCGGTGATGCCGGCGAGCGAGTTAGCCACCGCCATGCCCAAATCATCGTGGCAATGCACCGAAAACACCGCCTTGTCCGAGTTCGGCACCCGCTCGCGCAGGGTCCGGATCAGATTGGCGTACTCACTCGGGGTGATGTAGCCGACGGTGTCGGGAATATTGATCGTGGTGGCACCGGCCTTGATCACTGCCTCGACGATGCGACAGAGATAATCGACGTCGCTGCGGGTGGCGTCTTCCGCGGACCACTGCACATTGTCGATGCGATTGCGCGCCCGCGTCACGCTCGCGACCGAGGTCTCCAGCACCTGCTCGGGCGTCATCATCAATTTCACCTTCATGTGCAAAGGCGATGTAGCGATGACAATGTGTACCCGCCCCTGCTTCGCCACCTGCACCGCTTCCGCGCAGCGGTCGATGTCGTTGGGATGGGCCCGGGCGAGGCCGGCGACCATGGCCTTGTCGGTGCGCCGGGCGATTTCCTGCACCGCCTGGAAGTCCCCCTCGGACGAATTCGGAAAGCCGGCTTCGATGATGTCGACGCCCATGGCGTCCAGGGTTTCGGCGACTTCGAGCTTTTCCTCGAAGGTCATGGTGGCGCCGGGGCATTGCTCGCCGTCGCGCAAGGTGGTGTCGAAGATGACGACACGGTCTTTGTCGGATGAGGTGGTCATTGGCTGGTCCTTGATCTCTTGCACCCGTCTGCGGGCATTTCGGGGGGTCTGCAAACACATCCCCTGAAAGCCCAGGCACAAAAGCCCAGCCGGCCTTCAGGGGTCGGTAAGGAGCAGAAGCCCGCGAAGCGAGAGAGTGAGGACGACGGACACGCCGCATGCACGCGCAGCAGCGGACGACGCGGCGGCGAAAGCCACCGGGTCGATCGTATGCTGCGAGGTGGTGCGAACGGTCATTGCTGTTTCGTATTAGAGTATGGAGATTGATGCGCTTCTTCACCCACTCCGTCGTTGCCGGGCTTGACCCGGCAATCCAGCTTCCTTGACCGAACTGCTGTCGAAGTAAGCTGGATCGCGGGTCAAGCCCGCGTATGACGCATCGGGTGTCGAAACGCCTCGCCTTTCAGTGCCCCGCGGCCGCCGTGGTCGGCA
The DNA here is from genome assembly GCF_032397745.1 of Bradyrhizobium prioriisuperbiae. Taxonomy (NCBI): domain Bacteria; kingdom Pseudomonadati; phylum Pseudomonadota; class Alphaproteobacteria; order Hyphomicrobiales; family Nitrobacteraceae; genus Bradyrhizobium; species Bradyrhizobium prioriisuperbiae. The sequence continues at coordinate 375,892 of NZ_CP135921.1, forward strand.
TGCCGATCGGCTTGTCGCGATGCTGCTTCATCACGATCTTGTTGAGCGCGCCGAGATAGGCGTTGGCGGAGGCCACCAGCGTATCCGGATCCGCAGCGCGCGCGGTGACCGAGCGGCCGTCCTGCGACAGCCGCACTGAGACTTCGGCCTGGGCGTCGGTGCCTTCGGTGACGGCGTGGACCTGGTAGAGCTCCAGTTTCGCCTCGTGCGGCACCAGCGACTTGATGCAGTTGAAGACCGCATCGACCGGCCCGTTGCCCTCAGCTTCCTCGATCCGGATCTGGCCGTCGACGTCCAGCTTCATGGTCGCGCGCTGCGGGCCGTGGGTGCCGGCGATCACCGTCAGCGATGTCAGCTTGATACGGTCGTTGGCGTGAACCATGTTCTCGTCGACCAGCGCCTCGATGTCCTCGTCGTAAATGTGCTTCTTGCGGTCAGCCAGCGCCTTGAAACGCACGAACGCGTCTTCCAATTGGTTGCCGCTCAGCTTGTAACCCATCTCCTCCAGCCGGTGGATGAAGGCGTGGCGGCCGGAATGCTTGCCCATCACCAGCGAGGTCTGCTTCACGCCGACCGTCTCCGGCAGCATGATCTCGTAGGTCTGCGCGTTCTTCAGCATGCCGTCCTGGTGGATGCCGCTCTCGTGCGCGAAGGCGTTGCGGCCGACGATGGCCTTGTTGTACTGCACCGGGAATGAGGTCGCCGCCGACACCACCTTGGAAGCGTTGGTCAGCATGGTCGAGTCGATGTTGGTCCAGTACGGCAATTTGTCGTTGCGCACCCGCATCGCCATCACGACTTCTTCCAGCGCGGCATTGCCGGCGCGTTCGCCGATGCCGTTGATGGTGCATTCGATCTGGCGGGCGCCGGCGCGCACGCCGGCCATCGAGTTCGCCACCGCCATGCCCAGATCGTTGTGGCAATGCACCGAGAATATCGCCTGATCGGAATTCGGCACGTTCTCGCGCACGCGCTTGAACAGGTCGAAATACTCTTCCGGCACGCTGTAGCCGACGGTGTCGGGGATGTTGATGGTGGTGGCGCCGGCCTTGATGGCAGCTTCGACGCAGCGGCACAGGAAATCGAACTCGGTGCGGGTGCCGTCTTCCGACGACCACTCGACATTGTCGGTGTGGTTGCGCGCGCGCGTCACCGACGAGATCACCAGCTCGTAGACCGCCTGCGGCTCCATCTGCAGCTTGTATTTCATGTGCACGGGCGACGTGGACAGGAAGGTGTGGATGCGCCCGCGCGCGGCCGGCTTGATCGCCTCGGCGCAGCGGTCGATGTCCTTCTGGCCGGCGCGCGACAGTCCGCAGACCACCGCGTTCTTGGTGCGCTTGGCGATCTCGTTGACGGCCTCGAAGTCACCATCCGAGGCAATCGGGAAACCGGCCTCGATGACGTCGACACCCATGGTGTCGAGCAAGGCTGCGATGTTGAGCTTTTCCTCGAACGTCATGGTGGCGCCGGGGCACTGCTCACCGTCGCGCAAGGTGGTGTCGAAGATGACGACGCGGTCTTTGTCGGCGCGATTCTGGTCGGATTGAGTCGGAGTGGCGGTCATTGGGCTGGCTTTCTCGGTCTTTTGGCGCTGGATCGGGGTTGGTCGGTTTCGATCCCCTGAAGGCCCAGGCGCAAAAAGCCCAGCCGGCCTCAGGGGCTGCTAAGAAGCAGAAGCCCGCCAAGAATGAGGTTGGTGCGCGCAGCAACGGGCCGGCCGGCGGCAACTGCCGCTGTCCCGTCAATCCCCTGCGATGCGCCACGAATCGTCATGCTCATTCCCTGGAACGCCGAAATCTTGGCCAAGAACCGTTGACGGTTGGTTGCTCAAGCGGCGTTCGGGCTCCGTTTTAGACGACAAACGGCGCGAGCCGCAACGCCAAAAGTTGTGGATAGCGCGATGGCGGCGATCTCAGGGATTTCCAGCGGTTAGCCGGCATTGAAATGGCCTCCGAAATCAGTCGAACCCAATACTTAAGTGACGACTTGACAATTGAAGCCAGCGCGACAATACTCAAGTCCATGCTTAAGTATTCAGACGTCGATGCCAGCTTTCGCGCGCTTGCCGAGCCGACCCGGCGGGCGATCGTGGAACGGCTGAGCGGCGGACCGGCCACGGTCAGCGACCTCGCCGCGCCGTTCGACATGAGCTTCGCCGCGGTGGTTCAGCATCTGCAGGTGCTGGAAGGCTGCGGCCTGATCCGCAGCGAGAAGGTGGGGCGGGTGCGCACCTGCCGGATCGAGCCCATGGGCCTCGCCCCGCTGGCCGACTGGGTCGCCCAGCGTCGCGCCTTCATGGAGCGTCGTTTCGACCGGCTCGGCGAACTGCTCGCGGAAGCCGATTCCTCAGAAGACCCTCAGGCCTCCACCCAAACTCCCATCAAGGACAAGTAAGCCATGAGTCAGAATGAAACGGCGCCCGCCAGCGACCACGTGATCCACTCGACCTTCACCCTGGAGCGCACCTATCCGCAATCGCCGGCGCGGGTGTTCTTCGCCAATTCCGACAAGGCGATGAAGCGCCGCTGGTTCGTCGAGGGGGAAGGCTGGGAGATCGACAGCTATACGCTCGACTTCCGTGTCGGCGGGCTCGAAGCGTCGCGCTTCCGCTTTCAGGGCGGGCCGGAGATCACCTACGACGCCGTGATCCAGGACATCGTCAAGGACAAGCGGATCGTGTTCGCTTACCGGATGTCGGTCGCCGGCAATCCGATTTCGGTATCGCTGTCGACCATCGAACTGGTCCCCGCCGGCGCGGGTACGCTGATGCGTTACACCGAACAGGGTACCTATTTCGGCGATCCCAATGCGCCGGCGGGCCGTGAGCACGGCTCCCGCGAGCTGCTGGAGAAGCTTGCCGAAGAGCTCGCACGCGCGGGCTGAGACACCCCTACGCCGGACGCTTGGCTCCTGTGACAGCCGAGCGCCGGCCCTCATGCTCCAGCGCCAGGCGGACTTTCTCGAACTCCTGCAGCGACGCCTTGTCGACCTTCGGATACTGCAGGTTAAGCCCCTCCAGCGCGCTGACGATGGTCGAGCCGATCACCACGCGGGCAAACCATTTGTGATCTGCCGGCACGATGTGCCATGGCGCCGGCTTGGTCGCGGTGTGAGCGAGCATATCCTGATACGCCGCCTGGTACTTGTCCCACAGTTCGCGTTCTCTGATATCGCCCATCTCGAACTTCCAGCGCTTGCCGGGCTGTTCCAGCCGGTCGAGAAAACGGGCGCGCTGCTCGTCCTTGGAAACGTTGAGGAAGAATTTCAGGATCAGCGTGCCGTTGCGCGACAGATAACGCTCATAGGCATTGATGTCCTCGAAGCGCTCGCGCCAGATATTGCGCGTGACGAGTTGCGGCGGCAGCTGCTGCTTCGCCAGCACCTCCGGATGCACACGGACGATCAGGCATTCCTCGTAATAGGAGCGATTGAAGATGCCGAGGCGGCCGCGCTCGGGTACCTGCAGCTGGCTGCGCCAGAGGAAATCGTGTCGCAGTTCCAGGCTTGACGGCGTCTTGAAGCTCGCCACATCGACACCCTGCGGATTGACGCCGGAGAACACATGCTCGATGGCGCTGTCCTTGCCCGACGCGTCCATGCCTTGGAAAATCAGCAGCACCGCCCAGTGGCCCGAGGCATACAACCGCTCCTGAAACCCGGCCAGCCGCTTGCGGTTCTGCTCGATGATCTCTTTTGCCGCGTCCTTGTCGAGGCCGCCCTTCTCGTTGGCCTTGTGCGATTTCAGCCGAAATGACTGGGTGCCGTCGGCCAGGAACGGGGTGACATAGGCTTTCAATTCGTCGGCAAGAGACTTGTGCGACGATGATTTGAGACCGTTGTTCTTCTTCGGCATAACGATAGGGACTCCGCGGCGGGTCCTGATGATGCAGGTGTCCCAAAGGATGAGGCTCCGGGCACATCTGGTCAATACCACCGGGCCCGCTTGGACGACTACTCTTTCGCCGTCATCGCCTCGATGTAGCCGGTAATGAACAGCGGCATCGCATCGGTAAAGTCACGGCGATCACGCACCAGGTGGATGGCGCTCAGCTCCGGCGCGGTTTGTGAGGCAAGATTCTGCAGAATGCGCCGCCGCAACTCCTCGGCCGGATCAGCCACCTCAAGTACCCGCATGAAGGCGATCCATTGCCCGGTGCGCACACAGTGCCAGTGATCCGCCGCGCGATAATCCGACGGCACAAGCCCCGCCTCCTCCTCGACCTCACGGGCCACGCTCTCCGCCATGTCGACGCGATCGCCGCGCAGGTCATTGGGATCCGGCGTTCCGGACGGGAAATAGATGCGGCCGTGATTGGCGGTGTGCGCGGACATTTCGCCGAGCACGAACACGCCATCATTGCCGCGCAACGCACCCATGCCGAAGCCATTGAACACGGTCTTGTCGGGACAGCCCCAGTCTCGCCACGCCAGGAAGCTGGCGAAATCGGTTTCGAAGTACCGCGCACTGAAGTGATCGGCATGATCCTGGGGATCACGCAACAGCAGCACGCGGCCGTTCCAGAGCGCACCGTTGGCGCCTTGCGCGGCTGCGAAGTGCGCGTCGATCTCCGCGCGCCGCTCGCGTACGAACGGCCAGTCCCAGGGCTGAAATGCCAGGTCGAGACGATCGGCGCGCCGGATCGACAGCGCCGGAACATTTGCAGCAACGTTCACTTGGCCTCCGCAGCCTTGTCGGCAAAGCGGCCGTCAAACGTTCGCGTCAGGTCGACCTTGGCATCCCTAAGCTCCGGGTCGAACTGCAGCAGCATGTCGAGTGCATTCTTCATGCCGGCGGGCGGGATGATGCCGGTCTTGGAGTACATCGGCGCGGAGGCCTTGACGGAGGCGAGGTAGAGCGATTTGTCACCCAGCCAGTATTCCTCCGGCACGGCCTTGGCGACATCCTCAGGGGTCGCCTTCGCCAGCCACTTCAGTGACTTGTAGAAAGCATTGACAATCCGTTGGGTCGTCACCGGATACTTCTGGATAAAGTCGCGCTTGAGGTACACCACCGCCGCCGGATTGTTGCCGCCGAACAGCTTCATGTTGCCCTCTTCGGTGCGCGAGTCAGCGAGCACAACGATGTCGCCGTCCTGCTCGAGCTTGGTCATCACCGGATCGAGGTTCGACATCGCGTCGATGTCACCCTTCTTCATGGCTGCGACCGCACTCAGGCCCGTGCCGACGCCGATGATCGCCACGTCATCCGCCTTCAGCCCCTCGCGGGCAACCAGCGCATTGACGAAGAAATTGGTCGACGAACCCGGTGCGGTGACGCCGATCTTGAAGCCCTTCAGATCCTTGAACGACTTGACGCTGGCCGCCTTGTCCTTGCGCACCCCGAGCACGATGCCGGGAAAACGGCCGAGCTCCAGCACGGCGGCGATTTCCTGGCCTTTCGCCTGCATGCGGATAGTGTGTTCATAGGCGCCGGTGACGACATCGGCCGAGCCGCCGATCAGTGACTGCAGCGCCTTGGCGCCACCTCCGAAGTCGGTGATGGTAACGTTGAGCCCCTCTTCCTTGAAATACCCCAACCGCTCGGTGAGGGTGAGCGGCAGATAATACAGCAGGCTCTTGCCGCCGACACCAAGCACCAGGTCCGGCTTTTCGACCGCCTGGGCGAAGGCAGCGCCGGTCAGGCTGGCGGTCAAAGCCAGCGATGAGAGGGCGAGCATGATTGCTTTTTTCATGGGGCATCCGTCTCATGTCTTCGAAGAGAAATTATCTTTTTATCATGGCCGGGCTTGACCCGGCCATCCAGCTTTCTTGTTTGAAGAAGATGGATACGCGGGTCAAGCCCGCGTATGACGCTGGGAGTAGTCGAAGCGCCCCAACTCACTCCGGCACATATTTCCGCCAGTTGTGCTCTTCCTTGAAGCCCAGCACCTCACGAATCTTCCGATTCGACATCGGCGCGCCGAATTCACCAAGCTCGCCGGTAATCGGCGTGCGCGGACTGTGTTTGGCCAAAAACTCCCGGGTCGGGGTTCTGGCGGTGATGGTGTCGTTGACCGCGTTGAACACCTGGAAGCCCAGTCCGTCCTTCTGGATGCACAGATGCACGATCTGGCCGAGGTCGCGCGCGTCGATGTAGCTCCAGGCGTTGCGTTTGCGCGATGGCGGATCCGCCAGAAACGCCGGGAAACGGTCGTACTCGTGTGGCTCGATGACGTTGCTGATCCGCAACGCGTAAATGTCGATGCCATAACGCAGAGCGAAGGCGCGGGCGGTGCGCTCATTGACCACCTTGGACAATCCATAGCTGTCCATCGGGTCGACATCCTGGATTTCCTCGATCGGGAAGCCCAGGAAATCCCGCTCGCCCTCCGCGAAACACACGCCATAGGTGGTCTCGCTGGAGGCGATGATGATCTTGCGCACGCCGAGCTTGGCAGCGGCCTCGATCACATTGTAGGTGCTGATGGTGTTCTGCCGGAAAGTCTCGTTGTCGGGATGGATCAGGATGCGCGGAATGGCGGCGAAATGCACCACTGCATCGGGCGGCGCCGGCGTCTTGCCATGATTGAGGCCATCGAACCCAAAATGGGTGGTCAGGACGTTGAACGCCTGGCCATTGTCGGTGATATCAGCCACCAGGGTGTGTACCGACGGATGGTCGAACGGTTTGAGATCAACATTGAGCAGTCGATATCCCTTGTCGGCCAGATAGGGCAACACATGGCGCCCCGCTTTGCCGGTTCCACCGGTAAAAACCACACGCTTGCCTGTCATGCCACCTTCTCCATTGCGCACGTCTCGCCGTCGTTCGACAACATCACTCTATAGCGCGCCGTATCCACATCCGGCATGACGCCTCTCCAACAAAAACAAGTGATCTAACCCGGCTGCCTGAAATTCCTGAGACGGTCGAAGGCGACCGCAATGATGATGAAGCTGCCGACAAAAACGCCTTGCCAGAAGGCATTGATGCCGAGCAGGCCGAGACTGTTGCGGATCACCTCGATCAAAGCGGAGCCGATCAGGGCGCCGAATGCGGTGCCGACACCGCCGGCAAGATTGGCGCCCCCGATCACCGCGGCTGCGATGACCTGAAGTTCCATGCCGGTGCCAAGATTGGTCGTCACCGCACCCAGCCACCCGGTCTGGATCACGCCGGCGATGCCGGCCGACAGTGCCGACACCATGTAGACGGCAACCTTCATGCGGCGGACCGGCACGCCGGTCGCGATCGCCGCGCGCTCGTTGCCGCCGATGGCGAACACATAACGGCCGAACTTGGTCCAGCGCAGCACCACGCCGGTCAGGATGGCGAGCACCAGCATGTAGAACACCGGGTTTGAAATCCCGAACAGCCAGGCGCCACCGCCTAGCGCCAGCAGCTTGTCGTGGTCGGGGCCGAACTGGAACACCACCGTGTTGTTTGACAGCACCATGGCGAGGCTGCGGGCGATCGACAGCATGCCGAGCGTGACCACGAACGGCGGCATGCCGAGATAGGCGATGAGAATGCCGTTGAACGCGCCGACCACGAGGGCCGTACCGAGCGAGGCCGCGATGCCGATCTCGATGCTGTAGCCGGCATGCATCACCACCGCGAGCACCATGCTGCAGAGACACAGCACCGAGCCGACCGACAGATCGATGCCGCCGGTGATGATCACGATGGTCATGCCGAGCGCGATGACAGCCACAAAGGTGAAATTGCGGGCGACATTGAACAGGTTGTTCGAGGTCGCGAACGAGTTGGTGGCAAACGACAGGAAAATGCAGGCGAAGATCACCGCAAGCAGAACCCAAAACGCTTGCCGCGACGCCAGCCAGACCAGGGCGTCGGAGGTACTTCTTTGTTTCACGCGATCGTCGAACTGGATATCCATGACGTCCCCGTTATGCGCGCTCGATGGCGCCGGTGATCAGGCCCGTCACCTCTTCCGGCGAGGAGTCGGCCGTGGCCTTGTCCGCAACCTTGCGGCCGCGCCGCAACACCACAACCCGATCGGCCACACTGAATACATCCGGCATGCGATGGCTGATCAGCACCACCGCAATGCCGCGGTCGCGCAGCACCTGGATCAGGTGCAGCACCTCCGCGACCTGCCGCACCGAAATCGCGGCGGTCGGCTCATCCATCAGCACGATCCTGGCATCGCCGATCCGGGTGCGCGCGATCGCCACCGCCTGGCGCTGCCCGCCGGACATCTGCCGCACCAGATGGCGCGGCCGCGTTTCCGATCGCAGTTCGGCGAAGATCTCACCGGCGCGACGGTACATGGTCGCGTAGTCCAGCACCTTGAACGGACCGATACGTTTTTGCACCTCGCGGCCGAGAAAGACGTTGGCTGCCGCGCTGAGGTTGTCGCACAGAGCGAGATCCTGATGCACGATCTCGATGCCGTGCTTCAGCGCATCGATCGGCCGGTGCATCACGAGATCGACCCCCTCCATCCGCATCGCACCGTGGGTGGGGCGAAAATTCCCGGCGATGATCTTCACCAGTGTCGATTTGCCGGCGCCGTTGTCGCCCATCAATCCGACCACCTGTCCGGGCTCCAGCGACAGCGACACGTCATCGAGAGCGTGGATGGGGCCAAAATGCTTTGACACCTGTTCAAGTTCCAGAAGAGCCATGGCAGCGGTCGCCCTCGTCTCTTGCTCTGATCGACGGCACATCGCTCACGTCTCACATCCTAGGATGATGCGAGGTCGAGGCGCGCCCTTCAATTTGTGATGCATTGCACCAAGAACGGATCATCATCAAACTAACATGAAAGCACGCACCCGCAAGCCGATGATCAAGCGACAAACGCATTGACTCATTGCTCATGAGATGACGAGATCAGGACAAACGCATTTGGCACTGAACGACCAAAATTGCTGTCACTTAAGATCCACTTGGGAGGACAACATGAAGAAAGTCGTGATGGCGCTGGCGGCAACGATCCTCGCTCTATCCGCGGGATCCGCCTTCGCTCAGAAGAAGCAGCTCGTCATCGTGGTCAAGGGATTGGACAACCCGTTCTTCGAAGCCATTCATCAGGGCTGCGAGAAGTGGAACAAGGAAAACAAAAGCTCGCAATATAACTGCTTCTACACCGGCCCGGCATCGACGTCTGACGAAGCCGGCGAGGCGCAAATCGTGCAGGACATGCTGGGCAAATCCGACACCGTGGCGATGGCGATCTCGCCCTCCAACGCGCCGCTGATTGCCAACGCGATCAAGGCTGCCAAACCAAAAATTCCGATCATGACCATCGACGCCGATCTGCGGAAGGAAGATGCCGCACTGCGCAAGACCTATCTCGGCACCGACAACTACCTGATGGGCTTCCGGCTCGGCGACTATCTCAAAAAAGCGAAGCCGAACGGCGGAACCGTCTGCCTGATCGAGGGCAACGCCGCGGCCGACAACATCCTGCGCCGCGCCTCGGGCACGCGTGACTCGCTGTCCGGCAAGAAGGACCTGGACAGGCTGAAGGGCGAAGGCGGCTGGACCGAGGTCGCGGGCTGCCCGGTCTTCACCAACGATGATGGTCCACGGGGCGTCCAGGCCATGCAGGACATCCTGGCGGCCAATCCCAAGCTCGATGCCTTCGTGATCGAAGGCGGCTGGCCGTTGTTCGGCGCGCCGCAGCCCTACCGCCAGCTTACCGACCAGTACAAGGCGCAAATCGCCAACAAGTCGCTGGTGATCGTTGCCGCCGACACCATCGGCGACGAAGTCGCACTCGCCAAGGAGGGACGCGTCGAGGCGCTGGTCGGGCAGCGACCGTTCGAAATGGGCTACAAGGCGCCGACAGTGATGATCGATCTGCTCGAAGGCAAGAAGGTGGATGATCCGGTGTTCACCGGGCTCGATGAATGCACCAGGGATACGGTGGAGACGTGTATTCAGAAGTAGGGTTTGATTGACACGAAGCCGGTCCCACACACTCTGCGTCATGCCCGCGCTTGGCGCGGGTATCCACGCCTTAACAGCATCTCCGCAAGAAAGACGTGGATGCCCGGCCCAAGGCCGGGCATGACGGCTGATAATGTGGAAACGCTGCCGGCACTTAATTTCGCCTGATCAACAGACCCTCACCCCCGCCCCTCACCCGCAGTCGGACGCCAGACCAGCAACCGGCGTTCGACGCGGCTGACCAGCATGTCGATCAGCACCACGAACACCGCGAGCACGATCATCCCCGCGAACACGCCGGCGACATCGAACACGCCTTCCGCTTGCTGGATCAGGTAGCCGAGGCCGGCGGACGCGCCGAGATATTCGCCGACCACGGCGCCGACCACCGCAAAGCCTACCGAGGTGTGCAGCGAGGAGAACATCCAGGACAACGCGGAGGGCCAATAGACATGGCGCAGCAGCTGCCGCTCGCTCATGCCGAGCATCCGGGCATTGTCGACCAGCGTGGTGTTCGCCTCCTTGACGCCCTGATAGACATTGAAGAACACCACGAAGAACACCAGCGTGACGCCGAGCGCGACCTTCGACCAGATCCCGAGCCCCAGCCACAACGCGAAGATCGGCGCCAGCACCACGCGGGGCAGCGCGTTCATCATCTTCACATAAGGATCGAAGATCGCGGCCACCGTCTGCTGGCGGGCGAACCAGAAGCCGACCAGCGTGCCCGCCAGCGAGCCGATCACGAAGGCCAGCATGGATTCGATCAGCGTCACCACCAGATGCCGCCAGATCGTGCCTTCGATGACCCATTTCAGGATACGTTCAGCCACCTTGCCCGGCGTCGAAAAGAAGAACGGCGGCAGCACGGTGACGCCGAGGATGGGTATCGTGCTCAGTACATGCCATAGCCCGATTGCAACCACGGCCACCAGCAATTGCAGCAACCACAGGGTTGTCCGGCTCATGACGCCACCCTATCCCCCTCATCCTGAGGAGCCTGCGCAGCAGGCGTCTCGAAGGATAGGGCCGAGGCCTCTGTGGCCTCATGGTTCGAGACGCGCATGCCGCGCTCCTCACCATGAGGAGATGGGGCACCACGCGTTGCAGCTTCAACGTGTTCACACATTCTCATAACTCTTGATCACTTCGGCCTTCAGCACGCCCCAGATTTCGCGATGCAGATCGTGAAACTCCTTTTCCAGCCGGATATCGAAAATGTCACGGGGGCGCGCAAGCGGCACGCGCCAGTCCCCGATGATGCGAGAACCAGGCCCCGCCGACATGATCACGACCCGGTCGGCGAGCGCGATCGCTTCCTCGAGATCGTGAGTGACGAACAGCACCGCCTTGCGCTCCGCGCTCCAGAGTTCGAGCAGCAGGTTGCCCATGATCTGCCGGGTCTGCGCATCAAGCGGACCGAACGGTTCGTCCATCAGCAGGATCTTCGGATCGCGGATCAGCACCTGGGCCAAACCGACGCGTTTGCGCTGACCGCCGGACAGCATGTGCGGATAGCGCTGGGCAAAGCCGCCGAGGCCGACCGACGTCAACCATGTCTGCGCCGCTGCGCGGGCCTCGTCGTGGGGCACGCGATTGATGTCGAGCCCGATGGCGACGTTTTCGATGGCCGTCTTCCAGGGAAACAGCGCATCGGCCTGAAACAGATAACCGGCCTGCCGGTTCAGCCCCGAGAGAGGCTGGCCGAAGATCTTGACGCCGCCGGCCGCAGGCTTCAGCAGCCCAGCGGCGACATTGAGCAGGGTCGACTTTCCGCAACCGGTCGGGCCGACAATCGCGACGAATTCGCCGGCGGCCACGGACAGACTGGCGGCTTCCACCGCCGTATAGGTGCCACCGCCTGCGAGGCGAAACGCAACCGTCGTTCTCTCGAGTTCGACGGCCGCCGCCGCACTTCCGCCTGCCTGCACGTACGCCCTCCCAGGCCTGTTGTCTGCGCGCCGCGGCAATGGCCGGGGGCACGAATTCGGCGCGCAAGTTCCACCGGACGGCGGCAAGATGCAAGAGGGATGAGCCGATCGTTAGGGGCTCGTCACCACGAGGCCATAAGTTCAACCCGCCGCTTGGTCCTGCCGTCGCCCTGTGGCAGCATCGCGGTCCATGACTGGTTCCGCCCCTGCCATTGCGTTCGACGACGTCACCAAAAGCTTCGACCGGGGACGTGTTGTCGCGCTCGGCGGCGTCTCGCTGAGTGTCGCGCGGGGCGAATTCCTTGCCGTGGTCGGTGGCTCCGGCTCCGGCAAGACCACGCTGCTGCGCCTCGCCAACCGGCTGATCGATGCCGACAGCGGCTCCGTCAAGATCCATGGCGACGACGTACACGGCCTGGACCCGATCGCGCTGCGGCGGCGCATCGGCTACGTGGTCCAGAGTGGCGGCCTGTTTCCGCATATGACCATCGCCGGCAATATCGGCATCACGCCCCATTTGCAGGGCGCACCGGCCGCTGACATCGCGACGCGCGTCGACGAGCTGCTCGATCTGGTCCGGCTCGACCGCGGCCAGTATCGCAACCGTTTTCCGCACGAACTGTCCGGTGGCCAGCGGCAGCGGATCGGGGTGGCGCGGGCGCTGGCGGCGAAACCGGACATCGTGCTGATGGACGAGCCGTTCGGCGCGCTCGACCCACTGACCCGCGACGCCCTCAGTGAGGATTATCGCCGGCTGCACCGCGAGCTCGAACTGACCACGGTGATGATCACCCACGATATGGCCGAAGCGGTGCTGCTTGCGGACCGCGTCGCGGTGATGCGCGATGGCCGCCTGCTGGCGCAGGGCACGCCCAAGCAATTGGCTGATGTCAGCGACTCCTATGTGCAGGATCTGCTGCGCACGCCGCGCCGCCAGGCGGAGCGGCTGCAGGCGCTGCTGCCGCAGATGCCCGAAAACGATGCCGCGACCATGGCGCCGCGATGATCGGCGATCCGCGCTGGCACGATGCGCTGAGCCGCCTGCCCGACTATCTCGGCAGCCATGTCCGCGTCAGCCTGGCGGCACTGGCGCTTGGCCTTGTGATCAGTTTTCCGCTGGCGCTGCTGGCCCGGCAGCGCCCGTTGCTGCGCGGCACGCTGCTGGGCGTTGCCAGCGTCGTGCAGACGGTGCCCGGCCTTGCGCTGCTGGCCTTGTTCTATCCGCTGCTGCTGGCGCTTGCGGTGCTGTCGGTGACCTGGTTCGGCCTTAGCTTTTCAGCCTTCGGCTTCCTGCCGTCGGTGCTGGCGCTTGCGCTCTACAGCATGCTGCCGGTGCTGCGCAACACCATCACCGGGCTGGATGGCATCGACCCGGCGTTGCGCGAAGCGGCCGAAGGCGTCGGCATGACCAGGCGGCAATCACTGACCATGGTGGAGCTGCCGCTGGCGCTGCCGGTGATCATGGCCGGCATCCGCACCGCGGCAGTGTGGGTGATCGGCACCGCAACACTGTCGACGCCGATCGGCCAGACCAGCCTCGGCAACTACATCTTCGCCGGACTGCAGACCCAGAACTGGGTGTTCGTGCTGTTCGGCTGCGCCGCGGCTGCCATCCTGGCGCTTTATGTCGACCAGATGCTGGCACTGATGGAAAGCGGGGTACGCACGCGCGGCCGCGGCCGGATCATCGGTGGCGGGGTCGGACTCGCGGCATTGGTGGTCGCGACGCTCACGCCGGCGCTGATGCGCCCGCAATCCACTTACGTGGTCGGGGCCAAAACGTTTACCGAACAATATGTGCTCTCGGCCTTGGTCGCCCAGCGGCTGCAAGCGGCGGGCCTCTCGGCCAGTACCCGCGAGGGGCTGGGCTCCAACGTGATCTATGAGGCGCTCGTAACCGGCGATATCGATGTCTACATCGACTATTCCGGCACGCTGTGGGCCAACCAGCTGCAGCACACCGACATCAAGCCGCGCCAGCAACTGCTCGAGGAGCTCAGCCTCGAACTCGCCGTACGCGACAGAATTTCGCTCGCGGGCACGCTCGGTTTCGAGAATGCCTACGCCCTGGTGATGCCGCGCAAGCGCGCGGAAGCGCTGGGCATCCGGACCGTCGCCGATCTTGCCGGCCACTCAAGCAGACTGTCGATCGCCGGCGATTATGAATTCTTCTCCCGGCCGGAATGGGCCGCATTGCAGAAGGCCTATGGTCTGGCGTTCCGCCAGCAACGCCAGATGCAGCCCGATTTCATGTATGCCGCTGTGACCGCGGGCGATGTCGACGTCATCGCAGGCTACACCAGCGACGGCCTGATCGCGAAATACGACCTCCTGGTGCTCGACGATCCGAAACATGCGATCCCGCCTTATGATGCGATCGTGCTGGTCGGGCCCAAACGTGCCCAGGATCAGGCCTTGCGAACGGCGCTGCAGCCACTGCTGGGACGGATCGACATCGCGACCATGCGCGAGGCCAATCTGCGTGCCGCGAGCGGCGGCAACGACAGCTCGCCCGGCAACGTGGCCCGGTGGCTGTGGGCAAAAATCGCCACCAAGTGAGCGGTCGTGCAAGACGCCCAGCGCAAATCAGCGCGTGCCGTACATCCGGTCACCGGCGTCGCCCAGACCGGGCACGATATAGCCGTGGTCGTTCAGGCATTCATCGATCGCCGCCGTCCAGATCGGGACATCGGGCAGCGCCGATTGAAATTTCGCCAGACCTTCCGGCGCGGCCAGCAGGCACACAAAGCGGATGTCCTTGACCCCGCGCTCCTGCAGCCGCTCGATGGCGGCGATCGCCGAATTGGCGGTCGCCAGCATCGGATCCATCACAATGACCAGCCGCTCGGCCACGTCGGCCGGCGCCTTGAAATAATACTCCACGGCCTGCAGCGTCTTGGGATCCCGGTACAGGCCGATATGCGCAACCCGCGCCGACGGCACCAGGTCCAGCATGCCGTCAAGAAAACCGACGCCTGCCCGCAAAATAGGCGCGAACACCAGTTTTTTTCCAGAGAGTTGCGGCTGCCTGGTCGGCCCCAGTGGCGTCTGCACCTCCACCATTTCGGTCGGCAGATCGCGTGTCACTTCGTAACACAGCAGCATGCCGATTTCGTTGAGCAGTTGCCTGAATGCCTTTGTCGACGTGGCCACATCGCGCATCAGCGTCAATTTGTGCTGCACCAGCGGGTGACTGACAACGTGGACCTGGCTCATGACGCCCTCTTGCTGATCATCAAAATGTTCCACCGGCCCCCTGTTGTGGCAGTTTGATCGAGGCCTGCAAAGGCCCGGTGCGGGGGATATTCAAGACCCGCAAAATCGCCGCGCGTGTTACCCCCAGAAAATTGGCAGAGGTCCATTCGCCCGCCATCGGATATAGTCGAGATCGCGACCCGTGCCCCAGGAAGAGACACCCCATGAAAATCCCGCAGTTGCCTTTTACCGTGACGGACTGGACCTCCGTGCCGCCGACCGAACATCCCGGCGAAACGGGACAGGCGCTGTGGCGCACGCTGAACATCGGCGACCTGCGGGTGCGTTTGGTGGAATATACGCCGGGCTACCTGGCCGATCACTGGTGCGACCGCGGCCACGTGCTCTATGTGCTGGAGGGTGAGCTCGACACCGAATTGAACGACGGACGCCGCTTCAAGCTCACGCCCGGCATGAGTTATCAGGTCTCGGATTTCGGCGATGCCCCGCATCGCTCCTCGACGCGCACCGGCGCGAAGCTGTTCATCGTGGACTGAGTCCATAACAAAACTGCGGGAGGCATCATGACCTCATCGAAGCCGCGCACACCGGTGCTTGCCGAGCAGCGTTTCGCTGCGCGACGACAGGAGTTCACCGGCCTCGATCTCGCCGCGCGGTTCGACCTGATCCACCGGACCAACCTGTGGGGCGCGGAGCAGTCGATATCCGGCCTCGGCTCGGAATTGGCCGCCACCGCAACCCTGCGCCATGAGCTGTCACGGCTGCTGCGCGACCGCAACGTCACAACATTGCTGGACCTGCCCTGCGGCGACTTCACCTGGATGGCGCATACCGACCTCGCCGGCATCCACTATACCGGCGCCGACATTGTTCCCGCGATTGTCGCGGCCAACACCACACACAATGCCATCGATGGCTGGGTGGAATTCCGGCAACTCGACCTGGTCACCGATCCGCTCCCGGTCGCAGACCTGATCCTGTGCCGGGACTGCCTGGTTCATCTGTCGTTCGCGCATATCCAGTGTGCAATCGGCAACATGAAACGGTCCGGCTCACACTGGCTGCTGACCACCACGTTCCTCGATATCGCCAAAAACCGGAATGTCGAGGACGGCGACTGGCGCCCCCTCAACCTGCGCCAGGCGCCGTTCTTCTTCCCCGAGCCCCGGGCGATCATCATCGAGGGCTGCACCGAGGCCGATGGTGATTATGCCGACAAGGCCCTGGGCTTGTGGCGGCTGGCTGAGCTGCCGACCGCTATTGCTTGACAAGCGTAGCTTGAATTTCCAGAGAGCGTGATGAGATAGTTCGCTCAACGTTATCCGTCATCCTGAGGTGCGAGCCCTGCGGTGCGCTTGCACCGCATAGCGAGCCTCGAAGGATGCACGGCCGAGGCATCTAAGGTATGGGCCGTCGCCCTTCGAGGGCCGCGCTACGCACGGCCACCTCAGGGTGACGGATCACATTTACCTAACTCAAATTTCATCTCGCTTAGATCTCGCTCAAAAACGCCTGCAAAAACCGGACAAGACGCGCGTGCCGCTCCTGCGCCAACATGGCCCCCTTCGCGGTCTGGAAACCAGACGCGAGTGTCAACAGCTTGGTCTGGAAATGATCGATCGCGAATTGCCGATCGTCGAGCGGGCGATGCTCTGCTTGCGGATCGAGGGGGTCATAGAGCTGCGAGCGAAGACGGCCGGCGACATAGAAGCAGCGTGCCGCCCCGATCATGCCGATCGCGTCCAGCCTGTCGGCATCCTGCAGAATTTTCGCTTCAAGCGTCTGAGGCACGACGCCTGCCGAGAAGCTGTGGGCCTCGACGGCATGAGCGACAGCAGCAATATCCTGTGGTGACCACCGCCCCGCGACCAGAAGGCCACGCGCCTTCTCGGCTGCCAGCCGTGACGACTGGCCACGCAACGGAGAATCCTTTTCGACCGCAACGCAATCGTGCAGCAGCACCGCGGCTGCCAGCAACCTCAGATCACCGCCTTCGTTCGCCTGGATCGTGCGCGCATTGCTCCACACCCGCAGCAGGTGCGCCACGTCATGGGATCCGTCGTCATGGCCGACGGCATGCGGGAGAAGCCCCTTTGCGAGAGATTCATGAGGCGCGAACGATTGCGCGCACCGCTGCAGCATGTCGGCATTCGGAGACAGGTCTGACATCACGCGTAAACGAATGCTCCGTCATCGAGGTCGATCAAGGGCAACTGGTCCTTCTCGGTCCAGTAATCCTGGCTGTGCTGCCAGTCCGGCTTGTCGCCGCGCTTCGGCAGCAGGTGCATGCCACGCATCATGTAGCCGGGATTGAAATTCTCCGGATCGATCCACGGCAACAGCGGCATGTCGCCGTCCTCCGGGCGCAGCGCCGGCACCACCCGTCGCGCGCCGCGCTGTTTCATGTGATTGAGCAGCCGGCAGACGAAGTCGGCGACAAGATCGGCGCGCAGCGTCCAGCTGGCGCGGAAATAGCCGAACACCCACGCCATGTTAGGCACGCCGGTGAACATCATGCCGCGATAGGTGACGGTGTCGCCGAACTTCAAGGGATCGCCGTCGATGGCAAAGGCGATATCGCCGAGGACATTGAGATTAAAGCCGGTCGCCGCCACGATGATGTCGGCGGCGAGCGTCTTGCCGGACTTCAGCTGGATGCCGCTTTCGGTGAAAGCCTCGATCTCGTCGGTGACGACCGAGGCCTTGCCGGACTTGATACTCTCGAAAAAATCGCCGTCGGGAATAAAAGCGATGCGCTGCCGCCATGGCCGATAGCTTGGCGTGAAATCAGCCAGATTGTCGTGGCCGGGTCCGAGATGCGCCTGCACGCCTGCCAGCAGTTCACGCTTCACCGCCTCCGGCTCGCTGAACGAGCGACGTGTGAACACATCCTGCTCATACAGGATCTTGCGACGCACGATTTCGTGGATCCAGCTTGGATCGACCTGCAGCTCACGCAACGTATCCGCCAGCTCGATGGCGTTGCGGCCAATGCGGAGATAAGTCGGCGAGCGCTGCAGCATGGTGACATGCCGGCAGTCAGCGGCAATCGAGGGAATCAGCGTTGCCGCCGTGGCCCCGGAGCCGATGACCACGACGGTCTTGTCCTTGTAATCGAGATCCCTGGGCCAGGTCTGCGGATGCACCAGCCGGCCCTTGAACGCCTCCATGCCCTTCCATTGCGGCATGTAGCCCTCGGAGTGCCGGTAATAGCCCTGGCACATCCAGAGAAAATTGGTGGTGAAGCGCAGCAACTCACCGGTATCGAGGCGCTTGACCTCGAGCGTCCAGAGATTGTCGGCGCTCGACCAAGACGCCGAGACGATCTGATGCCGGTAGCGGATATGGCGGTCGAGATCGTTGTCTGCGATCACCTCGCCCATGTAGTTGAGAATCTCGGCCGCGGTCGCGATCGGCGTGCCGGTCCACGGCTTGAAGCGATAACCGAAGGTGTAGAGATCGCTGTCGGAACGAATGCCGGGATAACGATGGGTGAGCCAGGTGCCGCCAAAACTCTCCTGGGTCTCGAACACAACAAAGCTGGTTCCCGGACACTGCTGCGTCAGGTGATACGCGCCGCCGATGCCGGAGATGCCGGCGCCGACAATGACGACGTCGATATGTTGGGCGTGCTGCTGTGCTGCCCTGCTGAGCGTTTCTGTCCCGGTCATTGTTTTCATTCTTGTTGTGGATGAATGCACCGGCCTTGCGCGAACAGGACCTCGCATTGTCCACAAAAGTGGATACCAGTTTTGTTCCGCAATCAAGCGCACGGGCGTTTGAAACAGACAGCCGGATTCCATTCGGCGGAAAATGCCGAACGGGATCTACACGCTGATTAACTGATATGTCCCGCGCGACCCGACTTGTATCGGGGCGCGCCTATCGCGTGGAACTGAAGCGATCAGCTATTTTGCGGCCTGAATGACGGCGGCACAAAACTCGGCATTGGGATTGACCGGCGCGGCAGCGGTCTTGGTTCCCGCCTTAGCGGCAGCCGGCGCCGCCGATTGTTTGGCGGGAGCCGCTTTTGGCGCCGCACCCGGCGCGGGCGGCGGTTCGATATACCGCGTCCAGGTCTCACCGCCGCACAGATATCTGAGCACGCAGCCTTTAACCTCCAACTTGGACGCTGAAAGCAGCTGAATGTGAGCACTGTAGGTCTTGCCGTTCTCAGGATTGTAGATGTTGCCTTCCCATTTATC
This sequence comes from Bradyrhizobium prioriisuperbiae, assembly GCF_032397745.1. Lineage (NCBI taxonomy): Bacteria > Pseudomonadati > Pseudomonadota > Alphaproteobacteria > Hyphomicrobiales > Nitrobacteraceae > Bradyrhizobium > Bradyrhizobium prioriisuperbiae. The sequence continues at coordinate 395,109 of NZ_CP135921.1, forward strand.
GGGAGTGGCTTGCGCTGGCTTCATGTCGAGCAAGATCGGCATGCCGAGGGTTGGCCGTGATTGCTTTGCCGTATCGGGATTGTGTTCGTCCCGCCCGGGTTCCTTTTCCCACGCAACTGCGCCCCACAGGCGACCGTTACAATCCGCGATCTTGATGCGGGCCAATGCGTGCTCATCAAGCCATTCGCCCTGGGGATCGAGTGCAAATGCGGCCCGCAGCATGAGGATGAGCCAACATCCGACAACAAGAAATCTTTTCATCGGCAATTCCTGATCGATAAATGGCATCCCCACCGCATTGAAACCCGGGCGACCGGGAGATGCAAGCCCGGCAGGGAGCGTTCCGGAGGTACAAATGTGACCCTCCGTCGCTCACATTTGCCGGAATGACATCCATGCGATTCGCAAAACCGCCAATTGCCTGCAAAACCGGTATCCATCCCGGCGAATTCGCGCTAAACGGCGCTTAAGTTGCTAAATATTTCGGCAGGCTTTTGTGGATCAGATCAAGTCACGATTATCGCGGATCAGGGCCGTCATTTTCGACATGGACGGCCTGCTGTTCGACACCGAGCCGCTGATCAAGACGGCGAAACTCGCGGCGATTCGTGCGCTCGGATTCGATTTTTCCGAGACGTCCTACAATGCCATGATCGGGGTGCCCGGCCCCGAATGCGATATGCTGATCCAGACCCATTTCGGTCCCGCGTTTCCGATGGCGGACTATCTCGCCTCCTATCGCGGCGACTGGCAACGGCTGATCGAGAACGGAGCTCCGCTCAAACTCGGGGCTGCCGACATCGTAAGGGAGCTGCATGCCCTGGGAATGCCGATCGGGCTCGCCACCTCATCCGGGCGCGAGAGCGCGGAACATCATCTGAAGACGGCCGGCCTGCGCCCGTATTTCAACACGGTCGTCACCCGCAACGATGTCACGCGTGGCAAGCCGCATCCCGATCTCTACCTCAAAGCAACTCACCAGCTCGGCGTCGCGCCGGAGCTCTGCCTGGCGCTGGAAGATTCCCATAACGGCGTGCGTGCCGCGCATGCGGCGGGCTGCCTGCCGATCATGGTGCCGGATCTGCTCGAGGCCACCGACGAGATGCGCACATTGTGTGTGTCGGTGGCGGGCAATCTGAACGATGTCAGGGCGCTGTTGTCGGTCGCGACTTGAGCCGATTCTCTGGCCTCACGACTCGACAAGCCCTGGCTTGCCTGCCTCGATCACGAACGATTTCGTTGTCGAAACCGGCGCGCCAGGCGTGGAGATCTGTTCGACCACGCGAAAATCCGCCAACCAGCTGTTACGGGTCACCGTGTGGCGGTGATAACCACGCTGATCGCTGATGAATTTCAGATGCGGGTTGTTGGCACGAAGCTTCTCGGCGTTGCTCAGTAACGGCATGGTGCGGCCGGCGGCATCGACATCCGCGCAGGCGGCCTTGATGCCGTCGCCGCAAGGCTAAAACCATCGGGCGCCGGATCGCCCGAAGCCGTGGTCCGTCAGGCCCAGGCCTCACCGTGCCAGATGAATCAGCGTGATCTCGGGCAGGCAATTGATCCGCACCGGTGCGATCGACGTTCCCACTCCTACCGAGGTGTAGCCGGTCATGCCGTGATGGGTCCACAAACCGGAGCCGAGGCGCCGGGGCAGTTTTGAACTCAGCGTGATCGGGACTGAACCCGGCAGGCAGATCTGGCCACCATGGGTGTGACCGCTCAGCATCAGATCGAAGCCGGCGTGCGCCGCCTGACGATAGATTTCCGGCGTGTGCGACAGCAGGATGGAGAACGCCGCCGGCGGGATGTCGATCGCGGTCTTCTCGATGTTGTCGACCCGATAGAAGTGCGCGTCATCGATCCCCGCGAGATGGATGACATCGCCGCCGCGCCGGATCGGCTCGCATTCATTGAGCAGCATGCGGATGCCCATCGCTTCGAGCGCCGGCACCATGCGGATGCTGTCGTGATTGCCGAGCACGCCATAGACCGGCCCCTGCAAGGCAGGCCTCAGCCGCCGGACGCCTTCCATCGAAGCCTCGATCGGCCCGCGGGTGGCGCCCCGGTAATCACCCGTCAGCACGCAGAGATCGTAGCTGAGGCCGGGCAGAATCTCGGCCAGCCGGCGCAGCGCGCCTTCGCTGTAGTCGACATGAAGATCGCTGATGTGCAGCAGGGTGAAACCGTCGAACGCCGCCGGCAGGTTTTCGAAACGCAGGTGCTGATGACGGACCTGGATGCGCTGGGCGTTGCGCCGGCCGCGCCAATACAGCCCCGTCAGCTTGAGGGCGGCACGGATCAATCCATGCGCCGACGTCCAGTTCTCGATGTGGAAGAACGTCAAACCCTGGCCGAAGATCTGCGCCTCGTGATCCATCTCGATGCCAAGCCGCTGACGGGCGTGAAAATGCCCCAGGCGTCGCTCGAGACTGCTGACGACATCGTCCATGACGACCAATCCACGTGACCGGGGAGCGCCGTGCGCGACACGGCAAGCTCGCACGGGAGAATACCTCAGGTCGCACGCGGGCCAAAATTTGGGAAGGTGGGCGGGACCGTCGGCGTATTCGCGCGACGGCCCCTGGCTCGCAACAAAAATGGGGGGTCGCTAGCGAGGCTTGGGGTCTCCTGCGACATTGCGAGATGAATCAGTGTTAGCAAATCCCGCAAAATCCGCACTTTGATTTGGATTTTAACCTAACCGTTCAACCTTACCAAAGCGGTATCCGGTGCCAGAGCGTTTCCCTGGTCGCCATGTCGTGAAACTGCGCATGCCGATCGAGCATGCCCCGAAGATCCGGTCCGATGTTGTCGTCCGGCATCGGTGAAAACCCATGCTTGCGGAACCATGGCCCGTTCCAGGGCGGACGCTTGAACGTGGCCAGCGTAACCGCCGGACAGCCCGCCTCCCGCGCACTTGCGGTCGACGCCTGCAGCAGTTCGGCACCGATGCCGCGTCCGCCGACATCCGGCAAAACAGCAATGTTGGCGAGATACGCCAGACCATCGAACGGCTGGTTCAGTGTGAAGCCCACAGGCCGCCCGGCTTGCTCGGCGACGATAACCCAGCCGGTCGCGAACCGCTCGGCGGCCATCGGCGCGGCCTGCGCCGGCACGGAGAAACCTGGCAGCGTTCCATAGCGCGACCGCGCTGCGTGATCGATGGCCTGAAAGATCTCGATTTCGTCGGGCCTGCCAGAGCGCAGGATGATTCGCTCACTCATGTCAGCCCATTCAGCCAAACAATCTGGGCGATCCGACCGAATCTCTCGTCACCGAAAGCAAGCCCGCCTCGGAAAGATCTCGCCTCGCGCTACGACTTCTTCGTGAATGGGTTGGCCGTTGCGGCACCCTTGCCTTGCGATAGCTTGTAGGCGGATCCACCGCCCTTGGGCTGATTCTTGTCCGCCTTCGGCTTCTTGGCTTCTTTGTTGCTCTTCATTTGACCTTTAGCCATGACATCCTCCCGTAAGCGACTCTGTCCATGCGGCCGGTCGCGACAACCGTAGCTGCGCGCCACCCTGCGCGTTCTCGACGGCAATAGCGACTCATTTCATGGTCGGAGCGAAGTGCGGCCTCACCGCAAACGGGCAGCTCCCTTGCGCGTTACAGCGACTTGATGAAGCCCGCATCGATCAGCAGACGGTTGAAGCGCCGCGCTTCCGCGCCGTCCTTGCAGGCGTAGAACAGCCCCTTGCAGCGGAGCATGATCTTCTTCTGCTCCTCGAAGCTCGGGTCGAGCGGCAGGCCGGCGGCATCCTGGATCACCAGCGGCAGATAGGCGCCGTCGATCGTCTCCATCGCGGTCGGGCTCACCGCCGGTTTGAAGTTGATGGCGTCGATCGCATAGTAGGTGGCGTAGTAGCGCGGATCATACGCCATCAGCTTCTTGCCGATATCGGTCTCGCTCAATTTCGGGTCGAGCAGTTGCGGCGAGAATTCCGGCTGATGGTCGCCGTACCGCACGATCAGGAACGGCTCGTTGGGGAACTGCTTCTTGAGGCCGGCGACGAACGCGCCGTAGTCCCTGACGCTCATGGTCTGGCGCCGCAGGTATTCGTCGACCGAAGGCGCATTGCCCGGTGCACGCCAATCCGGCATCAGATCGGGGCGGAATTTGATCTCCCAGGGGAAATGGTTGGCGGCGAGATAGACGAACATGAAGACCGGTTGTGTTCCCTTCTCTCCCTTCTCCTGGGCCAGCAGGTTGACCGCCTTGTCATAGAAAAAACTGTCGGGCTCGACGCCCTTGGCGCCGAGCGCGCGGGCGTCATAGAAATTCTGCACACCGGTCGTGGTCTGGAAATTGCGCGCGCTCATGAAGGCGCCGAACGCCGGATAGAGCGAGATGGTGGAATAACCGCAGCGGCGCAACGCCAGCGGCAGCCCGCGCTCGACCCGGCCCGACGCGATCCGGGTCACGAAATAGGAAAACCGCCCGAACGAGCGCGACGACAATCCCGCCAGCACATTGTATTCGGTGAACCAGCTGGGGCCACCGTTGCTCTCGGCCAGGAACTTGCGCGCCTTGCCGTCGTAGGACACGAAATGGCTGCCGTAGCCCGCCGGCACCTTGACGCCCGATGCGGAGCGGATGTCGAAGCTGGATTCATCATGGACCATGATGATGTTCGGCCGCCGCCCCACCGGATTGCAGGCGTCCACCAGCGGCAGCTTCAGGCGTTCCGCCACCACCGCGTCGGATTCCATGAAGCCGTAATTGGCAAAATCAAACACGGCGGTGACGCCGGAGCGCGCGAACTTCGAGACATAACCGTCATCGTAATAGCCGCGCCAGGCTTCGTCCGGCCAGGTCTTCGCGATCCCGACCAGCACCGCGAGGCATCCCAGCGCAAACGCCACTGCCGGCAGCCGGCGGAAACGAAACGGATCGAGCCACCACAGCGCGTACATCAGCGGCACGGTGACCAGCGCGGCGCCGATCGCCGACCAGCGCAGGTCCGGGAAGATGGTGAACAGGAAAGCGATGGTGTCGCGATCGATCACCATCAGGTCGACGAAATTCGCGGTCATCTGCACGACGTCGTGCTTGAGCCGCGACAGCAGGATCAGGATCACCACCAGGGTCAGCGACAGCGCGCCGGAGAGCGCCGGACGGCGCAACGCCGCGATGAAGCTGAAGTTCAGGATGCCCCAGGCCAGCAGGAAGGCGAGCCGGGACATCATGTCGGTTTCGGTCTGCAGCATCACGGCAAATGCAGCGAGATGCGGCGAGGCCACCGCCAGGCGGCGCCAGATCCCGTAGGACGCAATGACCGCAACCGCCGCGGAGCCGCCGCCCGGAAGACCCCCGTTCGGAAGATTCGGATTGGGCAGACCTGGGTTCGGCGTCGGCGCCATGAAGGAACGCAAAACCACCCGGCGCAGGTGAGGCCTCACACTGGCGGGAGCCAGAAGGCGAACGGCGGAGCCGGTGACTGCTGCCGTGTCATAAAATCGTAATTGAACTGTCGCACAGGTGCAACTTGGTCTTTGGCCGCAAGCGGTGACGCCAAGCGTTCAACGGCGGTTCAGGACGTAGCAGGCGACCGCGGCAGTCAGGGTCACCAGGGCCGCGCCCCAGAAAGCCAGCGCGAACCCGGCCGCCCCGCCCCCGGCCTGCAGCAGGAACCCCAGCAGCGCGATACCCAGGCTGAATCCGAGCTGGCGCAAGGTGACGCAAATCGCCGCCGCCATCGCCGCCCGGCCACCGGGCACGGCGCCGATGGCCGCCGCCGAGGTCTGCGACTGGATCAGCGCGGCTCCCGTGCCGCTGCACAGCAAAGCGACAATGACCGGCCAATCGCCGAACCTCGTCGGCCCGGCCCAGACGGCTGCCGCCAGCACGCAATCGGCCACGCCGATGATCATCAGCCCCATCGGAAAGAAGACACCCGCCGGCAAACGCGCCGCCAGCACCGCCCCGAGGCGCGGCAGCAGCAGCATCGGCACGGTCAGCACGGTGAGAAGCCAACCGGCCTCCACCGGGTGCAAGCCCATGACGTCGCGTGCGAACTGCGGCACGTAGATCAGCAGCGACCAGTAGCCGACCGACGTCGCCACCGGCGTGATGCACATGGCGAGAAACTCCGGCGACCTCAACAAGCTGAGGTCGATCGCGGGGTACGCATGACGGCGTTCGACCCGCACAAAAGCGACAAGGCTGACAAGCGAGATTGCGAGCAGCCCGACCACGGCCGGCGAGAGCCAGCCGAACGATCGACCGTCGAGCAGGACGAACGCAAGGCTGCCGATCGCGAGCGCGAGCAGCGCGCATCCCAACCCATCGATCGCTCGCTCGCCAGCGCCTGGATCGGCCGATTCCGCCACGCGTTTGAACGTCAGTGCCAGAACGACCGCGCACAACGGCACGTTCAACCAGAAAATCCAGCGCCAGCCGATTGTCGACGCGATCAGGGCGCCGAGCGGCGGCCCGGCCACCATCGCGGCACCGATCACGGTGCCGGCAATGCTGAAGGCGCGCGCCCGGTCCGGCCCGTGATAGGCCGCAGCCAGCAGCGCCAGCGACGCGGTGGTGAAGCAGGCGCCGCTGATCCCCTGCAATGCGCGACACAGCAGCAGGATCGCAAATGACGGCGCCAGAGCGCACAATACGGAGGCCATGGCAAACAGGGCCGTGCCAAGCGCAAACAGCCGCCGGCGCCCGAAGCGATCGGCGAGTGTGCCGGAAGCCGGCAGCGAGAACACCAGCGCAAGGCTGTAGATGTCGATCACCCAGGCCGACGAGGCTTCGGCCGTGCCAAGATCCGCTCCGACATCGGCGAGCGTCGCCGCCAGCGCCGTGAGATCGAACTGAAACAGCGCGCCGCTAATGCAGACGGCCCACAGGGTGACCGTGGCATCGGTCATCCGTGACGCAGGTTTGATCGTCGGCGGCAGATCGGAACGTGTCGTATCCAAGGTCATGACCGCATCTTACGATATCGGACCGGCGCGAGAGGAATGATGCTTCTTCTAAGCTCCATGAATTGATATCATGGCTCGTCATGCCCCGACGTTTGCCCCCCTTCCAGCCCCTGCTCGCCTTCGACGCCGTGGTCCGCCATCGCTCCTTTACCCGCGCAGCGGCGGAGCTCGGCGTCACGCAAAGCGCCATCAGCCATCAGGTGCGCCGTCTTGAACAGCATTTCGGGGTGACGCTGCTGGAGCGACAGAATCCCGGCCTTGATTTGACCGCGGAAGGCCGCGCGCTCTTGCCCGAACTCGCGGCATCGCTCGACGCGCTCGGTGCGCTCGACGCCCATGTCCGGCGCGCCGCCCGGCAGCGCACCTTGCGTATCAGTGCCAGCACCGCGCTGTGCAACTGGTGGCTGATCCGCCGGTTGCCGCGTTTTACGGCGCAACATCCATCGATCGCGCTCGAGTTCGTGCCGCGTGAAGCAGCCCCCACGACCGACAAACCGGTCGATCTGCGCATTTCATGGGTGCTCGCCAATGAGGCGCGCCGCACCACCACGCAGACGCCGCTGTTTCGCGAGCAGGTATTTCCGGTCTGCACGCCGGCGCTGCGTCCGGCCCTCTCGTCACCGGAGGCACTGCTATTGCTGCCGCTGATTCACAAGGATGCGGACCAGACCAGCGAATGGAGCTGGGACACCTGGTTTCGCCGCCTCGGCCTCAAGCGCGCGGCAGCAACAGGTGGCGGTATCCGTCTCGGTGAAATCGGCCTGTGCCTGGCGGCTGCAGCGGAGGGCACAGGCGTTGCGCTCGGACGCTCGCTGCTGGTCAGCGACGCCATCGCCGACGGCCGGCTCGCGCGGCTGTTTCCGGACGGGCCGGTGATGGAGTCGCGCAAGATCTATGTCGCCCGCTGGCCCGCGGAGTTATCCGCGGACAAGGATGCCCAGTCGTTCGTGCGATGGCTGGCCGAGGAAGCGGAACGAACCTGTGGTGCGGCTGTCGCCTGACATCAGTCGACACAGATGACCGTGCGTCTCAGCACTCGACCACATTCACAGCGAGACCGCCGAGCGAGGTCTCCTTGTATTTGGATTTCATGTCCTCGCCGGTCTGCATCATGGTGCGGATCACGGTATCCAGCGACACGTAGTGGTGGCCGTCGCCGCGCAGCGCCAAACGCGCGGCGTTGATGGCCTTCACCGCGCCCATCGCATTGCGCTCGATGCAGGGGATCTGCACCAGGCCGCCAACCGGATCGCAGGTCAGGCCGAGATTGTGCTCCATGCCGATCTCGGCGGCGTTCTCGACCTGGGCGACCGAACCGCCGAGCACGGCGGCCAGCGCGCCGGCCGCCATGGAACAGGCCACGCCGACTTCGCCCTGGCAACCGACCTCGGCGCCGGAGATCGACGCATTGGTCTTGTAGAGCACACCGATCGCGGCAGCCGTGAGCAGGAAATCGACCACGCCATCGTCCGACGCGTCGGGCACGAACTTGCGATAGTAGTGCAGCACGGCGGGAATGATGCCGGCCGCGCCATTGGTCGGCGCCGTCACCACCCGCCCGCCGGCGGCATTCTCCTCGTTGACCGCCATGGCGAATGCGTTGACCCAGTCCATTGCCGCCAGCGGATCGATGGCCTCGACATTGTCGCCGCGCGCCAGCAGTTCGCGATACAGCGCCGGTGCCCGGCGGCGGACGTGCAGGCCTCCCGGCAAGCGCGCCTCGGCACCGGCATTGTCGATGCCGAAGCCGCGCTGCACGCACGCCTGCATCACCTGCCAGATCCGCAGCAGACCGGCGCGCACCTCAGCCTCCGGCCGCCAGACACACTCATTGGCCAGCATCAGGCCGGCGACCGATAGGCCGCTGGCCTTGGCCTGCGCCATCAGTTCGTCGCCATTGCGGAACGGATGCGGCCAGACCAGAGCGCCGGCTCCTCCAGCGACGCCAGCGGGATCAGTGCCGGCCTCGATGATAAAACCGCCGCCCACGGAAAAATAACTGCGCTCAGCCAGCGAACCGCCATCAGCCGCAAGCGCCACAAAGCGCATGGCGTTGGGATGTTCCGGCAGCGACCGGTCGCCGCAAAACGCGATATCGCGCACCCGCACAAATTCGACCGGGTGGCGCCCGAGCAACGGCAACTGCTCCGTGCGTCGCAGGGTTTCAATCCGTTCGCGCGCAGTTGTCGGATCGACGGTGTCAGGCGCTTCGCCACACAGCCCGAGGATCACGCCGAGATCGGTGGCATGGCCGCGGCCGGTCAGGCCGAGCGATCCGAACAGCTCGGTCTGCACCCGCACAGTGCGCGGCAGCAGCCCATCGCGATCGAGCAGGCGCACAAACGCCAGCGCTGCCCGCATCGGCCCCACGGTGTGCGAACTGGACGGGCCGATGCCGATCTTGAAGATATCGAAGGTTGACAGCATCACCTTTAGGTAAGCTGCTGCTTCACCAGTGCAACCCAGTAGGCGGCGCCAATTGGCAGAATGGCGTCGTTGAAGTCGTAATAGGGATTGTGCAGCGGCGGATCGTTGTCGCCCTCACCCGCGCCGACCTGGATGTAGGCGCCGGGGCGCTTTTGCAGCATGAAGGAAAAATCTTCCGAGCCCATCACCGGCTTGATGTCGGTGTCCACCTCGGCCTCGCCCACCAGGCTCGCCGCCGCCGCGACCGCGGCCTCGGTCTCGGTTGCCGTGTTGATGACACCGGGATAACGCCGCATGTAGCTGAAATCGATGGTGGCGCCGTGGATCTGCGCCATGCCGGCGCAGATCTGCCGCATCGCCGCCTCGATACGGTCCTGGATCGCGCCGTCCAGCGTGCGCACCGTGCCGCGCAGCACCACGCTCTCCGGCACCACGTTCCAGGTGTCGCCGCCATGGATCTGCGTCACGCTGACGACGCCCGCATCCATCGCGCCGATGCGCCGGCTGACGATGCCCTGCAGCGCGTTGACGAGCTGGGCGGAGATCACGATGGAATCGATGCCGCTCTCGGGCGACGCCGCATGGCAGCCGCGGCCGGTGATGACGATCTCGAACACATCGAAGAACGCCATCATGATGCCGGGCTTGATGGCGAACTTGCCGCGCGGGATCTGCGGGATGTTGTGCATGCCGTAAACCGCGTCAGCCGGGAATTTGTCGAACAGCCCCTCTTCCACCATGCGCCGGCCGCCGCCCTCATTTTCTTCCGCGGGCTGAAACACGAACTGCACGGTGCCGCGGAACAGCTTGTGGCGCACCAGATGCGCCGCCGCGCCAAGCAGCATGGCGGTGTGGCCGTCATGGCCGCAGGCGTGCATCTTGCCGGGAGTCTGCGACTTGTAAGCGGGATTGCCGAGCTCCTGGATATGAAGCGCGTCGATGTCGGCGCGCAGCGCGATGCTCGGCCCGGGGCCGTTCGCCAGCGTCGCGACCACGCCGGTGCCGGCAAGGCCGCGATGCACCGGCAAATCCATCGCACCCAGCGCGTCGGCGATCACCTGCGCGGTGCGGTGTTCCTCGAAGGCGGTCTCGGGATGAGCGTGGATATCGTGGCGCCAGGCCACCATGCGGCTGCGGATATCGTCGGCGATCTCGATCGGGAGGGACATGGAGCGATCCATTGGTTGAGACTCAGTGGAACAATTCGGCGACCAGGGTGGCGCCAAGGAAAGTGCCGGCGGCCGCCGTGAGCGAAACGACCACAATACGCCATCCGAGCTGTCGGAAGATCGGCAGGTCCTTGGCGACCGAGAAGCCGGCCAGCGCCAGCACCGGTGTGGTGAAAGTGAGGAAATTCAGCTTGGCGGTGGCGGCGATCATCGCGTCGGAGAACGGCAGCAGGCCGGGAATTCCGAGCACGGTGGCAGTCACCGAAAGAACCAGCACCATCGGCAGCCTCTGTACCAGCCGCTTGACGAGGTCGACCAGCAGCGCGATCGCGATCACGATGAGCATGCCGATCAGCGACTGCAGCACCGGCACCTTGTAGGTCAGCCAATTGCCGATCATGACCCCACCGGTCATCACTGCCCACGCGATCAGCTTATCGGCCAGGGATAGTTCCTTCGCCTTCATGCCGCCGATGCCGGCCAGCACGGCGGCGTCCGAGATCTGTTGCTTGACCTCGCGCTTCGAGAAGCGGCCGAGCACGGGCTCGAGCCGATCATAAAGCCACGAGCACACCGGCAGCGACAGGAACAGGGTGAAATAGAATCCCGCAACCTGGGTGATCAGGTTCGAGGCCGCGGCAATGGCGGTGAGATGCGGCACCGCCGCCGCCGGCTGCTGCGCATTGATGGCGCCGATGCCGGCCGCCATCATGCTGGCGGAGCCGACACCCGCACCCATGGCGAGCGAGCGCGGATCGAAGATGTTCAGGCTGGTGATGAAGCCGGCCAAGAGCGCGATGAACAGCGCACCGAGCACGGTGCCGGTGATGTATTCCGCCAGCACGCCGCGGCCTTCCGCCGAGGCCATGCCGTATTTCTCGCCGATGATGACGAGGTTGCCCTCGCGACCGATCGAGAATGTCGCGCCCACCGCCTCGCGCTTGACCCCGAGCAGCAGCGCCAGCGGCAGACCGAGCACCAGCGTGCCGAAGGTGTGGCCGAACTCCTGGAATAGCAGCGCCCAGCCGGCCTCCCGCACCTGAGGCAATGCCGCGCCGACCGTCAACCCGAGCTTCACCACGAACAGCAGCAGGCCCACATTGAGCAACTCCCCGGCAAAGCTCTGCACGCCGGCCGTGACCTGCACCAGGCGCGGCAACAGCCGCTCCGCAAGCCCCCAGGCGGCCGCGATCAGCAGCGCCCAGACCATCGGCTGCAGCACCACCTTGCCCGGCCCGATCTGAAACTGGGCGATCCCGATGCTCTCGGCGACGGCGACGATCACCATCACCACGATGAACAGCTTGAACTTGTCCGCGCCGGAAAAGGTCATCGCGGGTGGATCGGCTGTAACGGACGTCGACGTCATGATGCAGGCGCTCCAGGTGTGATGCGGCGCTCAAACGGCGAGCATAGCCAACTCTGGGAGCCGATTTTCAAGAAAAACAGCCTTGCATCAATAGCACCAGGAGAGGATATGTGTTGCATTTCATGCAACAGTCACAATCGGACCGGGCGGCGCAGCCCGGCAGGGTCATCCTTGGAACAGGAAACCTGCTTGGAACAAGAATCTGGGAGGGTGTCATGCGGGTCAATCTGGACAACAACAAGCTCGACACCCGCCGCCTGCGCTACTTCATGCAGGTGCTGGACAGCGGATCGGTGCGCGGCGCCGCAGGCGTGCTCGACATGGACCCCTCTGCCGTGAGCCGGGCGGTCAGCCTGCTGGAGCAGGAGTGCGGCACCGCGCTGATCGAGCGCCGCGGCCGGGGCGTGGCCCCCACCGATGCGGGACAGCTGCTTGCGACCTATCTGCGCCGCCAGCAAAGCGAGAAGCAGACCCTGCTCGCGCAAATGGACAGCATCCGCAAGGTCGAAAGCGGTCATATCGACATCATGGCGGGTGAAGGCTACATCGACTGGCTGATGAAGAAGAGCGTATGCCGGTTCATGCGCGCGCATCCCAAGATCACGGTCGGGCTCGATGTCGGCAGCACCGATCAGATCGTCCAGGCGATTGTCGAGGAGCGGACCCATGTCGGCGTGCTGTTCAAGCCGCCGAAGGACGAGCGGCTGCGCTCGCACCATTCGCATGCCCAGCCGATCCAGACCCTGGTGCTGCGCACGCATCCGCTGGTCCAACTCAACCGCCCGCTCCGGCTGGCCGACCTGCTGCCCTACCCCGGCGCCACCCTGCATCGCAGCTTCGGCGTGCGTCAGCACATCGAAGCCGCCGAAGTCAGCGAAGGCGTCCGTCTCAACGTCGCCCTGGCCACCACGTCGTTCGATGCGGTGGGGCACTTCGTCGCCGCAGGCCTGGGTTACGCGCTGGTATCGCGGCTGTCGATGACGGTCACCGATGCGGCGAAGGTCATCGCCTTGCCGATGAAGAACGCGCTGCTGTCGCGCGGCCGTACTCATGTCATCACGCGGCAGGGCCGCACATTGTCGCCGGCGGCGCAGGAGCTGCTGCGCATCATTGTCAGCGATATGAAACCGCCGGTCGGTCCCGCCCGCTGAGCGTTTGATACCTGCACCACAATTTCGCCCGCATCGCGATAAGGCTCGCGCAATCCTGCCGTGCGATCGACGGCCGCTTGCCGCAGCGGCATGCGACCACATTGCGTCCATCGATGGAGCTGACCGACGATGAGACGCCTGATTGCAGGAGGAGCGTTCTTGATGGCTGCCATGGTTACAGACGCCACTCGCGCGGATGCGCCTCTTTTCACCGACGCCGATATCCGAAAGATCCTGATCGAACGGATCGACATTCAGAAGCAAAGCGTCGGCATCGTGGTTGGGCTGGTGTCGTCCCAGGGCCGCCGCATCATCGCCCACGGCCATTTCGGGACCAGCGACCAGCGGCCGGTGGACGGCAATACGGTGTACGAGATCGGCTCGATCACCAAGGTCTTCACCGGCCTGCTGCTTGCCGACATGGTCGGCCGTGGCGAAGTACGGCTCGACGATGCCGTGGCAAGGTATCTGCCTGATGGCGTGATCATGCCGGAGCGCGACGGCAAACAGATCACGCTTGTGGATCTGGCGACCCACACCTCGGCGCTGCCGCTGCTGCCGGACAACATGGCGATGGCGGATCCCGCCAACCCCTATGCGGATTACACTGTCGAGCAGCTCTACACGTTCCTGTCGAACTATCAGCTGCCCCGCGACATCGGCAGCGCGTACGAGTATTCCAATCTCGGCGCCGGCCTGCTCGGTCATGCTTTGGCGCGGCGCGCCGGCACCGACTACGAGACCCTGGTGCGCCAACGCATCCTGTCCCCGCTGGGCATGGCGAGCACCGCAATCGCGCTGCCGCCGCAGCTGGGCACGCAGCTGGCGGCCGGCCACGATCATGACCTGCAGGCCGCCGCCAACTGGGATCTGCCGACACTTGCGGGTGCGGGCGCCCTGCGCGCAACGGCCAACGATCTGCTGACCTTCCTGGAGATGACCATCGCGCTGAAGGATACCGCACTGTTTCCTGCCTTGACCGCAACACTTGCCACCCGTCGCGCAGGCGCCGCCGCCGGGCTCGAAACCGGTCTCGGCTGGGCCATTACCACCGAAGGCCTCGAGGACATCATCTGGCACACCGGCGGGACAGGCGGTTATCAATCGTTCATCGGTTTTCTGCCGGCCTCGAAAATCGGCGTGGTGGTGCTGTCCAACAGCGCCTCCATGCTTGGGGCCGGGGACATCGGCTTTCACCTGATCGATCAGGACAAGCCGCTGGCGCAGCCACCCAAACCACGCGTGGCCATCGCCCTCGATCCGAAACTGTATGATCGTTATGTCGGACGCTATCAGCTGACCCCGGACTTCATCCTGACCGTGACGCACGACGGCAAGGGATTGTTCGCACAGCCCACCGGCCAGCCGAAGGTGGAGGTGTTTGCCGAGAGCGAGACAGATTTCTTTCTCAAGGAGGTCGACGCGCAGTTGAGCTTTGAGACCAGCCCAAACGGCCGCGCCACCGGGGTGACGCTGCACCAGCAGGGACAGCACATGCCGGCCGCCCGGCTGCCGGACTGATGCATCCTCACCCGGCCGTCCTTCAGCTCTCCGTTGCGATGCCTGCGAGAAACAGATCCAGGACCTTGTCCGCCAGCAGCTCGACCTCGTCATCGGCCACGCCCCAGCGCGGAAAGTGGCCGTCGGTTTTCATCCGCGCGAATCCATAGACCAGCGCGCGGCCGGCGATCTGCAGCACACGCACATCGCGCGTGCGCAGCAGACCTCTTGCACCGGCCTCCTCGAGCACGCGCGCGGTGGTGGCGATGATCTCGGCGTTGTCGGCGCGCAGCTCTCCTGCCGCCTCATAGTCGAACAGGCGGCCGGTCGAGATCACTTCGAAATGCGCGGGATTGCGCAGTGCCCACCGCAGATAGGCACGCCCCAGCGCGCGATACCGGGCCAGCGGATCCTGCTCCGGGACATCGGCCAATGCCGCGGAGATCTCCGCCCGGAAGCGGCGCTGCGCTTCTTCCGCCACCGCGGCCAGCAGCGCATCGCGGCTGGGGAAGTGCCGGAACGGAGCACCCGGCGAGACGCCGGCGCGGCGGGCCGCCTCGCGCACGCTCACCGCTTCGGCGCCGCCTTCCGTTACCAGTTCAAAAGCCGCGTCCACCAGCACCCGGCGCAGGTCGCCATGATGATAGGGTTTTGCGGCGGCGACTCGTTTTGATGGCCGGGCGGCGCCGGAGGATGCCCGCCGGGTCGCGGGCCGCTTGGGAGGGGAAGTACGGGTCATGGCGGATCTATAGCATCACCCGATCGTGAATGTAATCACTGCATACACCGGATTGACAGGTTTCGCCCGATCAAATGTAACTGGTGATTACATAAACCTGAGGAGGATCCCGATGACCCCGTCGCGCCCGAACGGCACCGCCGCCTGGCTGGACGGCTGGCGGCTCCCCATTGCCGCCACTTTCGCCATCGCCGCACTGTCGGTGTGGCTCGCCAGCATGCGCGGCTTCGAGGTGGACGGTGTCCGCCTTGCGATCCGCTTCACCGCCCGCACCTCGCTGCTGCTGTTCTGCCTCGCCTTCAGCGCATCCGCGCTGGTCCGGCTGTGGCCGAATGCCTGGACCCGCTGGCAGCGGCGCAACCGCCGTTACATTGGCCTGAGCTTCGCCGCCTCCCACGGCCTCCACGCCATCGCCATCGTGCTGTTCGCGGCGATGGCGCCGGCCGCCTTCGATGAAGCCACCTCGCCGGCCTCCTTCATCTTCGGTGGCCTCGGCTACGGCTTCATTGTCGCAATGGCTGCAACCTCGTTCGACCGCACGGCGGCCGTGATCGGCCCGCGTGCCTGGCGCGTGCTGCACACCACCGGCATCTATTATCTCTGGTTCCAGTTCATGGTGAGTTTCGGCATGCGCATTCCGCCAATGCCGAACTACGCCTGGTTCCTGCTGCCGCTGCTGCTGGTGATGGCGATCAGGATCATTGCCGCGGTGCGAAGCAAGCGACAGCTTGCGACACCGTGACCAGCCTCGCTACACCCACGCGCGTTACTGCAGCACCATCTCGACGCGGCGATTGCGGGCGCGGCCGGTCTCGTCGGCGTTGCCGGCCAGGGGCGCGTAACTTGCAAGCCCCGCGGCCGAGAGGCGTTTCGCATCGACGGCATGCTGGCCGGTCAAGGCATCGACCACGGCCTGCGCACGCGCCTTCGAGAGCACAAGGTTCGCGTCCAGCGGACCCTGGTTATCGGTGTGGCCAACAATGTAGACCTTGAGCGCCGGCTGGGCCTGCAGCGCGCGGGCCATTTCCGCGAGCTGCGCCCTGGACTCCGGTTTGATGACGGATTTGCCGGTGTCGAAAAAGATGCCGTAGAGCGCCACCTTGCCTTCGGCCTGCAGGCCCTTGGTCAGCGCGGCGGCATCGACCGTGACCTTGCCGGTGTCCATGGCCTTGGGCTCGACGATCTCCACAACGGTCGCCACGTACGTGCTGGCCAGCGCGATAGTGCCAGGCTTGGCAGAGAGCACGGCGACGTGCAGTGCCTTCCCCGCCGCATTGAGCGTGCTGAACCAGTAATAGTCCTTGCCGGCGTCCTGCCATTGCTGCAGCAGGGTTTCGGCTGTCCAGCCCTGCAGCGCCGCCTTCGACAGCACCGCATTGCCCGGCTGGCTGCGGATCGGCTTGAAGCTACGGTTGCCGCAGGTCTCGCTGCAGCCGTCACGCTTGACGGCGCCGGCCCGCTCCAGCGCCTGCTCGTAATTGCGCTGGACTTCCAGCACCGATTTGCCGGCGGGCGAGAGATAGAACAGGCGCGTGATGCGCCCCTCCAGGCGGACCGAACTGCCGTCCTTCTCGGGCAACTCGACGCCGTCGAACTCCCTGGTTTCCTGCGCGACCAGCCACGAGCCGGCATAACGGCTGATCGCCGCATGGTCGCGCGCATTCGGCGCGCATGGCCTGCGCCATGGCCTGTGTTGTGGCGGAGGACGAGGCCAGGACAATGCCGCAGCTCATCAACAAACCCGACAGCAAAAACCGCATGGGACTCCCCGCTTCGCTCCGAACCTCGACGCCGCCCGGACCCGGACGACGCGTTTCGCGAATAATATATCTCGGGGAGAATGACCAGTGCCGCCGTGCCTGCAAAATCGACGCACCGCACCTCAGCCGCCCTTCGCCGGCAGCAACCCCAGCCGCTTCGCAATGATGCCGTCGAGCAGCCGCTTCGGCAGAATCTTGGCCAGCAGAAGCTGGACCGGCTCGGGGCTCACGGCATAACGCACCTTCGGCCGCGGCGCGGTCAGCACATGATGCACCAGTTCACCGATCTGTTCCGGCGGCAGGCCGTCCTTCGACAGCCTCAGCATGAAGGCGCGCAGCCGCTCCAGCGCCGGCAGGAACGGCGAATTGTTGTAGCGCGCAATATCAATCTCCTCGGCCTTATCCCAGATCGGCGTCTTCACCACACCAGGGCCGATGATGATGACGTCGATGCCGAACAGCATGAATTCCCGCCGCAGGCTTTCGGACAGCCCTTCGATGGCGTGCTTCGACGTGCTGTAGGGCGACAGCAGCGGATTGCCGTTCTGGCCAGCCACCGAGCCGATCATGACAATGCGTCCGGGCGCGCCCTTGAGCGATCCGTCGGCGCCAAGCAGCGGCGCGAAGGCCTGGGTGGAAATCACCGGCCCGAGCACATTGACGTCCATCTGCTTGCGAAATTCGTCGGCCGTGAGCTCCAGCAACGGCCCCGACACCGCGATGCCGGCATTGTTGACAAGGCCGGCCAGTGTCTCGCCGCCGAGCGCGGCGCGCACGTCGCCCGCCGCCGCGTGCACCGCGGCCTCATCGGTGACATCGAAGATCAACGGCGTGAAATTGCTGCCGAACTGCTGTTTCAAGCGCTCGGCGTCCACCGCCTTGCGCACGCTGCCGAACACCCGGAAGCCGCGATCGAGCAGCACTTTTGCCGTGCCGAAACCGATGCCGGTGGATGTGCCGGTGATAACGACGGATCGCATGTTTGACCTCCAGGAAGGATGGACAATTCTGTCGCCGACTATTTTCGGACGGTGACATTATCCAGGCGTGACAGGCGCACAAATCAGGCCCCGGCCCTGCCCCGACATCCCGCGCCCAGTACCGGCCAGACCAGCCACGCCCCTTCGGCGTAGAGGCGCCGGACGGTGTCGGCGCTTCCGGTCCTCACGGTGACGAATCCGCGGCCGGCATTCAACGGCTGACCGTCGGTATCGACCGCAGCCTGCAGCAGGTGCGACGGAGATCCGAATGCGACCACGGCCTCGGGCCGGATCAGCAACGCCGCGAGCGTCATGCCACCGAACCACAGCACGAGCGCAAGCGCGATGCCGCCGACCGGCAGGGCACGTCGTCGCGTCCGCTCAGTAGTCGTAGGCATGCTCGAACCGCCCTCCCTGGGCTTCCACTGCGCCCGCCTGGGCGGCGAGCGATGTCACCGTCGTATCGAACCCGAGACGCCGCGCGCCCGGGTCGGACTGGATCGGGATCGAGAATATCTCGACCGCGCCCGCAAGGTTAAGGGTTTTTCCGGGCGGGACGATGACCGTGGTCAGAATCCGCCGATTGCCGGCGATCTCCAGAAGCGTGCGGCGGCGCGCGCCCAGCCCCTGAATGATCTCGGTCAGGGCCTGGTAGCGCGGGGTTTCGATCAGGCTGGCGCGTGTGCCGTCGGTGGCCGTGATCTCGCGGATCGGCTTGATCCGCGGCTCGGCGGCGACATCCGTTTGATCGAGCCCTCCGACCACGCTCTTGATGGTCAGGTCGGCCGGCGCGTAGCCCGCGGCATACCGGATCGCCGCGGCGTAGAGCGCCTTGACGCCGTACTGCAGGCTGAGCGAGACGCGCCGCTCCACGCTGCGCACCGACCAGTGAAACGGCACCTCGCTCCAGAGCCGGCCGAGCTCCGCCTTGAACGGGTACTGGTACCACGGTGTTTGCTGCAGGAACGCCGCATACTCCTGCAGCAGGCGCAGATTGAACGCGTCTTCGGCGGTTCGCTCAGCAGGCTGCCGCGCGGTCAGCGCGCCGACGGTGCGCTCATAGAGCCCCTGGATCGCCATCTCCAGGGTGAAGCTGATGCCGATCACATAGTTGGTGGTTTTCTGGTCGGCGGTGACAGCTCCGATCCGTGTCGCCACCGAGGTCGAGCTGCACAGGCTCGACCAGAAGCCGCTGATGGCAGCGAGATAATCAAAGGCGGATTCGGAGGCCCGCGCCGTCACGCCGGCAAGGTCGGCATAGGCGTGAACGATGTACCATTCGGGATAGCTGAGAAAACTGTTGCCCTCGGCGCGCCGGTAGTTTGCGTCCGTAATGTTGAAGGCTGGCGCCGCGGCGGCCCGATTGACCGGCGTCGCGATGCAACTGTGCTCGACCCGCAGGATTGGAAACGCGATCAGCGCGGCGATCACCACAAGCGCAAAAACCAGCCGAACCAGACAGCGCTTCAGCCGCTTCATGCAGCCTTGCCTTCGGTGGAGCGCCACGGCGACCAGCCCATGACGATGCCGAAAGCGCCGAGAAAGAGATGCGGCAGGCTCGACAGGATCTTGATCGTCACCGGCGTATTGCGGACGCCATCGATGAAGATGCTGAGGTCCAGATAACCCGATCCGGTGAAGACGCCCATCACGCCGTCAAGGAAATACAGCGTGCCGAAGATGCGCAGGAATTGCACCGCTGCATGACGCGACAGATACGCCGCGGTCAGCGCCCAGAGCCCGGAGACCACATGCAGCGCATCCTTGTAGACGTCGAGGTAGAAAAGCCCGAACACCCGGCCCTGGGCATCGATGAAGGGCGGAATGTAATCGGTCGCGGCTGCGAACAGCAGCGCGAGGCCGAGCAGGATGGCAGCAAGGCGGTGGCGTCCCACAACAAATCTCCTCAAGCGAAATAGGTGTCCCACATGGTGTTGCGGAACGTCAGATTCGGGTCGTAGCGGCGCTTGGCGGCGACGAACTCGGCGACATGGGGATAGGACTTCTCGACCTGGTCGCGGCGGGCATGCAGGCGATAGGGCAGATAGAACGCGCCGCCGATCGCCACGATCCGCTCGATCAGGGCTTCGGTGAGCTGAAGCATATCGGCTTCGCCTTCCGCGGAGGTATCCTGCGAGAACGACATCACGGCGGCAATACGCGCCGTTGGCGCAAACGCCAGCACCGGAGTTTCGTCCGCCGCGACATAGCGCAGCGTGACATTGAGGAACTCCGCCTTTGCCTTCGGGATCACGTCACGACAGGCCTGCAGGAAATCGTGAAAACGATCCGGCGGAACGAAATATTCGTGCAGGATATCGGTCAGGCGCTTGTTGGTGCCGGCAAGATTGGCGACCGGCTCATTCATCAGCGAGTTGCGGGTCCATCCGCCCGACGCGATCATCGGAGCGAATTGCGACTCGATGTACCAGCGCAGCCGCTTGGCGTTTTCCCAGCCGATCTGCGCGCGATAAACCTCGCGCTGAATTTCGGTCATGGCGCTGGAACTGGTCGCCGCCGGCAAACGCTCGGGCTGCTGCGCCGCCGGCCGAAAGCTGACCAGCATCGCCTCGTCGAAGAAGCCCGCACGCGACACCGATAAGCGTCCATAGGCCATGCGCGCGGCCTTGTCGGCGGTGACGACCCGGACAAAGGCCTCGGCAAATCGCTCCGGATCCATCCGCTCAAAGCTTGGAGTCAGCAGCAGGTTCGGCACCATGTCGACGTCGAGTTCGACAATGACGCCGAACAGCCCGTAGCCACCCATCGCCAAACGAAACAGCTCGGTATTCTCGGTGCGCGAACAGGTCACCAGCGTCCCGTCGGCCAGAACCATACGAATGGCACGGACGGTCGAACCGAACGGTCCGTAGGGAACCGGCCAGCCATGGGCGTTGACGCAGAAGGTGCTGCCGACGCCGAAATCATGGTTCGACTGCATCACTGCGGGAGAGAACCCGCGCGGATCGAGAGTGCGAATGATCTCCGCCCAGCTGAGACCCGCGCTCGCGCGATAGGTGCGATTGGCGGTGTCGAGTTCGATCGGGCCGCCCGAGAGGGTCAGCGCGGTGCCGTCCCGCGGCAGGCTTTGTCCGCCCATCGAGTGGCGCGCGACGCCGACCGCGAAGGGACGTCGCGCGGCCGCCGCATCCTTCAGCTCGGCGCGCACACGTGCGACCAGATCGTCCTGCGACGCAGGCGTCACTCGCACGTGACGCGCCACCGGCGTGGCACTGAGCCGGCTCGCATCGTTCAGGACGACGCGAGGATCAGCCAATGCAAGTTTTTGAGAGAGCGCCGTGCCGGCGAGAGCGGCGGCGCCGGTAGCAATGAACGATCTGCGTGAATGCATTCCAGCCCCAAAAAGTATCGTCGCTAATAGTCACATGAAAGCGGTCGAACGTTCAAATATGACAATCATTGCGTGATGTTGATATTGCGTCCTTTTCCGAACGGAACCGGCCTGTGCAGCGCAATACAGCTTTGGCTTTCGCAAAAAGCTTACCCCTGCTAGCATTTTGTCCATCACGCGTTCAACCGCTCAGCGAGCCCATCATGACGAAACGCGATCAAGACATCTCTTCGCCCGCACGACGCACAATCCTCCAGGGTGTCGGATTAGGTCTCACAGCCGGTGTGGCCGGCGGCCTGATCGGCTCCGCGGAGGCGCAGACAGCATCGGCGCAGCCGGCCGCGACCGGCGAGATCTGGAGCCAGGACTACTGGGCGAAGAAAGGCGACATCCCGCTATGGATGTATCGCAAGCGCGTGGGCGCGCCGAAATCGGGCGAGCCGGCGCGTCCGGTGCTGTTCTTTGTGCACGGCTCGTCCGTCACCTCGCGGGTGTTCGACCTCAATGTGCCGGGACACGGCGAATATTCGATCATGAACGAATTCGCCCGTTATGGCTTCGACTGCTGGACCATGGATCACGAGAACTACGGCAAATCAGGGCGTACCTCCGGCAATGCCAACATCGCCAGCGGCGTCGAGGACCTGAAAGCGGCAGCCGAAATCGTGACGCGGGAGACCGGCCAGCGGAAATTCCACTTCCTCGGCGAATCCTCGGGCGCGCTGCGCGCCGGCGCCTACGCCATGGTGCAGCCGGAGCGCGCCGACCGGCTGGTGCTGGCCGCCTTCACCTACAAGGGCGAGGGATCGCCGACCCTGGCCAAACGTGCCGAGCAGGTCGAATATTATCGCACCCACAACATGCGCAAACGTGACCGCGAGATGATCCGGTCCATCGCCACCCGCGACAAGCCCGGCACCAGCGACCAGGCCGCGGTCGATGTGCTGGCGGACGTGGAGATGCAGTTTGGCGATCAGATCCCGACCGGCACTTATCTGGACATGACCGCCAACCTGCCGGTGGTGCATCCGGAGAAGGTGCTGTCACCGGTGCTGCTGGTGCGCGGCGAATTCGACGGCATCGCCGCCGTCCCCGATCTGGAAGAGTTTTTCAACCGGCTGCCGAACGGCGACCGGCAGTTCATCATCCTGCCGGGCACGGCCCATTCCGTCGCGCTGGCGATCAACCGCCATCTGTTCTGGCATGTCACCCGCGCCTTCCTCACCATGCCGGCGCCGCTGGCGACGTGAGGCGAGCGCGCCATCATTCTCTTCAACGGCGGAACAGCACCGACTCGGGCAATCGCCGGGTTTCCCACCCCTCGCGCTCCAGCACCGGCACATCGTCATTGTCGATGGGATAACCCAGGCAGAAGTAACCGATGAAACGCCAGGCCGGCGGCACGTCCAGCGCGGTGGCGACCACATCGGGATCGAGAATCGACACCCAGCCCAGTCCGATGCCTTCGGCGCGCGCGGCGAGCCAGAGCGTATGCACCGCCATCACCGCGGAATAGTCGATGGTCGCAGGCATGGTCAGGCGGCCGAGGCCGTGGCCCTGCGCGGTCGCGCCATCGGCGAACACCGCGAACTGGCAGGGCGCATCATCGAGCCCGGCGAGCTTCAAGCGTGCATAGAGTGCGACGCGATCTTCCGACTGTGACTGCAGGGCCGCAGCATTGCAGTGTTCGAAGCTGGCGCGGATGGCGTGACGACGCGCTGGATCTTCCACCTGCACAAAGCGCCACGGTTCGCTGAGACCAACCGACGGCGCGAGGCAAGCCAGTCGGACCAGCCGCTCCAGCATCCCGTCGGGCAGCGGGTCACGTTTGAAGCGCCTGACATCACGGCGCCACACCAGCAGGTCGAGCAGCTGGTCGCGAAACGTATCGCCGAATTGTGCTGAAACGGATGCCTGTTCCATGGCCGGTCTTGTAGGACAAATCGTTCCGACGCGCAGCAGCTAATGATCCGGCAAGCGGCAGCTATTTTTTCCAGCCGGCCATGTCCTCAGCGAAACCGCGAAGAAAGATCGCGCGGCGGGCGGTTTCCCGGTTGAGGCAGTTGGCGATCATCGGATGGGCCATCGTGCCCTGGAAATAATCGTAGTAGAAATCGCAGGTCTTGGTTCGGGTCTCGATCCAGGATCGCTGCATGTCGCGCAGCTTGGCCTGCTGATCGGGCTCGAGGCCCTTCAGCAGCGCCTGATAGGACGCGTTCAGCAGCTTGTCCCACTGGGCCTGCTCGGCGTCGAGACATGTGCGAACCTCGGTGGACGATTTCGCCCCCTCGTCCGGCCCGATGCAGCGCCCCGACGCCTTGCCGATGCAGTCGTCCAACGCCCGCGCCTTGTTGCCCGCCGCCTTGACGCACACCTCCACCGAGGCGGGGTCGCCGCCCTTGCTTGCGGCAGACACGGGCCCGACGCACACGAGCAACGCCAGCGTGACAAGAGCAGCACCTGTCCCGCGTGATCTCGTCATCATGGTGGCGCAACGTTTCACGCGAAGAATCCCGTCTCATTCAGTCCCTGGAATTGGTCGCCATGATGAGGATCGGGTTCAAACATCAGGGATGGACAGCCTTATCTGGCTGGGGCTACCCGTGCCCGCGACACCCAGGCACGATAACGCTTGGTGCGCCGCGCGGTCCTGATCTGCTGAGCGATCAGGGTGAAAACCGGGTTCGCACCAAGTTTCGGCACACGGCCGGCGCCGAGACGACGCAGTTGCAGCTTGACCAGCGCCATCTTGGCAAGACCTGCCAGCGCCTTGTTGCGCCAGCCGACACCGGGAATGGCGACATCAAGTGCTTCACCGCCCTTCCATCGCTGCGGCAGCGCCGGCTCGAACGCCATGGCGCTGGCGATGCCGACGATGGCGACGCCGGGCTTGCCATCACGGGGCAACAGCGCCTGTTCGGCGATGGCGCGACGACGGATGCCGCCGGTGACCATGATCGGCATGCGCGCGACGGCCCCAATCTCGCGGGCGAAATCGATGAAATAGGCCTCACGCGCGCCGGTGCTGCCGGCCTGCGCAGTCCCCTGCATGGCCGGGCTTTCGTAACTGCCGCCGGACAATTCCACGAGATCGACCGGCAGATCGTTCAACCAGCGCACAACCTGGACCGCATCCGCCGCATCGAAACCACCTTTCTGGAAGTCGGCCGAATTCAGCTTCACCGCGACGCTGAAGCCGGGCGACACCACCGCGCGCACCGCCTTGATCACGTCGATCAGCAGCCGCGCGCGATTGACCAGCGAACCGCCCCACGCGTCGGTGCGGTGGTTGCTCAATGGCGAGAGGAATTGGCTGATCAGGTAGCCGTGCGCGGCATGAAGTTGCACGCCATCGAACCCCGCGGCCTCGGCCAGCTTCGCCGTGGTTGCGAAACGCTGCACGATGACGGCGATCTCGTCAGCGGTCAGCGCCCGTGGCTCCGGGAAGCGGTGCGAATGGCCGGGAATGTTGACGCGGATAGCGGAGGGGGCCACCGCGCCCTGCCCCATCGCGACGAACACCTGGCGGCCCGGATGGCTGATCTGCAGCCAAACCTGGCCTCCCCCGCTCTTGGCCGCCAGCGCCCAGGCCTTGAACGGCTCCAGGGGCTGCCGTTCGTCGAGCACCACCCCTCCGGGCCCGGTGAGGGCTTTCGGGTCGATCATCACATTGCCGGACAGGATGAGGCCGGCGCCGCCCTTGGACCAGCACTCATAGAGCCGCCGCAACGCCGCGCCGGGAAGCTGGCCGTCGTCGGCCATGTTCTCCTCCATCGCCGCCTTGGCGATGCGGTTCGGGATTACCGTGCCGTTCGGCAGGGTCAGCGGAGAAAACAGCGAATGGGGTGGAATCGTCGCATGCATGGATTGGCCTTGAATTGGACATCGGGTGCAGGCACGCTACACCTTCAAGTTAACTTGAAGGTCAAGCGCAAAGAGCACGCAGGAGGCAAAGCCCATGAAGATCGGTGAACTGGCCCGGCGGCTCGACGTGGCGTCGTCGAAAATCCGGTTTCTGGAGGCTGAGGGCCTGGTGCAGCCGGTGGGCCGGTCGACCGGCGGCTATCGCGAGTATGACGAGGACTCGGTTGTGACCCTGGAGCTGATCCTGCAGGCCCAATCGCTTGGCTTCACGCTGCAGGAAATCAAGCGCGGCCTCGCCGACAATCACGATGTCCGCTCCCACGAATACCTGATCACGCGGCTGTCGCAGAAACTCACCGAACTCGATCGACACCTGGCCCAGGTCAGGGATTTGCGCAGCCGCATCGTGGCGGCGATCGACGACGTGAAGACGCGCGCCGGGAATGGCAGCGCGGCGCTTGCCGCCTGTCCATCGCGCCGCGCAGCGCCGCGACTGAAGACGCGTGGGGCTGGAAAGCACACCGCCACGGCGCGCACGCCGGCGGTGCGCGCATGAGCGCGCCCACCATCCAGCGTTTCGCCAGTTGCACCTGCGGATGGCTTCAGTTCCGCTGCGAAGGCGAGCCGGTGCGCGTCTCGATGTGCCATTGCGCCGACTGCCAGCGGCGCACCGGCAGCGTGTTCAGCGTCGTCGCCTTTTTCCAACGCCGCGCCGTCAGCGTGGCGCACGGCAAGTCGAAAAACTTCATCCGCGATTCCGCGGTCGGAACGCAGGTGCTGTTCCATTTCTGTCCCGCGTGCGGATCGACGGTGTCGTGGGAGCCGGAGCGCATGCCGGACCTGATCGGCATCGCCGTCGGCGCCTTCGCCGATCCGACATTCCCGAAGCCGGAGCAGTCGGTCTGGACCGCCAACAAGCATCATTGGCTGCCGCTGCCCACTGAGATGGCAGCTCACGACATGATGCCGCCGCCGAAGACGTGAATCGTTTGAACTCGGGGCGACGCGGCAACGGATGGCGCGCTCCTTCTCCCCGCCTGCGGGGAGAAGGCTGGGATGAGGGGCTCTTCTTCGATACACGGAGCTTGTGGCGACGCCCCCTCACCCGCCGCGCAAGCGCGCGGCGACCTCTCCCCGCAAGGGGCTCTCGTATGCACACATCTCCGCTCTCGGTTAATCGCCGATCATCTCGCAATCCAATGAGCTGTTCCCTCCCCCCTTGTGGGGGAGGGTCAGGGAGGGGGGTGATGAGGACTCCGCAGCGCATCAGATCAGATGCTTCGCACGACTCAATCTTGATTTCGGAATGCTGGGTACCCCCCTCCCCGCCCTCCCCCACAAGGGGGGAGGGAGCCGAAAATCATCATCTCAGCGCTAAAACATTCAGGTCGAGATGTGTGAATCCGATAGCCGCTTGCGGGGCGAGGTGGGCCACAGCATGGAGAGACCGATTCAAACAGGCTCGATCGCGCTTGAGCTATCCGTGCACGATGGCCCGCATTGCGCCGCGCAACTCGGCCAGCCCACGCAGCCTGCCGATCGCGGTATAACCCGGATTGGTCCGCTTGGTCGCGGCGAGGTCATCGAGCATGCGGTGGCCATGATCGGGACGGAATACGATCCGGTCAGCGGGTGAACGCCGCGCATTCTCCGCGAGCAACACCTTCAGCACGGCGATCATATCGACGTCGCCATCCAGGTGATCAGCCTCGAAGAAAGAGCCATCGCTTTCGCGTTTGGTTGCGCGCAGATGCGCAAAGGCAATCCGCGGCCCGAAACGCTCGGCCATCGCGGGCAGATCATTGTCCGCACGCACCCCCAGCGAACCTGTGCACAGGCAGATCCCGTTCGCCCTGGACGGCACCGCATCGAACAAGGCCTGATAGTCATCGGCCGTGGACGCGACGCGTGGCAATCCGAACAACGGACGTGGCGGATCGTCGGGATGCAGCGTCAGCGTCACACCGAGCTGTTCGGCGACCGGCGCGACCCGCTGCAGAAATTCGACGAGGTGCCGGCGCAGCAGGCCCGGCGTGATCTCGCGGTAATGGTCGAGCCGATCGCGGAATTGCGGAATTGTCATCGGCTCGGTGGTCGAACCGGGCAAGGCGCTGGCGATGGCCATCACGAGATCATCGATGTCGTCCCGGCTCATCCGCTCGTAGGCCTGCCTGGCGCGGGCCTGCGCATCCGGCGAATAGTCCAAGCGCGCCTCCGGCCGCTCCAGAATGTGCAGCTCAAACGCGGCAAAACGATCCTGGTCGAAACGCAGCGCACGGGCCCCGTTCGGCAGGTCCCATTCCAGATCGGTGCGGCACCAATCCACGACCGGCATGAAATTATAACAGATGACCTTGATGCCGGCGGCGGCGACCGCCTCCAGACTTGCGATCCACGCCTCGATCGAGCCTGTGGCCCGCGCCCCTAATCGTTTGACGTCATCGGGGATCGGGATCGATTCCACCACCGACCAGGTCAGCGGATTGCGTCCGGGTGGCCCGTTCTCGATGATCGCCTTGCGCTCCTCGACCGCCTTGCGGGTCCAGGCCTCGCCGATCGGCACCTGATGCAGCGCCGACACGATGTCGGTCGCGCCGGCCTGGCGGATATCACCCAGCGACACGGGATCATCGGGCCCATACCAGCGCCATCCCTGCAGCATGATGCAAAACTCCCCTGGTCGTTGTGTCCAGAAGAAGGTTCGCTGGCACGCTGTCGAGATGCAAGCCCAAAGACCAGACCTCACCCGCGATGGTCCCCGGTCCTGCAAAAGCAAATGGCCGGGACAAAGCCCGGCCATCGCAGATCTTTTCAAGGCGTTCGCGCGACGAGCGCCGAACCTTAGTTCTTGGACTTGTCGACCAGCGCACCCTTCTTGATCCAGGGCATCATGTCGCGCAGCTTGGCGCCGACGTCCTCGATCTGGTGCTGGGCGAGCTTGGCGCGGGTGGCCTTGAACGAGGTCTGGTTGACCTTATTCTCCAGCATCCAGTTGCGGGTGAACACGCCGTTCTGGATGTCGGCGAGCACGCGCTTCATCTCGGCCTTGGTCTCCGAGGTCACGATGCGCGGACCGGTGACATACTCACCGTATTCGGCGGTGTTGGAGATCGAGTAGTTCATGTTGGCGATGCCGCCTTCATAGATCAAGTCGACGATCAGCTTCACTTCGTGCAGGCACTCGAAGTAGGCCATCTCCGGCGCGTAGCCGGCTTCCACCAGGGTCTCGAAGCCGCCCTTGATCAGCTCGACCAGGCCGCCGCAGAGCACGACCTGCTCGCCGAACAGATCGGTTTCGCATTCTTCGCGGAACGAGGTCTCGATGATGCCGGCGCGACCGCCGCCGATGGCGGAGGCGTAGGACAGACCGAGGTCGTGGGCATTGCCCGACGAGTCCTGATGGATCGCGATCAGGCAGGGCACGCCGCCACCGCGCTGATACTCGGAGCGCACGGTGTGGCCCGGGCCCTTCGGGGCGACCATCAGCACGTCGATGTCGGCGCGCGGCTCGATCAGGTTGAAGTGCACGTTGAGGCCATGAGCGAACAGCAGCGCAGCGCCGTTCTTCATGTTGTCGTGCAGATGCTCGCGATAGATGTCGGCCTGCAGCTCATCCGGGGTCAGCATCATGATGACGTCGCCCCACTTGGCGGCTTCGGCGACTTCCAGCACCTTGAAGCCGGCGGCTTCCGCCTTCTTGGCCGAAGCCGACCCCTTGCGCAGCGCGATGGCCACGTCCTTGACGCCGGAGTCCTTGAGGTTCAGCGCGTGGGCATGGCCCTGGCTGCCGTATCCGACCACGACAACTTTCTTGCCCTTGATCAGATTGATGTCCGCGTCGCGGTCGTAATACACACGCATGGTCGGTCCTCTTCGTCTGTCGGGCGCGATTGCCCGTTTCACCATGATTGGGGTTGGGTCAGGCCTTGTGATCGGTCAGGCCCGTCGAATTGCCGCCGTTGTGTAGGGCGGCTAGGGCGTCCAGACAAGCCCGAAAGCCCGTCCAGACAGGTCGTTTCTGCATGACTAGAGGCCTCATCATGCCTCCATCAGCACCGGGTAAAGCGAGGCCAGCAACAGCAGCGCCATCACGATATTGAAGATCCGAACGGCGCGGGGCGATGTGACGATCGGCTGCAGCCAGGTACCGAACAGCACCCAGGTCACCGACGATGAAATTCCGAGCACCAGCAGCAGGCCAGCCAAAGCGAGGATGTTCCAAGGGTAGCTCGCAATTGCAGCATAAGCGGTGATGGTGCCGATCGCGATCACCCAGCCCTTGACGTTGATCCACTGGAACAGCGCCGCGCCAAAGAACGTCAGGGGACGGCCGGAGCCCTTGTTCGAGGTGTCGGTCGGCCCCGACAGCGCGATCGCGACAGCGAGATAGATCAGGTAGGCACAGCCGGCGTACTTCAGCACCGTCTGCAGCAGCGGCCAGGCCTCGAACACCGCGCCGAGGCCAAGCCCGATCAGCGCCACCTGCACCGCAAACCCGATGGCTACGCCGAGCACATGCGGCACCGTGCGGCGGAAACCATAGTTCAGCCCCGACGTCAGCAGCATCACATTGTTCGGCCCCGGCGTGTACAGCGCCACCGTGGCGAAGATGATGAAGGCGACAACCAGCTGTTGCGACATGATGGCGGGCTTCTCGCTCAGGCGGCCGCTTGCGCAAACCGCCAGGGGCGGCCCGCGTGAGCGGCGGCACGTTCTGTGTCGCGCGTGTTGTCGAACAGTTTCATGTCCAAAATCAGCCGTTACATGCTCTCCGGTCCGCGCACGATGGCGACGACGCCGGTGCGCGCCACCTCGACAAGGCCGAGCGGCTTCATCAGGTCGATGAACTGGTCGATCTTGGTGGTGGCGCCGGTGATTTCGAACACGAAGCTTTCCGTCGAGGCGTCGATCACGCGGGCGCGGAATGCCTCCGCCAGCCGCAGCGATTCCACCCGCGGCTCACCGGTGCCGCGCACCTTGACCATGGCGAGCTCGCGCTCGATCGCCTTGCCGGTCAGCGTCATGTCGATCACGCTGTGCACCGGGATCATGCGGTCGAGCTGGTGCTTGATCTGCTGGATCACCTGCGGCGTGCCGGTGGTGACGATGGTGATGCGCGAGACGTGCTTCTGGTGCTCGGTCTCCGACACCGTGAGGCTTTCGATGTTGTAGCCGCGGCCGGAAAAAAGACCGATGACGCGCGCGAGCACGCCGGGCTCGTTGGCGACGAGCACGGAAAGCGTATGGGTCTCGTTCGGGTCCTTGCGGTCCTCGAGGAAATAGGCGGATGCAGGCTGGTTCATGATCGTGTCCCCTATTCCCTGTTCACACCAGCGCCTTGCCGCCGGCAAAGGCCTTTGCGGTGGCCTCATCGTTGGCTTCGGCTGGCAACAGCATTTCATTGTGCGCCTTGCCCGACGGAATCATCGGGAAGCAATTTTCCAGCGCGGCGACACGGCAATCGAACAGCACGGGACGCTTGACCTTGATCATCTCGTCCAGCGCGCCGTCGAGATCGCGCGGCTTGGTCACCTGCATGCCGACACAGCCGAACGCGTCCGCCAGCTTGACGAAATCCGGCAGCGCTTCCGAATAGGAATGCGAGAGACGGTTGCCATGCAGCAGCTGCTGCCACTGCCGCACCATGCCCATATACTGGTTGTTGAGGATGAAGATCTTGATCGGCAGTTCGTACTGAACCGCGGTCGACATCTCCTGCATGGTCATCTGCACCGACGCGTCGCCGGCGATGTCGATCACCAGGCTGTCGCGATGCGCGACCTGCACGCCCAGCGCCGCCGGCAGGCCATAGCCCATGGTGCCGAGACCGCCCGACGTCATCCAGCGATGCGGCTCCTCGAAGCCGAAGAACTGCGCCGCCCACATCTGGTGCTGGCCCACTTCCGTGGTGATGTAGGTGTCGCGGCCCCGGGTCTTTTCGAACAGGCTCTGGATCGCATATTGCGGCAGGATCACGTCGTCGTTCTTCTTGAACGCGAGTGAATTGCGCGCACGCCAGGTCGCGATGGTCTGCCACCAGGCCCTGGTGTCCGGCGCCTTCGATTCCGCCTTGAACACCTGCAGCAAGTCGCCGAGCACGTTGGCAACGTCGCCGATGATGGGAACGTCGACGCGGATGTTCTTGTTGATCGAAGACGGATCGATGTCGATATGGATCTTCTTCGAGTTCGGCGAGAACGCATCGGTGCGCCCGGTGATGCGATCGTCGAACCGCGCGCCAATGCACAGCATGACGTCGCAGTCATGCATCGCCATGTTGGCCTCATAAGTGCCGTGCATGCCGAGCATGCCGAGCCAGTTCTTGCCCGACGCAGGATACGCGCCGAGACCCATCAAGGTGGAGGTGATCGGGAAGCCTGTCGCCTGCACCAGTTCGCGCAGCAGCCTGGAGGCTTCCAGTCCCGAATTGATGACACCCCCGCCGGAATAGATCACCGGACGCTTGGCGTTGGCGAGCAGCGACACCGCCTTGCGGATCTGCTCGGCGTCGCCCTTCACCCGCGGCTTGTAGGAGACATGCACGTCCGACTTGCGCGGCGGGGTGTAAGTGCCGACGGCGAACTGCACGTCCTTCGGCACGTCGACCACCACCGGGCCCGGACGGCCGGTGGTCGCGACATAGAACGCCTCGTGCAGCACCCGCGGCAGGTCCTCGATCCGCCGCACCAGCCAGTTGTGCTTGGTGCAGGGACGGGTGATGCCGACGGTGTCGCACTCCTGGAAGGCGTCGTTGCCGATCAGGTGGGTCGGCACCTGGCCGGTGATGCAGACCAGCGGGATCGAATCCATCAGCGCGTCGGTCAGCGGCGTCACCATGTTGGTGGCGCCGGGCCCCGACGTCACCAGCACCACGCCCGGCAGGCCGGTGGAGCGGGCATAGCCCTCCGCGGCGTGGCCCGCGCCCTGCTCATGGCGTACCAGGATGTGCTCGACTTGGTCCTGCTGGAAAATCTCGTCATAGATCGGAAGCACCGCGCCGCCCGGATAACCGAAGAGGTGCTTGACCCCATGGTCGATCAGCGCGCGGACGATCATCGCTGCGCCGGTCATCTGGTTGGGGTCGTGGCTCGTGCTGTCGCTCATGGTTCGCTCCGGATCCGCTTGCCGCTTGTTCGTGGACGTCTGCACTCGAAGTCGTTGGGGTCGTGAAGTCGCTTTGGTCGTCAGGTGTGCGGGTAATAAAAAAGGGCCCCGAGAGGCCCTGCACACCGCCAGTCACGCAGGTGGCCTCAGCCACCCCGGGCGGTGTGCCAGGGGACGATAAGTACGACAATAATTGAAATAATATTGCGCATTTTTCGTCCAGAATTCCTAAAGGTTGCGCGGGGTTATAGCCGCGGATCGGCCAAAGTCAAGCCAAACCACCTCACTTCCGCGCCATGGCTCGAAACGTAGCGCGGTTTTGGGCTTTCGGCGAGAGGCAAAGTTGCCGGGCGAGCCATGCGCCGGCGAACGCGCTAACATCGGAGACCGGCGCCGCCGATGATGGTGGCCCGGACGCACGGGATCAGGATGATGCCAAATTGGCTGCTTCCGCTGCTCGGCCTGATCGTACTCGGCAGCTTTGTCTATTTCGGGTTCTGGAAAGGCTTGAGCAACAGGCGGGACGAGAACAACAGGAACAACGACGGGAGTGGATCGGAGACCCTGACAGGCGGCCACAGTTCTTCCGACAGCCATCATCACTGAGCCCGATCTCAGATCGACAGACCCGAGCTCAAGCGGAAAGCGGCGGAGTAACTCCGCCGCCAGTCACAGGACCTTTCTGATCCAGTCGTGCGGATCGGCCGCGCGACCGTACTGGATGTCGACCAGTTTCTTGCGCAGCCCCATGGCGACAGGGCCGGCGGCACCGCCATTGATCTGAAAATCACCGCTCGCGGAACACACCTTGCCGATCGGCGAGATGACCGCCGCCGTGCCACAAGCAAAAGCCTCTTTCAGCTTTCCGCTGGCGGCGTCAGCACGCCACTGCTGGACGGTGTAGGCCTCCTCACGCACGGGCGTGCCGGAATCCTTCGCGAGTGCGAGGATCGAATCGCGGGTGATGCCCGGCAGGATGGTGCCAAGCGGCGGCGTCAGCAGCGAACCGTCGTCGAACACGAAGAACACGTTCATGCCGCCGAGCTCCTCGACATAACGGCGCTCGATCGCATCGAGGAAGACCACCTGGTCGCAGCCGTGATCGATGGCCTCGGCCTGGGCACGCAGGCTGGCGGCATAATTGCCGCCGCACTTGACGGCGCCGGTGCCGCCGATCGCGGCGCGGGTGTAGGTCTCCGACACCCAGATCGACACCGGCGCAGGTCCGCCCTTGAAATAGGAGCCAACCGGCGAGGCGATGACGGCGAAGATGTAATCCGCGGACGGTTTCACGCCGAGGAAGACCTCGCTCGCGATCATGAAGGGCCGCAAATAGAGGCTGCCCTCACCGCCCGGCACCCAGGCGCGATCGATGCGCACGAGCTGCTCGACCGCCTCGATGAACACCGGTTCGGGCAGCGGGGCCATGGCCATGCGCTCGGCCGAATTGTGGAAGCGACGGGCATTGGCGTCCGGGCGAAACAGGTTCACGCCGCCGTCGTCGCGTGTGTAGGCCTTGAGGCCTTCAAAAATCTCCTGAGCGTAGTGCAGGACGGCCGTGGCCGGATCGAGCGGGAAATTGGCGCGGGATTCGACGCGCGCGCCAAACCAGCCCTTGGCCTGATTGTAGCGGACCAGCGCCATGTGGTCGGTGAAAATCCGGCCAAAACCTGGATCCACGAGCTTTGCCGTGCGCTCTTTCTCGGGCGTCGGATGTGCCGCAGGCAGGATTTCGAAATCCAAACTCATGTCCTTGTGTCTTTCCTTGCTTCCCGCTGTCGGCGCGATGGCTGCGCCGGACCTGTCGATCCAGGCCCGCTGGCCCGATTTCGGGCAGCACCATATTTGGACGCGCCCGACAGTGAAAGGGGGTCGTCGCCGGGGACCACAGGGGTCTCGCATTCAGCCCGCGGCGGCGGGCCAGCTAGTTGAGCCCGCGGAGGGACAGGGCGTTGGCCAGCCAGCCGCGCGCCTCGTGGGGCGCCACCCACTGAAACTCCGGCAGCTGGTGGCGGAACCAGGTGAACTGGCGCTTGGCGTAGTGGCGGGTGTCGGTCTGGCCGATCGCCATGGCCTCGTCCCGGCCGATTTCGCCGGCCAGGAATTTGATCAGCGCCGGCACGCCATGAGCTTTCATGGCCGGCAGCAGCGGATCGAGCTTGCGGGCGGCGAGAACAGCTACCTCATCGAGCGCGCCCTGCCCCAGCATGGCCTGGAAACGCGCGTCGATCCGCCCATAGAGTTCCGCCCGGTCGGGCGCGAGAAAGACCGCCACGGTTCCTTCGGGCGGCAACAACGGCGGCAGCCCCTCGCGGTGCCAGTCCGTCAGCGAGCGGCCGGTCGCCTCCACCACCTCAAGGGCGCGGGCGATGCGGACGCGGTCGCGCGGCTTCAGCTTGAGCGCCAGCATGGGATCGCGCAACGACAGCTCCCGGTGCAGCGCCTCGGGACCGCCCTGGGCGAGACGGGCGCGAACGTCGTCGCGAACCCGCGCCGGGATCGGCGGCACCGCCGACAGTCCCCGGGTCAGCGCCTTGAAATACAGCCCCGAGCCGCCGATGAAGATCGGCACCCGGCCGGCCTCGCGCGCTTCATAAAGCACGGTGACCGCATCGTTGACCCACATCCCGGCCGAATAGTTCACCGCCGCGTCGGCGTGGCCGTACAGCCGGTGCGGCGCCTGGACCTCGTCCTCCGGTGCGGGACGGGCGGTGAGCACCCGCAAATCGCGGTAAACCTGCATGGAATCGGTGTTGATCACCGTGCCGTCGATGGCGCAGGCCAAGTCGAGCGCCAGCGCCGACTTGCCGCTGGCGGTGGGTCCTGCGATAAGCACGGCCTTGATCGGATGTCCTGTCGAAGTCGACGTCACGCACTCATCCCGAAGGTCAAAGACACCTCAAAGGCTACCATGTCTCTCGTCGCCACGCTGATTTCCAACCCGAACGATCCCGCGCTCGACAGCACGGCGATCGACGCAGCGTGCGCCATCCTGCCGCCGTCTGCCAAGCCCTCCTGGCTGTTCGACGAGGTCGCGGCCGACATCACATTTAGCAGCGACGAGGACCCCCGCGCCATCGCAGAACGGCTGCGGCAGGCTAGAGGCGACCTGCCGATCGATATTGTGGTGCAACCGGAAGCGACCCGGCGCAAGAAGCTTTTTCTGGCCGATATGGATTCCACCATGATCGGCCAGGAATGCATCGACGAACTGGCTGACTTCGCCGGCCTCAAGGCACATGTCTCGGCCATTACCGAGCGCGCCATGCGCGGCGAGATCGCGTTCGAGCCGGCGCTGCGCGAGCGGGTGGCCCTGCTGAAGGGCCTGCCGGCCAAGGTCGTCGACGAGGTGCTCGAGAAACGCATTACGCTCACCCCCGGCGGCACAGCCCTGGTGCGCACCATGCGGGCGCACGGCGCCTATACGTGTCTGATTTCCGGCGGCTTCACCGTGTTCACCAACCGGATCGCCGCCATGATCGGGTTCCAGGAGAACCGCGCCAATACCCTGTTGGTGGACGGCGACACATTCACCGGCCAGGTCGCCGAGCCGATCGTCGGGCGCGAGACCAAGCTCGCGACCCTGCTCGAGCTGCGTGAATCATTCGACGTCGACGCCGTCGACACCCTGGTGGTCGGCGACGGCGCCAACGACCTCGGCATGATCGAGGCGGCCGGCCTCGGCGTCGCCTACCGCGCCAAGCCCAAGGTGGCCGCGGCCGCCGGCGCCCGGATCGACCACGGCGATCTCACCGCATTGCTGTACGCGCAGGGCTATAAGCGCAGTGAGTTCGTGACGGAGTAGGTTCGGGACGCGGGCTCCACATTCAGCGTCATGCGCGGGCTTGACCCGCGCATCCAGCTTTCTCGGTATTTCAATGCAAACAAGCTGGATTGCCGGATCAAGTCCGGCAATGACGCAGTGGGGATGATGGGCTGCGTAAAAACGCAAATGCCCGGCACGAGGCCGGGCATCACGCAGAAATATAAGAATGCAGCGCAGTCTTACTGCACGCTCAGCGCCACGAAGCGCAGCTCGCCGTCGGCGTTCGACACCAGCAGCAGAACGGACTTCTTGCCGTCCTTCTTGAGCTGATCGATCCGCTTCTTGACGTCGCCGCCATTGGTCACCGCCTCCTGCGCCACCTCGACAATGACGTCACCGGCGCTGAGGCGCTTTTCGGCGGCGTCCGAGGAGGTGTCGACGCTGGTGATGATGACGCCCTTGACGCTCTCCTTGATCTTGAACTTGGTGCGCAGGTTCTTGTCGAGCGCCGCGAGATCGAGTCCAAGCGCCTTCTGGGTCGGAGTCTTCTCCGCTTCGGGCGTGCTGGATTTGACCGAGGCCTGCACCGGCTTGTCGTCGTCCTGCAGCCGGCCCAGCGTCACCTGCTTGGTCTCTTCCTTGCCCTTGCGGATGATCAGGACGTCGACGGCCTTGCCGACCGCGGTATCCGCCACGGCGCGCGGCAAATCCTTCATCTCCTTGATGTCCTTGCCGTCGAACCTGACGATGACGTCGCCCGGCTCGATGCCGGCGGGCTTGGCCGGGCCCTTGTCGTCGACACCGGCGATCAGCGCGCCGCGCGCCGGCTTGATGCTCAGGCTCTCGGCGATTTCATCGGTGACCTGCTGGATGCGCACACCGAGCCAGCCGCGGCGGGTCTCGCCATACTGGCGCAGCTGATCGACCACGCCGGCGACCGTCTTCGAGGGCACCGCAAAGCCGATGCCGATCGAGCCGCCCGAGGGCGAGATGATCGCGGTGTTGACGCCGATCACTTCGCCATCGAGATTGAACAGCGGACCGCCGGAGTTGCCGCGGTTGATGGCCGCATCGGTCTGGATGTAGTTGTCGTAGGGACCGGAATTGATGTCGCGGTTGCGGGCCGAGACGATGCCCGCCGTCACCGTGCCGCCCAGCGAGAACGGGTTGCCGATCGCCACCACCCATTCGCCGAGCCGCAGCTTGTCGGAATCGCCGAACTTCACGGAGGTCAGTGTTTTCTCCGGCTTGAACTTCAGCACCGCCAGATCGGTCTTCTTGTCGCGGCCCATCACCTCGGCCTTGATCTTGGTGCCGTCATTGAGAATGACGTTGATCTCGTCGGCATCGGCAATGACGTGATTGTTGGTGACGACAATGCCGGACGTGTCGATGATGAAGCCGGAGCCCAGCGAGTTCACCTTGCGCGGCTGGAAGTTGTTGCCGCCGCCCTTGTCGGCGCCACGGTTGCCGCCGCCACCGCGGCGGTTCTTGAAGAAGTCGTCGAAGAACTCCTCGAACGGCGAACCCGGCGGCAGTTGCGGCATGGCATTGGGTCCATCGCCGCCCCGCGCATCGAGCGTCTGCGAGGTCGAAATGTTGACCACCGCATCGATCACTTTCTCGGCAACGTCGGCAATGCCGTCGGGCCCACGCGCCGCGGCAGGCGAAATCATCAGCACTCCGGCCACACCAGCGCTGATCACCGCGCGCAGAAGGGCGGCGGGGCGTGAAGGCTGGAGGCTCAATGCGGCAATGGCATTGGTCATAGGGTCGTCGTCTCCTGGAAAAGGGGTATCCGAATTCGCCCCAGAGTGCGCCGGAACGATGGTGCGGCGCAAGCTGTTCTACACCCCGATCCAGGCGCCGATTGCGGCGAAATGCAGGCCAAACGCCCGTCAATTCGGGGCGCCTGATCCCTGACCGCCGGGGCCCGTTCACGGCTCAACGCCGCCAGCGGCGGCGCGGTGCGGATGCAGGAGCGGATCAGATGGAGAGAGTTCGGCGGACGGAGGGCCGCCTCACACCGTCAGTAGCGGCGGACGAAATAGATCACGATCAGGCCGACCACGGCCGATCCGATTCCAACCGCGCGCAGAATGTTGTCCGGGGTCAGGATCGCGCTTTTCATGGCCTGGCGCATCCAGTTCGGCATGGCCGCAAACAGCAGGCCTTCAATGACGAGCAGAATGCCGATGCCGATCAGCAAATCCGAAAACGCTATCGACCTCAACACGCGACGCCTCCCCAAGCGTGTTCCGTCAGACCGACATGCCGGCTGCAGACGCGCAGTTGTTGACGCAACCGGACCCCGATTTTGGATTTACAGTCGCGCTGAGTATCTGAGCCCGATCCACCGGATCGGGCTCAGGGACATGCTTTATTGGAAAACCAGCCCTCACGGTCAAGCCCGGGGGCGGTTTTTCTAGCGCGAGCCGGCCGCGGGTTGCCCAGCCCCAGCCGCCGAGGCCGGCGGCTTGCCGGAGGAATTGGCGAAGAAGCGGAAGAACTCCGAATCCGGACGCAGCAGGAAGCGGGTGTCGTTGGCCTTCAGCCCGGTCTCGTACGCCGACATCGAGCGGTAAAAGGCAAAGAACTCCTGATCCTTGTTATAGGCTTCAGCGAAGATCCGGTTGCGCTCGCCGTCGCCCTCGCCGCGGGTCTGCTCGGCTTGGGAGTTGGCCTCGGCGATGATCACCGTGGCCTGGCGGTCGGCGGTGGAGCGGATTTCCTGGGCCTTCTGACCGCCCTGGGCGCGGAACTCGGCGGCTTCACGCTGTCGCTCGGTCTGCATCCGCTGGTACACCGCCTGGCTGTTCTGCTCCGGCAGGTCGGCGCGGCGGATACGAACGTCCACCACCGCAATGCCATAGCCGTCGGCCTCGCGATCAAGCTGCTCGCGAATCCGCGCCATCAGCGCATCGCGCTCGTCACGCACCACCTGGATGAACGTCACCTCGCCGAGCACGCGGCGCAGCGACGAGTTCAGCAGCGTGGTGAGCTGCAAGTTGGCGGCCTGGATCGAACCGACGCGCTGGTAGAAGCGCAACGCATCCTTGATGCGGTAACGCGCGAAGGCATCGACGACCAGACGCTTCTGGTCCGATGCGATCACTTCCTGCGACGGATTTTCCAGATCGAGAATCCGCTTGTCGATATCGATCACGGTATCGATGAATGGCCACTTGAAATTCAGACCCGGTTCGGTGACGACGCGGATCGGCTCGCCAAGGCGAACCACTAGTGCCTGCTGGGTCTGACGCACGGTAAAGGCCGCGCTGTAGCCGACGATAACAATGGCGACCAGCAGCACCAGCGCAACAACTCCTGAAATGCCGGCCTTCATCGTGCGCTCCCGCCCTGTTGCTGTTGCGGCGCAGGCGCCGGCTGTCGTCGCGAGAGTTCACTCAGCGGCAGATAAGGCACGATGCCGGGCGAGCCGCCCGCCGATCCCGGATCGATCACAACCTTTTCGGCCGAACCGAGCACACGCTCCATGGTTTCGAGATAGATGCGTTGCCGCGTCACGTCGGGCGCCTTCTTGTATTCGTCATAGACCTTGAGGAAGCGCGCGGTCTGACCCTTGGCTTCCGCCACCGCCTGCTCCTTGTAGCCCTGCGCCACCTGCAGGATCTGCGCACCGCGTCCCCGTGCATCGGGCACCACGCGGTTGGCGTAGGTCTGGGCTTCGTTCTGCAACCGCTCGAGGTCGGCGCGGGCCGCCTGCACGTCGCGGAACGCATCGATCACCTGCGCCGGCGGATCGACCTTCTGCATCTGCACCTGCTGGATCAAAACGCCTGCCTTGTAGCTGTCGAGCGTCTTCTGCATCAAGTCCTGCACCGCCGCTTCCGTGGTGGTGCGGGCGCCGGTCAGGATCGGCTGGATCTGGGCGCGGCCGACTGCTTCGCGCATCGCGCTTTCAGCCACCGCTTTCACGGTGCCTTCGGGATTCTGGATGTTGAAGAGGTAGTCGCCGACGCCGTCCGGCTTGATGCGCCAGAGCACGGTGAAGTCCACGTCGACGATGTTTTCGTCGCCGGTCAACATCAGGCTTTCTTCCGGCACGTCGCGGAAGGTGCCGCCACGGCGCGATTCATCGTAGCGCATGCCGATGCTCAGGGTGGAGACACGCAGCGCCTTCGGCAGCAGCACGGTCTCGATCGGATACGGCAGGTGATAGTTCAGGCCCGGCTGCACGGTGCGAACATGCTTGCCGAAGCGCAGCACGACGCCCAGCTCTTCCGACTGCACGCGGAAGAACCCGGACAGCGCCCAGATCGCAATCGCCGCGACGACCAGGAGCCCGATGCCCATGGCACTGAAATGCCCGCCCGGCAGCAGCGTCTGCAGACGATCCTGCCCCCGCCGCAGAAGGTCTTCGAGATCCGGCGGCTTCGGTCCCGACGACTGCGGTCCGGAGCCCCATGGTCCTTTCGGACCCGAACCCCACGGGCCGCCACCTTGATTCTTCCACGGCATAGGTTGTCTCCTTGACCAGTCCAGCAGGGGGACCGGCGTAATACGGACGGCTTTATAGGGGACGGCTTCACCCCTTACAACGCGGCGTCTTGCTGCGCAGCAGGTAGGGTCGGCGCGATATTTGTCAATGTAAACATCGACAAACGGGGTTAATCGGCCGACCGGCGTATATATGTCGCATAAGTGAAATCGGCGCTGTCGACCGCTGCGGCCGTATTTCTGACGCGGCTGACTTCCGTCCAGCGTGTTGGGTTCGGCTTCAACAACTCGGTGAGAAACACATCGCCTGCAGGCTGTGCGTGGACTTCGGTGATCTCCAGACGATCCGCTCGATCGAGCCATTGCTTATAAATTTCGGCGCCACCGATCACGGCAATTTCAGTGGCAAAACGACGCAGCGCATCACCGCGCGCCACATCGTACGCGGCATCGAGCGACGGCACGACCACGATCCCCGGCGCTTGAAAGCCAGCATCGCGCGTTACCACGATGTTGGTGCGACCCGGCAGCGGCTTGCCGATCGACAGGAATGTCTTGCGGCCCATGACCACGGGCTTGTCCAGCGTCAGCGCCTTGAAGCGCTTCAGGTCAGATTTCAGCCGCCACGGCATGGCATTGTCGTGACCGATGACGCCGTTCTCGGCGATCGCGACGACGAACACGATGTGGATGCCGCCGTCACTCATGCCGCCCGCCCTGCGATCCAAGCTGCTGCAGGGCTTCGCCGGTCAGGCGGCACGTGGTCCAACCGTCCATCAGGGTCGCACCGATCGATTTGTAAAACGCGATCGAAGGGGTGTTCCAATCGAGCACCGACCATTCAAGACGCGCCCATCCATTGGCGGCACAGCGATGCGCCAGAGCGGCAAGCAGTGCCTTGCCGATGCCAAAACCGCGAAAAGCCGGACGCACGAACAGATCCTCCAGATAGATCCCGTGGCGGCCGCGGAATGACGAGAAATTGAGAAACCAGAGCGAGAAGCCGACCGGCGTCCCCTCCCATTCGGCGATATCGCAAAACAGCCGCGGCTGCGGCGCAAACAGAGCCTGTTCAATCATCGCCTCGGTGGCAACGACGTCGTGCGACAGCTTCTCGTAGTCAGCCAGTTCACGCACGAAATCGAGCACCAGCGCAGCTTCGTCGGTCCGCGGCGGACGGATCGACAGGCTCAAACCGCGACCTCGGCCTTGATGTGCGGATGCGGATCGTAGCCTTCCAGCACGAAGTCCTCGAAGCGGAAGGCGAAGATGTCCTTCACGTCCGGATTGATCTTCATGGTCGGCAGCGCACGTGGTGCACGCGACAGTTGCAGCCGCGCCTGTTCAAGGTGATTGGAATAGAGATGCGCATCGCCGAGGGTGTGCACGAAGTCGCCGGCCTTCAGCCCGGTCACCTGTGCGATTATCATGGTCAGGAGCGCATAGGAGGCGATGTTGAAGGGAACACCGAGAAACACATCCGCCGAGCGCTGGTAGAGCTGGCACGACAGCCGGCCTTTGGCGACATAGAACTGGAACAGGCAGTGGCACGGTGGCAACGCCATCTTGTCGACATCAGCCGGGTTCCAGGCGCTGACGATCAGCCGGCGCGAATCCGGACTGCGCCGGATCATCTCGATCACATTGCTGATCTGGTCGATCACGCGGCCGTCCGGCGCTTCCCACGAGCGCCACTGGCGGCCGTAAACCGGGCCGAGGTCGCCGTTCTCGTCGGCCCACTCGTCCCAGATGGTGACCTTGTGGTCCTGCAGGTATTTGACGTTGGTGTCGCCGGCGAGGAACCAGAGCAGCTCGTGTACGATGGACTTCAGCGGCAGCTTCTTGGTCGTCAGCATCGGAAAGCCCGAGGCGAGATTGAAGCGCATCTGATGCCCGAACACCGACAGCGTGCCGGTGCCGGTGCGGTCGGTCTTCTCGGCACCATCGGCGAGAATGCGTTCAAGCAGGTCGTGGTATTGATGCATCAGCGTTTTCTGGGGTTTGGGAACTGTATCGGGCTGCGACTCAGGCAGCCGCCGGACGGATTATACACCCCGGTTCGTTGTTCCGAACATGGCCGCGCCGGTCCCAAACGACAAGGGCGGCCCCCGCGGGACCGCCCTGTTATCACCGGCCTTTATGGCCTGTGGATGACTTCCAGTGCTCAGTTGGTCGCCGGCTTCAGCACGGCGCTCCACTTGGCGACTTCGCTCTTCACCAGCGCCCCCAGCGCCGCCTGGGTGCGGCCTTCCGGCTTGGGGATATCGCTGCCGAGGTCGAGCAGCCGCTTGCGCACATTCTCGTCGTCCAGCGCCTTCGCCGCCGCAGCGTTGAGCTTGGCCAGGATCGGCGCCGGCGTCCCCTTCGGGGCGAATATCGCGTTCCAGGCCGACGCCTGGTAGGCCGGCAATCCGCCCTCGATCGTGGTCGGCAGGTCAGGCAGCGAGGGATTGCGCTCCGGCGTCGCCACCGCATAGGCGCGGATGGTGCCGCCCTTGATCTGCGGCACGGCGTTGACGATCTGGTCGCACATGTAATCGACTTGCTGGCCAACCAGCGCATTCATCGCCGGACCGGTGCCGTTGAAGGGCACACCAGTCGGCTTGATGTCGAGCACGGAATTCAACAGTTCGCACGACGAATACGACACGGAGCCGACGCCGGCATGGGCCATGTTGAGCTTGTCGGTGTTGGCCTTGAGATAGGCCACGAACTCTTTCAGGTTGCTGGCGGGAAAATCCTTGCGCGCCAGGATCAGGATCGGAGTGCCTGCAAGCAGCGCCACCGGCTCGAAATCCGTCTCGGGGTGATAGGCGAGCTTGGGATAGAGCGGCACCGCAGCGGCATGGGTGCCCATGTGGCCGGTGATCAGGGTGTAGCCGTCATTGGTGGCCTTGGCCGCCCGGGTCGTACCGGTGGTGCCGCCGGCGCCGACCACGTTCTCGATGACGATGGCCTGACCAAGCGTCTGCGACATGTGGCTGGCCACGATACGCGAAATCACGTCGGTCGGTCCGCCCGCGGCGAACGGCACGATCATGGTGATCTGGCGGGTCGGGTAATCCTGCGCGGCTGCAGGCACGGCGAAGGCGGTCGCCAACGTAAGCAGGCCCAGCGATCGCAGGAACAAACGGCTGAAAGACATGATTAAATCCCCCGAAACAATCGGACGTTGCGAACTCGCCCGTTTCGCGCTGGCGTAGCAGACTTGCCAGGGGTTGTAATGAGCCAAACCGCCGCAGTTAGCGGCGGTTTGGATTATCAATTCGTCCGAATCGGACGCGTGTAATGGGACACGTACGAACCTGGGCTAGAGCTTTTTCCGTTCCGATAGAATCGGAACGGAAGCTCTAGATTTTTGTTTTGACGCGTTTTCTTCACGCGAACCGGTGTCCACTTCGCTGGAAAACGCTCTAGTTCTCCGATTCGACAAACACCTCGTCGCGCTTGCGCTTCAGCGACGGCAGCACAGCGAGCACCAGCAGGAAGGCGGCGATCGCCATCAGGGTGGCCGACAACGGCCGGGTGAAGAACACGGTGGCATCGCCGCGCGAGATCAGCATGGCGCGGCGCAGGTTCTCTTCCATCAGCGGCCCCAGCACCATGCCGAGCAGCAACGGCGCCGGTTCGAAATCATGCT
Source organism: Bradyrhizobium prioriisuperbiae (assembly GCF_032397745.1). Lineage (NCBI taxonomy): Bacteria > Pseudomonadati > Pseudomonadota > Alphaproteobacteria > Hyphomicrobiales > Nitrobacteraceae > Bradyrhizobium > Bradyrhizobium prioriisuperbiae. The sequence goes on from NZ_CP135921.1 coordinate 439,318, forward strand.
TCACCAGCCAGTAGCCGACGAGGCCGAAGGCGCCGGCCAGGATCACATCCATCGGCGCATTGTTGATGGAATAGATGCCGATGGCGCAGAAGATCACGATCGAGGGGAACATCAACCGGTAGGGCACGCGCAGCAGCCGCACCCAGATGCCGACCAGCGGCAGGTTGATGACCAGCAGCATCAGGTTGCCGACCCACATCGAGGCGATCATGCCCCAGACCAGCTCGGGCTGCTTCTGCATCACCTGCGGGCCCGGCACGATGCCGTGGATGGTCATCGCGCCCACCATCAGCGCCATCACCGCGTTCGGCGGAATGCCGAGGGTCAGCAGCGGGATGAAGGAGGTCTGCGCGGCGGCGTTGTTGGCGCTTTCCGGCGCCGCAACGCCCTCGATCGCGCCGCGGCCGAAGCGCGACGGATCCTTGGCGATCTTCTTTTCGAAGGTGTAGGCGGCGAACGACGCGATCACCGCGCCACCACCAGGCAGAATGCCGAGAATCGAGCCGAGCACCGTGCCGCGGGCGATCGCGGGCGCGGAATCGATCAGGTCCTTTTTGGTCGGCATCAGACCGGTGATGTGCTCCTGCACCAGGCTGCGGTCTTCCTCCGCACCCTTGTCGAGGTTGCGGATGATTTCCGCAAAGCCAAACACACCCATCGCCACGGTGGCGAAGCCGAGGCCGTCGGCCAGTTCCGGAATGTTGAAGGCCATGCGCGAGACGCCGGTTTCGATGTCGGAGCCGACCATCGACAGCAGCAGGCCAAGCACGATGACGGCGATCGCCTTCAGCACCGAGCCCTTGGCCAACACCACGGCGAACACCAGGCCCAGCACCATCAGCGAGAAGTATTCGGCGGGACCGAACGCCAGCGCGAGCTTGGTCAGCGGCGCACCGAGCACGGCGATCAGCACGGTGGCGACGCAGCCGGCAGCGAACGAACCGATCGCGGCAATGGCGAGCGCGGGACCGGCACGGCCCTGCTTGGCCATCTGGAAACCATCGAGCGTGGTAACCACCGAGGTCGCCTCACCCGGAATGTTGACCAGGATGGAGGTGGTCGATCCGCCATACTGGGCGCCGTAATAAATGCCGGCCAGCATGATCAGCGCGCCGACCGGCGGCAGGCCGAAGGTGATCGGCAACAGCATCGCCACGGTGGCGATGGTGCCGATACCCGGCAGCACGCCGACCAGAGTGCCGACCAGCGCTCCGATCAGACACAGCAGGATGTTGGTCGGAACCGGGATCGACATCCCGCCCAGGAAAGCCGGAGTCCACTGCGTCAGCGCGAAGACGACCTTAAAGCCGAGCCCAAGGTTGGAAAAAATATCCATCACGCCCTCACTGCAAGAACGCTGGCAGCTGCTGGAATGGCAGCCCGAGCGCATAGGGGAAAAGGAAGGCGCAGAACAAGGTCAGCAGCACCCCGACGATGATCGCCTCGCCCCATCGGGTTTCCGACGAGCCGGTCGCAGCAATCAAAAACGTGAGAATGCTCGACAAAATCAGACCGAGCGGACGGATCGCAAAAGCGAAAAACACGATCGCAAGCGTCACAAACAGCGGCCCGCGAACCGCAAACCGCTGCAGCGGACTGCCGTCGGTCACAAGGCCGGTCACCGCGATCGCTAGACCGAGCAGAAACAACAATCCACAGAATAGCCGCGGCGCGGTTCCCGGTCCGAATGAAAAGCCGCGTTGGCCAGCGAGATCGATCGATGCCCAGAGCGCGAATAACGAGACGGCGATCATGACGATGCCGCCGTAGTAATCCTGCGGGCCTTTGATTCTCGGAAAAAGCGTAAAGATTGCGATCACGACCAACGGCAGGGAATAAAGGCCCAGCAAATTCTTGTCGGCGATGAAGCCCACGAGAGCCGTTGAGCCGGCCGAGATCGAGAACGGCCCAAAGATTCCCGGCGCAATCGAAAGAATCGAACGGACAAGAAAGGCTGCAATAGCGACCAGCTGTGGGGCGAACGCAATAACCACCACGGCAGTGGAGCCTATTGGATTCCGAATCCCGATCCCGCGCGGCTCGACCCCCGCCATCCGATCTGGCGCTTTACTCATCGACATCCCCTCCCCAAACACGAACTTGCCGTCCGTCTTACCTTTATTGCGTTGCCCTGCAAACCATTGCGTAGCTGGTTTGTCAAATTGTCAAACGCTGTTGTTACGCTCAGAACGAGAGGCAAGGCCACGCAACCGTGCACCCGTGATGCGCGCGCGCAATACAATGTTCGCGCGGCGCCTTCTGTAGCCTGCTTTCCGACCAAAACTGTCTAGACAAGGCCCGTAGATCCGAGAACGCCGCCCCGGGCAGCATACCGCTCACAAAATAAGCAGCGACAGCGCGCCGCACATCGCGGTGGTGGCCATCAGCCCGCCTGCGATAACGGCCACGTGATAGCCGATCAGGGGCACGATCAGGACATTGGCAGCAGCATGCGCGCGATGATGGCGAGGAGCAGCCCAACGGCAGCGCACGAGACCTCGCCAGGGTCCGCTGCAACGCATCCACCACACCAAAATGGGCATAGCCCGCCGCAAAAGCAGTGACGATCACCACCGGCGGCGCCAGCAGGCTGGTAAAGACCGCAACGGCCCCGCGGATGCCGCGGAAGCGCGACCCGAACACCACGGTCAGGTTGACGACGTTGGGACCGGCGAAATGGCACAGTGCGAAGGCTTCGCTGAATTCATCCGCCGTCATCCGGCAATGCTGGTCGAGGATGGCGCGGCGGGCAAACACCAGCATGCCTCCGAAGCCGGACAGCGACATCTTCGCGAAGGCAACAAACAACTCCGCCAGCGCCCCCGGCGAATGGGGACCGGCCGCAGCGCGGCGCCCTCGGCGAGACAAGCGGCAGGGCTGCCAGGTTCCGAATCCGGTGGCATCCCCCAAATTTGAAATGATGGCGGACAGCGGGCGAACTTCTTTTCCGCAAGGCTTTTTCCGCAAGGCATTGAGCCATCCCAACGCGGCTTTGCGGGAAGGCCGTCAGCCATAGGCCGGTTCCCCGGCCTTTGCACCCGACGCCGTTGCATCCTATATTGAGGCTGCCGGTTCGCCGGCTATGGAAATAAATGGCCGTCGCAATAAACCATTCGGACCCGGGGGCAGCACCCGGCGCCTCCACCAAAGCCCGTCAGCCGCGAACCAACAGTTCAAGAGCGGGTTTCGGCGGGGGCGAAACAGGATCGACGAGGGCGTAAAGGGCGTGTTTTTTCCCGGTATTGTTCCGCCGTTATCGGGCTCTGCAATAGTTGCAAACGACAACTATGCTCCGGTTGCTCAGGCTGCGTAACGCAGTTTGAAAGACCATCTTGAAGTCCTGACGGGTTAAGCTCCGTCAGGCGGGGTTCGGAGGCACCTGGCAACAGAAGCCTCCACTTTATTTATTTCCGAATTCGACAGTTTTTTGTATTTGACCCTGGTCACAGCCCCAGCTTCGACACAGGAATATCCCCAGTCCGCCCTCTGGAACCTGCTGACCTTCGATGTCCGGCGGGGTACGATGGAACAAAGTGCGAGTCGGATCGCTTTTCCGGTGTCGCGTGCCTCCCCTTCGCGGCTCGCGCCTGACGCGCCGTCCGCCAAACGACGATTGACTGGACCGACCGATGCCGACCGATCACATTCGTTATGATGTCCTGGCGCGCGACGCGCTGCGCGGCGTGGTGCGCCGCGTGCTCACCGACGCCGCGACCCACGGCCTGCCCGGTGACCATCATTTCTACATCACGTTTCTGTCGAGGGCCGATGGCGTCAAGCTGTCGCCCCGCTTGCTCGCGCAGTACCCCCAGGAGATGACCATCATCCTGCAGCACCAGTTCTGGGACCTGATCGTGACCGACGAAAGGTTCGAGGTTGGGCTGTCGTTCGGCGGCACGCCCGAGCGGCTGGTGGTGCCGTTCGGCGCCATCAAGAGTTTCTTCGACCCGTCCGCCAAATTCGGGCTCGAGTTCGATCCGTCGGCGGCGGAGGCCGCGCTGGAAACCACGCCGGATGCCGAACCGGCCCTGCCCAGCCAGGCCGCAAGCGAGCCCAAGGACGGCGCCAAGTCCGAGAGCGAGCCGGATGACGAGCCGACCAAGCCCACCGAGGGCGCCGAGGTGGTGCGGCTCGATCGTTTCCGCAAGAAGTGAAGTAAAGCCGGATTAGAGCTATCCGTTCCGATAGAATCGGAGCGGAAGCTCCAGATTGCTGTTTTGACGCGTTTTCTCCGCGCAAACGCTTCGCGTTTGTCGCGGGGGAACCGGTGCCCACTTCGCTGGAAAACGCTTTGCCTGTTTCGATGAATTCTTTGCCGGCCGGCTTCCGCCGGCCTGTGGCTGTCTATAGGTAGGGCACACCTGCTCACCTGATGGACGGACCTCATGGCACGCGCACCGAAGGCAAACCCAACCCGCACCGAGACCGATACGTTCGGGCCGATCGAGGTCGCCGCCGACCGCTATTGGGGCGCGCAAACCGAGCGTTCCCGCAACAATTTCCGGATCGGCGGCGAGCGCATGCCGCAGCCGATCATCCGGGCGCTGGCCGTCGTCAAGCTCGCCGCCGCGGAGACCAACCGCGAACTCGGCCTGCTCGATCCCAAGCTGGCCGATGCCATTGGCCGCGCGGCACGCGAGGTAATCGACGGCACGCTCAACGATCATTTCCCGCTGGTGGTCTGGCAGACCGGCTCCGGCACCCAGACCAACATGAACGTCAATGAGGTGATCTCGAACCGCGCCATCGAACTGCTCAGCGGCACCCGTGGCAGCAAGAAACCGGTGCACCCCAACGACCACGTCAATATGAGCCAGTCGTCGAACGACAGCTTCCCGACGGCGATGCATATCGCCGCCGCCGAGCGCATTCACACCGACCTACTGCCGGCACTGAACCATCTGCTCACCGCGCTCAAGGCGAAAGAGAAAGAGTTTGCCAAGATCGTCAAGATCGGCCGCACCCACACCCAGGATGCCACACCGCTGACGCTGGGACAGGAGTTCTCCGGTTACGCCGCCCAGATCGCTAGCGGCATGGCGCGGATCCGCCTCGCCGTGAAGGAATTGTACGCGCTGGCGCAAGGCGGCACCGCGGTCGGCACCGGCCTCAATGCCAAGCCGCGTTTTGCCAAGCTGTTTGCCAAACACGCAGCCGTGATCACAAAGCTGCCGTTCATCACCGCGCCGAACAAGTTCGAAGCGCTGGCGTCGAACGACGCTTATGTCGCGGTGCACGGCGCGATCAATTCCGCCGCCACCGGCCTGTTCAAGATCGCCAACGACATTCGCCTGCTCGGTTCCGGCCCGCGCTCGGGATTGGGTGAACTGATCCTGCCGGAGAACGAGCCGGGCTCTTCGATCATGCCGGGCAAGGTCAATCCGACCCAGTGCGAAGCCCTGACCATGGTGTGCTGCCAGGTGTTCGGCAACGAAACCACCATCACGGTGGCCGGCAGCCAGGGGCATTTCGAGCTCAACGTCTACAAGCCCGTGCTGGCACATTGTATGCTACAGTCGATCGGGTTGATTGCGGATGCGGCGCGCTCTTTCACGGACCATTGCGTCACCGGCATCCGCGCCGACGAAAAGCGGATCCAGGACCTGATGCAACGCTCGCTGATGCTCGTCACCGCGCTGGCTCCAAAGATCGGTTACGACAGTGCCGCCAAGGTCGCCAAGACGGCCCACGCCAACGGAACCACACTGCGCGAAGAGGCGGTACGGCTCGGCTTTGTCAGCGCCGCCGAATTCGATCGACTGGTGAAGCCGGACAAAATGACGCAGCCGGGATGATCCCCCGGACATCACTTGTTGATCTAAATGGCCTGACGAAGCACTGATGTCGCGACTAAAGTTGAACGGCGCCCCCGTTGCGAAATGCTGCGTGAGTCGCAGACTCGTGGTGCCGAGCTGGTGAAATCGGAACTTGCGGCGTCGCGGACGGAATCCAGTCCGCCGCGACAGGCTCATAAGGAGTGACCGTGGGCGAAGTTGTGAACCTGAACCGCGTCAGGAAGCGGGTCGCGCGAGAGCAAGCGAAGAAAGAGGCCGACGCCAACCGCATCAAGTTCGGGCGCAGCAAGACCGAGCGAACCATCGACGAGACGACAACCCGACGGCAGGACTCTTTGCTGGAGCAGCACCGGATCGATCGCGAGGACGAAACATGAAATCCCCCGTCGTGAAACGCTCGATTGTCGTCGCTGGTCATAAAACCAGCGTCAGCCTCGAAGAGGCCTTCTGGAACGGCATGAAGGAGATCTCCAGCGAGCGCGACCTGACGCTGTCGGAACTGGTGGGCGAAATCGACGGTCATCGCCAGCAGGGGAACCTGTCCTCCGCCATTCGGCTGTTCGTGCTCGACTACTTTCGCAAGCGTGCAAGCGGCTCGGCGAAAACTACTGATGGAAAATCGAGCGACAATACGGATGCGGCTGCGCAAATGTCCCATCAGGAAAATACCTGAGGCCAGCGTCACGATCGTGTCTCTCTCTTAGGTTGTTTACCGAATATCAACGGTAGTCGAAGTGGGTTACGTTATACCCACATCGCATCGTTTGTTGTGTGATTCCGATGCGACGGGGCCGAGACGGCGCCGTGAAGCGTCTCTCTCTTCCCACCCATTCTTACCGCGAAACGGTTCGCGTCCGATGAGCATTCATCGTGCGCAAGTGATGATGCTTGGCCGCGAACAGACTTTGGCAACGAATTGGACAAAGGAGTTGGGGCATGGAGACCGAAAGAGCAGCATCCGAACACGGCGGACCCGTCGAAAAGGAATTTGCCGTTGTCAAACGATCGGTCGTCGTTGATGGCCACAAAACCAGCGTCAGTCTCGAGGATGCGTTCTGGCGCAGCCTGAAGGATATTGCGGCGCGACGCGGCATGACGCTGTCGACGCAGATCGCCGTGATCGACCAGCACCGCAAAACCAACAATCTGTCATCGGCGATCCGGCTGTTCGTGCTGGAACACTTCCGCGCCCGTGCGCTCAGCGCCGTCTTCATCGGCGAGCGCCAGGGCATGCCGCGCGGCCTGGAACCGCGCGCATAAAGCTGACGAGCATTGCGCGCGCCCTCCGTTGAGACGGGCGCGCGCAATGGCCGGGGTGATGAATTCACCCCGGGTATCGCTATCGATAGCGGCATCGTGATCCAACTGCAGGCTGCGCTCCGGCAGCGGCCCGCAACCAACGGATTTCCATTTTTTCAGCGCCTCGTTGTTGATGCACGTCAGCACGTCCGGACCTATAGTCTGCTGGTACGTCCAGAGGCGCGATCATCCCCGTGAGCGAATTCCTGATCCGGACCATGCGGCCGGACGATATCTCGACCGCCGTGAATTGGGCGGCGGCGGAAGGCTGGAACCCCGGCCTTGCCGACGACGCCTGTTTCGCCACGGTTGATCCGGAAGGCTTCCTGATCGGCGAGCTCGACGGGGTCGCGGCCGCAACCATCTCCTGCGTCAATTACGACGCGAGCTTTGCCTTCCTCGGCTTCTACATGGTGCGCGCGGACTTGCGTGGCCACGGCTACGGACTGCGCGTATGGGACGCCGCCATCGCGCACGCCGGAACGCGTGTGATCGGGCTCGACGGCGTCGTGGCGCAGCAGCAAAACTACAAGAAGTCAGGGTTCGCGTTCGCTTATGCCAATGTCCGGTACGGCGGGACCGTCGCCGCTCCACCAGCGCCGCAAGCCGGTGTCATTCCGCTCACCGAACTCCCGCTGGCAACCGTGGAGGCCTCCGACGCCATGGTGTTCCCGGCTTCACGCACGGCGTTTCTGCGCGGGTGGATCAACGCACCCGGACATATCGGTTGCGCGCTGGTGCGCGACGGCGAACTTGCCGGCTGGGGCGTGATCCGCCCCTGCCGAAGGGGTCACAAGATCGGGCCGCTGGTGGCTGACAGCCGCGGCGCCGCCGAGACCGTTCTCTCGGCTTTGCTGGCCCGCGCCGGAGGCGGCGAGATCTTTCTCGATATTCCCGGCACCAACCGAGACGCGATCGCGCTGGCGCAAGATCTGGGTCTTGCGCCAGTGTTTGAGACTGCGCGCATGTATACCGGCAAGATTCCATCGTTACGGCTGGATCGGCTGTTCGGCGTCACCACCTTCGAGTTGGGCTAAAGCTAGCACCCGCCAGTGGCGCTCAAACCGCCACCTCCACCGCGCGCGGCCGCACCCCCACCCCGATAATCAGCCCCGCCAGCAGCAGCACCAGCGCACTGGCCGTAAACACGCCGGTGATGCCGCTGAGGTCGAACAGCATCCCACCGCCGGCAGCCCCCAAGGTAATGGCGAGTTGGACCGCCGCGACCAGCAGACCGCCGGCGCTTTCGGCCTGATCAGGGACGGTGCGGGTGAGCCAGGTGGACCACGCCACCGGCACCGCGCCGAACGCCAGCCCCCAGAGCACGACCATCACCGCATCCGCGACTGCGTTCATCGGGGCAACAAGGCTCAATCCGAGGACGCCCATCAGAAGCGGCATCGCGAGCAAGGTCAGCCGCAGGCTGCGCTCCAACAGCGGGCCCGCCAGCAGCGTGCCGAGGAAATTGGCCACCCCGAAGCCGAGCAGGATGGCGGAGACGACGCTGATGCCGACAACGACGCTCTCGAGGAAGGGGCGAATATAGGTGAAGAACGCGAAATGCCCGGTGAACACCAGCATTGCGGCGAGCATGCCGAGCCCGACCCCGGGTCGGACCAGCACGTCGACCAAGGTGCGCAGGCGGCTGTCGCCGCTCGGCGCCATGCTGGGCAAGGTGAAGACCTGCGTGACCAGCGTCACCACACCGAGCGCTGTGGCGATGAGGAATACGTTGCGCCAGCCGATCATGTCGCCGAGATAACTGCCGACCGGGGCGGCCAGGATGGTGGCGGCGGAGACACCGCTGAAGATCATCGACAGCGCACGCGGCACCAGCGCCTGCGGCACGAGGCGCATGGCGACCGCCGCGGACATGGTCCAGAAACCGCCGATGGCGGCGCCGAGCAGCACGCGCCCGAGCAGCAGCCAGGACAGCGACGGCGCGAAAGCCACAATCAGATTGGAGATGATCAGGAGCACCGAAAACGCCAGCAGCACGCGCCTCCGGTCGATGCGCCGCGTCGCGGCCGAGATCAGCAGGCTGGTCACCATCGCCACCGCCGCTGTCGCGGTCACCGCCTGGCCAGCCAAACCTTCGGTGATGCCGAGATCCGCGGCCATCGGCGTCAACAGGCTGGCGGGGAGAAACTCCGCTGTCACCAGGCCGAAAACGCCGAGTGTCATGGCTCCCACCGCACCCCAGGCCGGCGTGTCGCCCGTCCGATCCTCTCCAGCCGCCTGCACCGATGCGCTCATTGGTCTCTCCATTCGCGAAGACGTGTTTGCACCGCAGCACATAGGGTGGTTTTCCCGGACGATCTATGCCATATAGTCCGAAATGCTTGATCGAAAGTCCGACAATGGCAAGCCGGCGGAGGCGACGCCCCTCCCCGCCGACCTCGTGAGCGAACTGCTTATGGGGATGCGTCTGGTTGGCCTGTCGTATCGCCGCATCCAGATCACGCCCCCGTTCGGGCTGCGCTTCGGCGCGGTGGAGGGGCGGGCGCAATTCCATTTTGTCGCGCGCGGCCCGGTGTTCCTGCGCTGTGCCGACGGCACGATCAACCCACTGAGCACCGGCGATGCGGTGCTGCTGCCGCAGGGTGGCACCCACGATCTCGTCTCTCAGCCGGACCTGCCTTGCCGCCATGTCACCGCACTCGAAAGCGTCCCGATCTGCAGGAGCATCGACGCGATCCAGGCCTGCGGCGACACCGCCTGCGATGGCACAGGCGTGCTGATCTTCTCCGGCTGCATGGAATTCGACCTCGGCAGCATGCACCCGCTGGTCGCGCTCATGCCGGGCATGATGTTCGTCGGCACGCTGCTGGAGCGTTATCCCGAAATCCTGCCGATGCTGGAGGCCATGGAGCGCGAAGCTCGCGGCGAGCGCGCCGGCTTTGCCGGGATTCTGGCGCGGCTTGCGGACGTGGTGTCGGCCTTCATCGTCCGCGCCTGGGTTGAATGCGGCTGCGGCGAGTCCAATGGCTGGGTGGCGGCGCTGCGCGACCCGCGGCTCGGCCGCGTGATCGCGGCACTGCACCGCGAGCCGGGCCGAAACTGGACCGTGGCCGAGCTTGCAACCGTGATGGGCAGTTCACGCTCGGTGTTCGCCGAGCGCTTCCTGGAGGTTACCGGCATGACGCCGCTGCGCTATCTCACCGAGCTGCGGATGCGGCTGGCGGCGCAATGGATCGGCCGCGACCACCTGCCGATCGACGCCGTCGCCGAGCGCCTGGGCTATGGCTCGCAGGCCGCCTTCAGCCGCGCCTTCAAGCGGGTGATCGGCAACCCGCCGGGCGCAACACGCACAAGTGCGAATGCACCGGGCGCGTGATCAGCTCACGCCGCCGTTATCTGCCTGATGTCGGCGGCGAGTTGATCGACGCGCTGGGCATCCGCATCCCAGGCGAACATGAAGCGGGCGCCGCCGCCGATGAAGGTGTAGAAGCGCCAGCCGCGCTCGCGCAGGGTCGCGAGTTTCGCCTCCGGCATCCGCACGAACACCGCATTGGCCTGTGGCGGGAACATGATGTCCACCCCGCCCAGCCCCTCGATCTGCCGCAGCAGACGCTTCGCGCAGGCGTTGCCATGCTCGCCGTTGCGCAGCCAGGCGCCGGTGTCCAGCATGCCGACCCAGGGTGCGGCGAGAAAACGCATTTTCGAGGCGAGCTGCCCCGCCTGCTTGCAACGGTAATCGAAATCTTCCGCCAGCTTCGGATCGAAAAACAAGATGGCTTCGCCCGCGGCCATGCCGTTCTTGGTGCCGCCGAAGCACAATACGTCGACGCCGGCGCGCCAGGTCATGTCGGCCGGGCTGCAGCCGAGGCTGGCGCAGGCGTTGGCGAACCGCGCGCCGTCCATGTGCAGATGCAGGCCGAGCTCGCGGCAGGTAGCGGAGATCGCGCGGATCTCCTCAACGCTGTAGACCAGCCCGGTCTCGGTCGGCTGGGTGATCGTCACCACCCGCGGCTTGGGAAAATGAATGTCACTGCGGTTGGTGGCGATGGCGCGGATCGCCTGCGGCGTCAGCTTGCCGTCGGCGGACGGCGCCACCAGCAGCTTCGAGCCGTTGGAGAAGAACTCCGGTGCGCCACATTCGTCGGTTTCCACATGAGCTGCCTCCGAGCAGATCACGCTGTGATACGACTGGCACAGCGCCGCCAGTGCCAGCGAGTTCGCCGCGGTGCCGTTAAAGGCAAAGAACACCTCGCACTCGGTCGCAAACAGCGCACGGAAGGCATCCGACGCCTTTTCGGTCCAGTGATCGTCGCCATAAGCGGGCGCGTGGCCCTGATTGGCCGCGGCCATCGCCTGCCAGGCTTCCGGACAGATGCCGGAATAGTTGTCGCTCGCAAATTGCTGGGATTCGTTCATCACGCACCTCTGGCCAATCTCATCCATCATGGGAAAGGGCGATGCGAGGCGGTCCCGTTTGGTTGCCGGATCGGCCGCATCTCCCTGTTGTCGCAGGGAACGCCACCTTGCTCGGGAGCAGGTTGGCGTTGAGCATCAGCTCAACTCTTGATGGTGCGCATGGCATAAACGGGAAAATCGGCTCTGGCAAGAGCTCACGGCCTGTTGCTTCGCCATGGCAGGCCTTTCGCCGCAGGGTCTGCTAGGCTCGCGGCAAACAGAGAGGTTCAGCATGACCGACGACACCACGGCGTCCACCGGACAGTTCAACATCCAGGCGATCGCCGACGCGCTACCGCCTTCAGCCAAGACGCTGCTGGTCGACACGTATCTGACCAATCGCGAGCAGGCGAGCGCACGGGTGTTTCGGGTCTATCGCCCGACGCCACCGCACTATCATGCGACCTGCGACGAATATCTCTACGTGTTCTCCGGGCGCGGCACCTTCTGGATGAAGGACCCCGCCACCAAGAGCGAGTTCGCACCGGGACAACTGCTGTTCTTCGAGCGCGGCACGGTGCATGCCATGCCTGAGCTTTATGAGGAGCCGGTGGTGTTTCTGTCGATCGACACGCCGCGGCGGCAACCGACCGACATCATCTTCGTCGATCCGAAAGACGGCTCGCCGGAGACCTTCATGGCCCGGAACGCGGCGTCAGAATGATTGTACTTTTGTCGTGCCGGGCTTGTCCCGGCAACCTCGCTTAGGGGCGCACTGCGTCCCTAAGCGGGATCACCGGGACAAGCCCGGTGATGACTGTTGTGGGTGGAGATGCTTTATTCGCGACAATGACGATCGTCGGCCCATCCGCCTCACGCGCCGTTGCGCACCGGCCGGCCCTCGATCGGATAGGCCGGATCGTTGAAGCCCGGCGTCGAGGGATGTCCGGTGGTGACGAGGCTGTTGACCAGCGCCTCGTCCTCCGCGGTGAAACGATAGGCCAGCGCCTTGACGTAATCGTCCCACTGCTCTTCGGTGCGCGGCCCAGCGACCACCGCATCGATGAAGCGATTGTTCAGCACCCAGGCCACCGCGAACTGCCCGGCGGTGATTCCACGCGCTTCCGCATGCTTGCGGATGGTCTGCGCCAGTTGCAGCGATTCCTGACGCCATTCGGTCTGCATCATCCGGGTGTCCTTGCGGGCCGCGCGTGTGCCCTGCTCCGGATTGCTGTCGGGGGCGTATTTTCCGGTGAGGACGCCGCGCGCCAATGGACTGTAGGGCACAACGCCAAGACCGTAGAAATTGCAGGCCGGCAGTTGTTCGACCTCCGGCATCCGGTTCATGGCGTTGTAATAGGGCTGGCTGACCACTGGCCGGTCGATACCGAGCCGATCGCAGATGTTGCAGATCTCGGCGATCCGCCAGGCGCGATAGTTGGACACGCCGAAGTAACGCACCTTGCCCTGGCGAATGAGATCACCCATCGCCCGCAACGTCTCCTCCAGCGGCGTGGTGTGGTCTTCCTTGTGCAGATAATAGATGTCGAGATAGTCGGTGCCGAGCCGCGCGAGGCTCTCATCCGCCGCCTGCAGCAGCCATTTGCGCGACAGCCCGCGCCGGTTGACGCCCTCGCCGATCGGGTTCGCCGCCTTGGTGGCGAGCACCCAATCGTGGCGGTGCCTGGCGATGGCCCGGCCGACGACCGCTTCCGACTTGCCCTGCGAATAGGCATCCGCGGTGTCGATGAAATTGATGCCGGCGTCCCGGGCCTTGGCGACGATGGTGGCAGACGTCACCTCATCGGTGGCGTCGCCGAACATCATGGTGCCGAGGCAAAGCTGCGAGATCTTCAGGCCGCTGCGGCCGAGGTTGCGGTGGTTCATTTGGTCCTCCGTCTTGTTCATGAGTGTGGCCCGGCTTTCGCCGACTGATACGGGCAGACGTCGCCCTTGTCCACGGTCCGTCTCGGCCGCTCTGCTGCAAATCACCGCAGAAAACGAGCTGTCGAACCGGCCGCCGTCACAGTATTGTGAGGCCGATGATCAAAATGCTTCCGCGCGGCCGGGTGGAACGGACGAAGCATGAGGAACGGGCTTTACACGATTGCCATCGACATGCTGGACGGCGTGGACGCCCGCGCGACCGGCGTCATCGTGCTGCGCGACGGCGCCATTCACGGCGGCGACAGCTATTTCTACTACACCGGCAACTACGAGACCGGACCGGACAAATGGCGGGGCGAACTCGTCACCCATCAGCACACCCAATCCCGCGGCAATCCGGTGTTCGGTGGCCGCGACGTCAGCGTCGGTTTTTCCGGAAAACACGATGCGACGGGAGCCGTTGTCTACGGCACGGCACTGGTGGGATCGCGCAGCGTCAGCTTTCGCGCCACCTTGCGGCGGCTGGCCGACGCCTGACCATCCGGCCGGTCGAAGCCGTCCAAGATCAGGGGTGCACGACCGACTTCGCGATCATGCAGTGGATGCCCTTGGAGCCGTTGACCGTCTGCGTCACGCGCAGGTCAGCGGCCAGGCTGCACAGCGTGTAGGCGTCTTCACGCGACAGCTTTCCGATCTCGCCGAGCAACACGATCATGTCGCGCAATGCCTTGACCACGCACTGATCGAGATCCGGATCCATCGCCATGGTGATGTAATGGGTCGGCGTCTCGGCCCGCGGATAGGTAAACCGCAGGTCCTTGCGCAGCCTGAACGCGAAGCGGCCCTGCAGCGCGGTCTCGATCGCAGTGACGCAGACCTCGCCGTCGCCTTGCACACCGTGGCCGTCGCCGCAGGAAAACAGAGCGCCGGGCACGAACACCGGCAGATAGAGTTTGGCGCCCGGGATCAACTCCTTGTTATCGAGATTGCCGCCCATGGCGCGGGGAATGAGCGAGCCGATGCGGCCCCAGGCCGGCGGCGGCGCGACACCCATCACTCCGAAGAACGGCCGCAGCGGCAGATCGAGCCCCCACGGCAAACGGCCAACCAAACGCTGCTCGTCGAGCGGAATGGTGATGAGCCGCGTCTCGTGGAAATCGTCCGGCAACGTGCCGCTGAGCGGACGGATCAGATTCCAGCCCCAGTCCTGCCGCAGCTTGATGTCGAGGATTTCGACTTCCAGCACATCACCAACCGCGGCACCATCGACGGCGATCGGACCGGTGAGAATATGGCCGGGCAGCAGCCGCTCGCTTTTGGCATGGACCTCCGCGTGTTCGGGCAGGATGCGAAAGCGGCTGGCGTCCGGCAGCACTTCCGGGCCGCCACTGAGCGTATCCACCGTCACTTCATCGCCGCTGGCAACAGTCAGAACCGGCTTCAGGGTGGCATCGAAGAACCCCCAATGACAGGTTTCGGGGCTTGCGCGCAGATGATGATGAGTCATGAAGGACACCGTAAGGCGAAGGGCGGGAGATCGGATACAGCGGCGGGGGCTGCGGGTCTGCAGACTAACAGCGCCCTGTCGCGATGCAACGATTGCCGAGCGAACGGCAGCCTCCCATGTTTGCCGATGCGACGATCCAACGTATGCGGCCGACGGCCTTGCGCCGCCCCACCGCCTCGCTATGGTCGCCCGGAATTTTTGTCATCCGATCCCACCGGAGCCTTCCGCATGTCCGACCTCACAGCCTTCCCGATCACCAAGCGCTGGCCGGCGCAGCACCCGGACCGCCTGCAGCTGTATTCCCTGCCGACACCAAACGGCGTCAAGGCCTCGATCATGCTGGAAGAGATCGGGCTGCCCTACGAGCCGCACACCATCGACATCGGCAAGAACGAAACCTTCGGACCGGAATTCCTGTCGCTGAATCCGAACGGCAAAATTCCGTCGATCATCGATCCCAACGGCCCCAACGGCAAGCCGATCGGCCTGTTCGAATCCGGTGCGATCCTGATCTATCTCGCCGAGAAGACCGGCAAGCTGCTATCGAGCGATCCGGCGCTGCGTTACGAGACCATGGCGTGGGTGTTCTTCCAGATGGCGTCGGTCGGCCCGATGTTCGGCCAGGTCGGTTTCTTCCATAAGTTCGCCGGCAAGGACTATGAAGACAAGCGTCCCTTGCAGCGTTATGTCACCGAATCCAAGCGGCTGCTCGGCGTGCTGGAGACCCGGCTCGCGGACCGCGACTGGATCGTGGGCGATGCCTATTCGATTGCCGACATCTCGCTGCTCGGCTGGGTGCGCAACCTGGTCGGCTTCTACGGCGCCGGCGATCTCGTCGACTACAAGGCACTGAAGCATGTGCCGGCCTGGCTGGAGCGCTGCCTCGCCCGCCCGGCGGTGCAACGCGGGCTGGAGATTCCGAAGCGGCCGTGAGGCGGGCTGCGGATAACTCCGATTTAAACGGTTACGCCACCTGCGCGACCTGGCGGTAAAGGCCGTGATAGGCCGCGACCGAATCCCGCCACGCGAACGAGCTCGCCATCGCGTCCGAGCGCATCGAATTGAGCTGCCGCTTGTGACCGTAAGTGCCGAAGGCACGGCAGACCGCGCCGAGGAAGGATTCGGTCGACGGTTCGTCGAACAGGAAACCGGTGCGGCCATCGACGATGGTGTCGGCCAGGCCCCCGGTCTTGTGTCCGATCGGCAGTGAGCCGAAACGCTGGGCATACATCTGGCTGAGGCCGCAGGGCTCGAAACGCGACGGCATCAGGGTGAAATCGCTGCCGGCGAAAATCCGCTTGGCCTCCCCATCCTCGAAGCCGAGGGCGACACCGATCGATTGCGGCCGGCGTTTCTGTGCCTCCTGCAACGCCCGCTCGAACCGTGGCTCGCCGCGCCCCATCACCACGATCTGTCCGCCTGATGCCACGATGGTCTCGGCCGCCTCCAGCACGAGGTCGACGCCCTTCTGATGCACCAGCCGCGCGACCAGGCCGAACAACGGCCCGCGCGACAGCGCCAGATTGAACTGGCGGCGGATGTGATTGACGTTGGCCTTCTTCTGTTTCCAGTCACCGGCACCGAACGGCGTCGTCAGTTCCGGACAGGTGCGCGGGTCCCAGGTCTCGTCGATGCCGTTGAGAATGCCGGTCAATTGATCTGCGTTCGCACGCTTTTTCAGCAGCCCGTCGAGCCCGCAGCCGAACTGGGAGGTGGTGATTTCGCGCGCGTAGGTCGCGCTCACGGTGGTGAGATGGTCGGCATAGACCAGCCCGCCCTTCAGGAACGACACCTTGTCGTAGAACTCGACGCCGTCGATGTGGAATGAACTCGCAGGCGCGCCGATCCGTCGCAGGGTGTCTTTCGGAAACAGTCCCTGGTAAGCCAGATTGTGGATGGTCAGGATGGTCGGGATGTTGAGCTTGTTCCAGACGGCATAAGCCGGCACCAGCGCCGCCTGCCAGTCGTTGGCGTGCACCACGTCGGCGCGCCATTGCGGATCCACATGGCCGGCGGCCAGAAACGCGGCAGCCGAGGAAAACCGGGCAAATCTGATGTCGTTGTCGCGCCAGTCGTTGCCGTTGGCATCGCTGTAGGGTGTCCCTTCCCGGTCGTAGAGCTCCGGAGAAATCAAAATATAAACGTGCAGCCCGTCGCTGGTGGTGGTGCGGCCGATCGCACATGAGGGCAGACCAGCGAGTGCGGGACAGCGGCCGATAATATCGATATGGCCAAGCCGCGACAGGACCGAGCGGTAGCCCGGGAGCATCAGCCGGACATCAGTCCGCGCCCGAAGTGCCCGCGGCAAGGCCGACGACACCGACGCCAGTCCGCCGACGCGGACATACTCCTCGAGTTCGGAGGTGACGAAGAGAACCCTGATCGACATAACAACCCCGCCGATACGCTTAACGTTGCGTTGCAAAAACCGTTCCGCACATTTGGCGAGTGTGTGGCGGAAAAAAGCAGCAGCCGGTTCCGCCTGAAATTGCCACTTTCAGAGGCAATGTTCGCCTCACATCAGTGCGGTCGAAGGGTGGCATGCGCGGGATCGATCCCCTAGACTCCGGCCCATTCGCGTCCTGTCGCTGCGGTCTTTTAACCGGTTTGGATCATGGCTTCGTGACGCAGCAGCAAATGGGGATGCTGACTTGGAAAAGTTCATCGCGTTTTCCGGCGCCGAGGCCGGTCAGATCACCACCTCCGAGGTCCGGGGAGCCATCCTCGAGAAGCTGACGCTTTCGATCGGCAAGGATGCGGCCCAGGCGACCAAGCGCGACTGGTATACGGCTGCCGCTCTGGCGCTGCGCGATCGCATCGTCGAGCGCTGGCTTCAGACCGACCGCCGCAACTTCGATGCCGGGCGCAAGCACGTCTGCTACATGTCGCTGGAGTTCCTGATCGGCCGTCTGTTCACCGACGCGCTGACCAATCTCGGCGTGTTCCCGGTGTACAAGCAGGCGCTGGAGGAGCTCGGGCTGGATTTCGCCGAGCTGCGGGAGTTCGAGGCCGACGCCGCGCTGGGCAATGGCGGCCTGGGGCGGCTGGCCGCCTGCTTCATGGAAAGCATGTCGACACTGGATATTCCGGCCACCGGTTACGGAATCCGTTATGAACACGGGCTGTTCCGCCAGATCATCGTGGATGGACGGCAGCAGGAATTTCCCGACGAGTGGCTGGCCTACGGCAATCCCTGGGAGTTCCAGCGTCCCGAAACCGTCTACAGCGTGTCCTTCGGCGGGCAGGTCAGCATCCAGACCGACGACAAGGGGCACACCCGCGAGTTCTGGCGCCCGTCGGAGACGGTGCGGGCGATCGCCTATGACACCCCGATCGTCGGCTGGCGTGGCCGGCACATCAATGCCTTGCGGCTGTGGAGCGCGAAGGCCGCCGACCCGCTGCGGATCGACACCTTCAATGCCGGCGACTATCAAGGCGCCGTCGCCGCACAGACGCGGGCGGAGGCGATCTGCAAATTCCTCTACCCGAGCGACGAGACGCCAGCCGGCCGCGAGTTGCGGCTGCGACAGGAGTATTTCTTCGTCTCGGCCTCGCTGCAGGACATCCTGGCCAACGAACTGCGCGCCTATGGCAGCCTGCAGTCACTGCCGTCAGCCGCGGCGATCCAGCTCAACGACACCCATCCGAGCCTGGCCGTCGCCGAAATGATGCGGCTCTTGATCGACATCTATGGCCTGCGCTGGGACAATGCGTGGGATCTCACCACCAAGACACTATCCTACACCAACCACACGCTGCTGCCGGAAGCGCTCGAGACCTGGCCGGTGGCACTGTTCGAGGCACTGCTGCCCCGCCATCTGCAGATCATCTATCGCATCAACGCGCTGCATCTGGATCGCGCCGAGAAAAAATTCCCGAACCAAAGCGAACTGATGGCCTCGGTCTCGCTGATCGAGGAGCGTGGCGAGCGGCGGGTGCGGATGGGGCAACTGGCGTTCGTCGGTTCCCATCGCGTCAACGGCGTCTCCGCCATGCACACCGAACTGATGAAGCAGACCGTGTTTGCCGATCTGCACGGGCTTTATCCCGACCGCATCACCAACAAGACCAACGGCATCACTTTCCGCCGCTGGCTGATGCAGGCCAATCCGGCGCTGACGTCCCTGCTGCGCGAGGTCTGCGAGGACACGGTGCTGGACGATCCGAACCGGCTGGGTGTGCTGGAAACCGTCGTCGATGACAGCGAATTCCAGAAACGCTTCACCGCGGCGAAGCGCGCCAACAAGACCGCGCTGGCGAAATTCATCTCCAGCCGCCTCGGCCTGGTGCTCGATCCGGAGTCGCTGTTCGACGTCCACATCAAGCGCATCCATGAGTACAAGCGCCAGTTGCTGAACATCATCGAGACCATCGCGCTGTACCAGGCGATCAAGGACGAGCCGAACCGCGACTGGGTGCCACGGGTCAAGCTGTTCGCCGGCAAGTCCGCGGCGAGCTATCATTACGCCAAGCTGATCATCAAGCTGATCAACGATGTCGCCGGTGTGATCAATGGCGATGCCAGCATCCGCGGCCTGCTGCGGGTGGCGTTCCTGCCGGACTACAACATCAGCCTCGCCGAGCGCATCATTCCGGCGGCGAACCTGTCCGAGCAGATTTCGACCGCCGGCATGGAGGCCTCCGGCACCGGCAACATGAAGTTCGCGCTCAACGGCGCGCTGACCATCGGCACCCTGGACGGCGCCAACATCGAGATCAAGGAACACGTCGGCGCCGACAATATCTTCATCTTCGGCCTGACCGCGGAAGAAGTGATCGCCCGCCGCAAGGCCGGCCTCGACGCCACCGACGCGGTTGCGACATCACTGCGGTTGCGGCGGGTGATCGAGGCGCTGGAGCGCGGCGACTTCTCACCCGACGAGCCGGGCCGCTTCCACGCCATCACCCACGCGCTGCGCCATCTCGACCACTACATGGTCAGCCGCGATTTCGACAGCTACTACGTGGCGCAGCGGTCGGTCGACCGCGTCTGGCGCGATCCCGCGGCCTGGACCCGGCACAGCATTCTGAATGTCGCCCGCGTCGCCTGGTTTTCCTCGGATCGTACCATCGCCGAATACGCCTCGGACATCTGGCACGTGCCGTTCCAGATGTCGGAGGCGTGAGGGGCGGCGAGCGAACAGCATATGCCGTTCGGCTATGAGATGGCCCGCCCGGTGCTGGTAACGCGGAATGCGGCGGGTGGCGTGCAGGGCATGACCGATCCGTTCGCGAAGGGGTTTGCGATCGCGGTGTGAGGGTGAGTGATGGACTTGACCACCACCGTCCCCACGCAACCATTGTCATGCCCGCGGACGGGGCATCCAGTATGCCTGTGTAAGAGACTCCAGCCACGGCCTGCTACTTGACGTCAGCCACCGTCGTATCGCTCCAGTCGTCCGCGAGCGGCTGCGACAGCAGTTCCGTGCAGCGCTGGATCATCCGCGATGAGGCCTCGTCCTCGCCGCGACGAGCGAGCGCAGTTCGGAAGCATGCGATGGCACCGCTGAAATCACGTGCGCGATAGGACGCGAGCCCGCGTTCATAATCTTCGACCCAGCCCGGCACGCCGGCATGGTCGGCGCTCATGCCGAGCAACTCGTAGATCTCGAGCTCACCGGCGCGGCCATAGACGGCGAGGCGATCCAGTTCACGCACGATGATCTCGTCGCCCGCGAGCCGCCGTGTCTGCGGGCCGATGATGATGCCGGAGCCATAGACCTTGTTGGTGCTCTCGAGCCGGCTCGCGATATTCACCGCATCGCCGATTACCGTATAGTTCAGACGCGCCTCGGAGCCGATATTGCCCACCAGCATGTCGCCGGAATTGATTCCGATGCGGATATGCAGCGGAGCGCCTGTGTCATTTGTCAGACCGGAGTCGCGAACGGCCTGCCTGCAGGCCAGCGCCGCCCGGCAACACGCCACCGCATGATCCGATGTCATTCTGGGCGCCCCCCAGAACGCCATCACCGCATCGCCGATGAACTTGTCGATGGTGCCGTCATGGGCCTGGATTGCGAGCGTGACCGCTTCGAAATAGCGCGACAGCAGCGGAATGATACGATCGCCCAACCGCTCCGACATACCGGTGAAACCGGCCATGTCGATGAACATCACGGTCATCGGCCGCACGGATCCGCCGAGACGCGCCTGCGTGCCGTCGCTCACCAGCCGTTTCACCAGGTCGGCGGGGATGTATTTCCGGAACGCCGACAACCCCAGCGCCATGTCGGCAATGGCGCCGGACAGATTCTCGATCTCGATCAGCTGCGAAGGATGCCGCACGACCTTGTGCAGATCGAATCGCTCGACATGCTTGATTTCGTTGACCACCTTGATCAGCGGCGCGGCGACCAGGCGTTGCGCGAGCCATGCCGACAACAGTCCAGCCACGACGATCAGAGCGGCAAGGCCGATCAGCAATTTGCGGATGGTAGCCTGCACCGGCCCGAGAAATTCGGATTCCGGAACCACGGTGACCAGCGACCAGCCCGGAAACGAGATCGGCGTCAGCACCACCTCGAAGGCGCCGCGCGCCAGCGCGATCCGCGCGCGATACGGCTGACCCTGCTCGGGATCGTAGGCGGCGCCGGTTTCGCGGATTGCAGCAACGGCCACCGGCAGCAACGGATGATCCGACTTGAGCGCATTGAGTTCGTCGGCATTCGGGTCAGGCGCGGCGATCACACCGCCGCTGCGATCGAGGATGAAGGCGCCGGCCGACTTTCCGACCGTGAGCTGCGACAGAAACTGCGACACACGCGTCAGCTCGACGATGATCGCCAGCACTCCCTTGCGCTGTTGATGCACATCGATCGGTCCGGCGAAGGCAACCGCCAGCCGCTCGCCGACCGGATGGGTGGTGAGGTTGAACCAGTGCGCCTCGTCGGACTTGATTGCGTCCTTGAACCATTGCTGATCGGCGACGGCATAGGTCGTTTCCTCGGAGCGGCGGCTGTCGAATGCGGCGTCGTCACCGGTCAGCCTGTATTGCTCGATCCGCCGTGTGAACTGGCCTGCAGCGATATCGATCATCTCAACGGTGGAATCACCCAGCTTGTGGGCGGCAAAAAACGATCCCTCCGGCCACCCGAACGCCACCCAGGAAATCGTCGGCTGCGCCTGCAATTGCGATAGGAACACGAACTCGCGCTTTTTGACGTCGGCGACGTCGACGACGTCCTGCACCAGCAGGCTGCGCACCGCGGTATAGGCGGAGCGCACCTCCGTCGTGATCGACTGCAGCTCGTCGCCGACCGCGGACACGATCTGCTCATTGATGGTGTCGGCGAGAGTCTGGCTGACCTGTTGCGCGGTTCTCCACCACAGCAGATGCACGCCGACGGCGCTGAGGGCGATGGACGCCAGGACGAGACTCGAAATGGCGCCGCGGATTCCGATACGCATGCCGATAGTATCCCGATCGTGCGCTGCACTGCACGCACGAAACCATAAGAGCAAACGCGATCGGACGATACCGGAGCGTGGGACCGGCCCGTTGTGTACCAGGGGAAACGCCGCTCATATCACGACGGCCTGCGTGAACTGGATCACCCGGTCTTCGCCGGACGATGACACCGAAAATGATGAAACGCTAGACTTTACACCCCTTCACCGCCTGCTCCACACTGTGAAACACCCGGTCCGGCCCTAGTGCTTGCTCGAGCCCGAAGCGCGCCACCGCCTCCTGCGCCCGCACGGATTCCAGCCGCGCGACGGCGAACATCACCCCACTCTCTCGACAATGGCGGATGATGTCGTTCAGCATCTGCGCGGCGGTGAAATCGATCTCGACGATCCCGGTGGCCTCCAGCACCAGCAGGCGGGTTTGCGGCGATGCCTGCAAGAGCGCAATA
Organism: Bradyrhizobium prioriisuperbiae; assembly: GCF_032397745.1. Taxonomy (NCBI): domain Bacteria; kingdom Pseudomonadati; phylum Pseudomonadota; class Alphaproteobacteria; order Hyphomicrobiales; family Nitrobacteraceae; genus Bradyrhizobium; species Bradyrhizobium prioriisuperbiae. Next base: position 462,021 of record NZ_CP135921.1, read on the forward strand.
ATGTCGCGGCGGAAGTGATCGGCGTTGAGGAACGACAGCGGCGCCTGGAAGCCGGCCACGATCACGTTCGGCTCGCGCTCGCCCGCCACATGCGGATGCGCCGGCCACCAGATCGAGGTGCCCGGTACCCGCTCATAAAGCACGACACGGGCGCGCGTCGTGCTCCAGATGCCGTGCAGCAGCGACAGCGCGATGCCGAGGCCTACGCCCTGTTCGATCGGAAACAGGATGATGGCGGCGGCGGTGGCGACGACCAGCACGAACTCGCTGAGCGACTGCCGGTAGATCGCGACGATCTGTTTCACGCGGATGATGCGCAGCGCCACGAACAGCAACACACCGCCAAGCGCCGCATGCGGCACGTGGCGCAGCAGTGCCGCACCGAACAGGATCAGAGCGAGCACAATCGCGGCCGCGAACAGGCTCGCGAGTTGCGAGCGCCCGCCAGTCTCCGACACGATCGCGGTGCGCGGTGGACTGGCGTTGACCGGGAACGCGCCGATCAAACCGGACAGGAGGCTGCCGGCTCCGACGCCAATGAAGTCGCGGTTGACGTCTGGTTGCGTTTCCGGATCCGATGGAAACGAGCGCGTGGTGGCCGCGGTCTGCACCATCACCACCATGGCAATGATCAGCGCCAGCGGCACCAGATGCACCCATTGCATGATGGCCACATCGGGCAGCGTGAGCCGCGGCAGCGCCACCGACAGCTGACCGAGCACCGCCACACCCCGCCCCTCGAGCCCCATCAGCACCACCGCGGCGCTGGCGCAGGCGAGCCCGATCAGCGCGCCGGGAATGCGCGCGTCGGTCTTTTCCGAGACCACGATGATCGCGAGCACGGCCAATCCGATCACGACGGTAAACGGATTGGCCTCCCGCAGATGCACAAGCAGATCCCACAGCCGCGCCAACATCGGCCCCGACGGGGCCGGCAGGCCGAGGATCGCGGGTAACTGCGAGATCAGAATATGGACGGAGATGCCGAGCAGGAAGCCGACAGTAACCGGCACCGACAGCAGGTCGGCGATGAAGCCGAGACGGAAAATGCCGCCGGCGACCAGCAGCAGGCCGACCATCAGCGACAGCGCGACCGCGAGCGACGCATATTGCGGCGATCCGGACGTGGCCAGCAAAGCCAGGCCGCCGGCGAAGATCGGCGTGATGGTGGAATCGGCACCGCTGGACAGGAAACGGTTAGCGCCAAAAGCCGCGAACGCCAGCGCGCCTGCAAGAAAGGCAAAGAACCCGATTTGTGGGGCGAAGCCGCCGAGCCGGGCCGTCGCCATCTGCTCGGGAATGGCGATAGCGGCGAGGGTCAGGCCGGCGACGAGGTCGCGGGAGAGAAACGCCAGGCGATAGGCCGCCAGTGAGCGGAAGACGGGCCATGAATGTCTGCCGCTTGTGGTATCCGCCACGGGCGACCGGGATGTCTCCGCCATCAAGCCTCCTTGCCGGTCAGCCATGCGGCCGGCCCGATTCTCAGCTAAGAATGATAGCGCAATTCCGCTCGGCGGCGGCCCTTCATCGTCAGGCCACAAGTCCGTTGCAGGATCACTCAATCTTCGCTTCAATCGCCCGCGGGCAGAAGGGCTCAATATACGTCATGGAGGTTTCATGCCATCGATCGTGATCGCCCAGGGTGGCGGCCCCACTGCCGTGATCAACCAGACCCTGTGTGGCGCCATCCTGGCCGCACGCAAGCTTGATCCCACCTTGCGCATTCTGGGCGCGCGCCATGGCGTGCGCGGTCTCTCGGCCGGCAATGTCGTCGATCTCACCGCCATCCCGGAGGCCGAACTCCGCCGCCTCGGCAACACGCCGAGTTCAGCGCTCGGCTCGACCCGCGACAAGCCGGATCCCAAAGCATGCGCCGAGATCCTCGCGGCGCTGGACCGGCTCGATGCCCGCGCCTTTGTCTATATCGGGGGCAACGACACCGCCGGAACGCTCGACCTGCTGCGTCAGCAGTCCAGCGGGCCCTGCCATTTTGTGCATGCCCCCAAGACCATCGACAACGACCTGATGGAGAACGATCACGTTCCCGGCTTCATCTCGGCCGCGGCCTTCGTCGCCAACGCCCTTGTCAGTGTCGATCTCGATTTTCGCGCTATGACCGGCATCTATGTGGCCATCGTCATGGGCCGCCATGCCGGCTTCCTGACCGCAGCCGCCGCGGGCTGGCAGCGATCGCCCGACGATGCCCCTCATTTGATCTATGCGCCGGAAAAGCCGTTCTCGGTTGCCCGGTTCCTCGACGAGGTCGAAACGGTTTATGCGCGCCTCGGCAACTGCATCGTCTCGATGTCCGAGGGCGTGCAGGACGAGACCGGTCGCCCCCTCGCCGAAACGCTGGCGGGCGCAGCAGCTGAGCGCGACGCTCATGGCAATCTGCAATTGACGAGCGGCGATCTCGGCATCGAGGTCCAGAAGGCGCTGAAAGCCCGCTTTCCGAAGGCCAGAACGCGCGTCGATACGCTGGGCTATCTGCCACGCGGATTTATCGGCGTGATCGACGACACCGATCGCAAGGAGGCTTTCGCCGCCGGCGCGTTCGCCGCGCAAAGCGCCTTCACCGGCAGCGGGTCGGTGGTGCTGCATTATGACGGTGAACGCATCGAGCCACGGATCGTGCCGCTCGACCGTGTCGCGGCCAAAACGCGCCACATGCCGGACAGCTTCTTCGCCGGCAGCAATGCGATCTCAGAAGAAGGGCGCGCCTATTTTCGGCGGCTTTTGCCCGAACGGCCCGATACCTTCCCGCCGTTCGTCTGAAGGCCGCAAAGAACTCGCGGCATCCAGGGTGGCGCGGCCAGCCCCGGATGCCGCTTCACTTAATCTGTGCGACAAGCCCTACGCGTCCTTTTCGCACTTCTTCATGAAACTGTTCTTTGCGGCGCCTTTCAGTGCCTTGCCGTCCGATCCGACGGCCTTGGTCGCACAGCTGTCGACCGCGCATTTCTTCATGAAAGACGTCTTCGCCGCGCCGGCGAGCGCCTTGCCATCCTTGCCGACGGCTTTGCTTTCGCAGGTTGCCTGCGCAAAGGCAGAGCCGACAGACAGCACGGTGATCACAGCAGCTACACATATCCGTTTCATCGCTGGTCTCTCCATCGATTGAATTTGATCTTGCTTCCAAGGGATCGGGCCTCGAGACCCACTTTCATCATCACGAGCAGGGACTGTTTTGGGCGTGAACGGGAGAGGAAAATAAACCTGTCCGGTCGCTGCAACAAGACACAACCAGGCGTTCACAGGTCGGACCGGCCCGCGTTTGGTGCAGCGCCCAAAGGAGCCGGAGGCAGGTGGCGGTGCCCTGCCCTTGAGAGGCCAACCGGAAGCCCCTACAACACAGATGTCTTCATCCGAACACCGGGCATGGAGTGACGCGTGGCCGATCGAATCCTTGTTCTTTACGGGTCCTACCGCGCCGATCGGATGGGAATCCGCCTGGCGGACTACATCGTCGCCGGGCTGAGCGCGCGGGGCAATGACGTCGAACTGATCGACGCCAAGGCCATCGGGCTGCCGATGCTGGACCGGATGTACAAGGAACATGCTCCGGGCTCCGCTCCCCCCGCGATGGAAACGCTGGCCCGGAAGATCGTCGCTGCGGACGCGTTCGTGTTCGTGACCGGCGAATACAATTGGGGGATGCAGCCGGGGCTCAAGAACCTGACCGACCATTTCCTCGAGGAATGGTTCTGGCGCCCCGCCGCCATCGCCAGTTATTCAGCGGGGCGGCTCTCCGGCGCGCGGGCTTCCACCCTTTGGCACGGCACGCTGTCCGAGATGGGCATGGTCGTCATCTCCAGCACCCTTGCGATCGGACCGATCGGGCAAACGTTGACAGCCGAGGGCAAGCCGACCGGGGATGGCGGACACGCGCTTGAACGCGCCTTCCCTCGTTTCGCCGACGATCTCGCCTGGTGGACCGAAGCCACCAAAGCCCAGCGTGCACGCAAGGCGCCGCCGTACTAGGGTCTCACGCCAGCGCGTTGCGCGCGATCACCTCGCGATAGAATGAGACGCTCAGCTTCGGTGTCCGGCGCTGGGTTTCGAAATCGACGCGATACAAGCCGTAACGCTTGTCCAGTCCGTCCGTCCATTCGAAGTTATCCAGCAAGCTCCATAGGAAATAACCCCGCACCGGCACGCCTTCGGACGTCGCACGCTGCAACTGCGTCAGGTAACTGCGCAGCAACACGATCCGGTCAAGGTCATAGACGTTGCCGCCGGCAACCGGTTCGTCCGCCGCCGAGGTACCGTTTTCGGTGATGTAGATCGCCTTGGGATTCCAGAGTTTCGCCACATGACGCGGCGCCCAGTACAGCGCTTCAGGGCCGATCTTGTGCCAGGGCGAACTCGTGTGCGGAAACGACGCCGGCATCGGCAGCACCGCGAAGCCGTGCGCATCGTCAGCCGCCGTCACATAATAATGCGGCGTGTAGACATTGATGCCGACATAATCGACCGGCGACGAGATGATCTTGAGATCATCAGTGGTGTATGTCGGTGCGTTGGCACCGGCATACGCCAGAAATGCGTCGGTGTATTTTCCTTCGAGGATCACGGTGAGATAGCCGGCGTTCATTTCGCGGGTGGCGATCTCGGCAGCCCGGGCATTCGCCGGCGTCTCGATGGCCGGCACGCACACCACGATGTTTTCCGCCGGGCCAACTTTGGTCCCTGTCCGGCCACGGGCGCGGATTGCCTGCACGGCGAGGCCATGGGCCAGCGCCACGTGGTGGCGCACCTGATTGACCCGGTTCTGCGCAAGATTGAGTCCGGGCGCGTCCGGACCACCGCCATAACCCGCTTCGACGAAGCGGCCGCACTCATTGATGGTGAAGAAATTGGTCACGCGATCGCTCAGGCGTTCCGCGACATAGCCGGCATATTCCCCAAACGCCTTGGCGGTGTCGCGGGATTCCCACCCGCCGAAGCGGTCCTGCAGCACCTGGGGCAGATCCCAGTGATACAGCGTCGCAAACGGCTCGATGCCGTTGGCGAGGCATTCGTCGACAAGACGATGATAGAAATCGAGACCTTTGGGATTGGGCTCGCCCGCGCCATCCGGAAACACGCGCGGCCAGGCGATCGAGAAGCGATAGGCCTTCGCGCCCATCGCCTTCATCAGCTGAACGTCTTCCTTGTAGCGATGATAGTGATCGCTGGCGCGATCCGCATTGCTGCGATCGACGATCTTTCCGGGCGTGTGCGCAAAGGTGTCCCAGATCGACGGCCCTCGCCCATCCGCTCTGACGGCCCCTTCGACCTGATAAGCCGAGGTCGCGGTTCCCCACAGGAAGCCTTTGGGAAAACCGGAGACCACGCTCGCCTTCGGCTCACCTGAACGCGTCGGCCCGGCCTTGGCCGATGCCGTGGAGGCTCCGAGCGCCGACCAGGCGGCGAGTTTTGCAAGCTGACGGCGAGAAAACCCCTTGAACATCAGATATCCCGTTGGAAGATCAGGCGGGCGCCATGTTTTCATGCCCCGCGAGGGCAGGCACCCGGCACTTCATGTGTCGCAAAATAATCGCCATGTCCACCACGAAGGACCTGCGCCGGCAGCGCTCCATGCCGCACGCTTTCACTCCAGAGCCGCTTTTGTTACCGTTCGTGCCGGCGGCCCGCGAGCGGCTTGCTTTGCCTCTTTTGGAAGCATGTAGACCACAACGTGAGCCCAACCCAGAACCAGGATCTGAACCCGGACAGCCACACGCTGTGCGGCAGCGGGATATCCGCGATCATTGCCGCTCACGGCGCCGAACTGCGATCGTTGCGCAACACACGGGAAATTGAATTGCTGTGGCAGGCAGGTCCCGCCTGGCGGCGCCATGCGCCGATCCTGTTTCCGATCGTGGGCCGGCTGAAGGGTGATGAGCTGCGGCATCGGGGTCGTGCGTATCCGATGACGCAGCATGGCTTCGCGCGCGACCGACGCTTCGACTGGACGGAGCGCGGGCCGTCATCCTGCACACTTGTTCTCACCGACGATGCGGATACCCGCTCGCGTTATCCTTTTGCGTTTCGCCTGACTGTGACATATGCGCTGAACGACAGAACTCTGAACGTGTCCTTCGAAGTCAGCAATCCCGGCGACGAGGTGCTGCCCGCGTCGGTCGGTGGCCATCCGGCGTTCAACTGGCCGTTGCTTCCGGAGCTGGACAAAGAGGCCTACCGGCTGACGTTTTCCGACATGGAGAAAGCGCCGATCCGCCGCCTGACCGACGGCCTGCTGCGCGCGACACCGGAACCCAATCCCATTCACGGCAACATCCTTGCCCTCTCGGAACGGCTTTTCGACGACGATGCCGTCATCCTGGATCGTCCCGCAAGCACGAGCGTCCGCTACGCGGCCGATCGTGGCCCCTCGATCGAGATGGCGTGGCAAGGTTTTCGGGAGTTCGGCATCTGGTCGAAGCCCGGAGGCGCGCCGTTCCTGTGCCTCGAACCCTGGCACGGCGTCGCCAGCCCCAGGGATTTCGACGGCGAGTTTATCGACAAGCCGGGCCTGATGCTGATTGCCCCCGGCGCGAGACACGTTCTGAGCTATCAGATCAGCGTTGACTAGCTGATCGCGCGGATCACAGCGGCGTCGAGGATATCGACATGCCAGGCATGAGAATCAACATTCTCCGCATCGTCATGATGTCTGCCGGCCTCAGCGTTTGCGGACAAGGTCTTGCACAAGCGCCGGAGCCTCCGCCGCAGGCGGTTGCCGCCGGATTCCAAACCCTGGCTTTCAACGACGAATTTTCAGTCGACAGCTTCACGTCCGCAGCCACCACCAGGCTGTGGTGGGAGAGCTTCCACTTCTTTCCTCCGCCTGTCGGCATCATCGAAATGCTGCCCGGTGGCGGCGTCGTGCGGCTGACCACGCCGGGCACGTCGCCTCATACCCATCTGGTCAACCACCCGGTGAACGACGCGCCTTATGGCGATGGCTATCTGTTCGGCTATTTTGAAGCCCGGATGCGATTTCTTCCTGGCACAAACGCGGATGTCGCGAACAGCTGGGGCGCATTCTGGCTGTTCTCCAAGCCAGCGATCGAAAACAACGTGTCCAATGCAGACGGCAGCAAGACGTGGTGCGAGATCGACGTGGCGGAGATGTACCGCCATGGCCTGCTCAATACGACGATCCACTCCTGGCACCAACCGAGCGGTGGTACGCCGCAGGATACGTTCAATCCCGTCCATCTCAATGTCGTCAGCGGCGATCCGATCGACGGCAACTGGCACACTTTCGGCTTGCTGTGGCAACCGGGCGTCGTGACCTGGTATATGGACGATGTCCAGGTGACGACCTACACGCATTCGTATCCGGTCTGCGACACGCAGCCGATGACGCCTGTCCTGTCCGTGCAAAGCCTGGCTGAGGATCCACAGACCGCCGAGGTCGACTGGGTTCGGATCTGGAAATAACGCGCGCGATTCGGGCGAAATGCCTGGCCCCGGCGCGACCCGGGTCAGCCAACGGAGCCGCGCCTGCGCGGACCCATTGGGCGCACCCAGGCGCCTGCTGCCGGTTGGCCTCAAGCCTTCTTGGATGAAGATTTGGATGAAGATTTTTTGGGCGAAGCTTTCTTGGCCAAAGCTTTCTTGGGCTTCTTCGCCGGGGTCTTGCTCGCTTTGGGCGCCTTCTTTTTATCCGCGTTCTCGACGGACGCAGCCTGAGCCTTGTCGGCAGCCGCCTTGTCAGCCGCTACCTTGGCAGAAATGGCTTCCGCTGCCATTCGCATGGAGCGCGCGTAGCTGTCGGCTGCGTTGTCGGCGGAGATCTGCAATCGCCTGGCAGCCGCGGTGCCCTGCTCCAGCGTGTCCTTTGCAAGCTGCTTGTAGCGCTCCCTGGTCTCGGCATTCTTGGCCTTGGCGGCAAGGGCCACGTAATGAGCCCGCCGCGTCTTGGCGGCGGCAAGGAGGGTCTTGTTTTGCTGTTTCGCAATCTGCCGGATCAAGACATCCAGATCGGCTTCCGCCATCATTCATTTCCTTCAAGACAAGCCAGACAAATTTATCGGACCCACTATGCAATTGCCGGGGGGCCTTTGCAACACGAGGGCCATTGTTGTCCCTCGATCGCGGCCGGCATGGTGTGGGGATGGTGAATAACAGGAGCCGCCATCGCTCGCCCAGCATTATCCATCCTCATCATTGCGGCTGCGTTCTTGACCCCGAACATTGCTGAACTACAGTCCAGGCCACATCAAGGGAATGGATCTGATGACTTTACCGATGAGCTGGGATGAATGGGCTGAGCACGACGGGCTGGCGCTCGCCGCGCGGGTGAAGAAGGGAGAATTGACCGCCGCCGAGTTGTCGACCCAAGCAGCCGCCGGCATCGCCAAGGTCAACGGCGCGCTGTCCGGTGTAGTCGAGGTGTTCGAGGACGCGGTCACTGATCCGGCGATCGACGGAACGGACCTCGCGGGCCCCTTTGCCGGTCTGCCGTTCCTGATGAAGGACCTCGGCCCCACACTGAAAGGCCGCCTGCAGGAAATGGGTTCGTTGCTGATGCGCGGCAATCGCGCAACGGCCGATACCTTCCTGACCTCGCAAATGCGCAAAGCGGGGCTCAACCTGATCGGACGCACGACCACGCCGGAGTTCGGGGTCTGCAGCTCGGCCGAGAATCCCGCGGTCTACGTCACGCGCAATCCCTGGAACACCGACTACACCACATGCGGCTCCTCTGCCGGGAGCGCCGCGATGGTCGCCGCCGGCGTGGTGCCGATCGCGCATGCGACGGACGGCGGCGGCTCGATCCGCATTCCCGCCGGCGTCAACGGCAACATCGGGCTCAAGGTGTCGCGCGGCGTGTTCTCGCTGGCACCGCATTTATCGGACCTGACGGGCCTGGTCTCGATCCAGGGCTGCCAGTCGCGCTCGGTGCGCGACACCGCGGCTTTTGTTGATGCCTGCCGGGGCCCCGGACCCGGCGAATTCATGCCGTTCTGGACCCCGCCGGAGCCCTACACACAGCTCATCACGCGCGACCCGAGCCGGCTCAAGATCGCTCTCTCGCACCAGTGGGGCGACTATCGCGCCACACCGCATATCGCGGCCGAGCTCGAACGCGTGGGCCGGTTCCTCGAGGGCCTCGGCCATCATGTGGATTACGCCCTGCCGGCCGCCGATTTTAACGCCGCGTTCGCCGCGCAGACCACCTGCTACATCAGCAATTTCGCCGTGGTCATCGGCAACATGCTCGCCGCGCGCGGGCTGGAGCGGCCGCCGGCGGATCTCGTCGAACCCATCAACATCCGGATCTGGGACGCCGGCCGACACACGACCTTCGCCGAGCGCGCACGGATGCAAGCGATGTTCAATACAACCTCGCGCGGCTTCGGCGCATTTTTCGAGGACTGGGACATCATCCTGACGCCGATCACCGCGCTGCCGACACCAAAGATCGGCACCACGGAGTACCTGACCATCAGCGACAATCCGTCGGTGCTGGACTGGTTCGGCAATCTCTGGCGCAACTTCGCCTTCACGCCGCTCGCCAATCTCTGCGGCATTCCCGGAATCTCACTGCCGCTGGCCGTAAACGAGCACGGGCTGCCGCTCGGCATCCAGGCACAGGCCAAGCAGGGCAACGACGGACTGTTGCTGCAGCTGGCGGCGCAGATCGAGCGCGCGATCGGCGGCCGGTGGAGCTCGGGGCGCACGCCGGACGTTCACGTGTCGAAGGGCTGAACTTGCGGCGCAGTTCAGGGGCGCGGTCCGTATCTGCCGCGCTACGCTACATTTAACGCCTGCCCGATGTCAGCGATCAGGTCGGACGGATGTTCGATGCCGATCGACAACCTGATCGTGGAATCGAGCACGCCGATGCTTTGGCGAAGGTCAGCCGGAACGCCGGAATGGGTCATGCTGGCAGGCAGGCTGGCCAGCGACTCGGTGCCGCCCAGGCTCACCGCCAGCTTGAAGATCTGCAGCGCGTTCAAGAAGCGGAATGCGGCGGGCTGGCCGCCGACAATGTCGAACGAGAAGGTGGAGCCCGCACCGGTGCATTGCCTTGCAAACAGCCGGCCGGCGGCAGAGGCCGGATCATGATGCGCAAGATAGTGGACCTTCGCCACCTTGGGCTGGTCGCGCAGGAAATCCGCCACCAGCCGGGCATTCTCATCGGCTCTGTGCATGCGGATGCTCAGGGTTTCGAGCGAGCGGCTGATCATCCAGCAGGAATGCGGATCCAGCTGGGTGCCGATGGCGCCGCGCAGCGCCTTGACGTCCTTCATCAGGGTTTTCGAGCCGAGCGCCGCGCCCGCGATCAAGTCCGAGTGACCGCCGACATACTTCGTCAGCGAGTACAGCGACAGATCCGCACCGTGTTCGATCGGCCGCTGAAAGACCGGACCAAGCAGCGTATTGTCGCAGGCAATGATCGGCGTGTGCCCCTGGGCCCGACCGATCATGTCGGCGATGCGGCGAACCATCGCGATGTCGACGAGACCATTGGTGGGATTGGCGGGGGTTTCGATGAAGATCATGGACACCCGCCCCCGGCGCATCGCGTCCTCCGCCGCCAGCCGGACCACGGGTTCGTCAATGCCGTCGGCAAAGCCCACGGCACCGATGGAGAGACCAGCAAGCGTCTTGGCGAAGAGCGTCTCCGTTCCACCATACAGCGGCTGTGAGTGCAGGATGACGTCACCCGGACGTGCGAATGCGAGAATCGTTGTCGCGATCGCCGACATGCCTGACGAGAACAGCGCGCAATTCTCGGTGCGCTCATAAATGGCGAGCCGATCCTCGACGATCTCGCTGTTGGGATGGTTGAAGCGCGAGTAGACAAGGCCGGCGCCCATTCCGGCGGGCGGCTCGCGCCGCCCCGACACGAAGTCGAAGAAGTCCTGCCCATCTTCAGCGGTCCGAAAAACGAAGGTCGAGGTCAGAAACACCGGCGGCTTGACGGCCCCTTCCGACAACTGCGGATCGTAGCCGTAGTTCAGCATCAGTGTTTCCGGATGCAGTGCATGATTACCGATATGGGTCTTCGACGGAAACGGTTTCACCATGGCCTGTCTCGCTGTCTGTTGTCGGACTCTCGTTCTGCGGTCGGATTGTCGCCGATGGCACGATTGGTGAAGAGAATGGATCGACGGTATCCATAAGCTCCGGGATTGGTCCGCACCGACGCGTGATCCTGCTCAAAAACAAGGCGATTTGCTGCTTGCATCGCGACTCAGGCATCCACCTCTCTGAAGTCAAAATACGCGCCTTCGGCGCAATGTCTATTGCGCTTGGCGCCCGAGCGACTGCATATTCGGCAAGCTTAATGGGACGAGCCGACAGATCCGTGCTTACGCACGACCACCGGCAGCACGGGTAACGCGTAACTGACGCGCCTTCGCAAAAGTGCTGATCTCAGTTGCGATCAGCCCGTCTAGATTAACGGATTGCATTTCAGACCGCCGTCATCGAATCCCCGCAGTGGCGCCGGCCGATGAATTGCATAATGAATCGCAGATCATGAATTGCAGGCATCAACATGTCGAAGATTCGTGTAAACGTTCGCATCATCGCAGCCGTGTCACTCTGCCTTCTGGGCTGCCATGAAGGTCTGGCGCAAACGACGCCGACAGCTCCGTCGCAGGCATCGGCCTACGGATACAGTACCCTCGTCTTCAACGAGGACTTTTCAACGGATACCTTCACCCCGGCGGCCACCACACGGCGCTGGTGGAACAACTTCTGGTTCTTCCCTCCAGCCGTTGGGACATCAGTCATGCTGCCGGAAGGCGGCGTTGTGCGGATGACAACACCTGGCTATTTGCCAAACACTCACCTGGTCAACCACCCGGTGAACACCGCAGCCTATGGCCCCGACTACCTGTTCGGATATTTCGAGGCCCGGATGCGCTTTCTGCCTGGCACAGACGCCAACGTCGGGTACAACTGGGGCGCGTTCTGGCTGCTCTCCAAGCCCGCCATTGAAGACCGAGTCTCTGACGCGAACGGCAACAAGTCGTGGTGCGAAATCGACGTCGCCGAGATGTTCGGCCCCTACATGCTCAACACGACAATTCACTCCTGGTATCAGCCGAGCGGCGGGACCATGCAGAACACGCAGAATCCCAACCACCTCAACAACATACCCAACAACCCGATCGACGGAAACTGGCACACGTTTGGCGTGCTCTGGCGCAAGGGAGTCGTCACCTGGTACATGGACAACGTGCAGGTGTCGACCTACAGACACTCGTTCTCCGTCTGCAATACCCAGCCGATGACCATCGTTTTATCGGCGCAAACCCTGGCCGCCTGGAACTCGGAGATTACGGACGTCGACTGGGTTCGTGTCTGGCGCTGATCGGACTATTTGATCAACGGGCAGCCGCCGTCCTTTAGCGGCCGAAACGCCTGCTCTCCGGGCACCTCCGCGAGAATCTTGTAATAATCCCATGACCCCTTCGACTCTTCGGGCTTCTTCACCTCCAGCAGCAGCATGCTGTGGACCATGCGACCGTCCTCGCGCAGCACGCCGTTCTCGGTGAAAGCATCCCGCACCGGCATCTCACGCATCTTCGCCAGCACCGCCTTGGTGTCGGTGGTCCCCGCGGCCTGGACGGCTTTGAGATAATGCAGCGTGCCGCTGTAGGTGGCCGCCTGATTCATGGTCGGCATGCGCTTCATGCGGTCGAAGAACCGTTTGCCGAAGGCGCGGGTGCGTTCGTTCTGATCCCAGTAAAACGCTTCGGTGATGATGAGGCCCTGCGCGATCTTCAAGCCCAGGCTGTGGATGTCGGAAATGAACATCACGATGCCGGCCAGGTTCTGACCGCCGGCGACGATGCCGAATTCCGAGGCCTGCTTGATGGTGTTGATGGTGTCGCCGCCGCCGTTGGCGAGACCGATGATTTTCGCCTTCGAGGCCTGCGCCTGCAGCAGGAACGACGAGAAGTCCGCGGTGTTGAGTGGCGCTCGCGCACTGCCGAGCACCTTGCCACCGGCCACCCTCACCACCTCGCCGGTGTCGCGTTCGATCGAGTGACCGAACAGATAGTCGGCGGTGATGAAGAACCAGCTGTCGCCGCCCTGCTTGACGATGGCACCGCCGACGGTTTTGGCGTTGGCATAGGTGTCGTAGGTCCAGTGCGCGGTGTAGGGCGAGCATGACTTGCCGGTGATGTCCGAACTCGCGGCATCGGTGACAATCATGATCTTCTCATAGCGCTTCGACATCTCCATGCCGGCCAGTGCGGTGGCCGAGGTCGGCATGTCGATGATCATGTCGACGCCTTCGCTCTCATACCATTTCCGGGTGATGGCAGCGGCGATGTCGGCCTTGTTCTGCGCGTCGGCGGTGAGAAGCCCAATCGGCCGTCCCAGCACCGTGGACTTGAAATCCTCGATCGCCATCTTGGTAGCTTCGACATTGCCCGTGCCGCCGATGTCCGAATAGACCGAGGTGAAATCCGACAGCACGCCAATCTTGACCGGTGCCGTGGATTGCTGCGCCTGCACAGGTGCGCTTAACAGAGAACTACCGAGAACAACCGCTGTGGTCAGCGCCAGAGCCGTCAAGGCACGATCAAAAGATTTCATTGTTTCCCCCATTATCATTTTCTGGTGTTTGCTTGGCCGCAGGATGGCGTTACCTTGGCGGTCAGGCAAGTGGCTCTCGATCGATTTCGTCGGCGACTGCCCGTCCATGACCTGCGCCCGCCAAGGCGGCGCATGGGCCTCTGCCACCTCAACAAGAACACGCGCAAGGCAGCGAAGGGACAAACGCCATGACCATCCCGCCATTCCCTCCGGTCTAGACATCACCGCCAAACAGCGGAGTGACGGCATCGCCGATCGCTGCCGTCCGCGCGAGGGCGCGCTCGAGCGCGCGTTGCCCGACACATCCACCACCTCTTTCTGAAGGCTTTCATGTCGACACCCTCCTCCGCTGCGGCCGACGCCGCCCCCACCATCAGCTGGGATGAAAAGAAAGTCCTGACCGCGACGCTCGTCGGCACCACCATCGAATGGTACGATTTCTTCGTCTACGCCCAAGCCGCAGGCCTGGTGTTCGGTCCGCTGTTCTTCGCTCCAATGGTCCAAAACAATCCGTTGCTGGCGCAAATCCTGTCGTTCGCGACCATCGGGCTCTCGTTCCTGTTCCGGCCGCTCGGTGCAATCGTCTGCGGCCATATGGGCGACCGGTTCGGCCGCCGCGGCGTGCTGGTGATGACACTGGTGCTGATGGGCGTGGCCACAGCACTGGTCGGCCTGCTGCCGACCTATGCGCAGATCGGCGCCTGGGCGCCCGTGCTGCTGGTGCTGCTGCGCATCCTGCAGGGCTTCTCCGCCGGCGGCGAATGGGGTGGCGCGGCGCTGATGTCGGTGGAGTATGCGCCGCGCGGCCGACGCAGCTTCTTCGGAGCATTCCCGCAGATCGGCACGCCGCTGGGCATGATCCTCGCGACCGGCGTGCTGTGGATCTTGACCACGCTGCTCGGCAAGCAGGCGATGACCGAATGGGGCTGGCGAATTCCGTTCCTGGTCTCGATCGCGCTGATCATTGTCGGTGCGGTGATCCGGCGCACCGTGGAGGAGTCGCCCGTATTCCGGGCCATGCATCAGCGCCGCAAGGAATCCTCCGCGCCGCTGCGCGACCTGTTCCGCGGCCACAGCAAGGAGATCCTGCGCACCGCGCTGATCTTCATGGCCAACAACGCTGCCGGCTATATCCTGATCGCCTTCATCATCAGCTACGGCCTCAATACGCTGAAGCTGCCGTCGGACCAGATCCTGCTGGTCTCAACCCTGGCGGCATTCGGCTGGTTCGCATTCACGCTGCTCGGCGGGCTGATGGGTGACTGGATCGGGCGGGTGCGCACCTTCCAGATCGGGTTCGTCATTATGGCGCTGTGGGCGATCCCGATGTGGTTCCTGATCGACTCGAAAAGCATCGCGCTGTTCTTTGTCGGCGCGTTCGGCCTGACGATCGGGCTCGGCCTGTCCTATGGACCACAAGCGGCGCTGTACGCCGAATTGTTTCCGGCCAGGATTCGTTATTCCGGCGTCTCAGTCGGCTATGCGCTCGGCGCCATCCTCGGCGGCGCCTTCGCACCGGCGATCGCGCAATGGATCATCGGCACTTACGGCGAATCCTGGCGTGTGGGCGCCTATATCGCGGTGCTCTCGGTGATCTCCCTGATCGCGGTGTCCACGATCAGGGATCCGCAGGGCGTGGACCTCAATGTCCACGACGGCGAGGTCGCGTCATAGTGAGGCGTGCCGGACGCTGGATCGTGATCTAGTTGAAGGCCATGCCGCCGCTCATCGCGACGGTCTGGCCGGTCATATAGGCATTGTCGATCAGCAGCATGACGGCACCCGCCACCTCGTCGGCCGCGCCAAAGCGCCCCAGCGGGATGCGGCTGACGAGGCTCTCCTGCCCGTGCATCATGTCGGTTTCGATCAGAGAGGGCGCAACCGCATTGACGGTGACGCCCTCCTTCACCAGACGGGCAGCGTAACCGCGCGTCAGCCCCTCGATTCCGGCTTTGGATGCATTGTAGTGCGGTCCAATTGAGCCCGCTCCGCGGGCGGCTCCGGAAGAGATATTGACGATGCGTCCCCATTTCGCCGCCCGCATCGTCGGCAGGACGGCCTGGGTGCAGAGAAAGACCGACTTCAGATTGACCGCGATAGTCTGATCGAAATCGGCCTCGGTGAGATCGTCAATGCCGCGGGTGATGGCAACGCCGGCATTATTGATGAGAATATCGATCGGTCCGAGTTGCGCGTTCACCGCTGCGGCCATCCCGGCCACGGCGCTGGCATCCGAGACGTCCGCAGGGATCGCCATGGCGCGACCACCGGCATCGACGATGGCCTTGACCAGACCATCCGCATCACTGACACGCTCGCGATAGTTGATGGCAACGGCAGCACCCGCGGCGGCCAGCGCCCGCGCAATCGCTGCGCCGATGCCGCGAGAACCTCCGGTCACCAGGGCAACGCGGCCGTGCAAGGTATTTTTCGTCATCCCAGTCTCCAATGGCGGCGAGCGGCAATCGCTCAGTTCTGCACCGGCGGCGTCAGCACCAGCGGGGCGCGTGCGCGCGGCTTTGCCATGCCGGGCGCGGGGCGCACCTCAATCGGCGGCGGCAACGGTTCCAGCGCCGGCGCGGCCACGGAGGGCACACCATTCGACGCCTGTGGCGGTGCGGGCGACGGCAGGGCCGGCGCCGGGGGCACTGTCACGACAGGACTGGCCTTCGCTTTTGGCTCGCGCCGCCGCTGATCACGGCCAGGCACCGGCACGCCGGGCGGCGGCAATGCACCGGCATCGGGCACAGGCTCCACAGCCGCCGGAGGATTGACGGCCGTGGGCGGCGGGATCGCCGCCGTCGTCGGTGGTGGCAGCGTTGGGGCCGCAGGCGGCAGCGGCTCGCCGCGTTCCAGCGCATCAAGCCGCCGTGTCTCGCGATCGATCGCCCGCACCGCGAGCCATGACGACAGCGATGTCACGTCAATGGTGCGGTTGAGGCGATCCGGCGGCCCATGAGCGAAGATCTGGATCTCCGGCCGGCTGGTGTCGGTGCCGATCCTGGTCGACACCAGGCTCGCGCGCAAATCCGCCTGGTCCGCCGTGATATCGTAGCCACCGGAGACGACGGCCCGAGCCCCGTCGGCCTCAAGCGTGGTGGAGGTCACCCGCAAGCTGCCGTCGCGGATGTTGAACGGAATCTGCACCGACGCGACCGGCAACGGCGCCGAGGCAAGCACCGGCGCGATCAGGTCGCGCAGCCTGCGATCATCGGCCACCCGCCCGGCATCGCTCGCTGCAATCGCCACCTCGAACGCGCGGGGATCGAGGCCGCTGATCTGCGCATTCTCCATCGACAGCGTGCCGCTGCCGGACAGCGCACCGGCCAGCACGCCAGCGCTGCGGCCACGGGTGGACAGTGCCATCTGCAGCGACGTCTTCCCGGCCGGCAGCGCCAGCCCGCGATAGCTCAATGCCTGGCCGTCGACGCCGGACAATTGCACGCGCGCATCGACAGCAAATCCGTCGCGGCCATTGGTCGTGGTCAGGTCGGCAGTCGCACTGCCGCCGCCGAGCGAGCCCTTGACGCCATTCAGCGTCAGCGACGCACCATTGCCCTTCAGCGTGCCGCTCACGGGCTTGAGCTCGAGACCACCGGGCAGCACGCCCCGCAACGCCTGAAATGCCAGTTCGCCGCGTGCGCCCTGCAACGGGCCTCGGCCAAGCGGCTCATCGGCGGCATGGCCGGTGGCGCCGATCGCAAGGCCGAACAGCGCGCCGAGATCGAGCGCATCCATGCCGAGTTCGCCGGAGAAGGCCGGCTCATCGCCCCGCGTCAGCGCAAGCCGGCCGCGTACCCGCGAGCCGGCCACGGTGCTGTCGATATCGCTGAACGTCAGTCGCGGCCCGGCGACGTCCAGCCGCGACGACAAACTGATGGTTAAGGCAGGCAACCGTCCCGGCGGCAGATCTAACGCCGGCGCAAGGTCGATCTTGCGCGCCGCGAGGGTGACCGAAACGCTGGGATCGTCCGCCCAGGGATTCGCCGTGCCCTGCGCGTCGGCATCGAGATTGGTGCCGGCGAGTTTTGCCTTGAACCGCAGCGGCGCCTTCCAGATGCCGGTGGCGGTGGCCTCGAACTGGGCCGCACCGTCGCCGGCCGCCAGCGCGCGATCGAGGCCGAGCAGTGCCAGCAGTATGCGCCCCTGATCGGCGGCAAGCTTGCTGTCGACATTGATCTCGCCTTTTGCGAGCGCATCGAGATCGAAATGTTGCAGGGCGGCGAGCGTCGACTGCGCCGAAGCGCGGGTGGTGCCCTTGAGCTGCGGGCTGTCGACCTCAAGCGTCGCCAGGACATTGGCAACATGGCCTCCGGCGCGATCCGCCTTGGGGCGATCCGATTTGGAGGAATCCGACTTGGCCTCGGCCTTGCTGTCCGTTTTGGCGCGATCGGTCGTGTCCATGCGATCGAGTGCAACAGAGAATTTCAGCTTGCTCATGCCCTGAGCGCCCGCGGGTGCCGCCGGCAACGCATTCAACCGCGCTGCGAGTCCCGCGGGCAGCATCGGCGCCAGTGCCGCGGTGATCTGCGACAGCGAGGCCGCATGCGCCTTCAGGCCGAGTTTGCCGGTGCTGGCGGTGCGGTCAAATGCTCCGCTGCCGTCCACGGTCACACCACCGGTGCCGCCAAGTTTCAGGCTGGTGAGGTTGAACGCTGCCGGTCCATAACCGAGTTCGGCCAGCAGCGGCGCGACCTCCTGTCCACCCATGGTGCCACGGCCGATGTCGAGAGAGAGCTGAACTTCATCGGGCCATTCGGCCTGCGGTCCCGCAAAGGCGCGGGCAAAAACCGCCAGCGCGTCAAGATTGGCACGTGCCGCCTTCACACCGACATCAAGCTTCAAGGACTTGTCGGATGCCTTGTCGCTGGTGCCGTCGGACACCGCGAGCCGCCCCTCGATCGCATCGCCTTCGACGGTGGCCTTGATGCCATCCAGCGCGATCCGATCCGGCGCCACGCTCAGATTTCCGGCGATCCGGAGCGGACCCTGCAAGCGCAGCGACGGATCACTGCGACCGCGCAACCAGGTTACGAGCCCATCGGGATCGGTCGACTCCACTTTCAGATCGCCCTTGAAGTCCGTGCCCGGCGCAAGCCGCCCGGCCAGCGCGACCTGGGTTGCGCCCGGCGCACGCCCCTGCAGCTGATCGATGATCCAGCCGTCGGCATCGCCACTGAACTCCGCTGCAATATTCTGCACCGGACGGCCACCGAGGGTGACGCTGTCGGCTTCGACAGCAAGGCGGGTTGCGAACGGCGGCGTCGGCACTGACGAGACGAGGCCGCGTAACCCCGGCAGCAGCCGTGTCGGCTCGGTGGTCGCGGTCTCCTTCGCCAGCAGCCGGTCCGCATCCAGCTGGCGCGCCGCCAGCGTGGCGCGCAGCGACGGCGTGGCGCCGAACGCCATGTCGGCGGAGCCGGACAGTTTCAGCCCGACATCGTCGGCGCCATACACGGCCTCAAGCTGCTCGAACTTGGCTGCAGCCGGATCCGCCCGGACCTTGGTCGACACCTTCCAAGGCGTTTGCAGCAGGTTGCCGCTGGAGTCGGTGCCACGCAACGCGATGGCGCGGGCGAGCGTGAGCGTCCCCTCGAAGCGCGGCACCTGTGCCTGGGTGCTGATGACACCATCAAGATCGAGCCCGAACGGCCGCTGGCCCGGATCAATGTTGAGATGCAGCCGCGTACCCGCCCCGTCGGAGCTGGCGCCAGAGCTGAAGCGGAACGGATAACGCACGCCGTCGTAACGAAAATTGCCGTCGCCGCGCGCGGCCCCTGCGAGGGCACGGACGTCGCCGCCGAACGCGATATCATCAAGCGTGATGGTCGACCGGCTTGCCGCATCATGCAGCGCGATCCGACCGGTGAGATTCACCCGATCAATCGCCAGCGAACCGAAATCGAAGCTGCCGCCCTTGAACGGCCAGATCAGCCGGCCGCGATCATTGAGGCTGAGATCGAGGTTGAGCCCATTGAGCGTCAGCTCTGTGGCCCGCCATTCGCCACGCATCAGGGAGCTCAGGCTGAAATCAACGTCGAGTTTGTCGGCCCCGACCGTGCTCGCACCGGCCGTGTTGCCGACCGCAACCGCCCGCAGCCGCAAGGACGGCGTCGGCAGCAGCCGGGCATCGAGCTGGCCGCCGACCCGCACCGGAGCGCCGATCACGCGCGTCGCCTCGGCCTCGAACTGCGGCCGGAACTGGTTCCAGTCGACAAAATGCGGACCGACCAGCGCGGCCACCAGCGCGAGAATGAAGGCAATCGCCAGTCCGAGCAGCGTGGTCTGCACGGGGTCCCCTTAAAAAGGCTGCAAAAATCCCTCGCGCGCGAGTCGTCGCGGAACCCCATTATACAGGAACAAGTGTGGCGAAGTCACAGCGGCGTTTTGCGCGCCCAACCTCTCAATAGTCCTGCCCCTCAAGAGTCCTGCCCTCAATAACGGTCGGGCCGGAACGGAGCCGGGTCGACGAACGGCGTTTCCCCCACCATCATCTCCGCCAGCAAACGCCCGGTGGCCGGCCCCAGCGTGAAACCTTGATGCCCATGACCGAAATGCATCCACAACCCGGCGTGCCGGGAGGCCGGACCGACCACGGGGAGCATGTCGGGCATACAGGGCCGGGTGCCGGACCAGGGCTGCTGCTCCACCGGCGTGCCGAGATCGAGCAGGCCGCGCGCTGCCTGCTCTGCCCGCCCCAACTGCACCGGACGCATCGACGCCCCCGGGCCGGTGAGTTCGGCGCCCGTGGTGATGCGCAGACCCATCGCCATCGGCGCCAGCACATAACCAAAGCCGGAATCCATCAGCGGCAAGTCGAGTCCGGTGCCGCCGCGAAAATGCCGGTGATACCCCCGCTTGCGCACCATCGGAAACCGATAGCCGAATTTTCGCAGCAACTCCGGCGACCACGGCCCCAACGCCACCACGGCGTGCTCGGCCGCGATGGTGCCGTTCTCCGTCGCGACGCTCCAGCCGCCACCGGGCGACGGCCGCAGGCTGGCCGCATCGCCATGAACAAAATTACCCCCCGATCGGACGAACAGATCGGCATAGGCGCCGACCACGCCGCCAGGATCTTTTGCGGTCCAGGTGTCGAGCCAGTGCAGCGCGCCGATCCCGGTGTCTCTCAAGCCGGGCTCGGCCTGCGCCAGCTCCGCCGCCGACAACAGCCGGGAGCGCACGCCATGCTTAACCCTGAGACGCTCGGCGCGGGCGGCGACGAAATCCATCGTCGCCTGCGACCGCAGCAGGATGCGAAAGCCGTCACGGCGAACCAGGTTCGCGACACCGGACGCATTCATCAGCGTCTCGTGCTCGGGCGCCGCATGGGCGATGATCCCGGCATAGGCTGAAACGATCGCCGCATAACGCTGCGGGGCGGAAAACCACCAGTATTGCAACAGCGACCCGATATGCCGCGGCAGCGTCGCCAGATTGTAGTGAACGTCGTTGGAGCGCCCTGTCGCAATCGCGATCAGCGAGGCGAGGTCCCGCGGCATCGGATAGGGCTCGACTGCTTCGCTCTGGATGAAGCCGGCATTGCCGTAGCTGGTCGCGCGGCCCGGCGCCTGGCGATCGACCAACGCGACCGACCAGCCGCGGCTTTGCAATTGCAGGGCCGCCGCAACACCCGCCATTCCGGCGCCGAGAACAATTGCACTTGGCATGGCAGTCCTTGCGCGCCGCTCAAGCCGCTGGCACGATCTTCCCGGGATTGAAGATGTTGTGCGGGTCCAGCGCCTGCTTCACCGCGCGCATGGCGTCGAGCGCCTCGGGGCCGAGTTCGCCGAGCAGGTATTTCTGCTTGCCCTGGCCGACGCCGTGCTCGCCGGTGCAGGTGCCGCCCATGCCCTGCGCCCGCTCCACCAGGCGATGCATGAATTCCTCCGCACGCGCCATTTCGTCCGGATTGTCGGTGTCGGCCAAAAGCGAGCAATGGAAATTGCCATCGCCGACATGGCCGACAATCGGCGACAGCAGGCCGAGCCGGATCAGGTCTTCTTCGGTTTCCACCACACAGTCGGCCAGCCGCGAGATCGGCACGCAGACGTCGGTGGCGACGATGCCGCCGCCGGGGCGCAAGCCCCGCACCGCCCAATAGGCGTCATGCCGCGCTTGCCACAGCCGGGTGCGCTCCTCCGGCCGTGTGGTCCATTCGAACGACCCGCCGCCGCACTCCCTGGCGATCTCGCCGAACAGCTCCGATTGCGCCGCGACTTCGCCCTCGCTGCCGTGGAATTCCAGCAGCAACAGCGGCGTCTCCGGCAGCGACAGTTTCGAATAGGCGTTGCTGGCCCTGACCTGGGCCTGGTTCAGAAGCTCGATCCGCGCCACCGGAATGCCGGTCTGGATCGCCATGATGGTCGCCTTGCAGGCTCCCTCCACGCTCGTGAACGAGCAGGCCGCCGCGGCGATGGTTTCGGGAATGCCGCGCAGCTTGATGGTCAGTTCGCTGATGATGCCCAGCGTGCCTTCGGCGCCGATGAACAGATGGGTCAGGTCATAACCGGCCGAGGACTTTTTGGCGCGGGTGCCGGTGGTGATGATCTCGCCGTCGCCGCGCACGACCTTCAGCGCCAGCACGTTCTCGCGAATGGTGCCGTAGCGCACCGCGTTGGTGCCGGACGCGCGTGTCGAGGCCATGCCGCCGAGCGACGCGTCGGCACCCGGATCAATCGGGAAGAACAGGCCCTGGTCACGGATGTACTCATTGAGCGCCTTGCGGGTGACGCCGGGCTGGATCACGCAATCCAGATCCTCCGGATGCACCGCAAGAATGTTGTTCATGTCCCTCAGGTCAATGCAGACGCCGCCGGCCGGCGCATTGACCTGGCCTTCCAGCGACGTGCCGGTGCCGAATGCGATCACCGGGACGCCGAGCGGCCCGCAGATCCGCACCACATCCTGGATGTCCACGGTCTCCTGCGCCATCACCACCGCGTCCGGTGGCTGGTTGGCCAGCCAGGTGGTGGTGTGGCCGTGCTGCTCGCGCACGGCCTGCGACGTTACCAGCCGGTTACCGAACCGCGCCGCCATGGCCTCGATCGCCCTCGCAAGCTTCTGCGGCTCCGGCCGCGGCAGCGTCTTTACAGTCGTCAGACCCACCCTTCAATCCTCCTGGAGGCGCCATCCGGCCCTCATCATAACGCCGGAACACGCCGATCTCTGCTGGCTTGCATGCGATCTGCAACACAGGACGCCATCCTGCGCGGATCTGCACGGTTGCGAACGACCGTGGCAAAGGATGTATAAGGGGTCAAGCACCAAGCGGCGCAAAAAGCGCAGGGCATTTCAAAGCAGTCCCCGGGGAAAGCATGACTGAGACTCTCGATCCCAAGGCTCTCGATCCCAAGGCTTTTGATTTCAAATTTGGCCTTCGCCTCGACCGGGCACCGTTCGTCTGCTCCGTGATTCCGATCGAACCCCACTGGATCGACTATAACGGCCACCTCAACATGGCCTATTACAACGTGCTGTTCGACCGCTCGCTGGACGAGTTCTTCGACATGCTCGGCATCGGGCATGACTATCTCAAGCAGCGCAACAACTCGACCATGACCGCGGAGTGCCACGTGCGCTACCTGCGCGAGGTCCACCTCGGCGACCCGGTGCACGTCCATTTGCTGCTGGTCGCCGCCGACCAGAAACGGATGCATATCTTCGAGGAGCTGCACCATGCCAGCGAAGGCTGGGTCTCGGCCACGTCGGAAATCATCTCGCTGCACGTCGACATGGACGTGCGCAAGGTCGCGCCGTATCCGCCCGACATCGCGGCGCGGATCCAGGCGGTGGCCGCCGCGCAAGCGGCAATCCCCCGCCCCGAGGCGATCGGTCGCCGCGTTACGATGCCGGTGACATAGACACAGACACCGGCACCTTTTCGGTGGCGCCTTCCACCGTCGCGTTGAGGTGGGCGACAAGCTTGGGATCGAGCCGCAATCGCGTCGCCAGAAGATCCAGATAGCCTCGCTCGGATGAATGATCCACATCGATGGCAAGCAGCGAGGCCACATAGAGCTCGGCCGCCTCCTCGGGCGTCCGCGCGGCCTGCGCGACGGCATCGATATCCAGCGGTTTGCGCAGTTCGTCGATGACAAACGCCTTGTCGTCGCTATCCAGCGCCATCTTGTCCATCTGCGCGAAGATATTGGCCTGTTCCTTCGCATCGATGTGGCCATCGGCTTTCGCGGCCGCGATCATCGCACGCAGCAGATTGCGGCCGAGCGACTGCTGGTCCGCAACGCCGGTCGGATTGAACGGCGTGTCGCTCGGCGGCGGCAACATCGGCACAGACGTTGTCGCCGTTGCCTGCGGCGCCTGGCCGGTCTGCCAACCCCGATAAGCCTGATAGGCGAGCGCACCGACGACAGCCATGCCGCCAAGCTTGAGGGCGTTGCCGGCGAGCTTGCGACCGCCCTTCGAGCCGAGCAGCACCGTGGCCAGGCCACCAGCCAACGCGCCACCACCGAAGCTGCCAACGGATCCTCCGAGGGCACCTCCGAGAGAGCTGCCGGCAGATCCACCAAGCCCCTTGTTCAAAACATCGCCGGCGTTGCGGGCGAGATCTCCCCATGGCGATCCGGTGGATTGACCTTGTGCGGCGCCTGTCGCCTGGCCTCCGAGAAACTGATCCAGCAGCCGCTTGGCATCGAACATTGTTCGCAGTCCCTTATCCATTGATGTCGCGGCTATAGATCGATTGCCGGCGCGGTCATCGCAACCGCACCCGGCTGCGGCGGAATGCCCGCGCCGCGCTGCGATTTGCCGCAGAACAAAGTTCCGAAAATGAGGCCGGCTTCAAACCACCGTCAGCTGCGGCCAACGGTTCAGCCATTCTTTGGTGCGGAGCCGTTCGTCGACGACATAGCGCCGCGCGGCGAAAGCGGTGGTTGGGCGCACAATCAAATTGATGAGATCGTCGATGCCATGCGGTGCCAGCAGCTCGACGCGACCAAGCACGGAGCGGGCTGCAACCGCCGTGGCCGTCTCGGGCCAGCGCGCGATTGCGCTGCCGACATCGGCATAGGGATCATCGTTGTTATGCGCGTGCATTCGGGCCTGGTTGCTGACAGACCATGGCACGCCCGGGCACGTCAGCCTCAGCTTGCCTTCAATCGCATCGTCGCGGCGCCGGCTTGCATCGGCACCATCGAAGAACACCACATCGACGTCGTTCAGGCGCGTGCAATCCGGCGTGCGATCGTGCAGCACATCCCACACCGCATTTCTGACAAAGCCCGCCCCTATCCAGCAGTCCGGCAGAGCGAGCCTCTCCACGACGTGGAGAAGCCGCATCATGTCCGGCTGCCCTTCGATCAGGGCGATAATGTCAGCAGCGACTTTCATGCCGCCTGGCGGGTGCTCAGTCCTTGATGACGCGCACCGCGCCCTTTGCGGCGCTGGTGGCGAGCGCGGCGTAGGCCTTCAACGCAGTCGACACCTTGCGGCTGCGCTTGGCCGGCTTCCAGGCGTTCGCGCCTTTGGCCTCCATTGCCGCACGGCGGCGGGCCAGTTCGGCATCGTCGACCGCGAGACGGATCGAGCGCGCGGGAATATCGATCTCGATCAGATCGCCTTCCTGCACCAGGCCAATCAGACCGCCTTCGGCAGCTTCCGGCGACACGTGGCCGATCGACAGCCCCGACGACCCGCCGGAAAAGCGTCCATCGGTGACAAGGGCGCAGGCTTTGCCGAGCCCCTTGGATTTCAGATAGCTGGTCGGATACAGCATTTCCTGCATGCCGGGGCCACCGCGCGGGCCTTCATAGATGATCGTGACCACGTCGCCGGGATTGATCTTGTTGGTCAGGATGGCCTCGACCGCGGCGTCCTGGCTCTCGAACACCCGCGCCGGTCCCGAAAACTTCAGGATGCTGGCATCGACGCCCGCGGTCTTTACGATACAGCCATCGACGGCAATGTTGCCGGACAACACGGCGAGGCCGCCGTCCTTCGAGAAGGCATGTTCGAAGTTACGGATGCAGCCGGTGCTGCGATCGGTATCAACCTCTTCGAACCGGCGGTTCTGGCTGAACGCGGTTTGCGTCGGCACGCCGCCGGGAGCTGCCGAATAGAATGTGCGCACGCTTTCGCTCTGGGTGCGAACGATATCCCAGCGATCCAGCGCGGCCTGCACCGTGGTCGCATGCACGGTCGGCAGGTCGTGGTGAATGAGGCCGGCGCGATCGAGTTCGCCGAGGATCGCCATCACGCCACCGGCGCGATGCACGTCTTCCAGATGCACGTCCGGCACCGACGGCGCCACCTTGCACAGCACCGGCACCCGGCGTGACAGCCGGTCGATGTCCGCCATGGTGAAAGGAACCTCGCCCTCATGGGCGGCGGCCAGCAGATGCAGCACCGTGTTGGTCGAACCGCCCATGGCGATATCGAGCGTCATCGCGTTCTCGAACGCCTTGAAATTCGCGATATTGCGCGGCAGCGCTGTTGCGTCGTCCTGCTCATAATAACGGCGCGCCAGGTCGACGATCAGATGGCCGGCTTCGACGAACAGGCCCTTGCGGTCGGCGTGGGTGGCGAGCACCGAGCCGTTGCCCGGCAGCGCCAGACCCAGCGCCTCGGTGAGGCAGTTCATCGAATTGGCGGTGAACATGCCCGAGCAGGAGCCGCAGGTCGGACAGGCCGAGCGCTCCATGTCGTCGACCTCGGCGTCGCTGACCCGATCGTCGGCGGCGGCGACCATCGCATCGATCAAATCGACCGAGCGGATCTTGCCCTTGACGCTGACCTTGCCGGATTCCATCGGGCCGCCTGATACGAACACCACCGGGATGTTGATGCGCATCGCCGCCATCAGCATGCCGGGCGTGATCTTGTCGCAGTTGGAGATGCAGACCATGGCGTCGGCGCAGTGGGCGTTGACCATGTATTCGACGCTGTCGGCGATCAGCTCGCGCGACGGCAGGCTGTAGAGCATGCCGTCATGGCCCATGGCGATGCCGTCATCGACCGCGATGGTGTTGAACTCCTTGGCGACGCCGCCCGCCTTCTCGATCTCGCGCGCCACCAGTTGTCCGAGGTCCTTGAGATGGACGTGTCCCGGCACGAACTGCGTGAACGAATTCACCACCGCGATAATCGGCTTGCCGAAATCCTCATTGGTCATTCCGGTGGCGCGCCACAGGCTGCGGGCGCCCGCCATGTTACGGCCATGGGTGGTGGTTCGGGAGCGATAGGCTGGCATGAATGTCCTCGGATATCGCCCGGGTCCGAAGCCCGGGCCGCAAACTCACTGATATGACGAGGATTTACAGGGAAGTCGGCGCCGTGGCGACAGCCAATTTCGCTGTCCAGCGATGCCGCACCGCCGGAACCTCCCGCACTGCACAATCCGCCGGGGCCCTCAGGCGACCAGCCGCTGATGCGGACAGGCGATCTCCACCACGCAGCCCGGGCCGGGCACAATGGTGAGCTCGAAATCATGCAGTTTCACGATCGCGGCCACCAGATTGAGACCGAGCCCCACCCCCGGCGTGCTTCGGATCTTGTCCGAACGATAGAACCGCCGCAGCACCGCGTCGCATTCCTGCGCGTTGATGCCCGGACCGGAATCCTGGATACGGATGATGCTGCCGCGGTCGTCGCTGGTCAGCGCGATCTCCACCTGTCCGCCTTCCGGCGTGAACTTCACGGCGTTGTCGACCAGATTGGCGACGGCCTCGATCAACAGGTCACGATCACCATGAACCTCGAACGGAGCACCGCCCGTTGTCGCCGGCAGATCGGTCTTGAGCGCAATCCGCTTGTCGTCCGCGATCGGCTCATAGAGGTCGGCGACCTCGCGCGCCAGATCGGCCAGCGCCACGGTGCCGAAACCCGACGAGCGACGGTTGTTCTCGATCTCGGCGAGCCGCAGCAGCGCGGTGATGATGGTCAGCGATTGATCAATGCCGGCGATCGCCTTGTCGGCGCTGGTCTGCAGATCCTGCAGCGTGGTCGCATTGGCCCGACCGCGCTCCAGCGCCAGGCGCGCCCGCGTCAGCGGCGTGCGCAGATCATGGGCGATGTCGTTGCCGACGCCCGCCAACGCGCCGATGAGATTTTCCATCTCGTCAAGCATGCCGTTGACAATCACTGCCAGCCTGGAGAACTGATCGTCGTCCTTGGTTTGCGGCAGCCGCTCGCTCAGGTCGCCGGCAATGATGCGCTGGACCCGCGCATTGACGTCCTCGACCCGCCGCTGCGCCCGAACGCTGACCAGCGCACCGGCCACCAGGCAAAGACACAAAGCTGGCACCAAGCCGAGCGCCAGGGCCTGCCCGACCACGTGCGCGAGCTCCATGGCCTCGTCGATCTGCCTTCCGACCACCAGCACATCGCCATCGGCCAGTTGCCGCGCGACGGCGCGGATGGTCTGGTCCTTGCGGCCGGCGGAAGTGACCTTCATGACGCGGGCGCCCTGGACAATATCATCGACCGTGAGTCCCCGCGGCAGATGCTCCAGATTGCCGGTGATCTTGCGGCCGTCGGCGCCGAACAGTCCGGCGAATTGCACCCCACGGGAATCCTGCTTCAGATGATCGTCGATCGCCTCCAGACGCCGCGGCGCGGACAGCACCGAGATGGCATTGACCTGCACCGTGAGCATCCGGTCGGTTCGCATGGTCAGATAGTCGGAGGTCTGCCAGTAGATGAAGCCGAACAGCGCGACGACGATGGCGGCGAACGCGCCGGCCAGCATCAGCGCCCAGCGGAACGATGTCGAACTCAGGAACTGCGGTCGCTGCATCGGCGGTTAGGCCGGCTTGCGGAGAATGAATCCCGCGCCACGTACGTTCTGGATCATCGGGGTATCACCCGGTCCATCCACCTTATGGCGCAAGCGGCCCATGTGCACGTCGACGAGATTGGTGGCCAGAACGAACTTGTAATTCCAGACTTCCTCGAGCAGCATCGCGCGCGTCAGCAACTGATCGCAGCGCTGCATCATGTATTCCAGCAGGCGAAACTCGCGTGGCAACAGATCGATCTCCCGCTCGCCGCGTTTGGCGGTGCGCTCGATCAGATCGATCTCCAGCGACCCGACCCGCAGCATGGTTTCACGGGTCTCCGCCGGTCGCCGCAACAACGCCTCGACGCGGGCGATCAGCTCGGCCACCGCAAACGGCTTGGTCAGGTAGTCGTCGCCGCCCATGCGCAGGCCGCGCACACGGTCGTCGACCGCGCCAAGGGCGCTCAGCACCAGGACCGGCGTGCGCAGCTGCTCGTTGCGCAGGGTTTCGATCACATTGAGACCGTCCATGCCGGGCAGCATCCGGTCGACGATCATGGCGTCCGGCCGGGACGTCCGCGCCTTGGCAAGCCCATCGACGCCGTCGGCGGCCCACTCGACGGTAAAGCCGCGATCAGTGAGCTCCGCCTGGATTTCCTCCGCGGTCTCGCTGTCGTCCTCGATCAGCAGAACTTTCGCCATCGCTTGCGGTCCGGTTTCCATGAATAGGCTCATTCTATCACCTCCGGCCTCGCGATGGATATCCGCACGTGATGGCGCCCTCACCGCGACCTGACGATGAGCCGGACGACGCACGCAGGCCTTGCACTGGGGGGAAGGCAGGCCTTGCGCGCGCCGTCCGCTCTGCAGCCGGATATTTGCCGCCTTCGGGGGCGCGAGCGCGGCAGGGCTGCTCAACGACAACCTAGGACTGGAGGGTCGGCTTCACCATTAAATTGCCTGTTAAAATTGCATCCGTGGCCCCTGGACCGAGATCACGCGGGACGCGCTCACCCGGGGCCCAAGTAAAAGCCGATTTAGAAATTGCGACCAAACCCGATCGTGAAATTGATTACGGCCAGGCGCGCAGCGTTCAGAAGACCGGAGCGCTTCAGACACCGCAGGTAACTTATCCCGGATCGAGTTGCCCGAACAGCGCGACCAGCGCCAGCACGCCGAGGCCGAGCAACAGCTCGGCAACAGTACGATGGGTGATGGCGCGCGCGGCGACCGCCATGTCGCTCTTCATCCGCGGCACCCAGACATAACGATTGACCAGCGCAAGCCCGACCATGCAGGCCACCAGCGCGATCTTGGCCAACAACAAGATGTGATAAAGCGAGGGGGTGAGCCAGTTCATCGGCGGACCAATAATAAGCAGCGCATTCACCACACCGGTGACCAGCACCAGCGCCACGGCGCCGTGGCCGGCGAATGAAAAATTGCGAAGCGCGGCATAACTTTCGGCGCGCAGCTCGGGCCGCCGCAGAGCCGCGAGACAGGGCAACAGCGGCACCAACGACCCCAGCCAGGCCGCGGCCGCGATCAGGTGCACGATATCGTTACCGCGGTGAACGAGCCCGCGGGCGCCATCGTCTGCCACCGCGTGGCCGGAGAATGCAAAACTCACGAGCAGCAAGCCGGCCGCCGCGACAGTGCGAAGTCCCAGCCGCGGCGACATCAGGCAACTTCCCATCAGCAGGACGGCGAGGCTGAAGCGGATGATCAGCATTCGCCCCGAGATGGTCTCCCGCAGGATGGTGGTGGCGATGCCGGGCCGCATGGCTTGATGCCAGCTGCCGGCCATCCTGATGACGGCGATCGGCACCATGGCGACAACTGCCACCAGCGCCAGCGCTGCGGCGAGCAGAATCAAGCTGCGCAGCCGCTGGCCGATGAAGTCTCCGAGCGGACCGGCCGCGAGGAAGCGTGTGAAAAGGCTGGAGCCAAACAGGATCATGGCGGACGCGAAGGCCAGCAGCCTGCATAGAGCGATGCCAGCCTCGGGCGCGGTCAAGGGGTAACCGTGAAGCTGTATGAATTGTGCGAGATGTGACCGTCCTTCGACAGCGCATGCCAGCTCACGGTGTAGGCACCGGGCACGAGCGGCGCCGGCAGCGGCACGATCAGGACCTTGTCGTTGTCGTTCGCAAGCATCGCCGGGTTGGTCGGTGTCTCGGACTTCCCCGACGCGACGACGGTGGCGCCACTCAATCCCGCTTCGAGCCCCTCGGAGAACGTTAGTTTCAGTTGCGTTGGCCTGGCCTGCACCACCGCGCCATCGGCTGGATCAGCCGACACCAGGTGGGCGTGGGCCGATGCGGCGCCGGTGGCGGCAAGGCCTATCGCCGCGGCAAGCAGAAGACTTCTGATCATGGTCTTATCTCCTGTCGGGCGAGTTTGCCGCTAGCCTGACGCACCGGCTCCGCCGCGTTTGCCGCGGAGCCGGATCGCGCCATCTGTTACTCTTGCTGGACTTGCACCACGGGACCGGGCTTGGCCGCGTTGCCCTGCGCGATCACCAGATAGCGGCGCTGGATCTTGTCCTCGCCCTGCACCACCTGGCGGATCTGCCCCGTCGCATTGACGATGGCCGAGCCCGCGGGGTTGGTCATGAACACCGCCAGTGGCTCCAGTCCGCCCTCGCCGTTCGGCTGCCGCGCCAGCGCCAGCACGTACGGCTGTTTCGGCTCCAGCCCGGTCACAGACGCCTGCAGCACCTGGATCAGGCCCTGATCGAACAACGAGACGCTGGTCGGGCCCTCCTCCTTCGCGCCCTTGGCGCCGGCCGTCTTGCCTTGCACGGCGACCAGACCAAGATGGGTCGCCTGACCTGCAACGCCGAGCGCCTGCAGTCCTTGCTTGCCGTCGCCTTCGGGCACGGCGTTGGGAACATAAGCGATCGCCTGCGGTGCCTGACCGATCGCGCTGGTGGCGATCACCTTGTTGCTCATGGTGTCGATGGCGGTCACCGCGTCGGCATTCTCGAGCCCGACATAGACCCGGCTGCCGTCACCCGACGGCCAGAGGCCATGCGGCAGCTTGCCGACCGGAATGGTTGCCACCTGCGAAAAATCGTCGGTGCGGAACACCTTGACCACGTTCAGTCCGCCGATCGTGATATAGGCAAAAGTGCCGTTGGCGTTGTGAGCGAAATTGACGTGATTGCTGATCGGGCCGGTCTCGAAAGACTTCAGCATGTTGAACGGCGGCTGCGCATTGAACACCTGCGTGCGGCCGGTATCCTTCAGCGTGAACCAGACCTGCTTGCCATCCGGTGTCGCGGCGATGTTGGGACAGAACGGGCTGTCCTGCTTGACGTGCCCAACGATCTGATGGTCGGCGACGGTGATCACGACGGTCTCGGGATTGAACGACGAGCAGACATAGCCGTACTTGCCGTCCGGCGAGAAGATCTGCATGCCGGGGCCAGCGGGCACCTTGATCCGGGTCTTTTCCTCGAAGGTCTTGCCGTCGAGCACGGATACGTAATCTTCGCCGCGCACCGTCACCCACACCTCGTTGCCGTCAGGCGTGAAGAACACCTCGTGCGGCGAGCGGCCGACATAGGTGGTGTGCTTGACAGCGTTGGTGGCTGTATCGATGAAGGTGACTGAATTGCTGCCGATCGAGACCACCGCGATGGTCTTGTGATCGGACGAAAAGCCCATGCCGTGGACCAGCACCTGGCCCTTGTAGAGCGGGCTGAAATTGCCTGGCTGCGGGTCACCCAGGCGAATGACGCCAACCAGTTTGTTGTCGACGGGATCGGTGACCGAGACGGTGTTGGAGAATTGCTCGGCGGTGTAGACGCGATCGCGATGGCTGATCGGAATATCCGCATCGCTGGCGGCACCAGGCACCTGACCGGCGAATGCCGGGACCGAGAGCGCCGAACCGGCGAGCAACGCCAGCGCGAGAAAAGAACGCTTCATACAGAATCTCCCTTTTATTTCATGTTCATTGAATTATGGGACATCGAACCGTGTGACATCGCGCCATGCGCCATGCCCATGGTGTCGTGCGAGACCGGCTGCTGATCCGCTGCGGGTGTTCGTTCGGGTTGAGTCGGCGACGCCACCGAAGGCGGCAGCGGCTCGCCGAGCGCAAGCCGCATCGCGGCAATTTCCTGCTGCTGGGTGACAATGATTTCCTGGGCCAGCCGGCGCAACTGTTCGTTCTTGCCGTATTTGAGCAGGGCCTTCGCCATGTCGATTGCGCCCTGATGGTGGGGGATCATCATTTCAACGAAGTCGTGATCGACGTCTCCGGTCGGCTTGGCCGCCATGTCGGCCATCATTTTGGTCATGGCGGCGTCGTTTTCCGACAGGAACGGCGCTTCGGCCGACAGCGCCGACGGAGCGGCCACGTATTCCACGGGCACGGCGCTGCCGGCGTAGGACTTCGTCATGTGACCCGGCGCGAAGGCAGACGACACCACGCCAAGTGTCAGGGTGGTGGCGAGGGAGATGACGCGCTTGCGAATGAACGCGCGTGAGACCAGATTCATCTTGTGTCCCCTGAATTAAGATCGAACGTGAGCAAACGCACGTTGGAGACCAGGGACGCCGCGCTCAATTAAAAACCCGTTTAGGATTCTAAATTCAAATTTAGATTTCAGTCCGGGGGACGGCTGGATTTGCCGCACGGCACACAAAACTGTCACAGCCCAATAACGCAAATTGCTTTGTTCTGGCCGGACGGTTTCACTTTTTTGTTTGCTGCACGTGTTCTAAGGTGCGGCCAGGGAAGAAACGGAGCCAACAAATCAAATGAAAAAAACGCGGATTGCACTGATTGCCATGGTCGCTGTCGGGTTCGCCTGGGCATTCGCCGGACCAACGGCAACACCAGCCAAGGCCGACGACGCCTCGATGGCAGCGGCGCAGGAACTGGTCGATTTCACCCTCGGAAAGACCACCGACGACATGATCTCCAACATGGAGAGCGCGATCTGGTCTAACCTGGAGACCGCGTTCCCCCGCACCACCGACGCCGCCACCATCGCCGAGATGCGCAGCGAATTTGACAAGATCGTGCGCAAGTACGTCGCGCAAGCCATGAAGATCGCGCCGACCATTTACGCCAAACACTTTACCGTGGACGAATTGAAGGGGCTGCTCGCGTTGTACAAGACGCCGCTGGGCGACAAGATGCTCGCCGAGATGCCGAAGGTGATGGGTGATTTCACCACCACCGCCATGGTGCCGATGATGGCGCCGATGCAAAGCGAGATCAAAGCCAGCCTCGAAACCATCATGCGCAAACAGGGGACGGCGAAGTAGGCGCCGCCCCGGTCCGCCTCGCTAGAGCCTTTTCCGTTCCGATGGAATCGGAACGGGGCTCTAGCATTTTGTTTTGACGCATTTTCTCCGCGCAAACGCTTCGCGTTTGTCGCAGGAGAACCGGTGTCCACTTCGCTGGAAAACGCTCTAATTCACCGGATGCTTGCGCGGAAAGCTGGTGCGGCCGCGCACCAGCCCAACCACCGCGGAAATCAGAAAAAGCACGATGGCGACAAAGAAGATCAGTTTTGCCAGTTCGTTCGAAGCGCCAGCGATTCCGGTAAAGCCCAACACACCGCCGATCAGCGCGACGATGAGAAGGATAACAATCCAGCCCAACATGGTCGTATGCCTTTAGCTACATTCTGCGAGCGGTGAACCACCGTCGCCTTCACCGGGCCAATAGCGGGGGAACAGCAAGGTTCCGCCCAGCCTGCGCTTGAAAAGTGCGTGAGAACCGGAAAAATCCGGAACCAATCGCCCCCGTGGCCGCAGCCGAATTGTCCCGGGAAAACGACAGCAAAATCACGCAAAAGCTGTGCCAAACCCCGTATGATCCCTATATGAGGAATCCTCCTCATGGATGGCGCCTGTACCGCCGCGTTGCGGGGTGCCATCGTGGCCGCAAGACGATTCGCATGACTGATCCGATCAAACTGAGCCCTTTTGACGTGCCCGCGCACCAGCCCGCCGCTGGCGGCATTGCTGCGCGCGCCCGTGCGGCGGCGGGTCCTCAGTATCTCGCCGTGCTCAATCCGGAGCAGCGCGAGGCGGTCGAGACACTCGACGGTCCGGTGCTGGTGCTGGCCGGCGCAGGCACCGGCAAGACGCGTGTGCTGACCTCGCGCATCGCCTATATTCTGACCCTTGGTCGTGCCCGCCCCGCTGAAATCCTCTCCGTCACCTTCACCAACAAGGCGGCGCGGGAGATGAAGCACCGGCTCGGCCAGATGCTGGGCCAGGCGGTGGAGGGCATGCCATGGCTCGGCACCTTCCATTCCATCGGTGGCCGCATCCTGCGCTTTCATGCCGAGCTGGTCGGGCTGAAGTCGAATTTCACCGTCCTCGATGTCGACGACCAGGTGCGGCTGCTCAAGCAGTTGCTGCAGGCCGAGAACATTGACGAAAAACGCTGGCCGGCGCGGATGCTGGCCGGGCTGATCGACGGCTGGAAGAACCGTGGACTGACACCCTCCCAGGTACCGTCAGGCGAAGCCGCCGTGTTCGGCAACGGTCGCGGCGGCAAGCTTTATGCGACCTATCAGGAGCGGCTGAAGGTTCTCAACGCCGCCGATTTCGGTGACCTGCTGCTGGAGAACATCCGGTTGTTCCGCGAGCACCCCGACGTGCTGCGGCAATACCAGGGCCGCTTCAAGTTCATCCTGGTCGACGAATATCAGGACACCAACGTCGCGCAGTATCTCTGGCTGCGGCTGCTGTCGCAAAGCGGATCGTCGTCGGGGCCCATCCTTCGAGACGCACCGCGTCGCGGTGCTCCTCAGGATGAGGCGGAGAGTGAACAGCCGCTGCTCCCTGAGGAGCGCGGCAGCTCGCCGCGCGTCTCGAAGGGCGAGGCCGAAGCGCTTCAGCACCCCGCCCCGAAAAACATCTGCTGCGTCGGCGATGACGACCAGTCGATTTATGGCTGGCGCGGTGCCGAGGTCGACAACATCCTGCGCTTTGACCACGATTTTCCCGGCGCCAAGGTGATCCGGCTGGAGCGCAACTACCGCTCCACCGGCCACATCCTCGCCGCCGCCTCGCATCTGATCGCCCACAATGAAGGTCGGCTTGGCAAGACGCTCCGCACCGAGGACGAGGACGGCGAGAAGGTCACCGTCACCGGCGCCTGGGATTCCGAGGAAGAAGCCCGCGGCATCGGCGAGGAGATCGAGGAGCTGCAGCGCAAGCAGCACAAGCTCAACGAGATCGCCATCCTGGTGCGCGCCTCGTTCCAGATGCGCGAGTTCGAAGACCGTTTCGTCACCCTCGGCCTGCCCTATCGGGTGATCGGCGGGCCCCGGTTCTACGAGCGCGCGGAAATCCGCGACGCACTGGCTTATCTGCGTGTCATCAATTCGCCGGCCAACGACCTCGCCTTCGAGCGCATTATCAATGTGCCCAAACGCGGCCTCGGCGACGCCACCGTGCAGATGCTGCACGACCATGCCCGCAAACGCCGAATTCCGCTCACCGAAGCCGCCCGCGCCGTCATCGACACCGACGAACTAAAGCCGAAGGCGCGCGGCTCGCTGCGCGACGTGATCGCCAATTTCGACCGCTGGCGGGCCCAGAGCGAAGTCGTGCCGCACACCGAACTGGCCGAGATCGTGCTCGACGAAAGCGGCTACACCGAGATGTGGCAGAAGGACCGCTCGGCGGACGCTGCGGGCCGGCTGGAGAACCTGAAGGAACTGGTGCGCTCGATGGAAGAGTTCGAGAACCTGCAGGGGTTCCTCGAACACATCTCGCTGGTGATGGACCGCGAAGGCGGCCCCGATGAGGACGCGGTGTCGATCATGACGCTGCACTCTGCCAAGGGGCTGGAATTCGACACCGTGTTTCTGCCCGGCTGGGAAGAAGGCCTGTTTCCGCACCAGCGCGCGCTGGACGAACAGGGCCGCGCCGGGCTCGAGGAAGAGCGTCGGCTGGCGCATGTCGGCATCACCCGCGCCCGTCGCCGCGCCAAGCTCTACTTCGCCACCAACCGACGCATCCACGGCTCATGGACAACGACGATTCCATCCCGCTTTCTCGATGAACTGCCGGCGCACAATGTCGAGATCACCGAGAGCAAGGGTGGCGGCGGGTGGGGCGGCGCCGGTGGCTATGGCGCCTCGCGCTTTGACGACATGTCGGCCTTCGGCTCGACCTATTCGACGCCGGGCTGGCAGCGCGCACAGCAGCGCAAAGGCAGCGGCAGCAAAGGCGGCGGCGGCTTCAACGAAACCGGGGGCAGTTATAGTGCCGGCGGTGGCGACTTCGGATCCTGGCGCAACAAGCGCGGCGGGATGACCATCGAAGGCGAACTGATCGCCAAATCCACCGGCGCGCAGTCGGACTTCTCGGCCGGCGACCGGGTGTTCCACGAAAAGTTCGGCTATGGCGCGGTCACGCAGGTCGACGGCAACAAGCTAACGATTGCGTTCGACAAAGCCGGCGAGAAGCGCGTGGTGGACAGCTTCGTGCAGCGGGCGTGACGCGACGAGGGCCACGTCGCCGGCCCTAGAGCCTTTTCCGTTCTGGTTGAATCACAACAGAGGCTCTAGCTTTTTGTTTTGACGCGTTTTCTTCACGCGAACCGGTATCCACTCGAAAACGCTCTAGCGAGAAGAGCCAATCTCCAGAACTGTGCCGCGGCTTCGATCTCATGCTTCCGGCACTGGGAAAATCGTGGGAAGCGCGATGCCACAAGGCCAGATCGTTATTCTCAATGGCGCGCCGCGTTCGGGGAAATCCAGCATTGCCGCCGTTATTCAAGAGACGTTCGAAGGTCCGTGGATCAGCCTGGGCGTCGATGTTTATGCGAGCATGATCCCTGCCCGGTACCGACCCGGCATCGGCTTGCGGCCTGGCTGCGAACGGCCGGATCTCGAAGCGTTCGTCCCCACTTTTTATGCGGCCTTGTACGACTCAATTGCAGCTCACAGCCGATTGGGGCTGAACGTCGTCGTCGATGTCGGACATCATGATGACTATACGCGGCCGCTGAATGTCCTGCAGGACTGCGCACGACGTCTACTTGATTTGCCCGTCTTGTTCGTCGGAGTCCATTGCCCCCTTGACGTCATCATGAAACGTCGCAGTGTGCCGCAGTCCGGGCGAGAAGGACAATATGTGACGGGGTCGGTTGATCAACCCGCCCCGCATCCTGTTGTTCAATGGCAGCGAGCCGTTCATAGTCCCGGCCTATACGATCTGAACATCGACACATCGTTGCAGAGCCCAGAGGCATGCGCAGATGCAATCCGCAGGCAGCTTGAACGAGGCATGACCTATCCCACGGCGTTTCAAAAACTTGCGGCAGAGCGGTACGAACCGTGACGCTTCCGCGTCAGTTCGTTGCCGCGTCCTGCCGCATCAGGCGCATGGTGTAGCTGTAGCGATCCGCCGGATGAATGCTGAGCGAGACTTCGGCCATATCCCCGGGACTCAAAATATACTGACGGCGGATCTCCAGCGCGTGTGCGCCCGTCACAGCCTTTAACGGCCCCGCCAACTGTTCGGAAATTCCGACCGCCTTGATGTCCTGCCGGATTTCGCCGATCCGGCGGCCTGAGATGTTTTCCACCAGCGTCGAGAAGATGCCGCGGTGACGATCCATGCGCGCCTTCACCTCGTCGGCAAACACCGCATCGATATAGACGTCGGTCCAGCAGATCGGGGTCTGGGAGATGTCGCCGGGCGACAGGCGCAGGCTTGAGATCCGCAGCCAGCGCCGCCCCGGCCGGCATCCGAGCCGCACCGCCAGTTCGTCATCCGTCACGATCTCGGCAACCGCCTGGACATGGCGCTCGGTCTCGACGCCGAACTGTTGCACGGCCTCCACCGACCCCAGCGCCTGGGTGTATCCCGCCGCGCTGCGAGACGGCGCAACAGCCTCGACCCGGGTGCCGGCGCTCTTCTTGCGGCTGACCAGACCGGAGGCCTGCAGTTCGCGCATCGCGGCCCGCACTGTGGAACGGCTCACCGCGAACTGCTCGGCCAGCTCGAATTCGTTCGGAAGCACCGAGCCGACCGGATGGCGGCCGTCGGCAATCGCTTCAGCCAGCGCGCGGGCGACATAGGCATAGCGCGTTTCCACCCGTCTTTTCCTCCGGTTACAGCCAAGAGCGTCCGCTCCGAAAGAATCGGAGCGGACGCTCTAGTTTATTGTTTTGACGCGTTTTCTTCACGCGAACCGGTACCCACTTCGCTTGAAAACGCTTTGGGCCCCGCGCTGGAAGCCCGACCCCCGACGGATTCGTCAAGGAAGTATATTGACTCCTCTATTATGTTCCTACAATAATATATGTACGTACATAATATCCGAGGAGACGGTTCATGGGCAGCACGGTGTTCGACTCCGTCCTGTTCCGCGACATGTTCGGCACGGCCGAGATGCGCGCGGTGTTCAGCGACGAGGCCCTGGTCGGGCGTTATCTCGAGGTGGAAGCGGCGCTGGCCCGCGCCCAGGCCCGTTGCGGGGTGGTGCCGAAAGACGCCGCCGCCGCGATCGACACCGCGTCGCGCAGCATCGTCATCGACTACGACAAGCTGCGGCATGAGACCGAGATCGTCGGCTACCCGATCCTGCCGCTGGTGCATCAGCTTGCGGCCGCCGCCGGCGACGCCGGAGGCTTCGTGCACTGGGGCGCCACCACCCAGGACATCATGGACACGGCGAACGTGCTGCAGATCCGCGCAGCGCTCGCCATCGTCGCCCGCGACCTGCGCGACCTGCGTGGCATCCTGGCCGATCTCGCCCGCAAATACCGCGACACGCCGATGGCGGGACGAACCCATCTGCAGCAAGCATTGCCGGTGACCTTCGGCTACAAGGCCGCGGTCTGGCTGTCGTCGATCGACCGGCACATCGAGCGTCTCGACCAGGCGCTGCCGCGGATTCTGCTCGGCGAATTCGCCGGTGCCGCGGGCACCCTCGCCTCCGTCGGCGACGGTGGTCTCGCCATGCAGACACTGTTCTGCGAGGAACTTGATCTGCATCAACCGGCGATCACCTGGCATGTCGCCCGTGACGGCATCGCAGAATCCGTCACGCTGCTCGGCCTGATCACCGGCACGCTCGGCAAGATCGCAACCGACGTGATGATGATGTCGGCCAGCGAGTTCGGCGAAGTCTCCGAGCCGTTCGTGCCGGGACGCGGCGCGTCCTCGACCATGCCGCAGAAGCGCAACCCGATTTCCAGCGAACTGATGCTGGCTGCGGCCAAAGCCGTGCGCCAGCACGTCGCCGCCATGCTGGACGGCATGATCCACGATTTCGAGCGAGCGACCGGCCCCTGGCATCTGGAATGGGTGTCGCTGCCGGAAAGTTTCCTGCTGACCGCATCGTCGCTGGCCAACGCCAAGTTCATGCTCGCCGGCCTTGTGGTGCACGAACAGCGCATGCGCAAGAACCTCGACCTGACCCACGGCCTGATCGTGGCGGAGGCGGTGATGATGGCGGCGGCGCCGAAACTCGGCCGCCAGCACGCCCACGACATGGTCTACGACGCCTGTCGCAAGGCGATCGAAGGTGGTGGTCAACTCGCCGACATCCTGGCCGGCGTGCCGGAGATCGTCGACGCGCTCGGCAGCGTCGCGGCGATCCGTCGTCACTGCGATCCCGCCAACTATCTGGGCTTGTCCGGACAGATGGTCGATCGCGCCCTGCAGATATCCGCTGGCAAACCTGCCGCGACCTGATTGGTCGCTACCCCATCGCAAGGCGCCCGAGAGCGCCAACAGCAACATCATCCTTTCGGGAGACAATCATGGCCGTCGCAGCAACCACTGACAGCAATCTTGCGCCCAGTGATATCAAAACCAAAACCAGGAAAGCGTCCCTCTGGGGCAATCTTGGTTTCCAAGTCGCGGTGAGCATGGTGCTCGGCATCGCCGTCGGGCTGATCTGGCCGGAGTTCGCCGCATCCCTGAAGATCCTTGGCGATCTGTTCCTGCGCCTGATCAAGACCGCGGTGGCGCCGCTGGTGTTTCTCACCGTTGCGGTAGGTATCGCAGCCGCCGGCGACATCAAGCGAGTGGGCAAAGTCGGCCTGATCGCAATGCTCTATTTTGAGATCGTCTCGACCATCGCGCTGGCGCTCGGGCTGTTGTTCGGAAACCTGGTCGGCGTCGGCAAAAATCTCGGCCACCTCACCGCCTCGACGAACGCGATCAAGGGCGCAGAGGCCGCAGCCAAGACCGCATCGACGTCCCACACCACGTTCGACCAGTTCCTGCTCAACGTCTTTCCCGACAATTTCGTTGGCGCCTTTGCGCGCGGTGAACTGCTGCAGGTGCTGGTGATCGCGCTGATCTTCGGCTTCGGCCTGATGGCGCTGAGCCCGGAGAAGCGAGCGCCGATCGAAGCCGGGCTGAACACCATCTCGACCGCGTTCTTCGAATTCATTCATATCATCATGCGACTGGCGCCGATCGGCACGTTCGGTGCCGTGGCCTATGCGGTCGGCGCCAACGGCACCACGGTGCTGATCTCGCTGGCGTATTTCGTGCTGACCTTCTATGCGCTGATTATCCTGTTTATCGTGTTCGTGCTTAGCGCGGTGTGTGCGCTGTTCCGGATCAACCTGTTCCACCTGCTGCGCTACATCCGCGACGAAATCATCATCATGCTCGGCACCGCGTCATCCGAGAGCGTGCTGCCACGCCTGCTGGAAAAGCTGCCGGCCTACGGCGCTTCGAAACAAACCGTCGGGCTGGTGCTGCCGACCGGCTATGCCTTCAACCTCGACGGCACCTCGCTGTTCATGTCGATGGGGGTGATCTTCCTGGCCAACGCTTATGGCGTGCCGCTGAGCTGGGAGCAGGAACTTGGCATCCTTGCCATTATGCTTCTGACCTCGAAGGGCGCGGCAACCGTGTCCGGTGGCTCGTTCGTGGTGTTCGCCGCTACCGTTACCGCCTCCGGAATCCTGCCGATCGAGGGCCTGGCGCTGATCTTCGGCGTCTATCGTTTCCTGTCC
The DNA here is from genome assembly GCF_032397745.1 of Bradyrhizobium prioriisuperbiae. NCBI lineage: Bacteria > Pseudomonadati > Pseudomonadota > Alphaproteobacteria > Hyphomicrobiales > Nitrobacteraceae > Bradyrhizobium > Bradyrhizobium prioriisuperbiae. The sequence continues at coordinate 503,288 of NZ_CP135921.1, forward strand.
ATAGCGCTCTCCACCTGCAACGTGATCGGCAACACGGTCGCGACCGTGGTGGTCGCCAAGCTGGCCGGCGAATTCGACGAAACGGCACGCGCGCGCCTCGATGGCGCCGAGACCACAGCCTGAGAGGTCGCCATGTCGCTGCAGCCGCGCATCGAACACGACGCCTTCGGCCCGGTCGAAATTCCTGTCGATCGCTATTGGGGGGCACAAACCCAGCGTGCGCTCGCCGTGTTCGACGTCGGCGAAGAGCGTTTCCCGGCCTGCCTGATCCATGCCTTCGGGCTGCAGAAAATCGCCGCCGTGCGCGCCAATCGCCGGCTCGGAACGCTTGACGCGCATCTTGCCGACGCCATCGAAGCCGCGGCAGCCGAGCTGCGTGCGGGACGGTTCGACGATCATTTCCCGCTGACGATCTGGCAGACCGGCTCCGGCACCCAGACCAACATGAATGCGAATGAAGTGATCGCCAACCGCGCCAACGAGACGTTGGGACAGCCGCTTGGCACGCGGGCGCCGGTGCATCCGAACGATCACGTCAATCGTTCGCAATCGTCCAACGACAGCTTCCCGACAGTCATGCATCTCGCCACCGCCCTGGAATTGCAGGAACGGTTGCTGCCGGCGCTGGCGATATTGCAGGCCGAACTGGCGACCAAGGCGGAGGCCTTTGCCGACATCGTGAAAATCGGGCGTACCCATCTGATGGATGCGGTGCCGATGACCATCGGCCAGGCTTTCGATGCCTTTGCCCGCCAAATCCAGAATGGCATCGCACGGATCGAAGCGACATTACAGCGGCTCTGTTTGCTGCCGCAAGGCGGCACCGCGGTCGGCAGCGGCCTCAATGCGCCCGTCGGATTCGACGCTACCTTTTGCGAGGAAGTCAGCGCGCTTTGCGGGATCGCGTTCGAACCCAATCCGAGCAAGTTCGAAGGCATGGCCGCGCACGATGCCCTGGTCGAGGTCTCCGCCGCGCTCAATGGGCTGGCGGTTTCGCTGATCAAGATCGCCAATGATATCCGCCTGCTCGGCTCCGGCCCGCGCTGCGGCCTTGGTGAACTGATCATTCCAAACGATGGTCTGACCTCATCCATCATGCCGGGCAAGCGCAACCCGACCATCGCCGAGGTGGTGGCGCAAGCAGCATTCCAGGTGATCGGCAATCACGCCACGGTGACGGCGGCGGCGGCCTCCGGCAATTTCGAGCTCAATGTCGCCAAGCCAGTGCTGATCTACAATGTGCTGCAGTCGATCCGTGTGCTCGCCGACAGCGTACGAATGTTCGCAAATCGGCTGGTGAAGGATCTCGATGTCGACCGCGAAAGATTAGCCAGCAATGTGGCGAACGCACTGCTGCTCGCGACCGCACTCAATCCAGTGTTGGGATACGACAAGGTGGCGCAGATTACATCCAGGGCCGTCGCTGACGGCACCACGCCGCGTGAAGCGGCGCTGGCCCTGGGTTTTCTAACCGGCGAACAGTACGACCAGCATGTTGATCCCTTGCGGATGGTCCGGCCGAACTGAAATCAGGCCACCCGCGGAGCACCGACGATCACCGGCGCGGACGCGTTCATCTGTCCCTTCATTGTCCTGGCGTCGGCGACAAAGGTGCGTGCGGCCATGAACATCGCCGCCGCCGTCAGCAGCAGCGAGACAGGAATGGCATACATCGCATCGTGCAGGCCGATGGCTTTGAACTGTTCCGTCATCTCGTTGGCGCCACTCGCGACCATCGCAGCGACCGCGTAGCGGTCCGACAGCCAGCCGACCACCAGCGGACCGAACGCACCGCCCAGCAGGTACAGCGCGATCAGAAACACCGCAATCGCGGTGGCACGCAGCCGGGGTTCGACGATGTCCTGCACCGCCGGGTAAATGCAGGTATGATAACAATATTGCGCGAGCCAGCCGATGCTGAAGAGCGCTGTGAACAGCCCAACCTCGGTGTGATCACGCATCAGCGCAAACCATGTGGCAAACGCCGAGATGAGCATCCCGAACGCGCCGAACAGCAAGCGCCCTCGCTCGGACCGCTGATGTATCTTGTCCGCCAGCCAGCCGCCCCCGGTGAGGCCGATCAGGCCGGTGATGCCGACGATGATGCCGGTGGTGACGGCGGCCTGCTGTAGCGACAGGCCGTAATAACGCTGCAGCATCGGCACCATGAAGGTATTGGCGGCGTAGGCGGCAAAATTAGCGGCGATCCCGGACAGGATGATCCACCACATGGTCGGGATCCGCAAAATCCTGCGGATCGGCTGGCTGATCGGCGCCTCCGAGATCCGGATCTCCTCGGCCGCTCCCCGGGCCGGCTCCTTGATGAAAAACACGAAGATCGCCAGCACGAGGCCGGGCACCATCGCAATGAAGAACGGTGCTCGCCATGACCCAAACGCGTTGACAATCGCCCCCGTGGTGAAGAACGCCAGGATGAGCCCGAGTGGCAGGCCAAGCATGAAGATACCGACGGCGCGCGATCGTTTCTCGGACGGGAAAAGATCGCCGATCAGGGCATTGGCGGCGGGTGCATAGCTCGCTTCTCCAACCCCGACACCGACCCGGATTGCCAGGAACGAGAGGAAACTCCACGCCAGGCCGGTGAGGCCGGTGAAGACGCTCCAGACCACGAAGCCCCATCCCATGATGGCTTTGCGTGATGCGGTATCGGCAAGCCGGCCGAGCGGTAGGCCGGCCACGGCATAGACCACCGTGAAGGCAACGGCGATGATGCCGATCTGGAAATCGCTGAGGCTCCATTCATGGCGAATCGGTTCGATGATAATCGCCGGGATCGCCCGATCGAAAAAATTGAAGAGGTTGGCGAGAAAGAGCAGAATCAAGACCCGCCAGGCATTGTCCGCCTGCTTGCCGCCTGCCATGCGCGTCGCTCCCGTTTTGGGCCGGATCGTATCTGGTCGGTTATGCCGGGCGAGGCGCCCCCACAATGGCCGGAGCGCGTGCAATCATCCCCTGCTTCATCGCCCGGGCATCGGCAACGAAGGTGCGGGCGGCAAAGAACATGGCGATCGCCGTCAACAGCAGCGAGACCGGCACCACGAACATCGCATTGTGCAGACCGGCGGCCTTGAATTGTTCGGTCATCTGGGTCGCGCCGGCCGCGACCATAGCCGCGGATGCATAGTGATCCGACAACAATCCGACCACCAGAGGGCCGAATGCACCGCCCAGCAGATAGAACACGGCGAAGAAAACCGCCATCGCGGTGGCGCGCAGGCGCGGTTCGACGATGTCCTGAATCGCCGGATAGACGCAGGTGTAGTAGTTGTACTGCAGCAGCCAGCCGATGCTGAAGAGCGCGGTGAACAATCCGATCTGGGTGCTGCCGAGCGTGAGGGCATACCATGTCGCCAGCGCCGCGATCACGAGCCCCAACGCGCCGAACATCAGCCGGCCCTGCTCCGACTTTTGATGCATCTTGTCGGCAATCCAGCCGCCAAGGGTCAGGCCGATGAGGCCGGTCACGCCGACAATGATGCCTGTGGTGACCGCGGCCTGCTCCAATGGCAAGCCGAAGTAACGCTGCAGCATCGGCACCATGAAGGTGTTGGTGCCATAGGCCGCAAAGTTGGAGGCAATCCCGGCCAGGATGATCCACCACATTGTCCGAATCCGCATCACCTTGCGGATCGGCTGATCGATCGGCGCCAGCGAGATCTGCGTCTCTTCGGCAGCGCCGCGCGCCGGCTCCTTGATAAGGAACATGAAGACCGCGAGAACAAGCCCCGGCACCATGGCGATGAAGAAAGGCGCGCGCCAGGAGCCGAAAGCCTTGACCATCGCGCCGACGGTGAAGAACGCCAGGATCAGTCCGAGGGGCAGACCGAGCATGAAGATGCCGATCGCGCGCGAACGCTTGCTGGACGGAAACAGATCGCCGATCAGGGCATTGGCGGCCGGCGCGTAACTCGCCTCGCCGATGCCGACACCGACACGCACCGCCAGAAACGACCAGAAGCTCCAGGCCAGACCATTGAGCCCGGTAAAGATGCTCCAGACCGCGAGCCCCCATCCCATGATGTTCTTGCGCGATGCGGAGTCCGCCAGCCGTCCGAGCGGCAGGCCGGCGATGGCATAAACCACCGTAAAAGCAACGGCGATGATCCCCAGCTGGAAATCACTGAGGCTCCATTCATGGCGGATCGGTTCGAGGAGAATCGCAGGGACCGTGCGGTCGAAGAAATTAAAAAGGTTGGCCAGAAAGAGCAGAATCAACACTCTCCAGGCATTCTCAGCCTGTTTGCCGTTGTCCATGCGTTTTCCCCGTTTGAAACCGGCTGATTGTGCTCAGCCCATTTTTTTTGAAAATCGCAGATCAGGTCATTAGAAACGATAATATGACGGCGTCAACGAAAGTCGGCCAAAACGACACGCGCAGCATGCGCCAACATGACGCGTTTCGCGCGAACCGACGTTTCTTCCTTGGAAGTCTTGTCTTGAAATCTCGCTGCACAGCAGCATAACGGTGCGCGCCCATTGCTGCGGGCGCGCACGGCAGGCGGACACTCAATCCCGGTAACCCGGGTTGACGCGGTCGAGCTTGCGCAGGATTGCCGGCCAGACCAGTTGGTTCGACAACGCAGCAAAGCCCTCCGATTTGCCGAGCGCGGCATTTTTCTCAATGACCGATTCCTCGGTCGGATGCTGGTTGCCGCCCTGCATCAGGGTCCGCACCTGCATGGTGCAGGCGCGCTCGAGATAGTACATGCGCGTGAAAGCCTCCGCGGCGGTGCGACCCACCGTCAACGTCCCGTGATTGTGCAGCAGCATCAGATTCTTGTTGCCGAGGTCCTGCTGGATACGCGGTCGTTCGTCATGATCAAGGGCGACGCCCTCATAGTCATGATAAGCCAGATCCGAAAGAACGATCTGAGCCGTCTGATTCAGCGGCAACAGCCGGCTTTCCGCCGTCGACACCGCAGTGCCGTCGGGAGTGTGCAAATGGATCACACAACCGGCGTCCTCGCGGACTTCGTGCACCGCCGAGTGAATGGTGAAGCCGGCGGGGTTGACCGGATAGGGAGATTTGCTGACAGGATTGCCGTCGAGGCCGATCTTGACCAGGCTGGATGCCGTGATCTCATCGAACATCATGCCGTAGGGGTTGATCAGAAAGTGATGTTCCGGACCGGGGACGCGGGCGGAGATGTGGGTGAAAATGAGGTCGTCCCAGCCATATAAAGCCACCGCGCGATAGGCGGCGGCGAGATCGATGCGCACCGCGCGCTCGGCGTCGGACATCTCCGCAGTGTGGAGATTCTGGATCGCGGCAACCATCTGCTTTCTCCCTTTGTCTCTTTCGCCGCGGCATGCGGCGTTGGGGAAGACCGATAGTCGCCCTGGTCGGGAGAGACTGTCGCGTGGTTTACAATTGGGCGGGGGAACCGTAATTTTTCACCCATGGACCGTCGGCGGATGGAAGAGGTGCTGATGCACGGCACGTGGTTCGGCGGCTTGCCTGAGCCACGACGCGCCGCGATCCTCGAGCGAGCCCGCTTGAAAGCCATCGGCGAAGGCGAAAGGCTGTATGCCATCGGGGATCCTCCGAACGGCCTGTTCGCGGTCCTCGAAGGTGGCGTGCGGCTGGCCAACTACCCGAGCCCAGGTTTGGAGCGGCTCAACCTGATCGTCGGCCCCGGTGACTGGTTTGGCGAGATCTCTGTCCTCGATGGTGGACCACGTCCGCACGACGCGGTCGGCGCCGACACGTCCAAAATCCTTCATCTCTCGCTCGCCGCCATCGACGTGATTGCACAGAGCGATCCGTATTTCTATCGCGAGCTCGCATTGATCGCCTGTCGCCATCAGCGGATGCAACTCGCGGCGATGGGCCGTATCGTGACGATGCGGCCGGAAGCATCACTGGCTTATGCGTTGCTGCATCTCGCCATCGCCGGGGACAAGCATGCGGCCAAGGATACCGAGCTCATCGCTCAGATCAGCCAGGAAAGTCTGGCGAGCATGGTCGGGGTTTCGCGGCAAACCCTCAGCCGGCTGCTGAAACGGCTCGAAGCCGCGAAGGTCATACGAGTGGGGTATTCCAGACTGACGATACGCGACCGCGATCGTCTTGTGGCGGAGGCCCAGCTCGAACCGGACGAAGCACTCGCCATTCGCAAACCGTGGACTTGAAAGCGTCTCAGCTGCCCGCTGCGACACTATCGGTCATGCTGCTAACAAAAATCCGCCGCGCGGAGCGCGACGGATTGGTGGTCGGTCCCGCAATTCGATCAGTGGCGATGCCGCCGATAGTGACGGTGACGATAGCCGCGACGGTCAGGGATGCCGAGCACGCCCTTGACGCCCCCGACCACGCCACCTACGCCCGCCCCGATCGCTCCGCCCACCACACCGCCGACGGGCCCGGCCGCGCGGTTGCCGCGGCGACTCCCCTCTTCAGCTCCGCCAACAATACCCTGGGCGTGGGCGACGTGAGGAAGCGCGAGCAACGCCAGCGCCGACAGGGCGGCGATCGCATGCAGTCTGATCAGCGATGGTCTGGTCACGGCAATCGCGCTTGCCTGCCGTCCGATGTCCCTCAACATTCCAAGTCTCCTGGTCATTCTCGAAGACCCCACTAACGCAGCAGGGAACCGAAGGTTGCGACGAGATATGACGAAAGCGTGAAGGTCGAGCCCAACGCCGCAGATCGGTAGTTTTCCGGACCATTTCGGGCCGTCGGCAGCTGCCCTCGGCAAGGGCGCCTTTTATGAACGGCCCCTCGTTTGGTTACCTTAACGTGAACCGATCGGAACGTGGTGGAACCAAATTCGGCTTTTATGCTTTAATACCGTTGGGCCGTGGAGGCAGGCCGGCTCGACATACGAGCGCCAAGGCCTTAGCGCCAAGTCCTTGGAGGCGAGTACCAGTATGAGTGCGCATCACACCATGACATCGTCCGTTGTTCGCCACCTTCTATCCCTCACCGTTGCCGGCTCGGCCATCATTTTCGCAAGCGGCACGGCGCAGGCCGCGGTCCAGATCACGATCGACAAAGACAGCCAGCAGATGACCGTTGCTGTCGACGGCGTCGAGCAGTACACATGGCCGGTCTCAAGCGGTGTCCCCGCGCACGAGACACCGAACGGCACCTTCCGCGCCTTCCGCATGGAAGCCGACCACTACTCGAAAGAGTGGGACGACGCGCCGATGCCGCACTCGATCTTTTTCACCAAGGTCGGCCATGCCATCCACGGCACCGACTCGGTGGGCAAGCTCGGCGCGCCGGCCTCCCATGGCTGCGTGCGGCTCTCGCGCGAAAACGCCGCGACACTCTACGCGCTGGTGGAGAGGGAAGGCGTGCTCAAGACCACCGTGACACTGACCGGCTCATCCCAGGTGGCGCTGGCACGCCGCGGTCGCGGCAAGACCAACGTTGCACGTGGCGACGCGGCGGGCGATCCCGTCCAGATCACTCCCCGCAATGCCCGTGCCGCGGCGCGCGGACTGGATGATTCCGGCGAGGTCTATGTCGATCAGTACGGCCGCCCCGTCGCGGCCAACCGCGGCCTAGGTTATGCCACCGATCAATACGGCCGGCGCGTTTACCAGGGACGCCCGCAATACGATCCGCGCTACGAGGCCGACGCCTACTCACAACAGTACGGGCGCCCCTATCAGCCGCGCGGCCTGTTCTTCAACCAGTACTGACACGCCGTAACAGCCGGTGGCCGGATCGAAGGCGCCCAGCGCCTGATCCGGCCATTTTGCTTTGATCGCATGATGCCGCGGGCGACGTTCAGACGTCACAGAACCATGACATGCATGGCCGTCCTGCCGGCGCTGCGATATTGACGAAACATCCCGAAATATGCGCTTTAGTCTGATACCGCGGGGAAAGCGGCTGAAGACCACGGGACCACATGCTTTTCGTCACCAGAGAGTTTTTTCTCGGATTTCTTCCGATCGTTCTGGCGGCATTCCATATCTCGCTCGCGCTCGGTTTCCGAAAACTGCTGCTGCCGATCCTGCTGGTCGGATCGGTAGTGTTCTACGCCTGGGGCAACCCGTCTGAAACGCCGATCCTGATCGTATCGATCCTGGTCAATTATCTGACCGGGCGCGGTCTGGTGGATCTCGGCCTGTCCCCGTCACGACGCAAGGCGCTGTTCATCCTCGCGCTGACCTTCAATCTGGGAATGCTGGCGTTCTTCAAATATACGAACTTCGCGCTGGACAATTTGGCCGCCGTTTTCGACCTGGCGCCGCGCCACATCAACATCGCGCTGCCGATCGGAATTTCGTTCTACACCTTCACGCAGATCGCGTTCCTGACCGACATCTACAAGAACGGCGAGCGTCAACGCGATATCGCGAGCTACGGACTGTTCGTCACTTATTTCCCGCATCTGGTGGCCGGACCGATCATTCACTGGCGCGATGTGATGCCGCAATTCCGGATACTGGGACGCAAGGAGGGGCTCTCATTTGCCTCGTCGGCGTATGCGACATTTCTGATCGAGGGCATCTGCCTGTTCTCCATCGGACTGATCAAGAAACTCCTGATCGCCGACCAGCTCAGCGTCTTCGTCAATCTCGGCTACAAGGCGGTGCCGTCACTCGGGTTTACCGACGCCTGGCTGCTCAGCCTGGCCTATACGTTCCAGCTCTATTTCGATTTCTCCGGCTATGCCGATATGGCGGTGGGGATATCGCTGCTGTTCGGCATCCGCATTCCCTACAATTTCAACTCGCCCTACATCGCGGTTTCGATCCAGGACTTCTGGCGCCGCTGGCACATGACGCTGTCGCGCTGGCTGCGCGACTATCTGTACATCCCGCTCGGCGGCAATCGCGGCTCGTCGGCGATGATCTACCGCAACCTGTTCCTGACCTTCCTGCTGGGCGGCCTCTGGCACGGCGCGGCCTGGACCTTCATTATCTGGGGTGCGCTCCATGGTCTGGGATGCTGCGTGCATCGCCTCTGGTCTACGGCCGGCTACCGCATGCCGAAGCTCGTCGGCATCGTCGTGACCTTCCTGTTCATCAATATGACCTGGGTCTATTTCCGCGCCCCGGACCTCGCCACCGCCAACACCCTGCTGCTGACCATGGCCAAGCCGCAGTTCGATGCCCCGGCCTTGCTGTTTGCCGTGCGGCCGCTGCTGGTGATCAGTGCGCTGCTGGTCTGGTTCTGCCCGAACAGCCAGGCCATTGCATCCGCCGACTGGCGCGGGCGCATCGCACTCTCCGGCGCGTTTGCCGGCGTGGCCGCGATCGTCGCGATGGTCGCGACCAATACGTCGATTTCGTCTCCCTTCATCTATTATAATTTCTGACGTGAGAAAACTCGTAACATTCCTGCTGTTTGCCGCTATCGGCGCCACGCTGTGCGCGTTCGCCAGCCTTCTGTCGTATGATTTTTTCACGACACGCAACCGCGCCGTGCCGTACTCCTATTCGCAGTTCCTGCTGGAGACTATCGCCACGCCCCGCATCATCATCGATGCCGGCTCCAGCTCGATGTTCGGCGTCGAGCCCGGACTGATCGAGCAGGCATTCAGAAAGCCGACGATCGACGTTGCCGACAACGGCAGCATTCCGCTCGACATGAAAATCTACCGGATGCTGAAATACGCCCGCGAGGGCGATATCCTCGTTGTCCCGCTGGAATGGGTCTACTACACTCGCGATATCGTTCCGCTGGACTTCATCGACAAGACGCCGGACGAATATGCAGCCTATTACGGCAGCCTGCCGTTGCCACAGCGGCTGTATTTTGCCGTGCGCCACGTATCGCTGCACAATCTGTCGGATGCGGGACGGCTGTATCTGCGCAAGGATCTGCGCCGCAACCATCTTGGTCGGGTGCGCGACGAGATGTCGAAATGGCCTAATGGGGATCGCAAGGACGACACGCGGCGGCGCTCGTCGGTGACCGACATCAACTGTGCCGACTATATCGCCGCTGCCGGAGAGATTCCGCCGATCGTGCCGTGGGCGGCGAAGCAGCTCTCCGAGCTTCAGACACAGCGGAAGATCCGCGTCTATCTGGCCTGGCCGGCGGTTGCGGGGTCGGACTGCTATGCGATGCCGAACGGACGGTTGCCCATTGCCGATCAGGTCCGCGCCATCTTTGAACGCAACGGCATCACCGTGATCGGCGAGCCCGCGGATTCATATTTCGCCCCGGAGCATATGCTGGACACGTATTATCATGTCGACAGCTCCGCCGCGCGGGTGCGCACCGAACGACTGATTGCGCGATTACGGGATGCGGGGTTGAAGCCGGGCGAAACCGTCGCCACGACAACGGCCCAGCTCGCTGAGGAAGCCCTGCGCAAGCTGGAAGCGTCGATGGACCCGCGCGACGTCGCAGGGCAATGAACGTGACGGCATCCAGTCTCGTAGCCCGGATGAGCGCAGCGACATCCGGGGCGACCGCTCGACTTTAATTTCCCGGATGTCGCTTTGCTCATCCGGGCTACCATCGTCAGCGTCTACGATCCACCAGCCAGGCCCTTGACCAGCCGGTAGAGATACTCATCGCCCTCGAAGAACGACTTCACCAGGACCCGCTCATCACGGCCATGCGCGCGGACATCGTTGATGTCGCCCGCGAGCCCGGAGTGGCCATAGGTCGGGATACCGGCGTTGCGCAGATAACTGCCATCGGTGGCGCCGGAACTCATCACCGGCATGATCACCGCGCCGGGCCAGAACTCGCCCGACAATTTTCCGATCGCCGCCAAAATCTCCTTGTTGAGGGGCGACGGCGGAGACACCACCGGCTGGCCGATCTGCGTCACGCTGATCTGCTCATCCGCGAGCACCTTGACCAATGTCGCCTTCACTTCGTCCACCGGCTCCCCGGGCAAGATGCGGCAATTGACCTTGGCGCGGGCCATCTGCGGCAGCGCATTGACAGCATGCCCACCCTCCAGCAGTGTCGCGACACAAGTGGTGCGCAGTTGCGCATTGAAGACCGGACTGGCTGAGAGCCGGTCGACCGCTGCCGGATCGGGACGCGCCCCCAGCAACGCGCGCATATCCGCCGCGTTGCTATCATTCTCGAATTGCGCCGCGCGCTCGAAATAAACCCGCGTGGTCTCGTTGAGCTTCACCGGGAAGTCGAATTTCGCCAGCCGGGCCAGGCCTTCGGCCAAATGATAGATCGCGTTGTCCCTGGTCGGCAGCGAGCTGTGCCCGCCCTTGTTCTTGACCTCCAGCTGGTAGCTGAGTGACACCTTCTCGCTGGTCTGGATGCTGTTGCGGATCGCCTTGCCGTCCTTCAATCCGACCCCGCCGCCTTCATTGAGAGCGAACTCGGCGTCGATCAGATCACGATGATTCTTGATCAGCCACTGGATGCCGAGCCCATCGGCATCGAGGATTTCCTCGTCGGTCTCCAGCGCAATAATGATGTCGCGATCCGGCTTGTAGCCTTCCTGCCGATAGCGGATCAGGTTGGCGACAAAGGCCGCCGCCATGAATTTGTCGTCGCCGCTGCCGCGGGCGTAATAGTAGCCGTCCTTTTCCGTCAGCTTGAACGGGTCGACCGACCAATCTTCGCGCAGCGCCGGCACCACGTCGATATGCGCGACCAGCAGGATCGGCTTGCGGGCGCCGCTGCCGCGCAGGCGGGCGACGAGATTGCCCTTCCGCGGCGCCGGCTTGAACACGTGAACGTCGGTATCGCTGAACCCGCCGGCACGCAGCCGCGCGCCCATCGCCTCCGCGGCTCGGGCGGTGTCGCCGGTCGCCGTCGTGGTGTCGATCTCGACCAGCTCCTTGTAGATGTCGAAGGCGCGCTGCTGCTGAGCAGTCAGTGCCTCCGCGTGGCTCGGGCGTGGTTCGCCGAAAACGGCGCCGAACAGAGCCAGTCCGACTACGAGGGACGACAGGCGGCGGCAGGACATTCAACTCTCCTTTTCAAGTCTCCCTGGGTGTGATCCAGAGTGCGTCAGGTTGCCGCCGTGCGGCCACCACCGCAAGCTAAACCCGCGCGCCGCATGACAGCCATTACGCCTACTTGTTGTCCTTCACGGCGATGACTTCGATCTCAACCAGGAACCCCGGATTGGCCAGCGCCGCCACGCCGACCACCGACCGCGCCGGCAGATTGGGCTGGCTGCCGCCGAAGAACTTGGTGTAGCCCTCCATGAACGCCTTGAAATCCATCGGCGCCCGCGCATCGTGAACCAAAAAGACCTGCATCTTGACCACGTCGCCCATACCAAGCCCATGGCCCTCGAGGATGGTCTTGATCTTGGTCAGGACGCTGACCGTCTGGGTCTGCACATCGCCATAAGCCTGAGGGCTCGAGGCATCGGCATCCTTGTTGGCGACGGCGGGAACCTGGCCACTGACGTAGTAGGTCGTCACATTGCCCGAGACCTGGACATCCAGCGCGATCGGGAAGGTGGAATTGGGAATCGGATGCCGGACAATTTCGGCTTGAGCGACGCCAACGCCCGCCAAAACACCCGCCACGACTGCACCAAGAACGAACGAAGCCAATTTCATCTGCATGTCCCCTGATCTCAAAAAACCGCGTGTTTCTTGAGAGCACCGTTCCGATAGAATCGGAACGGTGCTCTAGATTTTTATTTTGACGCGTTTTCTCCGCGCAAACGCTTCGCGTTTGTCGCGGGGGAAACGGCATCCACTTCGCTGGAAAACGCTATGCACTCTACTTTTTCTCGGGCCGCGCATCCTTGGCATCCTTGGCCGTGATTTTGTCCTGATAGCTGTTGCCAAAGCTGGTGCGCACAAAATTCACCACGGCCGCCACCTGCTCGTCGTTCATCATCAAGCCGACCGGCGGCATGCCTTTGGAGCCATTGATGACGACATAAAGCGGGTAGCTGGCCGCCTCCAAATTCTTGTTGTTGGCGAGCGCGGGATAGACTCCTGCGCCGACTGCTCCCTTGCCGTCCGGCATGTGGCAGCCCTGGCACACGTTGGCATAGATCTCTTCGCCGGTTGTCTCCACGAAGGTCTGGGATGGACTGAGCATCGGATGGGCGCCTTGCGCCCGCGCCGGGTTACCGGCCTGCGACCAGACCAGGAGTGAAACGAGGCCGAAACCGGCAACCGACCAGGCAACAAGTCGTGTCATGGAACAATGCCCTCGCAGATGATCAGGCTTTGACGACGCGGCTATGCAGCCGCGAAATGGCATCGAGTGCGGAGAGAATGGCCCCCTCCTGCCACGCAGGAATGTACGAGGCATGTTCGCCGGCAAGCGCAATCCGGCCATCGATCTGGCAGATATTGTCGTAGTGCTCGGCCCGTGTTGCCTCGGTCCAGTACCCGGCACAGCCCAGCGTATACGGGACCCGGTGCCAGGCGACCGAAACACCGTTTTCGTACTCGGTCTTGTACTGAGGATGGATTTGCGCTCCGAACTCCACCGCGCGTGCAATTCGCTCTGACGGCGCCATCGAGGTGAACTCATACGAGTTGGGACCCTCGAACATATAGGCGCCGAGCAACACGCCGCGGCCGCTGCGATTGAAGCCGGTGTTCGGATAGGCGATCTGTCTGATCGGCAAATCAGTGTAGCTGATGCCGCCGTAAATCGCCTCGTCTTCCTCCCAGAACCGACGCTTGAACTGCAGGCCGACCTTCACGGACGACACATAGGGTACGCCGTCGATCGCCGCCTTCATCTTGGGGCCGACATCCACGGGAAGCTGGCTGAGGATCGAGAGCGGAATGGTGCAAAGACACCAATTCGCCTTTGCCTGCTGCGGCGTGCCCGGGTTTTTGCCGTCGATATAGGTCACCGTCACGCCGCCGGCGTCCTGCTGAATCCGGGTCACCTTGGCGTCGTAGCGGATGAGGTCGCCGACCTCCTTGGCAAAGGCCTTGCCGATCATGTCCATGCCGCCGACCGGCTGGAACATGGTGGTCTGGAATTCGTGCAGCGCGAAATTCTGCAGGGAGCGCCACAGCCGGGATTTCAGGATGTCCGACAAGCCGATCGGATCGCCCGGCACCGGCGCGGCATTCAACCCGCCGCCGGGCTCCTTCGCATAGCCGCGGAACTCCGCCGAAATCTCATTCGCCTTGTAGGCGTAATTGTTATCGAGCGCCCCCCACGATTTCAGCGCCTGCAGCAGGATTTCCTTGTCTTCTTTGGATACCGTATCGTCGAGCTTGCCTTGCTGGGTGACCTTTGCGAGCAGCTCCGACGTGTGCCCCTGAAAGTCGGTCTTGATCTCTCTGATACGTTGCGGCTTGCCGCCGAATGCGCGCGACGAATGCAGCAGGGCGTTGTGATTGAGCTGAACGAACGGTTCGAGCGCCACGCCAAGCCGCTTGCAATAATCGAGAACGCCATGATGGTGATAGGGGATCCGCCATGGGCCGGGATTGATATAAAGTCCTTCGGCGAATTCGCAGGTTTGTTCGGTACCGCCAAGCTCCGTATAACGGTCGCCACCGCGCAGCGTCCAATTGCGGCCACCCGGCCGGGTGTTGAATTCAAGGATCTGGACCTTGTATCCGGCCTTGCGCAATTCGAGCGCGGCCGTCATGCCCGCAAGGCCGGCGCCGAGGATGAGAATCGAGGCGCCTTTGGGATCGCCATCGAGCTTGATCGGACCCTTGTAGCCGGACTCTTCGGCGAAACCGAGCGTGGTCATCGCCTGGTACATCGCCGCGCTGCCCGCAACGGCGCCGATCATCGACAACAGATCACGCCGGCGCATGCCGGAAAGCTGTTGACCATCAGTCTGCTTATTTTGCATCACCTTTGTACTCAATTTGCGGGGTGCGAAGAACAAATTGCGGCAGGAGAGCACGACGTGCATGAAGCTGAGCGGAGCACGCTATCCGTGTCAAGCAATCTTGATCACGAACAGCCATGCACAAATTTCGCGACAAACTTGACAACTGGCTTGGCTCCGAACCCTCGAACGGATTTGGCAAGCCTGCAGCCACATCAGCGACCACATCATGTGTCTAATTCACAGAAACTTTTTCCGATCATGACGGGTTGATGAATCACCATTCGGTCTCCATAAGCGCAGGCGACAACACTTTCGAACAACAGGTGCACTTTTGATCAAGAGCATTTTCGAGCGAATCGCAGACGAGCTCAGCATCCGCGAACAGCAGGTCGAGGCGACCGTCGCGCTGCTGGATGGCGGCGCGACTGTTCCGTTCGTTGCGCGCTATCGCAAGGAGGCGACCGGTGCGCTTGACGACGCCCAGCTGCGAACCCTGGAAGAACGGCTGGGATATCTTCGCGAGCTGGAGGCACGGCGGGTCGTTATCCTCGATTCGATTCGCGAGCAGGGCAAGCTCGACGCGGCACTCGAAGCCGCCGTCATGGCCGCCGACAGCAAGGGCCGCCTCGAAGACATCTATCTTCCCTACAAGCCGAAGCGGCGCACCAAGGCGGAAATCGCCAAGGAAGCCGGCCTTGAACCGCTTGCCGACCAGTTGTTGACACACCCCGAGAACGATCCGCAGGGCGCCGCTGCGGCGTTCATCAACCCCGACAAACAGGTGGCGGATGCCGCGGCGGCATTGGACGGCGCACGCGCCATCCTGGTCGAACGGTTCGCCGAAGACGCCGACCTGATCGGCACGCTGCGCGAGCAGATGTGGTCGAATGGCCTTTTTGTGTCGCGGCTGCGCGATGGCAAAAAGGAGGCCGGCGCCAAATTCAGCGACTATTTCGAATTCAGCGAGCCGCTGGTCAAGCTGCCATCGCACCGCATTCTGGCGCTGTTCCGCGGCGAGAAAGAAGAGATTCTCGATCTTCAGATGGAGGCGGAACCACCGTCCCCGACCCCAACCACCGTCAGTTCCTACGAGCTGCGCATCAGGCAGCGTTTCGCCATCGCCGATCGCGGCCGCCCCGGCGACAAATGGCTGTCCGAGACGGTGCGCTGGGCGTGGCGCACCAAAATCCAGATCCATCTCAATGTCGATTTGCGCATGCGCCTGTGGACCGCGGCCGAACAGGAAGCGGTGCGGGTGTTCGCCGCCAACCTGCGCGACCTGCTGCTGGCGGCGCCGGCCGGCGCGCGCGCCACCATGGGGCTTGATCCGGGATTCCGCACCGGGGTGAAAGTCGCCGTGGTGGACGCCACAGGCCAAGTGGTGGACACCACCGCGATCTTCCCGCACGAGCCGCAACGACGCTGGGATGAGTCTTTGGCCATGCTGGCCAACCTCGCGCGCAAGCACAAGGTGGAGCTGATTGCGATCGGCAACGGCACCGCGTCGCGCGAAACCGACAAGCTCGCCACCGAGCTGGTCAAGAACCTGACCGAACTCAAGATGTCCAAGATCGTGGTGTCGGAAGCCGGCGCATCGGTCTATTCGGCCTCGGCTTTCGCCTCGGAAGAACTGCCCGATCTCGACGTGACGCTGCGCGGCGCCGTCTCGATCGCCCGGCGGCTGCAGGATCCGCTGGCCGAACTGGTCAAGATCGATCCGAAATCGATTGGCGTCGGCCAATACCAGCATGACCTCGCCGAATCCAAGCTGTCGCGCTCCCTCGATGCCGTGGTGGAAGATTGCGTCAACGCGGTCGGCGTCGATGCCAACACCGCCTCCGCGCCGCTGCTGTCACGGGTGTCGGGCATCGGCACGGGACTGGCGCAGAGCATCGTCGATCATCGCAATGCCAAGGGGCCGTTCCGCTCGCGCAAGGCTCTGAAGGATGTGCCGCGGCTCGGGCCGAAGGCCTTCGAGCAGTGCGCCGGCTTCCTGCGGATCGCGAACGGAGAGGATCCGTTGGACACCTCCGGCGTGCATCCGGAATCCTATCCGGTGGTGCGGCGCATTCTCGAAGCAACCAAGAGCGACATCAAGGCGCTGATCGGCAACGCCAGCGCGCTGCGTCAGTTGAAGCCGCAAAGTTTCGTCGACGAAACGGTCGGCCTGCCGACCGTCACCGACATCCTGCGCGAACTGGAAAAGCCCGGACGCGACCCGCGCCCGATGTTCAAGGCGGCCGAATTCAAGGAGGGCGTCGAGACCCTCAACGATCTCAAGCCTGGTATGGTGCTGGAGGGGGCGGTGACCAACGTCGCTGCATTCGGCGCCTTTGTCGACATCGGCGTGCACCAGGACGGCTTGGTGCATATTTCGGCGATGTCGAAGACCTTCATCAAGGATCCGCGCGACGTGGTGAAGCCGGGCGACATCGTGCGCGTCAAGGTGCTGGAGGTCGACGTTCCGCGCAAGCGCATCTCGCTGACGCTGCGGCTGGACGACGAGCTCGGCCCCAAGCAGGACAAAACCGCCGTGGGCGTGACCCGCGGACAGGCCAAGCACATGACGTCGTCAGCCCCCCGCAAGGATCGCGGCTCGGACGCCAATGCAGGCGGTGCACTGGCGGAGGCATTGCGCGCGGCGATGAACAAGAGCCAGCCGCGGTAAGGTTCGTCACGCAGTGGTAAGTCACACTCGGTGTCATCGCCCAGCTTGACCGGGCGATCCAGGGTGGCTTCAACCGGTCAAGCGGGGGGACGACGGAGAGAATTAGTCGCCTGCCTCGCGAACAATGCGCTTCCCCTACTCGATCTTCGCGCCGGCATCCTTCGCGACCTTGCTCCACTTGTCGGTCTCCGCGTGGATGAACTTCGCGAATTCCACCGGCGTCTCGCCGCCGGGCTCTGCGCCCATGTCCTTCAGCCGGGCGCGGATCTCCGGTGATTTCAGCGCTTCGCTGATCTGGGCATAGAGCTTGTCGCAGATCTCCTTCGGCGTCCCCTTTGGCACCAGGAAACCGTACCAAGTGGTCACGTCGTAATCCTTCAAGCCCGCTTCCGCCAGCGTCGGCAGGTCCGGAAAGAACGGCGACCGCCGCGCAGTGCTCACCGCCAACGCACGAACGGCACCGGCTTGAATCTGTGGTGTCGCCGACCCACTGGTTTCGATCGCCATCTGGATCTGGCCGGAGATCAGGTCGGTCATCATCGGGGCACCGCCCTTATAGGGGACGTGCACGATGTTGGCGCCGGCCATCGAGCGGAACAGCTCGCCCGACATATGCTCGGTGCTGCCGGGGCCGGCGGAGCCGTAATTCACCTTGCCGGGATTGGCGTTGATATAAGCCATCAGCTCATCGACCGATTTTGCCGGCAACGCCGGATTGACGATCAGGATGTTCGGCACTTGCGCGGCGATCGTGATCGGCTCGAAATCCTTTTCGAAATTGTACGGCAGCGACTTGTAGAGGCCGGGCGCCATGGTGTGGGCCACGGTCGCCAGAAAAATCGTGTAGCCGTCGGCCGGCGCCTTGGCGACCGCGGCCGCCGCCAGCGTTCCACCGGCACCGGCGCGGTTATCGACCACGACAGGCTGGCCCAGCCGTTGCGACAGCACCTGCGCGATCGGACGCGCGACCATGTCGGTGGTGCCGCCCGCAGCAAACGGAACCACGACGGTCACCGCCCGGTTCGGCCACTCGTCGGCGCAGGCGACACCGCTCCACAGCAGACCGCATGCGATCGCAAAATTGCGCGCTTTCTTTATCGACACATTATCCTCCCAGCGCCTCATTATTGAGGTCATTTCAAAACAACCGGCTCTGGCTGCGCCGTCTGACGCAATATTTTATGATTTAGATCAGGCGATAGACGACTGGCCGATAAGACCGGCAAAGCCGCTGTCTGCGGCCCGCGCCAGCAAGCTATCGGCGTTCTCGGCCCGCTGCAACGACAGCCCGACCGATTTCGCAAGGCCCAGCACATAGGCGCGCTGCCCAGTCACCCGGCGTTATTCGCATGGCGGCGCTGCCGCGCATCTTCGGCGCTTGCGATCTTAAACGCGGACCAATATAGTCCGCGTTATGGCACACCTTGGAACCAGCGTTGAATATGCGATGCATTGCCTGCTCTGGCTTGCCGGCCCGCTTGCCGAGCCGGCGAGCAGCCGCGATCTCGCGGAATTGCAGGGCATTTCGCCGTCATTCCTGGCCAAGATTTTCCCGAAGCTGGAGAAGGCCGGCATCGTGGAGGCCTCGGAAGGCATTCGCGGCGGCTATCGTCTCGCCCGGCCGGCCGACAACATCACGGTTCTCGACGTGGTCGATGCGGTCGAAGGCCACAAGCCATTGTTCGACTGCCAGGAAATTCGCGGACGCTGCGCATTGTATGGCGACAACCCGCCGCTGCGCGCAACCACCGGCATCTGCGGCATTCACGCCGTGATGCTGCGCGCCGAGCAAAGCATGCGACAGGAGCTGGCCCGCACCACGCTGGGCGACCTCGATAGATCGACCGGCAAGAAGATGTCTCCCGGCTTTCCCGACCAGGTTCAGGAGTGGCTGTCCAATCGCGTCACGGCGCGAACGGAAGCGCGACTGTCACCCACGAAGGACCCTTCAGCGGAACGACGGCGCCGCAAACCATAAGCGCCAAAATACCCTCAATTTTTTAATTCGCCGGTCACAGGCTCGGAGAGATCGACCACGCGCGCCTGTGCGAAACACAGAGGATAACCGTTATGACACAACGGATTTTAATCATCGGTGCCGGCTTCGCCGGCATGTGGAGCGCGCTGGCTGCCGCACGGGTGCTCGACCAAGCAGGCCGGACCGACGGTTCGATCGAAATCGCACTGATTGCCCCCGAACCAGTGCTGCATGTTCGCCCGCGGCTTTATGAGACCGGTGCCGCAGAGATGGCCGCGCCGCTCACGGACATCTTCAACAGCGTTGGCGTCACCTACATTCAGGGCCGCGTCGACAAGATCCGAACAGGCGACAAAGCCGTGGAGATTATCGACGCCGACCACAACAGGTCCGTTCTGACCTACGACCGGCTGGTGCTGGCCGCCGGTAGCCGGCTGTTCAAGCCGGATATTCCCGGGCTCGAGACCCACAGCTTCAATGTCGACCAGCTCGACGAGGCCGCTACACTCGAAGCACATATCAAGCGGCTCTCTGAACTGCCCGACACGCCCGCGCGCAACACCATCGTTGTCGCCGGTGGCGGCTTCACCGGCATCGAAACCGCAGCTGAAATGCCGGAGCGGCTGCGCGCGGCACTCGGCGACACGGCAACCGCCAGCGTCATCATTGTCGAGCGTGCCGACGCGATCGGACCGGACCTCGGACCGGGACCGCGCCCGATCATCGAGCGCGCGCTTTCCGAGCTTGGCGTGCAATGGAAGGTCAATGTGGCGGTGACAGCCATCGACTCGGATGGCCTGACGCTTTCGACTGGAGAGCGGATCGCCAGCAACACCGTGATCTGGACGGCGGGCGCACGCGCCAGCACCCTGACCGAGCAGATTCCAGCGGAGCGCGACCGCTACGGCCGGCTGCATGTCGATCGTGACCTGCGCGTGATCGGTATCGATCATGTCTACGCGACCGGCGATGTCGCCCGCGCCATCACCGACGATCAGGGCCATCACACCATGATGTCGTGCCAGCACGCGATGAACCTCGGACGCTCGGCCGGACACAATGTCGCCTCCGACCTGCTCGGGCTGGCAACCATGCCCTACAGCCAGCCGCGTTACGTGACCTGCCTGGATCTCGGTCCTTGGGGCGCGGTCTACACCGAGGGCTGGGACCGCCAGGTCAAACTCATGGGCGCGGAGGCCAAGGCGCTGAAACGCAACATCAACACCCGGTGGATCTACCCGCCGCGCGCCGATCGCACCGAGGCGCTCGCGGCCGCCAATCCCGCACGTATCGTCGTCGCCTGAACCATCCCACCACTCAACCAGAACACGGAGAAAGGATTTGACATGAAGATCCGACATATCGTGACTCTGATCGCCGGCGCATCGCTCGCAGCACTGCTCACCGGCGCCGCCGCGCAGGCCCAATCGGCCGGAACCGTAACGCCCGCGTTCAACCACGCTATTTCCAACATTCCCGGCAAGAGCATCGTTGCCGTGATCGTTGACTACCCGCCAGGAGGCACCACACCGGCGCATCGCCATGCCAAATCCGCCTTCATCACCGGCTATGTGCTGTCGGGCGCGATCCGCAGCCAGGTCGATGACGGACCGGTGCAGGTGTTCAAGGCCGGTGAAAACTTCACCGAGAAGCCGGGCGCCCATCACCGTGTCAGCGACAATGCCAGCACCACCGAGCCGGCAAAACTGCTCGCGATCTTCGTGGTCGACAGCAGCGAAAAAGAACTGACCACACTCGACGGAAAATAAAATGGTCTATCGGATCTTCTTCGCTGGAGCCGGCGGCGCGATCGGCCGCCGGCTGACCCCGCTGCCGGCCGGCCCATTCATGTCTCTGCCGAGAATGCCAGCGCGACGGAACTGGCCGAATTGCTCGCAATTTTTGTTGCCGACAATGACTGCAACCCGCTTACAATACTCGACCATACGAAGCATTAGACGGGAGCACCGGCACTATGACCTCGGCAACCGAAACCCCTGCCAGCGCTGAGCAAGATCCCGGTCCGGTCCGCTCCAAAGATCGCCCCCGTGTGGTCATTGTCGGCTCCGGCTTCGGCGGCCTGGAACTGGTGCACCGCCTCAACGGCGCGGCGGTCGACATCACGCTGATCGATCGCCGCAATCATCACCTGTTTCAACCATTGCTCTATCAGGTTGCGACCGCATCACTCGCCACATCGGAAATCGCCTGGCCGGTGCGGCAACTGCTGCGCAAGCGCCGCGAAGTCACCACGCTGATGGCCACGGTGACTGGCGTCGATACCGCGGCCCGCCGTGTGCAGCTCGACGATGGTGCCACCGTGCCTTATGACACGCTGGTGCTGGCGACCGGCGCTCGCCATGCCTACTTCGGCCACGACGAATGGGAGCCGTTTGCGCCCGGCCTGAAGACGCTGGAAGACGCCACCACCATCCGGCGCCGCATCCTGATGGCGTTCGAGCGCGCCGAGCGCGAGACCGACCCGCAACGCCGCGCCGCGCGGCTGACATTCGTGATCGTCGGTGCCGGCCCGACTGGTGTGGAGCTCGCCGGCACCATCGCGGAGCTCGCGCATGTCACCATGCCGGCAGACTTTCGCAATATCGACACCCGCAAGGCGCGGGTGATTCTGATCGAAGCCGGACCGCGCGTGCTGGCGGGCTTCCCTGAGGATCTCTCGGCCTATGCCCAACGCTCGGTGGAAAGCCTCGGTGTCGAAGTCGTGCTGGGACAGCCGGTGTCCGAATGCAACAGGGATGGCGTGGTCTATGGCGGACAACGGCTCGCCGCCAAGACCATCATCTGGGCGGCGGGTGTGCGCGCCTCGCCCGCGGCGGAATGGCTCAACGCACCGGCGGACCGGGCGGGACGGTTACAGGTTCTCCCTGACCTGACCGTACCCGGCCATCCGGAGATCTTTGCGGTTGGCGACACCGTGACCATTGCAGGCCCCAATGGCCAGCCGGTCCCCGGCATCGCACCCGCGGCCAAACAGCAGGGGCAATACGTGGCGGGGATGATCGCAGCGCGCCTGCGCGGCGATACCCCCCCTCCACCATTCCATTACAAACACGCCGGCAGCCTGGCACAGATCGGCAAGAAACTTGCGGTCATCGACTTCGGCCGCATCAAACTGCGCGGCACCATCGCCTGGTGGATCTGGGGCCTTGCCCACATCTATTTCCTGATCGGGGTGCGCAACCGCCTCCAGGTCGCGATCAGTTGGCTGTGGATCCATACCCGCGATCAGCGCAGCGCACGGCTGATCACCCAGGGAAGCGCCCAGATCAATCCCCCCGGTCCGGGGTAGGCCACTTCACTCATCCCACCTGCACTTCACCACATCGCATTTTTCATTTCTTCAGTTCGCCATACAGCTGCATGATCCGCGCCGGCAATGCGGCAATGCGCGGGACGCGAAGTGCACGGCGGACGCCGAAAATCCGATCGAGCTGATGGAATGGCCCCTCTCCCATCCCGAAAGCGAAGGTATCGACGCCGCGGCGGCGCAGTTGCGAGACCACCCGCCTCGCATCCTCGGCAAGGTAGAGCGGATCCTGCACATCGATATCCGACGGCTCGCCGTCGGTCAGGACCACCAGCACCCTCCGGAATGCGCGCCGCAACGCAAGCGCGCGGCCGGCATGGCGCAGCGCAGGTCCCAGCCGAGTCGAATGACTGCTGCTGAGACCGGCGAGACGCGCACGCACAATTCCATCCACCGGTTCGTCAAAGTCCTTGATGCGCACGTACCGCACCCGCTCGCGGCCATCGGAATTGAATCCATGCACCGCAATGGCATCGCCGGCGTCATGGACCGCGGAGGCAACGATCCTCGCCGCCTCACGCTCGATCGCGAGCACCGACTGTCCCTGACGATCACGGTCGGCGGTGGACTGCGACAAATCGAGCAGCAGCACGATCGCCAGATCGCGTGGCCCCGGCGCATCGCGCTGGTAGACCCGTGGCTCCGGCACCAGGCCGGCGCGGCGCTCGATGTTCCAGGCGATCGCTGCATCGATATCCAGCGTATCGCCGTCGTGCTGGCCCCTGTGCCTGATACGCCGACCGATCGAGGCCTCACGCGCAAGCGCAGTGATCCGCTTCATCTCGACGGTCTCCGCTGGCAAAGCGCCGCCACCACCCCGGTCGACCGGAGCGTCCGCCTCCAGGATCGTGGTCCAGTCGGGGCGCTCGATACCCGCGGCATAATCCCACTCCGGATAGGTCGCGACCGGCAATCCTTCCGGCGGCGTCACAACTGTCCCGCGTGCGCGCAGGTTATCGGAACGGGCCGCTTCATCGGCCCGCTGCTGTCCGTCGGGCTGGTCACGCCGCTCGATCCGCACGGAATCGACCGGAAGCTCGATCTCTTCGGACGGCGCGTCCGGCTGGTCGCCGAAATCCCACAGCGCCAGGTTGTCGTCGCGATAGACCGGCTCGACCACATAACTGCGGGCATTGAACTGCAGCCGCATCTGGCCCAGATCATTGCCCAGCAGCCCTCCGATCTCGCGGCTGATCGCCGGATCGCTCCATCGCTCAGTTGCGGCCGAAAACAACGCCCGTCCCTTGCCGACCCAGGCATCGCCCTCATCGTAAGCCGGATCGATCAGTGCACGCGCCAGCCGCGTCATCAATCCGGCAGCGGTCGTCTGCGACGATGGCTCTGCGGTGTGAAACGGCAACCATAGGCGTCGCAAGCCGGGTTTATCGTTCAGCGCCAGCGTCTCGACCCGCGCATCCTCGATCAATGACACCAGCGCGATCTGCAACGGCTTCAGCTGCCCAACCGGAAAACGGATACCAGAATGCGACAGATGCGCGCCGGCATGGGCCGCAGCCGCAAGATAAATCGTGTCTGCGTGAGTGCCTTCGAAGCCGGGAAACGTTTCGGGCAAGCCGATCAGTCCCGCGGCCAGCGAAGCTCGCCGCTGCAGCGGCAAGGCGTCGGCGGCCACCAGCTTGCGAAACCGCGACTTGCTGTTCCACAGCGCCTGCATGGTCAGGGATAGCCGCCGTTCCAGCCGGGTGAAGTCGCCGCCGGATCGACCGAGCGCGAACAGGCGTTTCGACAACGCGTCGTCCAAACCGAAATAGGCACGTCGGCGCGCGGCGCTGCTGCCGCAGGCGCGCAGGCCGCCCGACACCCACACCGCGAAGTCCTCCGCATCGGCGGAAGCCAGCAACTGTTCGAGGCGGCCAATGGCCAGCACGACTGATTCCGGTGCCACCTCCGCAAGCTGGCGCAAAGCGGCTGACACGATCATCAGATCGACCGACGCCGGCAGCCGCGGCAGCAGTTTCGGTATCGTGGCGAGCAGGACTTGCGCACTGCGACTGCCGGCTTCCCGGCCGACATGCCGCGCGGCTTCCCCTGTCGCCAGCAGATCCACGGCGGATCGATCGCGCGGCCACACCTCGGTCAGGCGCAGGAAGCCACGAACCGTGGCTTCGCCGAGATTGGCATTGAGCAAGCCAAGCAGAATCTCATCCCAACGAGCGAGATCGATATTGTCGCCTCGACGCCCCAGCGCGGTGAGCGTGGCATGCAATGCCGCAAGCAGATCACTGTTGTCACGAAGCAGCGCGGCAAACCGACGGCCTGATCGATAGTCACCGAGGGAGAGGACCTGCGCGCCCGGCACGATGTCTCCTGATCTAGATGCTGGCCGTGATCGCGTCGCGCAGCGCATTTCGGACATCCATATCGTCGGTGAGGGGAACGACGATCGTGGCCTCACAGGCATCATCCAGGTCGATACCGCATCCGATCAGCCGGCCGGCATTGACCAGCATGCGGGTCGACGCGCCCTCATCAAGCCCTTGCCCTTTCAAATTGCGGCTGTGTGCGGCGATCTTCACCAGGAGGCCTGCAACGTTCGGATCGATACCAGCCTCGCGGGATACGATTTCGGCCTCGGCAGATCGATCCGGATAGCCGAAATCCAGCGCCGCGAAGCGCTGCTTGGTGGATTCCTTGAGATCCTTGATCGCGCTCTGGTAGCCGGGATTGTAGGAGATCACCAACTGGAAATCGGAATGGGCGTGGATCAGTTCGCCGCGCTTTTCCAGCGGCAACACCCGCCGATCATCGGTCAAGGGATGGATCACGACGGTGGTGTCCTGGCGCGCCTCCACGATCTCATCGAGATAACAGATCGCGCCACAACGCACCGCCGTGGTCAAAGGCCCGTCGTTCCAGACTGTTCCCTGCGGATCGAGCAACCAGCGGCCGACCAGGTCCGCAGCCGTCATGTCTTCATGGCAGGCCACCGTGATCAGCGGGCGACCAAGACGCCAGCACATGTATTCGATGAAGCGGGTCTTGCCGCAGCCGGTGGGCCCTTTCAGCATCATCGGCATGCGACTGGCATAAGCGGCGCTGAACATAGCAATTTCATCCCCGACGGGCCGATAATACGGCTCGTCGAGAATCCGATACTGGTCGAGCAGCATCGCCGGGTTGGACACGCTTACGCCCTCTCTTTGCACCAGCGAAGATCGGACCGACCGCACGCGATCGACATCATGATGCGAGCAGCTCCTTGAGTTTGGCGTCGATGAAGGCGACGTCCACCGGATTGGTTCCGGGGCCGCCGGCGAAGTGTCCCCATACCGACGGCACCGGCACGAACTTCGCATTCGGCATATGCGCGACCTCGTTCTCGCTGTCCTCTGGCGGGAAATAGAGATCAGTCTGGCCCGGCATGACGAACGTCTTGGCCTTGATCGCGCCGAGCGCGGCCTTGAAGTCGCCCTTGTAAAGGTCGTTGTCGCTGATGTCCCCGTTTTGCCAGGTCCAGAGCATGGTCAAGAGATTGTTGGGATCTTTCGGCAGGAAGAAACCCTCCCAGAATGCGACCAGAAAGTCCTCCAGTGAGGAATATCCCAGCGTCTTGATATCGAGCTCCTGGCGATAGAAGGCCTGGGAAAAGCCCCAGCCGGCGTAGACGCGCGCTGCGGCGCGCAGACCGCGTGCCGGTTTCTCGGTGTACCAGCCTTCGTTCCAGACCGCGTCCGCGGTCAGCGCCGCCTTGACTCCCTCGAGAAACACAATGTTGTGGCGCGAGCATTTGGCCGAGCCGCAGAACGGCGCCAGCAGGTCCATCATGGTCGGATAAAGCGCGCCCCAGTGGAAGGTCTGCAACGCTCCCATCGACCAGCCGACGACAAGCCGGATGTGCTCAATGCCGAACTTTTCAGTGACCAGGCGGTGCTGGGCGCGGACGTTGTCGTACGCGGTCACCTTGGGAAAACGCGGCCCATTGTAAGGTTCCGGCGTATTGCTGGGCGACGAGGACAGCCCGTTGCCCAGCATGTTCGGAATGATGATGAAGTATTTGGCGGGATCGAGCGCCATGCCCGAGCCGACCAGCCATTCATTGTCGTAGTGCTGGCCGGAATACCAGGTCGGATAGACGATGACATTGTCCTTGGCTGCATTCAGCGTGCCGAAGGTCTTGTAGGCGAGCTTGCAGTCGCGCAGCGTCGCTCCCCGCTGCAGCACGACGTTGCCCAGGTCATAGATTTCATAATCGATACTCATCGATCGTCCCTTTCGTTTCTCGAAACAAAATCCATCAGGCGGCGCGCGCCGCGCTCTCGGCCGGCGCTCCGACCTTTGCTATCACCAGATAAGCAATGCCGGCGACAACCGCAGCGGAGATCGCCGTGGACAGGCTCGGCATCTTTTCCTCGACCACGAAGGCGCACAACGATCCGATGGCCCAGGCGATGAACGGTTTTGCGCGCCAGTCCGCCTCCGCATGTGAGTTGGTGCGCAACAGGTACTGATCGACAAGAATGATCGCGCCAATCGGCGGCACCAGGATGCCGAGCAGCGACAACCATTGGATGAAGAACGCCCAGACATTGCCCGCCGCCACAATGATGCCGATCACGCCCAGCACGATCGCCATGGCACGCATGTTGGTCCCGAGAATGCGCGACCAGCCGGTGGCCGCATTGTAGAGGCAGTGCGAGCAGACTGAGCCGAGATTGGCGTAGAGAAAGATAAAGGCCAGGATGCTGAGCCAAGTCAGCTGCTTGCCGTTCATGTAGCCGAACATGTTGTCGACGCCGAACGGATTGGCGTTGGGAACAGCCAGGGCCGCGGTCATCACCCCGCCCACCAGCATCGCAACCAGGTTGGCGAAGGGAAAAGCGCTGAATGTCGCGATCAAGGACGCTTTTGGCGATGGCGCCCAGCGATTGAAATCCGCCGTCACGGTTCCCGCATCGATGAACAGCGCCAGCACAACCGTTAGCCCGACGCCCATCGACATGGAAGCAACGCCATTGTTGCCGGCGTAGTCGAGGATGGCAGCCGCCGTTGTCGTGGTCGCTGCGTCCGCAGCCACCCATAACCCGAGCACAACGAACAGAGGCACAGACGCAAGCCCGATCCAGTGCAGGCCCTTCACGCCGACGAAGGTAATCCCGATATAGAGCACGCCGGCGATAATCGTCATGGCGACATAGCTGAGGCCGTAGGTTGAGGACACCAGCGCACCGGTAATGCCGGTCTGCACCGCATACCAGCCGAGCAGCAGGGTGGACAGCAGTCCCGACGCCAGCACATAGCCCTTCTTGCCGAACACGATGCTGGCGATCAGCGCAAAGTTCATGCCGCGCTTGGTGCCGATCAGGCCGAGTGCACCGACATAAGCGAACATGATGATGTTGCCGAGGATCATGGCCACCAGCGCACTCTTGAAGCCCATTCCCAGCACCAGCAGCGACCCGGTCATCGCACCGGTGATGATCATCGGAAAGCCGAGCCACACCATGGTGACCGAGAACGCACTGCGCCGGGCACTGACCGGAACCGGCTCATGCTCGTATTCGTGCCCCAGAAGTTCGTCGATCTGTTCTTCGGTATGATGAACGATACCGGTATTCGCGTCGCTGTTCATATCAAGCCCCAATCCCTTTTGATGTGCTACCCCGGCAAATACCCTGGCATGCGCCGGCACGGAGGCCGTGCCGGCGCGGCGTTTTCGTTCAACGATGCGCGGTCTTCTGGTTCGGGATGCCTTCGATCGGACTCTCGTCCGTGCCGACGGTCGGGCGGGTCATGGCTTCGACCATCTCCCGAGTCCCTTCGGGATCGCTGATCCAGTTCTTGTAGAAAGTGTAGGGACAGACCGCGTGGCCGCGATCACCCTCGCCCGAATTGATCAGGCCGGTGTAACCGCGGTGCACCAGCTTGAAGAGATGGTTCTGCGACTGCATGTTGCGCCGTGCGTCGCGGATCAGCGACACGGAGAGCTGTGCATACTGGATGCCGTTCTCCTCGGTGCCGCACTCGCCAAGCGTACGTCCGTCGAAGCCGACGATCGCCGAATGTCCGAAGTAGGAATAGACACCGTCGAAGCCCGCCGCATTGGCGACCGCAACATAGACGTTGTTGGCCCACGCCATCGCCTTCGACATGATGACCTGCTGATCCTTGGCCGGATACATGTAGCCCTGGCAGCGCACGATCAGTTCGGCACCGCGCATCGCGCAATCGCGCCAGATTTCGGGATAATTGCCATCGTCGCAGATGATCAGGCTGATCTTCAGCCCCTTCGGGCCGTCGGAGACGTAGGTGCAATCGCCCGGGTACCAGCCCTCGATCGGCACCCAGGGCATGATCTTGCGGTATTTCTGGACGATCTCGCCCTTGTCGTTCATCAGGATCAGGGTGTTGTAGGGCGCCTTGTTCGGGTGCTCCTCATGGCGCTCGCCGGTCAGCGAGAACACGCCCCACACCTTGGCCTTGCGGCAGGCATCGGCAAAGATCGCGGTTTCCTCGCCGGGAACACTCGAGGCCGTCTCGTACATCTCCTTGGAGTCGTACATGATGCCGTGGGTGGAGTATTCCGGGAAGATCACCAGATCCATTCCCGGCAGGCCGAGCTTCATGCCCTCGACCATGCTCGCGATGTTGCGGGCGTTCTCCAGGACCTGCGCCTTGGTATGAAGGCGCGGCATCTTGTAATTGACCACGGCGACGCCGACCGTGTCCTTGCTCGA
Source organism: Bradyrhizobium prioriisuperbiae (assembly GCF_032397745.1). Taxonomy (NCBI): domain Bacteria; kingdom Pseudomonadati; phylum Pseudomonadota; class Alphaproteobacteria; order Hyphomicrobiales; family Nitrobacteraceae; genus Bradyrhizobium; species Bradyrhizobium prioriisuperbiae. The sequence continues at coordinate 532,656 of NZ_CP135921.1, forward strand.
AGAAATATCACCATGCAACATGTCGCTCTCCTTGCTGGCTGACAATCAGTCTCTTGTTGCTTCGACCAGCGCTTCATTGCGCCAGCCCCCAGTCACACCGCCATGTGGCGATGAACCATCCCGTCGCTGAGCTCTCCGATATCACCCGTGGCGACGACGCGTCCCTTCTCCATCATGGCGAAGCGATGCGCCGCCCTGCGGGCAAATGAAACGTTCTGCTCGACCAGCATCACCGTGAGGCCGAGCTCGCTATTGAGGCGAACGATGACGTTCTCGATCTCTTCCACGATCGAAGGTTGAATGCCTTCGTTCGGCTCATCGAGAAGAATGACCTTCGGATTGGCGGCCAGCGCGCGGGCGATCGCCAGCTGTTGCTGCTGACCGCCGGACAGCACGCCGCCGTTGCGATCGAGGTTGTTTATCAGGTACGGAAACAGCTCCGCCACCAGCGGTGGAATCTCGCGCCGACCATCGGTACGGGCGAAGGCACCCATCAGGATATTGTCGCGAATGGTGAAATCCGGGATGATCTCGCGGCCTTGGGGAACGTAGGCGATGCCGGCACGGGCGCGGAGAAAAGTGGGTTGCTGACCGAGATCGATGTCGTCGAAACGAATCTGCCCCTTCATCCGGTCGGTCAGGCCCATCAACGTCTTGAGCAGCGTGGTCTTGCCCGTGCCGTTGCGGCCGAGCACCGCCATGATCTTTCCGAGCGGAACATCGAGACAGATATCATGCAGGATGTGACTACGATCATAGAAGCTGTCGACGTTTGCGAACATCAGCATCAACCGATCCCTTTCGAGCCGAGATAAGCTTCCCGCACTTTGGGATTGGTCTCGATCTGCTGGACATTCCCCTCCGCGAGCACCTGGCCGAGGTGCAGCACCGTGATGCGTTCGGCGATCTCGCGCACGAAGGCCATATCGTGTTCGACCACGATGATGGTGTGCCGCCCCCTGAGATTGTTGACAATCAGGGACGTCTTGTGCGTTTCGGTCTGAGTCATGCCGGCCGTCGGCTCGTCAAGCAGGACGATTTTCGGATTCTGCGTGATCAGGAGCCCCAGTTCGAGCCACTGCGTCTGGCCGTGACTGAGATAGGCCGCGATGTGGTCCGCCTCCTCGGTCAGGCCGATCAGCTCCAGCACCTCGTCGATCTCGGCCTTGGCCTGCGTGCCGAAGCCGAAGCGGAGATTGGCGAGCACGCCGGGATTCTTGCAGCTCGCGACTTCCAGATTGCGACGGACGGACAGATCCTTGAATACGCTCGGGATCTGGAACTTCCGCCCGACTCCGGCGCGCGCGATCTTGTGCTCTTCCCAGTTGGTGATGTCAGTGTCATGCAAGAACACCCGGCCGGACGTGCTTTTTGTCTTGCCGGAAATCAGATCCATCAGCGTGGTCTTGCCGGCGCCGTTGGCACCGAGCAGGACCCGCAATTCGCCGTCGTCGATCGTCATCGAGACGTTGTTGACCGCCTTGAAGCCTTCGAAATCGACCCCGAGCCCATCGATCGTCAACGCGGTCTGCGCCATGTCAGTTACTCCGCCAGTTGCGATGTGTTGGTGGCGCGCAGCTCTCGGGACGATGACGGAAGCTTTCGAGTCACGACACGGGCGACGAAGTCATGTGCGAGGCCGGCGAGGCCGCGCGGCAGATACAGCACGACCAGAACGAAGATCAGCCCGATAATCGCCTTCCAGGCTTCGGCAAAGCCCGCTGTTTCGCTGACGGTCGCCGAAATGATGTTGATCAGGATGGCGCCGATGCAGGCGCCAAGGATGGACGAGCGGCCGCCGACCGCGGCCCACACCACCATGGTGATGGAGAACGTCAGATCCATGAAAGTCGGCGATGCGAACTCCGACACGACCACGTAAAGCATGCCGGCGAAGCCAGCGATCGCCGCCGACACCGCAAAGAAGAAGGTCTGGTAGACCGGCACGTCGAAGCCAAGGCACCGGGCCCGATTCTCGTCGTCACGGATCGCCTGCAGGATGATTCCGGCCCTGGTCTCGACCAGAAGCCGCGCACCCGCCAGCACGATGGCGAGCGAGATCGCGACCAGGTAATAGGTCTGGACCACATAGGGATCGAATTCAAAGCCGGCGACCTTGAACCAGCCGAGATCGGTCAGGCCGTTGAAGCCATTGGTGATCGGCTGCGCATCGATCACGACGAGCCTGACCAGCAGCACCAGCGCCAGCGTGATGATCGAGACGAACACACCCGCGATACGCTTGCGGAAAACGATGGTGCCGATGATCGCTGCGATCGCCACCGGCAGGATCAGCGCCATCGCCACGCCGAACCACTGGTTCTGGAACGGCAGCCACAGAAACGAAGCCTTGTTGATGCAACACAGTTCGGTTGGCGCACCGGGCTCGGCGTTCCAGAGCATGAAGTCGGGCACCGGCTTGTCGGAGCCCTGCCGCAGGCTGGTCGTGCTCGCCAGCTTCAGCGACATCGCCAGCATGTAGGCTCCGGCGCCGAAGAACAGGCCCTGGCCGAGATTGAGAATGCCAGCATAGCCCCACGACAGTGCCACCGCGACGCCAAGCATCCCATAGACCAGGTACTTCGCCACCCGATTGAGCCAGAACGGATCCATCGCCAGCGGCGCCAGCATGATGAGGACGATGAAAGCTGCGTAGATGCCCCATTCGATTCGGCGCGTCGGCGACATCTCAGCGGCCTTTCAGGGCGAACAGGCCCTTCGGCTTGAGAATGATGATCAAGATCACGACCCCGAACACCACCGCGCGCGCCAGGATGTCGTTGGTCGCCGCGGCGACGAAACCATTGATCTCGCCGAGGATGCCTGCGGACAGCACCGAGCCGAGCAGACTGCCGACACCGCCCATCACGACCACGAGAAAGCCATCGACCACCATCGACGTGCCCATGTCGGGAAACACGGTCTTGAAACCCGACATCATCACGCCGGCGATGCCGGCAAGACCCGAGCCGAACGCAAAGGTCAGCGCGTTGATACGCGCGACGTTAATGCCACAGGCTGCCGCCATCTTCGGATTGCGAATTATCGCGCGAACCTGCATGCCGATGGCCGTTCGGTACATGATAAGCCACGTCACGAACGCCAGAACCGCGGTGACGAAAATGATGAATGTGCGATAGCGGTTGATCTCCGCACCACCGATCACGAACGTGCCCTGCAAAATCGCCGGAACGCTGACGTTCTGCAGTCCCGGCCCCAGTCCCTGGATGTGAATACCGAAGAACGAGAGAGCTAGTTCCAACCGCACTGCCTGCTGGATCAGGATCGCGATGCCCCATGTCGCAAGCAGTGTGTCGAGGAGACGGCCATAGAGGCGACGCACCACCACATGTTCGATCAAAAGCCCCAGCAGCGCAGTGACGATGAAGGCAATCGGAATGGCGACGAAAATGTTGGCGCCGAGCCAGATGCCGGACAGCACCGTGACATAGGCGCCGATCATCACCAGCTCGCCGTGCGCCATGTTGATCACACCCATGGCGCCGTAGGTGATGGCGAGACCCAGCGCCACCAGCAGCAGAATCGAGCCGACGCTGAGACCGATGAACAAAACCTCGAGCATAGAACGTCCTTGTCGCCCGGCCCCACCGCGCCAGGCACGGTGGGCGGCTTTGCTGTGCCGTCAGATCTTCAGCTTGGCCGTGTCGAGTCCCTTGCCCGTGCAGAACAGGTTGGACTCGGTCTCGCCATAGGCGACGTAGGGCAGCGGAATCGTCGGCTCCTTGTAGGCGTCGATGATCTTGCCCTGGCCGTTCGCTTGCCACTGCGCGATGCGCGGCGTGAGGTAGGTATGAAGGTTATCGGGATCGATCTTCACGTGACCGTTCGGCGCATCGAACTCCTGCCCCTTGACCGCTTCGCGGATCGCAACAGGTGTCACCTCGGTGGCTTTTTCGACTGCCTGCTTCCAGAGGAAAACCTGGAAATAGGAGGATTCGAGCGCGTGGTGCGTGACCGCCTTGGGATCCTTGACGAAGGCGCGATAACGCTCGACGAACGCCTTGTTGCGATCGGTGTCGATGGCCTGGAAGTACGGGAATGATGTATAGCTGCCAACCGCATATTCGGGCCCCATGGCGGCGATTTCGATTTCCGACGTCACCGTGGCGCAGATCGGCAGCTTGTCGTGGGTGAGGCCCTGGTTCTTGTATTCACGATAGAAGGCGACCACCGAATCACCGACCACGTTGGATAGCACCACATCGCAGCCCGAGCCCTTGATCTTGTTGACCATCGAGCCCCATTCGGAATGGCCGAGTTCAAGATATTCGTCGGCGATCCACTCCCCGCCGCTCTTTTCGATCAGGATCTTCGAGACCTTCGCCATCTCACGGGGATAGATGTAGTTCGAGCCGACGATGAAGAATTTCTTCTTGCCGAGGGTCTTAACGATCCAGGGAATGAAGTTCGAGAGCTGCTGGTTCGGAACGGCGCCAGTGTAGACGACGTTCTTCGAACACTCGAAGCCTTCGTAATAGGTCGGATAGAAGTAGAGGTTGTTGCGCTTTTCGAACACCGGCAGCACCGCCTTGCGGCTTGCGGAGGTATACGATCCGAACACCGTCGGAACCCGATCCTGAATGACGAGCTTTGAAGCTTTCTCGTTGTAGGTCTTTGGATCTGAGGCGCCGTCTTCGGCAATCGCCGAGATCTTCATCCCCTTGACGCCGCCGGCCGCGTTGATCTCGCTGATCGCCATCATGGTGGCGTCGTGAAGCGACTTCTCGACGATGGACAGACCGCCGGTCAGCGAAAACAGCACGCCGACCTTGATTTCTCCACCTGCGGCGCGCGCCAGATCGGCGTTCTTGATCCAGATGTGTGGCAGGCCGGCGCCGGCGAAGGCACCAAACGCTGCTGCATTTTTCACCAAAGTCCGCCTCGAAATGCCCATCTCTTGCTCCCAGAGTAAAAAAGGAAAAGAAAAAACAAAAAGCCCTCCCGATGCGCGCTGACGCGAGCATTGGGAGGGCTTTGTTGCCTGATGTATCGAAGGCGGCGCTGTCGCCGCCAATCCCCGCTATTGGGGACTAGTGTTGCGGATCGTAGCCAAGCAATTCGAAGGAGTCAACGATCGCAGCGGCAACTGCACTCGCCGACACGCGACGATCCATCGCTTGCCGACGAATGAATCCGTAAGCTTCCGTCTCCGGCATTTGCCGCGTCGCCATCAGGATCGCCTTGGCGCGTTCGACGGTTCGCATCGAGCGCAGATTTTCATCGAGCTTTTCGATCTTGCTGCGCAGCCGCCGCTCATAGCCGAACTGGCTGCGCGCCAGGATCAAGCTCGACAACACCGCATTGGGCGTAAACGGACGCGACAGCACCGCATTGGGTGTGGCATGGGACAGCGCTTCTGCCTGAATCGCCTCCGTCGCCGGCACAATCACGACCAGCGCCGAGCGCGCATCACCTGGAATCCACGGCAGCCGGCGAGCGAGATCATTGCAGTAGTCGCAATAGACCACATCCGCATCGCCCGGGACGCTTTCCGGCATCGGCCACACCTGCCGCACCCGCATCCGGAATCGCTGCAATTCCCGCAGCAACAGGCTGGTCTGGTCATCAACCAGGGCAACCACAACGGCGCTCAGGTCTGCCAGCTCCTGCACCATCGATTTACGGCCCGGCATCTCCCGGCTGCTGCCGGGTTTACGCATGGTTTCAGTCATTGAGCGTGTCCTGCATGTGCGGTTGCCCGGCCGTATCCGATCAGGAACGGATCGGCGTGCACCGCCTCTTTTGATTGATTGATGATATCGAACTGCCCCTGGCGATTGGCGCGACCGATCCGGGTCCAAAGATCAGTGTGACCCGACATCGGATTGACGGTGACGGCACCTTGCGGCGCATCGAAGCTGCTGCCCATGACCATCGATCGCAGGACTTCGGTATCTAGGGTGTTGGCCAGCTCCAGCGCCCGCGCAAACAGGTGCAACTGGAAGTAGGAGGCTTCGACGCACATGTTGGTCGAGACATCGCTGCCGAACCGTTTCTTGAAGCGGCTGACAAACGAATTGTTGGCGCTGCCCTCGATGCCCTGGAAGTAGGACGCGGCAGTGATGTGGCCCTCGCCGACGTCGAAGCCCATGGCCGCAATCTCGGCTTCGGTGGTGGTCAGGCTGGCGATCGGCATCTTGCGCGGATCGAGCCCGACATTGGTATAGGCCTGGTAGAGATAGACCGTCCCCTCCCCGACCACGGTCGAGAAAATCACATCGGGCTTGAGCCTGCGAATATCCTGCACGATCGGCAGAAAATCCTGCCAGCGCGCATGAACGCCGACATAACGCTCGCCGACCACCGAACCGCCATTGGCCTTCAGCAGCTCGCGCATCACCCGATTGGATTCGCGCGGATAGATGTAGTCCGAGCCGACAAAGTAGAAGCGATTGCCGTAGGTATCCATCAGGTAACGGCACAGCGCGAGGCTGTTTTGATTGGGCGATGCCCCAGTGTAGATAACGTTGGGCGACGCCTCGAATCCTTCATACAGCGTCGGATACCACAGCAGACCGTTCAACCGTTCGACCACCGGCAGCACGGCTTTGCGGCTGGACGAGGTGTAGCAACCGAAGATGGTGCTGACCTGATCCTCGATCATCAGGCGCTTGGCATAGTGTCCGTAAGCGATCGAATCGGAGCCGGGGTCGTAGGCGACAGGAACCAGCTCCCGGCCGCATACGCCGCCGGCCGCATTGATCTCCTCGATCGCCAATAATGTGCCCTGATACTGCGTGTCTTCGATCACCGACATGAAGCCGGTACGCGAGAACAACACGCCAATCCGCCAGGGGGCGGACGTTTCGTGCGACAGGCTGGCCATGATCACACCCTCGATGTTTTAAAGAGGGACGGGAACGATTGTTACTCTTGAACGCAAATTTCGATAAAAAGATTGCACGCCACCTGAACGGAAACAAGCACAGCTTTTCATCGCTGCCTGCATACGCGGCAAAAAGCGAACCGGTCAACTCTGGAAGACTCTCAAGTCACGCGTGAACGGAGTGCTGAACCCTCGGCACAACTCGCGCGTTCACTGAGCATGTGAAACGTCGAGACACCATTCGGCAGCCACCGGTCGGCAGGAACAAGCAAACCCGATTGCAGCCGCGGCTGCCCATTCCAAGCACACATCGCTCCACCGGAACGCTTTGATCAAATTGGAGTTCACCTCCGGTTGTGACGGGTCCGACACTGGACCGCGACTAGGAGAGAACGGATGGCGAAGAAAGCCGTGAAACGAAAGTACTCGCGCGGTGTGTCGAAAAAAGTCGCGTCCGCAATGAAGAAACGAAAAAAAGGCACGCTCAAGAGCGGTCGCAGCGGCAAGACAGTCAAAAGCCGCAAGCAGGCCATCGCCATCGGCCTCTCTGAGGCGCGCAAAAGCGGCGCCAAAGTCCCGAAGAAGAAAGCCAAATAGCGCGCCGGGAAATCATCGCGTGCGCGGAAGTCGCGTTAGGGATTGTCCCTGCGGGTTGGCTCGGATGTCACCGGCCGGTTTGTCGGTCAGGTGGCTGACCGGTCGACGAAATTGGCCAGCCCCAACAACGCCGGCGATTCTTCCAGGATCATGAACGTCGGAATCTTGCGCAGATAATCCTGAAATCGTCCCTTGGCCTCAAATCGCTCGCGGAACGGCGACGACGCAAACGCATCCTTGAAGCGCAGCAGGATTCCACCGGCGAGGTAAATGCCCCCGGTCGCTCCGATGGTCACCGCCAGGTTACCTGCCACCGTGCCGAGCATTGCGCAGAACACCTTGAAGGCTTCGACGCAGGTCGTATCCGTACCGCGGATGGCATGGTCGGTGACGTCAGCCGGCGACAGTTGATCGGGCGTACGACCCGCGATGGTGCAAAGCGCCTCATAAAGATTGACCAGACCGGAGCCGGACAGCACTCGTTCCGCCGACACATGGGACCAGCGCGTGCGCAGAACTGCGATGATCTGATCTTCCTCAGGCTTCACAGCCGGTAAAGTGACATGACCACCTTCGCCCGGCACCATGATCCATTGGCCGCGATCCGGCACCAGCGTGCTGACGCCGAGACCCGTTCCCGGCCCAACGATGCCGATCGGCCCGCTCGCGCCGGGGCGCGACTCGCCGACCGGAAAGACATCCGTTTTCGGCAGATAGGGAATTGCCATGGCGATGGCAGCGAAATCATTGACGATGACCAGCGACGACAGGCCCAACGCCGCCTTCAATGCCGTGATCGAGAACGACCAGCTCTGGTTGGTCAGCTTGATATGATCGCCGAACACCGGCCCCGCAATCGCGAGCACGCCGGTGCTCGGTCGCAGATGATCCGGCAGCGTCGCCATATAGGCGATCAGCGCGTCCTGCAGCGTGGCATGGTCGCGCACCGCCACGTGAGACAACGCGCTGTAGGTGCCGTTCTCGGCAATGGCAAAGCGGGCGTTGGTCCCGCCAATGTCTCCGATCACCCGACGTCCGCTCATGGATTATCCCGTGTCGCCTTCATGCAAAAAGCAGCATGTCCTAGACGTTGCCCGTACGCCATCTTGAACCAAGCGCATCGTGCAATTTTGCCAGGTCGAGTTCGGTCGCAGCCGCCTCGATCGTGAGAGGGAGCTTGCGACGCCAGTTCGGGTGCTCGTCGATGGTCCCCGGTACGTTCGGCTGCTCCCGCACCTGTTGCAGATCCTCCATCGCCACCGCCAGGATGCGGGACGGCGTTCGGCCGAGGAAGCCAACGGCGTCGCTGAAAGTAACGGCCTCCGACGACCCATGCCGGGTCGCTGCATGAAAGGCACCGACAGCCCAGCGGCGCTGGTCATCGGTCTCTCCGGGATCCAACCCCAATCCCCGCTTGACCTCCAGGTCATGGCCCGAGGCCCATCCGGCAAAGGTCGGCAGATCGTGCGTGCTGAAGGTGACCAGCGCGTCGGCGGCATAATGCTCCGGCGCCGTGAACGATCCATCGTGATTACGCTCGAAGATCATCACCCGATACGACCAGATGCCCCGCTCTGCCAGCCGCTCGCGAAAACCTTCGGGCACGGTGCCGAGATCCTCGCCGACCACGATGCAGCGGTGTTTTTGACTTTCAGCCGCAATCACCGCCAACAACGCCGCGAGCGGCATCCGCACGTAAACACCCTCCCGCGCTGAGAACCCCGACGGCACCAGATAGATCCGCTGCAAACCGAGGACGTGGTCGAGGCGGATGGCACCGGCATAACGCATCGATGCTTCCATCATGTCACGAAACGGTCGAAACAACGTGCGCTCCAGGCCGGCAGCGCTGAATCCTGCCAACCCCCAGTTCTGCCCGGCGGTGTTGAGCAGATCGGGCGGCGCACCGACTGACGCATGGCGCGAGATGACGGACTGCTCATTCCAGGCGTCGAAGCCGTCGGCCTTCACGCCGACGGCGACATCGAGATACAGCCCGACCGGCATCCCGAGTTCGACGGCCAGATCACAACATTGCTGCAACTGGCTATCGGCAAGCCACTGGATGAACTCGAAGTATGCAATCTCTCGCGCGTCCGGGCCGTGGCGGAGTGCAGTCAGCCGGTCGACGTCCGGCGTACGCCATTCCAGCGGCCATTCCCACCAGGGTCCTGGATGTTTGTGCCGCAGGAATTCGAAGCAGGCAAATCGCGAGAGATTATCGCCACGCTCCTGCCGAAAGATATCGAACGCGGCCATATCATCCTTGGCTCCATCTCGCCTGAATCGCTCGAAGGCGAGGCGCAGCGCACGCCATTTCAGGCCGGCGACGGCCGTGTAGTCGACGAGGTCGGCGCGCCGCAGCAACTCCAGGTTATCGGTGTGCTCAGACAAGAACTCGGCGGGGATGTTCGGCGCCCGGGTCACGTCTATATAGAGCGGGTTCAGGAACAACCGGCTGTTGGGCGAATATGGACTGCAATCGGCGGGATGATTGTCGAACAACGCGTGCAGCGGATTGAGACCAATTCCGGCCGCGCCAGCCCGCGCGGCAAACCGGATCATCGTCATCAGATCAGTGAAATCGCCGATACCCCAATTCGAAGCCGAGCGCAGACTGTAGAGCTGAATTGTCAGCACCCAGACCCGGTCGAAGGTGCCGGCGAACGCCTTGTCCGGTGCAACGACCAGTGCGCTGTGATCGGTTTTGCCGTCGACATCGGTCAATCGCACGCGATAAACGCCGGGCGCGAGGTCGGCCGGCCATGCAATGGCCTGATGTGCCGATTGGCCGCGGGCAATATCGCCCTGTCCGCCTTCGCGGCTGATTGCCCAGTCGACGGGCAGTTTCGCCGCACCGCCTAATTCGGTCATCGTGGGTTGTCCCGCACGCACCACGACCGGGCCAGGAAGCAGCCGATGATCGGACGGATGGTCGACGGCTTCGAGGATCGCCTGGAGAACTGCCGGATTGGTGGCGTGCGCATGGCCCTGCGCATCGATAAAGTCGGTTTCAATGCCGACGGCGACCGCCTTAGCTCTCAAATCCATCAGATCTTCTTTACCATTGTGACCACGGCGCAGCCCTGACGCCGACCCCAGCGATGAAGGGCCGGCGATTGTCCGATTCATGACGAATATTGGTGACAAATATAAGTGACAATAAAGGTGATAAAAAAGGCAGCGCAAAGCGGCTGACCAACGTGCCATTCCCGCGTAAGTTCCTGGGAACCAGTCGCTTAAGTAGTTGTTCTACCTCACAGGGATTGGCCCTTCCAACTGAGGGGCCTTCGTCATTAGGCGGTGAAGCAGGTGAACAAAAGAGTGCAGACCGGCAGTGGCCTCGCAACCGCTGCTGCTTTTCATATCGAGAATATCTACCCCAGCGTCGATGGCGGCCGCTACCCGGTCAAGCGCATCGTCGGCGAGGCGGTAGAGGTGTGGGCCGACGTCTTCCGCAACGGTCATGAGGTGACCGTTGCGGTGCTGTTATGGAAACGCGACAACGAGCCCGAGTGGCACCGCCAGCCAATGCGGCACGATGGCAACGATCGCTGGACAGCCTCCTTTATTCCCCGTGACCTGGGGCGCCATCACTATGCAATCGAAGCCTGGACCGACGAGTTCGCGACCTGGCGGCGGGATTTCGAACGCAAGCGCGATGCTGGCCTCGACGTCTCCCTCGATGCGCTGGAAGGTGCCAGCCTGTTGACCAGGGCGCATGAGGCCAAGCCCGACGCGGCTGTCGTTATCATCCAGAAGTGCGAGGACTTCCTGCAGAATGGCGACCCTGCGCCGCTGCTCTCTCCGCTGCTCGCGAACGCAATGGCGGAAAGCCAGCACCGTGTCGGCCTCACCCTGTCGCGCCCCCACCCGCTGATGATCGATCGCCCGATCGCCCGCAACGGCGCATGGTACGAGATGATTCCGCGCAGCCAGGGAACGATACCGGGCCAGCACGGCACCTTCAGCGACTGTATCGCACGCGTTCCGGAGATCGCGGCACTCGGATTTGATGTCATTTATCTGACGCCGATCCATCCGATCGGGAAAGCCAACCGAAAAGGCCGCAACAACGCGCTGGTCGCGGCTCCCGACGATCCCGGTAGTATGTATGCAATCGGGAGCGCCGACGGTGGCCACGATGCGGTGCATCCCGAACTCGGAACACTGGAGAATTTCCGCGGCTTCGTCACGGCCTGCAAGCTGCATGGCATGGAAGTCGCGCTCGACTTCGCGGTGCAATGCTCTCCCGATCATCCCTGGCTACGCGAACATCCCGAATGGTTTCGCAAGCGGCCGGACGGATCGATGCGGTTTGCGGAGAACCCACCAAAGAAATACGAAGACATCGTCAATCCCGATTTCGATGCTCCAAGCGCACCGGCGCTCTGGGCAGGTCTGCGCGACGTCATCCTGTTTTGGGTGACGCAGGGCGTGCGCATCTTCCGCATCGACAACCCGCACACCAAGCCCTTCCCGTTCTGGGAATGGCTGATTGCCGAGGTCCAGGAACGTCATCCGGACACGATCTTCCTGGCGGAAGCGTTCACGCGCCCGAAGCTGATGAAGGGCCTCGCCAAGCTCGGCTTCACCCAGTCCTACACGTATTTCACGTGGCGGACCTACAAGGGTGAAATCGAGGAGTATCTGCGCGAACTCACCGACTATCCCGAGCGCGAGTATTATCGGCCGAATTTCTTCGTCAATACGCCGGACATCTTGCCCTACCATCTGCAGGGCGGCGAACCATGGATGTTCAAGTCCCGCGTCGCTCTGGCCGCCACGTTATCCTCGACCTACGGCATTTACAGTGGCTTCGAACTGCTGGAGCACGAGCCGATTCCCGGCAAGGAGGAATACATCAATTCCGAGAAATACGAGATCAAGGTGCGGGACTGGAACAAACCGGGCAACATCAAGGACTATATCCGCCTGCTGAACGAAGCGCGGCGCAGCAACCCAGCCTTGCAACAGACCGAAAAGCTGCGGTTTGTCGGCATTGAGGATCCCAATGTCATCGGGTTCCTGAAAGAGAGCATCGATGGCAGCAATGTGGTCGCGATAGCCATCGCCCTGTCGGCGGACACTCGTGATGTGTGGTTTCCGATCGGCGACGCCGAGATTGGGCCCCCCGGCCATCGGCAAAAGGTTGCGGCCGTCGAAAATATCATGACCGGGGAACGTTACGCGATCGAATGGGGCGGCTTGCGTCTCCAGATTGATCCAGCCCGCGATCCCGCTATCCTGCTCCGATGCCTCGCGTAAGAGGCAAGTCATGAATGTGATGTCGCACGTCTCAAACCGACCATCCTCGCACGCGAATACCGCCGCCGCGGAGACCGATCCGCTATGGTACAAGGATGCCGTCATCTATCAACTGCACGTCAAGGCCTATGCCGACAGCAACAATGACGGCATCGGTGATTTTGTCGGGCTGACGAGCAAGCTCGATTACCTGCAGGATCTCGGCGTCACGGTGTTGTGGCTGTTGCCATTCTATCCCTCGCCGGGACGCGATGACGGCTACGATATCGGCGACTACGGCGCGGTAAACCCGGATTTCGGCACGATGCGGGATTTCCGCCGCTTCATCGCCGAAGCCAAGCGCCGCGGCCTGCGGGTGATCACCGAACTCGTGATCAATCACACCTCCGACCAGCACACCTGGTTCAAGCGCGCCCGCCGCAGTCCGCCCGGCTCGAGCGCACGCAACTGGTATGTGTGGAGCGACACCGACCAGAAGTATCGCGGCACCCGGATCATTTTCACCGACACCGAGAAGTCCAACTGGAGCTGGGACACCGAGGCAGGCGCTTATTACTGGCACCGGTTCTTCTCGCATCAGCCCGATCTCAATTTCGACAATCCGCGGGTGGTTACCGCGGTCATCCAGGTGATGAAGCGCTGGCTCGATGCAGGCGTCGACGGCTTTCGTCTGGATGCCATTCCTTACCTGTGCGAGCGCGAAGGCACCAACAACGAAAACCTGCCGGAGACCCACTCCATCATCCGGCAACTCCGGCGCGGCCTCGACGCCTACGCCAAGGACAAGATTTTCCTTGCGGAAGCCAACCAGTGGCCGGAAGACGTCCAACAGTATTTCGGCGACGGCGACGAATGCCACATGGCCTACCATTTTCCGCTGATGCCGCGGATCTATATGGCCATCGCCCAGGAGGACCGGTTTCCGATCACCGACATCCTGCGCCAGACCCCCGACATTCCGGAAAACTGCCAGTGGGCGCTGTTCCTGCGCAACCACGACGAACTGACCCTGGAAATGGTCACCGACGTCGAGCGCGACTATCTGTGGTCGACCTATGCCAACGATCCACGCGCCCGCATCAATCTCGGCATCCGCCGCCGGCTCGCGCCATTGATGGACAATGATCGACGCAAGATCGAACTGATGAATTCATTGCTGCTGTCGTTTCCGGGGACGCCGATCATCTATTACGGCGACGAGATCGGCATGGGCGACAACATCTATCTCGGCGATCGCAACGGTGTGCGCACGCCGATGCAATGGTCTCCGGACCGCAATGGCGGCTTCTCGCGCGGCGATCCGGCGCGGCTTTATGCCCCGCCGATCATGGACCCGGTGTATGGTTATGACGCGGTCAATGTCGAAGCGCAGTCGCGCAGCTTGTCCTCGCTGCTGAACTGGACCAAACGGCTGATCTCGGTGCGGAAATCCAGTCCCGCATTCGGGCGCGGCTCGATCACCTTCATCCGCCCGGTCAATCGCTCGATCCTCGCCTATGTTCGCCAGTATGGCGACGAAATCATCCTCTGTGTCGCCAACCTGTCGCGCGCAGCGCAGGCTTGCGAGCTCGATCTGTCGCCGTGGAAGGACCGTATTCCACTGGAGATGCTGGGACGCACGAGTTTCCCGCAGATCGGCGAACTGCCTTATATGATCACGCTCGCCCCCTACGGCTTCTATTGGTTCAAGCTGGAGGAAAAGCCGGCATCGATGCGGCCGCCGGTGATCGTTCCCGAATTCGAGACGCTTGTCATTCCGGCCGGCTCGGTGTGGGAATCGCTGGGGCGCACCCGCGGCGTGTTCGAACGCGACGTGCTGCCGCAACATTTTGCACTGGCGCGCTGGTTTCCGGAGCATTCGCCATTTGCAATTTCGGCTAAACTGATCGCGGCGGTGCCCTGCTCGAACGACGAGATCATGGTGAGGCCGTGGATCGCATTTTGCGAGACCACCCATCGCAACCAAACCGGGCGCTATCTGATGCCGCTGCGCATCAACTGGTCCCGCTTCGATCGCTCGCGCTACAATCCGAATGCATTGGCCGCGGTTCGCCAGGGGCCCACGGAAGGCACACTGGTCGACGTTGCCTCCGACAAGGACTTCATTACGCTGCTGCTCGACAATGTGCGGGCGAATTTTTCCATCGAGGACCAGGGTATCCGACTGGATTTTCGCGGCACCAAGCGATTCCTCGCAGCGGCACCAAAGCCGGTCGAGACGGTTCGCGCGGTCCAGACCGAGCAGTCGAACAGCACGGCGCTGGTCGACGGCAACTATGTGGTCAAGGTCTATCGCAAGCTCGAAACCGGTATCAATCCTGAAATCGAAATGGGTCAGTTCCTGACCGACGTGGCTGGCTTCGGCAACACCCCGGCACTTCTGGGCAGCGTCGAAGCGGTCGAGGGCGACAAACGCAGCGCTGTGGCCATCGTCCACGCGTTTGTCGAAAATCAGGGCGACGCCTGGACTGTCACCAACAATTATCTCGATCGTTATATCGAGGAACAGAGGGTGCTGCGCGCCCATCACGAGGCAGAGCGCCCCGAGGAGCGCTCGCAATATCAGCTTTACATGGAGCAGACCGGCAAACGCGTCGCCGAAATGCAGCTCGCGCTGGCGAGCCGCAGTGACATTGCCGACTTTGCGCCGCAGCCAACCACCGACGAGGACGTTCAGTCCTGGGCCGATGCGATCATCGAGCGGGGCGAACGCGCCTTCGAAGGGTTGCGGCGCCAGCGCGAAAAGGCCAAAGAGGCCGACCGACCGCTGATCGACAAAGTGCTGGAACTTTCCACCGGCTTCCGCGACCACGTCGGGGGCCTGATGCCCGCCGCAAGCCAGAGCCTCAACATCCGGCATCATGGCGATTTCCATCTCGGGCAGATGCTGATTGTCAAAGACGACATCTTCATCATTGATTTCGAGGGCGAGCCACGGCGTTCGCTTTCGGAACGCCGGCGCAAGGCTCCTGCCGCGCGCGACGTCGCCGGCCTCATCCGCTCGATCGACTATGCGGCGACCGCTGCGCTCGAGCGCGCCCTCAAGGTCGAGGCCGATGATGCCGGCCTCACTGCAACTGCGCTTGATCAGTGGCGCGACCGCTCCACCGCAACCTTCCTGGCCGCATATCGCGCCATCATGACGGATTCCCGGCTGTGGCCGGCCGACCCCATCGCCAGCGAACGCCTGCTCGACTTTTTCCTGCTGGAAAAGGCCTTCTACGAGATCGAGTATGAGCTCGCCCACCGCCCCGACTGGCTTCGCGTTCCGCTCGCCGGAACCCTGCGGGTGCTGTCGCGGCAACGAGGTTCTGTATGACTCTGCAAGACGAAGCCCATGCGGTGATTGAAGGCCGCCACGCCGATCCGTTTCACTATCTCGGCCCGCATCCCGAGGGCGAGACCACGGTGGTTCGCGCTTTTTTGCCTGGCGCCCTGGAGGTCGAAGCGATCGAGCCTGACGGCCATGCCGCACCCCTGTCGCGCATTCACGAGGCCGGGCTGTTCGAAGGCAAGCTGTCGAACGGATCGACCAGCTACCGGCTGCACGCACGGTTCGGCAACGGTGTCACCGAATTCGACGATGCCTACCGTTTTCCACCGATCCTGTCGGACTTTGATCTGCATCTGCTCGGCGAGGGCACCGATCTCAACCTCTACAAGAAACTCGGCGCCCACCGCATGATCATCGACGGCGTTGAAGGCGTCGGCTTCGCGGTCCACGCCCCCAATGCCCGACGAGTCAGCGTGGTCGGTGACTTCAATCTCTGGGATGGCCGCCGACATGCGATGCGCGTGCGCGGGACCGGGTACTGGGAGATCTTCGTCCCAGGCGCGGTGCCTGGCGATCACTACAAGTACGAGATTGTCGACCACACCGGCCGCCTGCTGCCGTTGAAATCCGACCCCCTGGCGTTCTCGGCCGAGTTGCGCCCGCACACCGCCTCGATCGTGGTCGACGAGCGCAGTCTGCATCGCCCCTCGCCGGCCCCCGCCGACATCAACAGCCTGAAGGCGCCGATGTCGATCTACGAGGTTCATCTCGGCTCGTGGCGCCGCAAGAGCGGCAACGAATGGTTGAGTTATCGCGATCTCGCCGAAACACTGCCGGCGTATGCCCGCGATATGGGATTTACCCATCTGGAATTCCTGCCGATCAATGAGCACCCGTTCGACGGCTCATGGGGTTACCAGCCCACCGGCCTCTATGCGCCGACCAGCCGGTTCGGTACGCCGCAGGATTTTCTAGCCCTCGTCGACGCGTGCCATTGCGCCGGCCTGGGCGTAATCCTGGACTGGGTGCCGGGCCACTTTCCCGACGATCCGCACGGCCTCGGCCAGTTCGACGGCACGGCGCTGTATGAACACGCCAATCCGCTACAGGGCCGGCACCTCGACTGGGGCACGCTGATCTACAATTACGGCCGCACCGAAGTCTCCAATTTCCTGCTCTCCAACGCGCTGTTCTGGCTGGATCGCTACGGCATCGACGGACTTCGCGTCGATGCCGTCGCCTCCATGATTTATCTCGACTACAGCCGGCCGGCCGGCGGCTGGATTCCCAACAAGTATGGTGGCCGCGAAAACCTCGAGGCGGTCGCATTCCTGCGCCGCTTCAACACCGAGGTGTTCGGCCACTTCCCGCAGACGACCACCGCGGCGGAAGAATCCACCGCCTGGCCCCAGGTCTCGCGCCCGGTGGAATTCGGCGGCCTCGGCTTCGGCTACAAATGGAACATGGGCTGGATGCACGACACGCTGGACTACATCAGCAAGGATCCGATCCACCGCAAGCATCATCACGGCCAGATCCTGTTCGGCACGCACTATGCGTTCTCGGAAAACTTCATCCTGCCGCTGTCGCACGACGAGGTCGTCCACGGCAAACGCTCGATCCTCGGCCGTATGCCGGGTGATGCCTGGCAACGCTTCGCCAACCTGCGCGCTTATTACGCCTTCATGTTCGGTCACCCCGGCAAGAAGCTGCTGTTCATGGGCAACGAGTTCGGCCAGGAACGCGAATGGAATCACGACCAGTCGCTCGACTGGCATCTGCTTGATCTGGCGCCTTATGCCGGCATCCACACGCTGATCCGCGATCTCAACCGACTCTACAAAGCCGTGCCGGCGCTGCATCAGCTCGACTGTGATCCAACCGGCTTCGAATGGGTGATTGCCAATGACGCCGACCGCAGCGTGTTCGCCTGGATGCGCAAGGGTATCGACACCCGCTCGCGTTGCCTCGTGGTCTCGAATTTCACGCCGAATACCTACCGCAATTATCGCGTTCGCGTGCCATTTGGCGGGCGCTGGCGTGAGGTGCTCAATTCGGATTCCGCTCATTATGGCGGCAGCAATGTCGGCAATGGCGGTGTCATTGAGACGTCGGCGACGCTGGTGCCGGAGCTCAATCTGACCATCCCGCCGCTGGCGACGATATTTCTGGTTCTGGAAGATTGATGATGCGGCTGACTGCGGGGACATCCCATCGCCTGGGCGCAACATGGGATGGTCGGGGAACCAATTTCGCACTGTTCTCGGCCAACGCCACAAAAGTCGAGCTCTGCCTGTTCGACAGCCAGGGCCGGCGCGAGCTCGAGCGCATCGTCCTGCCGGAACGAACCGAAGACGTCTGGCACGGCTATCTCAACGATGTCTCGCCGGGGCAGCTCTACGGTTATCGCGTGCACGGGCCGTATGAGCCAAGCCACGGCCACCGGTTCAATGCGCACAAGCTGCTGCTCGACCCTTATGCCAAGCGGGTGGCAGGTCGGGTGGTGTGGAGTGATGCGCATTTCGGCTACCGTGCCGGCAGTCATCGCGAAGACCTGTCGTTTGACCGGCGCGACAATTCCCGTGGCGTGCCTAAGGCCGTGGTGGTCGACGAGGTCTTCAACTGGGGCCTGCGCGAGTTGCGTCCACAGATCGCCTGGGAAGACACCATTATCTACGAAGCCCACGTCAAAGGCCTGACCCAGACCCACCCGGATGTTCCCGCGCAGATGCGCGGCACCTATCGCGGCCTGTCGTCTCCGGCGGTCATCGAGCATCTGAAACGGCTCGGCGTGACCACGGTCGAACTGCTGCCCATGCATGGCCTTGTCGACGATCGCCGCCTCGTCGAGATGAAGCTCGTGAACTACTGGGGCTACAACACACTGTCGTTTTTTGCGCCGGAACAGCGCTACGCGCCGGACAATCCGCTCGATGCGTTCCGCACCACGGTGGCGCGGCTGCACGATGCCGGCATCGAGGTGATGCTTGACGTGGTCTATAATCATACCGCAGAAGGCAACCACCTCGGCCCGACATTGTCGTTCCGCGGCATCGACAACGCCTGCTACTACTGGCTGACGAAGGACAATCCCCGCTTCTATGAAAATTTCACCGGAACCGGCAACGCGCTGAATCTCACGCATCCGCGCGTGCTGCAGATGGTGATGGATTCACTGCGCTACTGGGTCGAGCAGTGCCACGTCGACGGTTTCCGTTTCGATCTCGCGCCGACACTGGCGCGCGAACCCAATGGCTTCAATCGGGCCGGCGCCTTCCTGATGGCGATGCGGCAGGATCCAGTGCTGTCGACCGTCAAGCTGGTGGCTGAACCCTGGGATATTGGCCTTGGCGGCTACCAGGTCGGCGCCTTTCCCTCGCAATGGTCCGAATGGAACGACCGCTATCGCAGCACCCTGCGACGCTACTGGGCCGGCGAAGGCAGCCTCATTGGTGATGTCAGTTCGCGCATGATCGCCTCTCCGGATGTGTTCAAGCATGACGGGCGCTTGCCGCGCTCCAGCATCAACCACATCACCGTCCATGACGGGTTCACGCTGATGGACCTGTTCAGCTATAACGAGAAACACAACATGGCCAACGGCGAGGATAATGCCGACGGCTCCAGCGACAATCACAGCATCAATTGCGGCCATGAAGGCCCGACCGACGATCCCGAGATTCTTCGCAAGCGCTGCCAGCTGCGACGCAACCAGCTGGCCTGTCTTTTTCTGGCCCAGGGCGTGCCGCTGCTGCTGGCCGGCGACGAGGTCGGCAACAGCCAGGACGGCAACAACAACGCCTATTGCCAGGACAACGACACCGGCTGGATCAATTGGGGTGGACTGCGCCGCAAACACGACAACATGGTGGATTTCGTCGCCCATCTGACCGCGCTGCGCCGGCGATTTCCACAATTGCGCGCCAGCCATTGGGTCGCGCCGCTGGTACCCAACACGCCGAACAGCGTGCTGTGGCTGACGCCGCAGGGCAACGAAATGACGGAGACCGACTGGAAGTTTCCGGACGGGCGCTTTGTCTCGTATGTGCTTGGCGCCGTCGATTCCCACGCCCCGCTCTATATCGTGCTGAACGCGGCGTCCGAAGCCATCGCATTCACACTGCCCAAACTCGATCCCTACAGGCAGTGGGAGCTGGTGCTCGATACCACCGATGACGATCAGCTGGCGCGGCGTTTTGATCGCACGACTGCGATGGAAGCGCCGCCGCACGCCGTGCTTGCCTACGCGGGGATGCCATGAGCGCGCGCCGGTTCGGCGCGGTGCTCTCGGCGGAGGGCACCACCTTCCGGCTGTGGGCGCCGGCTGCTGCTAGCGTCGACCTCGTGCTGGATCGTCCCATCGCAATGACGAAACAGCCAGACGGCTGGTACATCGCCACGACCAAGGAAGCTGGCGCCGGCACGCGCTATCGTTTCCGGATCGATGGCGACCTTGAAGTCCCCGATCCGGCCTCCTTGTTTCAGCCGGACGACGTGTTCGGACCCAGCGAAGTGATCGACCACGGCTCCTATCATTGGCGCGCCAATACCTGGACAGGCCGGCCCTGGGCGGACACCATCATTCTCGAAACCCATGTCGGCACCTTCACTCAGGAAGGCACCTACCGCGCCATGATCGACAAGCTCGATCACCTGGTCGCGACCGGAATCACGGCGCTCGAACTGATGCCACTCAATGATTTTGCCGGCCGTCGCAACTGGGGGTACGACGGCGTGCTGTGGTATGCTCCCGATGACAGTTATGGGCGGCCTGATGACCTGAAGGCGCTGATCGACGAGGCGCATCTGCGCGGCCTGATGGTGTTTCTCGACGCCGTCTACAATCATTTCGGGCCGGAGGGAAACTATCTCGGCAGCTACGCGCCCGGCTTCTTCATGAAGGCCAACACCCCCTGGGGCGCGGCCATCGATTATCGCCAGCCGCTGGTGCGGGATTTCGCCATTCAAAGCGCCCTGCACTGGTTGCGCGACTATCGCTTCGACGGCCTGCGGCTGGATGCCGTGCACGAAATCGCTGAAGCCGGCGAGAACCCGCTGCTGCGCGATCTCAGCATTGCTGTCGGTGACCTCGCCCGGCAGACAGGCCGCATCATCCATCTGATGGTCGAGAACGACGACAATCGCGCCAGCCTGCTGGCGCCGCAGATCGATCCTCCCGACGGCCATTATCGCGCCCAATGGAACGACGATTATCATCACGCCTGGCATGTGCTGCTGACCGGAGAAAACGGCGGCTATTATCGTGACTATGCCGCCGATCCGCGCCGCTACATCCAGCGCGAACTGACGTCGGGTTTCGGCTACCAGGGCGAGCCATCCGAGCATCGCAACAACCGACCGCGCGGCGAGCCGAGCCTCGCCTTGTCGCCGCTGGCCTTCATCAATTTTCTGCAGAACCATGACCAGATCGGCAACCGTGCCTTGGGCGACCGGCTGCAATGCCTCGCCACACGCGAAGCCATCGAAGCAGCGCTTGCCATCACTTTGCTGACCCCGATGCCGCCAATGCTGTTCATGGGCGAAGAATGGGGCTCGCGGCAGCCGTTCCCATTCTTCTGCGATTTCAAAGGCGGCCTCGCGGAGGCTGTTCGCGCGGGGAGACGGCGCGAATTCCAGGTGGCTTACGCCAAATATGGAAACGACGTTCCGGATCCGTTGGACGCGACCACGTTCACATCCGCCAAACTTGACTGGCAGGAACTCGAGCAGGAGCGAAGTAGCGCTCGGCTGGCGCTGATCCGGGAGCTGCTCGCGATTCGGCACCGCGACATCATTCCGCATCTGGCGCAGGCCCGCTTCAGCCACGGCACGTCCGGCCTGCCGCCCGCCTCGCTACTCTCGGTGCAATGGATCCTTGGCAACGGACGAACGTTGTCACTGATGGCGAACATCTCCGATCAGCCGACCGAAAATCCATCCCAGTCCCATCCAGGCGTTGCGATCTGGGGCGGCGAACCGCCGTCAACGTTGCCATCCTGGTCGGTGTTCTGGCGCATGCGATAAGCCGATGACGCAGGGCATCCCGCTTGCGACCTATCGGCTGCAATTGACAGCGGACTTCGGCTTCGATGCAGCCGCGGCCGTGGTGCCGTATCTGAAGACACTGGGCATTACTCATCTTTATGCTTCACCCTTCCTGAAGGCGAGAAGCGGCAGCACCCACGGCTACGACATCATCGATCACAATGCGCTCAATCCCGAACTCGGTGGCGAAGCCGGGTTTGAGCATCTGAGCGCCGTGCTGAAGGCGCACGATCTGGGGCTGATTCTGGATTTCGTGCCCAACCACATGGGCGTGCATTTCGCCGACAATGCCTGGTGGCTCGACGTCCTTGAATGGGGCTCCGCCTCGCCGCACGCCGCCTTTTTCGATATCGACTGGGACACTTTGCCATTTCGCCGCCGGCCCGGTGTGCTGCTGCCGATCCTGGGCACATCTTATGGCAGCGCGCTCGGCCAGGGGGCGATCGAACTGCGTTACGAACCAACGGACGGCAGCCTGTCCGCCTGGTACTACGAGCACCGGCTACCGATCAGTCCCAATCGTTACGGCGAAATCCTGCAGGTAGTGGTCAACGCGGCGAATGCCGGAGACAGCGCCGCGGGCAAGGCCTTGCTGGCAATCGCCGCGCAATATCGTGGCCTGACACGGCCGCGGCGGCACGAAGCTCCTGCGATGAAAGCCGCAATTGCCGCTGTGGATGGCGGGGCGGAGGTGATCGAGTGTGGGCTCGCTACCTATCGCGCCGGTCCCGAGCGCGCGACCGAAACACTGCTGTTGCATCATCTCCTGGAGCGACAACACTATCGCCTGGCGGACTGGCGCGTTGCCACCAGCGACATCAACTATCGCCGCTTCTTTGACGTCAACTCGCTGGCTGGCCTGCGGGTCGAACACCCAGCAACATTCCAGGGCGTTCATAGGCTCGTGACCCGGCTGATCGCGGACGATAGATTGCAGGGCCTGCGGCTCGATCATATCGACGGCCTGCGCGATCCAGCCGGTTATTGCCAGCGACTGCGCCGCCTGATCCGCTCGGCCCAACCCGATCCAAGCCAGCCGTTCTATCTGCTGGTGGAAAAAATCCTCGGCGAAGGCGAGGCCTTGCCGCGCTTTGCCGGCGTTCACGGCACCACTGGCTACGAGATCCTGAACACCATCAGCCATGTGCTCATCGATAACAAAGGCCTGTCGGAATTGGACGAAGTCTGGCGGCAGGCTGCGGACCTGCGCCCCGATTTCGATCCAGTGCTGCTGCAGGCCAAGCGGCGCGTGATCGATACCATCCTCACCAGCGAATTCACGGTGCTGGCGCGGCTGCTGGCGCGCATAGCAGCCGGACATTATTCGACGCGCGACTATTCCGCAGTCGTGTTGCGGGAAGCGCTTGAGCTTTATGTGCTGTATTTTCCTGTTTATCGCACCTATTTGACAGCAACCAGCGTCTCGGCAGGCGACCGCGCCCTGATCGAAGCAACGATTGCGCTTGCCCGCGCCAACTGGCCCAATTCCGACGCCGGCATTTTCGATTTCCTGCGTGATGCCCTCACCCTCGATCTGATCGCGCCGGGCAACCCGCCGCACAGCAAACCGCGGGTGCGCCGCTTCGCCCTGAAGGTGCAGCAGTTCACCGGCCCGACCATGGCCAAGTCGCTCGAAGACACCGCGTTCTATCGCTACCATCGGCTGCTGGCGCTCAACGAGGTCGGCGGCAACCCGGCCACGCGCGAATTGCCGGTCGATGCCTTTCATCAGGCGATGGCGGATCGCGCCCGACATTGGCCGCACGCACTGACCACGACGGCAACCCACGACACCAAGCGTGGCGAGGATGCCCGCGCCCGGCTGCTGAGCCTTTCGGAACTGTCCCATGAATGGGCGGTCGGCGTCGGCAAGTGGAAGCAGCTCAACGCCCGGCATATCACGACGACCGGAAATCTTCGCAGTCCTTCCGTCGCGCACGAGTACATGATCTATCAGGCTCTGCTCGGCGCCTGGCCCCTGGACGGTCCAGATCGAAGTTTTGTCGAGCGCATGCAATCCTATGTCGTGAAAGCCGCGCGCGAGGGCAAGCAGGAGTCCAGTTGGATCAATGTCAACGAAGCCTATGAGCGGAACCTGCAGGACTTCATTGCAAACATCCTGACTCCGGACCTGTCGTCCGAATTCCTCGAATCCTTCACCCGCTTTGCGGATCGCACGTCCCTGCTGGGCGCCATGAACACGATCAGCCAGTTGACGCTGAAGGCCACCCTGCCTGGTGTACCCGACTTCTACCAGGGCACGGAGTTGTTCGATTTTTCGCTGGTCGACCCCGACAATCGCCGCTCCGTCGATTTCGAGCAGCGCCGAAAGGCGTTCGTGGATGCCCCCGTCGGTTGGCCGGACTTGACGGCCCATTGGCGCGACGGCCTCTTCAAGCTGCAATGGACCCGGCAGTTGCTCATGCTACGCCGAACTTTCCCGGACATTTTTACGCAAGGCAGCTACCAGCCGCTCGACGTTAGTGGCCCCCACAGCGATCACGTCGTCGCATATGCAAGACAGCGTCGGCGCGATACGCTGATCGTCATCGTCTGCCGGAAGTTCGCAAGGTTGACCGACGGCGGGCGCCACTGGCTCAACGTCGACCACGTCGATGCATCGATCGACATTGCGGACTTCGTGGTCCGCGACGTCGCCATTCGTGAGGCCTTGCAGTCGGGTGGCGCTTTGCCGGCATCCCTAGCGTTGAAGGGTTTTCCGGCTGCAGTTCTGCCGGCAACGATCCAAAGCTAAACGCCATCAGCCTGGCAGCCGACTTCGATTGATCCCCAGTGATAAACGTTTGCCTGTTAGTGAACAGCACTCCCTCGTCCTATCAATTGCACTGACGGGCTAATTTTTATCTCAGGATCGTCGCCACCGTCTTGAACCGTTCACTGTCGCCGATGCTCTCATCAGCAAACCCGACCTGACCATCTCCCCCATCGATGGGCGACGGCCGACATGGAACATGAGACATGAACGCGACGACGTCACAACGCATCCTACATCGCATCAGAGCCTGGGCTTTCGAGACATTGCCGACTGCACGCGAACTCGGCCGACTGCTGGATATGACAAAGGCCAGACTCCACGATTCTTCCAGCAGGCACACCAGCGCTCCGCAAAGCAGCCAACACACCAATACTGTATCCGCCGGCTCACCCCTCCGCGGTGCACCAGTTCGCGTCTCTCCACCGGCGCTCTACTGCCCGTTCCCCAGCGCCGTCCACGACGACGTCCATTCCATCGAGGAGGGCACCATTACGTGGATGAAGCGCTACGGCTACATCAAGACGCCAGGTGAGGAAGAAAGCGCCCGAAAAGCCCAGTTCGGCATCCGCGCGGCCCGCGTCCACCCCATCGGTTGCACCGAAGCGATCCAGTTCGTCTCCAACCTGACGGTGTGGCTCTTCCTGACGGATGACGTTTATGTCGAGGAGCCGGGCATGTCGCGCACCCTTTCGATCACGACCGACCACATCATCCGCTCCATTCGCATCCTTCGAGATCCGGAAGATGTCTCCTCGGGCCTGGGTGCTTCCCTGCTGGCGCTGCAGGACATCAGCCGGCACCTCAGAGTCCTGGCGACACCCGAGCAGATCGACCGCTTCGTCAACGGAATGATCGAATTTTTTCTGGCCGGCTGCTGCGAAGCCGTCTCCTTTTCCCGCAAGACACTGCCGGCGGAAGCCGACTACATCCCGGTGCGTGATGCGATCAATTGTCTGCGCTCGGTGTGCTTTGTGTTTATCGAGATCGTCGGAGGCCACGAATTGCCTGGCCCCATATGGTGCGGTGCCGATTTGCAAGCCGTCGTCGGCAAGGCCACACGAATCGTTTCGAATCACCACGATATTCTGTCCGGGCTTCGCGAGCTTTCACAAGACATCCCGATGAACCTGCCGGCGGTCATTGCCCGTGAACAGGGGCTTCCTATTACGGAGGCTTTTGCACACGTCGGCGATCAGGCGAACGCCGATATGCGCAGCTTTGTCGATATGATCAACCGCATCTTCGCCGATCAGCCAGATCCTTCGGTCAGGACATACGTCGATGGTTTGAAAGCCTGGATTCGAGGGAACCTCGACTGGAGCCTGACGACAGGCCGTTACCGCGTCTGCGATTACGTCTGATCGGAGCTGCCACCTCATCACTCGTTCTTGAAGCGGACGTTCGTGATCACGCTGTCGGGAAGATTTGGCCGGCGGTGCGAATATCGCGCCCATACAGCGCCGGTCCCCGGTGCCGCCTCTATCGCTGGTGCCATCTCGGAGATCCATTTTAATCAATCGGGCGAGATCGTGGTCACGAAGTGGCACATCTCCTTATTCGCGACGTGAACATGGCGGCCCTGTTGCTTGGCATTCAGGATGACTAGCTCATGATGGCCTGCAACAGAAAGCACTCAGGACAGTTCGATGACGAACCATCTGACGAGCCAAGAGACAATCCAGGATAACGGCGATCTGCGCCAAGATAACGTGGTGTATTTCTCGAAATCCCTGGAACTTCGCGCTAGGGCGCTCGAGGTCGCCCGACGCGCGCGCGCATGCCCCATCGGCCCCGCACGCAACAAGCTGCGACAGATTGCGCGGGCGCTCCGAGCCTTGGCGGATAATGAAGCCTGGCTGCACGGGCGGATCGAGCCGCGCAGACGGCAGTATGGTCGGCGCAACGCGCACGGTGCCTAGCCGGGTCAATCCTTCTTCGCGATCGATTGAGAGCCGGTGCCACGCCCATGAACGCTTGTCGAACAGGCCACGGGAATCGACACCGGAACGAACTCGGCTCTCCTCCAACGGGTAGACCGGCGTTAACTAAACTCTAAACCAGCTCCCCATCGGGAACCCACGCAAAAATTTGCATTTTTGCGGGGAACCTTTGCACCTGTAAGCCATTGTGCGTCATGCGGGAACTCGTTCGAGCTGGCTCGCATGACATTTCAATGGCAGGGCCACATGCTTTTGGGTCGATTGTCGGCAGACCATCCACTCCATTTCATTGCGGACATTCCATAGAACCCAATGCAGGGGGAAAGTAGATGCAGAACGGCCTCGATCCGGGTCTGACCGCAGTTGATTCGTTGATACCATCCGAAGGCAATGGTCAGCATCTGGAAGCGCTGCTGGTCGCTCTGCAGGCGATGCGCGCGGGTGATTTCTCGGTACGGATGGCCGGCAATCAGTTCGGCATCGAAGGCAAGATCTCCGATACCTTCAACGAGATCGTCGCGGCCAACGAGCGGATGGCAAAGCAGCTCGATCACGTTGGCCAGGTGGTCGGCCGCGAAGGCAAAACCCGACAACGCTTGAAGGTCGGTCTGTCCGGCGGCGCCTGGGCCGAGATGGAGGGCTCGGTCAACACCCTGATCGACGATCTGCTATGGCCGACCCGCGAGGTGACGCGCGCGGTCGCCGCCGTCGCGCAAGGCGACCTGCTGCAGACGGTGAAACTCGATGTCGAAGGCCGCCCGCTCAAGGGTGAGTTCCTGCAGTCCGCGACCATCGTCAACACGATGATCAAGCAACTCAGCGTCTTCACCTCGGAAGTGACGCGTGTGGCACGTGAGGTCGGCACCGAAGGCAAGCTCGGCGGCCAGGCCCAGGTGCCCGAGGTGACCGGTGTGTGGAAGGACCTCACCGAGAGCGTCAACTCGATGGCGAACAACCTGACGGGGCAGGTCCGAAACATCGCCGAAGTAACGATCGCGGTGGCGAGCGGCGATTTGTCGAAGAAGATCACTGTCGACGTGCGCGGCGAGATCCTGCAACTCAAGGAAGCCATCAACACGATGGTCGATCAGTTGCGCTCGTTCGCCTCGGAAGTGACGCGCGTGGCGCGCGAGGTCGGCACCGACGGCAAGCTCGGCGGCCAGGCCATCGTCCCCGGCGTTGCCGGCACCTGGAAAGACCTGACCGACTCCGTGAACGCGATGTGCGGCAACCTCACCGCACAGGTCCGCAACATCGCCCAGGTCACGACCGCGGTGGCGCGTGGCGACCTGTCGCGAAAGATCACCGTCAACGTCTCGGGCGAAATCCTGGAGCTGAAGGACACCATCAACACCATGGTGGACCAGCTCAATGCCTTCGCCTCGGAAGTGACGCGCGTGGCGCGTGAAGTCGGCACCGAGGGCAAATTGGGTGGTCAGGCCGCCGTACCCGGCGTGGCCGGAACCTGGAAAGACCTCACCGACAACGTCAACTTCATGGCGTCCAACCTGACCGCGCAAGTCCGCAACATTGCCGACGTGGCCTCCGCCATCGCCGGCGGTGACCTGTCCAAGAAAATCACCGTGAACGTGTCGGGCGAGATCCTTCAATTGAAGGAAACGCTCAACACCATGGTGGACCAGCTCAATGCCTTCGCCGGCGAAGTGACGCGTGTGGCGCGCGAGGTCGGCACCGAAGGCCGGCTCGGCGGCCAGGCCAATGTGCTCGGCGTCGCCGGCACCTGGAAGGACCTGACCGACAGCGTCAACTCGATGGCGAGCAACCTGACTGCCCAGGTCCGCAACATTGCCGCGGTGACGACGGCGGTGGCCAATGGCGACCTGTCGAAGAAGATCACGGTTGACGTGCGCGGCGAAATCCTGGAGCTGAAAGACACCATCAACACCATGGTGGACCAGCTCAACGCCTTCGCCGGCGAAGTCACCCGCGTGGCGCGCGAGGTCGGCACTGAAGGCAAACTCGGCGGCCAGGCTCTGGTGCGCGGCGTCGCCGGCACCTGGAAGGATCTCACCGACAACGTCAATTCGATGGCGAGCAACCTCACCGGACAAGTGCGCAACATCGCCGAGGTGGCGACTGCGGTCGCGAAGGGCGACCTGTCGAAGAAGATCACTGTGAACGTGTCGGGCGAAATCCTTCAGCTGAAGGAAACGCTCAACACCATGGTGGACCAGCTCAACGCTTTTGCTGGCGAAGTCACCCGCGTCGCCCGCGAAGTCGGCACCGACGGCAAGCTCGGCGGCCAGGCCGCAGTGCCCGGCGTGGCCGGCACCTGGAAGGACCTGACCGACAACGTCAACTTCATGGCGTCGAACCTGACCGCCCAGGTTCGCAACATCGCCGACGTCGCCACCGCGATCGCCGGAGGCGATCTGTCGAAGAAAATCACCGTGAACGTGTCGGGCGAAATCCTTCAGTTGAAGGAAACGCTCAACACCATGGTGGACCAGCTCAACGCCTTTGCCGGTGAAGTCACCCGCGTCGCGCGCGAAGTCGGCACCGAGGGCCGGCTGGGCGGCCAGGCCAATGTGCCGGGTGTCGCCGGCACCTGGAAGGATCTGACCGACAGCGTCAACTCGATGGCTGGCAACCTGACCGCCCAGGTCCGCAACATCGCCGAAGTCACCACAGCCGTTGCGCGCGGCGACCTGTCGCGCAAGATCACCGTGGACGTGAAGGGTGAAATCCTCGAACTCAAGAACACCATCAACACCATGGTGGATCAGCTCAATGCCTTTGCCTCGGAAGTGACACGGGTCGCCCGCGAGGTCGGCACCGAAGGCAAGCTCGGCGGCCAGGCCGAAGTGCCGGAGGTCGCCGGCACCTGGAAGGACCTCACCGACAACGTTAACTTCATGGCCTCCAACCTCACCGCGCAGGTGCGCAACATCGCCGAAGTGGCAACCGCCATCGCTGGCGGCGACTTGTCGAAAAAAATCACCGTGGACGTCCGCGGCGAGATTCTGCTGCTCAAAGAGACCCTCAACACCATGGTGGAGCAGCTGCGCTCGTTCGCCGCCGAAGTGACCCGCGTCGCGCGCGAGGTCGGCACCGAGGGCCGGCTGGGCGGCCAGGCCGTGGTGCCCGGCGTCGGCGGCACCTGGAAGGACCTCACCGACAACGTCAATCTGCTGGCCGCCAACCTCACCACCCAGGTGCGTAACATCGCCGAAGTCACCACCGCGGTGGCGCGCGGCGACTTGTCACGCAAGATCACCGTCGATGTGAAGGGTGAAATCCTCGAGCTGAAGAGCACCATCAACACCATGGTGGACCAGCTCAACGCCTTCGCCGGCGAAGTCACGCGCGTCGCCCGCGAGGTCGGCACCGAGGGCAAGCTCGGCGGCCAGGCACAGGTGCCCGGCGTCGCCGGCACCTGGAAGGACCTGACCGACACCGTGAACGTGATGGCCGCCAATCTTACCGAACAGGTGCGCGGCATCGTCAAGGTGGTGACGGCCGTCGCCGACGGCGATCTCAAGCAGAACCTCACCGTCAAGTCCAAGGGCGAAGTCGCGGCGCTGGCCGAAACCATCAACAACATGACCGGAACGCTGGCGACGTTCGCCGATCAGGTGACGTCGGTGGCGCGCGAGGTCGGCGTCGAGGGCCGACTCGGCGGCCAGGCCAACGTGCCCGGCGCCGCAGGTACCTGGAAAGACCTGACCGGCAACGTCAACCTGCTCGCGGCAAACCTGACCACCCAGGTCCGCGCCATCGCCGAGGTGGCGACCGCCGTGACCAAGGGCGACCTGACGCGATCGATCCAGGTCGATGCGCGCGGCGAAGTGGCCGAGCTCAAAGATAACATCAACACCATGATCGGCAATCTGCGCCTGACCACCGATCTGAATACCGAACAGGACTGGCTGAAAACCAACCTCGCCCGCTTCACCAACATGCTGCAGGGCCAGCGCGATCTCGCCACCGTGGGACGCCTGCTGCTGAGCGAACTCGCACCGCTGGTCAACGCCCAGATGGGTGTGATCTATCAGGTCGAGAACGAGGACAATCCACAGCTGCGATTGCTGTCGGCCCATGCTCAGGACGGCGCCAATCCGCACAAGCCGATCGTCGAGTTCGGCGAAGGGCTGATCGGCCAGTGTGCCGTCGACAAGCGCCAACGCCTTATCTCAGACGTTCCCTCCCGCAACATCACCTCGGCCTTGCTGCGCGTCGCGCCGCAAAATCTCGTCGTCCTTCCGGTGCTGTTCGAGAATCAGGTCAAGGCGGTGATCGAGCTGGCGTCGATTTCCGCGTTCACGGCATCGCAATTGACCTTCCTGGAGCAACTGACCGACAGCATCGGCATCGTGCTCAACAGTATCGAAGCAACCATGCAGACCGAGGGTCTGCTGACGCAGTCGCAGCAACTCGCTGGTGAATTGCAGACCCAGCAGAAGGAATTGCAGCAGACCAACGAACAACTCGAGCAAAAAGCGCAGCAGCTCGCGGAGCGCAACGTCGAGGTCGAGCGCAAGAACCAGGAGGTCGAACAGGCCCGCCGGGCGCTCGAGGAGAAAGCGAGCGAACTCGCGCTGACATCGAAGTACAAGTCCGAGTTCCTGGCCAACATGTCGCACGAGTTGCGCACGCCGTTGAACAGTATCCTGATCCTTGGCCAGCAACTGACCGACAATCCCGACGGCAATCTCAGCGCCAAGCAGGTCGAATTCGCTCGCACCATCCACGGCGCCGGCACCGACCTGCTCAACCTGATCAGCGACATTCTGGATCTGTCGAAAATAGAATCCGGCACCGTCAGTGTCGACGCCGAAGAAATCCTGGTCTCCAACCTGCTCGACACCGTCGCGCGGCCATTCCGACATGAAGCCGAGGACCGTCAGCTTTTGTTCGAAGTCAAGGTCGATCCGCATCTCAGCCGCAGCATCGTCACCGACTCCAAGCGGCTGCAGCAAGTGCTGAAGAACCTGCTCTCCAATGCCTTCAAGTTTACCCAGGGCGGCAGTGTCAATCTCACGGTGTCGGCCGCGATCAGCGGCTGGAGCCCGGAAAATGCCGTGCTTGGCAAGGCCGCCGCCGTGGTCGCCTTCGAGGTGTCGGATACTGGCATCGGCATTCCCCTGGAAAAGCAGAAGATCATCTTTGAGGCCTTCCAGCAGGCCGACGCCAGTACCAGTCGCAAATATGGTGGCACCGGATTGGGCCTGGCCATCAGCCGCGAGCTTGCGAGCTTGCTTGGCGGCGAGATTCATCTCGACAGCAGACCCGGAATCGGCAGCACCTTCACACTCTACTTGCCGCTGAAATACGAAGGACCGATCGTCACGCCGCAGACGGTTCCAGGACCGCGCGCACGCCCCGAACTCGCCGTCATTTCCTCCACGTCCGGTCAAGAGCGTGCCGTCGAACAGGTGCCTGATGACCGGCTGACCATCGAGCCCGGAGATACCATCCTGCTGATCGTCGAGGATGACCCGCATTACGCGCGCGTACTCGCGGACCTCGCGCGGGACAAGGGCTTCAAGGTCCTGGTCAGCGCCCGCGGCATCGAGGCGCTGGATCTCGCCAAGCAGTTCCAGCCGACGGCAGTATCGCTCGACGTATTCCTGCCCGACGTGCTGGGCTGGACCGTTCTCAGTCAGCTCAAGCAAAATCCTCTGACGCGGCACATTCCGGTGCAGGTGATTACGCTGGACGAGGACCGGCAGCATGCTTTGTCACGCGGCGCCTTTTCCTTCGTTACCAAGCCGACCACCACCGAGGGCGTCAAGGAGGCGCTCGGGCGGATCAAGGAATACACCAAGCCGCGTCGCAAGCGCCTGCTCGTGGTGGAGGACAACCAGGCTGAGACGATGAGCATCAACGAATTGCTCGGCCATGACGATATCGACATCGTGACCGCCGAGACCGGCAAGGAGGCGCTTGCCGCCATGCGCCGCGACAATTGCGATTGCGTGGTGCTGGACCTGCGGCTGCCGGACATGAGCGGCTTCGATGTGCTGGAGGAAATCCGCAAGGACAACAAGCTCGCCGACACCCCGGTGGTGGTGTTTACTGGACGGGAGCTGTCCGCCGATGAAGAGGCCAAGCTGCATACCATCGCCCGCAGCATTGTCGTCAAGGGCGTGGAATCACCCGAACGCCTGCTGGACGAAACGTCGCTGTTCCTGCATCGCGTCGTCACCAATCTGCCATCTGAAAAGCAGCGGCTGCTGGAGCGACTCATTACCTCCGACGACGATCTGATCGGCAGAACCGCGCTTCTGGTCGACGACGACGCCCGCAACATCTTCGCATTGAGCAGCGTGCTCGAACGGCGCGGCATGAAGGTCCTGACGGCAACCACCGGTTCTGAGGCGATCACGCTGGTCGAGAGCAGATCGGAAATATCGATCGTGCTGATGGACATCATGATGCCGCAGATGGACGGCTACCAGACCATCGGCGCGATCCGGCAAAATCCGGCCTTCCGCCGGCTTCCCATCATCGCGCTGACCGCGAAGGCGATGAAGGGAGATCGGGAGAAATGCCTGGAGGCCGGCGCCTCGGATTATCTCGCCAAGCCGGTGAATACCGAGCAGTTGCTGCTGTCCCTGCGCATGTGGTTGCACCGATGAGCACCGTAACCGAACGCAGCAGGATCAATATCCTCCTGGTCGACGACCAGCCAGCCAAGCTGCTGGCTTATGAGGCGATTCTCAAGGATCTCGACGAGAATCTTCTCATCGCCTCTTCGGGGCGCGCAGCATTGGAATCCCTGCTCAGGAACGACGTTGCCGTCATTCTGATCGACGTCTGCATGCCGGAGCTCGATGGCTTCGAGCTCGCGTCCATGATTCGCGAGCACCCCCGGTTTCAGAAAACTGCGATCATTTTCGTGTCCGCCATTCAAGTGACGGACCTCGACCGCCTGCGCGGCTATGAGATGGGCGCCGTGGATTACCTGCCGGTGCCACTGGTGCCGGAAGTGCTGCGGGCCAAGATCAGGGTCTTTACCGAACTTTATCGCAAGACCCGCCAGCTCGAGCAGCTCAACGCTGAACTCGAAGCCCGGGTTCGGGCGCGCACTGCCGAACTGGAAGCATCGAACATCCGGCTGGTCGAAAGCGAGCAGCGACGGACCCTCGCTTTGGCCGCCGGCAAGATGGGATCGTGGGACTGGGATCGCGTCAAGAACGACCATCTGTGGGACGAGGGTCAGTATCAGATTTTCGGCGTGGATCCGCAAAGCTTCGCGGTCCGTCTCGACACGGTGCGGCCGATGATTCATCCCGAGGATATCGCAGGCCTACGGGATGCTATCGACAGGATCCATCAGGGCGCGCCAAGCTGCGAGGTTGAGTTTCGCATCATCCGCAGCGATGGCGAAGTTCGCTGGTGCCTCTGCACCGCGGCCTCGACGCTCGACGGTCATAACAACGTCGTGCGTGTGAGCGGCGTCACCGTCGACATCACGGAGCGGAAGAAAGCAGAAGAACGACAGGCGCTGCTGGCCCGCGAGGTCGACCATCGCGCCAAGAACGCGCTGGCATTGGTGCAATCAATTGTGCGGCTGACTCGCGCGGACGATATCCCGAGTTACATCAAGGCCGTGGAGGGCCGTATCACCGCGCTGGCACGGGTTCACACGGTGCTGGCTCAGGCCCGCTGGCAGGGCGCCGACATTCGTGGCCTGATCGATGAGGAGCTCGATCCCTATCAGGTTCGCGACACGAAGCGCGTGAGCATCGATGGCCCTTCGGTCCTGCTGCAGCCCACCGTTTCCCAGACCCTGGCCCTCTCGATTCACGAGTTGGCGACCAACGCCGCCAAATACGGCGCATTATCGGTGCATGAGGGACACATCGACATCCGCTGGTACATCGATGGCGATGATCTGCGCCTGACCTGGGAGGAGAGCGGCGGCCCGGCCGTCAGTGAACCCACGACGCGCGGTTTCGGCACCCGGAGTGTCATTGCCAGTATCGAAACGCAGTTGCAGGGCGAAGCTAATTTTGAATGGCGGCCGAAAGGGCTGATCTGCCAAATCCGGATTCCCGACCAACAGAGCTTGCCCGTTGCATCGAAGGGCATAGAGTCGAGCGGTCATCGGGCTGAGACCGCGGAGCTTGCATTCACGGGGTCAAACGTCCTGCTCGTCGAAGACGAGGTCATCGTGGCCATGACGATGAACGATATCCTGACCGACCTCGGCTATTCAGTGCAGGGGCCACTCGGCCGCCTCTCCGATGCCTTCGCCTCTGCGCTCGAACATCGCCCCGACGTCGCCATTCTCGATGTCAATCTCAACGGCGAGATGATCTATCCGCTCGCCGAATTCCTGATCGAGAAAAACGTGCCGGTTCTGCTGGTGACGGGCTATGGCGCCGACGGCATCGACCGGCGCTTCGCAAAGTTGCCGCTGCTGCAGAAACCGCTCGATCGGCACATTCTCGAACGCATGTTCCCGGCGATTGCCGCATCGGATATCACACGCCCGTCCCATCGATCCAAGGCGTATCGCGTTCGGCAATAATCGCTTCGGCCCGGCGCAATTCTTTCAACCAGCTTTAGAGTCTGCCGAGCAGCAGCAGAACCAGCAAAATCACGACCACGAGACCCAAACCGCCACCGCCGTAATAGCCCGTTCCGTAAAACGGTCCGCCACCGATTCCGCTGAATCCACCCAGCAGCGCAATCACCAGAATGATAAGAATAATCGTACCTATCGACATCAGAGTCTCCTCAGCCCACAGGGGAAGATTAACGGCTTCTTGCAAAGCCGCGGGTTACACTCAATTGATGAGAGAGCAATCCGCTGGTGCGACGAATGTTCCCTCACGCCAGGCGAAACAAATCGTGGCGAAGCATTTGAATTCATGAACAATAGTCTTCGCGATCGGCAGCAGCCGATTTCATTATCCAGGCCTTGGGATCCTGGGATCGCTTTCTGGTAAATTACCTCTGCGCACCATTCGGGGACATTTCGCATCATGATTGCTTCGGCCGAGATCGGACAACGACTCACGATCCACGCACTGCTGGTCGGCGATCGGCTGAATACGACCAACCTCGAAGCCCGCGACATGATTTCAACGACACCGGCGGCGTTTCGTGTTCAGACCGGCGGCATCGCGGTGCTGTTTCGTTATGGGGTGACGGTGCTGATCGGTCTCAAACCTGACGAAGCAACAGCATTCCTCACCGCACTGAAGCCACGCATCACCAGCGAGTTCACGCGCTATGAAGAGGAAGCGACCGAGCTCGAACTGTGCGACGGCGCGGAAGACATCGTGCAGCCGGGCGGCCCAATCTGCGTCACAGCGTTTTCAACCGATCGGCTGCTGATTGTCGCCGACGCCCTGGCCAAAAGCACCGTGCTGGCACACGACGAGCGGCGGGTGGCGGCCGTGTTCGACATCATCGAGCCGTTTGCGCGCGAACTGGCGGAGCGCGGGCGAACGCCGCGCGACCGCAAGGCGATGCTGAAGCTGATCGGCAATGCACTTCTGGTTCAGCAGCGGGTGTCCGGCCGCGTGGCTGTGGTGGAGAAGCCCGACGCGCTTTGGGACAAGCCCGAGCTGGAACGGCTCTATGCCCGGCTGGAGGACGAGTATGAGTTGCAGGAACGGGTCGAAGCTCTCGACCGCAAACTGACGGTCATTGCCGAGACCGCACAGGCGCTGACGGACATGATCGACACCCGCCGCTCGCTGCGGCTGGAATGGGCGATCGTCGTGCTCATTGTTTTCGAGATTGTACTTTCACTCTATCAGATCCTGGCCGGCAAGGCCGGCCATTGAGCCGCCCTTCATGGTTTCCGCTTCCCTGACACGAACATACCGGCGGAGTAGCCGCCGGCATGTTGTCGTGCGTCCGGTCGCAGACTACTTCGCGGACAGCCGCCGTTCCAATGCCTCGATCTGGCGCTGCTGTTGCTGCACCACCGCGACCAGATCGGCCACGACGTTCTGCGTCTTGACGACATGGGGCCGGCCGTCATTGAAGCCGGCCAGAGCCGGATCGACCGCCGCGACCTCTTCGGCGATCAGCCAATGCTCCGGCACATCCGGAGTTTCCTTTTAGGAGCCGGTCTGCGGGCGCAACGCCATCACATTGGCAAGGGCTACGTTTGACGGGAGATCGCCCGTGATGGTCTTGAATTGCCGCGAGGAGACGATGCATGACAGGTCTCCACTGGCGTTGCTCTGGATGCCCGCACCGCAATTCGCGACGCCGGCAAACCGGACTGTGCCAACCGTGTGGAGGCGAGCCGCGGGCGACGCCGTCCCGATGCCGACATTGCCGGTGCTGGCTCCATTGATGGCGACCGGGG
Source organism: Bradyrhizobium prioriisuperbiae (assembly GCF_032397745.1). Lineage (NCBI taxonomy): Bacteria > Pseudomonadati > Pseudomonadota > Alphaproteobacteria > Hyphomicrobiales > Nitrobacteraceae > Bradyrhizobium > Bradyrhizobium prioriisuperbiae. Next base: position 569,703 of record NZ_CP135921.1, read on the forward strand.
TGTCTCCTCCACCACCATCAACCCGGCCGATGTTACTTGTGTCGACCCAGAGATTGAGCCTCTTGGTGCCCGCCACATTGCTGATCCCAACGCCGGTGGTGACCGAATCGACACTCTGAAGGATGTCGAGTTTTCGCGCCGGGCTGGACGTCCCGATTCCGACATCGCCGCCGGCGTTGATATCGATGCTGCTGGTCGGGGCGCCGGGGCGGATGCGGAACGGCAACCGACTGCCGCCGGTCACGTCGCGGACAAAGAAGTTCGCTTCGTTGCCGGCAACGTCCCAGGTCTGGGGCGTAAAACCACCGTTGCCGTTCTGCTCGAAGCGCTGCCCGGGGGTGTCGCTGGTGTTGAGATGCACCTTGAGCACGGGCACCGCGGTGCCGAGGCCAATACGGCCGGTCTAGTCCATGCGAAATGCGTTGCTCGGTGCGCCTGAATCGATCCGAAACACCTGCGCGAGCGTGCCAGCGCCCTCATCCTGGAGTGAGAAGAAATTGCCGGTCTCGGCTCCGTTCGCGAGCAGCCGCCAGTCGTTGGTCGGAAAACTTCCGATGCTCGTATCCTGGAAGAAGATGCGCAGTTGATTTTCCCGCAACACGATGGTGTCGGACCCGAAACTCATATTGTTCACGCAGTCCAAGCCGACGCAGAGGCTGCCCTGTACGATGAGATCGTCGGGGATGACCTGATCGGCCGCGGCAATGCCGCCGCCGATGAGCGTCGTACCAACCATGCATGCGAGGGCGAGAGGGCTGTGCAGCTTGGTAAAAATACTCATGGATGCACCTTCCTACTTGCGATCGGTCTTGCGTGGCTGCGAGGCCTCGCGCGTTGTAATTACTCCCTTGGTGAGCAGGAAGCTTCCGCTCAGTGAAGCGCCCTTCAGCATCTCGGTGGCAGGTTTGCCTTCGCGGCCGTTATTGTCGGGCGGCGTGAAGACCTTGACCTTCTCAGTCGTGGCGGCAGAGAGCTGATAGATATAAACGCCATCCGGAAGATCGCTGAACTTGCGAATGTCGAGCGATGGCGCGCTGCTCCCGGAGAATTCCTGCGTGCTGAATCCCGCCGGTCCCGAGACCGCGAAGGTGAAATTGCTGTACTGGCCCTTGAGATCGAATCCGAGCGTCGTCTCGGTAAACTTCGGCTCCGCTTTCAGATCATTTGCGAGACAGGCGCCCGCGCTGCCGGCGGCGAGGATCGCCGCCAGGCCCAACGTTGCGATTTGCATGAAGATCTCCTCATTCGAGCGGCAACGCTATTCCAAGCCGTCGCGCTCCGGTGGTGTCCCTGCGCGACACTAAACAACCTCTGGATGTATCGGCACTGCGGCGCTTGGTCGCATCATGCGCGAAAACGAAATGGCAGCCGCGAGTGCTGCCGTATTCGATTTCGCTTGCGTTTACGAACCCGCCAGCTCCGTCAACTCCTCGACAACTGCGAGCGCGGGGAAAAAGTCATCGTCATGGAAATAGGCGCTGCGGGTGATCAGCACCGGTATCCGCGCGCCCTTGGCCGCGATGAGGCCGTTGCCGGAGTCCTCGATCGCCAGACAAGTGCCCGCCGGATGGCCAAGCCGGGCCAGCACTTCGACATAGACGTCCGACGCCGGCTTCTTGCGCGGAACGTCGTCGCCCGCAACCACCGCCGAAAACAATGCCTTCCAATCTCGATCGAGGGTCACCGACAGCAGCGCATCGACATTGCTGAAGGTGGTGGTGGTTGCGATCGCGAGCTGCTGGCCGCGCGCCAGAGCGCCGCGGATCAGCGTTTCGACACCCGGCCGCAGCGGGCAACCGCCGCGAGAGACCAGATCGGCATAGCGCTGTGTCTTGATGCGGTGCAGATTCGCAATCTCGGCCTCCGACAACCAGAGCCTGTGCTTCTGCATCCGATCGAATGCACGCATGCGCTCCTTGCCACCGGTCACCCGCAGCAGATCCTTGTAGGTGGCCTGGTTCCAGCACCAGGGGATTCCCGCCTGCGCGAAGGTCTCGTTGAAGGTGCGACGGTGGGTTTCCTCGGTCTCTGCCAGGGTGCCGTCGACATCGAAGATCAGGGCGCGGACATGCCCGATCAGATCCTGCAGCTTGCGTCGGCGCAGGGCCGCCAGGGTCGGGACGGCTCTCATGGCTTTGTTGCCCCGGCAGTTGGACTCGCAGAGAACACCCGGCTCGCCAGCACATCACCCGCCTCGATCGACATCAGGTCATCACCGGTCAAGACACGGTCGAGCTTCGATACCAAGCGATTGGCCTGCCGTAGCCGGATGCGATCCAGCGCATTGCGAATTGAGCGCGCATTGGAGAACAACGGCTGGGTCTTGCGCGTCGCGATATAGCGCACGAACGCATCACGCGCGCCCGGCGCAAAACAATAGCTCTGCTGCTCCAGCATCAGTTCGGCGATAGCCAGCAGCTCCGCATCGCCATAATCCGGAAAATCGATATGGTGCGCGATACGGGAGCGGAAACCAGGATTGCTTTGAAAGAAACGCTCCATGCGATCGCCATAGCCGGCGAGGATAACGACGAGGTCCTCACGTTGCGATTCCATGACCTGCAGCAGGATCTCGATCGACTCCTGCCCGTAGTCGCGCTCGTTTTCCGGACGATAGAGATAATACGCCTCATCGATGAACAGCACCCCGCCCATCGCCTTCTTGAGGACTTCCTTGGTCTTCGGCGCAGTGTGGCCGATGTACTGCCCGACCAGATCATCCCGCGTCACATTGATGACGTGACCACGCCGGACAAACCCGAGCCGATGCAAAATGCCGGCCATCCGCAACGCCACCGTGGTCTTGCCGGTGCCGGGATTTCCGGTGAAAGACATATGCAAGGTCGGAAAGGTGGTCGCGAGCGCCATCTTGCGGCGGATACGTTCAATCAGCAGCAGCGAAGCGATCTCGCGAATCCTGGTCTTCACCGGCACGAGGCCGATCAGTTCCTGATCGAGCTGCACCAGGACTGAAGCGATATCGACCGCTTCGAACTCCTGGCGCAGATCGATCGAGGAGACGACAGGCTCGGCCTGAGTTGCATGATCCAGGGTCTGGACGGCGTTTGGTTTGGAATGCACCTGATCCACCAATCTCGCAGGGTGTAGCCCGGATGAGCGCAGCGACATCCGGGGTCGAGTTAAACGAAGCTCCCGGGTGTCGCTGCGCTCACCCGGGCTACCGATCCTAAAATGCTCCGTCGTCGCCACGGCGACGACGGAGCAGGACATCCGATGCGCCGAACAGACAACCGGGAGGAGAGAATCGTCTGCCTGCGCGTCGGGATTCAGGACCCGTAACGCTCGCCTTCGGGCCGCCCGGCGGCATAGGCATGAGTGGAGTATTTTATGTTCCGGCCAACGGACTCCTGCCGGTCGAGCCGGAAGCCGGGCTCCTCCTTCGGCCGGTTGACGATGAAGGAGATCCTCACCGACTCCCAGCCATGGCTCGCATCGAAGCCGGAGATCCGGATGTAGCGATCGCCATAGACGCGACGGCAATCGGCGAGTTCCTTCATGATGCCGGCGGCATCGGGCAGGTCGAACATCGGCAGGCCCCACATCTCCCAATAGGTGTTGCGGGGATGCGGATCATCGGTGAACTCGATGTTCACCGCCCAACCCTTGTCGAGACAATACTGGACCTGGCTGGTGATCTGGGCATCTGTCAGATCGGGAAGAAACGAGAAGCACCCTTGGGTGACGCGCATGTTACAGCTCCTTTAAACTGCGAGGCTTGCTAAACAGCAAGACTTGTTAAACAGTAAGACTTGTTAAACAGTAAGACTTGGCGTGGGAACGAAGTCGGGCGCATCGGTCGATTCATAGTTGAAGGTTACGTCCTTCCACACCTCCAGCGCCTCGCGCAGCGGCGTACAGGTTTGCGCCGCCTTCGCCAAAATCTCCGGTCCTTCATGAACGTAATCGCGGCCTTCGTTGCGAGCCAAAATCATCGCCTCCAGCGCAACGCGATTGGCGGTCGCACCGGCCTGGATGCCGCGCGGGTGGCCGATGGTGCCGCCGCCGAATTGCAACACGACGTCCTCGCCAAGAAGGTCCAGCAGCTGATGCATCTGTCCGGCATGGATTCCGCCCGACGCCACCGGCATCATCTTGTTGAGGCTCGCCCAATGCTGGTCGAAGAACACGCCGTGTTCCAGTTGCGTCGGATTGAAGTCTTCGCGGCAGATGTCGTAGTAGCCGCGCGTGGTGTTGGGATCGCCCTCCAGCTTGCCGACCACCGTGCCGGCGTGAATGTGATCGACCCCGGCCAGCCGCATCCATTTGGCGATGACGCGGAAAGAGACGCCGTGATTGCGCTGCCGCGTATAGGTGGAGTGGCCGGCACGGTGCAGATGCAGAATCATGTCGTTGCGGCGCGCCCATTTCGCCATCGACTGAATCGCGGTGTAACCGATCACGAGATCGATCATGACAATGGTGGAGCCGAGCTCACGAGCGAACTCGGCCCGCTCGTACATGTCCTCCATTGTGGCCGCAGTGACGTTGAGGTAGGTCCCCTTGATTTCACCGGTTGCCGCCTGCGCACGATTGACCGCTTCCATGCAATACAGGAATCGTTCGCGCCAGTGCATGAAGGGTTGCGAATTGATGTTCTCGTCGTCCTTGGTGAAATCGAGCCCGCCCTTCAACGCCTCATAAACCACGCGGCCATAGTTGCGGCCCGACAGCCCGAGCTTGGGCTTCACCGTGGCGCCCAGCAGCGGGCGGCCGAACTTGTCGAGACGTTCACGCTCGACCACGATGCCGGTCGCCGGCCCCTGGAAGGTCTTCACATAGGCGACCGGCAGCCGCATGTCCTCGAGCCGCAGCGCCTTCAACGGCTTGAACCCGAAGACGTTGCCGATAATCGAGGCCGTGAGGTTGGCGATCGAGCCCGGTTCGAACAAATCGAGGTCATAGGCGATATAAGCGAAGTAGCTATCCGGCGAGTTGGGCACCGGATCGACGCGGTAACACTTCGCACGGTACTTCTCCGCCGCGGTCAGGCGATCGGTCCACACCACGGTCCAGGTCGCGGTGGAGGATTCGCCGGCGACCGCCGCACAGGCTTCGGTCGGATCGACGCCGTCCTGCGGCGTCACGCGAAACAGCGCGATGACGTCGGTGTCTTTCGGCGTGTAGTCGGGCTCCCAATAGCCCATGCGCTTGTATTCCATAACGCCGGACTTGTAGCGTTCCTTGCCACGAATGGTCATCGACTGGTGGTTCATGGGACTCTCCTGAAAGTTGCTGTGATCATGGCTGTCAGGCCGCGACGGTCATGTCTCCGGCTTTCGGATCGAGCGCGCCTGAGCGGTAACGCCGCGCCATTTCGGCAAGCGGGATGGGTTTGATACGGCCGGCGTTGCCGGCGGCGCCAAATTGCTCGAACCGCTCGCGGCAGAGGTCACGCAGCGCGTCCATTGCCGGCTTGAGGAATTTGCGCGGATCGAATTCGCCCTTTGCCTGGACGGCGACCTTGCGGAAGATCGCGGTCATAGCCAGCCGGCAATCGGTATCGATATTGATCTTGCGCACGCCGTGTTGAATCCCGCGGACGATTTCTTCGACGGGCACACCCCAGGTTTGCGGCATTTCCCCGCCAAACGCGTTGAAGATATCCTGCAGCGGCTGCGGCACCGAGGACGAACCATGCATCACCAGGTGCGTGTCCGGCAGCCGGCGATGAATTTCCTCGACCACACGCATGGCCAGAATTTCGCCGTCAGGCTTGCGACTGAACTTGTAGGCCCCGTGCGAGGTGCCCATGGCGATCGCCAGCGCATCCACCTTGGTGGCGCGCACAAAATCGACCGCCTGGTCCGGGTCGGTCAGTAACTGATCATGACTGAGCGCGCCTTCCGCGCCGTGGCCATCCTCTTGTTCGCCGCCGCCATGCTCGAGCGAGCCAAGCACCCCCAGTTCGCCTTCGACCGACGCTCCGATCCAGTGCGCCATCTCGGCTACACGGCGCGTGATATCGACATTGTACGCGTAGTCGGCAACGGTCTTGGCGTCGGCTTTGAGAGAGCCGTCCATCATCACCGAAGTGAACCCGTGCTGGATCGCGGTCGCGCAGGTGGCTTCGTCATTGCCATGATCCTGGTGCAGGCACAGCGGAATATGCGGGTACATCTCGACCAGCGCATCGATCATTTTGGCCAGCATGATGTCGGTGGCGTAGCTGCGGGCGCCACGCGAGGCCTGCATGATCACTGGCGCATCAACCGTATGCGCAGCTTCCATGATGGCAATGCCTTGCTCCATATTGTTGATGTTGAACGCCGGCACGCCATAACCGCGATCGGCGGCATGATCGAGCAACTGTCTCAGGGTGATCTTCGCCATCATTGTCTCCAAACGTCTCAGGTCTTGTCTTGAAGGGATCACACCGCCGCGGAACCGCGCCTCGCACCAACATTCGTCATCGCCCGCTGCGCGGCGGTGACCACAGTTTCCGCAGTGATGCCGAACTGGCGGTAGAGTTCGCCGGCTGGCGCGGACGCTCCAAAACCAGTCATGCCGACAAATTCCCCGTGCTCGCCGATCCAGCGGCTCCATGCGCCGTGAACAGCGGCTTCGATCCCGACCCGCGGGCCACGGCCCAGCACACTCGCCCGATAGTCAGCGGGCTGCGTCTCAAAGAGCTCGAAGCATGGCGCCGAAACCACGGCGGTGCGGACACCTTGCCGGCCAAGCACTTCGGCTGCCTCAACGGCGATGGCAACCTCGGAGCCGGTGGCAATCAGGGTGACATCGCGTCCGCCATCGGGCTCGGCCAGCACATAGGCGCCGCGCGCCACGGCGTTGCCCGAGACGGACCCGCGATGCAGCACCGGAAGTGCTTGCCGGGACAGACAGAGGATTGAGGGCTGGCGCTGGGCGCGCAGCGCACAGTCCCACGCCTGTGCGGTCTCGATTGCGTCGGCCGGCCGGAACACCAGCAGATTTGGAATGGCACGCAGCGCGGTCAGATGTTCGACCGGCTGATGCGTCGGCCCGTCCTCTCCCAGTCCGATCGAGTCATGGGTCATGACATGAATGACGCGCACGCCCATCAGCGCGGCAAGACGAATGGCCGGTCGGCTGTAATCAGAGAACACCAGGAATGTCCCACCATAGGGGATGAAGCCCCCATGCAGCGCGATGCCGTTCATCGCGGCCGCCATGGCATGCTCGCGGACGCCGTAATGGACATAATCGCCGTCGAACGCACCCGGACGAACCGGCCGCTGCGCCCGTGTCAGAGTAAGATTCGAGTGTGTCAGGTCAGCCGATCCGCCGAGCAGATTGGACGACGCCGCGGTGATCGCTTCGAGGAATTGCTGCGACGCCTGGCGCGTCGCGATGTTTGGCCGCTCCTCGGAAAACCGCCGCTCGAGCTGCTGCAGCGCATCGTCGTATCTCCGCGGCAGCCTGCCATGCAAGGCGGCCTCAAAACTCGTGCGCTCCTGCCCGTCGAGCCGCTCCAAGCGCGCTCTCCAGGTATTGTGCGCACCCCGCCCCCATAGGCCGACGGCGCGCCAGTGTGACAGGACATCCTCGGGAACATCGAACGGCCCATGGGGCCAACCCAGCGCTTCGCGCGCCCTGCCAATTTCATCGTCACCGAGAGGAGCCCCGTGCACCTTTTCGGTGCCCTGGCGATTGGGCGCGCCGTAGCCGATGATCGTGCGGCAGGCGATCAAGGAGGGGCAATCACTCTCGCGCGCACTCGCAATGGCTTCGGCGATGGCTTCGGCGTCGTGGCCGTCGATCCGGGAGACTGACCAGCCCGACGCCTCGAAGCGCATCAGTTGATCGTCGGAGCACGACAGCGAGGTCGCACCATCGATCGAGATCTGGTTATCGTCGAACAAAACAATCAGGCGGGCGAGCTTCAGATGCCCCGCCAGCGAAATCGCTTCATGGCTGAGGCCCTCCATCAGGCAGCCGTCACCGGCGATCACGTAGGTGAAGTGGTCGACCAATGCGTCGCCAAACCGGGCATTCAACAGTCGTTCGGCAAGCGCCATGCCGACCGCGGTCGCGAGCCCCTGTCCCAGCGGCCCGGTGGTGGTTTCGACTCCCGGTGTGTGGCCATATTCCGGATGGCCCGGTGTCTTCGAACCCCACTGGCGAAAGGCCTTCAGCTCATCCAGCGTGATGGCCTGATGGCCCGTCAGATGCAGGAGCGCGTAGAGCAGCATCGAACCGTGTCCCGCCGACAGTACAAAACGATCGCGGTCCGGCCAGTATGGATTGGCGGAATCGAACTTCAGGAAGCGCGCGAACAGCACCGTGGCGACGTCGGCCATGCCCATCGGCATGCCGGGATGCCCCGACTTGGCCTTCTCGACCGCGTCGATGGCGAGAAATCGGACGGCATTCGCCATCGCTTCGTGCGACGAAGCCGGGTGAGTCTCTCTGTCCGGGGCGGAAGCGAAGTCGGTCATAGCGCGCGCCTCTTGCGTTCGATCAGTTGCAGGATCAGCGGGGTGAGAATGAGCTGCATCGCGAGATCGAGCTTCGCGCCATGAACCACGATCGAATTGGCGCGCGACATGAAGCTTTGCGGGATCATCGACAGCAGATAGGGGAAATCGATGCCGCGCGGATTCCTGAGGCGAATCACCACCATCGATTCGTCAGGGGTCGGAATCCAGCGCGCGATGAACGGGTTCGATGTGTCGACGGTCGGAATGCGCTGGAAGTTGATGTCGGTCTCGGTGAACTGCGGGCAGATGTAGTTCACATAGTCGGGCATGCGCCGCAGAATCGTGTCGGTGACCGCCTCGGTGGAGTAACCGCGATCCCGGCGATCGCGATGCAGCTTCTGAATCCACTCGAGATTGATCACCGGCACCACGCCGATCTTGAGATCGGCATGCTCCGCAATATTGACCTTCTCGGTCACGACCGCGCCATGCAGCCCTTCATAGAACAGCAGGTCGGACTCCCGCGGCAGCGGCGTCCAGCCGGTAAAGGTACCCGGCTCTCCGCCATGCAGTGTCGCCTCTTCAGCGTCGTGAATGTAGTGCCGTGTCGTACCGGTGCCCGACTCGCCATAGTCGCGAAACAGCTTTTCCAGCTCCGCGAACAGATTGGTCTGCGGGCTGAAATGGCTGAAGTGCTTGTTGCCGCGTTCCGCCTCCTCGGCCATCTTCCGGCGCATCTCGACGCGGTCGTAGCGGTGGAACGCGTCCCCCTCGATGTAGGCGGCCGTCACCTTCTCGCGGCGAAAGATGTTCTCGAACGTCTTCCGCACGGAGGTCGTGCCGGCGCCGGAGGAGCCTGTCACCGAGATGATCGGGTGTCGACGCGACATTGATGCCTCCCTCAGCGAAACAGGCCGCGCCGCGCGAACAACGGCGCGTCACTGCTCTCGAATCGCAGTTCGAACCCCTCGTGCAAGACATCGATCTCGCGCACCGCGCGTTGGGATCCCATGATCAGTGGCACACGCTGATGCGGCGTTCTGGCCGATAGATCGAGAATGCGGTTGCGGCCCGTGCTTGCCGTGCCGCCGGCCCATTCCATGATCAATGCGATCGGATGCGCCTCGTAGAGCAGCCGCAACCGGCCTTCGTGATAACCGGGGCGCGCGTCGGCGGGGTAGAGGAACACACCGCCGCGGACCAATATGCGAAATGTCTCCGCCACCAGCGAGCCGATCCAGCGCATGTTGAAATCCTCGCCGCGGCCGCCGCTCGCACCGAGCAGGCATTCGTCGATATAGCTGCGCACCGCCCCGTTCCAGTGGCGGCGGTTGGACGCATTGACGGCAAACTCAGGCGTGTCCGACGGAATACGAACGCTGCGCCGGATCAAAACGAATGCGCCGGCCGGGCGATCGAGGATGAAGATATCGACGCTGCCGTCGAGCGCGAGCACCAGCGTAGTTTGCGGACCGTAGATGAAGCACCCCGCCGCGCACTGCGCGATGCCCGGCTCGAAGAATGACGAGAGGACGTCGCGCCCTCGCGGCCTGATCGAAAAGATGGTGCCGATGGAAATGTTGTTGTCGAGATTGGCCGACCCGTCGAGCGGATCGATCGCAACACAAAGCGGAGCATTCTGGTCGAGCAACTCGGGCAACTCGGACTCTTCCGACAGCACCGCTGCGACCGGCGCGTCACGAAGCGCCGCACACATCAGCCGGTCGGCCGCGATGTCGATATCCGTCTGCCGGTCGCCGCCTGCATTGATGCCGCCAGCCCGACCGGTAATGCCCATCAGCGGCCCCGCTGCGATCAGCTCAGCCAGTTCGATCGCAGCCCGCGCCAGCGACGCAATCACGGCGCCAACCGCGGCCTGCCCGGCGAGATGCTCATCCAAGGTCGGCTGCAAAGTCGGTTGATCGTCCATCCGGCGTCTCCCTGTAACCGCACCCTCTTGCGTGGGGTTGGCGGTGCCGGGCTGCGGGTGGCGCAGTGTCGCCGGCCCCCTATCAACGCTGAAATTGCAAAATCAGTAAAATTTCAATATCTTGGGTGAGAGCAAAGATTTTCTTATAAAGGTGGTTATGGCCGGCCGTTTTCCCCGGGATTTGACGATCCGCCAGTTACGGGCGCTTGCCGCTGTGCAGGCGACGGGGTCGGTCACAGCTGCGGCGAACTGGCTGAACCTCACCCAGCCCGCCGTGACCCTGCAGCTTCGCAATCTGCAAGCCCTGGCGGGGCTGCCGCTGATCCAGCGGACCGGCGAGGGCATGCGGCTGACCGATGCCGGGCGCGAGGTGCTCGCGCTGACCGAGCGGGTCGAGGCGGCTCTGCTCGACTGCGAACAGTCGCTGGACATGATCGCGGGCCGCACCGGCGGCCGGGTGTCGATCGGCGCAGTCAGCACGGCGAAATATTTCGTACCGTTCGCGATCGGCGCGTTTTCGAAACGCCATCCGAAAATCGAGATCGTGCTCAGGATCGGCAATCGCGAAGACATTCGCGAAGCCCTGCGGGGCTATGATCTCGACATCGCGGTGATGGGGCAGCCTCCCCCCGACGTTGCGGTGGAGATGCGACTGCTCGGTGATCATCCGCATGTGGTCGTCGCGGCCCCCGACCACTGGCTCGCGAAGGATGCGGGCCTTGCCGCCGTCGATCTCACCTATGAAACCTTCATCACGCGCGAGCGCGGCTCGGGAACGCGGATGCTGATGGAGCAGTTTTTTCAGGCTACCGATCTGCAGCCGAAGATCGGCATGGAGATGGACAGCAACGAAACCATCAAGCAGGCCGTGCTCGCCGGTCTCGGCGTCGCCTTCATCTCGTTGCACACGGTCGCACGCGAACTCGATGAAGGCCGCCTGGTCGCGCTCGACGTCGCCGGACTGCCGGTGATGCGGCAATGGTATGCGGTGCGGCGACGCGACAAGGAATTGCTGCCGCCGGCCCAGGCCATGCTCGACTTTCTCGGCGAAGAAGGCGCGCGTTATCTGCCCGCAGTCCAGCCCAGCAAGTCCTGACTAGCCTCAGACCCGCTCGATGATAATAGCCGGCGCCATGCCGCCGGCGGCGCACATCGTCACCAGGCCACGCCTGAGATTGCGCCGCTCGAGTTCGTCCAGCACGGTGCCAATCAGAATCGAACCGGTCGCGCCGATCGGATGGCCGAGCGCAATCGAGCCGCCGTTGACATTGACCTTGTCGCGATCGATCTCAAGATCACGGATGAATTTTTCAGCCACCACGGCAAACGCCTCATTGATCTCGAACAGGTCGATATCGCTGAGGTCGAGCCCCGCTTTGGCGAGCACCTTGCGGGCTGCCGGCACCGGTGCGTTCAGCATCAGCGTTGGCGAGTCCCCCATGTTGGCCATCGCCACCACTCTCGCCCGCGGCTTCAGGCCGTGCGCCTTGGCATAGGCAGGCGACGCCAAAAGGATCGCGGCTGAGCCGTCGACCACGCCCGACGAATTGCCGGCATGATGAACATGATTGATTTCGAGATCGGGAAACTTGTCCAGGATCAGCTTGCGATAGGTGGTGCCCTTGTCGTCGAGCGGATAGTCGGCAATCGCCGGAAACGCAGGTTTCAAACCGGACAGCGCTTCCATCGTGGTCTGCGGACGCGGATACTCCTCGCGATCGAGTGCCAGACTGCCGTCTTCGTGGCGCACAGAGACCAGGCTCCTGTCGAAATAACCCTTGGCGATAGCATTCGCGGCGCGCTGCTGACTCAGCAGCGACAGGCGATCGGTGTCCTCGCGGCTGATGCCCTCCATGGTCGCGATCGCATCGGCGCAAACGCCCTGATGGGATTGCGGATGCCGCGCCCGCAGCCGCAGGTTTCCGGAATCCATCATCATCGGCCCATCACCGCGCCGTGTCGCCATCGACATCTTTTCGGTGCCGCCGGCGATCACCAGATCCTCCGCGCCCGCCATGATCGAAGCTGCCGCCATATTGACACTGGTGATGCCGGAGCCGCAGAAGCGATCGAGTGTCACACCGCTGGCGCGCACATCGTAGCCTGCATCGAGCGCCGACATCCGGCCCATGTCGCCGCCCTGCGGACCTACCTGCGCACTGGTGCCCCAAATGATGTCATCGACATCGGCGGTGTTGATGCCGGTGCGCTCGGCGAGCGCGCGCAACACGGTGGCGCCGAGCTGCTGGGGATGAATCTCCGACAACGCGCCTTTGCCTGCCTTGCCAATGCCGTGCGGGGTCCTGCAGGCGTCGATGATGAGTGCCTCGCCCATGGTGATCTCCTCGTATTGTTGGCGCCGTGACGGCGCGGATTGAATTAGCGTGGCGCCATGCGGATGGCACCATCGAGCCGCACGTCTTCGCCGTTGAAGTAGGTGTTGGTGATCATGGTGTGCGCGAGCTGGGCGTATTCGTCCGGCCGGCCGAGACGGCGCGGAAACGGCACCTGCGCGCCGAGCGCCGCCTTCACTGCCTCCGGCGCCCGTTGCAGCAGCGGGGTGTCGAAAATGCCGGGCAAAATCGTATTGACCCGGATCGCTTCGCTCGACAGATCGCGCGCCACTGTCAGCGTCAAGCCGACAATGCCGGCCTTGGACGCGGTATAAGCCGCCTGCCCGACCTGTCCGTCTTCCGCGGCGACCGACGCCGTGTTGACGATGGCACCGCGGTCGCCGTCCGGCAGCGGATCGAGCGTCAGCATGCCGGCCGCGCTCTTGGTGATGCAGCGGAAGGTGCCGATCAGATTGACTTGGATGATCCGTTCGAAATTCTCCAGCGGATATTCCTTGATCTCGCGGGTCTGCTTGTCGCGGGACACGGTTTTCACCGATCCGCCGACACCGGCGCAGTTTACCAGAATGCGCTCCTGCCCGATCGCAGCGCGCGCCTTGGCGAAGGCCGCATCAACCTCCGGCGTCGAGGTGACATTGACCGCGCAGAAGACACCGCCGAGTTCTTTGGCCAACGACTCGCCGAGATCGCCGTTCAGATCGAACAGCGCGACCCTGACACCGTGCGACGCCAGCATCCGCGCCGTCGCAGCACCAAGGCCGGATGCGCCGCCGGTGATGACAGCCGAAATCGACGAGTCCAGTTTCATCTCTGCGTTTCCTTCCCGTTGCGGCCGGCGCGTTGCGACACACCTGTGCCCCGTCGTTTCGACAATCAATCTGAATTGCTGTGCCCGCACTGTGCATGAGCCGCTGGGAGTGCGCCACTCCATTCACTCCGCACATTCGGCGAGGTGATATGCAGCAGTCCACATGAACATCCGGCTCCGGCGGTTGTCGTGCTCTGAATTTCGCATCATGGAAATCATGCTGAGCCTTGATTTGACCCTCAGGAGCTTTGCTGCCTAAATGGCCCCGATTATGGGCCGCTATCACATGATTTGATGGGACCAATACGATGTTGCTGAAGCTGGACGGCACAGGACCCGCCTATCTCCAGGTCTATCGCGCCATCCGGACCGAGATCCTCAACGGCACTCTGTCGCGAGGAATGCGGCTGCCATCGACACGAAGCATCGCGACCGACCTGTCGGTCGCGCGCAATACCATCCTGCAAGCCTTCGACCAGTTGCTGGCCGAAGGCTACGTCACTGCGCATGTGGGCGCGGGAACGTTCGTCGCCGACGAACTGCCCGATCTGATGGAGACGCTGCACCCGGCTGCGTCCCGGCCAGCATCAGGAGACCAGACCGCGTTCGGGCTGTCGGCCTACGGCCAGCGCGCACAGATGTGGGACTCCCCACTCAAGCTGCGGCCGCGGCCGTTGCCTTATGACTTTCGTCAAGGCCACACCGACATTCAAAACTTTCCATTCGAGATCTGGCGCAAGCTGCTCACGCGCCGGGCGCGCAGTTCGAACGCGCATTCCTTCGTGTACAGCACGCCCGAGGGCGGCATCGACCTGCGCCGGGCGATTGCCGACTACGTCCGGCGCTCGCGCGGGGTGCGTTGTCACGAGGATCAGGTTCTGGTCGTAAATGGAAGCCAGCAGGCGTTCGACTTGATTGCGCGCGCCCTGCTCGATCCCGGCGACGTCGTTGTCATGGAAGATCCAGGCTACCTCGGCGCGCGCGAAGCATTCCGCGCCGCCGGCGCGCGTTTCGTCGCGGCATCTGTCGATTCAGATGGGTTGACCTTGGACACCCTGCCTCCACTCGCCAACCGCGCCCGGCTGGTCTACGTCACGCCGTCGCATCAGTTTCCCACCGGCGCGATCATGCCGCTGGCGCGTCGGCTGGCGCTGCTGGCCTGGGCGAAATCGACCGGCTGCTACATCGTGGAAGACGACTATGACAGTGAATTCCGTTTCGACGGTCGTCCGGTCGAGGCGGTGCAGGCGCTGGATCGCTCGGGCCTCGTGATCTATCTCGGCACGCTGTCGAAGACGCTGTTTCCGGGTTTGCGTCTCGGCTATCTCATCGTGCCCGAACCACTGGTCGCGCCCTTGCGCGCTATCAAGTTCCTGGCGGACCGCCATACGTCCACCCTGCAGCAGGACGCGTTGACGGACTTCATCACGGAAGGCCATTTCGAGCGCCACCTGCGCCGGGCCCGAAAACTGAACGGCGCGCGGCGCGAAGCGATGATGCGTTCGCTTCGCACCCATTTGGGCGACAGGGTGGAGATTTGCGGCGCCAATGCCGGCCTGCACATGCTGGTTTGGCTGCGCGATCATGCCGAGGCGGAGCTGCCGTCGATCATGGCCCGGGCCGCCGCGGCCGGCGTCGGTATCTATCCGGTAACGCCCTACTATTTCGAACCGCCACGACAGGCGGGACTGCTGCTGGGGTATGCCGCGCTGGATCCCGCCGCCATTGAGGAAGGGATCGCCCGTTTCGCCAAAACGCTCAACGCTCGAAAGACGGCTTAACTTCTTGGAATAACAGGAAAAATATCTGGATTTGGTAGCGAGAGAGGGACTCGAACCCCCGACCCCAGGATTATGATTCCCGTGCTCTAACCAGCTGAGCTACCTCGCCAACGGATCGGGACCGGATCAACCGGTCGCGACCGGCGGCATATAGAAGTCAGCCAAATCCGATGTCAAGTAAGCTGCGGAAATGGCTGTTTCGGCCCTATTTCGGACGCAGCGACGGATCGCCCCCAGGGCCTCCCGGAGGCCGAATGACCGGCGTGTTGCCACCATCCGGCGTCGGTGCCCGCATGTCCGGATCAACGCCGGCCGGCGGGCAGAGCACGCCGTCGGATTTCGCCAGCCTGTCGCTGAGCGGCTCGCGGCTTTGACCGGTGGTCTGCCCGCCGGGGGCGATGGTTCCGTCCTGCGGTTTTGACTGGGTCGGCGCGCAGTTGTGGTCCTCGTGGGCCACCGGCGGCGCAGTTGGCGCTGGTGGAGTCGCCGGGGACGGCGGAGCCTGCGCCGCTGCCATCACGGGAACCAGAACCAGCGTGCTCATCAGCAGAAGTGTCGGTTTCCATTGCATGCGGACAGAACAAAACATCCTGCGGGATGTTCCGGCATCGTCCGCGGAACAATTGACGGTTCGCGATCAATTCTTGCGATAGCGGATCAGCGAAAAATGCCCCATCGGCGGCATCGGCCGCCGCTCCTGCAACGTCACGCCGCCGTGGCGGCTGGCCCAGTTGACCAGACGTTCCCACGGGAATTCCGGGCGCCAGCCGAGCCGGCGCGCCAGCGGCGCGAAGCCCAGTTCGAACATGCGGCGCGCACCACTCTCGGCGCCGATGTGATTGACCAGGATCAACTCGCCGCCCGGCTTGAGCACACGGATGAAATCGTCGAGCGTCCCCTCCGGATCGGGCACCGCCGTAATCACATATTGCGCAACCACCGCGTCGAACGCCCCATCCGCGAAGGCGAGATTCTTGGCGTCCATCACCGCCAGGGTCTCGACATTGGTCAGATCGAGCGTGCGCACACGCTCCTGCGCCTTGCGCAACATCGGCTCGGAAATATCGACACCGCAGATCTTCGTGGTGCGTGAATAATCCGACAGCGACAGCCCGGTGCCGACACCGACGTCAAGCACCCGTCCCCCGATCGCATCGGCAATCGCAATCGTAGACTTGCGCCCCTGATCGAACACCGGGCCGAACACCAGGTCATAGACCGGAGCCCAGCGCGCATAAGCCTTCGCCACGCCGGCGCGATCGATATCGTTTGCCATCCCCAGCCCTGTTGAAGGTTTCTTATCCGTGCATGCCGACGGCCAGCGGCTCCGGCCTCGGTGTGGCATCACGTGTCGGCGTGCGTCCGGCCGCGGCGCTGACAATGAAACCGCCGCCAAGCACCCGCGCCTGTCCGGCAGCCGCATCGTAAAACACGCAGGCCTGCCCGGGCGACACGCCCTCTTCGCCATCGACCAGTTCGACCTCATAGCCGCCATCGACCCGGCGCAGCCAGGCCGGCTGCGGCGCACGCGTCGAGCGAACCTTGACGAACATCTCGATCCCCTGCGCAGCAGCATGATCGAGCGAGCCGTCGCCGATCCAGTTGATGTCGCGCAACACGATGCGCCGCTTCCGCAGCGCTTCGCGCGGACCCACGACCACCCGCCGCGCCGGCGCATCGAGCCGCACCACATACAGCGGCGCATCGGACGCGATGCCCAATCCGCGACGCTGCCCGACCGTGAAATGCGCAATGCCCTGGTGCGTGCCGATCACATGACCGTCGAGATCGACGATGTCTCCGGGCTGCATCGCACTCGGCTTCAGCCGCTCGATCACGTCGGTGTAACGCCCGGTCGGCACGAAGCAGATATCCTGGCTGTCATGCTTGTCGGCGACCGACAGGCCGAAGCGACGCGCCAGCTCGCGGGTTTGCGCCTTGGTCAGATCGCCGAGCGGGAAACGAACGTCCTGCAACTGGTCCTGGGTGGTCGCGAACAGAAAATAGCTCTGATCACGCTCGGCATCCGCCGCACACACCAGCGCGCGAGAGCCATCCGCCAGGCGGCGAGAGGCGACATAGTGTCCGGTCGCCAGCGCCTGTGCCCCGAGTTCTCTTGCGGTTGCGAGCAGGTCGCGAAACTTGATCGAGCGATTGCACTCGATGCACGGCACCGGCGTTTCGCCGAGCACGTAACTTTCGGCAAAACGATCGATCACGGCCTCGCGGAAGCGGCTTTCGTAGTCGAGCACATAGTGTGGGATGCCGATGCGTTCAGCCACCGCACGGGCGTCGTAGATATCCTGCCCGGCGCAGCAGGCTCCCTTGCGGTGGGTGGCCGCGCCGTGATCGTACAATTGCAGGGTAATGCCGACGACGTCGTATCCTTCGGCCTTGAGCAGCGCAGCCGTCGTCGACGAATCGACGCCGCCCGACATGGCAACGACAACCCGGGTGTCTTCGGGACGACCTTCCAGATCCAGACTGTTGAGCATACTTCCGGCCAACCTCAAGGGTGCGGCCGCGCGGGCCGCCGACGTCATTCGACCTCTTTATAGTAGGTGGGTCTTCGCAGAGGCAATCGAAACGGCCATCCCGACAAATAGAAGGGGGCAAATCTTGCCGCCGGGCAGCAAATGAGGGCTTTCCCGCCCTCCCCGGCGCTGGCGAAAACTAACTAACACATTGAAATTTAATTACTTTCCTCATTGGCCCGGTCCTTGCTGAAAGATAAGCAGTCCATTTCCGAGAGGCTGCCCCGTGCTTCGTGTGCCGTCCGAGAGTTCCGCGATCACCGCGTCCCACAACGCACGGCCGAAATCCACCGCGCCCAGCCAGACGACTGGGGGCAGCAGCTTTTCGGCCCTGGTCGACAGCAATGCGGACGCAGCGGCCGACAACCGGCCATCGCCCGCTGATGCATCGCCGCAACCGCCCCAACAGCCGCAGGCCTCATCGCAGCCGCAGAAATCCCCGCCCGCCAGCAAGGCGGACAAGCCCGGAGATCCCAATTCCAATGCGGAGACCACTCCGAAGGCTCCGGATTCAGCCACAGCGCCTGCCGCCGGCACCGTGATCGTGGGCAAGGACGGCAAGATCGTTGTCGCGACCGATCCGGCCGGCAAAGGGGATGGCGATCAGGCCAAGGATGCAAAAACCGACACCGAAGACGCGCAGCCGACACCAACTGCTGCACAGCCGGCCGGGGCAGTCGCCGTGGTGCTGCCGGTAGCACCCGCTCCCACCAACCCGACGGTCCCCGCAGCAACGGCTGATACCGCCACCTCGGGATCCAGTTCCACCCCGGCTGTCGAGGCGGCGGCCGCGGCTGAAGCTGCGGCGACCGTTATCGCTGCACCAAGCGATCCGGCGACCGCTGCAGCGGTACAGGTGACAGCCGAAGCGACCGGAGAACCGGCCAAGGGAGAATCGGCCAAGACCCCGGCCAAACCCATTCTCACACCCCGCCAAGCCAACGCGATGACGGCCGAGGCTGATGCCGGCGCGGCGACATCGCCGACCACGGACCCGCAGGCCACGGCGGCTGCGAACACCACCGCCACGGCTGACAAATCGACCGCGAAGGCCGCGCCCAAAAAAGATCAAGCCGACATCGAGACCGCCAGGCCTGACGCCCCGGCCAAGGACGGCGGCCAGGCATCGGACGCTCCGGCAAGCGGACATCGTCTGCAAGCGCCCGGCGTCGATTCGTCGTCGCTCTCGTCGGAGGCAAGCCAACGCGCCGCGGCTGCAGCGCTGCAGACCCAACCGCAAACACAGACCACCGCGACCGCACCGACAACGCAATTGCATGTCGCGCTCGCGACCGCCGCAGCCGTGCCGCTGAACGGCGTTGCCATGGAAATCTCGGCCCAGGCGCAGATCGGTCGCAACCGCTTCGAGATCCGACTCGATCCGCCGGAGCTCGGCCGCATCGATGTCCGCCTCGATGTGGACCACCGCGGACAGGTGACGTCGCATCTCACCGTCGACAAGGTCGAGACGCTCGACCTGCTGCGCCGCGACGCACCGCAACTGCAGCGCGCCCTGGAGGATGCCGGCCTGAAAACCGGCGATGGAGGCCTGCAATTCAGCCTTCGCGACCAGTCGTCATCGAACGGTCGCGACGACGGCAACGCAGGCAAGAATTCGCAGCGCCTGATTATCAGTGAAGACGACACCGTGCCGGCTGAAGTCGCCGGACGCAGCTATGGCCGCATGATCGGCGCAAGCCGCGGCGTCGATATCAGGGTTTGAGGAGAGACACATGGTCGATGTAACCACGCCAACCCCGATTACGTCGGCGCCATCAGCCAATCCGCCGGCGAGCGGATCAGGCTCGAGCTCAGGCGGCAAGAGCACGACCACGGGCCTTGCCGACAACTTCCAGACGTTTCTGACGCTGCTGACCACACAGCTGAAGAACCAGAATCCACTCGATCCGCTGGATACCAACCAGTTCACTCAGCAATTGGTGCAGTTCGCTCAGGTCGAGCAACAGCTCAAGGGCAATGAACAACTGACGTCGCTGGTCAACATCGAGAAAGCCGCGCAATCGACCCAGGCCCTGGTGTTCGTCGGCGCGACGGTGGCGGTCGACGGCAGCACCGCGCAGCTCGTGAAAGATTCCGCCGGGAAGAATTCGGCAACCTGGAATCTGAACGCCCCGAAGGATGCCAGTTCGGTCATCACCATCACAAATTCAACCGGCCAGACCGTCTACAACGGGACCTTCACCCTTAATTCCGGCAACGCCAGCTTTGTGTGGGACGGCAAGGGCAACGACGGCACGCAATGGCCGGCAGGCGCCTACAAGATGAGCGTGACGGCGAAGGACGCCAATGGCCAGAGCGTGGCGGTCTCGACCGAGATTCAGGGCACCGTCGATTCCGTCGACCTGACAGCGACGCCGGCCCTGCTTTCGATCGGCGGACAGAGCTACACCGTCGATAAGATCAAGCGCGTGGTCCGACCATCCGCCAGCAGCTAGCCGTCGCAGCGGTTTCCATCATCCCCAAACTGGTCACCCGGCCTCGTCGCGAGTCCGGGTGCATCTTATTGCGCTGTGATTTCAAGGAGATTCTGATTGGAGCGATATGCTTAGGCAAATTTTAAGCCACGGCGAGTAGAGTTTTAGAGTGAGTTCAGTGGTTAGAGTATGTGAGTAAGCCATGACAGAACCCCATCGCCCGAGGGTGAAATACGTCATCGGGCCTGACGGCAGTCCGTTAACAATTGCGGATCTGCCCGCTCCCGGGACAAAACGGTGGGTCATCCGCCGTAAAGCCGAAGTCGTTGCCGCGGTCCGCGGTGGCTTGCTCTCCCTCGAGGAGGCCTGCAGCCGCTACACACTGACGGTCGACGAGTTTCTCTCCTGGCAATTCTCCATCGACCAGCACGGCTTGGCCGGTTTGCGGACAACCCGCATCCAGCAGTATCGCCAGTAAGCCCTTCTTTCCTCATCAGTGATTCGAAAACCGGCTCTTCGGAGCCGGTTTTTGCTTTTGGTGTACGGCCTGCAGCCAGAACCGATCGAATGGTGTGGTTTTTTGACACCATATGGTTCCCATTTCTTTAAAAAGCCCGCCGGGTTAACCGGCGTTAACCATATGGAAACCATCAATAGGCAAATTCTGCCCAGTCGGCGGTAAAGCCGAATCTGGTGGGGCTGAACTTTGCAAGCGCTGTTGGGATTTTTGAGAACGCTGGGAGCAGCGCGACTTGCGGCCATGGTCGCCGTAACGCTGGCCCTGATCGGCTTCTTTGCCTTCGTCATCATGCGAGTGACCACACCGCAGATGACCACACTGTTCACCGATCTCAGCTACGAGGACTCCTCGGGCATCATCAAAGAACTGGAACGCCAGGCCATTCCCTATGAGATGCGCAACGACGGCGCCATCCTCATGGTCCCGAAGGACAAGGTCACCCGGCTGCGGATGAAGCTCGCTGAGTCGGGCCTGCCCAAGGGCGGCGGGGTCGGATACGAGATCTTCGACAAATCCGACGCCCTCGGCACCACCAGTTTCGTCCAGAACATCAATCATCTCCGCGCCCTGGAAGGCGAGCTGGCCCGCACCATCCGCGCCATCGACCGGGTTCAGTTCGCCCGCGTCCACCTGGTGCTGCCGGAACGCCCGCTGTTTTCGCGGGAGATACCCGAACCCTCCGCCTCGATCGTGGTGCGGGTTCGCGGCATGCTCGAACCGCAACAGGTTCGCTCGATCCGTCATATCGTTGCCTCCGCCGTCAACGGCCTGAAACCGCAGCGGGTCTCGATCGTCGATGAAACCGGACGGCTGCTCGCCGACGGCGCCGCCGGCGACCTCGCGGAAGGAGCGACCGGCGACGAACGACGGATCGCCTACGAAAAACGGATGCGCGAGCAGATCGAAACCATCGTGTCGTCGGTGGTCGGCTCGGGACGCACCCGGGTGCAGCTCTCGGCCGACTTCGACTACAACAAGGTGACGCAGACCTCCGACAAGTTCGATCCTGAGGGACGGGTGCTGCGCTCCAGCCAGTCCCGTGAAGAATCCAGCCTCTCGGCCGACGCCAAGGACGGCCAGGTCACCGTCAACAACGAACTGCCCGGCAACCAGCGCAACGACAACAACGGCACCCCGGCCCGCGATCAAAGCAAGAAAAGCGAGGAAATCAACAATTACGAGATTTCCCGCGTCACCAAGACTGAAGTCACCGAAGCGGGCCGTGTCAATCGCATCTCTGCCGCGGTGCTGGTCGACGGCACCTACAGCAAGAACGAGAAGGGCGAGACCGTCTACCAGGCGCGCAGTAAGGAAGAGCTCGACCGGATCACCTCGCTGGTGCGCACCGCCATCGGTTTCGACCAGAAGCGCGGTGACCAGGTCGAGGTGGTCAATCTGAGGTTCGCCGACGCACCGGCAACGGTGCCCCTGATCGAACCCACCGGCCTGCTCGGCATGCTGCAATTCACCAAGGATGACGTCATGAACGTCATCGAGCTCATTGTCATGATGCTGCTCGGCATCGTGGTGCTGTTCGTGGTGATCCGCCCGCTGGTCAAACGCATCCTGTCGCCCGAAATGAACCTGCTGGGCGCGCCGAAGCCCGCTCTGCCAGCGGTCGTCGAAACCACGCCTTTGCCCGCCCCCAACAATAACGCCATGTCGCAAATGATCGACGTCGCCCAGGTGCAGGGTCAGGTCCACGCCCAATCCGTCCATCGCGTCGGCGAACTGGCGGACCGCAATCCACACGAAACCGTCGCTATCATTCGTCAATGGCTCCAGGAACCGGCGTGATCTGACATGGCTTCGACCCAACTCGCTACCAGCAACGCCAACGATATCACCAGCACGGTCGCTGCCCTGGCCGCTCGCCAGGCCAAACGGCCACAGGGCGAAAAAGTCAGCGGCCCGCGGCGCGCCGCCATGCTGATGCTCGCGCTCGGAGAACAATACGGCGGCAAGATCTGGGCGCTGCTCGACGACGATGAACTGCGCGAGCTGTCGCTGCATATGTCGGGCCTCGGCAATGTCGAAGCCGATGTGGTCGAGGACATGCTGCTGGAGTTCGTCTCGCGGATGTCGGCGTCCGGCGCCCTGATGGGCAATTTCGACGCCACCGAACGGCTGCTGCAGCAATACCTGCCAGCCGACCGGGTCCATGGCATCATGGATGAAATCCGCGGGCCGGCCGGACGCAACATGTGGGAGAAGCTCTCCAACGTCCAGGAAGAGGTTCTCGCCAACTACCTCAAGAATGAATATCCGCAGACCATCGCCGTGGTGCTGTCGAAGCTGAAGCCCGAACACGCCGCCCGCGTGCTGTCCATCCTGCCCGACGACATGGCGCTCGACGTCGTCAATCGCATGCTGAAGATGGAGGCCGTGCAAAAGGAAGTGATCGAACGGGTCGAACAGACGCTGCGCGTCGAGTTCATGTCCAACCTGTCGCAGACCCGCCGCCGCGACGCGCACGAAGTGATGGCCGAGATCTTCAATAATTTCGACCGCCAGACCGAAACCCGCTTCATCACCTCGCTGGAAGAGGAAAACCGCGAGTCGGCTGAACGCATCAAAGCGTTGATGTTCACCTTCGATGACCTGGTGAAGCTGGACAACGGCTCTGCGCAAACCCTGATGCGCCACGTCGACAAGGAAAAGCTCGCCATCGCCCTGAAGGGCGCCAACGAAGACGTCCGGCAATTCTTCTTCGGCAACATGTCGACCCGCGCCGCCAAAATGCTGCTGGACGACATGGCCTCGAGTGGTCCGGTGCGACTGCGCGACGTCGACGAGAACCAGGCGCTGCTGGTCAACCTGGCGAAAGATCTCGCGGCCAAGGGCGAGATCATGCTGTCGAAAAACCGCGCTGACGACGAGTTGGTGTACTGATGGCCGCCCCCGCGAAATTCCTGTTCGACACCGATTTCTCGGCTCCCAAAGCCAAGGAACGGGCGATGACCGGTACCGAGATCGCACAGCAGATCGCCGATGCCGAGGCCCGCAGCTATCGCGCCGGATACGATGCCGGTCGGCACGAAGCCACCGTCGAATATGGCCGCCGGCTGTCGCTTGCGCTCGAGGAAGTCGGCCGCTCGATGGAGACCATCGCCAGGCAGTTCGCCGGAGCGGAAGCGCGGATGGAAGTCGAGGCCGTCGACGTCGCAGTTGCGGTTGCCCGCAAGCTTTGCAGCGAGCTGATGGCGGCGGAGCCGATGACGGAGGCGATGGCGCTGGTCGGCGATTGCTTCCGGCATCTGACTTCGACGCCGCATATCGTCGTGCGCATCAACGACCAGCTCTACGAAGGCGCCCACCACCATATCGAACGCCTCGCCCGCCACTGCGGCTTCGAAGGCCGGCTGGTAGTTCTCGCAGAGCCGGACATCTCAAGCGGGGACTGCCGGATCGAATGGGCCGATGGCGGTGTGCGGCTGGACCGCGCGGCGACTGAAGCCAAGATCGACGAGCTTGTCGGACGCTACATGGCGTCTCGCAACCAGACAGCGGCCCAAGCCGGAACCACCGATGCAAAAGATGGGAACTGAACCATGAGCAGCAACGACACCCAGGTCCCGCTACAGGATCTCAACGCCGCCGACGCTCCCGGATTGAGCGACGTCGGTTACCGCGAGGACGACGACCAGGCCTCGCGCATTGCCGGTGATCTCGAAGCGGTCTTCGACGTCCCGGTGCAGGTCTCTGCAGTCCTCGGCCGCTCCAAAATGGACGTCGGCGATCTGCTCAAGCTCGGACCCGGCACGGTGCTTGAACTCGACCGGAGGGTTGGCGAAGCAATCGATATCTACGTCAATAACCGGTTGGTGGCACGCGGCGAAGTCGTCCTGGTCGAGGACAAGCTCGGCGTGACCATGACCGAAATCATCAAGGCCGACCGCTGACCATGATCCGGAGCGCCGCGCTCGCGCAGGCATAACAACGGAACTATAGGAGAGAAACATGCGGCTTCTCATCGTTGGCACACTGAAAGGCCAGCTCACGACCGCGACCAAGATCGCCATGGAAAACGGCGCCACCGTGACCCATGCGGAGGATAACGAACAAGCGCTGCGGGTCCTGCGCGGCGGCAAGGGCGCGGATCTGCTGCTGGTGGATGTTGCCCTCGATATCCGCGACCTGGTGATGCGGCTGGAAGTCGAGCACATCCATGTGCCGATCGTGGCCTGCGGCATCACCAATGATGCCCGCGCCGCGGTCGCAGCGATCCATGCCGGCGCCAAGGAATACATTCCGCTACCGCCGGATCCGGAACTGATCGCCGCGGTTCTGGCCGCAGTCGCGAATGATTCCCGTGATCTGATCTACCGCGACGACGCCATGGCGAAGGTCATCAAGCTGGCGCAGCAGATCGCAGGCTCCGATGCGTCGGTGATGATTACCGGCGAATCCGGCACCGGCAAGGAAGTGCTGGCCCGCTACGTCCACACCCGCTCCAACCGCGCCAAACGTCCGTTCATCTCGATCAACTGCGCGGCGATCCCCGAGCATCTGCTGGAATCCGAACTGTTCGGCCATGAGAAGGGCGCGTTCACCGGCGCGATCGCCCGCCGAATCGGCAAGTTCGAAGAGGCCACCGGCGGCACCCTGCTGCTGGATGAAATTTCCGAGATGGACGTCCGGCTGCAGTCCAAACTGCTGCGCGCCATCCAGGAGCGCGTCATCGACCGGGTCGGCGGCACCCGGCCCGTTCCGGTCGATATCCGCATCATCGCCACCTCGAACCGCAACCTGAGCGATGCGGTGCGCGCGGGCACTTTCCGCGAAGACCTGCTGTTCCGGCTCAATGTCGTGAACCTCAAGATCCCGGCGCTGCGCGAACGTCCCGCGGACATTCTCGAGCTCGCCCAGCATTTCGCCAAGAAGTATGCCGACGCCAATGGCGTGCCGGTGCGGCCACTGTCGGCGGAAGCCAGACGCGTGCTGACTATCAATCGCTGGCAGGGCAACGTTCGCGAACTGGAAAACACCATCCATCGCTCGGTGTTGATGGCGAACGGTGACGAGATCGGCGCCGAAGCGATCCTGACCCCGGACGGTGACCGACTCGATCTGGCCAAAACCCCGCCGGCCGTGGCCCACGCGACGTTCGCCGCCGAGCAGGTGACCCGCGCACTCGTTGGCCGCACGGTGGCCGACGTCGAACGCGACCTGATCCTGGAGACGCTGAAGCACTGCCTCGGCAACCGCACCCACGCTGCCAACATCCTCGGCATTTCGATCCGGACATTGCGCAACAAGCTCAATGAGTATGCCGACGGCGGGCTGCCGATCACGCCCGCGGGCGCCGGTGACTTCCGCGGCATGGCCGCATCGGCCTGACCATTCCCTGCTCTCAATACGAGCCGGCACAGCTTCTCTGTGCCGGCTTTTTTGTGCTCTCGGCGTTGTGGTTGCAACAGCTGGCCTTATGTCGTTTGCGATGGCGGATATCATCTGGCCAACCCGCGTCCCCACTATCTCGATGCCACCGCTCAGTGATTATGGCGGCGACCCGCTGGCGCCGCACAAGAAGCCGCCCAACTACCGCATCGTGAAGGTTCAGCCGGTCCTCGATTCTCCGCCACTTCGAAGGCCGGAACGAAGTGCAGCAAAGCCAGCCGCGAAAAGCCCGTGGGATGCGGCGTCGATCGTGCGCGTTGTCCCGCCGCAACCGTTCATGCCGATTGACGACCGATTCTTTAGCCCGCCCGACAAGACATCCCCATCCCTGCAGATCGGATTTCAACCTGCGTCGAGGTAGAATGTCAGCTTCGCCGCCTTCAGCACCGCGGCGGACGTTCTGTCGACTTGCCAGCGTGATTCATCACGAAACATCCTTGCCGTTCGGCGTGCGGAAAATCCGGATCGGCTTTGGTGGCTCTGGCGCGGGCTGCAGGTAGATGTCGTAGAGGCGAAAAGCCACGAATCCGAGCACGGCCAAGGCGACGATCATCGCGAGCCAGGACAGCACACGCTGGGTTGGCGTCTCGCGCGCCTTGCTGTCGCCGGATCCGCTCAAGGTGTGTTGTAGACTTTGTGGTTATGGGCCAGCCGCCGCTGCCACAGCCACAGCAGGGGGATGTAGATCAGCGTCACCACCGACACGATCACGGTGCCGAAGCTCGGCACCCCGCCGAAGAACAGCGAGGTCAGCCGCGCCAGCGATCCGAACACCAGGATGAAGGTGAGCACGGAAAACTGGGTTTGATGCTTTTCGATGTGGGGAATCGAAATCCAGTACTGGGCGCCGACGGCCAGCAGGACACCGGACAGGAAACGGACCGCACCGTCGATGGATGCATTGTCGTCGATCGAGAGAAACCGCACGCCCCAGGTAACCCCCGCGAGGCCGATCGCAATCGGGATCACACCAGCGAAAAAAATTGCGATCTGAAGAAGTCTGCGTTCCATGCCGCCACCGAAGTTGGGATCATGCGACCGGCACGTCTCGGTCACATCCGCCCACTTATATGGCCATGAACGCCGGAACCGCGATATTTCATAGCGAAATCAGCAAAAAATATCGCATATCCCGGCTGCCGATTCAGGTATGTACATCGCTCGTTCGATCTTTGTACTACTCACCCGGATCATGACCACATTCACCCCGCACCAGAATGCCGCACTGAACGCCGTGGCCGACTGGATCAAGGCCAAGCCTGGCGAAGGCTCGACGCCGCAGGTGTTCCGGCTGTTCGGCTATGCCGGGACCGGCAAGACGACGCTCGCCCGGCATATCGCCGACGGCGTTGACGGCGACGTCAAATATGCCGCTTTCACCGGCAAGGCCGCACTGGTGATGCGAAGCCGCGGCTGCGACGGCGCCTCGACCATCCACTCATTGATTTACCGCGCCCGGGAATCCGGCGAGGAGCAGCCCAATTTCGAACTGTGGGATGACGCGCCCGCCTCGAAGGCCAAACTGATCGTGATCGACGAGTGCTCGATGGTCGATGCCGAACTCGGCCGCGATCTGCTGTCGTTCGGCGCACCGCTTCTGGTGCTCGGCGACCCGGCCCAGTTGCCGCCGATCCAGGGTGGCGGATTTTTCACCGAAGTCGAGCCGGACGCGATGCTGACCGAAGTGCACCGCCAGGCGCAAGACGATCCGATCGTGCGGATGTCGATGGCGGTACGCGAGGGACGCTCGCTGGAGCTCGGCCAGTTCGGCGACAGCGAAGTGATCAATCGAGCTGCGCTCGATCCCGATCGCGTGATGCAGGCCGATCAGATCCTGGTCGGGCGCAACAACACGCGCCGCGCCTACAACATGCGGGTTCGCCAGAAGCAGGGTATCGAGGATCCGTTGCCCGTCGCCGGCGACAAACTGGTGTGCCTGCGCAACAACCGCAAGAAGGTGCTTTTCAATGGCGGACTGTGGCGCGTCAAGGCGCGCGCGCAATCCAAATCGCGCATCGTCACCATGCGGCTGATGCCGGACGAAGAGTTTTCCAGCAAAGTGACAAAAGTGTCGGTCCGCGCCGACTGCTTCAGCGGCGGCATCGAGGCCATTCCTTGGGAGCAGCGCAAGCCCTATGACGAGTTCGATTACGGCTACGTCCTCACCGTGCACAAGTCACAGGGTTCGCAGTGGGACGACGTCGTGCTGTTCGACGAAAGCTTTGCATTTCAGGATTCGCGCGCACGCTGGCTTTACACCGGCATTACGCGTGCCGCGAAAAAATTGAGTATCGTGGTGTAGACGCAGCCGCTCCGCATCGGCAGAAATGCGGGCGGGATATGTCGGGAACATATCCGCGGGTTTTGCGTTGAAGCCCGCATTGCCCAAAAAGGAGAAAATAATGCGACTTCCCCGACTATCCGCCCGAATTCTCGGCGCCGCGCTGATCGCACCCAGCGTACTCTCCGCCCCCGCGATTTCAGCACCATTGCGCGCCGACGCCGGGCTTTCGAATGTAGCGCCCGCTGCGGCGGAGACCGTTCAATACCGGCGCTGGGGTGGTCGTGGATACGGTTATCACCATCATCATCGCGGTGGTGGCGGAGCCGGCGCGCTGATCGGCGGTCTCGCTGCGGGCGCCATCATTGGCGGCGCGATCGCAGCCAGCCAGGCCCAGGCCGCGGCGCAGCAGAATGCAGCCTACTGCGCGCAGCGTTATCGCTCCTACGATCCGGCTTCGGGCACCTATCTCAACCGGGACGGCAACCGGTATCCTTGCCCATAAGCGTTCAAAATTGACTTCATCGGGAGCTGCGGGATTTCGGTCCCGCAGCTTTTTGCTGGCCTTTTCCATACTAACCCGCCCCTTCCGAAACCTCACGAACTCGTGTGGCTTCGAGGCGTAACGAGCCGCCGGGCCGGCCGTATTGGGTTGTGTGCCGACATCGGTAATTGCATGCCCCGGCGCAAATCTTACATAATCCGGCACCGATGCCGGCCCGTTTAAGCCTTGGCGCGTAACCTGATCGCTGGACCAGTCTCTATTTTTCGGACTGCGCGCTACCAACCCAAGGAAACACCGATGCCCAGCCTCCCCTTGCGCCGCATGGTTCTGACCGCCGCTGCCGGCGCCGTATTGCTATCCTCCGCCTGGATCGGCCCCTCCCGCGCGGCGGAAGACGCGGTGGTGATCCCGGCCCCGACCGCTGACCTGCCCGCGGCCGACGGCACACAGACCGCTGTGCTCGCCGGCGGCTGTTTCTGGGGTGTTCAGGGCGTGTACCAGCACACCAAGGGCGTCCTCAACGCCGTGTCGGGCTACGCCGGAGGTGCCAAGGAAACCGCCAATTATTCGGCTTCAGGCACGGGAGCCACCGGCCATGCCGAATCCGTCCAGGTAACCTACGACCCGAAGGTGATTTCCTACGGCAAGCTGCTGCAGATCTACTTCTCCGTCGTGCACGATCCGACCCAGCTCAATCGCCAGGGGCCGGACAGCGGCACCCAGTATCGCTCGACCATCTTCGTCCAGAACGACGCCCAGAAGAAAATCGCGGAGGCCTACATCGCGCAGTTGAATACTGCGAAGACGTTCAAGAAACCGATCGCGACCACGGTCGAATCCGGCAAGCCGTTTTTTGTCGGCGAAGAGTACCACCAGGACTATCTGACATTGCACCCCAACCAGCCCTATATCGTCTATAACGACGCGCCGAAGATCGAGGCCCTGAAGAAGATCTTCGCCGACAATTATCGCGACAAGCCGGTGCTGGTGCGCGATGCCAAGGCGACGAACTGACGGGCAAACAGAGCGGCGCTATCCGCCGATCAGCGGATAACGATTTCTATGCAATCGCGTCACGCGATTTCACATTATCGTGCTGACGTCCGAGGTTTGACCTCGGACGTTTTCTCGAGAAGCATTAAAAAGCGGAGAAACCGATGACCGACACCCGCACCAAGACCACCGCAACCCAGAAGACCGAAGCCGAGTGGCGCAAGGAATTGACGCCGATGCAGTATGCGGTGCTGCGGGAAAAGGCCACCGAGCGGCCGTTTTCAGGCGAATACGAGCATACCAAAACGCAGGGCACCTATGTTTGCGCCGGTTGCGGCCAGACTCTGTTCGAATCCGACGCGAAATTCGATTCCGGCTGCGGCTGGCCGAGCTTTACCACTCCAGCGGAAGCCTCACACGTCGACGAAGAGCGCGATGTGAGCCATGGCATGATTCGCACCGAGGTTCTATGCTCGAACTGTCAAGGTCATCTCGGTCACGTTTTCCCCGATGGCCCGGGCCCGACAGGTCTGCGTTATTGTATCAACTCCGCGGCCTTGAAACTGAATCCGAAATAACCAGATAGCTGGTCCGACCGAGTTTGAACGCGTTGCTTTCCTCGCGCGACCAACACCGGTCGCGCGAGGATTTTGTTTACCAAACGAGCGTAAACGCCCGCGTGCTGTTAACGTCTAAGGAACTATGAAATGTCCCAAGCTTCCCGTAGCCGTGTTCTGGGCTTCGGTCTCGCTGGTCTCATTCTCGAGACCATCATCTCGCATCCCGCTCTCGCCACCGACAAAGTCTCGCTTTTCAAAGTCGTGACCGCAAAAGACGAAATCGTGATCGGATTGACCGAGGACGAACTGGCCAGGTTCGAAGGCAAGAATGCAGGCGGAATCGCAAAGGCGCTGAAGACCGAAGGCACACTGTCGGTGTGGCGCTACGCGATGCGCAAAGCCGGCAGCGGCGATCTCGAGCAGGCTCCCTCGGGGAAAATCGGATTGATGGCAAACGACGCACTTCGCGTCGAGCCCTACACCTCTCCGGTCAAAGTGGTCCCGATCGACCAAACGAAATAGCCGGCCGCCGCGGCCAGTTTTACGCCTTTTCGACCCTCCCCTCGAAAAAAGCCCGCAACCCAGGTTGCGGGCTTTTCGCATGGCTGCCTCCTTGCCTCGCCATATAGTTGAATTAATGACGGAATCCGCGGCAAGGGCTCGAATCGAGGGTAGATTCATTCCTTGGCATGCCAAGGGGTCGCAATTCTCATATTGATGCCCATATTAGGGCGTAGAGTACGACCTAGCTCCGGTGCCGCGGTCACGACTGTGATCGAGTGTAGGTGCCGGCTTTTCGATGATCATGTTGGATCAGGAGAGCGCGATTGCGATGCAATTCTTGCAGCGTAATCCTTGCAGCGCTCTTTTCAGAGAAACCGCCTACCACGTCGAGATGTAATGATGCGTTTTAATTACACCAAGTCCGCCGAACTGTTTCCCGCCGCGATCCGCAAAAAGCGTCGCGCCGGTTTTGCCTATCGTCGGTTCGATACTGCAGCCGACGCCGTGCGCTTTGCGATCGAGGAATTGCCGGCCGATTCGCTCAACGGCGCCTACCTGCAGGTCGGCGAAGCGCGGTTCGACAAGAACGGCATTCGCGATCTCTACGACAGCACCGAGTTTCCGCTTGAGCGCAAGCCGCCGGAGCTCGAAATCGCGGAACAGGACGTCGCCTGAACTGACGTCACCTGAACTCCAGTGCAAATTAGCGCTGCTTGTCGAGCCATCGCCTTAACAGGCGGATGTTGCGAACGTTTGCCTTGAACACGACGTCGAAGGCGTCGCCGGCCACAGGCACCAGTCCCACCACGCCATCGAGCGCAACGTTGCCGAGCATGCGCGCGGTGACATGCCAGGGCGCGCCAAGGGCACGCGCTTCGCGAACGATCCACAACGAGATGGCGGTGGTGATCAGATCGCCGACCACTGGAATCAGGCCGATCAGCCCGTCGATGCCATAACGAATGTTCGTGCCCGGCATGATGAAAGCGACGTCGAGCAGCTTTGCCAGGGCTTCCAGCCGCGCGATGCGCTGCTCGCGTGTCAACGGCGCAGTGCTGAAGCCGAACGCCTGAAACTGCAGCGGATCGCCGTAGCGGGTGCCGCGCGACAGCTCCTCGGGGCGAACCTCCCGGCCATCCTGATCGATGATCAAATTACCGCTGTGTGTTTTCATGCGCTCCATATGGGGGACCCGCGACTTCGATCAAGTTCAGATGCCAACGAACTTCGGCCCCATGGCGGCGAAATCAGGCGTCATCTTGTCTCTCCCCGGCTGATGGACTCCGGGATGAACTTCAGGGCGCGGGCGCGCTGCGCCAGGCCGCAGCCCTCGCAATAACGCGCATCCTTGAAGTCGATCCAGTTGTGGGCGTAGATCCGCTCGCTCGGGATCGCATAACGCGCCTGCAGCAGGCGCACCAGAATGTCCCATGCCGCAAGCTGCGCCGGTGTCGCCTCCGCGCCGACGTTGGGGAAATTTCCCGCGAACTCGACCCCGATCGCGTTACCTTTCAGCACCTGACGGAACGTCGGCCTGTTGTCGATGTATTTGTTGTCGTTGCGGTTGGCGCCGTCGCCATGGGTCGGAATCGCATCCTCTCGCGTCGCCCAATACACCGTACCGTCTGTTTCCACCCAGACGGTCACCCCGCGACGCTCCGGATGTTTCGACTGCTCAAGCGCACCGGCCCGCGCTGAGCCGGCCGGACCTTCGGTCTGATGCACGATGATGTTGCGCCAGGGGTTCGCCTTGGCCGGATCGCCCCAGGGAGCGAGCCACACCACCTTGAGGCCCGGGATGTCCGGCATGCCGGTGGCGCCTGCGAGGCTTGCGAAATCTACCTCGGCGGCCGGCAGACTGGATATTCCGCCCAGCAACATCAAGACCACGGTACCCGCCACCGCGACGCGTGACCTTCCCTGCTGCAGCATGCGCCGCCCTCTTCGAATGCCGTTGCGACAGTCGCATTCCCAAGCATGAATGGAAAGCGCCGGCGAGGGTTACAAGATATTGGCACTGTTCGCAGCTGCCGCCCACCATGTCGGAGATGCAGACACGCCTGCTCCCACCGTCGCTCGACTTCTGTCCGACCTCCGATACGATTGCCGGATTGAATCGGACAGGGAGAAGACGACACGTGGCCAAAACACCTATCTGGCAGTGGTCCGCCGTTGAAACGGCAGCCGCAATCAAAAAGGGCAAGGTGACATCGGAAGAGGTGGTCCGCACCCACATCGACCACATGCACAAGACAAACCCCGCGCTCAACGCCGTGGTGGTCGACTTGAGCAAGGATGCCCTGAAGGCGGCCAAGGCCGCGGATAGAGCGCTCGCCAAAAGCAAGCAGAAGGGCGACGAGGTCGGACCGCTGCACGGCGTGCCGGTCACCATCAAGATCAATATCGATGTGCAGGGCCAAGCCAATTCGAACGGCGTCACGGCCTTCAAGGACAATATCGCGCCGGGCGATTCTCCGGTGACCGCGAATCTCAAGAAGGCCGGAGCCGTCATTCTCGGTCTGACCAATACCCCGGAATTTTCCATGCGCGGCTTCACCGACAACCCGCTGCACGGGCTGACGCGCAATCCCTGGGATCCTGCCATCACCTGTGGCGGCTCTTCGGGCGGCGCAGGCTCTTCCATCGCCGCCGGCATCGCCACCATCGCGCATGGCAATGACATCGGTGGATCGCTGCGCTGGCCCGCCCAGTGCAACGGCATCGCCACCATCAAGCCGACCCAGGGACGTATCCCGGCGTTCAACCCGAGCGCCACCGCGGAACGGCCGCTGATGGCGCAGTTCATGTCGTCGCAGGGACCGCTGGCCCGCGAAGTCCGCGACGTGCGCCTTGGCCTCGAAGTGATGGCGCAACGCGATCCACGCGACCCCTGGTGGGTGCCGGCCCCGCTCAAGGGACCCAAGCCAAAGACACCAATCAAGGTCGCCCTCGCCAAGATCCCCGATGACCTGGACACCGATCGCGGCGTGATCGCGTTGCAACGCAAGGCTGCCGATCATCTGGCCGACGCCGGCTACAAGGTCAGCGAGGTCGAACTGCCCGCGCTCAACGACGTCTGGCAGCTCTGGTGCGACCTGATCATGACCGAGCTGCATGTGCTACAAGAGGCGCAGATGCGGGCCACCGCCGGCGCCGATTTTCAGCAGACCCTCGACGGCTTCCTGGCGATCTCGACCAAGCTCGACCAGATCGGCTACATGAAAGCGATCAGCGAACGCTCGCGCCACATCAGAAGCTGGATGGCATTCCTCGAGGATTATCCGCTGATCCTGACGCCGACCACTGTCAAGGCGACGCCGGAGGTCAATGCCGATCTCGGCGGCGACCAAAGGGTCAAGGACCTGTTCTGGAACGACCTGCGCTTCATCTCCTCGATCAATGTGCTGGGACTGCCAGCCGCCGTGGTCCCGGTCGGGCTGCATAATGGCCTGCCCGTCGGCGTCCAGATCATCGGCTCCCGCTACCGCGAGGATCTGTGTCTCGACGCCGCTGCGGCGATCGAGAAGAAGGCCGGCATCCTGGTCAAGGAGCTGTGGGCCCGAAATTGATCGGGGCCGCGTGGCTATCCATCTTCACGCCACACTCAAGACATTCTGCGCCGACCGTGAAATTTTCGCTGGCGGTCGGCGCCATCCTGCATTAAGGCACAGGCGTGGCACGGGTTTGTCCCATGCGCCGTAAGCGTCTCACGTCAGGCAACGCATCCAACACCCGGTCCTTTGACCCGGAGGGATGCAGAATTGGCAGCCACGTGATCGACGGACCGATTTCAAAACGAGCTTAGATATGAATATGCCTGAAGTGAATCGCGCGCGCAGGCGGCTGCCCGCGCACTATGCCTCTATTGTCACCCCGTTCGTGCTTTCGGTGATCATGACGTTTGTCGTGTCCGCGATCTCGACGCTGAAAAGCCTTGGCTTCAGCCCGGAATTCACCTCGACCTGGCCACAGGCCTGGGGACTGTCCTGGCTGGTGGCTTTCCCGACCCTGCTGCTGGTGCTCCCACTGGTGCGCAGGATTGTCCGCCTGATCGTGGAACATCCGTAAACCGCCTGCAAAGCCCACCCTCAGCCGCCGGGACAGAGTGAACTGCCCTGGCGGCTGCGCGACATCGATACGGCCGAGAGCAGGCTCAGAACCATCGGTTCCTTCCGCGTCCGGCATTCGCTATGATTCAAAGCAATCTGGCCCCTCCGAGAAAGACGATGACGCTGAACCCATCGCAGTTGCGCGCCAATCTCCGCCTCACCAGTGGCCTGACGCTGCTCGCCTTCGTGGTCTGTCATTTCCTCGGGCATGCCACGCTGCTGATTTCCCTCCCGTTCGGCGAAGCCGCACTTGGCGTCGTGTTGGCTCCCTGG
Organism: Bradyrhizobium prioriisuperbiae; assembly: GCF_032397745.1. NCBI lineage: Bacteria > Pseudomonadati > Pseudomonadota > Alphaproteobacteria > Hyphomicrobiales > Nitrobacteraceae > Bradyrhizobium > Bradyrhizobium prioriisuperbiae. Next base: position 605,110 of record NZ_CP135921.1, read on the forward strand.
AGAACGACGGCGGGGACCGTAATTCTCGGCATCGCCCTGGCCGTGCATTACATCAACGCGTTGTGGTCGATCTACAGCCGGCGATCGCTGCGGATGTCGCGCTGGGAGTTCTGGCAACTGGTGCTCGGGCTCAGCATTCCACTGCTGTTGGCGCTTCATGTAGTGGCCACGCGCATTGCCGAACTCGGTGCTGAAGTCTCTCCGTTTTACGGCGCGGTCCTTGTCAGCCTTTGGCAATCCACACCCTGGCTTGCCGGCCTCCAGTTCATCTCGGTGATCGCGGTCTGGATCCACGCCTGCATCGGCATTCACTTCTGGCTGCGTACCAAGCCGTGGTTTCCGAGCGCGCTGCCTTATCTGCGGCCCGTAGCGCTGCTGCTTCCGGCACTGGCGCTGGCCGGCTTCGTCGCTGCTGGAAACGAAGTCCGGCGCGAGGCGCAGAAGGATCCGGGTTATGTGCAGGCGACACTGGAGGACGCCAACTACACCAACGAAAGCCGGGCCTTCGTCGATCGCATCACGCGCGCGGTCATCATCGGCCACATCGCTCTCACTCTCCTGCCATTCGGCGCGCGCGCCGTGCGCAGCCGGCTCTACCGCCGGCAGCGGCCGCCGACGCTGACCTTCTCGAACAGACGGCGCATGATCGTGGAGCCCGGCGCGAGTGTGCTGGAAACATTGCGCGACAACGGCATCCCTCATGCCGCGGTGTGCGGCGGCCGCGCGCGATGCACCACCTGCCGGGTCCTGGTCACTCATGGCCTCGCGAGCCTGCCGGACCCCGAGCCGCTGGAAGCCAAGGCCCTGACCCGCATCCACGCCTCGCCCGGCACCCGCCTCGCCTGCCAGATCTGTCCCACGTCCGACCTCGCGGTGATGCCACTGTTGTCCGCGGAAGCGGCGGCGATCGACGGCACCGCGCGCGGTGGCCTGGAGGGCAGCGAACGGTTGATCACCGTGATCTTTATCGATTTGCGCGGCTCCACCAGCATCGGCGAAACCCGCATGCCCTACGACGTGCTGTATCTGCTCAATCATTTCTTCCAGGAAATGACCAACGCGCTGGACGCCACCAACGGCCACTATTCGCAATTCACTGGCGACGGCCTGATGGCGCTCTATGGGCTGGAGGGCGATCCCGCCCGCGGCGCGATGGACGCGATCCGCGGTGCACGCGAAATGCTGATCCGGCTCGAGCGGCTCAACCGCCAGATGGCCGGGGAACTCGCGCAACCTCTGCGCATCGGCATCGGCATCCACTACAACGAAGCCATTGTCGGCGCGATGGGGCCGCCGAAATCGCAGATCATCACGGCGATCGGCGACACCGTGAACACCTGCGCCCGGCTGGAGAGCCTGACCAAGGACTACAATTGCTCACTGATCATCTCCAGGCAGGTTGCCGAGGCCGCCGGCCTCGATATGTCCAGCGAAACCCTGCATGACGCAGCCGTCAAGGGCCGTGCCGCCACAGTGCAGTTTTACGCGCTCGACAAAGTGCCGGAGCTGGCGTGACGCAGGCTCGTGGCCCTCAACTCCGATCAGTTCAGCGCTCCGCAAATGCCAGCTTGGCGCCGAGTGCGACAAAGCCGGCCGCGAAGGTCCGGCGCAGCCATGTCATCACTGTGGGACGGCTGATGACACGGTCGCGCACGCGGGCGGCGGCGAGGCCATACAGCACAAACACCGCGAACGTCAGCACCATGAACGCCACGCCGAGCTCCAGCATCTGCAGCAGCGGATGCAATTCCTCGGCAGGTATGAATTGCGGCAGGAAGGCCAGGAAGAAGATCGACAGCTTCGGATTGAGGATATTGATCAAGAATCCGGTGACGATGGTCTCGTGCAGCGAACGCGCGGCGCCCTTTTCGTCCACATGCAGTGCGCCCTGCTCACGCAGCGCCTGCCAGGCCATGTAGAGCAGGTACGCCACGCCCAGCCATTTCAGCGCTGCGAACGCCAGCGCACTGGTGTGCAGCACGGCAGCAAGCCCAAGCATCGCCGCGGCAATGTGGGGTACGATCCCGAGCGTGCAGCCGAAGGCGGCTGCGACACTGACTCGCGATCCACGGGTGAGCGCCGCCGCCAGCGTGTAGAGCACGCCAGTGCCGGGCGAAGCGATGACGATCAGCGAGGTGATGATGAAAGATAGCGACATTGAATAGTCACCTTTACTGCGCCAGCCGGTCCGCGAAATAACCGATGGTCTTGCGATAGACCGTCGCCCGGTTCCACTCGCGCATGGCGTCGAAATTCGCCGAGCCCTCTTCATAGGAGCCGCCGGCGCGCCAGCCGCTGGTCTTCAACAGGTTGGCGGTCGAGGCCAGCACATCGGGCACGCTGTGCCTGAGATCGACATGACCATTGCCGTCATAGTCCACGCCATACTTGATGTAGGACGACGGCAGAAACTGGGTCTGGCCGAGTTCGCCGGCGTAAGCGCCGATCATGTCGCGCAGGCCGAGATCGCCCCGCTGTACGATCTTCAAGGCGGCGATCAGCTCGCCCTGGAACAGTTCGGTGCGGCGGCAATCATGCGCCATGGTCGCAAGCACTCGGAACACCGGCAGCTTGCCCATGTCGCCAGCGCCGAAATCGGTCTCCAGCCCCCAGATCGCCACCAGGATTTGCGGCGGCACGCCGAACTGCCGCTCGATGCGCGACAACAGCGACGCATGCCGCTGCAGCATCGTCTTGCCGGTCTTGATGCGTCCCGCCCCGACCCGAGTGGCGACATACTGCTCGAACGTCTTGTTGAAAGTACCGCGCTGGCGCCGGTCGAACGCCAGCACCGCACCATCCTGGGTCACGCCGCCGAGCGCCTGGGAGATCACGCCCTGGGAGATGCCCGCCGCTTGCGCCTCGCGCGAGATATTGGCGACGAAGGTCTGAAAATCCCCGCCGCACTGCGCCGCAAAGGCGGGTGCAGCAACCATGAGCGTCGTGAGAATGACAGCCAGTCGCAGCCTGATCATGATGAACCCGATCCTTTCGGCGATGGAAAACGAAGATGACAAGCGAAGCAGCAGCATTGTCCCTGCTGCCTCCGCAAGCGTCAATGCCGCGCGCTGCCGCGGACGAGGTGGCGCAAAACAAAATCGCCGGCCCAAGGGCCGGCGATTGTTCGTAACACGCAATGACACCGGACTCAGTTGTCCAGGAAGCTGCGCAGCTTGCGGCTGCGCGAAGGGTGCTTCAGCTTGCGCAGCGCCTTGGCTTCGATCTGGCGGATACGTTCGCGGGTCACCGAGAACTGCTGGCCGACTTCTTCCAGGGTGTGGTCGGTGTTCATGCCGATGCCGAAACGCATGCGCAGCACGCGCTCTTCGCGCGGCGTGAGCGAGGCCAGCACGCGCGTGGTGGTCTCGCGCAGGTTGGACTGGATCGCCGCATCGATCGGCAGGATCGCGTTCTTGTCCTCGATGAAATCGCCGAGGTGTGAATCTTCCTCGTCGCCCACCGGGGTTTCCAGCGACAGCGGCTCCTTGGCGATCTTGAGGACCTTGCGCACCTTCTCCAGCGGCATGCCGAGCTTCTCGGCCAGCTCCTCCGGGGTCGGCTCGCGGCCGATCTCGTTGAGCATCTGGCGCGACGTGCGCACGATCTTGTTGATGGTTTCGATCATGTGCACCGGAATGCGGATGGTGCGCGCCTGATCGGCGATCGAGCGGGTGATCGCCTGCCGGATCCACCAAGTGGCATAGGTCGAGAACTTGTAACCGCGGCGATACTCGAACTTGTCGACCGCCTTCATCAGGCCGATGTTGCCTTCCTGGATCAGATCGAGGAACTGCAGGCCGCGGTTGGTGTATTTCTTGGCGATCGAAATCACGAGACGCAAATTGGCCTCGACCATTTCCTTCTTCGCCTGGCGCGCCTCGCGCTCGCCCTTCTGCACGCCAAGCACGATCTTGCGGAATTCGCCGATCTCGAGCCCGGTCAGGGCAGCAAGCTGCTGGATCTCGTGGCGCAGCTCGCGGATACGATCCTTCTCGTGGGCGACGAAATTCTTCCAGCCCTTGGCCGAGAGTTTCGAGACACGGTTGAGCCAGCGCGGATCAAGCTCCGAGCCCTGGTAGTTGCGCAGGAAATCCTCGCGGCCGACGCCATGGCTGTCGCCGAGCCGGAACAGGCGGCTTTCATAGGACACCAGCTTCTTGTTGATGTCGTAGAGCTGCTCGACCAGCGAATCGATACGGGCCTGATTGAGCCGCAGCGACTTCACTTCGACGATGATTTCGTCCTTCAGCTTTTTGTACTTGCGCTCCTGCGACGGCGTCAGCTGCTCGTTCTGCAGCTGGTTCTGGATGTCCTGCTCCTGCAGGCGGCGCAGCTTCTTGTACTCGCTCGCGATCTTATCGAAGGTCTCCACCACCTTCGGCTTGAGCTCGGCCTCGATCGCCGCAAGCGACATCTGGTTCTCGAACTCGTCGTCGTCCATGTCGGACTCGGCGGCGGATTCAGCCGGATCCTTCTCCTCGCCTTCCGCAGCGCCGGGCGCGCCGCGCGGCGGTGCCGGACGGAACGGGGTGGCGGACGGCGGCGCAGCCGGAGGCGCAACCAGCGACGGCGCGCTCACCACGGCATCGCCAGCATTTCTTGAAGGGTCTTGGGCGTCGGCCGCAGCGGCGGGCTGGCCATCACCACCGGATTGATCGGTGATCGCCGGGTTCATGCCGTTCTTGGCATCGGGGCCGGCATAGGTGGCTTCGAGGTCGATGATGTCGCGAAGGAAGATTTTGCCTTCGTTCAGTTCGTCGCGCCAGATGATGATGGCCTGGAACGTCAGCGGGCTTTCGCAGAGACCTGCGATCATCGCTTCGCGGCCGGCTTCGATCCGCTTGGCGATGGCGATTTCGCCTTCGCGCGACAGGAGTTCGACGGTGCCCATCTCGCGCAGATACATCCGCACCGGATCGTCGGTGCGCTCGCCGGGCTCGGATTTCTTGGTCTCGGTGACGGCCTTCTGCGTGACCTCGACAAGCTCGTTGTCGGGTTCGTCCTCGGCCTCTTCCTTGGTCTCTTCTTCGTCGTTATCGCTGTCTTCGGATTCGATAACGTTGATGCCCATGTCGGAGAGCAGCGCCAGCGTGTCTTCGATCGCCTCGGAGGTGACCTCCTCCGACGGCAGCACCGCATTCAGCTGCTCATAGGTGACGTAGCCGCGCTTCTTGGCCTGCTTGATCATCTTCTTGACGGCGGCGTCGGAAAGATCGAGCAACGGCCCCGGCGCTTCAGAAGCATCCTTTTCCGGCGCGTCAGTGACCTTCTCGTCTTTTTCCTTTTCCTTGATCTGCGCCGTCTTCGCCTTGCTGGCCATTCACTGCTCCTGAAACGCGCTACCCGCACGGGGGCGTCACCGCCCTCGCTGCCCGGAGCGCGATCGCGCCCCATGTTGTGTTTGAGCCTGATCCCCCGGAAACCGGCTCCGCTGGACCACGCTCGTGTATCAACCCGCCTTTGACACGGAAAGGGCGGCGCTATCGCAACGCCACCCCCGAATCGATTTCGCCACTCTCGCCTGACGCCGTTAAGCGCCCCTTAACCCTGTTTTTGCGTCCAAAATGTCCGTCTTGCGAGTCTTTAATTGCGGTTCCCCGACGCCGGGCGGGCGAAACTCAGGCTCACACCGACTTGAGGAACCGGCCGGAGGACTCGCCGAACCCCTCGATCAGAGCCTCGGTGCCATCCACTTCCGCAAGCCGGGCTTTGACGTCGCGCAGCCAGGCTTCATTCGCCTCATTGGCCACCTCGCCCAGAGCCAGCTCTGCGTCCTTCAGCTCCCTAAGTAGGGAGTGCGACTGCCGATGCAAGACGATCAATTGATGCCAGGTGGCGAGTACGTCGTCGGTAGCCGCTCCAGGTTGCGCGCCCCACACCGCGAAGGTCGTGATAGATTTCTCAACCCTTTGAAGAAGCTCTGAAAATCCAGATTTTGCCAAATCCGCTCGCAGTTTTTCGCTCTGCTCGACGGGGTCGGGGCTGTGATGATGATCATGGGCGAAAGCTGCGATGATGGCTGCGCGCAGCCGGTGGGCCTCCGGATGGGCCAATTCCAGCGCCGCGACCTCCTCCAGATGGTCGTCCAGCAGCCAAGGATGGTTGATCAGCGACTGCAGGATCAGGGCCTCGCGTCGCGACAGCGCCGTCCGCTGTCCCCGCATCAGAGGGCTGCTCGCCAATTGCGGACTGGCCGCCTGATAGGGGCCGCGCCCGAGGCTCTGACCAACAGTGGAAAACTTCTGGCCGGCCCCTCGCGGGTTGCCCCGCCCGCCCTGGAACCCGTTTTGAGACCCTCGCGGCGCGAATCGGCGCCTCGATTCGCCGCCGAAACCGGGTCCGCGCCCGTAGCCGCCGCGACCGCCCTCAGGGGCCAAGGTCCGCTGCAACCGCTCCACCAGATCCTGCCGATAATAGCGGCGGATCACCTCGTCGAGGATGCCATTGGTCAATTCACCAATGCGGGCTTCCAGCGCCGCCCGGCGTTCCGGCGTGTTGAAGCTCCCGCCCTCGGTCTCGCGCGACCAGATCACCTCGGCCAATGGCCGAGCCGCGCCGATCACGTCTTCGATCGCGCCCCGCCCGCCGCTGCGCGCGAGATCGTCGGGGTCCTGCCCCTCCGGCAACAGCGCGATGCGCAGACTCTTGCCGGGCTTGAGGTGCGGCAGCGCCAGATCGGCGGCGCGATAGGCGGCGCGCTTGCCGGCCTTGTCGCCGTCGAAGCAGAGGATCGGTTCATCCACCATCTTCCACAGATGGGCGAGCTGATTTTCAGTCAGCGCTGTGCCGAGCGGGGCGACAGTGCCGGCAAAACCCGCCGTCACCATGGCGATGACGTCGACATAGCCTTCGACCACGATCAGCGGCGCGCCATTGTGGGTCGCCTGCCGTGCCGGCGCAAAGTTGTAGAGATTATCGCCCTTGTGAAACAGCGGCGTTTCCGGCGAGTTCAGGTACTTGGCCGAGACATCCTTTTCCAGCGCGCGGCCGCCAAAGGCGATGACCCGATTGCGCAAGTCGGTGATGGGAAATATCACGCGATCGCGGAAGCGATCGTACGGCACCGGAATATCGTCGCCGCCGATCAAAAGCCCCGCCTCGATCATATCCTCCACCGAGACGCCGGCCTTGCCGAGATGCTCCTTCAGCGTGAACCGCTCGCCGTCCGCATAGCCGATCCGGAACTGCAGCTGCGTCGTGGGCGCGATCGCACGATCGGCAAGATAACCACGCGCCTTGGCGCCCACACGCGACGCCAGCGTCTCGATGAAGAAGGTGGTCGCCATCTCCATCACATCGTGCAGGGTGCGGCGGCGCTGCTCTTGGCGCGCGGCGTCGGGTGTCACCGCGGGGAGCGAAAGACCGGCCATCGACGCCAGGCGCTCGACGGCTTCGGTGAAGCCGACGCCGTCGGTTTCCATCACAAAGCTGATGATGTCGCCATGCTTGCCGGACGAGAAGTCGTGATAGAAGCCCTTCTGATCATTGACGGTGAACGACGGCGATTTCTCCTGCTGGAACGGCGACAGGCCCTTCCACTCCCGGCCCGCCTTCTTCAGCTTGACGCGTCGCCCCACGACTTCCGAAACCAGAAGCCGTGCGCGCAGTTCATCGAGAAATTGGGGCGTAAAGCGCATCAGCTTCGCAGACTTTCCAGCAACCGATCATCAATATAGGTGGGCTCACGTGGCGGCCATAGGTCGAAGACGTGTCTCCCCCCTTTCCACAGGGCGGATTTTGGCTCGAGACACGCCGGATCCGACGAGTAGGGCCGCGCTCCGGTCTTGCGTCCGGCGGCAGACGGCCTATCTCAGGCGTGCTCGGCAACTCTGTCGATCCAGCCCCCCCCCCAACAGTTCCGCTTATAAACCCATCCAATGCCTGACCAGACCGCAAGCCACGGCACCGTGCCGGCCTGGCTGATCTTTTGCCTCGCCGTCGGTACGGGCGTGACCGTGGCCAATCTCTACTACGCCCAGCCCCTGATCGGCCCGATCGGACAGTCGCTCGGCATCAGCATTGCCCGCTCCGGCTTGATCGTGACCACCATCCAGGCGGGCTATGTGGCGGGTCTGCTGTTGCTCGGTCCGCTCGGCGACATCGTCGAGAACAAGAAGCTCATCCTCGGCGCGCTGTGCGCCGTCATCGTAAGCCTCGTGGCGGCGATGCTGGCGACGTCGGTCTGGATCTTCCTCGCCGCAGTTCTCATACTCGGTTTCAGCACCAGCGTGACCCAGACCATCCTCCTGATCGCCTCTCATCTCGCACCGGAGAAACGCCGCGGCGAGATTATCGGCAAGGTGATGAGCGGGCTCCTGCTCGGCATCCTGCTGTCGCGCCCGATCGCGACCCTGGTCGCCGGTGTGGCCGGCTGGCACGCGGTGTTCGGGCTGTCGGCACTGGTGGTGAGCGCGATCGCCATCCTGCTGGCCGTGGCGCTGCCGCGCCGCCATCCGGATTCGAAAACCGGCTATCGCGAGTTGATCGGATCGTTATGGCCGGTGCTGCGCGACAACCCGGTGCTGCAGCGGCGTTCGATCTACCAGGCCTGCATGTTCGGCTCGATCAGCCTGTTCTTCACCTCGATCCCGGTGCTGCTGCAGGCGCCGCCGTTTTCGCTGGGCACAGTCGGCCTCTCCGCTTTCCTGCTCAGCGGCGCAATCGGCGTGCTGGTTGCGCCGGTGGTGGGGCGTCTGGCAGACCGCGGCCACGGCCGGCTGGTCACCGGCCTTGGCATTGCATTGGCGGCTGCGGCCTTCGGCCTGACATTCTTCGGCGGCACCGGCTCGCTCGTGCCGCTGGTCGGCGCCAGCATCCTGATCGACGCCGGCGTCCAGTGCACGCTGGTGAGCGGACAGCGCGAAATCTACAAGCTGCCGGCGGAGATCCGCGGTCGCGTCAATGCCGCGTTCGTCACCAGCATCTTCCTCGGCGGCGGCATCGGCTCGGCACTGAGTACGGTGGTGTTTTCGATCGGCGGCTTCGTGCCGCTCGGTGCGATCGGCCTGGTGTTCGCGGCGATCCTGCTCGCGGCCTATCTGACCGAATTCCGCACCTGAAATCACGGACGCAGGAACCGGCCGCTGCGAATCCGTGTCAGCCCGGCAATCGGGCGGTTGTAGACATACACAAACGCCTCGAGGGTCTTGCCGTCGCCCAATGCGATGGTCTGCAGCCTGCGGACATATTGCACCGGCTTTTGCGACAGCGGCCCACTTCCCTCATAGACGTCCAGCCGCCGCAGCAGACGGGAAGGATGACGCAGCACATAGACGTCGCCGAACACCACGTCTCCGGCCATCGTCGATGGCACCACGCCGGGATAATGGGAAATCATGTAAAGCCGCCCTGCGTAGCGGCCTTCACCGACGAAATCTGCATTGGCCGCGAGCATGGCCGCCATCGGATGACGGGCCCGCCGCATCAGCGTGCCGTAAACAAACAAATGCACTGTCATGAGAAGATGAAACGAGGTCCTGCGATCGGCACTCAGGGTGCCACCACCTCGTCGGTGTGGACAACAAATTTCTTCAGCACCACCGGGCCGAAGTTCGTTGTCAGCGCCACGTCGGCGGCATCACGGCCGGTGCCCATCAGAATGCGGCCGATCCTCGGCTTGTTGTGACGGGCATCAAAGGTATGCCAGCGGCCTGACAGATGCGCCTCGAACCATCCGGAAAAATCCATCGGCGCCGGATCCGGCGGCACGCCGATGTCGCCGAGATAACCGGTCACGTAGCGCGCCGGAATGTTCATGCAGCGGCAGAGCGCAACGGCGAGATGGGCAAAATCCCGGCACACGCCCTTCCGGACCTGGTAGACGTTGAAGGCGGTGCGAGTTGCATCGGCGTGCTGATAACCGAATTCGACGTGGCCATGCACGAAATCGCAGATCGCCTGCACCCGCGCCCATCCCGGCGGCGTATCCTTGAACAGCGTCCAGGCGATATCGGCGAGCTTCTCCGTCTCACAATAGCGGCTCGGCATCAAATACAGCAGGCACGCGTCGGAAAGCTCTTCGATGGCGAGTTGCCTGGCCTCGAGCGCGACCGGATCGGGCCGGCCGCTGTCGCGCACCAGCGCCTCGCCACGCAGCCTGATCTTGCCGGCGGGGGCCGTCAGCCGCCCGCAGGCATTGCCGAAACTGTCCCGATAGTATCGGACCGGAACGTCCGGCTCGGTCACCAGCGTTTCTGCCCCGACAATATCGCCGGCCCGGGAGGGGTGGATGCTGAGCATGATCACCATCGGGGTGACGGCCGGCGTCTCGTAGACGATGTCAAATCCCGTGCGGATCAGCATGTTGCCGGCGCGGTTCGCAACCCCACTTTCGCCGCGATCGACCAACCTGGCCATTTTCGTGACATTTGTCTCCGCCAGGTTGGCGGCATCTTCAGGGGCAGAACTTCGGATTCGGCAGGTCACGGGATGTCTTTGATTTGAGTGAGACTTTATTAGATGATCGAACAGGCCGAATCTTGCGATGGCCTGCCGCTTCGTTGAGCAGCCCATCGAACAGCAGCGTCAGGCGGCAGGGATACGCATGAACCCAGACAATCCCCTTTCATTACGCCTCACAAGCGATGAAGTTCCACCGGTGCTGGAGGAAAATGATAAGGGCATATCGCCGTTCTTGTTCACCTGCGATCACTACGGCCGGCTGATCCCGCGTGCGCTTGGCCAGCTTGGACTGCCCATCGACGAACTGACACGGCACATCGCCTGGGACATCGGCATCGCCGGCGTCGCGACCGCGCTGTCGCACATGATGAATGCGCACCTGATCGCGCAGCGTTATTCGCGACTGGTGATCGACTGCAACCGGCCGCCGGGCGCGCCGTCCTCGATCCCGATGATCAGCGAAGCAACCATGATCCCCGGCAACGAGGGCCTGACACACGACAGCGCCGAGGACCGGCGACGACTATTCTTCGAGCCGTATCACAACCGGATCGATGAGGTCATCGCGCAGCGGCTGCGCGATGGACGACCGACCATCCTGGTCTCGCTGCATTCCTTCACGCCGATCTATGCCGGCATCGCACGTCCCTGGCACGTCGGGACGCTGTATCATCGCGATACCAGGCTGCCACCATTGCTGCTGCAGCAGCTGCGCGCCGAGGGCGATCTGGTGGTCGGCGACAACGAGCCCTATGCGGTAAGCGATGCCACTGACTACACCATTCCCGTGCACGGCGAGAAGCGGGGCCTGATGAACACCGGCATCGAGATCCGCCAGGACTTGATCTCCGAGCCCTCGGGTCAGCAGCAATGGGCTGAGCGACTGGCCCGCATTCTCACCGAAATCGAGGCCGTGGTCGGCGCCGAACACTTGCCGGTGTAACGCAACCGTATCGGCGCATGGCGTCTCCGCCCTGTTGTCGACGACGGGTTATCGCGCGCGGCTCAGCGCCAGCCAGATGCCACCACCGATCATAAAGCCGCCGGAGGCCCGCGACAGCATCCGCGCGCGACGCGCCGACAGGATGTTGCGCGCCCGCCCGGCCAGCAGGGCGTAGGCGGCATCGGACATTGCCACCGTCACCATGAAGGTGAGGCCGAGCACCACGATCTGCGGAAATTGCGGCTGGCTCATATCGACGAATTGCGGAATGAAGGCACCGAAGAACACCAGCACCTTGGGATTGCTCAGCAGCACCAAGAGGCCCTGCAGAAAAAACCCGCCCCGCGGCGGCGGAGGTGGTGCGTCCGATGTTTCGAGCATGCTGGGCGAGCGGATCAGCTTGATGCCGAGCCAGACCAGATAGGCGGCGCCCGCAAACCGCACCCAGTCGAACCAGTACCCCATCGTCGCCATCAGCGAGGTCAGCCCGACGGCGACAACGCCGATCACGATCGCCAATCCGACCTGGGCACCGGTGATGTTGATCAGTGCGGCGCGTGTGCCATAGCGCAGGCCATTGGCAATCACCAGCGTCACCACCGGTCCGGGCAACAGCGCCAGCGCGATACAGGCGGCGACATAAGCGAGATAGAGCTGCAGTGACATGATGAATTCCTTGCCCGTAGGTTCTTGAGCGAGAGCAAGAGACTATCGCGATTTCCCCGACACCGCCAGCGCATGCCGTCATGCGTGCCAGCGCCGATGGCGTCACCCCAGCGTACGCAACTCGCGGCGCAGCACCTTGCCGGTAGCCGTCATCGGCAGGCTGTCGGCGAACTGCACATGGCGTGGATATTCGTGAGCTGCGAGTTGCACCTTGACGAAGTCCTGGATCTCGCGCGCCAACGCGTCGCTTGGCGAAAATCCCGGCCGCAGCACGATCCAGGCCTTGATCGCCTCGGTGCGGATCGGATCGGGAATCCCGACCACCGCGGCAATCGCGACCGCCGGATGCTTCAGCAGGGTATGCTCGATCTCGGAGGGGCCGATGCGATAGCCGGCGCTGGTGATGACGTCGTCCTCGCGGCTGACGTACCAGAAATAACCGTCCGCATCCTGGATGCCGAGATCTCCAGTCAGCAGGAACTCGCCGGCGTATTTCTTGGCCGTAGCCTCGGGATTGCGCCAGTATTCGAGCATCATGCAGGGGTTCGGTCGGCGCACGCCGACGATACCGCGTTCGCCGCGCGGCAATTCCTCGCCGTGTTCGTTCACGATGCAGACGTCGAAGCCGGGAATGGCGCGCCCCATGGATCCCGGCCGGATCTGAAACAGGCCTGCATGGTTGCCGATCACGAGATTGCATTCGGTCTGGCCGTAGATCTCGTGGGCGTCGATGCCGAAGGTCGCGCGGACCCAGGCGAGCAGCTCGGCCCCGAGCGATTCGCCGCCGGTGAGGATGCTGCGCAGCTTCACGCCGGAATGCCTGACGTCGGCCTGGCGCATCAGCTTCAGCGCGGTGGGCGGCAGGAACACGTTGCGCACGCCATGATCGGCCATCAGTTGCATGGCGGCCTGAGGTTCGAACTTCTTGGCGCGATAGCCCACAATCGGCACGCCATGATACCAGGCCGGAAAAAGCGCATCGAACAGCCCGCCGATCCAGGCCCAGTCGGCCGGCGTCCAGTACACATCACCTGGTTTGGGGAAGAAGTCGTGCACCATCTCAACGCACGGCAGATGGCCGAGCAGCACGCGATGGGCATGCAGCGCGCCTTTCGGATTGCCGGTGGTGCCGGAGGTAAAGATGATGATGGCTGGATCATCGGCATGTGTTGGCGCATTGCTGAAAACGTCTGACGCGACTTCGATCGCCTGCCAGAACGATTTGGCGCCTGACGGCGTCACATCGCCAGTCACGAAGACATGCTTGAGCTCCGGCAGCCGGTCACGGATTTTCGCCAGCTTCTCGAAACCGGCGGCATCGGTGACCACGACCTTGGCGCCGCTGTTGGCGAGCCGGAATTCGAGTGCATCCTCGCCAAACAGCATGAACAGCGGCACCGACACCAGGCCGGCACGAAACGCTGCGAGGTGCACCACTGGAAGTTCAATCGACTGCGACAGGAACACCGCGACACGGTCGCCACGGACAAGGCCGTCGGCTTGCAACACATTGGCAAACTTGCACGACCAGGCGCGCATATCGTCGAATGACGGCCGCCGGGTGCCGCCATCCTCGTCAACGTAGATCAGGGCAAGACGACCCGTGCCATCGGCATGGCGGTCGCAGCAGACGTCGGCAATGTTGAACAGCGCCGGAACGTTCCAGCGGAAAGTTTCATAGAGGCGATGATAGTCGTCGGTCTCGGTGAGCATGATGATCAACTCCCTCGCGACACCGGTGGACTATCCCGCGAGTGCCGCCTTCACCAGACCGCTGGCTTTGCCGAAATCCATCTGGCCCGCGTATTTCGTCTTCAGCACGCCGATCACCTTGCCCATATCCTTCATGCCGGCAGCGCCGGTTTCCTGGATGGCAGCGGCAATCGCGGCTTTGACATCGTCGTCCGACATCTGCTTTGGCAGATACGCGGAGATGACGGCAATTTCCTCACTCTCCTGCGCGGCGAGTTCGGCTCGGCCACCCTTCTCATACAGCACAACCGATTCCTGGCGCTGCTTGATCATCTTCTGCAGCACGCCGAGCAGGTCGTCATCGCTCAAGGGAGGTTTGCCCTGCCCACGCGCGTCGATGTCCGCATTCTTGATGGTAGAATTGACCATGCGAAGCGTGGAGAGCTTGCGCTCATCCCTGGCCTTCATGGCCTCCTTCACCGCGGTATTGATGGCGTCGCGCAGCATGATCGGCTCCGGGGAATCGTCAGCCCCCAGTGTATCTGCGGGGCATTCCCGCACGATCTAGTGCGTTTTGTGCCCCGGCACAACCATCACGGGCGGGTGGGACGAATGGCGCTTTCCGGCCGGAACTGGATATGTCGCCGGCTGGCGCTGAAATCCTCGAGGCTCTCGCGCTCCGGCACCAGCACCGGCTCCGCGGAGGGATCACGTGGCGGTGCGATCACGGCGACGATGACGGTGCTGACGCCCGGCCGGCCCCACAGCTGCGAGGTGAGGACGAACTCGGACTGGACGAATTTGGTCTGCCGCGTTTCGAGCCGCCGCAGCCAGGCCTCGCAATCCGCTTCGCCCTTGAAGCACAGGGCGGCCCAACCCTTGTCCAGCGTGCTCTGCCGCGGCAGGCCCCACACGTATTGGAACTGGAACGGGCGCGCATAGCGCGGATGATCGGGGCTGTAGAAGGCGGTGGCAAACGCCAGGTTGTCGTCGCCACTCACCGCGGGCAGCGGGGTCGGCGATACCTGATGCCAGCGGCGGGTCAGTTCCTCGGCGGCCTGCCGGTAGAACGTGCGGCCTTCCTTATAGCCGTGGGTGTTGCGATAGATCGCATGGAATGGCGCGGCGCCGACGGCAAACAGCGAAAGGCCGAGCACGAACACCGCGAGGTTGACGGTGTCGAACCGGTCGACCGCAAAGGTCGCCGCCGCCACCGCGATTATCGCGACAAAGAACAGGCCCTGCAGATTCCAGAGCGCCGGCAGGTCAGTGCCTATGGTGATGCAAGCCACCGCCGGGAACAGGATCGAGCCGATGAAAACCAGCAGCAGCAGCAAAAGCCCCGGCTCAATCCTGCGCAGGTTCGATGCGTAGGCCCGCAGGTTGGTGCGGATCATCAGCAACCACGTCACCGCCGGCAGGGCGAAATAGGCCAGCAGCGTGAGCGTGAACATGCCGGATTCATGCACCGCCGACGGCAGGCTGCGGCCGCCATGGGCGGTCATCGCATACTTCATCGGAGCAAAGTCGTGGGCGGCGAGCCAGTAGAGATGCGGTGCCAGCACCGCGAGGCCGACCAGGGCCGAGACCCATGGTGCCAGCGACGCGAAATAGGCGCGACGCTGTGGATGAGCGATCGCGGCCAGCACGAAGCCGGCAACCAGGAAGACCGAATAATGCTTGCCCAGCATGGCAAGCGCGGCACACAGGCCCGCAGCAACCGACCAGCCGAACGCCCGGGTCTCGAATGAGCGCAGGAAGCAGTAGGTCGCCAGCGGCCAGGCCGCGAGCAGGATGCTGTTGGCGTTGAAGCGCTGGGCGTGAAACTGGTAGGCCGGCAGCAGCATCAGCAGCAGCAGCACGATCACCCGCTTGTCGCCACGCACAAAACGCCGGGTGATCAGGTCGACCGACCAGAGCGCGAAAGCTGCATTGACCATGGCGAGAAGCTGGAACGACCAGTCGGTGAGCGGAAATACCGTCGACCAGAGCCGTGCCACCCAGCCCATCAGCGGCGGGTGCTTGGGATTGCCCCACTCGAAAGTCCGGCCGATGGACCAGGTTTCCAGGATGTCCGGATGCAGGTCGGCGTTGATGTAGGCGATCAACAGAAACGCCATCCAGATCGCGACAAACCCGATCAACAGCGCCGGAATAGCCCAGCCCGGCTCGATGCCGTCGAGCCATGCCTCGAACGGCCGTCGCCACGCCGCGCGAGGCTGCGCCGGCGTCCGTGGCGACGCCGAAGTCCCTGGATTTGATGTCACGGAAGGCCGTCCTTAAGGATCACTCGCCGGATTGTGTAGAAGTGTGTCTGGCCCGGGGCAAGCCATTCCTTCGTCGGCGGTTCCGGAATTTTAGTGATTCAAAGGCCGACGTCGCAACACTCGTGCAACGGTTTCCGCGTTGGCAACGCTGCAATCAGGATTGTCGTGTTGCAAGCCACTCGCTCAATGCGGCGGCCACGGCTTGTGGTCGTTCGGGCTGTGACATGTGTCCGCATTCGGGAATGATGGTCAGCGTTGCTCCGGGAATACCGGCGGCGATCTCCTTCGACAGCTCGTTCGGCAGCAGCATGTCCTGATCGGAGGTCAGGACCAGGGTTGGGCAGCGGATCGTGCCCAGGCCCGGGCGCGAATCCGGCCGCGCAAGGATTGCGGTCTGGTTGTTGATGAACCCCTCCGCTCCAACATCGTCGGCCATGTCGTGCACCAACTGGCGAAGCGCGTCATCGGTCACCCGCGAAGGATGCACGAACTGCGGGAACAGCATATCGAGCACCTCGTGCAGCTTGCCGTCACGAGCCATCTGCATCTGCATGCGGCGACGCGCCGAAGCTTCCGGCGTATCCGGGCGTGCCGAGGTGTTCAACAGTGCGAGCCTGGCCACGCGTTCCGGCGCCTGGCGCATGATTTCGAAGGCGATGTAGCCGCCCATCGAATGCCCCGCCAGCGCGAAACGTGCCGGAGCCTCGCTCAGGATGCGGCGCGCGATGGCCTCCATGCTGTTGTCGCGCAGATGATTGGCCACCATGACCGGCCGTAGCCGCCATAACGACGGAATGACTGGCGCATAGACGCGAGACGACGAGGCAAGTCCCGGAACGAGGACCAGCGGCAGGGTTTCAGTCATCGCAATCTCCCGTTATCGCGGCGTTCCGATGAAGGCCGCCATCCTATGCAACACCGCGTGTACGGCCTTCCCAGTACGGCGCCCGCAGCGCCTTGCGATCGATTTTGCCCAGCCCCGTCACGGGAACGCTCTCGACCACGTCGATCGATTTTGGCGACCATGGCGCGCCCCGCTTGTCCTTGACGTGGGCCTGCAGTTCGCTGACGTCGATGCTGCAACCGGGTTTCGGCACGACAAACCCCTTCACGGCTTCGCCCCACTTGTCGTCGGGAATGCCGATCACCGCCGCCGACGCGACGAAGGGATGCGACATCAACGCATCCTCGACTTCACGCGGGTAGATGTTGAAGCCACCGGAGATGATCATGTCCTTGGTGCGGTCGACGATATAATAATACCCTTCATCGTCCTGCAGCGCGACGTCGCCTGTGTGCAGCCAGCCGCCGCGCAACGCATCGGCCGTGGCATCATCCCGCTTCCAGTAGCCGTCCATCACCAGCGAGCCGCGGACGCAAATCTCCCCGGGCTCGCCGAGCGCGACCTCCCGCATCTCGGCGTCGAACAGTTTGACGTCCAGCATCGGATTGGCGCGGCCACACGAGCCGAGCCGTCGCGGATTGCTCGCGTCATGATCGATCTTGCGCATGGTGGTGATGACCTGCGGCGCCTCGGTCTGGCCGTAAAGCTGCACGAACACCTGGCCGAAGATCGCGATGCCCTCGCGCAAGCGGTCCGGCGACATCGGCGCGGCGCCATAGATGATCATGTCGAGCGACGACAGATCGACGCGCCTGCGCAAGTCGACATTGTCGATCAGCGCATAGATCAGCGTCGGCACCAGGAAGGTCGCGGTGATCTTTTCGTCCTGCACCACGCGGCCATAGACGTCGGGATCAAAGCCCTGCACCAGACGAGAATAGCCGCCGCGCAGCATCACCGGAAACAGTGTCACGCCAGCGGCATGGCTGATCGGGGTCGCGGCGAGGAAGCGAATGTCTTGCGGCCAGTCCCAGTCGGCAAACAACGTCAGCGTCATTGCCACCAGCGACCGGTGCGGCAGCATCACGCCCTTCGAGCGGCCGGTGGTGCCACCGGTGTAGGCCAGGAAGGCGATGGCGTCGTTATCACCCGCGTCGATCAGCGGCGCGGGTGCCGCCACCGCGACCTCCGTCAGGATATCCCGAACGCCGTCCATTGCGCCGAACGCAACCATGTGTTTCAGCGCCGGCGCACGCTGCTTGATGGCGCGACCGCGATCGCCGAACTTTCCGGCTTCCACGATCAGAAGATCGATCTCGGCGTCGTCGATAATGAACGCCTGATCATCCTCCGCGGCCATCGGGTGCAGGGAGGTGTAGCGCGCGCCCATCACCATCGCAGCGCAAATCGCGGCCCAGCTCTCGACCCGGTTGCTGGCGAGCACCGAGACGGCGCTGCCCTTGGTCAGACCCATCGCCCGATAGACCGTAATGAAGCGAGCGACGACGTCGCCCAGTTCGCGATAGCTCCAGCGCGTGGTGCCGTCGGCAATAGCCGGGCGGTCACCGAACCGAGCGATCGCCGAAATAATGAGACCTCCGACGGTTCCGCCGGAATGCAGCCGATCCATGACGCCGTTTCTCCCTTCGCGGCTCGTTGAGTGCCTGTGGCCGCGCGGGCGCAGATTAATGCCCCGTATCCCCTTGTCAAACTTCGGGAAAATCGACGAAAAATGATATGGGAACGAGGTGTGAATCCGTGGTTTCGGCCTTTGACGCCGGACGCCGCAGGCGTTATGTGATGCGCTCATGACCCAATCAGAAAACGCTGCCGCCTGGCCGGACCTCAAACCGACCGCGCTCCTTGTGCTCGCCGATGGCACTGTGCTGGAAGGCTTCGGTCTCGGTGCGGAAGGCTCCGCCGTGGGCGAAGTCTGCTTCAACACGGCCATGACCGGTTACGAGGAAATCCTCACCGACCCGTCCTATGCGGGGCAGATCATCACCTTCACTTTCCCGCATATCGGCAATGTCGGCACCAACGATGAGGATATCGAGGCGCTGAACATGGCGGCAACGCCCGGCGCCCGCGGTGTGATCCTGCGTTCCTCGATCACCGATCCGTCGAATTACCGCGCCGCCAAGCATCTCGACCAGTGGCTGAAGGCCCGCGGCATCATCGGGCTCAGCGGCATCGACACCCGCGCCCTCACCGCGCTGATCCGCGGCAAGGGCATGCCCAATGCCGTGATTGCCCATGCCCCGGACGGCCGCTTTGACTTGCGGGCGCTGAAGGAAGAGGCCCGGGAGTGGCCGGGCCTGGTCGGCATGGACCTGGTGCCGCTGGTGACCAGCGGCCAGCGCTTCACCTGGGACGAGACCCCTTGGGAATGGGATAAGGGCTTCGGCCGACAGGACAACCCCGAGTTCAATGTGGTCGCCATCGATTACGGCATCAAGCGCAACATCCTGCGGCTGCTTGCCGGCGAGGGCTGCAAGATCACGGTGGTGCCGGCCACCACGTCGGCCGAGGATATTCTGGCGATCAAGCCAGACGGCGTATTCCTGTCAAACGGCCCGGGTGACCCGGCGGCAACCGGCGAATATGCGGTGCCGGTGATCAAGAAAGTGATCGACTCGGGGCTGCCGACCTTCGGTATCTGCCTTGGCCACCAGATGCTCGGTCTCGCCGTCGGCGGCAAGACCATGAAAATGCATCAGGGCCATCACGGCGCCAACCATCCGGTCAAGGACATCACCACCGGCAAAGTGGAAATCACCTCGATGAATCACGGCTTCGCGGTCGACAAGACCACACTGCCGGACAACGTGACCCAAACTCATACCTCACTGTTCGACGACTCCAACTGCGGCATCGCGCTGAAGGACAGGCCGGTATTCTCGGTGCAGTACCATCCCGAAGCCTCGCCCGGCCCTCGCGATTCGCATTACCTGTTCAGGCGCTTTACCGACCTGATGCGTGAACGGAAGAAGACCTGATTACCTCGCGCAACGTGCACCCCGAATAAAAACGCCCGCATCACGCGGGCGCTTTTATTTTGCGGGATCGGTCGGGCGCAGCAACGCGCCTTCAGGCCTCGTTGCCGCCTTCCTGGCGGCTGGCCTCGAACAGGAACCAGGTGCGCCGCTCGGTGGCGTCGATGAAGTTCTCCAGAATGCTGGCGGTGGCGGCATCGTCGTATTTGTCGGCCACCTCGTGCGCCTTGCGCAAGGCGACCGTGAAGCTCTTGTTGTCTTCCATCAATTCGCGCAGCATTTCACGTGGCGGCACATAGGCCTCGTCATTGTCTTCCACCGTCTGCAGTTTGGCGACATGGCCGATCGAACGCAGCGTGGTGCCACCGATCTTGCGCACACGTTCCGCAAGCTCGTCGATCCCGGCGAAAATCACATCGGCCTGCTCGTCGAGCAGGAGGTGATAGTCGCGGAAATGACGGCCGCTGACATGCCAATGAAAATTCTTGGTTTTCAGGTAAAGCGCGAAGGAGTCCGCCACCAGCGGATTGAGCGCTGCCGAGATCCTGTCGACGGCTTCCTGCGACAGATCGGTTGGCGTATCGAGTTCGGGGGCGACTTTTTTTGCAGTTTTGCTCACGGCTTACCTTCCTGTTAGGACTGGCTGGTTATCGAAGAACGTCGGGCCAGAGGCGGCTTTTGGGCAGTTTTTGGACCAGACCATCGGGCGATGGATGGACACCTCTCGTCGAACCCATTAACGCACAACTCACTCTGAGGGTTCCGGACTGGGAACCACTATACTGGTGGCCGGGGCGAGACCATGGACGACTGGATCGATTATTACGATTCCACGCATACGATTTATGTCAGCAAGCTGCACCGCGACCTGCACTTCAGCATCATTGCCGACGATATTATCGGCTACATCTCCTCACCCGAGGCGGTGGTGCTCGACTATGCCTGCGGCGAAGCGACATCGGCTGGCCACGTCGCGGAACGGTGCGCACGGCTGATCTTGGCCGAGCCGGCGCCAGGGGTGCGTGGACGGCTGATTGCGCGATATGCCCGCGACCTCAACATCAAGGTCCGATCACTCGAGGACTTGCGTTATCTCGACGACAGTTCGGTCGATCTCGCTGTCATGATCTCGGTGGCGCAGTACATGACTCCGGCTGAACTCGACACAGCTTTTGCGGCGGTGCGCCGCCTGCTGAAACCGAGCGGACGTCTCCTGCTCGGCGATATTCTGAGACCCGACGTTGGCGCGGTCACCGACGTGATGGCCCTGCTGCGGCTGGCGCGCGCTCATGGTTTCCTGAAAGATGCCCTGATTGGCCTTTTGCGCACATACCTGTCGGACTATTGGCAGTTGCGCACCAAGGTCGGGCTACAGCGCTACAGCGAGCAGGAGATCGTCGCCAAACTGGCGGCCGCCGGATTTTCCGCCACACGCGCCCACGTCAATGTCGGACACAACGCGGCGCGCATGACTTTGGTGGCCCGGCACGCATTCTGACGCCCGCAAACGCAGGTGCTTGCGGGCTTTTCCACCGCCCCGTGCGACGTTAACTATATCTTAAGGATAAGCGTGATTTGCCGCACGCTCCGGCGTTATCTTGACCTTGGCCCGGTGGCGGAAGCGTCGACGCGGGGGCTGTGCAAAGCCTCATATCCTGGTTTCGAACCCAGGCCGGGCCTCCAATTTCCTCCTCAAAGCCGCCACGGCCCTTGGCCTGCCCGCTTAGAGAGCAAAATCCCCGGTTGATGAGGGTTTTAATCCCCTTCCCCGCTCCGGGAATCTGGTCTAAAGACACCCCCGCGCAAGGCACTTTCTTGGCGCTCGGCCAGAGGACGCGCGACAGGCGCGCCCTTTTTTTGTGCCTAGTTTCCTGCCCGCCTGAAAGCGCGGTGGCTTTGGATCGAGTCGCAATCGCGCTTTATCTTATTGTTTGAGCATGATTTTTTCGGAAAATCGGTCCTCTTTCCGGATCATGCTGGTGTGAGACGCGATGCCCAAACGAACCGACATATCGACCATCCTGATCATCGGCGCCGGCCCCATTGTGATCGGCCAGGCCTGCGAATTCGATTATTCCGGGACCCAAGCGGTCAAGACGCTGAAGGAAGAGGGCTACCGCATCGTCCTGGTCAATTCCAATCCGGCGACCATCATGACCGATCCGGAGCTGGCTGATGCGACCTATATCGAGCCGATCACACCCGAGATCGTCGCCAAAATCATCGAAAAGGAGCGCAATGTCATCCCCGGCGGCTTCGCGCTGCTGCCGACCATGGGCGGCCAGACCGCACTGAACTGCGCGCTGTCGCTGCGCAAACAGGGCACGCTGGAGAAGTTCAACATCGAGATGATCGGCGCCACCGCCGACGCCATCGACAAGGCCGAGGACCGCGGCCGGTTCCGTGAGGCCATGACCAAGATCGGGCTCGAGACACCGCGCTCGATCCAGACCAAGACGCTGCCGGATGCTCTGCGTGCGCTGGACCAGATCGGCCTGCCGGCGATCATTCGCCCGTCGTTCACGATGGGCGGCACCGGCGGCGGCATCGCCTACACCAAAGCGGAGTTCATCGAGATCGTCGAGCGTGGCATCGACGCCTCGCCCACAAGCGAGGTGTTGATCGAGGAATCCGTGCTCGGCTGGAAAGAGTTCGAGATGGAGGTGGTCCGCGACAAGAAGGACAACTGCATCATCGTCTGCTCCATCGAGAACCTCGACCCGATGGGCGTGCACACCGGTGACTCGATCACGGTGGCGCCGGCGCTGACCCTGACCGACAAGGAATACCAGATCATGCGCGACGCATCGCTTGCGGTGCTGCGCGAAATCGGCGTCGAGACCGGCGGATCGAACGTACAGTTCGGCGTCAATCCGGCCGACGGACGCATGGTCGTGATCGAAATGAATCCGAGGGTGTCGCGCTCGTCGGCGCTGGCCTCCAAAGCCACCGGCTTTCCAATCGCCAAGGTCGCCGCCAAGCTTGCGGTTGGCTATACCCTCGACGAAATCGCCAACGACATCACCGGCGGTGCCACGCCGGCATCGTTCGAGCCGACGATCGATTACGTCGTCACCAAAATCCCGCGCTTCGCGTTCGAAAAATTTCCCGGTGCGAGCCACACCCTGACCACCTCGATGAAGTCGGTCGGCGAAGTGATGGCGATCGGCCGCACCTTCCAGGAAAGCCTGCAGAAGGCGCTACGCGGGCTTGAGACCGGCCTCACCGGCCTCGACGAGATCGAAATCGACGGGCTCGGCAAGGGCGACGACAAGAATGCGATCCGCGCCGCGCTCGGCACGCCGACGCCGAACCGGCTGCTGCAAGTCGCCCAGGCGATGCGGCTCGGATGGTCGAACGACGAAATCTTCGTATCCTGCAAGATCGATCCATGGTTCCTCGCCGAAATTCGCGGCATCGTGGAAATCGAAACCAAGGTCCGCGCGCACGGCCTGCCCGGCAACGCCTTCGCCATGCGCTCGCTCAAGAGCATGGGCTTCTCGGACTCTCGCCTTGCGGTGCTGTCGGGCAAGACCGAGGCCGAAGTGAAGTCGCTGCGACGAACGCTCGGGGTGCGCCCGGCGTTCAAGCGGATCGACACCTGCGCGGCGGAGTTTGCCTCGCCCACCGCCTATATGTACTCGACCTACGAGACGCCGTTCGCAGGCGCAGTGGCCGACGAGAGCGCGCCTTCGTCCAAGAAGAAGGTCATTATCCTGGGTGGTGGCCCAAACCGGATCGGCCAGGGGATCGAATTCGACTATTGTTGCTGTCATGCCTGCTTCGCGCTGCACGACGCCGGCTTCGAAACCATCATGATCAACTGCAATCCGGAGACCGTGTCGACCGATTACGACACCGCCGACCGCCTGTATTTCGAACCGCTGACCGCGGAAGACGTGCTTGAGATCATCGACACCGAGCGCTCCAACGGCACGCTGCACGGCGTCATCGTGCAGTTCGGCGGCCAGACCCCGCTCAAGCTCGCGCGGGCGCTGGAAGAGGCCAAGGTGCCGATCCTCGGCACCTCGCCGGACGCGATCGATCTTGCCGAGGACCGCGACCGCTTCAAGCGCATCCTCGACAAGTTGCATCTGAAGCAACCGAAGAATGGCATCGCCTATTCGGTCGAACAGGCACGACTGGTAGCGAGCGACCTGGATTTCCCGCTGGTGGTGCGGCCGTCCTATGTACTCGGCGGTCGCGCCATGCAGATCATCCGCGAGGAAGGCCAGCTCGGTGACTACCTGCTCGGCACCTTGCCGGAGCTCGTGCCCGCCGACGTCAAGGCGCGCTATCCCAACGACAAGACCGGGCAGATCAACACGGTGCTCGGCAAGAACCCGCTGCTGTTCGACCGCTATCTGTCGGACGCGATCGAGATCGACGTCGACTGCCTGTGCGACGGCAAGGATACCTTCATCGCCGGCATCATGGAGCACATCGAGGAAGCGGGCATCCACTCCGGCGACTCCGCCTGCTCGCTGCCGCCGCACTCGCTCGACCCCGCCACTATCGCGGAGCTCGAACGGCAGACCCGCGAACTGGCGCTCGGACTCGACGTGGTCGGACTGATGAACGTGCAGTACGCCATCAAGGACGGCGAGATCTACGTGCTCGAGGTCAATCCGCGCGCCTCGCGTACGGTGCCGTTCGTCGCCAAGGTGGTCGGCATGCCGGTCGCGAAGATCGCCTCGCGCATCATGGCCGGCGAAAAGCTCGCAGACTTCAAGCTCAAGCCCGCCAGGCTCAGCCATGTCGGCGTCAAGGAATCGGTGTTTCCGTTCGCGCGTTTCCCCGGCGTCGACACCGTGCTCGGTCCTGAAATGCGGTCGACCGGCGAGGTCATGGGCCTCGACCAGTCGTTCGCGGTGGCGTTCGCCAAGAGCCAGCTCGGCGGCGGCACGCGGGTGCCGCGCTCCGGAACGGTCTTCGTCTCGGTGCGGGAAACCGACAAAACCCGCATTCTTGATGCGGTCCGGCTGCTGGCCGCCGCGGGCTTCAAGGTCATGGCCACCTCGGGCACGCAACGGTTTCTGGCCGACAACGGCGTGCCGGCCGAGAAAGTGAACAAAGTGCTGGAAGGTCGGCCACATATCGTCGACGCCATTACCAATGGCGACGTCCAGTTGGTCTTCAACACCACCGAAGGCCCGCAGGCGCTGGCCGACAGCCGGTCGCTGAGACGAGCTGCCCTCTTGCATAAAGTACCGTACTACACCACTCTTTCCGGTGCCGTGGCGGCCGCGCAGGGGATCCGGGCCTATCTGGGCGGGGATCTCGAGGTTCGCACGCTGCAGAGCTATTCTTCGGATCTCTAATCGCGACCGTGAATCTTGATCCGGCTCCGCGGGCAATGCGGTGACAGGTAATCTCTCGCCGGAACCAGTGGGTTAAGACTGTGTTCCCTTTCGATGCCCGCCCCTTTCAAGGGGTCGGGTCAAACAGGATGTTTCGTGCATCAGGGCCGATTTGGTTCCCCGCGCGAAATCGAAGGACGACGACGAAATGGTTGAGAAAATTCCGATGACCCAGGGTGGCTATAACGCCCTTGAGGTGGAGCTGAAGCAGCGTCAGCAGGTTGAGCGCCCGCGTATTATCGAGGCGATCGCCGAAGCGCGCTCCCATGGCGATCTGTCGGAAAACGCCGAGTATCATGCGGCCAAGGAATCCCAGTCGCATAACGAGGGGCGCATCGCCGAGCTCGAGGACAAGCTCGCGCGTGCCGACATCATCGACGTGTCGAAACTCTCAGGCGACACCATCAAGTTCGGCGCCACCGTGACGCTGATCGACGAAGACACCGAGAAGAAGGCCGTGTGGCAGATCGTCGGCGAGCCGGAAGCCGACGCCAAGAACGGCCGCATCTCCATCACCTCCCCATTGGGGCGGGCGCTGATCGGCAAGAAGAAGGGCTCGTCGGTCGAGGTGGTCGCGCCCGGCGGAGCGAAAGCCTATGAGATCGCCAAGGTCGAGTGGCGGTAACTTCGCGGAAACCACGGCGGGAAATCGCACGTACGACACCAAGCCGCAGCCTCCGCGCTGCGGCTTTTTGATTCATTCCAAGCTCACTTCCGCAACTGCGAACATAAATCTTCGTGATCGAGGCGCCCGGCTGCCGCAATCGGCGCGGCGTTATATTGCGTCGCGCTGGCGCACCATGGGATAAGTTCCAGGCGGCATCCGCAAATTTCGATGGGCGCCGCGTGAGCTGCGGCCTTCATGATCATACGATCGGAGGCCGTGTTTCTAAGCGCTACCGGTTTTCATGCAACCGGACACTGGGGGATATCAAATGGAAAACTTCGCAGCTTCGTGGGCACCGCGTGTCCTCAGCCTTCTGCGCATTATGACTGGACTTCTGTTTCTTCAGTACGGAATCGCAAAGCTGTTCAAATGGCCGCAGATTCCGATGTTCGAAAAGGTTGAGTTGTTTTCGCTGTACGGCCTCGCCGGCAGTCTCGAACTGGTCGGCGGCATTTTGCTGATTCTCGGCTTGTTCACACGGCCGGTCGCGTTCATCGTCGCCGGTGAAATGGCATTCGCCTATTTCATGGGCCATGCGCCGCGCGGCTTTATGCCGATCCTCAACCAAGGCGGGCTCGCGATCCTGTTCAGCTTCGTGTTCCTGTATCTGGCGTGCGCCGGCGGCGGACCATGGAGCGCCGACGCGGCAATCCGCAACAAGAATTAAAAAAGAAAACACATCACGATAAGACGCAGCATTCGCTATCGAGACGCAAATCCCCCGGCCTTGCCCGGGGGATTTTTTTGTCTCCTGTTCGAAGCCGCACTGCGAGGCAGGCAGCACGACCAATGCTGCAGGGCATGGCGCGGCAACCCAGCGACGGGGCAGCCTCAGTTGCGGGGGAACTTCAACTCGAGCGGCACCACGGCCTCGTTTTTCGAATTGTGCAACACCAGTGACGTCCGCACGTTGCGCACATGCGGCGCTGCGGTCAGATGCGAGACGAAATGCTGAAACGTCGCCATGTCCGGCGCCACGCATTTCAGGATGAAATCCACCTCACCGGACAGCATCCAGCACTCACGCACCAGCGGCTCGCGCCGCACGAACTCCTCGAACGCGCGAAGATCGGCGTCGGCCTGGCTCGACAGATGGACTGACGCAAACACCGTGACATCAAAACCCAGCCGATGCGGATCCAGCAGACCCCGGTAGCCCTGGATATAGCCCGCATCTTCCAGCGCCTTGACGCGACGCAGGCAGGGCGGCGGAGAGATACCGACACGTTTAGCCAATTCCACGTTGGTAATTCGGCCATCGGCCTGAATTTCATGGAGAATTTTCAGATCGATCTCGTCGAGACCCTTGGACACGGACAACCATTCCCTCGATTCACACCATCTGCGGTGCTTGCCGGCTGTTCATACCGCAGTGCCACCGGTTTTGCGAAATTTTATTGCTTGGAGACAAATGTTCCGCGAATGGCAGCAGATAAGTGACGGAAGTGTCAGAAAATCGGTGGATATGGGTTGCATAACTTGCATGGCTGCCCAGATAACCTAAGATGAATTCTGCCGTTTTTGATGCACTGCAGCCGTCTTTCTGAGCAGTTTCTGCCTCCCCGCGGACAATCGAGATGGGGAGCAAGGATCGATCCATGTCTCTGTCTACGACAAACCAATCTGCCGCCATTCACGCCAAGGTCGTCATCATCGGGTCCGGCCCGGCCGGTTACACTGCAGCGATCTATGCCGCGCGCGCGATGCTCGAGCCTGTGCTGATTCAAGGCATCCAGCCCGGCGGCCAGCTCACCATCACCACCGATGTCGAGAATTACCCCGGCTTCGCCGATGTGATCCAGGGCCCCTGGCTGATGGAGCAGATGGAGAAGCAGGCGACCCATGTCGGCACCAAGATCGTCACCGATCACGTCAATAAGCTGGAACTGGGCCAGCGGCCGTTCCGTGTGACCTGCGACTCTGGCGACGTCTACCTCGCCGAGACCATCATCCTCGCGACCGGCGCGCAGGCGCGCTGGCTCGGCCTGCCATCGGAAGAAACCTTCAAGGGCTTCGGTGTTTCCGCTTGCGCCACCTGCGACGGCTTCTTCTACCGCGGCAAGCAGGTGTTCGTGGTCGGTGGTGGCAATACCGCCGTCGAGGAAGCGCTGTTCCTGACCAATTTCGCCTCCCAGGTGACGCTTGTGCATCGCCGCGGCTCGCTGCGCGCCGAACGCATCCTGCAGGATCGGCTGTTCAAGCACCCAAAGATCAAGGTGATCTGGGACACCGCTGTGGAAGAGATCCACGGCGACCAGAACCCGTCAAAGGTCACCCATATCCGGCTGAAGAACGTGAAAACTGGCGCGACCACCGATCTGCCCACGGACGGTGTCTTTGTCGCGATCGGACACGCTCCCGCGACCGAACTGGTCGCCGGCCAGTTGAAACTCAAACCGTCTGGCTATGTCGAGATCGCACCGCACTCGACAGCCACTTCGGTGCCCGGCGTGTTCGCGGCCGGCGATGTCGCGGACGAAACCTATCGCCAGGCAGTGACGGCCGCAGGCCTCGGCTGCATGGCGGCGCTCGAAGCAGAACGGTTTATCCATGCAGCAGCCACTGAACGCGCAGCCGCCGAATAGTCGAAGAACTTCGACGCATCAGAATCGTCACGGATCGACCGCTATGGATTGGGACAAGCTAAAGGTTTTTCACGCAGCAGCGGAAGCGGGCAGCTTCACGCATGCCGGCGAGCAGCTCGGACTGTCGCAGTCCGCGGTCTCCCGGCAGGTCAGCGCGCTTGAGCAGGAACTCGCCGTTTCGCTGTTCCACCGCCATGCCCGCGGCCTGATCCTGACCGAACAGGGCGACCTGCTGTTCCGCACGGCACATGACGTCTTCATGCAGCTGCAGGCCGCACGCGCCAAACTGACCGACAGCCGCGAGCGGCCGAGCGGCGAACTCAAGGTGACCACGACCCCCGGTGTCGGCATCAACTGGCTGATCCCCCGATTGGGCGAGTTCACCTCGCTTTATCCGGAAATCCGCGTGCAGCTGATGGTCACCGACGAAGAGCTCGACCTCTCGATGCGCGAGGCCGACGTCGCCATTCGCACCCGCAAGCCGACGCAGCCCGACCTGATCCAGCGCAAGCTGTTCTCGATCGGCTTCCACGCCTATTGCTCGCCGGAATACATCAAGCGCTTCGGCACCCCCCGCACGCTCGACGATCTCGACAACCACCGCATCATCATGCTGAGCGACTCGCAGGTACCGTCGCATTTGCAGAATCGCGCGTGGCTGATCGAAGCCGGACGCAACGGTTCCGGACCGCGGGAAGCCTATTTCAAGGTCAACAACATCCTCGGCCTGTTGCGCGGCTGCCAGCAAGGCCTCGGGATCGCGGCATTGCCGGACTATCTCGTCGACGACAACAACCGCCTGGTCCAGTTGTTCGGCGAAGCCGATTCGATCCAGCTCGACACCTACTTCGTTTATCCGGAAGAGCTGAAAACCGTTGCACGCGTGCAGGTTTTCCGAGATTTCGTGGTGAGCAAGGCGCAGCGCTGGCCCTCATAATCACGTGATCAATACCGCCAACTCCGCATGACTGACATGCTACCTCGGCGGTTGCCGCATGACCAAAACGGGGATCAAATACAACTACTGAATGCTTGCGGTTGCGCATCGTCCCCCTCCTCCAGTGACCGCTGGACTTCAGTTATCCCTCTTGGAAGGTGATTGTGTCGGCCTCACATGGCCAAAACTATCCAGCCGGGCTCGCAAGAGTCCGGCTTTTCTTTTATGCAATTTTTCAATGTATTTAATGCGCTATGCGCAGTATTCGGCGCCGCTGATTGCGGCGCACACAAACCAGCGGCTGCGAAAGGCATTCTATAAGCCAGCTTCCACTTCGCTGGAACGCGTTAAATCCGCAGCCGCGCCAACCGCAACGCATTGCCGATGACGCTGACCGACGACAACGCCATCGCAGCCGCGCCCACCATCGGCGACAGCAGCAGCCCGAACAAGGGATAGAGCACGCCGGCGGCGACCGGAACACCCGCCGCGTTATAGACGAACGCAAACGTCAGGTTCTGACGGATATTGCGCATCGTCGCCTTCGACAGGTTCCG
The DNA here is from genome assembly GCF_032397745.1 of Bradyrhizobium prioriisuperbiae. Lineage (NCBI taxonomy): Bacteria > Pseudomonadati > Pseudomonadota > Alphaproteobacteria > Hyphomicrobiales > Nitrobacteraceae > Bradyrhizobium > Bradyrhizobium prioriisuperbiae. The sequence goes on from NZ_CP135921.1 coordinate 635,025, forward strand.
CGCCTGCACCAGTCCGCCGAGATCGCCGCGCAACAGCGTGATCCCCGCGCTCTCGATGGCGACATCCGTTCCCCCACCCATCGCGATGCCCACATCGGCGCTCGCCAGCGCTGGCGCATCGTTGACGCCATCGCCGACCATGGCGACACAACGCCCCTCCGACTTCAGCCGCTCGACCACCGCCCCCTTGCGCTCCGGCAGCACGCCGGCCTCGACCTCGTCGAGACCGAGGTCGCGCGCGACCGCCTGTGCCGTGGTTACGTGATCACCGGTCAGCATGATGATGCGCAGCCCCTCGCGGCGCAGCGCATCCAGAGCCGCCCGGGCGCTGGCCTTGATCGGATCGGCGATCGCGATCAGGCCGACGGCCGCGCCATCGACAGCCACATGGATCACCGTGGCCCCGTTCTCGCGCTGCGCGCGGGCGGTAGCCTCGAGCGCGTCGATCTCAATGCCGCGTTCGCGCATCAGCGCGGCATTGCCGAGCGCCACCGTCCGGCCGTCGATCTCTCCCGATGCGCCCTTGCCCGCGAGCGCATCGAAATTCCTGACTTCACTCAAGTGAACATGGCGCTGCTCCGCCGCCGCCAGAATGGCATGCGCCAGGGGATGTTCGCTGGCGCGCTCGACGCTGGCCGCAAGCCGCAGTAACTCGGCTTCATCGATTCCGTCTGCCGCAATCAGCGCCACGACCTTCGGCTTGCCTTCGGTCAGGGTGCCGGTCTTGTCGATCACCAGCGTATCGACGCGCTCCATCCGCTCCAGCGCATCGGCGTCACGGATCAATATTCCGGCCCGCGCCCCGCGGCCGACCCCCACCATGATCGACATCGGTGTCGCGAGACCGAGCGCACAAGGGCAGGCAATAATCAGCACGGTAACCGCGGCAACCAGACCGAACGTCAACCGCGGTTCGGGGCCGAACAGCCCCCAGGCGACAAAAGCCAGCAGCGCGACCGCGATCACCGCAGGCACGAACCAGCCAGCCACGCGATCTGCCAATCGCTGGATCGGCGCCCGCGAACGCTGCGCCCGGCTGACCATATCGACGATCCGCGCCAGCATGGTGTCGCGACCGACCTTCTCGGCGCGCATCACCAGACCGCCGCTCTGATTAAGCGTGCCGCCGATCACCCCCGCACCATCTGCCTTGGCCACCGGCATTGATTCGCCGGTCACCATCGACTCGTCGATATTGGAGCGCCCCTCCACAATGATGCCATCGACTGGAATCTTTTCACCCGGACGCACCCGCAGCAAATCTCCAACCGCAACCTGGTCAAGCGCGATGTCCTCGTCGCCTCGGTCGGCCACGCGCCGCGCGGTCTTTGGCGCAAGCCCAAGCAACGTCTTGATCGCACCGGACGTTCGCTCGCGCGCGCGCAGTTCCAGCACCTGGCCAAGCAGGACCAGCACGGTGATGACGGCAGCCGCTTCGAAATACACGGCGACCGCACCATGGTGATCCCGAAACGCCTGCGGAAACCATTGCGGGACGAGGGTCGCGACAAGGCTGTAGAGCCAGGCGACGCCCGTCCCCATCGCGATCAGCGTGAACATATTGAGATTGCGTGTTACCAGCGATCGGAAACCACGGACAAAAAACGGCGCGCCGGCCCACGCCACCACCGGCGTCGCCAACGCGAACAACACCCAATTGGCATAGGGTGCAGGGATGAGTTCAATGCCGGCGACGTGTGCCGCCATGTCGACGATCACAACAGGAATGGTCAAAGCAAGCGCGGTCCAGAACCGGCGCGTCATGTCGATCAGTTCCGGATCCGGCGCGTCATCGAGCGAGACCTGCTCAGGCTCGAGGGCCATGCCGCAGATCGGACAGGCGCCGGGACCGACCTGGCGCACCTCCGGATGCATCGGGCAGGTATAGATGGCGTCTTTCGCAACGGGCTGCGCCGCTGCTGCCTGCGGTTTGCTTCGCACCGGCGGCTTGCGCGCCAGAATAGCCTCCGGATCGGCTTCGAACTTGGTGCGGCAGCCGCCGAAGCAGAAGTAATAGTCCTGTCCGTTATGACTAGCGTGATGTTTCGCCGTCCCGGGATCGACACTCATGCCGCAGACCGGGTCGATCGCTTTTGAGACCTGGGCCGGCGCATCGTGACCGTGCTGATGGTGATGAGCGTGGCTGGCATGATCGTGCCGTCCGGCGCTGGATGCCCCCTGGCCATGACCCTCATGGCCGCAACAGCCTTCTTGCTTAGTCCCGGACGCCGCCATCTCGCACTCCCGTGGCACTTGAAATTAATACCCTATGGGGGTATATAGTATCCATGCGAAATGAGATCAAGTCATCCTGCCTGAAACGACTGAAACGTATCGAGGGCCAGATCCGCGGCCTCGCCGGCATGGTCGAGGACGATCGTTATTGCATCGACATCGTGACGCAGATTACAGCCGCACGCGCTGCCTTGCGCCGGGTCGAGGAAGAAATCCTGCGCGATCATGTGGCTCATTGCGTCGAACACGCGATTTCGTCCGGCGACAAAGCGGATCAACGGCGCAAGATCGCGGAATTGATGGATGTCGTCAGCCGCGCCGATCGGTGATCGGCGTGAAATCGATATGGTTTACGAAATATAACCGCCCCGGCGGCAGGCGCCCCGAATGAAACGGTTTACCCTGCTGTGTGATGCCAGCCGAAAAGCCAGCATTCGTTTACCGCCCGTTACGCGCTTTTGCTTATACGTGATCGCTCAACAAAAAGCTTTTGCGGTAAGCTCATGTTCAAAGTTTATAATTGCATTGTAACGGCCCACGATTTCAATCTGGTGCTATTGGCCGCGATCGTCTGCGCTCTCGCTTCAGTTGCCGCCCTCAACATTCTCCAACATGCACGCGCCTCGAAAGGCCAGATGCAGGGCGTCTGGCTCAGTGTTGCGGCTCTCTCGACCGGCACCGGCATCTGGGCGACACATTTCATCGCCATGCTCGCATTCTCGCCCGGCATTCCCAGCGGTTATAATATCGTTCTCACCGTGGGATCACTGCTGGCAGCTGTCCTACTGACCGGTACGGGCCTCGCGATCTCGATCATGCCGATCGGACGGATTGCTCCGTGGCTTGGCGGCAGCATCATCGGCGGCGGCATCGCCACGATGCACTACACCGGGATGGCCGCCTTCGAAATTCAGGGCTTCATGATCTGGGACACTGCGCTCGTCGTGGCCTCGATCGCGCTCGGAACACTGATCGGTGCACTCGCCCTTGCCACCGGACTGCGCGACGCCTCACGGCGATCGAAGAACTTCGGCGCGCTCCTGCTCACGCTCGCGATCGTCAGCCATCACTTTACGGCGATGGGAGCGGTGTCGATCATTCCGGATCCGGCCATCGCAATTTCCCCGTCAGCCGTCCCGACCATCTGGCTTGCAATCGGTGTCGCGATCGCTAGCTTCACCATCATCGTCCTGGCGCTGGCCGGCCTCTGGTTGGATATTCACGACCAGAACCGCTCCGAACGCGAAACCCAGCGCATGCAGAGCCTGGCGGACGCCGCCGTGGAAGGATTGATTCTCAGCCATGGCGATCAAATCGTCACGGTTAACAACAGCTTTGCTCGACTGGCGGGCCACGATCAGGAACAGCTTGCGCGCATCAGTCTTTCGACCTGTTTCCCGGATGTCGGCCTGCTCGCCAAGCTGAAAGCGTCGTCCGAACAGCCGATCGAAACAGAACTGCGGCACCGCAACGGGGCGAAAGTTCCGGTCGAAGTCCTGTTGCGCTCGATGGAGTATGGAGGTCAGCCGCATCATGTCATGGCGGTGCGTGATCTGCGTGCGCGCAAGGAAGCAGAGCGCCACATCCGCTATCTCGCGCACCACGACGCATTGACCGCACTTCCCAATCGCAGCCAGTTCAATGCAAAGCTGGATCAGGAGATATTGCTTGCACAGGACCGCGGCGAGAAGCTCGCGGTGCTTTGTCTCGACCTGGATCGTTTCAAGGAAGTCAACGACCTGTTCGGTCATGCCGCCGGCGACAAAGTTCTGCAGGCTGTTGCCGCACGCGTCACGCGGGTTCTCGGCGATCGGCAATTGATGGCGCGTCTGGGCGGCGACGAGTTCGCCGTGCTGGTGCCGGCGCTTACGCATCCATCCGCCGCCGGACGGCTGGCTGAAAAAATCCTGGAATCCCTGCGCGACAAATCCGAAGACAGCGACGTCGAGGAGATCTCCAGCAGCATCGGCATCGCCGTATATCCCGACGATGCGATCGACCGCGAGGATCTTCTCAATCATGCCGACACGGCGCTCTATCGCGCCAAGACCGAGGGGCGGGCCATATTCCGCTTCTTTGAAGCAAAAATGGGTCTTGAAGTCCGCGACCGCCGCGAACTTGAGCACGACCTGCGTCACGCCACGGCACGGGGAGAGCTCAGCCTGGTGTACCAACCGCAGCGGAACATCCGGACCGGTGAAGCGACCGGCTTCGAGGCGCTGCTGCGCTGGAAACATTCCACGCGCGGTGCGATTTCACCCGCCACGTTCATTCCGATTGCCGAGGAAACCGGCGCCATTCTGGAGATCGGCGGCTGGGTGCTGCGCGAGGCTTGTCGTGAGGCCGCTTCGTGGGAGCAGCCTCTGACGATCGCGATCAACGTGTCGGCCGTGCAAATTCACAGCGCAAATTTCGTACAGCTGGTCCACCAGACCCTGCTGAATACTGGCCTGTCGCCCCACCGGCTGGAGCTTGAGATCACCGAAACGGCGCTGGTGCGGGACCTGAACCGCGCGTTGGCGACGTTGCGCCAGATCAAGGCACTCGGCATCCGGATTGCCATGGATGACTTCGGAACCGGCTACTCGTCATTGTCCAATCTGCGCGCCTTCCCGTTCGACAAGATCAAGATCGATCGTTCCTTCATCGCATCGGTCCACTCCAACGAGCAGGCGGCAACCATTGTGCGAGCCGTGCTCGGTCTGGGCCGCGGCCTCGGTCTACCGGTACTTGCCGAAGGCGTCGAAACCGGCGACGAACTGCAATTCCTGCAAGGTGAATTCTGCGACGCAGTGCAGGGGTATTTGGTCGGGCGCCCCTCCGCGATCACCGAATTTCGCAACCTGACGCACGACGAACCGGATTATCAGGAGCGCCCCGCGATGGCCGATATCAAGGTGGCATAACTGCCCGCCGACAGATCGCGCCAATTTTACGGTTCGCCAAAAACAACGATTCACCGTATCGCGGAACGCCGCCGGCCTTTCGGGTTCTATTTACCTTACGTTACGCGTTTGGCGCCCTAGATGGCGAGGACAGCTTCCCTCGGCGCGGTAAAGTGTATGTTCAGAGTTTATAGCGGAATCGTCACCGCCCACGATTTCAATCTGGTGGTGCTCGCGATCGTCATCTGCGCCCTGGCTTCCTTCGCGGCCATCAATCTGCTCCGACATGCCCACAACTCAAGCGGCCGCACGCGAAACATCTGGCTCGGCGTTGCCGCCATTTCGACCGGCTCGGGCATCTGGGCCACTCATTTTATCGCAATGCTGTCCTTTAGTCCGGGCATTCCAAGCGGCTATAACATCGTTCTCACCATCGGATCCCTGCTGGCAGTTATCCTGCTAACCGGCGCTGGGCTCACTGTCTCCGTCATCCCGAACCAGCGGGCGGCACCCTATGCCGGCGGCGCCATCGTTGGCACAGGTATTGCCGCAATGTATCAGCTGGGCATGGCCGCCTTCGAGATCCAGGGCACCATCCAGTGGGACCGGACACTGATCGCCAATTCACTCCTGCTCGCAATACTGGCGAGTGCCGCCGCAATCGCCGCCGGACTGCGCGGGAAGTCGTTCAAATGGAAGTGTTACGGTGCGCTGCTGCTGACGCTGGCAATCATCAGCCATCACTTCACGGCCTTGGGCGCCGCATCGATCGTTCCCGATCCAGCTATCGCAATCTCCCCTCTGGCTATCCCCACCGCTTGGCTCGCCGTAGGCGTGGCGGCCTCCAGCTTCGTCATCATCCTGTTGGCACTGGCTGGCGCTTGGCTCGACAACCACGACCGGCGGCGCTCAGAGCTCGAAACCGATCGCATGCAAAGCTTGGCTGACGCCGCCGTCGAAGGCCTGGTGCTGAGCCACGACAACAAGATCGTCACCGTCAACAACAGCTTCGCCCAATTGATCGGCTACCCGCAGGAACAATTCGTCCATGCCGATCTTGCGACATATTTTCCAGACACCGACCTGCACGCCAAGCTGCTGTCCACCTCCGGCCAGTTGATCGAAACCGAGTTGCGGCACCGCGACGGCGCGCTGCTGCCGGTTGAAGTGCTTTTGCGGGCGATGGAGTATGCAGGACGCCCCCATCACGTCATCGCGGTGCGCGACCTGCGCGCACGCAAGGAAGCCGAAAGGCACATCCGGTACCTCGCGCACCATGACGTCTTGACGTCTTTGCCAAACCGCAGCCATTTCAACAGCCGATTGGAACAAGAGATACCGCTCGCCCAAAACCGCGACGAGAAACTCGCGGTGCTGTGTCTCGATCTAGACCGCTTCAAGGAGGTCAACGACCTGTTCGGACACGCTGCCGGAGATAAGGTGCTGCAAGCCGTCGCCTCGCGCGTGACGGCGGTGCTCGGCGAACGGCACATGATGGCGCGGCTGGGCGGCGACGAATTCGCCATTCTGATGCCGGGGCTCGCTCATCCTTCGGCAGCCGGGCGGCTGGCCGAAAAAATTCAGGAAGCGCTTCGCGACGGGCGGGACGGATCCGGTGTCGAAGATATCTCTTGCAGCATCGGCATTGCCGTGTGCCCCGACGATGCGATCGACCGGCAGGAACTTCTGACTCACGCTGATACCGCGCTCTATCGCGCCAAAGTGGAAGGTCGCGCCACTTTTCGTTTCTTCGAAGCGAAGATGGGAATCGAAGTCCGCGACCGGCGTGAGCTCGAGCATGATCTGCGTCACGCCACGATGCGTGGCGAATTGAAACTCGTCTACCAGCCTCAGCAGGATCTCCAGAGCGGAGTGGTCAGCGGATTTGAAGCACTGCTGCGGTGGAATCATCCGCTTCGCGGCGCCATCTCGCCGGCGACTTTCATTCCAATCGCCGAAGAAACCGGAGCGATTCTCGAAATCGGCACGTGGGTGCTGCGGGAAGCCTGCCGCGAGGCCGCCTCATGGCGCCAGCCGCTGATGATCGCCGTCAACGTCTCCGCGGTGCAGATTCACAGCGCAAACCTGGTCCAGACGGTTCACCAGATTCTGCTCGAAACCGGTCTTTCTCCGGGCCGGCTGGAGCTCGAGATTACCGAGACCGCGCTGGTGCGCGACCTGAATCGGGCATTGATGACGTTGCGCCAGATCAAGGCGCTGGGCATCCGCATCGCCATGGACGATTTCGGCACCGGCTATTCTTCGCTGTCGAATTTGCGGGCGTTTCCGTTCGACAAAATCAAGATCGATCGCTCTTTCATCGCGTCGGTCCATTCCAATGAACAGGCGGCGACCATCGTTCGTGCCGTGCTCGGACTTGGCCGCGGCCTCGGCCTGCCGGTCCTGGCGGAAGGCGTGGAGACCGGCGACGAACTGGAATTCCTGCAAGGCGAGGCCTGCGATGAAGTGCAGGGCTACTTGTTCGGCCGGCCGTCCGCAATCACGGAGTTCCGCGAACTGACGCACGACGACGCCAGTTCGCATGATCGTGGCGCAGCCACCGGCATCAAGGTTGCTTGAGACATTTTCGCGGGCATGCAGCTGCCGAAAGCGACTCGTAACGCACAAATGAAAAACGCGCGATCTCCGCGCGTTTTTTCCTCCGATTTTCTGGTTCTTGTCAGGCCGCCTGCTTGTGCATGGCCCCGGTGCTCGACGCCGTGCCACGAATGGCCTTTATCGAACGTTCGATCGCAGACCAGAGCCGCCCGATTTCGCCCGCCGCACGGCCGTCCGGATTGTATTCGCGAGCGCCTTCGCCATGCGCGAGAGCCAACAGCAGATCGGCGCGATTCGTCACCTGACCGCCCCACACCGGCGCGCGGAATTTCGCCAGCGCTTCACGCGCCATCGTCACGATCGGGCTTTCCTGATCGTTGCGAAGCGCAGGCGCACCGTTGATCACCACCGCATAAGGCTTGCGGGCCGAGCGGCAGGAGGAAATGGTTTCCTGCACGGCGTTGACGTCGAACACGCCGGGACGCGCCGGAATAACCACCATCGTCGCGTTGCTGATGGCATCGTCGACAACGGCTGACACATTGGGCGGCGTATCGATGAAGACCCATTCGAAGCCGTTGCGCTTGGCGGCAGCGACCAGTTCGCTGACCGAGCGCGACGCAACTCTGATCGGCGGCTCGTTGGTGCCGCGCAGCTTCTGCCACAGCGACAGTGATCCCTGCGGATCGGCATCGATGAGAAGACAAGGTTTGGATGTTTTGTGGACATGGGCCGCAAGATGTGCGGCGAGAGTACTCTTTCCCGAGCCCCCCTTACGCGAAGCAAAAACAATAACGTTCATAGCTTAGCCTCCAGATTGACCCCAGAAGCGAAAAATGAATCAATTTTTTGATTCGTTAAAGAAAAATATCAGTTGCAAGTCTTGCCGACGCCGATTTGTGCAAATCCTCGACATTTGAGTCACATCGTGCGGCGCAATGCAGATTGTGGCAGAAAATTGATTTAGCTCGCGCACGGACACCGGCCGACACGAAATCGCGTTTCAGCCATTCGCGCGCGGCCCGTTCGCTTTGGGGCGCTGCCGTTGCATCCATTTGCGCTCGATAAAACCCAGCATCGTGGCCATCGGCTTCTGCAGCACCGGAACATCCTGCGCGATCAAAATCAGACCGAGCGGCAGCATCCACAGGCCAAGCACCGGCAGGAAGCTCAACACCCCGCCGACAACCAGCAGGAGCGCCACGGGAACACGTACGTAGAAAGACGCAGGCTGCCGCAGCCAGTGAACGAACCGCGCCGGACGCGGCGGCAGCTTCTGTTCGAACCAAGCGAAATGGCGATCGAGTTCGGCTTTGTGGTCGATGGTCAAGGATCGTTCCTCCCGACCAGGAGATGTGCCTCGCTTCAGCCCCCACAACGTGGCGCGATGTCGCGCAGATCGACGAAACGATCAGATCTGCGTGACGTCCCGCACCTCGCAGGCGCCATCTGCGGCCTGTGTATCGACAAATCCGAAACTGATTTTCTTGAAGGTATGTTCGGTTTTCGCCTTCAGGGGGCCCGCGATGGTCTGCTGGATCTCGGTCACCTTGCCGGTGCTCTTGGTCGTGAATACGCACCTGACCTTGATGTCCTTCACGGCGAAGGCGTTGTCGTTGCTGATCGTGATGTCGGCAATCCCGATCTTGTTGTAACTGCCCTTCTTGAAAACCTGTTTGACGACCTTGACGTTCGCCGGATCCGCGACGGCGGCTCCGATGCCCACCAGAAACATGGCCGCCACGATGGATGTGGCCCTGATCATCTTCGACCTCGTTGCGATTGATGCTGCGCAACACGCCGCAGTCCGGACATGCTGTCAATTGCAATCATGCATTGGGCACCTCACCGCCGCATGCGGCTCTTCGCAGCAGTGCAGTCCATAGCCAAGCGCTGATGTCGGACCGGTCGCCCGGCATTCCGAGGGTGATGAGGAGCAACCGAAGGCGGATACGAAATGACCGCGGTGGTACAGTTGGGTGGGCTCGAACCACCGACCTCCTGTTCCACAGACAGGCGCTCTAACCAACTGAGCTACAACTGCATTCCTGATCGCGCCAAGGGGCGCATCCAGACCGGCCGGGGCCAAAAAGGCCCGCGAACGGGGCGGAAACTATGAGCATCGCTGCGCTTTGGCAAGGCCGTTAGCCCCCTTTGGCGAACGATCTTGCCCGCGATTTGCAAGAAAAAGCCCGGGCACCGGCCCGGGCTTTCAACACAATGAAAAAGGCCCGAAATCAGGCCTGTGGTCAGACGACCGGCCGGAAGGCCTTGGCCGCGCTGGCCTTGATCGGCTCGGCGGTCTCGGTGGCAACCTTCTTGCCGAGCTCCATCAGATCCTTGGACTGGGCGGTCAGAACCTCGAACTGCTTGCGGGTATGGGTGTTGATCAGTTCAAAGGCCTCGGGAACCGACTTCGAGCCCATCAGGGCCTGGACGAAATCGAACGCCTGGTCGGTGTTGGTCTTGGTATTCTCAATCAGCTTGGCGGTGTAGTCGCTCGCGCCCTTGGTGGCCGACTGATAGGAGGCCTCGATCGCGCCATTGTTGGCTTCGGCAGCTTCCTTGAGCTTCTGATAGCCGTCGCGCGCCTGGGCGAGGCCCTTTTCGGCGAACGCGCGCATGCCCTCTGGAAATTCGGTGAAGGAGGTCGGGGAAAATGAGAACGGATCGGCCTTGAAAACCATGGTGCGTATCCTTCATCGAACGGGTTTTATGTGAAACCCATCCGGTGGCGACGCCAACAGCACGGGCCGGTCGCGGGAGTGGGCTTTGGGAGCCCTTGCCAAGCCGCGATTGCCAAAGATTACATCAAAATTTTGTGCATTGCAACATTTCGTTGCAACGCACAAACGCATGGCCCTTCGGCGGAATGAGAAGGAAGCGGGCTTATTTGGTCTTTGTGACATCCATGGCGGCCCGGGTAACGGCCTGACCGATTTCGCTGGCCTGTTCGGCGAATACCCGCATCTGGTTCTGCACGTATTCGCTGTGCAATTTCATGACCTCGGTGAGATCGCCAGCCTTCAGCAACCGCTCGGCATAGTCCAGCGACGACGCGACATTCTTCTCTGCGAAGGTAATGGCTTTGACGCTGAGGTCCTTGGCCCCGACGCGAACCGCTTCGTTGCGTCCCTCCAGCGAGCTCGCCGCCTGCTGGGCCGAACTCAGGAACGTCTCGAAAGCCTTGCGTGCCTGGTCAAAACTGGCCTCCGCCATCGACCGCAACTCCTTGGGGATTTCAAACCGGTTATTCTGGTCCATCGCTTCGCTCCCTGTCGCCGCTGATGATTGCGTATCGATTGACGAGCGGGCGTCCATCAATCGTTTTTGGGGGAGGCGCTGCCGACCCCGCCATACGGCCATCGTGGGCATTTGAGTTTGTTTTGCAACACCTCAACGCGGTGCAGGCCGACAGGGTCCTTGCAGCCGCAAAATTAAGGATATCGGGGGTTTAAGCAGCTTTCGGCGCCGGGAAGACGTGGACCTCGCCGTGACAGCCCTTTACTAAGATTTTATTAAGGCTGTTTACCTTATGGCCGCCAGCATCGGGGGCCACGATGCTGTATGCCACGTCGACATGTCGGCGCCGGCCGAGACGATTTGGGACCGTTCGATCGAACCATGCCGATCAATGAAGCCGAATTTCAGGTCCGGGGTGTCCGAGATCCGCAACTTGCTGATCACGCCACCAGTGCCCTGCCGGTGTGGCTCTGGGCCAGCGACGGCACGCGCATTCTCTGGGCCAACCCCGCCGGCGCCGCCATATTCGGCGCGCGCAACAGCACGGCCCTTGCCGCGCGCACGTTCGGTCCGGCCGATCAGCACCGCCGCCAGGTCGCACGCCTTGCCGGACACCTGGCGCTCAACGGCGCCCCACGCCTGGAGCGTCTGCGCGGCTTCGGCACGGCGCTCGGTCTGCTTGTCACTTGCGCCTGCGCGCGACTGGTGTTTACCGGTGGCGGCATCGGCATCCTGGTCGCAGCGCTCGCGCCGGTCGGCCGAACGATCGCCTACGACGATCGCGTGGAACGGCTGGTTGATGACATCGATGCTCCGGTCGCAGCGTTCGCACGCGAAGGCGGATTGATCGCCGCCAACCGCACGGCTGTGCCGTTGTTTACAGCCAATCTTGCCGGACTGGGGCTCGATGCAGCGCGCCATGACGCGCTTCGCGACGGCCGGGCAAACGCAAAAATCTCCATCGGCCATGTCGAGCTGTACCGTGTGGGGCAAGGCGCAGAGACCACGCTGCTCGCGTTCGTGACACCGGTGGCACAGGCTCCCGCCGCGACAGTGTCCACCGTGGAAGCCGCAGACGAACAGGGCCTGGATATTGCCGCCGGGTCGCCACCGTGGCCTCTGCAGTCGCTGGACGATCTCGAATCGTCGCCCGCATCCACACCGCAACCCATTGCTGTCATCCCGCAAGCGGTGCCCGCTGCCGCCCGCTCTCTGGATGCACCGCCAGCGGTTCAGGCCGGTGCGATACCTGCGCGCGACGGCGCCGACACGATCATGACGGCCGCAGATGTCGCCCCCAGACTTCAAGCTCTCGCCGATCGACTCGCGGAGTTTGCGGGATGGAAAACGACGGCCCCCGTCGAAGCCTCCGCATCCCGACATGACGCCATCATCACCCCGGCGTCGCCTGCCACAGTGGATTCGCCATCGCAGGGTGATCCGGTGCAGCGGCCGACCGACTCGCCACGCGAGAACGAAATCGCGAGCCCGATTGTCCCGTGGGATACCGTCGCCGATATCGCAACGCCGGACGTTCCAGCGGCCTTTCAAAAGCTCGCAGATCGGCTGGCGGAGGTTGCAGGGTCCACGGATGCTCCGTCGAGCGAACACCTCGTCGAGGTGCCCTCCTCTGAACCGGTCGCTTTAGATGGAGCGGCCCCAGTGATCATCCCCGAACCGCCCGTGCCGCCGGCGACGGTCGACGATCCCAGCGATACGCCGGCCGATCGACCGCGCGAACCGCACGCGGCGAACCCGGATGTTCCCAGTCAGGCTGCGGAGGAGGCCCCAACGGCTGTCCTCCCTCTTCTCGATGAACAACCGCTGACGGCGCGTCGGCATCCGCTGCGGTTCAGGTGGCAGATGGATGCCGAAGGTCGTTTCTCACTCGGTTCCGACGAGTTTTCCCGCCTGATTGGCCCGCGGACCGCAACCGCTTTCGGACGTTTGTGGAGTGAAATCGCGGAGGTCTTCGGCCTGGATCCGGGCGGCCAGGTCCAGGCTGCGATCGCCACGCGTGACACATGGAGTGGAATCACGGTCAACTGGCCTGCGGACGATGCAGGCGGGCGCCTGCCGGTCGAACTGTCCGGATTGCCGGTCTACGACCGCAACAAGAAATTTTCAGGCTATCGCGGCTTCGGCGTATGTCGCGATCTGGAAGCTCTGGCCAACCTGGCGGCGCAGCGTCGACACGACGCTCTACATCCCGCGCCGTTGCTGCGAGAGACGCAAGCCATGACGCACGACTTCGGCACCAACGACATCCGCGCAAAAGACAGCGCTCCCGATATCGCGCTTTCTTCACCATCAACGGAAACGGACCATCCTGTGGAATCACCCCCGAACGTCGTGCCGTTCCGGCCCGCAACCGATCTGAAGACACCGACCCTGACGCCGGTGGAGAACAATGCATTCAACGAGTTGGCGCGACAACTCGCGTCGCGGCTCGATACCGAACGGCTCGAACTCGATGCGCGAGACAAAGCCCCGGTCATCTCTCCGGAATTGTTCGCTGACGCGGCTGTCGACCCCGATGTCGCCCCGCCCGGAGATCAGCCGGCATCGACTCCCACAGCCACATCGGACAACCAACGAGCAGCACCTCTGCATGCCCCCATGCCGCCGCCACAGGGCGAGTCCCGCCGCGATACGCTGCTTTACGATCGCATTCCCGTCGGCATTCTGATCTATCGCCTCGACCGGCTGCTCTATGCCAACAAGGCTTTCCTTGATCGCGTCGGATACGCCGACCTGCAGGCGCTAGCGGCCGCAGGCGGGCTTGATGCGCTCTATGTCGAACCGGGCGTGGACGGCGGCGGCAGTGTGTCCGACGAAGGCACTCCGGTGAAGATCGCCGCCACCGGACACGGCGACATGCCGACCGAGGCGCGGCTGCACAGTATGTCCTGGGACGGAGATGCGGCACATGCGCTGATTTTCGCGGCGCCCCACACCAAACCGGCCGGCACGGCTCCGATCGCCGCTCCGCCTGCCGCCATCCCGATAGTGCCGACCGCAGAGATCGATACCCGCGCCGAAGAGCTCGGCACGATCCTCGATGCGACCGACGACGGCATTCTGATCTTCGGTGCCGACGGCGGCATCCTGACCTGCAATCGCGGCGCCGAAATCCTGTTCGGACATGATGACCGTGACATCGTTCAACACAACCTGACCGACATGTTCGCACCGGACGATCATGCCGCCGTGCGCGATGATTTCGCGGGCCTCAAGGCCGGACACCGTCCGCAGTGCCGCAAGGTCAGAGGCCGTGCACGCAACGGCGACACGCCTGCGTTGTCCCTGACCATAGGCCGGACGACGGCCAACGGTGAGCGCTTCTTCGCCATTTGCCGCACGCTTGCGCCCTCCGGGATTGCTGAAGCGCAAAGAGCCGAAGCTCCGGCAGCCGAATCCGATACGACGGCCAAACGGCAGACGGAACGCGCGGCCAACGCCCGCGCCGACATCCTGGCCCGGATCAGCCATGAAGTCCGCACCCCGCTGAATTCGATCATCGGGTTTACCGACGTGATGATCGAGGAGCGCTTCGGGGCACTCGGCAACGAGCGGTATGTTGCCTATATGAGGGATATTCGAGCGGCGGGTGAGCGCGTGCTTGCAATCATCAGCGACCTGCTCGATCTCTCCCGTGCCGAAACCGGCAAGCTCGACCTGACGTTCGCACGGCAGGACCTCAACGACATGGTCGAGAAATGCGTCACCATCATGCAGCCGCAGGCCAACCGCGAGCGCATCATCATTCGCACCTCGCTGGCTCACGCGCTGCCGCCGGTGACGGCGGACGCTAGCGCCTTGCGCCAGATCGTGCTGAACCTGGTGGGCAACTCCATCCATGTCGCACGTGCCGGCGGCCAGGTCATCGTCTCGACCGCGCTGACCGATCTCGGCGACGTGGTGCTGCGGATTCGCGACACCGGCCGCGGTCTCAATCACAGCGAGATGGAAGCTGCGCTTGAACAATTCCGGCAGCCGGCCTCCGATCAGCTCGCCCAGGATAATGTCGGCATCAATCTGTCGCTGACCCGGGCTCTGGTCGAAGCCAATCAGGCGCAATTCCATATCAAGTCCGCGCCCCAGTCGGGCACGCTGGTCGAGGTCGCGTTTACGCCGAAGACCGCGCAGGCGGTCTGAGCAGATCATGGGCAGCGCGCCGGCTTGCGTCGTGCTGCCGCAGGGCTCTCGCCGCGGAATCCCAATCACAACCCTCTCGGGCGCGCGCCGCGCCACAATTGCACCATCAACCGTTGGAACAAGTTGATCTCGCCGAGAGCTTTCTACATTTTCGAATGCCCAATACCGCGCCTTGCGCACATGACATGCAAACGACAGTGACGATGCCGCCCCCCGAGAGCCGCGCCCGACGTCTAACACCTCTGGTCCTGCTGCTATCGACCGCATGTGTGCTGGTCGCGTCACCAAGACCATCCGTCGCTGCCGAAGACCCCTGGGCGTTTCTCAGGAGCGCGCAGCCCGACACGCCAGCCGAGCCGCAGGACGATCCCGCCGAGACTCTGGAGCTGACCTCCGCGCCCGAAAGCGGGGATGCGCTGGTGCCGGACCCTGCGACCGTCGACTGGAGCGCCCTGAACAACGATGCCGGGGAACTGCGGGGCACACCGGGCCGGCCGACACCGGGCAACGGCGCTCGCAAGTCCGATGCCTCGGCATGGTCGCGCAACATCAGTCCCGAGGGCTTCTCGGCGGTCATCGTCAAGCAAGCGGTGACGCCGTTCTGGGATACGCGGGTCGGCGCCGATCTCAATGTCGCGGGACAGCCCTACCTGCTGGCACCGCTGCCGGAAAAACTCGCCACCGACCCGCGTCTCTCGCAATCGTCCGGCGCGGCCTGGGCTGCGATGACAGCACCCGGGCTCGGTTCACTCTGGGACAAGACCGCGATCGAGGCCCGGGTCGATCCCGCGCAGGATCGGAGCAAGGTCGGCACCACAATCAGCAAATCGCTGCCGATCGAGGGCGACGCCTATTCGCTGACGCTTCAAAGCGGCTACAACATCATCGAACAATCGCTGGTCCCGATCGTTGGCATCAACGGCCGTACCGCGCGCAATTACGAACTCGACCGCTCCGCCAAGTTCAATATCACCGGCACTGGCACCAGCTTCACGGCGGGCCAGTCACTGTCCACGACCGACGACAAATGGCTGAGAAACGTCGGCGCCGAACAGAAGTTGTTCGGCGGCATCAGCGTCAACGGATCGGTCAGTGAGACCTTGAGCGGCAACCTTAACAAAAGCCTAACCGCCGGCTTCAAGAGCACCTGGTAGCGAAAGCGAATTCAGCTTGAAAATGCGGCTATCCGATTGATTTCGAAGGATTGCCGGACCCCTGCCCCACATTGGCCGCGGTATGGTCAAAATCGGCTGGACTGATGGGTCCGTAACTTCGTCGTGCGGGGGACAATCCGCGCTCGCTCCTAGCGAAACAAGGAAAAGCCGATGAATGCCATTCGACCAGAGAAAACCGAAGCGCCTGAAACCGACGCCAATCTCGCCGCCGTCACGGAAGTGGAGGCCGGGATTCGGGATTTCGTTCGCAATGATGTCGCCTATCTGCGACGACCCGCGGTGGAGACCATGACCAGCACCGACACACCACCTCTGGATGCCACCGCCGAAGCCACCGTCAGCAACGTCAACTCGCTGATCCAGCGCGTGGCCGGCACCTCGCTGACCGAGATCGAAAACCTGGTCTCCGAACTCGAGGCGTTGCGCGACCTTCTGCACAGCGAGGGCCAGCGCGTCCAGCGCGAGATCGCCGGCTATGCCCAGCTCAGCCAGCAGGCCATGAAGTCGACCCGCATGATCGCGGACAATGTCGCGCAGTGGAAACGCGCAGCGGAAAACGTTCGCCAGACGTAAGGCCCGGCGTCCGCACCGACCGACGCTTCTTAAGCCCGCAGTCCTCTCTCGAACTGATCCGCCGCCTTTCCCGAGGGAAGTGCGGCGGTTTCTGTTTCGGCTCGCCGCGATGGCAGGCGACCAGTCGGCGGCGCCTTGAACCTCAACACCTCTGTTCGCGACAAACGTCGACGCTGCGGGCATCGCTGCGGCGAACACGCGACTTTATTTATTACACGGAACTTCGCTTGCCGAATCTGTATTCGCCTCCAGGACAAAACCCTAGGGCATGCGGTCGCGACGTTTGCACTGGGGGCTTTTCGTGAAAACTATTCGGCCGAACAATTCCGATCCCATACCGTTGCCGAAATCATCGCCCCGCATGGGCAAGATCATCGTGCGCTTTGTGGCGCTGCTGGTTGTGGCGGTGCTGCTGCTGGCCTTCGCCTGGAGCCGCTGATCTTCAACCTCATGAATTCCTGCGAGCGGCCTTTGGTCCGCATCTCCCACCATGAGGCCCACTTTGGCTCGCCTCATCACACAAGGCGCTACGCCGCTGATCGGATTTCTCCGATTGCAGTCAGGCGTTGGCTCTCAACTCGGGTTATCAGGGGAGATCCAGCCTATGCTGGACGCACGGCGCCGTTCAGGCGGACCCGTGTCTGTCGGCGGCTTTCAGTCAGACAGACGCGCTCGACAGGGAGACATCAGCGGGACGCAGCAACCGGCGCGCCGTCGAGCGTATAGTGACCGTCGGCCTGGCTCTTGACCACCTGCACGGTCGCGAACATCACCGCCAGCGTCACGGTGGCGAAGACGAAGCCAACAAATTTCAATCCGGCGCGATCGGCCATGGGTCTGTTCTCATTTCCTGGCGTTTGAGTCGGGCGACGAACCTCAAAGGTTCAACATGCCCGGTCCCGTCAGGCCACATTCTGACTAAAATCTTAACGAGAGGTTTAACCAATCCGGCGGGGGATGAAGGCCGTTGCCAGGAAGGTAAACACAAGCTCACCACGCTGGTTTTCAGCGCTGTTTCGGGCCTGCAGGATGCCCCACTCCGGCTTCGAGGCCGAGGTCCGCAGCGACACGATCTCCGATGAATAGGTTAACGTGTCGCCGGCCATCACCGGTTTCAGCCACTTCAATTCGCGAAATCCGGGCGACGGACCGGGGGCGGGCTCGACCACGCCCCTGGCCGCGGACTGCTCCACCACGCGACGATTGCGGGCGACGATCAGCTTCATGCCGACCGATCCGACATGCCAGCCGGACGCACAGAGTCCGCCGAACAGCGACTTGCGGCCGGCTTCCTCGTCCAGGTGGAACGGCTGCGGATCGAACTGCCGCGCGAACGCCTTGATCAGCTCGGCAGTGAACGTGAACGAGCCGAGCTCGCTGCGCTCGCCGACCTGCATGTCATCGAAATAGGGCATGATCGCTGCTTCTGCTTTTCAACGCGTCTCAGGGCTCATCAGGTCTTGAATCAGGTCTTGGGCAACGCGTCGCGCCGCTGGAACATCGCCGGCCATTTCGCGTCCAGCAGCACCTGCCCCGACGCGTTGAGAATCTTGGCGCGAAACGTGACGATACCGAGCTGCGGACGATTTTTGGACGCGCGAGCTTCCAGCACGGTTATGTCGAGGGTGATGTCATCCCCGGGCCGCAGCGGCGCCACCCAGTTCAGTTCGTCCATCCCGGGACCGCCCATCGACGCCGCGCGATGCAGGAAACCATCATACAGCATCCGCATCATGATGGAGCACAGATGCCATCCCGACGCCGCTAGGCCCTGCAGCATCGAGCGCTTCGCCGCTTCCTCATCGAGGTGCATCGGCTGTGGATCATACTCCGCCGCGAACGCGATGATTTCCTCCCGCGTCACATGGCGGGGGCCAAAAGTGCCGAAATGGCCGGGCTGAAAGTCTTCGAAAGTCAGTGTCATGGCAGGGGATGGCTCTCAAGATGGCCCGATTGTGGCCGTTATTGGCGGCAATCTCAAGCAATCCGGTGCACGGAGCGGGTCCGCAATCTTGCTGATCCAAGCGTTCGGGGCTAAGCCCTGCGCCGATGCGCCGCATCCGGTATTGACGTGACTAGCAGGGAGATCGCCGATGCTCGAATTCCGGGATTTGTTTCAGTGGGACCGTTTCATCACGCCGACGATCATCAAGATGTTCTATTGGCTGGTGATCGGCCTCATCGCGCTCAGCGGACTGTCGGGAATCCTGTCCGGCATAGGGCTGATGATGGTGAACCCCTTCGTCGGCCTTCTCACGATCCTGACCAGCCTCGTCGGCCTCGTGGTGGGCATCATCTCTGCTCGCATCGGCGCTGAATTCGTGCTGATCGTGTTCCGCATCAACGAGCATCTCGGCGCCATCCGCGACCAGGGCGGACCGCAGCAGCATTGATGGACGTGCGAGGCCGCGGCATGACGCGGCCTCCCCGATGGATCAGGTATTGAAGCGGAAGTGCATCACGTCGCCATCGGCGACCACGTATTCCTTGCCCTCCAGCCGCAGCTTGCCGGCGTCGCGCGCACCGGCTTCGCCGCCGAGCGCCACATAATCGTCACAGGCAATGGTTTCGGCCCTGATGAAGCCCTTCTCGAAATCGGTGTGGATCACGCCCGCCGCCCCCGGCGCCTTGGTGCCCCGGGTAATGGTCCAGGCGCGGGCCTCCTTCGGGCCGACCGTGAAATAGGTGATGAGCTCAAGCAGCTGGTAGCCGGCGCGGATCAACCGGTCGAGGCCGGCCTCTTCCAGCTCCAGCGTCGACAGGAAGTCGACGCGCTCTTCGCGCGACAGCGTCGCGATCTCGGATTCGATCTTCGCCGAGATCACCACCGCGACAGCACCTTCCTTCTTGGCAAATTCGGCAACCTGAGCGGAGAAGTTGTTGCCGGTCGCGGCCGAACTCTCCTCGACGTTGCAGACGTAGAGCACGGGTTTCGAGGTCAGCAGCCCCAGCATTCGGAACGACCGTTCCTCCTCCGCCTTGCGCTCGAGCAGACGCGCGGGCTTGCCGTCGCGCAGCAGCACCAGAGCCCGCTGCACCAGCTCGAGTTGCTCCTTGGCGTCCTTGTCGTTGCCCTTGGCCTTCTTGGAGAGATTGTCGACACGCTTCTCCAGGCTGTCGAGATCGGACAGCATCAGTTCGGTTTCGATGGTCTCGATATCGGCCAGCGGCGCGATCTTGCCCTCGACATGGGTGATGTCGGAATCCTCGAAGCAGCGCACAACATGCGCCACCGCATCGACCTCACGAATGGTGGCGAGAAACTGGTTGCCGAGCCCCTCCCCCTTCGATGCACCGCGCACCAGGCCGGCGATATCGACAAAGGTGAGCTGCGTCGGGATGATCTGCGCCGACTTGGCGATGGCCGCGAGCTTGTCGAGCCGCGGATCCGGCACCGCGACCGCGCCGACATTCGGCTCGATGGTGCAGAACGGATAGTTCGCAGCCTGCGCCGCGGCCGTCTCGGTCAGGGCGTTGAACAGTGTCGATTTGCCAACATTGGGCAGACCGACGATCCCGCATTTGAATCCCATTTTGTGTCCTAGGTTGGCTTGCCCTGAAGCCTGTTGTGGCGCGGCCTAGGGGTCGCTGCCATTGTCCCCGTTCGACGCAAATCCCTTGGCCTGCATCGCCAGATGAATCTTGTTCTGAAACGACGAGTCGCGGTCCTTCACGAGCAGTCCCGCATTATCCGCCACCGCGTCGCACAGTGCCTCGACCCAGGGCTGGTCCGCCTTGGCGAAATCGCTCAGCACGTGGCCGTGCACCAGTTCCTTGACGCCCGGATGACCGATGCCGAGCCGCACCCGGCGATAGTCGTTGCCGACGTGCGCCGAGATCGAACGAAGACCGTTATGCCCGGCGATGCCGCCGCCGACCTTCACGCGAACTTTTGCGGACGGCAGCTCCAGTTCGTCGTGGAACACGGAGATATCGCCGAGGTCGAGTTTGAAGAAATTGACCGCCTCGCCCACCGCACGCCCGGACTCGTTCATGTAGGTCATGGGCTTGAGCAGGATGACGCGTTCGCCGTCGAGCGTGCCTTCGGAGGTCTCGCCCTGAAAGCGACGGCGCCACGGTGCAAAACCGTGACGCCGCGCAATCGTCTCGATGGCCATGAACCCGATATTGTGTCGGTTGCGCTGGTGCTTCGATCCGGGATTGCCCAGTCCGACGAACAGGCGCATGGCACTCGGGTCCGTGGCTTACTTCTTGGCCGCGGGAGCCTTCGCAGCGGCAGCAGGCGCCTTTGCACCAGCCGCAGGCGCCTTCGCACCAGCCGCAGGCGCCTTCGCACCGGCCGCAGGAGCAGCAGCGCCAGCCGCGGGAGCAGCACCGGCCGCAGGCGCAGCTGCGCCCTCCGCTCCAGCAGGCTTGGCTTCTTCGCCATAGCCCGACGGCGGCACGACGGTGACCAGCGTCTGGTCGTCACGCGAGAGCGCCTTGACGCCCTTGGGCAACTGCACCTCGCTCAGATGGATCGAGTTGTTGATTTCGAGCTTGCTGACATCGACTTCGATGAACTGCGGAATGTGCTCGACATCGGCTTCCACCTCGACGGTGTGGTTGACGATGTTGACCGTGCCGCCACGCTTCACGCCCGGCGAGGATTCTGCGCCGGTCACATGCAGCGGAATGCTGACGCGGATGGTCGCACCTTCGCCGAGGCGGAGGAAGTCGACATGGATCGGGAAATCCTTCACCGGATCGAGCGCGAAGTCGCGCGGAATCACGCGGTGCTTCTTGCCCTCGAGATCGATGTTGTAAATCGTGGTGAGGAAGTGACCGGCGAAAATGCTCGCACGCAGAGCCTTGTCGTCGAGCGAGATGGTTACGGGGGCCTGATTGTCACCATAGATCACGGCTGGCACGCGGCCAGCTCGGCGTTCTGCGCGGGCGGCCCCCTTGCCGGCCTTCGGACGCGCGGTCGCCTTCAATTCCTTGACGGTCGCCATTGTTTCAGTCCTTGGTTTCGAGCGCATTCCAGGCAGCACGGGTGTCGATCCGCACGACAAAAACACGTTCATTTTCAAAAAGTTAAAGGCCGCACCGCGGCCCGTTCAAATGCCTGCCACAAGCCTCCAGGGGTGCGGGGGTGGCAGACGGGGCCGGTCATAGCCCCAAAGGGCTGGAAAAACAAGGAAAGACGGGCGATTTTCTCTCGTCGAGCGCCCTAACCATTGCCATCATTCATCGACCCTATTAGATGCACGTGCAACTAATTTGAGCCGGCCGGCCTTGAATCGGCAGTCAGACACAATTTTCCCGGGAGGATTTTTAAGATGCTCAGCCGCCGCACGTTTATGACCGCCGCAGCAGGCCTGGCCGTCACCGCCATGCCGCGCCACAGCCTTGCCGCCGAGAGCTGGCCCACCCGGCCGGTGCGCCTGATCGTTCCCTATGCCGCGGGGGGCGGCACCGACTTCTTCGCCCGCCTCGCCAGTGCCGGCATGAGCACAACACTCGGCCAGCAGATCGTGGTGGAAAACCGCCCCGGCGCCGGCACCAATATCGGCGCCGAGGCCGCCGCCAAGGCCGAGCCGGACGGCTACACCTTCCTGCTCGGCGACACCTCGACCTATGCGTCGAACCGCACGCTCTATCAAAAGCTGAATTACGACTCCCAGAAGGACCTCGCGCCGGTGACGCTGACCGGCCGCTTTGCCGTGGTGCTCCTGGTCAACACCGAAAAACTCAATGTCGGATCGGCCAAGGAGCTGATTGCGGAAGCAAAAAAGAAGCCCGGCAGCATCGACTACGCCAGCGCCGGTGTCGGCTCGCCGTTTCACCTCGCCGCCGAACTGTTCGCACAGAGCGCCGACATCAAACTCAACCACGTGCCCTACAAGGGCGCGGGCCCGGCTCTGCAGGATCTGGCCGGCGGCCAGATCGGCATGATGTTTGTCGATTTCGCATCCGCGCGGGCGCAGCTCAAGCTTCCCGGGATCAAGGCGATCGCGGTGTGTTCGCCGGCGGAGTTCTATGGCCTGCCCGGCGTACCGCCGCTGTCGGCCGACGTGCCCGACTACGAGGCCTGGGCATGGCAGGGTTTTTCCGCGCCTTCAAAAACGCCGCCGGAGATCATAGAGAAGTTTCGTGGGGCTTATCTTGCGGCCATCGAAAGCCGCGAGACCCGCCAGAAGATCATCGACGCCGGCATCGACATGCTGCAGACCACGCCGAAGGAAATGGCTGACTACATCGCCTCCGAGAGCGCGAAGTGGGAAAAGGTGATCAAGACCGCCGGCATCAAGATGGATTAGTCAATTGCCTCGGCTCGGCGGCGGCGCGAGCCACTCTCGCGCCTGCCGTTGGCGAGCCGCCACAATCGCTTCGCGATCGCCGCGGTTAAGTCTTCGCTTTACGCGGATGGATGGTCTCGCCGCGAGCCAGCATCGCCACAAAAACCGCGATCCGCTGCGCCCGCGTCTCCGGTTTCCTTGCGGTGTGAATGCGATACAGCACCGCATAACGGTTGGTGCCGTCGAGCCCCTCGAAGAAGGCCCTGGCCTTCCTGTTTTTCGCCAGGGCCGCGGCAAGATCGTCCGGGACGGCGGCTTTGCTCGCTGGTGCGTAAGCCTGCTCCCAGCGCCCATCGGCCTTGGCGAGATCGATCTGCTGTTGACCCGCAGGCCTCATCTCCCTCTGCGCGATCAGCTCCAGCGCACGATCGCGATTTTTCTCCGACCATCTGCTGTTGGATTTGCGCGGCGTGAAGCGGATCAGCCACCAGTCAGCATCGAACGCACTGAGCTGGCCGTCGATCCAGCCATGACACAGGGCACTGTCGATCGCCTGCTGCCGCGAGACGCTGTCAGTCCCCGCGGATGCCTTCGCCAGCTTCAGCCAAACGCCCGGAGATGCCGCTGATTGTGCCGCAAGCCATGTCGCCCAGGCCAGTTGCGACTTGAAGGCACGCACAGGAAGTTCGCGCGCGGTAGCTTTCAAAGAGGCCCTCTGCGCGGGAGCTTTCTGCACGGAGGTCTTCCTCACAGAAGTCCTCTTCGCGGAGGCCTTGCTCCTGGTGGCTTTGCCGGACGCAGGCATCAGGTCTCGGCGACCGGGCCCGCCTTCTTCTCGAGCTTCTCGATGCGGGCCTTCAGCGCCTCGTTCTCTTCGCGGGCGAGCCGGGCCATCTCCTTGACGGCCTCGAACTCCTCGCGCTTGATAAGATCGAGATCACGCAGCACGCGCTCCGCCTGGTGGCGCACCGCGCCCTCCACCTCGCGCTTGACACCCTGGGCGGCGCCGGCTGCATCGTTCATCAGCCGGGCGATTTCGTCAAAGAACCGGTTGGTGGTCTGGGTCATCGCGGGATCTCCGTGGCGTCTAGGCAGCAAGTGGCTGCTTTCGGAAGCAAAATGGCGACGATGGCGGCTTACCGCAAGCCGGATTTTTCGTCGGACCGGCTATAATCCCGAAAGGGCGCGTGGTCACACTTTCGCACGCGCGCTCTGTTATGGTCGAAAGACCCCTGCCAGCAAGAACAGAAGTGCCCCCCATGATCGAACGCCAGATCGACATCCCGGCCAAGGACGGCCGGATCACGACTTTCATCGTGCATCCCGAACGCGACGGCCCGCATCCGGTGCTGCTGTTCTACATGGATGCCCCCGGCATCCGCGAGGAGCTTCGGGACATGGCCCGCCGCTTCGCCGCAGTCGGCTATTATGTGATGCTACCGAACCTCTATTATCGCGCCGGCGTGATGGAACTGGGACCGCTGCCGCGCGATCCGGACGCCCCCGAGCGTAAGCGCATGTTCGAGCTGATGGCCTCCATCAACATTGCAATGGTGATGGAGGATACCGACGCCCTGCTCGACTTCGTCGACGCCGACACGGCAGCGCTGAAGACACCGATCGGCACCGTCGGCTATTGCATGAGCGGCCGCTATGCCCTGAGCGCGGCGGTGCGCTACCCGGACCGGGTGGCGGCTGCCGCCTCGATCTACGGCACCCACCTGATGACCGATCAGCCCGATAGCCCGCATGTGACGGCGCGGCGGGCGAAGGCCGAACTCTACGTCGCCTGCGCCGAAATCGATCACTATGTCCCGCTCGAGATGGTCGCCCCGCTGCGCGATGCCCTGCGCGACAGTGGCGCCAACGCCGAAGTCGAGCTTTATCCCGCCGTCGAACACGGCTTTGCGTTTCCGGCCCGCCCGGTGTTCAACAAAGATGCTGCGGAACGGCACTGGGAGCGGCTGTTCGCGCTTTACCGGCGGCGGCTGAAGTCATAAACGTATAGCGTTTTCCGGCGAAGTGGAGACCGGTTCGCTGCAGAAAACGCGCCAAACAACGAATCTAGGGCTTATTCCGCTCTGACGCCTGACAAGATTCGATTCAAGCCGAGCGGAATAAGCCCTAGCACATGTTCGCCATTGCCTTTCCGGTGTTCGACCCGATCGCGGTCAGTTTCGGACCGTTCGCCATCCGCTGGTACGCGCTCGCCTATATTGGCGGCATCGTGCTGGGCTGGATCTATGCCCGCGCCATCATCCGCGACGGCAGACTTTGGGGCGGCACCTCGCCGATCAGCCTGCTCGATATGGACGATTTCATCCTGTGGGTGACGTTCGGCATCATCCTCGGCGGCCGCACCGGCTATGTGCTGTTCTACAACCTCGATTATTTCGTGCAGCATCCGGCCGAGATCATCGAATTGTGGAAAGGCGGCATGTCGTTCCACGGCGGTTTCCTCGGCTGCGTGGCGGCCGTGCTGCTGTTCGGCTGGCGGCGCAAGGTGTCGGTTTTGTCACTCGGCGACATCACCTGTGCCGTGGGTCCGATCGGCCTGTTGCTGGGACGCATTGCCAATTTCATCAATGGCGAGCTGTGGGGCCGCGCGGCCGATGTGCCCTGGGCCATGGTGTTTCCGACCGGTGGGCCGGTTCCGCGGCATCCCAGCCAGCTCTATGAGGCAACGCTGGAAGGCGTGCTGCTGTTCATCGTGCTGGCGCTGATGATCCGGGCCGGCGCACTGAGGCGGCCGGGATTTATTATCGGCAGTTTCGCCACGCTTTATGGCATTGCCCGCATCACCGGCGAGTTCTTTCGTGAGCCCGATCCCCAGCTCGGATTTTTGTGGGGCGGGCTGACCATGGGTATGGTGCTGTCGGTGCCGATGATTGTTGCCGGGGTTTGCTTCCTCGTGGCGGCATGGCGCCGCCAACCTGTCTCTTCCATCCAGGCACCCGCGAACCAGGTGTCCATTAACCAGGGCTGATCGTGATCCCGACCTCGCCACTCGAGGCTGACATCCGCAAGCTGATCAGGTCCACCGGGCCAATGCCGGTGTGGCGCTACATGCAGCTGTGCCTGACCCATCACGAGCACGGCTACTACATCGCGCGCGATCCGCTGGGACGCGAAGGCGATTTCGTCACCGCGCCGGAAGTCAGCCAGATGTTCGGCGAATTGCTCGGGCTATGGGCAGCCTCGGTCTGGAAGGCGATTGGCGCGCCGGACACCATCCGGCTGATCGAACTCGGGCCCGGCCGTGGCACGCTGATGATGGACGCGCTGCGCGCGATCCGGATCGTGCCGCCGTTCCACGCCGCTTGTCATGTGCACATGGTGGAAATCAATGCGGCGCTGCGCGAAAAGCAGGTTGCGGCATTGGCCGGCACCAGGAACGTCCATTGGCACGACGGCATCGACGACGTGCCGGAAGGCCCGTCGATCATTTTCGCCAACGAATATGTCGACGTGCTGCCGATCCACCAGATGGTCCGCCGGGAAACCGGCTGGCACGAGCGCGTAATCGAGATCGACGCCGCCGATCGGCTGGCGTTCGGCGCCTCTGCTGAGCCGATGTCCCGGTTCGACCTTTTGCTGCCGCCCCTGGTCCGCGCCGCGCCGGTCGGCGCCGTGTTCGAATGGCGGCCGAACACCGAGATCATGAAGATCACCAGCCGCGTACGCGCCTTCGGCGGCGCCGCGCTGATCATCGACTATGGTCATCTGCGCAGCGATGCCGGCGATACGTTTCAGGCCATCGCCAAACATAGTTTCACCGACCCGCTGAAGAACGCCGGACTGTCCGATGTCACGGCCCATGTCGACTTCCAGGCCATGGCCCATGCAGTTGAGGATATCGGCGGCCGGGTACACGGCCCGATCGAGCAAGGCGCTTTCCTGCGCCGGCTCGGGATCGAGACCCGCGCCGTCACGCTGATGTCGAAGGCGACGCCGCAGGTCTCGGAAGACATCGCCAGCGGGCTGAAGCGCCTCACCGATTCGGGCCGCGGCGGGATGGGGTCACTGTTCAAAGTGCTCGGCGTCTCGCACCCTTCGATGGCCGAACTCGCCGGCCTGACCGACCAGCCTGCTGCCCCCGGGCCGAGCGTCGCTATCGACACCGAAGCGGACGACACACCTCACCAGGAATCGGAAGAAGATTCGGAATGACCCTCACCTCGCCGCTGCTGTCAGCTGTTCCCGGCCTGCGTCATGCTTTCTTCACCCGTGAGGGCGGTGTGTCGAACGGCATCTACGCCAGCCTCAATGGCGGCCTCGGATCAAACGACGATCAGACCCATGTCGCTGAAAACCGCCGCCGCATGGCCGAGACGCTGGGGGTCGCGCCATCGCACTTTCTCACTGCTTATCAAGTGCACTCGCCCGATGTCGCTGTCGTCACTGAACCATGGACCCCTGAGAGCCGGCCAAAGGTCGATGCCATCGTCACCGCAACGCCGGGCCTGGCGCTCGGCGTCTCCGCCGCGGACTGCGGACCGATCCTGTTTGCGGACGCACAGGCGCGAGTGATCGGCGCCGCCCACGCCGGCTGGCGCGGCGCCTTCATGGGCGTGCTGGAATCCACCCTTGCAGCGATGGAAAAGCTCGGCGCCGATCGCAGCCGCGTTGTCGCCGCGATCGGGCCCCTGATCCGCCAGCGCAGCTACGAGGTTGGGGAAGAGTTCGTCCATCGCTTCGGCCGCGATGATCCGGCCAATGCGCAGTTCTTCGCGCCCTCCGAGCGCACCGGTCACGCCATGTTCGACCTCGCCGGCTATATCCGGATGCGGCTGGAGCGCGCGGGCGTGCTGCTGATCGACGATCCCGACATCTGCACCTATGAGGACGAACGGTTCTTCAGCTACCGCCGCACCACCCATCGCGGCGAGCCCGACTACGGCCGCCACATCCACGCACTGGTGCTGGAAGCCTAAGCCCGCGACATCACGTCTTCGCCTCGCCATCCCAGAAGCCGGCCTGCAACGCGGCCGCTTCATCGGCCAGCAGCGGTCCGATCACTTCGACCTTGCGCTGGCCCGCGGCGAACACCACGCGGCAGGGGAGATCCAGGGTCGGATTTTCATCGTGATCGCCGGTTTGCGCTTTCAGGTCCTTTTCGGTCTGGCCGAACACCACGCGGCCGATCCCCGCCCAGTAGATTGCGCCCGAACACATCGCGCATGGCTCAGCCGATGTGTACAGAGTGCACTCGGCGAGAAACGGCGGTGGATAGGTCTTCGAGGCACGGGTGGCCAAAAGCCGCTCGGCATGAGCGGTCATGTCACGCCCTTCGGCCGTAAAGCCGTTGCCCTGCTGCATCAAGACCTTCCCATTTGGATCGACCAGGATCGACCCGAACGGATGATCGCCGCTCTCACGCGCTTTCCGGGCGACGGCGAAGGCCTTGCGCAGCAGCGCTTCATGATCGAGGTCTGATTTCATGCCGGTTGTCCTTACCGCTCCGATTTCGGCAGCGACCATGGCGCAAACGCCTTCTGAACGAAACCGATCAGCCGGAACAGGATCAGGCTGATCGAAACCAGCACGACCAGTCCGGCGAAGGCCGTCGGAATTTTGAAGTAGGA
Organism: Bradyrhizobium prioriisuperbiae; assembly: GCF_032397745.1. Taxonomy (NCBI): domain Bacteria; kingdom Pseudomonadati; phylum Pseudomonadota; class Alphaproteobacteria; order Hyphomicrobiales; family Nitrobacteraceae; genus Bradyrhizobium; species Bradyrhizobium prioriisuperbiae. Next base: position 663,680 of record NZ_CP135921.1, read on the forward strand.
TGTCGAGAATGCAATGAAGAAGCCGAGGCCTTTCTCGGCGGCGACGAACTCGGCAACCACCGCGCCGATCACCGCCAGCGTGGTGGAGATCTTCAGGGCCGAGAACAGATGCGGCAAGGCGAACGGCAGCCGCACATGCAGGATCTCCCGCCTGCGGCCGGCCCGAAGCGAGCGCGACAGCTCGATCAATTCCTCCGGCGTCGCGAGCAGTCCGGTCACGGTCGAAACCACAATCGGGAAAAAGGTGATCAGGAACGTGATGACCACGCGCGGCAGGTCCGACGCGCCGAGCGTCACCACGATGATCGGCGCCACCGCGACGATCGGCGTCGACTGCACCACTACCAGAATTGGATAGAGCGTGCGTGACAGGAAACGCGAGGTCGCAAGACCGACGGCAAGCGGGACGGCAACCACGATGGCCAAAGCATATCCCATCAGCGCCACGCGCAAAGTGGCCCAGACGTGCCCCGCCCAGACCGGCAGCGGTGTCGCCAGCAGCGCCGTCACAATCGCACTCGGTGCAGGCAACAGGAACGACGGCACCGCAAAGATTCGAACGCCGCCCTCCCAGACCAGCAGCAGTCCGACAAACGCAAGCGGCGGCGCGCAGCGATCCAACCATCGTACAAGCGTTGCCCAGGCTCCCGTCTTCATGATCCCGGTTGCCGGCGCGCGACGCGCGGCACCCGGCTCATGCGGCAACGGGGCGGCTGAAGAGACGCCCGCGGATGTGATTGGCGAGTTCATGGAAAATAGGCTCCGACAAGGTCGACATCGACCGCGGCCGTGACAACGGAACATCGAGAATTTCGCGCACACGCCCCGGCCTGCTGGTCATGACAACGATGCGGTCCGCCAGCAGCAGCGCCTCCGGAATGGAATGGGTGATGAACAGCACCGTTTTCGGCCGTTCGGTCCAGATCCGCAGCAGTTCGAAACTCATTTCGTCCCGCGTCAACGCATCGAGCGCGGAGAACGGCTCATCCATCAACAGGATGTCCGGATCGAGCAGCAGCGCGCGCGCAATCGCGACCCGCTGCTGCATGCCGCCCGACAGTTCATCCGGGCGGCGGGCGGCAAAATCCGTCAGGCCAACAAGGTCGAGGAGTTCGCGGGCCCGGTCGCGCTCGACGTCGGTGACCCGGCCGTATTTGTGGCGCATCGGAAACGTGACGTTGCCGAGCACGTCGAACCAGGGCAGCAAAGTCGGCTTCTGAAAAATGATGCCGATCTCATCACGCGGCTCCGTCACCGGCATCCCGAAGATGTCGACCTGTCCGGAGGTCGGCTGAATGAGGCCGGCGATCAATCGGAGCAAGGTCGATTTGCCGCAACCGGACGGGCCGAGCACGGCAACGAACTCGTGCCGTCCGATGTCGAAGGACAGTCCGTCGAGGGCGACGACGGGATTACCGTCGGTGCCTGCAAACCGCTGGCCAACGTCGGCGAAACGGATCACGGGCTCCGCGGTGCTCATCGCGGGCGATTGAGGGGTCGTCACTTCAGGTAGTCGCGGCTGACGGCCGTTTCCGGATTGAGCTTTTCGAGCGGCAGGCCCTGCGCCTCGGCCACCCATTTCCAGGTTGTCGCCAGTAGCGCCGGCGCGAAGGCGCCGGGTCCGTCCTTTTTGGAGATATCGTTGACCATCAGCGGGATCGAGGCCCTCCACTGCTCCGCGGCGGTGTCCACACTGACCTCCGGCACCGCCGCTTTCAGCGCCTGTGCTGCGGCCATGGGATCGGCGATCGCCATCTCGGTCGCCTTCGCATAGGCCTTGAGGAACTTGCGCACCGTCTCCGGACGGCTGGTGAGCATTTTTTCCGACGCGAACACCGACAGACCGTACCCGTCAAAGCCGTAGCCCGACCAAGGCAGCGCCTTGAACGACTTGCCGACTTCGGTCAGCGGTCCGGCAAAGGCCGGCGCCACGGTGAGCCAGTTGATGGTCGCCGCGACCTTGCCGGTCGCCAGCATCGGCGCGAGCGCACCCGGATCGACCTTCAGCAGCTTGATGGCGTCCGGATTGACGCCGTTCGTCTTCAAGAGCAACGGCCATGACACATTGGAGGAGGAGAAGGTCGCGGTCGCGACCGTCTTTCCCTCGAGGTCCTTCAGACTGTTGATGCCGGCATCCTTGGTGGTGAAGATCGCGTCCGGCTGCAATGTGTAGATCGACATCACCGCCTTGACCGGGACGGCGTCGGCCGCCTTGGCCTGCAGCAGCGCCGCAAGCCCGCCGGTGCCCATGTCGGCGGAGCCGGTCGCCAGTTTGGTGACCACGTCGCTCGACCCGCGGCCGGACTGGATGGTGACCTTGATCCCTTCGGCTTCGAACAGTCCCTTGTCGACACCGAGATACACCGCCGCCTTGTCGCCGGCCGGCAGCCAGTCGAGCATGAAGGTGACCTGTTCGGTTGCCGCGGCCGCATGGGCAAGTGTCAGCGTGACGGTGAGAACGGCGCAGGTCTGGGTGAAGCGTTTCATCATAACGGGCTCCTGACACGGGGTTTCGCGGGCAATTGCGGGATCATTCGAGACCGCCGGAGCGGCTTTGATGGACAACGGATGCCTCACCGCCATGACCGGACAGAGCAAGCGGCGTGCCACGATCATCAATAAGGAATGGAATTAGAACGTCGGCGAGCAGACCGGGAGCCGCGAGATGCGGGGCGTGACCGGTCGGCAGCGTCACCACGTCCGCGCCTGGCACCAGCGCCTGCATCCGTCGCTGGCAGGGCAGGATGATCGAGCGATCGGCTTCCGCCTCCACATAGAGCCGCGACACCCTGCCGAACCGTTCAGATGTCAGGCCGACACGGATATCGCGCCCGCGCTCCGGCTGTGGCGTGAGCCGCGCGGCGGCCGCCCGTGCGTCGCCGTCGGCGCAATCGTGGAAGAAATAGGCAAGCGCGGCGGGCGCCGGCACGCGACTCGTCAATCCATCATCGGACCACACGAGATGCGGCCCAATCCCGATCACATCCGGATGATCGGCACGCAGTTCCGCGACGAGATCGGCGAACGCCATGCCATCCGGCAGCATCATGCCGGCGATATAGACGATGCGGTTTATGCGCTCCGGAAACCGTTCGGCCACGGCCGACGCGATCATGCCACCGCCGGAATGGGCGACAAGGCTGACCGGCTGCGCGAACTGCTCCAGAATTTCACCGACATGGACGACGTAGCGGTCGAGCGACACGTCGGTCGGCGTAACGTCATCGCGACCATTACCCGGCAGGTCGACGGCAACTGCCGCGATGCCGGCCTTGCGCACCAAGTGGGATTTGAAATGATCCCACACCCAGGCGCCCTGCCAGGCGCCGTGGATCAGCACGACGGGATCAGGCGCTCCGCTCATGCCGCGTAGGTCCGCCGATACATCTCCTGCAGATGTCCCTCGACCGTTGTCGGCGGATAGATCGCTCGCTCGCCGGGTGCGAGACAGTTCGGCAGGCACACCACCTCGTGGTCCGGGTTGCCCGAATAGAAAAAGGGAACCGAATAGCGCTCGCGTCCCGACGCATTGACGACCCTGTGCAGGGTCGAGCGATAGCGGTCATTGGTCCAGCGCGCGATCATGTCGCCGAGATTGACGACAAAGGTGCCGGGCACGGCATCGGCGTGAATCCATTGCCGGCTTGCCGAATCCTGCACCTGGAGCCCGCCGACCGTATCCTGCAGCAACAGCGTCAGACCGCCGAAATCGGTGTGAGCGCCCGCGCCCTTCTCGCCGGGCGCGGCGTCCGCCGGCTGCGGCGGATAGTGCAGCAGCCGCAACGTCGTGATCGGATCGCGGCAGAAAGCAGCGAAATGGTCTTCCGGTAAATCGAGCGACAACGCGATGCCGCACATCAGCCGCTCTCCGAGATCGAGCATCGCGGCAAAATAGGCCTGCATCACCGGCCTGAATGCGGGCATGTCCGCCGGCCACAGATTGGGGCCGCGATTAAAGCGGCGCGCCATCACCCGCGGATCGTCCAGCGCGAATTCGGGGCCGATATAGAAGCTCTCCTTGAGATCGGGCGGAGCGCCCGCTTCCAACGTCTGCGCCCGCAGCGGTTCGTAGCCGCGATTGCAGAACGAGCGCGACTTGTCGACAGCCGCCTTGGTCGGCGCCGGCTGGTCGAAGAAACGTTTGCTCTCGGCAAACACCGCCTCGATCAAGCCGGACGGAATGCCGTGCTCCGCGACATAGAAGAAGCCTTTGTCGAGGCAGGCGGCCCGCAAGAGAGCGCCGACAGCCCGGCGACGCCCGAGATCGGACGACGACAGATCGCCGACGGCGATGATCGGAAGGCTGCCGGTGGACATCCGGCTTGCCTCAAGTGCGAGATCCACCACGTTCTCCCTTCAATCGGTCGGTCACAAACCCTAGCGGGCGTCCCCTGATCGACGAAGAAGAGAATATCGCTCTGCCTGATGCCGAATCGGCATCACCCAGCTTGCGCCGGCGGTTTCATTTCGGCGGCTTCCCGATCCCGCAATTCCTCCGCCAGAATCTGCAACATCAAGTCGAGCGTTGCCGGCGGTGCCCGGCCGGCGCGAACATAGACACCGAGATCGCTCCAGATCGGCCCTCCGGCATCGAGCGGCACATGGACCAGCCGCCGTTCGGCAATCAACCGTTCGAGGCCGACCCTGGTCTGAAAGGCGATGCCGATGCCACGCTCCGCAAGCTCGCGCATCAGTTCGATCGACGACGAGCGGATCACCGGCTGGATGTTGCGCGGCAGACGCGCGAGCGCCGGCGCCAGCAGTTGCCCGATCGACAGATCGCCGCTCGGCATGATCACGGGGTAATCAAAGCACGCCGAGAGCCCGATCTTGTCGCGGCCGGCCAGCGGATGGTCGGGCGCCATGATGGCGCCGAGCCGAAAGCGGGCCAGCGCGACTTGACGCAACTCGGATTGGCGCGGCAGCGCAAACGCAATGCCGATATCCGCATCGCCTTCGGCGACAGCCCTCGGAATGGCGAATGACCCCATCGATTCAGCGGTCACCGTGACCCGAGGCGTTCGCTCGCGCAGCCGCCCGATCACTGCCGGAAGCAGCGCCCCGCAGACACCCTCGACTGCGGCGACCGACACATGGCCGATGCGAGCGCCCTTGAGGCCTTCGATGTCCGATCGCGCCCGCTCGAGATCTTGCAACACCACAAGGACGTGGCGGGCCATCGCCTCGCCGGCCGAGGTCAGTTTGATGCCGCCGGGAAAACGTTCGAACAGCGGCGCGCCGACCTCGGCTTCAAGCTTCAGGATCTGGCGGTTGACCGCCGAGGACGCGACGTTGAGGCGCCGCGCCGCCTCGCGGATGGAGCCGGCGCGGCGGACGGCATCGAAATAGAGCAAGGCAGCAGCATGGATGCGCAATGAGCAAGTCCTCAGGAAAATAGATTACGCCACCGTGCCATGGCGAAGCGGTTCGATCGAGTCTCACCTGCCTGCTCTCTTCGCAGGGCCGACCGGTGTTTGTTTTGTACACACCCGCCATGCCGGTGCGCGCCCCTGCGCCGTTGCGCAACACCACCGGGCGCGACATCATCGCACGCGCGGACAGGTTTCTTGAGAAAGAGGTAACGCCGATGCTAACGCTGTACTTCGTCCCAGGGGCAAGTTCGATGGCGGCGCACATCGCCCTGCATGAAATCGGCGTACCGTTCGAAGCCCATCCGCTGTCGTTTGCCCGCAAGGAGCAGCGCACGCCGGAATTTCTCGCACTCAACCCGGAAGGCAAGGTCCCGACACTTCTGATCGACGGACGGCCGCTGACCGAGGTAGCCGCCATCCTGTTCTATCTCGCCAAACGCTATCCGCAGGCGCAGTTGCTGCCACACGACGACATCGAGGAGGAAGCCCAGGCGATCTCCTGGATGTCATTCATCGCCGCAACGGTGCATCCGGCGCGCCGGCAGGGCCTCGACCACGCGACGCAGATCTACGGCCTCGCCGACCGCCGCCTCGGCGCGCGCAAATGGGTGTTGGAGAAATATTCGATCGCCGATATTCATCTGTTCCGCCTGTTCTGGCGTTTCTCCAGCTCGCTGAAGCCGTATCCCGACGCGTTTCCCAATCTCTCGGCGCATCTTGAACGCATGCTGCAGCGGCCGGCCGTGCAGCGGACGATCGTGGTCGAGGCCGCCATCGGCTATGAACTCCCGTCCTGACCCCGCAACGCAGCGGCATCTCCGTCCGGCGGCTGCGCTTCTATTCCGACGAGGGGCTGCTGCCACTCACAGGCCGCACCGAGAGCGGCTATCGCGTCTACTCCAACGAAGACCTCGTGCACCTCGACTTGATTCACTGTGCTACGCCGGCCTCGGTATCGAGGTCATTCGCGAGGTGCTCTCGCGCGAACCGTCGCTGCGCGATGCGCTGACGCTGCGCGCGCCCGAACTGACCGAAGTCAACATGGGGAGAGGCTGGACCATGACCACCCTGCCCCGTGCCGTTGCCGCCGCGTCATTGAACACTTTTACGATCAGGTGTCCGAGGGCAACGGCATCGACCGCGAGTGGGCGCGGCAGATGATCGAGGCCAGCCCCCCGGAGCTGCCCGACGACCCAACACAGTGCGACGCCTGGATTGAGCTCGCCGGTATCCTCGCCGACCCCGCGTTCATCACCAACATGCGCACCAACGAAGTTCTGGACCGAGGATTCGATCACGCCGCCTATGCGGAGGCGACGACGGCCATGGTGGCCAAAGCCCGTGCGGCCATGGCACAGGGGCTGGACCCCACTTCGGATGCGGGCGGTGCCCTCGCCCGGGAATGGATCGCGGTTTTGGCACAAACGCTGGGGCGGAAGCCGGACCGGGCGTCCCGGGACTGGCTGCGCCAGGCCCATGCCGCCCATGATCCAAAGGCCGCGCGGTACTAGGAGCTGGTTGCCATCCTGAAGGGGCAGCCGCAGGACGTCAGCCCAAACCGGGAGTGGGGCTGGATGGTCACGGCCATGAAGCACCATCTGGCCGACTGAACAGGGGGAAATCACTCGAATTCGGCTCAAAATGGCACAATTGCGGGAGTGTTTTGCAAACCCTTCCAGGATGCCGCCCTAGACGTTAATGGATTTTAACGATATCGCTCTGGTGCTCCGGCGCAGGTATCCCCATGACGGCTGCCCGCCCGGGACGCGTGGAATTGGGGTGTCAGCGCATGGATTGGCGAAGCCGCACGTCAGGGCTGAAGGCATTGGGCCTGGTCCGGCTGCTGCTTGTGGCGGCGTGCGGGGCGACCGTGGCTGGCTGCGCCGGCGGCGCAGACTCCTATCAGGGCCCGATGGCCGCCATGGCCTCGGCCTCCGTGCCCGCCGGCGGCCGTACCGTGACCTTCGAATCCATCGATGGGCCGCCGCCGCAGGTGTTCGACCGCTTCGTGCGGGTGCTCGACAACGAATCGCAAACCCGCAATGTGGCCATCGTTTCCCGCGACTCCGCCGCCGGCTACCGTATCCGCAGCTATCTCGCGGCCCAGGTGCGCGGCGGCCGCACCATTATCGCCTGGGTCTGGGATGTCTACGACGGCAACCAGCAGCGCACGCTGCGACTGAGCGGCGAGGAACAGGGCGGCAAGGCCGGGCGTGACGCCTGGGCCGTCGCAGACGAGCCGTTGCTGCGCCGGATCGCGCAAGCCGGGCTGATCAGCCTGTCCGGCTTCGTCAATGGAACCGCACCGCCCGACCTGCCGGCCGAGCCGCCGGCCGCCTCATCGGGCCCGGCTATTGCCTCAGCGGATGCTATTTTCCGCGAATCCTCCGCCGAAAGCAGCAAAGCTCTGGGCTTCAGCGCCCATTAGGCTGCTTTTACGCAGGAAAACAGCCTGCGACGTATTGCCAGCCCGGCAGGCTCCTTGCTATTTCCTCGCTCGCGCTCGGCCCCGGCCGGAGCGGTTTTTGAGTCATCTGCAGCGGACACGTCGAAGGCGCTGGCAAGAGCGAACTTCGCATTCGGGACATCGGGTATGTTGAAGACCGTCGGCACAATGACACGGGGAGAAGCGTCGATGTCGGCGAAAAACGGGGCGATCAAACTCATCGCCGGCAATTCGAACCCCGCTCTGGCCGAGGCCATCGCAGCCGGGCTCGGCCTGCCGCTCACCAAAGCCGTGGTCCGGCGCTTCGCCGACATGGAGATCTTCGTCGAAATCCAGGAAAACGTGCGCGGCATGGATGTCTTCATCATCCAGTCGACCTCGTATCCGGCCAACGACCATCTGATGGAATTGCTTATCATCACCGATGCGCTGCGCCGTGCTTCGGCACGCCGCATCACAGCCGTGCTGCCGTATTTCGGCTATGCCCGCCAGGATCGCAAAGCCGGAGGCCGCACGCCGATTTCGGCGAAACTTGTGGCCAACATCATCACCCATGCCGGCGCCGACCGCGTCATGACGCTCGACCTGCACGCCGGGCAGATCCAGGGCTTCTTCGACATCCCGACCGACAATCTTTATGCCTCGCCGGTGATGGTGCGCGACATCAAGGACCGGTTCGACCTGTCCAACCTGATGGTGGTGTCGCCCGATGTCGGCGGCGTGGTGCGCGCCCGCGGTCTCGCCAAACGCATCAACGCTCCGCTCGCCATCATCGACAAGCGGCGCGAGCGCGCCGGCGAATCCGAAGTGATGAACGTGATCGGCGACGTCGAGGGTTACACCTGCATCCTGATCGACGACATCGTGGATTCCGGCGGCACCCTGGTGAACGCGGCCGACGCGCTGCTCGCCAACGGCGCCAAGGAAGTCTATGCCTACATCACCCACGGCGTGCTGTCGGGCGGTGCCACTGCCCGCATCGCCTCCTCGAAGCTGAAGGAGCTGGTGATCACCGACTCGATCCAGCCGACCGAAGCCGTGCGTCTCGCCCACAACATCCGTGTGCTCTCAATCGCGAGCCTGATCGGCGAAGCCGTCGGGCGCACCGCGGCAGAAGAGTCGGTCTCCAGCCTGTTCGACTGACGTCGATAGGCTGCGGAGACGGCGCGAACGCCGCCTCCGCATGAGTTGCCTCGCATTATCTTCAGTCGAGCCCGGCGACGACCTGGCTGCCGAGGTGATCCAGGCTGAGCAGCGTATTCACGCAAGCCTGCGCCACCTCAACGCCTTTGGTCGCGAAATGCTGCCGGAAGAAATCGACATGCGCCGCGTGCTCATGAAACTGCTGTGGCGTGAGCACCGCGGAGAAGATCGGAATTTCAGTCTGCAGTTGCACCTGCATTAGCGCATTGATCACGGTAGAGGCCACGAATTCGTGCCGGTAAATGCCGCCGTCGACCACGAGCGCGGCCGCGACGATCGCGGTGTAGCGCCCTGTCTTGGCGAGCAACTGCGCGTGCAGCGGAATTTCGTAGGCGCCGGGAACCTCGAACAGGCCAACCTGGCTTTCCGGGATGCCCTGCGCCGCAGCCTCCTTCAGGAACGCCAGCCGGCAGGCCTCGACGATCTCGCGATGCCAGGACGACTGGATGAAAGCCACGCGATGCGGCTTTGTAAAGCGACGCGGCTCGACTGGCGATGTTGGAGTGGGAGTTGAGTTTGACGTGATGTCGTTAGTCATCTGATTCATGGCTCTTCCTTGTTAGGACCAGAATCAGGGCACACGGGCCATCAGCCGCGCGTGAACGCAGCTGTCGTTTCCCGTTCTCTTTCATCCGGACTTTAACCGTCGGCTTCGGAATCACACCGAATCTGCTGACCTCACCAGCTTCCCCGAAGGGCAACCGGTGAGCGCTCGCGGGCTTAGGCCACAGAGACCCTTACCGCCGGTGGGGACTTTCACCCCGCCCTGAGAACATGACCGCCCGGAATGGACAGCCAAGGCAAATTATGGAGAACCGCCGGGGCATGCGCAAGCCGCCCCGGGAGCTACAGGGCTGCATATCCGGCATGTCCGAAGGCTCATCCCAGTCGCCCAAGGAGGTCCCAGACCCACTCTCCAAGGCGCTCCCAAGGCGATTTCCCAACCGGCACAGACTCGCGACACGGGAAAACCGCTCCCGCGACTCGCGCCCCGCGAATCCGATTCCGTTTTGTTCTCATGAACCACGACGATGAGTTGTGGACGACCCGGCCTTTGCCTGTGGACGGGATTCACCCCCGGTTGCGCCCCTGCCGCAAATCACTGATCAATTCGTCAGCGCAGGTTGCCTTGCTGGGCAGCACCCCGATCAGGATCTGACTCGTGGTGTGCAAATACGGGCAACATGTTTGCGACATCAATCGCGCGACATCCGGCGTCTCGTATTCGGCGTGCGCATCATCGGCACAAGGCAGGGCGCAACAGCATGTCCCATCCGGACATCACACTTGATTCTCCAGGCAACCCGATCACCGTGGTCGAGGAGATCGCGGCGTTCAACGACTGGGCGTTCGAGCGCTCCGGCATCGACGAGGTCACGATCCTCGCCAAGGGAGCCTGGACCGATTACGAGGTCTCCTTCACCTGGATGAGCGAGATCGAAGCGCTGCATCTGGCGTGCGCCTTCGACATGAAAATTCCGGAAGTGCGGCGCGCGGAAGTGCAGCGGCTGATCGCATCGATCAACGAACAATTGTGGGTCGGACACTTCGACCTGTGGACCAGCACCGGGCTGATCATGTACCGGCAGGCGCTGGTGCTGCCGAACGGCATCATCGCGTCTGAAGCGCAGTGCGAGACGATGTTCGTCGGCGCGGTGCAGGCTTGCGAGCGCTACTTCCCGGCGTTCCAGTTCGTGGTCTGGGCGGGCAAATCGGCAGCGGATGCCATGAGTGCGGCGCTGTTCGACACCGCAGGGGAAGCGTAAGGCTGAGGCGGTCATGAGTGATCCGGCAATCGTCGTTCCAGACCAGCCCGGTGAAACCGACCGCAAAGCCATTGTCGAGGCCTTGGTCGCCTTCAACGACAAGGCCGCCGGACCATCCGGTTTTCAACCGCTCGCCGTTTTGATTCAAGATCCGGTGACCGCCGCAACGCTGGGCGGGCTGTGGGGCAAAATCGTTTACGACTGGCTGTTCGTCGAGCTGCTGGTGGTGCCCGAACAATTCAGGGGCAAGCGAATCGGCGCGCAGATCCTGGCCCGCGCCGAAGAGATCGCTCAAGCGCGCGGATGCGTCGGCGTCTGGCTCGACACTTACGCCTTCCAGGCACCGGGCTTCTACGACAAGCTCGGCTACGAGGTTTTCGGCAGCCTCGAGGATCATCCACGCGGCTCGCAGCGGCTCTTTCTCCGGAAGCGCTTGTAAGATCGCGAACTTCCATCGCAGGTTGGGATATAGACAGAGCGGCCCCGTCCGATGCTATGGTCGCCCGAGATCGTATCAGGACATGTTCAATGACAGCGACGACCGCCTCTAACACACTTCTAAAGCTTTCCGGTACACTTGCGCTCGCAGGCGCCGGCAAGATGGGCGGTGCGATGCTGACGGGCTGGCTCGCGCAGGGGCTCGATCCGAAACGTGTGGTCGTCATCGACCCCCATATCTCCGACGAGATCCGCGCGACCGCCGGCCGGGGCGTACGGCTGAATCCGGCTGCGGATAAAACCGGCCCCGTTGCCGTCCTTGTGCTAGCGGTGAAGCCACAGATGTTTCGCGAGGCGGGCGCCGCTCTGCGGTCGCTGGTCGGTCCCGGCACCCTCGTGGTGTCGATCATGGCAGGCACCACCATCGCATCGATCACCGACGTCTGCGGCGGCGCGGTGGTCCGCGCGATGCCGAACACGCCGGCCGCGATCGGCCGCGGCATCACGGTGGCAGTGCCGGCACCAGCCGTGACCGCCGAACAGCGCGCCATCACTGATGCGCTGCTGCGCGCCACCGGCTCGGTGGAATGGGTTGACAATGAGACGCTGATCGATGCGGTGACCGCCGTATCGGGCTCGGGACCCGCCTATGTGTTCCTGCTGGCGGAGGAACTGGCGCGTGCCGGTGTCGCCGCCGGCCTGCCCGCAGCGCTGGCCGCCAGGCTCGCGCGCGAGACCGTGTCCGGCTCGGGCGAGTTGCTGCACCGCTCGGATCTCGACGCCGCAGTGCTCAGGCAGAACGTGACCTCGCCGGGCGGCACCACCGCCGCCGCGCTCGGCGTGCTGATGGGACCGGACGGGCTCAAGGAATTGATGACCCGCGCCGTCGCCGCGGCAACAAAACGCTCGAAGGAATTGGCGGGTTAAACCGGAATCCGCACCGTCGCGCGCAAGCCACCGAGCGGACTGTCGCCCAGCATGATGTCGCCACCGTGAGTGCGGGCGATGTCGCGGGCGATCGCAAGCCCAAGGCCGGTGCCGCCTTCATCCTGGTTGCGCGCATCGTCGAGCCGCAGGAATGGCTTGAACACTTCCTCGCGCATGCCCGGTGGAATCCCGGGGCCATCGTCGTCCACGGTGACGCTGAGATAGCGATGATCGCGATGGCCGGTGATGGAAATCGCATCGGCATAACGCGCCGCGTTCGACACCAGATTTGCGAGGCAGCGCTTGAAGGCAGCGGGCTTCACCGTCACGGTCGGGTGGCCGTGGAACACGACGGTGGCGGCATGGCCATGCCGCTCGGCATCGCTGCGCAATTCCTCCAACGCCGCCTGCATGTCGGTGGGCTGCGCCTGCTCGCCGCTGTCGCCGCGGGCAAACGCGAGATACGCCTCGAGCATGCCGTTCATTTCATCGACATCCTTGCGCATCGCCTCGACTTCCGGGCTGTCGCCGATCAGCGCCAGCTCGAGCTTGAAGCGGGTCAGGATGGTGCGCAAATCGTGCGAGACGCCCGCCAGCATCGCGGTGCGCTGCTCGATGCTGCGCTCGATGCGGGTCCGCATTTCGAAGAACGCCTGCGCCGCACGGCGGACTTCGCGCGCGCCGCGCGGGCGGAAATCCGGCTGCTCGCGGCCCTTGCCGAAACTCTCGGCGGCATCCGCCAGCCGCAGGATCGGCTTGATCTGGTTGCGCAGAAACAGCACCGCGACGATCAGCAGGATCGAGGAGGTGCCGAGCATCCAGAAGATGAAGATCTCCGAGTTCGACGCATAGGCGGCGCTGCGCCGGGCGAAGATCCGCATGATGGTGTCGTCGAGCTTAATGCGGATTTCGACCAGCGAGGATTTGCCGACAGTATCGATCCAGAATGGCTTGCCGATCTGCTGGCTGAGCTGCACCGACAAGGTCTGGTCCAACAGCGAGAAGAACGGCTTCGGCCCGGGCGGCGGCATATCGCCGACGGGCAGGAAATCGACCACGAGCTGCAGCCGCTCCTGGGCGATCCGGCGCAGCTGGGTGCGATCCTTGTCCTGCGGGTAGACCTTGTAGATTTCGATCAGCGCCGCGATGTCCTGCACCACCGCCGCCGACAGATGCCGCGTCACCGTGTTCCAGTGCCGCTCCATGAACACGAAAGCGACCACCGACTGCAGGATCACCATCGGCACAATGATGATCAGAAGCGCGCGGGCATAGAGGCCCTTGGGCATCCAGTTCTTGAACGTGCTGCCCATCCAGCCGCTGGCATCCGACACCCGCTGCGAGGCGGTGCGGATCAGGGTCAGGCCGGTGTCGATGGTGCTCATGTCTGTCGGTCGCAATCGATCAAGGCGATGCCACCAGCCGATACCCGATCCCGCGCACCGCCTGCAGGAACAGCGGATTGGCCGGGTCGCGCTCGATCTTGCGGCGCAGGCGGTTGATCTGCACGTCGACAGCGCGTTCGTTGACCGAACCGCCGCCGGTGAGCGCGCCGCGCGGCACGGTTTCGCCCGGTTGCGCCGCGAGGATGCGCAGCATCTCGCGCTCGCGATCGGTCAACTTCAGGATCTCGTCGCCCTGGCGCAACTCGCCGCGATCGAGATGATAAACGTAGGGCCCGAAGGCCACTTCCTCGACCACCTGCGCGGGCACAGGCGCCGCGCGCTTGAGGATATTGGCGATCCGCAGCACCAGTTCGCGCGGCTCGAACGGCTTGGCCACATAGTCGTCGGCGCCGATCTGCAGGCCCTCGATCCGCGCTTCGGCCTCGGCTCGCGCGGTCAGCATGATGATCGGGACCGGCGAGGTCGCACGCAGCGAGCGCGCCAGATCGAACCCGGTTTCGCCGGGCATCATCACGTCCAGGATCAGGAGATCGAAATGCAGGCCGGCCAATTTGGAGCGAGCGTCGGCCGCACTCATCGCCGTGGTCACGCGGTAACCTTCATTGGCCAGAAACCGGGACAGCAGATCACGGATGCGGCGGTCGTCGTCGACCAGGAGAATGTGCGACGCATCGTCGGTCGGTTCGGGCCTTGCACTCGGAACGGTCGCTGCCGTCCGAGCCGATGTCGTCTGCATTGTCATGATCCTTGCTATCTCGGCCCTGTCTTGCCGCCCGCGCCCGGCTTGGCGCCCACACCGAGAATGATTTCGAGCACCTTGTCCGGATCATGGCGATCGATCATCGCCCGCAGGAATTGCCGCACCACCTCGGTATCATCGGTGCCGATCCCCTGCAGCGCCCGGTTGATCCGGTCGGTCTGCAACCCGGCAAGCTTTGCCACCAGCGCCTCGCCTTTCGGCGTGGCGAACAGCAGGCGCTGCCTGCGGTCACTGTCGCCCGACTTCTGCACGATATAATCCTCGTCGAGCAGCTGTTTAAGCACCCGCCCGAGCGATTGCTTGGTGATGCGCAACACATCGAGCAGATCGGCCACCTTCAGCCCGGGGTAGCGGGTGACGAAATGGACGACACGATGATGGGCGCGGCCGAACCCGAACGCCCGCAACACCTCGTCGGCATCCCCGACGAAATCCCGATACGCAAAAAACAACAGTTCGATGATGTCCCAGCGCAGCTCCGCCTCGCCGCCCGGCTGCGGTCCCGTGCTGCCGCTACGCGGCGCAGGCATGTCTGGTTTGAAATTTACGTCAGGCATATTGACATATTTTGGTTTCATTGTTACAAAAACATCGTTCACCGCGAAATATTAAACCATTTTGCCGGCCAACCGATGTGAAGCATCGCCGCACCCGACAAGAGGACCGACGGAAAACCTCCGATTTTCGGTCGTCCAACTGTCGGCTGGCGCTTCGCGAAACATACTGGACTTCGGGTGTTCCCGCAAAAGCGGGGAATGCCGGTCCAGAACCAAAACCACGGCCATGCGCCAATCACGCAGGACCGCTCAAGACCGGGAGAAGAGCAATGGGTGTGTCATACGACAAAATCGATGGTGTCATCTGGTATGATGGCAAGCTGGTGCCGTGGGGCGACGCCAATGTCCACGTCCTGACCCATGGCCTGCATTATGCCAGCGCCGTGTTTGAGGGCGAGCGGGCCTATGGCGGCCAGATCTTCAAAAGCACCGCCCACAGCGAACGGCTGAAACGCTCGGCCAACATCCTCGATTTCGAGATTCCGTGGTCGGTCGCCGAGATCGACGCCGCCAAGCACCTGGTGCTGGAAAAGAACGGCCTGCCCGACGCCTATGTGCGGCCGGTGGCCTGGCGCGGCTCGGAGATGATGGGCGTCGCAGCGCAGTCCAACACCATCCACCTCGCAATCGCCTGCTGGTCGTGGCCGAGCTATTTCGATCCGGCGGAGCGGCTGAAGGGCATCCGGCTGGCACTCGCGGAGTACCGTCGTCCCGATCCGAAGACGATTCCCGCGCTGGCGAAGGCGGCAGGCCTCTACATGATCTGCACCATCTCCAAGCACAAGGCGGAGCGCCAAGGCTATGCCGACGCCATGATGCTGGACTGGGAGGGACGCGTCGCCGAGTGCACCGGCGCCAACATCTTCTTCATCAAGGATGGCAAGGTCCACACCCCGATCGCCGATTGCTTTTTGGCCGGCATCACCCGCCAGACCGTGATCGATCTGGCAAGGAAGCGCGGCATCGAGGTACTCGAGCGGCGCATCATGCCGGACGAACTGACCGGCTTCACCGAGTGCTTCATCACCGGCACCGCCGCCGAAGTCACCCCCGTGTCGGAAATCGCCGACTGGAGGTTCACGCCGGCGGCCATCACCAAGCAGCTGATGGAGGACTACTCCGCCGAAGTGCAGCCGAAGGGCAACAAGGCGGCGGCATAAGCCATTCGCCTGAAACAGCGTCATTCGAAAACGCCGGGCTGATGAAGCCCGGCGTTTGCGCTTGAAGTTAGCGGCAGGCGAGAGGATCTCGCGCCATAAGAGCCTGTTCCTGATACGCACGGCCGATGCTTGCGGCCATCAACAGGCAGAGCACGACGCAAATCACCGAAACACTCAAATTCAGACGATTGCGGTAGCAGCGTCCGTTGATCACCGCACCGGCGCCATAGATCAGTAAGGCCGGAAGCGCGAACAGATAGACACCGATCGGACCATCGCAATCGAGTGCATCGATGCCCTGCGCCTTGTATTCATTCGGCGGCACCACTATCGCGAACAATGCGAGCGGCAATACCAGCAACAACACGCTAAACCCGAGCCAGCGGATCAACTTGCGTCGCCCGGATCGTGCCGGCTGATATCTTTCGGGATCGGGCGACGAATCCATCGGCTCTGCCGTATCCTTCAGCCCGCAGGCACCTGCTCAAGTCGGTCGCGCCGGGTCCAGCGCCGCAACATCAGACAGGCGACCACGACCAAGCCGACCGCCAGCCCGATCCAGATTCCCAATCCACCAAGACTGGTCCTGAAGGCCAGAATGGCGCTCAGCGACAGACCAATGACCCAATACCCCAATCCCGCATAGATCATCGGAACGCGGGTGTCCTGCAGACCGCGCAGCATGCCGGCGCCGACCACCTGCGCCCCATCCGCGATCTGGAACACCGCCGCGCAAATCAGAAATCCGATTGCGGTGTTGACCACGACGGCATTCGCCGGATCATCGATGTCGATGAAGGCGCTGACCAGAAGCCGCGGTGCGGCAATCATCAACACGCTCATCGCCGCCATGAACAGCACGCCGAGGCCGAATGCGCTCCATCCCGCACGGGTGATGCCGTCGTGATCGCCTGCACCACGCGCGAGACCAACCCGCACGGTCGCCGCCTGCCCAAGCCCGAGCGGCACCATGAAGGTTGCCGTCGCAATCTGGATTGCAATGGAATGGGCTGCGATCGCGGCGGTGCCGAACTGCCCCATCAGGAACACCGCGGCGTTGAACACCATGACCTCGAAGGCGATGGTGATGCCGATCGGGAGCCCAAGCCGCCACAGCGCGACCAGCCGCGGCCAGTCCGACCGCCACCAGCGCCCAAACAGGCGGTAGCGGCGAAACCTGGGGCCGAACGTCACCACCAGCGCCAGGCCGACGAACATGAAGGTGTTCGACAGCGCGGTCGCGATACCGGATCCGCGGAGCCCGAGCGCAGGCAAGCCGAGATGACCGAACACCAGGGCCCAATTCGCAACGATATTGAACAGGATGGCCATGCCGGTGATCATCAGCGCCCACACCGGCCGCTCCAGCGCCGACACGAACGATCGCAGCGCAATATAGCCTAGCGCCGGAAGTAATCCCCACTGCAGCGCACGCACGAACGATTGCGCGGCGGCAGCGAGCTCCGGCTCCTGGCCGAACAGCAGCAGAATCGCCTCGCTGTGCCACAGCAACGCCCAGCACGGTACCGACACGATCACCGCCGACCACAATCCCTGGCGGAAGGTGCGCCGCACATCGCGGACAACACTTCGCTTGCGTCCGATGGCACTCGCCATCATCGGCGAAGTCGCGACCACGAGGCCGATCGCGAACATCAGCAGACCCAAATAGAGATTGGCACCGAGTGTTCCGGCAGCGAGCGCGGAGGCGCCGAGCCGGCCAATCACGATCACATCGGTGGTGGTCAGCGCGGTCTGGGCGAGATTCGTGAGCACCAGCGGCCAGCCGAGCGCCAGCATCGCCCGGAATTCACCGAGCCAGGCATCGCGCGAAAACGCGCTTTGGCGGGCAACCAGCATGAAGATTCAATCGTTCGCATTCGGGTCTGAAGCGGTGGTGCGACAGGCGTTGACATCGTTGTCGAACGCAGGCGCAGGTCGGGCGTTGATGGATGCCGCTGGATAAAGGCAGCGCGCGGATTTGACCAGAGCCGCGGCTGCAAGACAGACATGAGGCGATGAGGGTCCGTGCGACGACGCGTCGCTGCTATCGGGCGGTACCTAGCGCAGACGCCGGCAGCCAGAACACTTCGCCTTCCGAATCCTCGGTATCAAGCCAGAGCAGTGGCAAATGCGGGAACGCCTCTTCGACATTGTCGCGGCCCCGGCCGACTTCGCAGATCAATCCGCCCTCTTCGGTGAGATAACGTCCCGCATCCGCCACAATCCGCCGCACGATGTCGAGACCGTCGGCACCGCCGTCGAAAGCGATCTTCGGTTCATGCCGGCATTCGCGCGGCAGGCTCGCCATGCCGTCGGCGTCGACATAGGGCGGGTTGGTGATGATCAGATCGTAGCGAACATCCTGGGGCAACGGCGCGAACAGATCGCCGCGATAGAGCGTAACGGTTTGCCCAACGCCATGCTCGTCGACATTGCGGGCCGCCACCGCCAAGGCATCCTTGGAAATGTCGACGGCGTCGACGTCCGCAGCCGGGAAATGCCGGGCGGCGAGAATGGCAAGACAGCCTGAACCGGTACAGAGATCGAGCACCCGCTCCACCATTGCGGGATCGTCGATCAACGAGCCGTCGTCACCGCTGAAATGCGAGTCCAGCAGTTCACCGATGTAGGAGCGCGGCACGATCACCCGCTCGTCGACATAGAACGGCAGCCCGCGCATGTAGATCTTGTTGAGCAGATAGGCCGCCGGCTTGCGGGTGCGAACCCGCGCATCGATCAGCGCAAGAAGCGCGGCGCCTTCCGCCTTCGTCACCTGCGCCATGGCAAAGGTTTCGAATTGATCAAGCTGCAGGTGCAGCGTTTCGGAGACGATAAAGACCGCTTCCGCCACCGGATCGGGCGTGCCATGGGCGAACGCCAGCTTGGCCTCGTTGAAGCGGCTGACCGCGAAACGAACATAGTCCAGCAGCGTGGCGAGCTCGGATGCGGCAACCTTCGTGGTCGCCGCAGGAGACCGCTTTGCGGCGCCGGTGCGCCGCGTCGACGCTTTCGCCTTTTTCGCCATCAGGATTTGTCCCAGCGGGTGACGGCTTCGTCGTCACGATGATGGGTATCAACCCATGAAGACGCGCCTTGCGCACGTTCCTCGGATTTCCAGAATGGCGCGTTGGCCTTCAGATAGTCCATCAGGAATTCGGCACCCAGGAACGCCGCTTCGCGGTGTGCGGAGGCGGTCAGCACCAGCACGATGTTGTCGCCGGGCACGACGCGGCCGTAGCGATGAATCACGGTGACGCCGGTGAGCGGCCAGCGCGTGATGGCCTGGTCCACATGACGGCGGATCTCAGCCTCAGCCATGCCGGGATAATGCTCGAGCGTCAGCGCCGTGATGGCCTCGGGCCCCTCACTGCCGCGGCAAATGCCGCTGAAGGACACCACCGCGCCGATGTCGGTACGCCCCGCCGTCAGCGCCGCGATCTCTCGCGAGACGTCGAAATCGTCCGGCTGCAGGCGGATGGTGACGGGAACGGTCATGGCTTTGTGTCAGCCGCCGGTCATCGGCGGAAAGAACGCGATCTCGCGGGCACCGGAGATCGTCGCATCCGGCTTCACATGGGTATGGTCGATGGCGGCGCGGATCACCGGCTTCTCGAACGCATGGGCATACTCTTCGCCGAGCCCTTTCAGCCACTGCATCAGTTCAGCCACGGTCCGCACCGACGCCGGTGGATCGATGATTTCTTCCGCCTTGCCCACGCGCTCCCGCACCCAGGCAAAATAGAGGACCTTCATGAGTCCTCCTTGATCAAATGACCAAGGCCTGCCCGGAAATAGTCCCAGCCGGTGTAGAGCGTGATAATGGCGGAGATCCACAGCAGCACCAGTCCGATCATAATCGTCTGCGGCAGTATCGCTTCACCCGCTTCGCCCGCGATCAAAAAGCCGATCGCGACCAGTTGGACGGTGGTCTTCCATTTCGCAAGCTGCGACACCGGAACGCTGACGCGCAATGCGGCGAGGTATTCGCGCAGGCCGGACACCAGGATCTCGCGGCACAAAATGACGATGGCGGCCCACAACGACCAGCCGCGGATAATTTCGTCCGCTGCCAGCATCAGCAGGCACGACGACACCAGGAGCTTGTCGGCAATCGGATCAAGCATCCGGCCGAAGGCCGACTGCTGATCCCAGATCCGGGCATAATAACCGTCGAGGAAATCGGTCACGCCGGCGGCAACGAAGAAAAACAGAGCGACCCAGCGCAGCCAAAGCGGCCCCTCGCCGATCGACTGGCCATACATGCAGCCAACCACCACCGGGACCGCCGCGATCCGCGAATAGGTGAGTATGTTTGGGAGCGAAAGCGAGCGCCTCGCGCCTTCTCTGGCCGTCACGCTGTCCATGTGCATTACCAATACCGCCCGCGCATCCACGTCAACCGCCGAGACCACATCTCGTCCCGTCCTGGCAAATCAACATTCCAATCAAAGCCCAGGGACAAATAGCGTTATTCCGCCCCAGCGCAAAGCCGGACCGGCCCACCGGGACAAGAATAATACGGCTTTTGACCCACCGCAGAGATCGCCTGTATTTGCAGGCCGTTACTTCGATTGTGCATGAAAGAAATCGAAAATCTTGCGGGCTCCCTCGGCGCTGATGCCCGGAACCTTGCCGAGGTCGGCAACCGACGCCCGCTCGATCTCCTTCAATGTCCCAAAATGGTGGAGCAGCGCACGTTTGCGTGACGGCCCGATGCCCGGAATCTCCTGCAATCCGGCTTCCCGGATGTCCTTCTTGCGCAACTTGCGGTGCGATCCGATGACGAATCGATGGGCCTCGTCACGCAGCCGCTGCAGGAAATAGAGCACCGGATCGCGGGGTTCGAGCTTCAGCGCCGGCCGGTCGGGCAAAAACAGGGTTTCCCGCCCGGCATCGCGGTCGGGCCCCTTGGCGACCGATATCAGCGACACATTTGTGACGCCCAGCGACTTGAACGTCTCGCGCACCGCATTGAGCTGGCCCATGCCACCATCGATGATGACGAGATCGGGCCACTGCGGAACGGCATCGTCATTTTCCCGTGCCGGCCCGGTATCCCCCTCCGGGGCGTCCGCCAGCAGCCGCTTGAAGCGCCGCTCCAGCACCTCGCGCATCATCCCATAGTCGTCACCCGGGGTCAGATTGTCGGAGCGGATATTGAACTTGCGGTATTGGTTCTTGATGAAACCATCCGGCCCAGCGACGATCATGGCGCCGACGGCATTGGTGCCCTGGATGTGGCTGTTGTCGTACACCTCGATCCGTCGCGGCGCGCGCGGCAAGCCGAGCGTCGTCACCATCGCCTCGAGCAAGCGCGACTGGGTCGCGGTATCAGCCAGCTTGCGGCCCAGCGCCTCGCGCGCGTTGTTGAACGCGTGGGTGATCAGGTCTTTTTTCTCGCCCCGCTGCGGGACGTTGACCTCGACCTTGAATCCCATCTTGGTGGTCAGGGCCTCGGCCAGCAGACTGCGCTCCTCGATCTCGTGCGACAGCAGGATGAGCTTCGGCGGCGGCTTGTCGTCGTAGAATTGTGCCAGGAACGCGCCCAGCACTTCGCCCGCCGCGAACGACTTGTCGGCGCGCGGGAAGTAGGCTCGGTTGCCCCAATTCTGGCCGGTGCGGAAGAAGAACACCTCGACGCAGGAGTAGCCGCCCTCCTGATGGATGGCGAACACATCGGCTTCGTCGACCGTCCGCGGATTGACACCCTGCTGCGACTGGATGGCGGACAAGGCCGCGAGACGGTCGCGATAGATCGCCGCGCTCTCGAACGCGAGGTCGGTGGACGCCTTCTCCATTTCATCGGCGAGCAATTGCTTCACCGCGCGGCTGCGGCCCGACAGAAAGTCCGTCGCCTCGCGGACAAGCTCCGTGTAGCCGGGAAAATCAACCTCGTTGGTGCAGGGGCCGGCGCAGCGCTTGATCTGGTACAGCAGGCAAGGACGGCTGCGGCTCTCGAAAAACGAATCCGTGCAGGAGCGCACCAGAAAGGCGCGCTGCAGCGCCGTAATGGTGCGGTTGACCGCCCCAACAGACGCGAACGGACCGAAATAGCGTCCCGGTCGCGATTGCGCACCGCGGTGCTTGAGAATTTGCGGCGCCCAGTGATCGCCGGTGATCAGGATATAAGGGAACGACTTGTCATCGCGCAGCTGCACATTGAAGCGCGGGCGCAGTTGCTTGATCAGGTTGGCTTCGAGCAGCAGCGCCTCGGTCTCGGTCGCGGTCGACACGATTTCGACGCTGACCGTCGCCGCGATCATCCGCGCGATACGGGTCTGATGTCCCGTCGGCCGCGCATAGGACGACAGGCGTTTCTGGATATTCTTGGCCTTGCCGACATACAGCACATCCTGCGTGCCATTGAGCATGCGGTAGACGCCGGGCGAGGTCGGGGCGAGACGAACCGCCTGCGCGATGACGGCGCGTCCGGTCGCAAGCGGCCCTTCCGGCGCCGCTTCGTCGGACTCGTCGATCACCTCCGGCAGCCGGCCCTCGTCGTCCTCGGCAGCGGCGCTTTCGAGGTCGAGCTCCTGCGGCGGCACGTCGCTGGCTGAAGCCGGCGGCGCCTTCGCGGCTTCGGGCGCAGGCTGATTGATTCGGTCGTTATCCATCGATCTCTAAATAGTTACCCGGCACCGGCTGAGCCAGCGCCGCTGCGCCGAAACCGGCACCTGGACCCGACATCCACAAGGCGTCATCGCGGAGGCCCGACGGCGCGGCCGCCGTCCATAAGTAAGACTCTTTTAACGCCAATACGGCGGCGCGCGCCGGACTTAACGCCTGTTTAACTTAAAGATCTCGATAAATCCTGCGTATCAAGTTTGGACTTCCGTAACCGTACGGTTCCCTTAGGGACCCGCGGCACGGCTTGAGTGGTCGGAGAGTTGAGATGAGTAAGGCAACCCTCGGTGCAGCTGTTATCGCTGTCCTGTGCGCAACCGCATCGGTGCAGGCCGCCGACCTGCCCTATCGCCCCTACACGGTGAACCAGCCGCTCAATGGCTACAGCTGGGCTGGCCCGTATCTCGGCGCCAATCTCGGCTACGGCTGGGGCGAGGTCGAGAACAACCTCGCCAGGCCATCCGGTTTCCAGGGCGGCGTGCAAGCTGGTTACAACTGGCAGTCGGGACAATTCGTATTCGGCATCGAGGGCGACATCCAGGCCAGCGGCGCCGACGACCGTTTCGCGTCCTGGAAGTTCTCCAACCCCTGGTTCGGCACGATCCGCGGCCGCGTGGGTTATGCCATGAACAACGTCCTGCTCTACGGCACCGGCGGTCTCGCATTCGGCGAACTGAAGGCCGAATCGTTCGGCCTGACGGAAACCCACACCAATGCGGGCTGGACGGTCGGTGCAGGCGCCGAGATCGGCTTCGCACCGAACTGGTCGGCCAAGGTCGAGTATCTGTTTGTCGACCTGTCCAGAGACAACTTCGTGCTGACCGGCACGTCCAACAGCCTGAATTTCAGCACCATCCGCGTCGGCGTGAACTATCACTTCTGATCAGATCCCAAACAGCAAAGATCCCGGCCGCGACAGCGTGCCGGGATTTTTGCTGTGACCTTGATCCGATGACAACAGCCATACCGTCGCGCGCGAGGGCATCGGGCAGTCGCAACCGCACACAAACTCGAGTCTGACGCGTTCAGTTCAAGTCCGCCCGAGCAATCCGCTCAGGATGAAACCACAAGATCGACCGCCTTGGGGCCCTTGCCCTTCTTGTCCGGTTCGACCTCGAACGTGATGCGCTGTCCTTCCTTCAAGTCCTTCAAACCGGCGCGTTCGACCGCCGTGATGTGCACGAACACATCGCGACCGCCGTCGTCCGGCTTGATGAAGCCGTAGCCACGTTCACCATTAAAGAACTTGACGGTTCCCGTCATAGCCATCGGGAAAACTCCTCTCCCCGCAATACTTCGCCAACGCAATTCGAGCCTTGGCGCGACCGGACATTCACTTCCGGATAGTATCGGCCGCTGGGTGTCATCCCGACGGGCGGAGGTGGGGCGTGTATGACGGCCAACCCTGCCCTGACAATCCAGAAACCTTCTCACTCCGCCACGACCATTCGCGGACGCGGAACGTAAAGCCCGCCCTCACGTGACGAGCATAATACGCTTCCATGCAAATTGACTATGGCTCAATTGCAAAAATGGATCGGTCGCAGGAAATCATCCCATTCCGATTGTCAGATCTTGCCCGTTTCAACCCGAAAGCGCGCTGCGCCGCCTTGGCCGAGCGGTTTCTGCAACTCGGGCAGCAGGGTTTTCAACTCGCCGGCGAGTGTCCAGGGCGGGTTAACCACCAACAGCCCCGCCGATGCCAGCGGACCATCGACAGTCTGGGGCGCGACGCTGAATTCAATGCGCAGCACCTTGTCGTCGCCGGGCTTAGCCGCCGCAGTCTGCACCACACTTCGGGCCAGGGTTTCGGTCGCCCGCCGTTCTTTGACGGGATACCAGAGCATGTAGCTGCCGGTCGGCCATTTCGCGAACGCCCCGGCAAAGCCATCGGCGAGCCGCGTGAACTCGTCTTTGGCCTCGAACGGCGGATCGATCAGCACCAGGCCCCGCCGTTCGTTGGGCGGCACGAAGGCCGGCAGCGCCGTCCAGCCGTCGAGATCGACCACCCGCCCCTGCTCGTCCCGGCGCAGCGCAGAGATCAGGCGCTTGCGCGCCTGCTCCTCGACCTCACAGGCCACCAGCCGGTCCTGTGGACGCAGCATGGCGCGGGCGATCAGCGGCGATCCCGGATAGGTCTTGAGCTGTCCCGGCGGATTGAACGCCCGCACAATGTCCAAATACGGGCCGACCAGCGGCTGTGCGGCTTCCGAAAACCGCGCCTGCATCAGGCGTGCGATCCCGGTCAGCCATTCGCCGCTGCGGGTCGCCTCGGAGCCCGTGAGGTCATACAGGCCGGCGCCGGCATGGGTGTCGATCACCCGAAACGCCGCCGGCTTGTCCTGCAGATAGCTGAGGATCCGCACCAGCACGATGTGCTTGATGACGTCAGCGAAATTTCCGGCGTGAAAGGCGTGACGATAGTTCATATCCAAGGCCTAAAGCATTTTGCGCTGGAGTGGAAACGTTCGGCGGGGACGCCCCCCCCCCGGACTCCACGACAACCACCGGACAAAAAAACGCCCCCGTGTCCGACACGAGGGCGTCAGTTGAGGCCAACATGGCGTTGGCGCGAAGAAGCATTGGGCGCGAAGAATTGGAACCGGGTGCGAGGGTCAGCGTCAGCTGCCGCGCATCGGCGGCATTTCCACCTTGTCGCGGCGGCAGGCGCGGCGGTCGATTTCCTCGCAGGCGCGGAACTGCAGGTCTTTGCTCAGGCAGACCCGCACCTCGCTGAGCCGCCGGCTGTCGCAGGTCACCGAAATCGCCGCAGTGCTGAGGCCGGGATTGGCCTTGACGAAGGCGTCCTCGAGGTCGGCCGGCGTCACCATCCGGCTCTCCGACAGATCAAGGTATTCGGCCGGGATTTTCACCGCCGCGCGGGCCTTGCGGACCGTCTCGAAATAGGCGCGCGCGCCGAGCCCGGAGCAGGTGCCGTGCTTGTCCCATTCATTGAAGATCAGCCCCGGCGCCGGCATCAAATCCAACATCGACGACA
Organism: Bradyrhizobium prioriisuperbiae; assembly: GCF_032397745.1. Lineage (NCBI taxonomy): Bacteria > Pseudomonadati > Pseudomonadota > Alphaproteobacteria > Hyphomicrobiales > Nitrobacteraceae > Bradyrhizobium > Bradyrhizobium prioriisuperbiae. The sequence continues at coordinate 689,340 of NZ_CP135921.1, forward strand.
CGATGTTGCGGTCGAGCCGCGGCGCGGGCCGCTGGCAATAGTTCGGGAAGCCGCGGTCGTATTGCGGCCACAGCCCGTGCACCACGAACGAATAGGGCCGGCCACCGCACTGGATCTGCTGATTGCGCCCGGTATTGCCGCGCTCGCTCGCCGCCTCGCAGAACGACGGCGACCAGGACAGCGACAGCACATAGAAATCGAATTCGCCCGGCGCATTCTGCCGGTGATCCTGCGCCCGGGCCGGATTGAGGGCCAACGCGCTCCCCAACAGGGCTATCAGCGCCAGGAAGACAAAAGCTTTTGAAATGCCGCGGATCGAGAAACGCTGAGACGGAAACTGGATCATGGCAACGCCCCTTACAGACACACAACCACCTTGAACCACTCCTCAAGCCTAGCCAGCCAACGAGAACATTTCAAGAACAAACTTAAACGCCGCGCGCTTCACAGCACGCGGCGTCAAAATCTGGCTCAAATCTCGAGTGTTCAGAAGTGGTTACGGACGGGCAGCCTTGCAGGCCGGATTGTAGGCCCAGTTGCGGTCGAGCCCGGTGACGCACCATTCGACGCCGGAGCCGTAGCCGGCGAAGCCACCGTCCTCGATGATCGAATAATGCACCCAACGTGCCTTGCCGTCGCTCAGCATGGCGTGCGCGGAGCAGAAGCGGCGCGGAATGGAGTTCGCTGCCCAGGGCCGGAACGCGACCTCACGCACTTTCTCATAACCCGTGATCTGCAGGCTGGAATTCCAGTACTTGCCTTCCTTTTCGGAAAACCGGGACGAGATGGTGTCCAGCGCCTGCTCGCAGGCCGGCACGTTGCTGTCATAACGCGGGCCGGACAGCCAGAAGTTCATTTCCAGCGGATTGGCCGCCTCGGCCGCGGTGCCGAATGCCAGCAGGCCAAGAAGCAGAGCAAGACATGCGGCGAATGCCGCACCGGCGCTGGATTTGCTGAAGGATTTGAAAAGCTCGCGCATGGACCGCCTGCCGATTGTTGATTGCGGCGGACGGTGCCGCGAAGCCGGCAGCAGGTCAAGTGCACGACGGCAACACCGGCCAACTACTCCCCCGCAATGCCGCATCCCGGCTTCTCAGCGCCCCGGCCGGCCGGTAAGTTAGGCGCTGGAATCGAATGGAGATCGAGATGCGAATGAAAACCACCGGCGCACTGGCGGCCGCCTTGGGAGTTGCCTTGGGAGTTCTGCTGTCCGCAGCAGCGACCAGCACGGCACGCGCATATTGGGTGCCGCCGTTCAAGGGCAACGACACCGGTGGCATCATTTCGTATGAGCTGGTCCGCCGGGCAGACGCCAGGGCGATGGCGATCGATCACTGCGCGCAATACGGCAAGGTCGTGAAGCTGACCGGGATGCAGCCGGTGTATGGCGGCTATCTCTCGTTTGCCTGCATCTGGCCGCGGGCGGGACGCGCTGACCACGCGTTGCGCGTTCGCTACTGACATCGTTCTGAGAAAATCATCGGTTAAACGCGGGCGCACCGATCAATCGGTCGCCCGTTTTTATTGTTCATTTGGAGGAGAGATTTTCATGTCGAGTTTCTTCCCGTCTCGCGCGCTCGGCGTGCTCGTGCTCTGCACCGCCCTTCCCACGCTCGCCCATGCCGTCGATCTGCCCACGCGCAAGCCTGGATTGTGGGAGGTCAAGATGATCATGGCCGGCGCAAAGACGCCGGCGATGACCATGCACGAATGCACCGACGCCAGCACCGACAAGGAGATGACCTCCTCGTTCGCAGGAACGGACAAGGACGCCTGCACGAAAAACGACATCAAGAAGACGGCGACCGGCTTCGCGGTGGACTCGCAGTGCAAGGCCGACGGCGCACCGATGACCATGCAGGCCGACATCTCCGGGGATTTCAACTCCGCCTACACGGTGAGGGTGAAGTCGAAAGTCGGCGGCAAGGCGCCGCAGAGCACCGATGTGACGATGGACGCGAAGTGGATCGGCGCCTGCCCGGCCGGCCAGAAGCCCGGCGACGTGGTCCTCCCCGGGATGAAGTAGCGCCTGCTTTCTGCCGCCGGGGCACGGCCGGTTTCCGGTGGCCATCTCTCATTTGCGAGTATCTCGCCACCTGCACGGCAGGTAGAACGGCCACCGCACATTCGCTGCGACATAATTCCCGGTCGAATCATGCTGTAGCTCCGGATGCGCGTCACCGGCTCTGCGCCGGCCGATCCATATTGATGTTGATTTGAGGAGCTATTCCCGATGCGAAGCCTGCTGACCCATGGCGCGATCAGTGCCGCGCTGATCTGCCTCGCCCTGCCCGCAACAGCCCACGCCGGGGAACTGGAGCTGCCGACGCGCAAGCCCGGCCTGTGGGACATGAAGATGTTGTCCGCGGAAAGCCAGAAGACGCCGATCTCGATGCAGCAGTGCACTGACGAGGCAACCGACAAGGTGCTGATGGCCCGGATCAACTCGCAGCCGGTCAGCGCGGCCTGCAGCAAGCGCGACATGCAGAAGACCGCGACCGGCTACATCATGGACACGGAGTGCGGCACTCCGGGCATGACCATGAAGTCGCACACCGAGATCACCGGCGACTTCAACTCCGCTTACACCATCAAGATGACGTCGCAGCATCTCGCCAATGGCGTGTCGCGCGACACCAACATCACCGTCGAAGCCAAGTGGGTCGGCGCCTGCGCCGCCGACCAGAAGGCCGGAGACATGATCATGCCCGGCGGCGCAAAGATGAACGTCAAGGATCTGGAAGAAGCCGCACGCAACATGAAGAACAACATGATGAAGAAGCAGTGAGACGCGGCAGTCGCCACTGCATCCATCAGCGGCCCATGGTCCGCCGCAGCCGCGCGGCGATCATGTGCCGGGGAACTGCTTCCTGAACTTCACGACATCGACCACGCCGCGCCGGTGGGTGCCGTCACCGATCTTGCGGTCGCCGTCGAAGGCTGTGACCTCGAACAGCACGCTGCGGGCCTCGACCTCGATCACCCGGGCGATGGCGCGCACCACGCGCCCCACCGGGGTCGCCGCGAGATGCCGGACATTGACCTCGGTGCCGACGCTGACGAAACCCTCCGGCAAATGCGGCGCGATCGCCGCCGCCGATGCGGTTTCCATCAGCAGGATCATCATCGGCGTGGCGTAGACTTTCGGCATATGCGCCACGAAATGACCGACGGTGAGTTCGTCGGTCACCGTCACGCTGTCTTCGCCGCTCATGCCGACAGCGATGGCATCCAATGCGCTCATTCAATCGCTCCGAAATGAAGTGAAAACCCTCATCCTGAAGAGCGGCCTTTTGGCCGTGTCTCGAAGGATGAGGCCCGCATGCAGAGACGTGTCGGCCTCATGGTTCGAGACGGCGCACATGCGCCTCCTCACCATGAGGGGGCATCGGTCGCGTTACGTCTTCGTCTGGCGTTCGAGGAAGGTCTGGCCGTTCTTCATCTTGTCGGTGAGCTTGGCTTCGATGATCTGCACGGTGACGACGTCGGAGGGGACCCCGAGGTTCTTCACCAGCGCCTGGGTGATATCGAGCATCATGCCCTTCTTCTGCTCGTCGGTCCGGCCGGCGGCCATGAACACGTGGACTTCAGGCATTGTTTGCTCCTTTTGTTGGTTGGACGTTACTCGTGATGAACGTCGGTTGCCCCGAAATCAACCCCAGTTCACGTCATGGCGCGCCAGCACGTCGCGCACGGCGTTGACGAGATTGTCTTCCCTGGCCGCGAACTGGGCCGGACGGGTTTCCCGCCATTCCTGATTGGAGGCTATGGCGGCCGCGGCCTTGGCGCCTTCGATCAGATCCTTGATCTGGACTTCGCCGCGCGCCTTTTCGTCCGAACCCTGGATGATGACGCACGGCGAATTGCGCCGGTCGGCGTATTTGAGCTGGTTGCCCATGTTCTTGGGATTGCCGAGATAGAGCTCGGCGCGGATGCCGGCTTTGCGCAGCACCGTGACCATCGCCTGATAGTCACCGATACGATCGCGGTCGAACACCGTGACCACCACCGGGCCGAATTCCGGCGTGGTGTCGAGCTTGCCGATCAGAGTGAGCGCCGCCTGCAGCCGCGACACGCCGATCGAGAAACCGGTGGCCGGCACGGGTTCGCCACGGAAGCGCGAGACCAGACCATCGTAGCGGCCGCCGCCGCCGACCGAGCCGAAGCGCACCGGGCGCCCTTTCTCGTCCTTGGTCTCGAGCAGCAGCTCAACCTCGTAGACCGGGCCGGTGTAGTATTCGAGACCGCGCACGACCGACGGATCGATCTTGATACGATCCTCGCCATAACCGCCCGCGGTGACGAGTTGCCTGATCTGGTCGAGCTCGGCCTGTCCCTCGGCGGCGAGTTTCGACTCGCCGCCCGGGCGACCTTCGGTGAACGCGATGACTTGCTCGATGGCCTCCGGCGCGAGCTCGGCGCCCTTGGTGAAATCGCCGCTTTCGTCCTTGCGACCCGCGCCGAGCAACAAACGCACGCCATCGGTGCCGAACTTGTCGAGCTTGTCGATGGCGCGCAGCACTGTGAGCCTGCGGCCCGCATTGGTCTCGCCGCCCAGCCCGATTGCCTCCAGCACGCCGTCGAGCACCTTGCGGTTGTTGACCTTCACCACATAAGCGCCGCGCGGAATGCCGAGCGCCTCCATGGTGTCGGCGGCCATCATGCAGATCTCTGCATCCGCCGCCGGCGAGGCGCTGCCCACCGTGTCGGCGTCGAACTGCATGAACTGGCGGAAGCGGCCGGGGCCCGGCTTTTCGTTGCGATAGACATAGCCGGCGCGATAACTGCGATAGGGTTTCGGCAGCGTCTCGAAATTTTCCGCCACATAACGCGCCAGCGGCGCCGTGAGATCATAACGCAGGCTGATCCACTGCTCGTCGTCGTCCTGGAACGAGAACACGCCCTCGTTGGGGCGGTCCTGATCGGGGAGGAATTTGCCGAGCGCGTCGGTGTATTCCATCGCCGGCGTCTCCACCGGCTCGAAGCCATAGAGCTCGTAGACCTGCTGGATGGTGGCGATCATGCGCCGCGTCGCCGCGATTTCGGCGGGACCACGATCGGCGAGGCCGCGCGGCAGCCGGGCCTTGAGTTTCTGAGGTTTTTTGGATTTTTCGGACATGTCACTCGGATCGGGCCGGCAGGCCACCCGGTGCCGCGGATGCGGGGCACCGACCTGCGAATTCCGCTCCGGGTTACCAGCCGAAAGAGGCAGGGGCAAGCATATCGACCGCATTCGCGGACATGCCTGCCCCGGCCGGCCTCAGTTCACCAGCACCGCGCTGTCGCAGCGGATCCCGGTGGTCCAGACGTCGGCCTGGCCAAGACTGACGCCGAGCGTCTGCAGCACAGAGGCCAGCAGTTGGTCGACCGGCGCCGTCACCGCGGCCAGGATATTGCCGACCAGTTGGAGCAGCGGCCCAAGATCCAGGCCCAGCCCGAGAATCGACACTCTCAAATCCAGATTGCCGAGCAGGCTCCCCAGCAGCGACGAGACGAACGAGGTGCTGTTCACGGTCTTCCTGGTCTGCGCCTGGATGTCGGCATAGCTGAAATTGACGCTGGTCGGCGTGGTGTTGCCGATCAACGCGTGGGCGCGACCGGTCACCTTCACAAGGCCAAGGACATTCACCAGGGTTGCGGCCGGCGGATTGGGCTGGACGCTGAAGTTGGTCAGCTCGGCCGTCGAGACGCCGCCGATCCAGGCGTCGACGACGCCCGGCTTCACCCCCAGCGTCACCGATGAGGTGCCGATGTCAGGATACCCGCATTGCAGGGCGTCCAGTGTCGCGGTGGCCGATGCGACCTCGACATACAGCGGCAGATTGACGACCGACGCCGCCCCGCTGCCAAGCAACTGGACCTGCAGCAGCACGCGGGTCTGGGCCGTGTGAACGCTGGCGCCTTTGGTCCCCACCGTGATCCAGCTCGTGCCCACCGGACGCTCGCCGACCGCAGCCTGCAGCTGCACGCTCGCAATGCCCGGTATATTCAGATTGAGCCCTGCGGCAATCTGATGCGTGCCGTTGCCCAGCACCGCGATCGCCTGCAACAAATCGAGCACCGATATCGGCAGGCCGAACAGCGGCTTCTGTCCCGCCTGCAGCACCGCATAAGGGCCGGGATCGATCAGGCTCTGCGGTACGATCTTGGTCAGCAATCCGATGAGGCCCTGGCTGACCTTCGAGAGTGCGATGGTCGCGGCATCGTTGCCGTTGGTCGAACGCTGCGCATTGAGCAGCGCCGCGACAAGATCCGGAAGCTTGACCTCCCCCTGCAGCAACTGGTCATAGGTCCCTGCGGTGAGATTGACCTGGGTCGCCAGCGCCGACAGGAAGCTGAATGCATCGACCTTGGCGCTGAGCAGGGCGTTGTAATCCATCAGTGACAGCGACAGCTTGGTGCCAAGCAGCGTTCCCAGCAGTTGATTGAGCACGCCGTCGTTCAGAGAGGCGAGCCGCGAGCCGATCGCAAACGAAGCCATCGCCGTCGTCGCCGCGGTTGCGGAGGTACGGATGTCATAGCTGTCCTTCCCGGTCAGTAGTTTGCCGAAAAACAGCGGCGTCTTGGTCTGCACCGTCACCCGCACGGCGTTGGTGGTGGGTCCGGGAGCGGCCGCGGGCGTGAAGCGCTGCGGCACCGTCAGTGTGGCATCCGCAACATAGGTGCCGTACTCCACCGACACGAGCGAGTCGGCCGGGTAGTTGTTCTTCACCACCGCCGCCTTGGCCGCTTTGGCCGCGTTGGCGGGATCGCCCGCCGCAACGATCGCCGCGAGATCCGCGACGCTTTGGGTTTTTCGCCGGTCAGCGAAGATCGAACCGAGATCGACACCGAATGCAGCGAAACCGCACACCGTCAGCATCGTGAACGCGCCCATCATGGCAATGTTGCCGCGCTGATCGCGCCGAAAGCGTCTCAACAGGTCTCGCATCACGCTTGACTCCTGATATCGCCGCGTGCGGTCGCGGCTGAAATTGTTCTGAACGGCGCGAAACGCACGCCGACGGTGAACGGCTGATGATCTGGGGATTAGGTCGCCGGGAATTGGCGACATGGAACATGCGGCGGCTTATTTTTGCCGAGAGCTCCCCGGCTGCAGCCCGCGGTTTTTGAGACTGCTCGGTTCTGTCAGGGTGCTTGATCGCTGCGTGTGCCATGTGCCGATAGCAACACACAGCATTTAAGTGCAAATTAAACCAATACTAAACTCAGGGTAGCAGGATTATGCCGCTATTCCCTGCCTGAAACCCGTATCGAAGGCTTAAAAAAAGAAGGCTTTGAAAAAGAGGATTTTAAAAAGACAGCTCGAAAAACCGTCACGCCGGTTGCGATGGCAACCGCGCCGAGAAAACAGCACGGTTGTTCGCAAGAAACCACTTCAGGGAAAGGAAACGTTCAGATCACCAGCACGCCACCATCGCAGCGGATGCCGTTGACCCAGGTGGTGGCCTGACCGAGGCTGACCCCGAGAGCCTGCAACACCGACGCCAGCAGCGCATCCACCGGTGCAGTAACGGCCTGGATCAGCGAAACAAGGATCCCAGGAACCGGAATCGGAATGAACAGCACCTTGACCTGCAGATTGCCGAGCAGGCTGGTCAGCAATGACGAGAGAAACGATGAGGTGTTGGTGGTCTTCTTGACCGGTGGATTCGCGGTGATGTCGGCGTAGCTGAACGTCACCGCGGTCGGCGTGGTGTTGCCCATCGAGACATGGGCGCTCCCCGACACCAGTCCGATCAAGAGAATGCTGACGAGGTTGACGGGCGCCGGATTAGGCTTGGTCGTGAAATTCTTCATGTCGGCGGCCGACACATTGCCGATCCACGCATCGACGATCCCCGGCGTCACGCCAAGCGTGACCGAGGAGGTGGTGATGTCGGGATAACCACAGCTGATATTGTCGAGCGTCGCGGTGCCTGACGCGACTTCGACATAGATCGGCAAATTGACCACGGAAGCAGCACCGCTGCCCAGCAACTGGACCGTCAGTAGGACCCGGACCTGGGCGGTGTGCACACTTGCGCCTTTTGTGCCGACAGCCATCCAGCTGGTTCCGACCGGGCGCTCGCCGATCGTGGCCAGCAATTGCACGGTGGCGATGCCGGGGATATTGACGTTCAGCCCGGTCGCGATCTGGTTGGTGCCATTGGCGATTTGCGCAATCGCCTGCAGCATGTCGAGCACCGACACCTTCACGCCGACCAGCGGTTTCTCGCCGACCTGCAGCGTCGCATACGGCCCGAGATCAAGCAGCTGCTGCGTCGAGATTTTGGTCAGCAGCGCCAGGACGGCCTGGCTGACGCTGGACATGGCGATGGTCCCTGCATCATTTCCGTTGGCAGTTCTCTGTGCGTTCAGCAGTGACGTGATCAGATCGGAGAGCTTGACCTGCCCTGTCAGCAATTGCTCATAGGTGCCGGCGGTCACGTTGAGCTGGGTGGCCAGCGCCTTCATGAAATCGAAGGCATCGACCTTGGCGTTCAGCAGCGCATTGTAATCCGCTACCGACAGCGACAGCGTGGTGCCGAGCATGCTGCCGAGCAACTGATTGAGCAGCCCGCCGTTCAAGGACACCAGTCCCGAACCGATCGCGAACGACGCCATCCGGGTGGTGGTCGCGGTCGCGGTGGCCTGCACATCGTAGCTGTCCTGGCCGGTCAGCACCTTGCCGAAAAACAGCGAGGTTGTGGACTTGACCGTGACACGAACGGCGTTGGTGGCCGCTCCGGGCGTTGCTCCGGCGGTGACGGTGAAGCGTTGCTGCGCGCTCAGCGAGGTGTCGGCAACGTATGTCCCGTACTCCACGGACACGAGGGAATCGGCAGGATAATTATTCTTCATCACCGTCGCCTTGGCGGCAGCCGTCGCATTGGTGAGATCGCCCGCCGCGACGATCGCCGCGAGATCGGCCGTGCTCTGCACCCTGCGCCTGTCGAGGAAAACCGAGCCGATATCAACGCCGAAGGCCGCGAAACCGCACACCATCATCATGCTGGCCGCGCTCATCATCGCGATGTTGCCGCGCCGGTCACTCCAAAACCGCCGGACCAGTTGCCGCATCGTCGTGCTCCCTAGTAGCCACCGCGCGGAATCGCTGCCGAACGCACGATCGTCTTGGACGGCGCAGGAACGAACGTCGGCAGCGAATAGATGAACATGTCGGAGGCATCGTAATTGACCGTCACGACGAAGACGTTGGCATCGCTGGCCGACGCCGCGGCGTTCACCGTCAGATGACTGACGTCCAGCAACGGATAGGAATTGGCATTGGCCGTCACGTAACTCGTCGCACGCGTGGCGCGCTCGGTGGGAGTCAGTCCGGCAATCGAATTGCGCGCGGCTTCGGCTGCCAACTGCTGGACACCATGAACGGCCGCGAGATAGGCGCCGTATATGACGATGCCGAACACCAGCATCAGGAACATCGGTGCGATGATGGCAAATTCAACCGCGGAAGCCCCGCTGTCGCTGGTCCGGAATCGACGAAACCGTTGCAAAGGGGATGCGTGTGCCATGCCGCGCATCCCAACACACAACCTTTAAGTGCGAATGAATCCAACCATTACTCAGGGTAGTAGCGTGATGCCCACAGCGATCCGGCAAATCCCGTATGATGGATGGCGCCGATCTGCGCGCAATGCGCTCGGACTGCGCACGCGCCGCACTTCCGTGCTGCCTCCAACCTGATAGGGTTGCGACCGTCTCCCCCACCACAGGCGAAAGACATCGCCTCAAGAACCGTTTCAAGAACAGCAGGTCATCATGTCCCCGAACAGCAGTGCCGCCCTCGCATCCGCCGCCCCGAACGATCTCGCCGCCTACTGGATGCCGTTCACCTCGAACCGCGCGTTCAAGCGCGCGCCGCGGATGGTGGTCGGCGCCAAGGACATGCACTATTTTACCTCCGATGGCCGCAAGCTGCTCGACGCCGTGGCGGGCATGTGGTGCAGCAACGCCGGCCACAACCGCGACCCGATCACCGCTGCGATCACCAAACAGGCCGAAACGATGGACTATGCGCCGCCGTTCCAGTTCGGCCATCCCCAGGCTTTCGAGCTTGCCAGCCGGATCGCGGCGCTGGCGCCGAAGGGCCTCGAGCACGTATTCTTCTGCAACTCCGGATCGGAAGCGGCCGACACCGCGCTGAAGATCGCGCTCGCCTATCACAACGTGCGCGGCGAAGGCGCAAGGACCCGGCTGATCGGCCGCGAACGCGGCTATCATGGTGTCGGCTTCGGCGGCATCTCGGTCGGCGGCATGGTCAACAACCGCAAGATGTTCGGCAGCCTGCTCTCCGGCGTGGACCACCTGCCGACCACCTACAATCACGAGCAGCAGGCCTTTTCCAAGGGCGAGCCGGAATGGGGCGCGCATCTTGCCGACGACCTGGAGCGTCTGGTCGCCCTGCACGGCGCCAACACCATCGCCGCCGTGATCGTCGAGCCGATGGCGGGATCGACCGGCGTAATCCCGGCTCCGAAGGGCTATCTGCAGCGGCTGCGCACGATCTGCGACAAGCACGGCATCCTGTTGATCTTCGACGAGGTCATCACCGGCTTCGGCCGCCTCGGCTTCAGCTTCGCGGCGGAACGTTACGGCGTGCTGCCGGACATGATCACCTTCGCCAAGGGCGTCACCAACGGCGCGGTGCCGATGGGTGGCGTGCTGGCGCGCGATGCGGTCCATGACACGTTCATGACGGGCCCCGAACATGTGGTGGAATTGTTCCACGGCTACACCTATTCGGCGCACCCGCTGGCCTGTGCCGCCGGCCTCGCCACCCTCGAGCTCTACCGCCAGGAAGGCCTGTTCGAGCGCGCACGCAAGCTGGAGCCGGTGCTGGCGGATGCGGTGATGTCGCTGAAGGATGCGCCGAACGTGATCGACATCCGCACCGTCGGCCTCACCGCTGCCATCGAGCTTGCACCGAAGGGAAATGCCCCCGGCGTTCGCGGCGCCCAGGCGCTCGACAGTTCGTTCCACGACCACGACCTGATGCTGCGAGTCGCGGGCGACGCGCTGGTGATCACACCACCGCTGATCATCAGCGAAAGCCAGATCGGCGAGATGGTCGACAAGTTCGGCAAGGTGATCCGCGCCGTCGCCTGACGCCGTACACATTGCGACACAGAGCAGAGCCTCTCCCGGATCATTCCGGGGGAGGCTTTTTTACGGCGACAATTTCGACGTCGAATCAACAATAGTGCTAGTGTACCGGCCGAGACGTTCCCCCAAGGGGAAAAGCGTGCTGGGGGCAAGGTTTTAGTCGGTCATGATTCGCATTTCGACGATTTTCATCGCCATCTGCATGGTGCTGATCGCGGCATCACTTGGCTTGGTGCTCCATGCACTGGCCGGCTTCAGCGTCTCGGAATCCGCCATCGTGGCGCTGGCAGCCCTGACCTTGCTGATTCTCTACAATGCAGTCTCGATGCGACTGCGCGACCGCACTGACGTCAACAAGCAGATCACCGATCTGTCGCACGGCACGGCTGAACTGGCGCGCCAGGTCGGCGAGTTCGGACGCCGCCTCGCTGCTATCGAGCAGCGGACGACCGCGCTGGACGCCACGTCGCAGGAGCGGGTGCAGACTGCGCTGGGCGAAATCAACGAACTCGGCGCGCTGGTCAAGCAGCTGGCGGTGTCGACCGCGGCCCATGAGGAGCAACTGGCCGGGAAACCGCACGTCCTCGAGATCGAAGCGCCGACTGTCCAGGCTCTCCTGAGCCAAATCTCCGAATCTGAGGCGTCCTTGGCGGCCGACGGCGGCAGCAGGCAGGCCGCACCGCCGGCAGCCTCCGACCTCGAATGGGTGGAATCGCCGCTGCCGCCGCAGCCGGCCATCGTTGCGGCTCAAGCCGCCGCCCCGGTCTCCCCGGAGAAACCTCAGGGCCCGCCGCTGAACGCCCAGCAGGTGCTCGCCGCCGTGAAGAGGGCTGTCGACACCAACCAGATCGATCTCTACCTGCAGCCGCTGGTCACGCTGCCACAGCGCAAGGTGCGTTTCTATGAGGCGGTGTCGCGGATTCGCGACGACAACGATCAGTTGATTGCCGCCAGGGATTTCATCGCGGCCGCCGAGACGAGCGGCCTGATGGGCCAGATCGACCGCATGGTCCTGCTCCGCTGCATCCAGGTGCTGCGCCGGCTGATGGTGCGCAACAAGGACGTCGGCGTGTTCTGCAACATGTCCGCCGCGACGCTGGGCAATGCCGATGCCTTTGCGCAATGCCTCGACTTCCTCGAAGCCAACCGTGCGCTGGCACCCTCCTTCGTGCTGGAATTCAAGCAGGCGGCGTTGCGCACGCTCGGACCGGTGGAAAGCGAAAATCTTGCCGCGCTGGCCCAGCGCGGCTACCGTTTCTCGGTCGACCACGTCAGCGATCTGCGGATCGAACCGCGCGAACTGGCCGATCGTGGCGTCCGCTTCATCAAGGTGCCCGCCCACCTGCTGCTCGACCAGAAGCAGATGTCAGCCGCCGACATCCACCCAGCCGATCTGTCCGACCTGCTCGGACGTTTCGGCATCGACCTGGTGGCGGAGCGCATCGAGGGCGAGCGCGCGGTGGTCGATCTGCTCGACTATGACGTGCGTTTCGGCCAGGGCTTCCTGTTCGCACCGCCGCGGCCACTGCGTCCCGAAGGCGCGGCGAGCGCGAACGGCGCGGCCGATGCCGGGAAACCCGATGCAGTGAAATCCGATACGGTGAAATCCGTTCCCACTGAGGCCGCCGCCCGCACCGGCAAGGCCGCACTGGTACCCCGCTTCCGAAGTTCGTAGTGCGCCGCGGCAACCTCTCACACGAAGTTCGGACGCATATAGAGTATCAGAATTCGAGTTTTCCAGTGTCCTGACCGAGCTCGAAGTTCGTGATAAGGGTGTCACGATCCGGCCGTCCCGCCGGACCGAACTCAATATCCGAGATGACACCGATCACATGACATCGATCCGATTTATCGACCACCTGAACGAGCTCGCGCGCGACGTCGACATCATCCTCAGCGATATCTGGGGCGTGATCCACGATGGCCTGGTCGCATTCCCCGAGGCGTGCGCCGCCTTGCAGACCTTTCGCGAGGGGGGCGGCACGGTGGTGATGATCACCAATGCGCCGCGGCCGGCGGACTCGGTGCAGCGGCAATTGCGCAAGCTCGGTGTCGCCGACGCGACCTACGACGCCATCGTGTCCTCGGGCGATCTCACCCGGCAGTTCATCACCGGGCATCGCGGCGAGAGCGTGCACAAGATCGGTCCCGAGCGCGACAATTCGATCTTCCGGGAGCTCGACGTCACCTTCGCTCCGCTGGATCAGGCTGACTACATCGTCTGCACCGGGCCGTTCGACGACGAAACCGAAACCCCGGACGATTACCGCGACATGATGCAGCAGGCGCTGGCGCGAAAACTGACGTTGATCTGCGCCAATCCCGACATCGTGGTCGAGCGCGGCGACCGGCTGATCTACTGCGCCGGCGCCATCGCCGAGCTCTACCGCTCGCTCGGCGGCGAGGTGATCTTCTACGGCAAGCCGCACCGGCCGATCTACGACCGGGCGCTCGGCATCGCCCACGAGTTGCGCCGGAACACCACCGGCCGGGTGCTGGCGATCGGCGATTCCGTCCGCACCGACCTGACCGGCGCCAATGCGATGGGACTCCATTGCGTGTTCCTGACCCGCGGCATCCATGCCGACGAGTTCAAGGGACTCGATCGGCTCAATGAGAAGGCCGTGCGCAAATTCTTCGGCGACACCAAGCCGCCGCTGGCGCTGATGCATGAGTTGAAGTGGTAGATCAGATAGTCCGCCGTTGCCATCCGACGTCGACAAATCAAGAGCTATCTAGGCCGCACCTATCGCAATGCCTACGCCGAGCACGATGATGCCACCGAGCACGATCTGGAACACCGCCTGCATGAACGGCGTGTCCATGTAGCGGGCACGGATGTAGGCGATGGCCCAGAGTTCGAAGAACACGACAACAGCCGCGATCGCCGTGGCGATCCAGAACGCGTTTGACCATGAATCGGGAACGAGATACGGCATCGTGTGACCGAGCCCGCCGAGTGTCGTCATCAAGCCGCAGATCCCGCCGCGCAGCCAAGGCGAGCCGCGCCCCGTCATCGAGCCATCATCGGACAAGGCCTCGGCAAATCCCATGCTGATGCCCGCTCCGATCGAAGCCGCAAGTCCGACCAGGAACGTCTGCCAGTTCTGGTGAGTGGCGAAGGCCGCAGCGAACAGCGGCGCGAGGGTCGAGACCGATCCGTCCATCAGCCCGGCAAGACCGGGCTGCACGTACTGAAGAACGAACATCCGCTTGCGGGTCTTGTCTTCCTCCGCGCGAACATCCGGACTGAGGATTTTATCTGTCAGTCTCGCCGCAAGGCTTTCGTGGCCTTTTTCCAACTCGGCGAGGTCGCCGAGAAGCTTGCGAACTCCCACATCGGTGGCCTGCTCCGCGGCCTTCGCATAGAAACGCTCGGCCTCGAACTCCATCGTCTCGGCTTCCTTGCGGATGGCATCGAGCGAGAGATTCTTGGTCAGCCAGATCGGACGCCGGCGCAGGAAACCTTTGACATCGCCGCGGCGGATCGGAGGCAGATTGGGTCCGAAGCGCTGCTCGTACATTTCGAGCAGCAGATGACGATGGCCTTTTTCCTGTTCAGCCATCTCCTCGAATATTTTTGCGGAATCCGGATATCGCCCGGCCAGATCTTCGGCGAAGCTCATGTAGATGCGGCTGTCTTCCTCTTCCCCCGAAATCGCGACAGCCAGGACTTCCCGCTCGGTCAACTCGGAAAATGCCTTCACTTCTTGACCCTTTTTCACACTTTAGAATAATTCTAAAGTGATTTATAGAGTCGTTTTGGCGGCGGTCAAACCTTTTGTGCGGCAACGGCAATCGCCCGAACGGTCCCCGCTGGGGCTTTTGCATTCGATTTGAAATTTTGCGCCGTCCCGGCCGGACCGCGAGGGCTCTTCAATCGCGTCGAGCTAATGCGGGTTCTCCAGGCTGAATAGCTCGGACTGCTCGTCATAGGCGAACAGTTCGGCGTAGCGGCCCCAGGACACGATGGTGTGCAGGGTCTCGTCGGCATACTCCTCCGACATGTAGTCCTCGAGCTCGTTGCGGAAACGCGCGGCGGGGGCGGTGTGCGAGGGGCGTTCGTCCAGCACGCGGCGGATCAGGCCGATGACAGGCACATAGGCGACGAGATGCTCGGCGAACAGCTTCTTGCGCGCATCGGTCGCGAGATTTGCAAAGTGCCGGCCGGCCTCGGTCAACATCAGATCGCCTTCACTGAGCTGGGCGAACCGCAGCAGTTGCAGTGCTTCGCCCAGGTGAAACAGCTCGTCAGCTTCCAGTTGCAGGCTTTCCGCCAGCACCGGCAGATCGGCGTGCCCGTTGTAGGGAGGCCCCGCCAGCGTCTCGATCAGGCCCGAAATCAGGTTCGACGACACATGGTTCAGGATCATGCCGACGCCGGTGCCATGAAAACCCTCGACCGCCGGCGCGCGCGGCTCCGCGCGCTGGGTCATGCGGGCATAGATGCTGTCGACGAGTTGCCGGAACACCGGATCGAGACGGTTGCGCGGATGCGGCAACTCGACCTTGATCTCCGCCGCCACCCGTCCCGGATTGGAGGAAAACACGAGAATGCGGTCGCACATCAGCACCGCCTCCTCGATATTGTGCGTCACCATCAGCACCGACTTGATCGGAAGCCGCCCTTCGATCCACAGATCGATCAGGTCGGTGCGCAGCGTCTCCGCAGTGAGCACGTCGAGCGCGGAAAACGGCTCATCCATCAGCAGCAGGTCCGGATGCACCACCAGTGCGCGCGCAAAGCCGACGCGCTGGCGCATGCCGCCGGAGAGCTCCTTGGGAAACGCCGATTCGAAACCGTCGAGGCCGATCAGATCGATCGCGGCGAGCGCCCGCTTGCGCCGCTCGGCCCGCTCGATCCCCAATGCTTCCAGGCCGAGCTCGACATTCTGCAGCACCGTCAGCCAAGGAAACAGAGCGAACGACTGAAACACCATGGCGACGCCGTGCGGCGGCCCCTGGATGGTTTCGCCGCGACAGAGCGCGCCGCCCGATGAGGGCGAAATCAATCCGGCGATGATGCGCAGCAGTGTCGACTTGCCGGATCCGGAACGGCCGAGCAGGCCGACAATCTCGCCGGAACGGATGGTGAGATCGACATTGTCGAGCACCAGCAGATCCTCGCCGCTGCCTTTTGGAAAGGACCGGCAGACATGGCTGATGTCGATGAGTGGCTTGGCGATGTCGAGCATGGGGATCTCCTGAATTATCCAAGACGAAGGCGGCGTTCACCGAAGGCATAGAGCGGCCTCCAGAGCAGACGGTTGAACAGCGTGACGAACACGCACATGACGGTGATGCCGAGCACCACGCGCGGAAAGTCGCCGGCCTCGGTCGCCTTGGCGATATAGGCGCCGAGCCCGGTCGCGGTCAGTTTCTCGTCGCCCCAGCTCGCCACCTCGGCCACGATCGAGGCATTCCACGATCCGCCGGACGCGGTGATAGCGCCGGTCACGTAGTATGGAAAAATGCCGGGCAGGATCACCTTCAGCCACCAGCGCCATCCGCGCAGATGAAAGCTGCCCGCGGCCTCCTTCAGGTCGGTCGGAAACGCGCTGGCGCCGGCGATGACGTTGAACAGGATGTACCACTGAGTGCCCAGGATCATCAGCGGGCTCAGCCAGATGTTCGCATTCAAGCCGAAATGAACGATCAGGACGACGAAGGCCGGAAAAGCCAGGTTCGCCGGAAATGCGGCCAGAAATTGCGCCAGCGGCTGGATTTTTTCCGCCAGTTTCGGCCGCAGGCCGATCCAGACCCCGATCGGGACCCAGACCAGGCTTGCGATGGTCATCAGCACAATGACGCGGACCAGAGTGATGAAGCCGACGCCAATGGCGGTGACCACATCGCTCCAGGCGAGCGTATCAGCGAGATAGCTAACCGCCTGCCATCCCGCATAAAGCGTGCCCACAACGATCAGTGCGATCCAGATGGCATCGCCAAAACGCGACGGCGGCCCGGGCCTGACCGGCAGCCGAAGTTGTCGCGGCCAGCTAAAATTCGCCGAGGAAATCGCCCGGTTGAGGACCACGAACGGATAGGACAGCGCACGCAGCGCCCGCGTGCGGCGAAACAGATCGAGCATCCAGGACTCCGGCGCGGTGGCCGATGCCGTCTGCTCGAAACGGAATTTGTCGGCCCAGGCCACGATCGGGCGAAACAGCAGCTGATCGTAGGCAA
Organism: Bradyrhizobium prioriisuperbiae; assembly: GCF_032397745.1. Taxonomy (NCBI): domain Bacteria; kingdom Pseudomonadati; phylum Pseudomonadota; class Alphaproteobacteria; order Hyphomicrobiales; family Nitrobacteraceae; genus Bradyrhizobium; species Bradyrhizobium prioriisuperbiae. The sequence goes on from NZ_CP135921.1 coordinate 706,635, forward strand.
CGATCACGCACAACATGGCCAGCACCGCATAGCCGATGGCGGCGAGATCCTGCTGCTTGATCGCCAGCGCCACATAGGCGCCGATGCCCGGCAGTGTCACAGTGGTGTCGCCGACCGTGATTGCTTCGGACGCGACGACGAAGAACCAGCCGCCGGACATCGACATCATGGTGTTCCAGACCAGGCCGGGCATCGCAAACGGCACGTCCAGCCGCCAGAAGCGCTGCCAGGGCGTCAGATGGAAGCTCTGCGTGGCCTCCTCCAGATCCTTCGGCACGTTGCGCAGCGCCTGGTACATGCTGAAGGTCATGTTCCAGGCCTGGCTGGTAAAGATCGCGAACACGCACGCGAGCTCCGCACCGAGCACCCGCCCCGGAAACAGGTTCATGAAAAACACCACGGTGAAGGTGAGAAAACCGAGAATCGGCACCGACTGCAGGATGTCGAGAATCGGAATCAGCACCATCTCGGCGCGCCGGCTCTTCGCCGCCAGCGCAGCGTAGAGGAAGGTGAACACCAGCGAACAGACGATGGCGGCGAGCATGCGCAGGGTGGTCCGCAGCGCATACATCGGCAGGTTCGACGGATCGAGCGAGACCGGCGCCATGTCGAGCACCGACAGTGGCGCGTTGGTCTGCTCGGCACCGTAGGCGATCAGAACCATGGCGCCGATGATCAGCACCAGCGCGATGCCATCCCAGATGTTCGGCAGCAGGGTGCGGCCGAGCGCCGGCGGCGAGATTTTTTGCAGGGCCATCGGTCAAAACTCCGCGTGCACGCGTCCGGAGAAAATCGACACCGGCCCGCGGTCCGCATTGTAAGCGGGGTTGGCGATCAGCTGATAATCGGCGGTCAGCGTCACGCTCTTGTCGATGGCGAAGGCGTAATAGGTCTCCAGAATCTTCTCGGTCGAATAATTGAGCCGGCCGTCGCCGATCAGCAGGCCATTGCCGCCGGCGGCAAGGAAGTCGCGGTGCGCGCGCGACAGGCCGTTGACGGCGCCGCCGAAGCCGATGGTGTCGTTCGGGCGGCCCCAGTAACTCCCTTTCACCGAGATTCCGCCCGACAGGCTGCGGTCGATGTCGGTGAAGGAGAGGATTTCGTTCTGTCCGTCGTTCCAGCTGAAGCGGCCGAACAGGCCGATGTCGGTCGCGACCTGCTGTTCGCCGTTGAGATAGAAGCCGTACTTCCAGTTCTCCTTGCGGATCGCCGCCGTCACAGCGTTGATATCCAGCGCCGGATCGGCGACCACGATGCCCAGCGCATCGCGATAGTTGGCGGTGTTGCCGCGGGTGCCGAACACCCCGAGGCGCAGCTTGCCGGGCTGACCGAGGATCGCGTAACGCTCTTCCAACTCGACCACGCCGCCGCCGCTGTTCCAGGTCAAAGAATCGCTGTTGGGTTGCGACGGCACCTGGAAAACGCCGGCGCGCAGCGCCCAGTCTTTCTTGTTGAGTTCGACCACGGCGCCGCGGGTGAAGCCGGGCAAATCGGCCGGGAAGTCATAAGCCGCGGACGCCCACATCGCCCAGTTCATGAAGTCGGCGCGCGGGTCCTTGGCGTAGGAATTGCCGTCGAAATAATCGCCCACCGCAAACCGCCCAATGGTCAGTGTAACGCGATCGATGTCGCGCTTGCTGGCCAGTTGCATCGGGCCGTCGGCGACATCCTCCTGTTCGCCGCCGAGGCCGAAGGTCTGGCGGAAGATGTAGCGCTGCGGCCGGAATTTTGGATACTCCGCGCCGCCCTTCTGTGCCTCGCCATTGGAGAAGCCGGCAAGGCCCAGCGTGCTGCCGATGCCGAAGCCCTGTGCCAGCTCCGGATTGAAATAGAGCTCGCCGCCCTGCCACAGCCGCACGCCGATGAAGGCGTCCACGGTCCAGGTCTCGCGTCCCCGGCCGAGGCCCGGCAGGCTGTTGCTGCCCTGATAGGGCGCACGGAACGTCGGATAGGCCTGGGTGATCAGCGTGGTCTGGCCATGCACATTCCAGTTGGTGGACTCCGGCAGCACGAGTTTCGGCGCCACGCCGGACTGCCACGGCGGGGTGTCCCAGAGCCGGTAGTTCAGCCCGAGCTTGAGCATGTGCAGCTTGGGATCGACCCGCGCACCGAATGGCGGGGCGTCGAACGCGAAGTCGCGCGCGCCCAAATCGATGTAGTTGTATTCGAGCTTGCCGCTCCAGCCCTGGCCCAGCGCGAGTTCGAGGCCGGCGCCAGCTGCCCAGCCGACATGCAGCCGCGCATTGTGGCCGGCCACGCTGCCATCGGCATCGTTGACGTCCACGACCGTGCGCCCCCAGGCGAGGCCGCCGGTGACATACGGCAGCCACGCGCCGGTGGCGTAGCCGATCCGGCCGCGTACGGTGCCGAGATGATCGAAGGTGGTGTCGAACGGCGCCGGTGTCCGCTTGCCCTGGTCGATCGGCCCCATGAACGACATGTCGGCCTCGAGGCCCAGCACCACGCGGTTCGGCAGTTGAACGTTATAGCCGGCCTGGAAACCCCCGGTCATGCCGGTGAGGCTGTGCGGCAGGAACACGGCCTGCAGCGGCAATCCGTTGCTGTCCGGCCCGAGGTTGCCCGCGCCATAGCCGACATGGCCGCCGAGATAGAGGCCAGTCCAGTTGATGAAGGGGACGGGGGCGACGGCTTTCAACGGCAAATCCGCGGCCTTCGCCTGATGGCCCGTCATCAGCGCGATCAGGATGGCGTTTGCAAATACGATGGTCTGTTTCATGAATCACTCGGCTTGTCGTCGGTGTCAGTTGGTTGGCTGTTGTGCGGGAGAAGTCATCGCCACAATCTCCAGCTCAGGCGGCGCAATCCTGCGCTTGCCTCCATCAGCAACCTGATGCCGGCGCGACCGATCACTCCGGCAAGGACAAAACGGAGCGTCAGCTTCAGCAGCCATTCAGCCGCGGAAAGCAGGACACTTGCAGCCGTGAGCCGCATGCGCTCGCACCGGCGCCGCGTGCGCGAGGCCCGAGAGAAAGACGGCCAAGCGGCCGGAGGCGTGCGCGGCGGCGGCAAACGATCGGTGTTTCGACCGGCTTCGCTGTCGCGCGCGGCTCGCATGTGCTGAACGGGAAATTTGTGCGCTTGTACAGCAGACGCGCTCACGAACGCCGCGTTCATGAAGCGCACGAGAACGATACACTCGTCTCGCGTGGCGATCGCTTCGCAGTTTCGTACAGAGGTCGTTGAACGGGATCGAAAATCGACGGGAATGATTGTCATCGCTGGCTCCGTTGGCTGGCGAGCGGCCAGCACGGAACGAGCGAACGCCTGTCGCTACGACAAGGCAGTCCGCACAGTGCCGCGGAAATTGTGGCCGTGGGAGATCGTGAATGATTTCTGAGTCAGGCCCATGCGCCTTGCAGCATCGCGCGCTTGGCGGACGGGCAAGCGTCTACTTCCCTCGATCATGTCGCCTCCTTCGTGATGCAGTTGCGGATCAGGACATCCCGGCACCGGGATTGTCTTCAGCGAACTCTTGATGCGTCGCGGAAATTGCACATTCGGACCGCAAAGGCGATTATACCGAGGTATCGAATTCAAAAAATTTACTCTCGCGATTCAGTCGCATGAACATGTCCGGCCTTTTATCGGGGTTTGGCGGCCGCATCCGAGACGGCGAGGCTGTCGGCCATCCTGACCAGATCGACCACGGATCGGGCCTGCATCTTGCGCATCATCTGGCCACGATGGACCTTGACGGTGATTTCGCTGAGCCCGAGCGTCGCCGCGATCTGCTTGTTGGCCTGGCCCGCAGCGACAAACGCCATGATCTCCCGCTCCCGCGACGTCAGCAACGCACACCGGGCCTGCAAGTCCCCGAGTGCGCGATCCCGGTGGCGGCGCGCACGATCCTTCTCGAACCCGGCCTGGATCGCGTCGAGCAGATCCCCGTCCTGGAACGGCTTCAACAGGAACTCGATGGCGCCGGCCTTCATCGCCCGCACCGACATCGGTACATCGCCGTGGCCGCTGATGAAGACGACCGGCAGGCCGATGCCGTGCGAGACCATCTCGCGCTGGAAATCGAGGCCGTTGATGCCTGGGAGCCTGACGTCGAGCACAAGGCATCCCGGGACGTCGGGAAGCTTGCTCCGCAGCAAGGCATCGACGGACTCGAAGAATATCGCGCTCAGCCCGACCGATTGAAACAGGCTATCCAGCGCCTCGCGCACGGCCAGATCGTCATCGACGACAACAACAATGGGAATCTCGTCCGTCATTGAAGGTCCGCTCGGGCCATGGCAGCAAAGGACTGCTGCTGTCCCTCTCTCATCCTGCCCTGGTATCTACACGCCTGACCGGCAGGGTAAACCGGAAAATGGCGCCGCGCGGCTGTCGCGACGCAGCCGAGATCGCTCCGCGGTGCGCCTCGATGATGGTGCGGCTGATCGCGAGCCCCATCCCCATGCCCTGCGGCTTGGTGGTGTAGAACGCATCGAACAGGCGGTCGCGCGCTTCGACTTGAAAACCAATTCCGGTGTCTTCGATCGTAAGCGAAACTGCCGCGGCACCTTCGTCGGCCGTTCGCAGAGTCAGTATGCGCTGGCCGTCCACCACCGATCCCATGCTCTCGATCGCGTTCATGATCAGGTTGAGGACAGCCTGCTGTAGTTGCACCTTGTCTCCGCTTACCGGCGCGATGTCCGCCTGCAAAATAAGCTGCAGCGAGACCTCGTGTCGTTGAATCTCACCGCGGATCAAGGCAAGCGTGTCGACGACGAGATCGTTCAGACTCAACGGCGCATTGCCCGGCGTCGCGTGCCTGGCAAGGGCACGGACCCGTCCGACGATCTCGCCGGCACGGTTCGCATCCCTGACGATGCGCTCAAACGCCTGTTTCGCTTTGTCGAGATCCGGCGTCGCATTGGCGAGCCAGCGCAGGCCCGCGTTGCCATTCGTGACCACCGCCGCCAGTGGCTGGTTCACCTCATGGGCAATCGAGGCCGCCAGTTCCCCCAGGGTCGTAACCCTGGCGACATGGGCAAGCTGGGCGCGCGCCTCCTCGGCCGCGATCCGCGCCGCTTCCATCCTGACAACGAGATAGGTCGTCGCCGCGATCGCCAACAGGCTGATGACGCAGTTGATCAATCCTGATCGGGGCGAGCCGGACGGCGTGATCAGATAACTGACCAGTGTCAGGGCCACGCAGATACCGCCAATCAGAAGGATGCCGCGTCTCTGGCAGAAGCCGACCGATAGCAGGATGACCGCCACATAAAACACGGCGGCGGCGATTTCGAGATCGGTGATGGTGTCCAGGGCGAAGATCGCCATCGCCAGCACCGCCGCGACAAGCGGCAGCACCGGCCCGCGGCCGTTGGCCCAGATGCTCGCGCGACGTGTCTTCGGCAACACCGGTCTCCCCAGGCGATTCGAAAGGAATTCGGATGTTAGAGCATGATCGGGGCAAGGGGATGCCAGTTTCTGCGGCCGCGAACCGGCCCTCTGATTGCAACGCGTTCAGGAAGCAGCCAAGCCGCCGCTGGCGCTGATGCATGAGTTGAAGTGGTAGGCAGGCATTCCGAGGCGTCGCGAAGCGACGAACCAACGTCCCTCATCCTGAAAGGCTGACCGGATGAGGTGCCGTGCAAATGACCGCAACGTGGCCATGTTCGGTGATAGTAGCACCTTTTAACGAACACCTCATCACTCTCAGCGTCACCCGCGGGCTTGACCCGCGGGTCCAGCTTAAGCGCTCAAGCTGTGTTTTGATATCGTTGAAGAAAGCTGGATCACCGCCCGGTGATGACGCAGAAATTGGTGATACGCCTCGTCGCGCGCCAATTCGCAGCGTGCCGCAATCAGCAGTAAACAATTTTCTGTCGTATACGGCACATGCCGTATCGCTGACGCGGGCTATTGTTTGCCATGGTGCGGTGTCACCCAGATCATTCGCCGAACATCTCATCTCCCCGCCATGAGCCGTGTCAACCGATCGTCACGCGACATGACCGCAAGAGACATGTCTCTCGGAGGCATGACGCGAGGACATCCATGGGCCGGACATCTGCGATGAACTGGCTGCGCGACTGGTTCAACCGCGCAAGCGACAGGGATATCACCGCTATCGTCGCAACGTTCATTGCGACGGTAGCCTTCGTCCTCTGGATGGGGGTGATTGGGGTGTCCTATTATCGCAGCATGATGCCCTGCGGCAGTGCATGCCTAACGGATTTCTCGGCAAGCCGGCGCTAGGCCGCCGCGCGCAAAAAAGCATCAATGGCCAGGCCTTGGCCGGCGCGTGTGTTGTGCACCAAATCGCAGCGTGCAGAAATAAGCAGTAAACATTTTTTGTGCCGTATACGGCATATGCCGTATCGCTGACGCGGGCACTGCCTGCCATGGTGCGGCGTCATCCAGTTCGTCCGCCGAACATCCCCGCCATGAGCCGTGTAGACCGATCGTCACGCGACATGACTGCAAGAGACGTGTCTGTCAGTGGCATGACTCTCGGAAACATGACTCGCAGAAGCATGGCTGTCAGAGATCTGCCGATTGGCAGACTGCTCGCAGCCCTCTGCGTGCTTCTGCTCGCGGTCGCGCGGCCGGCCGCGGCACAAACACAGGACACCACGCCCTCGGGCATGGTGGCGTTCTTCGCGGCGGCGGACCCGACCACCGGGGCATGCCCGGCCGGCTGGTTCGTGCCGCCGCAGGCGCAGGGGCGGCTGCTGGTGGGCGTCGGCGACGCTGGCACCGTTGGGATCACCTCGGGGACACCGATGGCCAACGCCAGCGATCCGACCCACATCCACGGCTATTATCCCAGCATCACCCTGGCGGGGCAGGCCATCCTCGGAGCATCCGGCGGCAAGGACCACGAAGGGGCCCATAACGGCACCTACACCCTGCAAACGGGCTCGCCGCCCGTGGCCTCCGTCTTCACCCAGCCTTCGCCGTCGAACCTGCCCTACATCCAGCTCATCGTCTGCCAGAAACAATGAGGCCTTGCATGATCCTTTGCGTGATCTCTTGCATGCACCTCTGCAGGACTCTTTGTAGGACTGTTGGCAAGACCCTTGGCAAGACGCTTGGCAGGACTCCGAACATGACCGCGACGACATTCTGGTGCGCGGCGCTGGTGCTGACCGGCCTCGCAAGCCCCGCAGCCGCCGCGCCGGTGTCGGAGGACGCCTATCCGCTCGGGACGGTGGCGTTCTTCAATGCGCAGAGCTGTCCGACCGGATGGCAGACGGCGTCGAAGCAGAGCGGATTCACCCTGGTGCCGTTCACGTCGATCCCATCGGGCGCGCAAGGCAGCACCACGAATGCCGCGCTCGGGAGCGGCCAGACCTTCGGCCACAGCCATGCCAGCCTGTTGTCGAGCATCACCCTTCGCACCAACAGATACGGCGGATTCTCAGGCCACGGCGACCACTCCACCTCGAAGAGCGGAACGCTGCCGGTCAATGGCGGCACCGACTTCGACGACGCTAATATTCCCTATCTGCAACTGCTGATCTGCGCGAAGGTCGCATTCCAGTCCCTGCCGAATCCGCCCGTCGGCCTCCCGCCGAACATCGCCGCGCAATTCCTGCTCGACGCCTGCCCGGGGGGCTGGAAGCCGTTTGCAGCCAGCAACGGCCGCTTCCTGGTGGGCCTGCCCGCCGGCGGCACGCCGGGCACGCAGTTCGGCGGCCCCGCGTACACAAGCATCGGCGCCAACAACACCCACGTCCATCCCTTTTCGGGTTCGTTCAACGTTCCTTCGACCAGCGTCGCGCTGGCGCCATGCTGCAACGGCAGCTACGGCTCCGCAGGCGCGTATCCGTTCCAGGGCATCACGTCCGCCGCCCTCATTCCCGTTCCCTACGCCGCCGTGTCGCAGTGCATGCCATGCGCGGCCAACGACCCGGCCTGCAACTCTCAATAAAGCCGGAGCGCGATGACACCGCGCTCCAGCTTTCTTCAACTGGCGCGTCATCTCCGCGCGACAAACGCGACGCGTTTGCGCGGGGATCATGCGCGGTCCCGTTCACCTTTGCCCGGAGACAGACCATGGTTGCGACTGCCAGCGATATCCAGATCACCGCGAGCCTGATCGACGACTACCTCTTGACCATGGACGCTCCGGTCGGCCCGAACCCGAACGGCCGCTTTGTCGCGGTGCAGGACCCAACCGCGACGGCGCAGTGGGCGAGCCTGCTGGCGGTGGATTCCTCCGGTGATAATCTGGTGCTGTTCACTCCGGACTCCAGCTCGCATTCGGGCTGGTCGACCGCCACCACGAGCGGCGTGCCGGTGCCAAGCGGCGCCTCCGGCGAGATCGCGCGGCTCGCCGCCTTCGCGCAATTGGGCACCACCCAGGCACTGGCCTATTTCCCGATCAGCACCCCCATCGGCAACGGCAATGCGGCGACATGGATGCAATGGAGCGCGGCCGGCGGCTGGACCGCGGCCGCCCTGACCGGCAATGCGCAGAACGCGCTCGGCTTCACCTTCCAGACCGACACCTATGTCGACGCCGCCGGCAACGCCTATCTCTACGGCGTCTCCGGCAACATCAGTGACGGCCAAGGCAAGCACCACACCGGCGCGTTCTTCGTGGTCGGGTACGATCCGAGCGGCGGCGACGGCACCGGCGCCTGGGATGTGCTGTACGAACAACTGCTTGATATCTTCACGCCGAAGATCACGACCGGTGCCGCGTTCCGCCTGCTGCCCGGCAACGATGGCGGCGTCAACGTGGTGTGGATCGACCAGGACATCATCTATTGCCAGGGCGCCACCATCGCCATCGACCCGACAACGTCGAGCCCGAGCTTCGCCATGCCGGGCACCCCGTCGTCCTTCGCCTCCAGCCTCACCGGGCTGACCGTCAGCGCGATCGTGCCGCTGCCCGGCAGCGCGGGCGCGGACAATCTGCTGATCGTCGATGGTATGGGAACGCTGTACATGGTCCTGGGCTACACCCAGTCGATCGGCGCCGTGAGTCCCCTGACCGGCGTCGACGACAGCCAGCCGGCCGGCGTCGTGTCGGCGTCAGCCGGCGTGGACGCGACCGGCAATCTGCACGTGATGGTGTCGGAGACGACAACGCAGATGCTGTGGATCCTGCGCCAGTCCGGCAGCAACGGCAACACGCCGAGCTTCGACGCGTGGGTGCCGCTGGGCAACACGGTGAGCGCGATCGCTGCGCCGGCTGTGATGGCGGGCGGCCCCGAGCTGTTCCTGGTCGATCCGAGCCTGACTGCCTATCACATGACGCAGAACCTGACCGACCTCACCTGGTCGACGCGGGCGATCGCGGCGCCGGCCGCGAGCACCGCGACGCCGACCAACATCGCCGGCACATCGATGAACCTGACGGTGGTGGACGCCAACCAGGTGCCGATCCCCAAGGCGCTGATCTCGGTCTCAAGCGACCAGCCGGTGGTGCTGCTGGTAGCCGGCGTGTCCTATCCGATCGGCCCCGGGACGCCGCCGGTGCAGATCCAGGCTGATCCTGTGGGCCAGGCCTGCGTGCTGATCGAAACCACCACGCTGTCGATGCCGCCTTTGCTCTTCCAAGTGACCAACACCGACGGCTCGACCGCGCAGCGCAGCTGCCAGGGCGACCAGGTGGAGTTGAAGCAGGGCGAGACGCTACCGGTGCCGGCGCACGCGCCGGCCTGCGTCGCTTCGCGCCTCGCCGGGCAGGACCCGAACTGGCCGCTGACCGCCAGCACGCTGCAGAACCCCACTCCGCCGCTGCTCCCGCTGCTCAACACGACGTATCCGGATCCCTCCGGGATTGTGACGTCGATCAACAACGCCGGGCAATGGCTGCTGCCGCAGAATGTCGACACCACCACCAATACGCTGTCGCTTGCCAATGTGGCGGTGAAGCACTGGAGCATCGATTTCGGCCGGGACGGCGAGGCGGCAAAATTTCAGGTGCTGAGCGAGGCCGAGGGTTTCGCCGCCAGACAGCATGCGCAGGCACAAACCGCGGTCGGCAGTATCATCGGCACGATCTTTGGCGACGTCGCCAACTTCTTCAAGCACGCCTGGCAGCAGCTCGAAAAGATCACCGTCACCATCGGCACCGAGCTGACGGTGATTTTCAACGACGCGCTGCCGCTCGTGGTCAACACGGTGCGCGAGGCCGGCCAGGCGCTGGAGACGATCTTCAGCCGGATCGTGCAGGGCGTGGCCGGCGCCGCGATCGACGCCTATGACGCGGTGAAGAACGCGATCAACTGGCTGAAGCAGCTGTTCGAGTGGGACGACATCCTGATCACGCAACGCGTGATCAGGAAGGCGGTGACGTCCGGCCTCACCGCGGCGCAGGGCGCGATCGGCACGGCGGAGAGCTTCGTGCAGGCCAAGTTCAGCACATTGCAGGGCGACGTCACAGATTTCTTCACCAACCTGGAATCGTATTTCGAACAGACGCAGACCTTCAACACCATGGCGAGCGGCGCCGGATCAAGTCCGCTCGGCGGGACGGGCGGCGCGCTCGCCGGCCAGCCGGCCTCGACCGCCTACAACCAGAACGGGGCGCGATCGAACTACGTGCACAACCATATGAAGGCGTATTACAGCAGCACCAGCAGTAGCAGCGGCGGCGGCAGCGGCACGGGCTCGATGCAGAGCGTGCTGAGCCTGATCCAGAGCAACGTGGCCGGCGACACCTTCAACGGCCATGTCCATACGCTGCAGACGACGCTCCAGGCGCAGGTCAGCGACTTCCGCCAGTTCTTCGATATCGTCATCGTCGACCTGCTGAAGGCGCTGAACGACCTCACCAACTTCGCGCTCGGCGCCATCGAAGACATCATCATCGCCATCCTGAAGCTGCTCAGCGACGCGATCGACGCCATGCTGGGGATCTGGAGCAACACCACGCTCGATATCCCGATCATCTCCTGGCTCTTCACGCAGATCACCAAGACGACGGACAATCCCGCCGGCGAACCCTTCACCATCCTCAACGCGCTGAGCCTCGTGCTCGCCGTGCCCTGCACGATCCTCTACAAGGTGCTGATCAGCAAGGGCGTGGCGCCGTTCACCGAAGCGGAGGCCGTGGACATCGAGACCAACGGACTGCCCTGGCCGCAGCTCGCAAGCGCGCCGGCGATGCTGGCGAAACGTCCGCAGCTCACCGCCGCGGCCGTGCCGACTTACATGCGGACGGCGGGCGTCATCGCCGGCCTCGCCAACCTCCTCCTCATGGTGACGTCGACAGGCGCGGACGTTCTGGCCTTCCAGCCGGAGGAGGAGGAGGAGGAGCCGCTGCCGGACTTCAAGAAGTACTTGTCCTGGGGGACGCTGTTCTGCAGCGCGACGGCGCAGGTCTTGAGCGCGCCCTTCAATCTGATGAACGGCCTGTCGGGCGCGGCGGACGGCTGGACACTCGGTGTCTGGCTCGGGTCCCTGTTCCCGTTCGGATGCGATTTGATCGCCACCGGCGCGACGGGCGGCCTGATGCGCTTCACGGATCAGTACGGTCCGCCCATCGATACCTGCTTCGGGGCGGTCATGATCACCGTGGCCGCGATCGCCCTGCATGAGCAGGGCGACGACAAGGCGGCCTATACGGGATGGGACCAGGCCAACATCATCGTTCCGCAGATCGGACGTCTGTTCAAGTTCCTGATCATGACCAAGGACAGTGCGCCGACCGCCGCCGTCGCGCTGCCGACACTGGTCGCGCTGGACGTGCTGCTCGGCCTCGGCAGCACGGTGACGCAGCTGGGTGCCGCGATCGACGGGTGATGCATCGACGTCGCAGCGGTCGTGCGGGGAATGCTTGCCGTACAACCATCACAAACAACAACGGCCGGGACAAAGCCCGGCCGCAAATCTATCCAGCAGTGAAATCCGTCGCGCGTCTTACGCGTTGGCGTGATCCGGGAATACCGCTTCGATCTTGGTCTTCAGCGTCGCCGCGTTGAACGGCTTGACGATGTAGTTGTTCACGCCGGCCTTCTTGGCGGCGATGACGTTCTCGGTCTTGGATTCCGCGGTGATCATGATGAACGGGGTCATCGCCAGATTGGGATCGGCGCGGACCTCCTTCAGCAGGTCGTAGCCGGTCATCGGCTCCATGTTCCAGTCGGAAATCACCAGACCGTACTTCTTGCCGCGCATCTTGTTGAGCGCCGCCGAGCCGTCGCTGGCATCGTCGATGTTCTCGAACCCGAGCTGTTTCAGAAGATTCCGAATGATGCGGATCATGGTGCTGTAGTCATCCACCACCAGAACCGACATCGACAAATCCATCGCCATCACATGTGCTCCCTGTCGCCGTCCTGGCGCGCCCCCGCTGATGCCGCGGTGGGATGGCCCCGCCGGCTTGGCACCGCGATGTCACGGCCCCTGCGGAAAATGCCGGGGCTGTTCCACTCGCTCTCAACACCTAGCATCAGCCCTTAAACAGCACGTTAACCGGCCACCATCGGACCCGCTCCTGGAACGGCGCCCTGCCGGCTTGACTTCCGGCACGGGGAGGCTTCACCGTCGCCCGATCATGACCGCTCCTTCGCCTCCGCAGACTGCGATGCCGACCGATTTCACCGTTATTCGCGACAACACTCCCCTCGACGCAATCCCCAGGGGCGCCGTGGTGGCGCTCGGCAATTTCGACGGCGTCCATCTCGGGCACCGGGCGGTGATATCGGCCGCGCTCGATATGGCCCGCGTCCGCGGCCGGCCGGCGCTGGCCGTGACGTTCGAGCCGCATCCGCGCAGCTTTTTCAGCCCCAACACCCCACAATTCAAACTTACCGACCTGCCGGACAAGCTGCGGCTGCTGGCCTCGACCGGGCTCACCGGCGCGGTGGTGATGACTTTCGACGCCGCGCGCGCCCGCACCACCGCCATGGACTTCATTAACCACGATCTGATCGGGCGGCTCGGCATCAGCGGCATTTCGGTCGGCTTCGACTTCCATTTCGGCAAGGGCCGCACCGGCTCGCCGGCGCTGCTGGCGGCCGAGGCGCCCAAGCTCGGCATCGAGGTGCACATCCAGTCGCATATCGATGTCGAGGGACGGGCGGTGTCGTCGACCGCCATCCGCAATGCGCTGGGACAGGGCCAGCTCGATGAGGCCGGCGCGCTGCTCGGCTATCCCTGGTTCATCTCCGGCGAGGTGATCCATGGCGAGAAGCGCGGGCGCGATCTCGGCTACCCCACCGCCAATATCCGGCTCGATCCGGCCTGCGGGCTCCGGCACGGCATCTATGCGGTGCGGATCGGGCGCGGCAGCGAACGCTTCGACGGCGTGGCGAGCTTCGGCCGCCGCCCGACCTTCGACAACGGCGCCCCGCTGCTCGAGGTGTTCCTGTTCGATTTCAAGGGCGATCTCTACGGCAGCCGGCTCGATGTCGCCTTCATCGCCTATCTGCGCGAAGAGCTGAAATTCGAGGGCATCGAACCGCTGATCCGGCAGATGGATGACGACAGCGCCCGGGCCCGGGCGGCACTGGCGGCCGCGCCGGAGGCGTTTCCACCCCTTGGGATTGTCACGGATTGATCCCGATCTCCGTTCGTTACGGTTCATTGCCCGCGACGCGATCAATGGCCTCGACCAGCCGTTTCCGCTCCTTGTCGATCCACTGGCCCTCCGCGTAGTTCTGGAGAAACGTCTCCACGAACTCCACCGGGTTTTCCCCGACGATCGCACGGATCGGTGTTCCGCTCGCCGCGCTCTGCTCGAAGAGATCGACGAGATCCTCCAGCATCGACACCACGGTGTCGCCTTTCGTGATCCCGCCGAAATACGTCAGGTACCGATCCAGTGCCTCGATCGCCGTGCGATAGTTCGTAGGAAGCTGCTTCGTGCGCTCCTTGTACTGCCAGTAGCGCTTCTTCTGCTCAATCGACCCTGTGACCTTTTCGATCCACCCTGCAACCATGTCTAAGTCCTTCCTTCGCGAAGCTGTTCGAGTCGTTCTGTGAGGAAGCTCCACGTTCTCCAGAACTCGTCGAGATACTCTCGTCCCTGCGCGTTGAGCGAATACACCTTGCGCGGCGGCCCCTTCTCGGACGGGATCTTCTTCACGTCGACAAAGCCGCGTTGCTCGATCCTGATCAGCAGGGCGTAGACGGTGCCTTCGGCGATGTCGGAGAAGCCCTGTTCCCGCAACCGTGCCGTGATCTCGTAGCCATACGCGGGCTGCACGGACAGAAGCGCGAGGACGATGCCCTCCAGCGTGCCCTTGAGCATCTCCGTCATCTGCTTGCCCACGGGACCACCTCCTCGATCTACTAAGCGTTACTAACTACTAGTATATAGCGTCACTTAGTAGTTGCCGTCAAGCCTACGCAGCGACGGGGCCGGGACGTGTCGGCTCTTGCCACCTCAAGGTCCGAACAGCAGGTATCGTCAGACCATCAGCGACGGGTGCACCTAACCCAGAGGGGCAGACTCCCCTTGGGAGCCGAACGCCGAACTTTTGAGCCCGTTGCGGGCCTTTCCGATGCCCCGTCGGTTTGCTAATGAGCAGCCTATGACCGCGCGGCGCATCATCAGCAGCATTAGCGGCCCGGCTTCCGCCTGAGCGTCACGCTCGCGCGCAAGACCGGGATGGCCTCGTTACCCCCTGAAATTCCGCGCTGAATCGCTTTTTCGCGCCGTACCGCCGAGCCTTATTCATCATGACCGACAAGCCGACCAAGACCGACGCTCCCGCCGAGGGGCATGACTATTCCAAGACCCTGTACCTGCCGCAGACGGAATTCCCGATGCGCGCCGGCCTGCCGCAGCGCGAGCCGGAAATCCTGAAACGCTGGACCGAGATCGACCTGTACGGCCAGTTGCGAGCAACCGCGAAGGGCCGCGCCAAATTCGTGCTGCATGACGGGCCGCCCTATGCCAACGGCCACATCCATATCGGGCATGCGCTGAACAAGATCCTGAAGGACCTGGTGACCCGCAGCCAGCAGATGCTCGGCTTCGATTCCAACTATGTGCCGGGCTGGGACTGCCACGGCCTGCCGATCGAATGGAAGATCGAGGAAGAGAACTACCGCTCCAAGGGCAAGCAGAAGCCGGACCTGAAAAATTCCGCCGCGATGATCGCGTTCCGGCGCGAATGCCGCGCCTACGCCACCCACTGGCTCGACGTGCAACGCGAGGAGTTCAAGCGGCTCGGCGTGGTCGGCGACTGGGCGCATCCCTACACCACCATGAGCTTCCCGGCGGAAGCCCAGATCGCGCGCGAGATCATGAAGTTCGCCGCCAACGGCACGCTGTATCGCGGCTCCAAGCCGGTGATGTGGTCGGTGGTGGAAAAGACCGCACTGGCCGAAGCCGAAGTCGAATACGAGGACTACACCTCCGACGCGGTCTGGGTGAAGTTTCCGGTGGCGCAGATTGAACTCGCCTCGGGCAAGGACGCCTCGCCCGCCGTGGTGCAGGCGGTCACGCACGCCGCGGTGCTGATCTGGACCACCACGCCCTGGACGCTGCCCGGCAACCGCGCCGTCAGCTTCTCGTCGAAGATCGCCTACGGCCTGTATCGCGTCACCGACGCGCCCGCCGACAACTGGGCCAAGACGGGCGATCTCCTGATCCTTGCCGACGCACTGGCGGAGGCCGTGTTCAAGCAGGCGCGCGTGACCAGCTTCGAGAAGGTCGGCGACCTGCCGGCCTCGGTGCTGGCCGCCATGGAATGCAGCCATCCGCTGGCCGGGCTCGACGGCGGCTATCAATTCCGCGTGCCGCTGCTCGACGGCGACCATGTGACCGACGACGCCGGCACCGGTTTCGTGCATACCGCGCCCGGTCACGGTCGCGAAGACTTCGACATCTGGACGAGCAATGCCCGCGCCCTCGAAGCGCGCGGCATCAGCTCGACGATCCCCTACACGGTGGACGAAAACGGCGCGCTGACCGAGCAGGCACCGCACTTCACCGGCAAGCGCGTAATCAACGACAAGGGCGAGAAGGGCGACGCCAACGAGGCTGTCATCAAGGCGCTGAGCGCGCGCGGCATGCTGCTGGCGCGCTCGCGCCTGAAGCACCAGTATCCGCATTCCTGGCGCTCCAAGAAGCCGGTGATCTTCCGCAACACGCCGCAATGGTTCATCGCCATGGACAAGCCGATCGCCGACAACGGCACGGCCAAGCCCGGCGACACGCTGCGCGCACGCGCGCTGCATGCGATCTCGGTGACCCGGTGGGTGCCCCCGCAGGGCCAGAACCGCATCAACGGCATGATCAGCGGACGCCCGGACTGGGTGGTGTCGCGCCAGCGCGCCTGGGGCGTGCCGATCGCGGTGTTCGTGCGCGAACAGGGCGACGGCTCGGTCGAAATCCTCAAGGACGACACCGTCAACCTGCGTATCGCCGAGGCCTTCGTGCAGGAAGGCGCCGATGCCTGGTATGCCGAAGGTGCGCGCGAACGTTTCCTCGGATCGCTCGCGGCGGACGACTGGCACAAGGTCGACGACATCCTGGACGTCTGGTTCGATTCCGGCTCCACCCACGCCTTCGTGCTGGAGGACGCGCAGAATTTCCCGAGCCTCGCCGGCATCAAGCGCAAGATCGACGGCGGCCAGGACACCGTGATGTATCTGGAGGGTTCGGACCAGCATCGCGGCTGGTTCCACTCCTCGCTGCTGGAGAGCAGCGGCACCCGCGGTCGCGCGCCCTATGACGTGGTGCTGACCCACGGCTTCACGCTCGACGAGCAGGGCCGCAAGATGTCGAAATCGATCGGCAACACGGTGGAGCCGCAAAAGGTGATGGCGCAGTCCGGCGCGGATATCCTGCGGCTGTGGGTGGCGAGTTCCGACACCGCCGACGACCAGCGCATCGGCCCGGAAATCCTGAAGAACACCATCGAGACCTATCGCAAGCTGCGCAACACCATCCGCTGGATGCTCGGCACGCTGCGTCATTTCACCCCGGACGACCGGGTCGCGGTGACGGCGATGCCCGAACTCGAGCGGCTGATGCTGCACCGTCTCGCCGAGATCGACGCCGTGGTGCAGCAGGCCTATGCGGACTTCGACTACAAGACCGTGGTCTCAAGTCTTGCCGCGTTCATGAACACCGAACTGTCGGCGTTCTACTTCGACATCCGCAAGGATACGCTGTACTGCGATCCGCCGTCGTCGCTTCAGCGCAAGGCGGCGCTGACCACCGTCGACCTTTTGTGCGACGCCATCCTGAAGTGGCTGGCGCCGATCCTGTCGTTCACTTGCGACGAAGCCTGGCTGATGTATACCCCCGACGCCGAGCCGTCGGTGCACCTGACCACGTTCCGCGACGATCTCGCTGATTATCGCAATGATGCGCTGGCGAACAAGTGGGACACCATCCGCGCGGTTCGCCGTGTCATCACCGGCGCGCTGGAGCTGGAGCGCGCGGCCAAGCGGATCGGCTCCTCGCTCGAAGCCTCCCCGCTGGTCTATGTCGCGGACGAAACGGTGTTCGAGATCCTGGCCGGCGTCGACCTCGCCGAGGTCGGCATCACCTCGAACGCGATGCTGAGCACCGAGGATCCGCCAGCGGACGCTTTCGCCCTGAGCGACGTGCCCGGCGTGGCGGTGGTGATCGAAGCGGCCGTCGGCACCAAGTGCGCGCGCTCCTGGAAGATCCTGCCGACCGTCGGCAGCGATCCGGAGTATCCCGACGTTTCGCCACGCGACGCGCAGGCGCTGCGTGAATTGAAAGCGCTGGGCCATGCGGTCTGACACCGGCAGCGCAACGGCGGCTCCCGCGACCTCGTCTTCCCTGCGCTGGGGCGTGGTCGCGGCGCTGGCCACGATCGTCATCGACCAGGCCGCCAAATCCTGGCTGCTCTACAGCTTCGATCTCCCCCGCCGCGGGGCGGTGGCGGTCACCCCGTTTTTCGACCTGGTGCTCGCCTGGAATACCGGCATCAGTTATGGCTGGTTCCAGAACGAGGGACCGCTGGGCCAGGCCATCCTGGTGGGGGTAAAGATCGTGGCCGTGGTCGCACTAGCGATCTGGATGGCCCGTTCCCAGGCCTGGATTGCGACCATCGGCCTCGGCCTGATCATCGGAGGCGCGATCGGCAACGCCATCGACCGGCTGATTTATGGCGCGGTGGTCGATTTTGCCCTGTTCCACGTCCAAATCGGGGGAGAAACCCGCAACTGGTATGTGTTCAACCTCGCCGATGTGGCGATTGTTGCCGGGGTCGTAGGCCTCTTGTATGATTCCTTTTTTGGAAAAGTCGCCGTAAAAGCGCCCTGATGCCGGCCGAATACGGCTTGGGCGGCGGCCCAGTGGCCTGTGCAAGTTATTGAAGCAGAGCCGATTTCTGCGACCGTTGAAACGATGTGATCGGGATTACAGCACGATGCGCAAGACCGAAGATGTTGGTCGGTATTTGGGTTGGCAGTCGCCCATGTCGAAGAGCTCGCTGACGCGCAGCCTGCGCGTGGCGGCTTGTGTGCTCGGCATCGGGCTTTGTCTCGCAACCGGCGCGGCGCGGGCGGGCGATGACGACGAAGACGATACGCCGCTCGAAGACCGCATCATGAAGAACATCATGAGCGGCCTCGGCGGCACCAACATGGACAACAAGGGCATCGATTATCGCGAGCGCTCGCCGCTGGTGGTGCCGCGCTCGACGGATTTGCCGCCGCCGGAGGCCGGCAAGGCCGAGGCGACAACGCCCGCGAACTGGCCGAAGGATCCGACGGTTGCCCAGCGCAAGGCTTCGGCCGAAGCTGCCAAGCAGGCGAAGCCGGACATGTTCGAAATGAACCGGACGCTGACCCCCTCCGAACTGGCGCCGAAGCGGAGCAAATCGGCGCGCTCGACGACGGTCCAGCAGCCCGGCAGCACGCCCGACGCCTACGGCGGCACCGGCAGCGGACCGATGCTGAACCCCAATCAGCTCGGCTTCAGCAGCAGCATGATTCCCAGCCTCTTCAAGGGCAATTCGACCGAGACCGGCAGCTTCAAGGGCGAACCGACCCGCGATAACCTAACCCAGCCGCCGGTGGGCTACCAGACGCCATCGCCGAACTATGCCTATGGCTCGGGCCCGATGAAGCCGCTCGACCAGCAGACCCCCAATCCGCTCGATCCCAATTCGGGCGTCAAGCGCAACTAAGATCTGGCGTGCTGAGCCGATGCACGCGCGCGCTTGAGACACGAAGTCTTGAGATTTGGCCGGCATGTTGCGGCTCGACAAATCCGCAACCGTCCGCATGATCAGCCGCGGGATCGTCGTCATCTGCTTATCTTCGAGCCAACTTACTTTGAAATGTATTGCGCGTATCCCGATCGCACAGCCGGCGCCCTTCCCGCGCACGCCGCGCTAGACTGCGATCCATCAGCGAGAGCATGAACCTGTCCCATCGTGTTGCCGACCTCATCCGCCCCGCAACGATGCTGATGGCGGCGTCGCTGTCGCTCGTGTCCGTCATCTCCGCTGGTGCACAAACCGCGCCGCCACAACAGGCCTCGCAGGCCACCGCAAGCCAGCAGCCCGCGACATTCACCCTTGCCAACGGCCTGCAGGTGGTCGTGGTCCCCGATCATCGCACGCCGGTTGTGACCCAGATGATCTGGTACAAAGTCGGCTCCGCCGACGAGACGCCGGGCAAATCCGGGCTCGCCCATTTTCTCGAACACCTGATGTTCAAGGGCACGTCCAAGCATCCCGCCGGCGAATTCTCGCAGACCGTGATCCGCATCGGTGGTAACGAGAACGCCTTCACCTCCACCGACTACACCGGCTATTTCCAGCGCGTGCCGCGCGACCAGCTCGCAAAAATGATGGCGTTCGAAGCTGATCGCATGACCGGCCTGACGCTGAAGAACGAGGAAGTGCTGCCGGAACGCGACGTGGTGCTGGAAGAGTACAACATGCGCGTCGGCAACAGCCCGGATGCCCGGCTCACCGAGCAGATCATGGCTGCGCTTTATCTCAACCATCCCTATGGCCGGCCCGTGATCGGCTGGCACCAGGAGATCGAGAAGCTCAATCGCGAGGACGCGCTGGAATTCTACAAGCGCTTCTATGCGCCGAACAACGCCACCCTGGTGATCGCCGGCGATGTCACCGCCGAGGACATCCGTCCGATGGTGGAGCAGACCTTCGGGCCGATTGCGGCCCAGCCCGCCATCCCGGCCAAACGCATCCGTCCGCAGGAGCCAACACCCATTGCGGCGCGCACGGTGACGCTGGCCGATCCGCATGTCGAGCAGCCCGGCGTGCGCCGTTACTATCTGGTGCCGTCGGCGACCGCCGCGGGCGACGACAGCACCGCGCTGGACGTGCTGGCCCAGGTGCTCGGCAGCGGCAGCAATTCCCTGCTTTACCGCGCACTGGTGGTGGACAAGCCGCTCGCGATCTCGGCCGCGGCCTGGTACCAGGGCACGGCTGTCGACGCCACCCAGTTCGCCATCGCGGCATCGCCCAAGCCGGGCGTCGAGTTCGCGCAGATCGAGCAGACCATCGATGCGGTGATCGCCGAAGTCGCGCAGAACGGCGTCTCCAGCGAAACGCTCGAACGCGCCAAGACCCAGCTGATTGCGGAAGCGGTCTACGCCCAGGACAGCCAGAGCACGCTGGCGCGCTGGTATGGCGCGGCACTGACCGTGGGGCTGTCGCTCGACAACGTGATCGACTGGCCGCGAAAGATCCGTGCCGTCACCGCCACCCAGGTGCGCGACGCCGCACGGACCTGGCTCGACAAGAAGCGGTCGGTCACCGGTTATCTGGTCAAGGAAGCGCCGCGGCGCGAGGAGAAGCGCTCGTGAAGCTGAGCCGTCACCAATTCATGCGCGGCGCTCTCGCGTCCGCAGCCCTGCTCGTCATGCTGCCGCTCGGCATGCCCTCGGCGAATGCCGCCACCAAGATCCAGCGCGTGGTGTCGCCCGGCGGCATCGAGGCCTGGCTGGTGCAGGATGCCACCGTGCCGCTGGTGGCGATGGAGTACGCCTTCAGCGGCGGCGCCGCGCAGGATCCGGCGGACAAGCCCGGCGTCAGCGACATGATGGCCAACCTGCTCGACGAAGGCGCGGGCGAGCTGGATTCCAGCACGTTTCACGACCGCCTCGAACGCCGCGCCGTCCAGATGACGTTCCAGACCTCGCGCGATTATCTGCGCGGCGCGCTGCGGATGCTCAAGGACGATCGTGACGAGGCGTTCGACCTGCTGCGGCTGGCCCTGACCGAGCCGCGCTTCGATGCCGAGCCGGTGGAGCGCATCCGCTCGCAGATGATCTCGGCGCTGCGCCGGGAAAGCACCACGCCGACCTCGCTCGCAACCCGCGCGTTCTGGAAGCTAACGTTTCCCGATCATCCCTACGGCAAGCCGTCCAACGGCACGCTGGAAACCCTGCCGACGCTGCAGGTCGCCGATCTCAGGGTCTACCAGCGCCGGGTGCTGGCAAAGGACACGCTGAAGATCGCCGTGGTCGGCGACATCGATGCGACGAGCCTGGGCAAGCTACTCGACCAGACCTTCGGCAAGCTGCCGGCGAAGGCGGAGCTGACTCCAGTGTCGGAGGTTGCGGCCGCGGCGCCGCCGCAGCGCCTGTTCGTGCCGCTGGACGTGCCGCAGACCGTCATCATGTTCGGCGGCCCGGGATTGAAGCGAGCCGATCCGGACTTCATGACCGCCTATGTGCTGAACCACATCCTGGGCGGTGGCTCGCTGTCGTCACGGCTCTACAAGGAAGTTCGCGAAAAGCGCGGCCTCGCCTACTCGATCTATGAATCTCTGCTCTGGATGAATCGCTCGGCGGTGTTCGTCGGGTCGACCGCGACCCGCGCCGACCGCGCCGGCGAGACCGCCGACGCCGTGGCCAGTGAAATCCGCCGGATGGCGGACGAAGGCCCGACCCAGAAGGAGCTCGACGAAGCGAAATCCTATCTCAAGGGGTCGCAGATGCTCGCGCTCGACACCTCGTCGAAGATCGCCGGCGCCCTGGTGCAATACCAGCTCGACAATCTCGGCATCGACTACATCGAAAAGCGCAACAGCCTGGTCGATGCGGTCACGCTGGAGGATGCCAAACGCGTCGCCAAGCGATTGTGGGGCCCCGGGCTGCTGACCACCGTGGTCGGACGCGCGATGGAGGCATCCGCACAGCCGGCCCAGCCGCAGACGGTGCCGCCGACCGGCAAAAATTGAGCCGGTCAATCCTCGCATAACGCGGTATGTTGGGGACCGAATCCCATCTGGGGATTCGGTCAATGCCGGTTGTGCCATGCTGCGGATTACCCATTCGATCTCGATCGACGAAAACGACATCGAGATCAGCTTTGTCCGCGCCTCCGGCCCGGGCGGCCAGAACGTCAACAAGCTCTCGACCGCCGCGCAGCTGCGTTTCGACGCCCGCCGTGCGGCGCTGCCGACCGACGTGGGCGTCCGGCTGGAGCGCCTCGCCGGCCAGCGCATGACCAAGGACGGCGTCATTGTCATCCATGCGCAGCGCTATCGCACCCAGGAGCGCAACCGCGAGGACGCGATCGAGCGGCTGGTCGATCTGTTGCGTGATGCCGCCGTGCGCCCGACCCCGCGCCGCGCCACCAAGCCGACATTCGGCTCGAAGCAGCGCCGCCTTGAAGGCAAGAAGAAGCGCGGCGACGTCAAGGCGATGCGCGGCGGCCGGATCGACGATTGATTGCAGGAGACGAAACATCCCACTGCTGTCATCACCGCGCTTGTCCCGGTGATCTCGCTTGGGAGGGCAGTGCGTCCCTAAGCGGGGTTGCCGGGACAAGCCCGGCAACGACAAAAGAACGCGATGTGTCGCGACGAGGCCGCATCAGAGAGAAGTGTGAATCCGATAGCCGCAGAGCTGGGGTATGCGACCAGCCCGTATAGTCGGAACCTTACAAATTCGCAGCGATGCAGCGCCGCGCATGATCGGCGAAGGCCAGCACCACGGGTTTCGGATTCGCCACCTGATAAAGATTGATCTTGAACGTCGGCAACTTCGGCAAACTCTTGCTGGTCAGAATCTCGAGAGAGTCCGGCACCGAATGGCCGAGCAGCGGCGCGACCGCGAGGTCCGCCTCCAGTGTCGCGCGCACCGGCTCCATGTTGCTGACCTCGCAGACCGCAAGCCATTCGCGGCGCGCCTTGCGCAGCGCCGCGATCGCGATGGGGCGGAACACGCAGGCGTCGGCGCCGAGCGACACCGGCAAGGGATCACGCCGGTGCGCCTCGCCGCCGCGGGCACCGGCCCAGACCAGCCGATCACTGCGCAGGGTCTCGCCGCCCTTGCCGCAGCCGAGCTCGGTGGTCAGCGCCAGATCGATATTTCCGGCCTTCAAGTCCGACAGCAGCACCACCGAATCCTGGCAGATCAGCGTCACCCGGATAGCGGGGAAAGCCTTGCTGAAACGGCGCAGGATCGGCGGGGTGTAGCTGCCGATGATGTCGTAGGGCGCGCCGAAGCGGACCTCGCCCTGGAACACCGGTTGGCGCAGCGACGCCCAGAGCTGGTCGTTGGCGGCAACGAGCTGCGTCGCCGATACGGTGAGGTTGCGCCCCTCCGGTGAGAGAATCAGGCGGCGGCCGGCGCGGGCGAACAGCGCGTGGCCGGACAGCTGCTCCAGCCGCTTGATCTGCTGGCTGATGGCGCCCTGGGACAGGTTCATCAGCTCCGCAGCGCGGGTGACGCTGCCGGTTTCTACCACCGCAAGGAAGGCGCGAACGATGGTGATGTCGATGTCCCGGTGCATGTCTCGGCCAATCTATTAGATATTCTAATGTAATTCTTTAAGTACATTAGATATCATAAATCTGGCCTCTGGCCTAGATTCCGGGCCTGGATTGTCTGCCATCGGGATCAGGACCATGACCACACTTACCGGCGTCTTCGCGCCGCTGATTACGCCATTCAGGGACGGCGCCATCGACCTCACGAGTTATCGCCGCCTGATCGACCATTTCCTCGCCGCCGGCGTGTCCGGGTTCGTGCCGCTGGGAACCACCGGCGAAGCGCCCGCTCTGGACGACGACGAGATCGACACCCTGGTGGCGGAGACGGTCGAAGCGGTGGCCGGACGCGCGCCGGTGTTTGTTGGCATCGGCGGCAACGCCACTCACAAGGTGATCCGCGCGGTCAAGCGGCTGTCGCGCCACGGCTTCACCGGCATCCTCTCGGTCTGCCCTTATTACAACCGCCCGACCCAGGACGGATTGCGCCAGCACTTCACGGCGATCGCGGAGGCCACCGACCGTCCCATCCTGATCTACAACATCCCCTACCGGACCTCGGTCAATCTGAGCAACGACACCCTGCTGCGGCTAGCGGAGCTGCCGAACATCGTCGGCGTCAAGGACTCCTCCGGCAACATGGCGCAGTCGCTGGAGCTGCTCGCCAACCGCCCGAAGGGCTTTTCAGTGTTGACCGGCGAGGACGAGCTGTTCCTGTCCAACCTCAGCCATGGCGGCGACGGCGGCATCCTCGCCTCCTGCCACCTTGCGACCGACGCCTTTGTGGACGTGTTCCGGCTGCATGTCGCCAACGATCATCGCGGTGCGCTGGCGACATGGGCGCCGCTGATGCGGATGATCCCGGCGCTGTTCAAGGAAGCCAATCCGATCCCGCTCAAATACTGCCTGTGGCGCCAGGGCCTGATCGCCTCCCCCGAATGCCGCCTGCCGCTGACGGCGGTGTCGCAGGGATTGGCGGAGGAACTCGACCGGCTGCTGGAACAGCTGCCCTCGCCGCTCCGGCACACGGCTGCGGCCTGAATTGAGGCACGGGGATAAAGCCCCATTCGCCCTCCCGCAGACGGCCCAAAACCCCTAAATTGGTGGGCCGTTCCGCGAGTCGTCCCTAGCCGCCCATGCCCGTCCGCCAACTGCCCGAAATCATCGTCAACCGCATCGCCGCAGGCGAAGTGGTGGAGCGGCCGGCTAGCGCCGTGAAAGAGCTGGTGGAGAACGCCATCGACGCCGGCGCCAGCCGGATCGACATCTTCACCGAAGGCGGCGGCCGGCGGCGGATCGCCATTACCGACGACGGCCATGGCATGACCAGGGACGACCTCGCGCTGGCAGTCGACCGCCATGCCACCTCCAAACTCGACGACGAAGACCTGCTGCGCATCCGCACCCTGGGGTTTCGCGGCGAGGCGCTGCCGTCGATCGGGGCGGTGGCGCGGCTTGCCATCACCACCCGCCATGCCAGCGAGCCGCATGCCTGGGGCATGACTGTCGAGGGCGGCGCGAAATCCGCCATCGCGCCCGCGGCGCTGACCCAAGGCACCCGTGTCGAAGTCAGCGATCTGTTTTTCGCCACGCCCGCGCGACTGAAATTCCTCAAGACCGACCGCACCGAGGCGGAAGCGATCCGCGAGATTGTGCGCCGGCTGGGCATGGCCCGCCCTGACGTCGCCTTCACCCTCGCCGGCGAAGAGCGCGCGCCGGTGACCTGGGCCGCCGCATTGCCCGGCGCGCCGGGGCGGCTGACCCGGCTCGGCGACATTCTCGGCGCGGACTTTCGCGCAAGTGCGATCCAGGTCAGCGCCGAGCGTGAAGGCACCGTGGTGGAGGGCTACGCGGCGGCGCCGTCGCTGACGCGGGCCAATGCGCTTGGACAATACCTGTTCGTCAATGGCCGCCCGGTGCGCGACAAATTGATTCTCGGCGCGGTGCGCGCGGCTTATGCCGACTACCTGCCGCGTGACCGCCATCCGGTGGTGGCGCTGTTTGTGACGCTCGACCCGCAGGAGGTCGACGCCAATGTGCATCCCGCCAAGACCGAAGTGCGTTTCCGCAACGCGGGCCTCGTACGCGCACTCATTGTGCATGCGTTGAAAGAAGGCCTTGCCCGCGAAGGTCGGCGCACGGCCGCCAATGGCGGCGATGCCGCGGTGGCGGCGTTCCGGGGCGGCGTCAACAGACCGCTGAACTGGGACTGGCAACGTTCGCCGTTTTATCCGGCGGCAACGCCGTTCGACCGTACGGCCGCAGTCGCGGAGTCCGCGTTCGCCGAACCAGCGTTCACCGCACCGGCTCAACCGGGCTTCCAGGCCTCGCCGCAACCGCGTTTCGATGTCGGCGCGCCGACCGCCGACGTGCGCGCGGCGATGGCTGCGCCTGCGCCAGACCTGCTCGACCGGCCGCTCGGCGCCGCGCGCACCCAGATTCACGAGACCTATATCGTTTCGCAGACGCGCGACGGCCTGGTGGTGATCGACCAGCACGCGGCCCATGAACGCATTGTCTATGAAAAGCTGAAGGCGTCGCTGGCGCGCGATGGCGTGCAGCGGCAGATCCTGCTGATCCCCGAGATCGTCGAGCTGGACGAGGCGACCGTGGAGAAGCTGCTGGCGCGCGCCACCGAGCTGGAAACATTTGGCCTCGCCATCGAGTCGTTCGGCCCCGGCGCGGTGGCGGTGCGCGAGACGCCGTCGCTGCTGGGCAAGACCAATGCGGCGTCGCTGTTGCGCGATCTCGCCGACCATATGGCGGAGTGGGACGAGGCGCTGCCGCTGGAGCGCCGGCTGATGCACGTCGCCGCCACCATGGCCTGCCACGGCTCGGTGCGCGCCGGCCGCATTCTCAAGCCGGAAGAAATGAACGCGCTGCTGCGCGAGATGGAAGTGACACCGAACTCCGGCCAGTGCAATCACGGCCGTCCCACCTATGTGGAGCTGAAACTCGCCGACATCGAACGGCTGTTTGGGCGGCGCTGACGCCGGACTCCATTGCGTGTCGACTTCAAGTGAGTCTCGATTTCATGCACGCAAATGGTGTATGCGGCGGAAACGCAACCCGATATCGACATCAACGGCAACAATTTTGACATCAGCGGCGATATCGATGCGCCATGCCGTGCCGTTGAGCACCGGCACGATGAGAAAACCGGCATCGCTCATACATTATTTGCTTGATCAATAGCACCGACGACGGATTAGTGAGGCTCATCGACCGATACGAGGGGCACGTGTCAGAGACGATAAAAAGATGTCACCCGCTGGCCGCAGCGGGAGGACGCAGCATATGTCCCTCAACCGCTTCCTGCGCGGAGTGACTTGCTGTGTTTCTCGACGTGTCTCTGCTCCGCTCCGATCCTACCGCCTGGATGCGCTGGCCCCGGAATGAACATTACTGCCTGCAGTTCCTGCGCGTACTGGGCGCGTCGCAGGACGGCGGCAGCACAATTACCGAATGTTGCCAGACGGCGAACCGGATTACGCCCGGCGACGATGAAAGCTGGCATCGGGAATGGAAGATGATCGCCGACATCAACAAGGAGCGCGGCGATCTCGCGCTCGCCGACGGCAACATCTGCACCGCGCAGAACAACTGGCTGCGGGCGGCGAACTACTATCGGGCCGCGGCCGCCTTTCTCGGCGATGACGACCTGAGACATCCGACGCTGGCGGACAACCTGCGATCGTGCTCGCACCACTACCTCGCGCAACTGCAGCCGGCAGGCGAGATCGTCCGGATTCCCTATCGGGAAGACGGCTACGTGCCGGGCTACTTCCTGCGGGCGCCGTCGAGCGGCGCCCGCACGCCCGTCGTCATCTGCTTCGGCGGACCGGCGTCCTGCAAGGAAGAGCATCTGTCGACTATGCCGCGCCACGCGCTGGCGCGCGGCCTGTCGCTGCTGCTGGTCGATCTTCCAGGCCAGGGCGCGATCCCGCAGAAGCGCAACATCGGACGCCATGACATCGAGATCTCCATCAGCCATTGCGTGGATTACCTGATCGCGCGCGGCGACGTCGACGCGCAGCGGATCGCGATCTATGGCGACGGCCTGGGTGCGGCCTTTGCGTCCCGCGCGGCAGCCCTCGATCATCGCTTCGCAGCGGCAGTCTGCGACGGCGGCATCTGGGATCTGCGCGAGCGGGCTTTCCTGCTCGGATGGCTTTCCGATGACGGCGAGGCCGACGACGTCAGGGCGCAGCTTCGCAAGCTGTCCCGGTTCGGCATCGCCAGGAGGATCAGATGCCCGATGCTGGTGGCGCTGTCGGAACAGGATCCGGCCCACGCCGGCGAGACCGCCGAACTCATCGACATCTACCGGGACGCTGGCCT
This sequence comes from Bradyrhizobium prioriisuperbiae, assembly GCF_032397745.1. Taxonomy (NCBI): domain Bacteria; kingdom Pseudomonadati; phylum Pseudomonadota; class Alphaproteobacteria; order Hyphomicrobiales; family Nitrobacteraceae; genus Bradyrhizobium; species Bradyrhizobium prioriisuperbiae. The sequence continues at coordinate 734,586 of NZ_CP135921.1, forward strand.
CGACATCCGCGTGCGATCGTTCACCGGTCATGAAGGGGCCGCGCTACCGGGACAGAGCGTCAATCCGGCGATCGACAACGACTTCATCTATGACTGGATCGCCGCGCGTCTGGCGAACCGGCCAGCCTAGAGCCTTTTCCGTTCTGGTTGAATCACAACTGAGGCTCTAGCTTTTTGTTTTGACGCGTTTTCTTCACGCGAACCGGTATCCACTTCGCTCGAAACGCTCTAGATCAGCTCTCCGCGGCGAGCTTTAGCGACGCCTTTTCCAGCCTGCCCTCGAGCAATTTCAGCTTGTCGACGATATCCCGCAGGGCCTGATCGTCCAGGTCCGAGAAGATGAACGCGTCGAGGGACTGCTGACGGAGAGCCAGCGACTTGATCTCGTTGCGGGCCTTGTCGGTGACCGACATCAGCACGATGCGGGCATCTTCGGCGGACACGGTCCGGCTCATGAAGCCCTGCTTTTCGAGACTCTGGGTCTGCGTGGTGATGAACGAGCGATCGACATGGAGCTTCCTGGCGACGTCGCGGACCGACACCCCGCCGTCCTGATCGAGATCATGGATGGCCATCAGGATCAGCCATTGCGGGCCGCTGATGCCGAGGACGTCCGCCCAGGCGTAGCGAATGTCCTCAAAATGCATGTAGACGGCCAGAATTCCCCAGACGAACTCCCGGGCTAGGTCCTGCCGCCGCACAGCATCACCCTCGCCGCGAGCCGCTGCCTCATCGGAGGGCTCGTCAGCAGCCGTCTCACTGGGCGACGAACCCCGTCGGGCAGACATGTACCCCCCTCATGTTTTGTGAAGTCTTTGTTAAATGGGCCAAATAGCCAGCGCAAGGCGCCAGACCCTGCTGCTCCCGTAACATCCCTGTGACTATTTAATCACACTGGTCGCACAAAGAATTCATTTATAAACTCACGTATTGTAATCACATGTTTTACTCACGCATTATTGACCCAACGAAGCGGGGGGCTTTCCCGGGATCGTTCCGTCTGGGCGTTGTCGCCGATGTCGTCCGAGGGGCGTCTAAAGGCTCGGCGCCAGGCGGTGAATGGGGACAAGGGGACCATCCAGCTCGTGCGATCGCACCGACGGAACCGGAACTCTCCCTTTTTGAGCAAACTTGGAGGTTACATGAAGATGGTCAAGAGCCTTATGCTCGGCACCGCGGCCGGTTTTGTCGCGCTGACCGGCGCACAGGCAGCCGATCTTCCCGTCAAGGCCAAAGCGGTCGAGTACGTGAAGATCTGCTCGCTCTACGGCGCGGGCTTCTATTATATCCCGGGCACCGACACCTGCATCCGCATCGGCGGCGCGCTGCGCATCGACACCGCATTCAACGGCGGCGTCTACGATGCGCCGTTCTGGCGCGGCGGCGCGGGCGCTTCGGGCGCCTACTCGCGCGACTACTACACCACCCGCGCACGCCAGAACCTGTTCATCGACACCCGCACCGCCACCGAATACGGCGTGCTGCGCACCTACGCCAACATGCAGTTCGACTGGTCGCGCGGCCGTGAGAACATCGCGGGCGGCTTCGTCGAGGTCGACTTCGCGTTCATCCAGTTCGCGGGCTTCACCTTCGGTAAGGCGGTCTCGCAGTTCGATCCGCAGTGGGCGCTGTCCAAGCCGACCATTACCTCCGGCTTCCTCACCGGCTCGAACAACGCGACCGGCATCAACCAGATCGCCTACACCGCGTCGTTCGGCAACGGCGTGTCGGCGACGATCTCGCTCGAAGACTCGGTGCCCTATCGTTCGGCTGGCGTCGTCAACACGCTCGGTGGCGCGGCTTCGTTCATCGGGCCGTTCGGCGCCGTCGCAGGCACCTACGGCACGTCGGCGGTCACGTTCGCCGGCAATGCGCAACTCGGCGACCATGTTCCCGACGTCGTCGGCAACATCCGCCTCGACCAGGCCTGGGGTTCGCTGCACTTCGGTGCCGCCGCTCACGAAGTGCACGGCACCTACTACACCGCGGCCAACAGCGACACCGGCAAGCCGTCGTCGACCTGGGGCTATGCGGTCACCGGCGCCTTCGAACTCAAGAACCTGCCGACCGGCGTGGGCGACAGCTTGAAGGTTGAAGCCACGTTCGCCCATGGCGCAGCCAAGTACGTCTGGGGCGGCACCGTCGACACCACCGGCGGCGGTCTGTTTGCGATCGCGACCCAGAACACCCTGGGCTTCGGCTATGTGCTCGACGGCGTGTACGCCGGAACCAGCAGCGCGAACGGCACCGGCATCTCCCTCAGCAACGCCTGGGACGTGAGCGCCTACTACGAGCACTACTGGACCCCGCAGTGGCGGACCTCGGTGTTCGGATCGTACAGCCAGATCGACTACGGCTCCGCGGGCAATGCGCTGCTGCTCACGGCCGCCAACACCGGCGTCCTGAACACCGGCACCTTCGCCGGCACCGCCGGCGGCAGCTTCAAGCTGGCGGTCGCCCAGGTCGGCACCAAGACGTCCTGGACCCCGGTTCAGAACCTGACGCTGTCGGCTGAGTTCATCTACAGCCGCCTCGACCAGAACCTGACCGGCACCTTCACCAGCACCGGCACGGCGATCCCGGGCTATGCTGCCGGCTCCGCCTTCACGATGAAGGATCAGAACCGCTACAACGGCGCGGTCCAGATCCTGCGCAGCTTCTGATCAACAAGAAAGGAGGCTCTTCTCAACTCTTGTAGATCTCCAGAAGCCTCCGGCGGTGCCCCGCCGGAGGCTTTTCTTTTGCGCATATTTCCTTGATGTGAACCGGTATCCACCCCCGGATCAGGGGGCATACTTCGCTCGACGCAGGAGTGCGCCGCCATACGATCGACCGACGACGTTTGGGTGATTTCATTTGCGCAGGCCATGCCCTAACATCGTGGCATTGCCAGTGTTTATTTCGAGAGTAAATTGCCAATCAGTTGTGCGGAAAACGCATAGCAACGAGCGACCACCAAGTCGCCGGACCAGGGAGGCACTGTTCATGAAGAAGAGGTCGCGGGCCGCGCTTGCTGGCCTTGCCGTAGTCGCGTGCATCGCGGCATCCACGGCGCAGGCCCGGATCACCAAACTCACCATCACCAAGGTGGAATCCCCGGCCTTCGAGGGCCGCAGCTTCGGCGGCGTCGGCACCTATGAGAAACTGACGGGACGCGCGACCGGCGAGGTCGATCCCAGCGATCCGCGCAATGCGGTCATCACCGACATTGCACTGGCGCCGCGCAATGCGCGCGGCATGGTGGAGTACGAAACCGATGTGATGATGCTGCGGCCGACCGACCGCGGCAAAAGCAACCACCGGCTCTGGTACGAACTGACCAACCGCGGCCGCGTGCTGTCGTTCGCGCAGTTCAACGATGCAGCCGAGACCAACACGCCGAGCAGCTCAACCGACGCCGGCAACGGCTTCCTGATGCGCGCGGGATACAACATCCTGATCAGCGGCTGGGACATCAGCGCGCCGACGGGCGGTGGCAGTTTCACCACCAAGGTCCCGGTCGCCGTCAATCCAGATGGCTCGCAGATCACAGGGCCTTCGATGGAAGAATTCGTCATCGAGGACGGCAAGACCCTCACCGGGGCGCTGACCTATCCTGCCGCCTCACTCGACAAATCGAAGGCCACCCTCACCGTTCGTGTGCGTTATGACGACACGCCGACGGCGATCCCGGCCGATCAGTGGGATTACGCCAACGAGGCCGGCACCGCGATCAAGCTCGCCGGCGGCGCGCCGTTCCAGCAGGGCACGCTGTACGAGTTCAGCTATGTGGCGAAAAACCCGGTGGTAGCCGGACTTGGTTTCGCCGCGGTGCGCGACCTCGCGAGTTTCGCCCGGCGCGCCGAGAAAGATGATGCGGGCACTGCCAATCCGTTCGCTGGCGACGTGCAGCAGGTCTACACCGCCTGCGTCTCGCAGCCCTGCCGCACCATGCATGATTTCGTCTGGCTTGGCTTCAATGCCGACGACGGCGGCGGCAAGGTCGTGGACGGCGTGGTCAATTGGGTCGGCGGCGCCACCGGCATGTTCATGAACCACCGCTTCGCGCAGCCGTTCCGCACCCATCGCCAGCACATCGGCCGGCACTATCCGGAATTCCAGGGGCCATTCACCAACCAGGTCGTGGCCGATCCGGTGAGCGGCAAGACCGACGGCCGGCTGCGCCGTTGCCTCGAAACCAACACCTGCCCGAAAATCTTCGAGGCCAATTCGGAGAACGAATACTGGTCGAAGAACATGGCCATGCTCCATGTCGACACGACCGCCAAGGACATCGGCGAACCGCCGAACGTGCGCTCGTACCTGGTGGCGGGCGCGCCGCATGGCGGTGGCGTGCCCAACACCGGCAAGGGCTATTGCCTCAGGGAGCGCAATCCGCTGGTCGGCAATGCGGTGCTGCGGGCGCTGCTGGTGGCGATGGACGACTGGGTGAGCCGCGGCACCGAGCCGCCGGCAAGCCAGTTGCCGCGCTCTGCCGACGGCACGCTGACCACGTCCGAACAATCCAAGATCGGTTATCCGGCTATACCCGGCGTTACCTATAACGGCCGCATGCACACCGGCGATCTCTGGGACTTCGGGCCGGAATTCGACAAGGGCCTGCTGTCGACGCTGCCGCCGCGGCTGGTGGGCACGCCCTATCCGGCGCTGGTGCCGAAGGTCGACGACGATGGCAACGGCATCGCCGGCATTCGCCTGCCCGACATCGCGGTCCCCGTCGCGACCTATAACGGCTGGGGTACGCGCGCCTCCGGCGACGGCTGCGATCACTACGGCCAGATCATCCCGTTCGCCAAAACCAAAGCGGAGCGGCTCACATCGGGCGATCCCAGGCTCTCGCTGGAAGAGCGCTACGGCAGCAACATCAACTATGCCAAGGCGGTCACCAATGCGGCGACCGCGCTGAAGGCGCAGCGGCTGCTGCTCGATGAAGATGTGCAGCGTTATGTGGTGAAGGCCGGCGAAAGCGGGGTCGGGAGATAAAGACGAACTGTCTCGTAGCCCGCATGAGCGCAGCGACATGCGGGGGCGGGAGCCCCGGATATCGCTCCGCTCATCCGGGCTACATTTCCGTTTGAGAGACCGCGCGCATGATGACGAACTCGGTGTCGTCATAGGCGCGCCGCTCCAGTTCCTCGAAACCATCAGGCACAACAAACGCGGCGGCTTTCGCCTCTTCCACGATCACCAGCGCGCCCGGGACAAGCCAGCCGCCGTCGCGCAGCGCGGCCACGGCCTTGTCGGCCAGACCCTGGCCGTAGGGCGGATCGAGGAATGCCAGCGCGAACGGCTCCATTGGGTGCGCCGGCCCCGGGGTGGTGGCGTCGCGGCGGTACACCTTGCTGACACCGCCGAGGCCCAGCGCCTCGATATTCTGCCGCAGCAGCGCGCGCGCCTCCGCGCCGTTGTCCACGAACAGGACAAAACCGGCACCGCGTGAAATCGCCTCGATGCCGAGCGCGCCGGTGCCGGCGAACAGGTCGAGGACGCGTGCGTCCGTGACGGGGTCGCCGTAGGCATGCATCAGGATATTGAACAGCGACTCGCGCAGACGATCCGCCGTGGGACGGATGTCGCGCGAGACCGGCGACGCAATGTTGCGGCCGCGCAGCCGCCCGCCGACCACCCGCATCAGAGCACGCTTGTGCCGGAGCACGATCGTGCTCTGAGTTTTTTATTGAGCATGATCTCCGCGCAAACGCTCTGCGTTTGCGCGAGGGAAAACCGGTTCCCACTTTTCCGGATCATGCTTTTAATCTTCTCGCGGCTTGATATCGCGTTTGCCGTGATAGCCGCGCTTGGGGCGGCTATAGGGTTTCTCCGCGCCACCTTCGCGCTCGCCGGAGCGCTCGACCAGCACGCGACGGCCCTTGCGATCGGCTACCGAGGCAGCCCTGGTGGGTCGCTTCACCGGCCTTTCGTTCAGCGGTTCGCGGCCCTCGATCTGATCCGGCTTTGACGGCGATCCGAAGTCCGCACCGGAGAGGGCGACGATCTTTTCGCCGAGCTGCTCACGCAGCACCCTGGTCTTGATCTCGTCGACTTCGCCTTCGCCGAGCTCGGCCAGCTGAAACGGACCGTACGACACGCGGATCAGCCGGTTCACCTCCAGCCCCAGATGCGCCAGGACGTTGCGCACTTCACGGTTCTTGCCTTCGCGGATCGCAAACACGATCCAGACGTTGGCGCCCTGGTCGTGCTCGAGCTGGGCATCGATCGAACCGTATTTCACGCCGTCGACCTCGACGCCCTTGCGCAACTCGTCGAGCTGGCCCTGGGTCACGGTGCCGTGTGCACGGACGCGATAACGCCGCAGCCAGCCGGTATCGGGCAATTCCAGCGCACGCGCCAGGCCGCCGTCATTGGTCAGCAGCAGCAGGCCTTCGGTGTTGAAATCGAGCCGGCCGATGCTGATCAGCCGCGGCAGATGCCCCGGCAGATTGTCGAACACCGTGGGACGTCCCTCGGGATCGTCATGGGTGGTCATCAGGCCGCGCGGCTTGTGATAAAGAAACAGCCGCGTGCGCTCGCGCTCCGGCAACGGCTGGCCGTCCACGGTGATGACGTCGCGCTCGGTGACGTCGAGCGCTGGCGAGGTCAGGACCCGCCCGTTGATGGCCACGCGCCCCTGCATGATCCACTCTTCGGCGTCGCGCCGCGAGCACAACCCCGCGCGCGCCAGCCGCTTGGCGATCCGTTCGCCGGGCTTTTTCGGCGCGGGCGCGGCCTCGGCCGGACGCTTGCTGCGCCGATCGGTTTCCTGCCTGCGCTCCCGATATGCGCCGCGGCCGCCGAACGCCGGACGCTTGGCGAAGATCTTCGACTCATCCGGCTCGCCGCGCGGCCGCTCGTCGCGCCCTTCGCTGCGCGGATGCTCCTGCCAGGCATTGCGCTCGCCACGCGGACGCTCAAAGCGGGGGCGATCGCCCGCGCCACGATCGTCGTCACGCGGCCGGCTGAACTTGCGCGCGCCGCGATCGTCAGCCGCACGCTCCGGGCGATCATCGCGCGAACGGGAAAAGCGCGGACGTTCGTCGCCGTCGCGGCGCGGGCGGTCACCGCGCGGCTTGTCGAAACGCTGGCCATCGCGCGCGGGCGCCTCGCGGCGCTGCCACGGCTTATCACCGCTGCGATCGCCGCCAGCAAAATCCTTGCGCGGTCCCCGCGAGAATGGCTTGTCCCCGTCCTTGCGGAATCCTTCACCTCTGGCGCCCGGCTTTGCACCGAACGGCCGCTTCTCGCCATCAGGACGCTTGTCACCGAATTTCTTCTCCGCAAACCGGCCGGCGGGACGCGTTTCGCTGCGATCACCACGTGGAGCCCGATCGTCGCGATTGCGCGGCGTGAACGGGCGCTCACCACCACGATCCTCCCGCGGCTTGAAACGCGGCCGATCCTCGCCGCCGCGATCCGGGCGCGGGGTAAATTCCTTGCGCGGCCCACGGTCCGGGCGCGGCGCAAACTCCTTGCGCGGCCCACGGTCCGGACGGTCGTCACGGCTGCGCTCTGGACGCTCATCGCGGTTGAAGCGGGGTTTCGGACGATCGCCATCATCGCGGAAACGGGCGCCGCCGCCAGCCCCCTTGGCCGCAAACGGCCGATCCGAGCGCGGGCGATCAGCGGCAGGCCGGGGCGAGTAAGGACGCTTCACACCGGGCTTGCGGTCTCCGAATGGCTTGTCGCCGAACGATTTCTTGTCTCCGAAAGACTTTTTTTCGCCAAATGACTTCTTGGCGCCGAACGACTTGCCGCCGCTGCGGGCCGGACGCTCGTCGCGCGAACCACCGCCATCGCGCCCCTTGCCGAAACTCTTTCCGGCATGGCGGCCAGCGCCGCGGGTGCCGCGCGGCGTGGCGTTGTTTTTATCTTTGTCGCGGGGCATGACGTCTCTCGCTGTAAATGATGGCGCTCGCTGAAGATTGACTCAACGCAGTTGAATCAGACTCTCGCGATTGTCGTTCTGAGGATGATCTTTAGCGCGTATTCCGCAAAAGTGGATACCGGTTTTGCGCAGGGAATACGCGCAAGTCTTTATGGTAAGTCTTTGAAGTAAAGCATCTTCTTGGGGCGAACCAAGGTCCGCGTCGCTGGAGGATGCTGAAACCGGTGTCTACTTCTCCGGATCATGCTCTAACAGAGTTATTGCTGCGAGACGAGCTATGACTGCACATTCTTTCATGGATTTGGCCCTCAAACAGGCCCAAATCGCCGGAAATGCGGGTGAAGTCCCGATAGGTTGCGTGATCGTGCGCGATGGCGAGGTCATTGCGAGCGCCGGAAACCGCACGCTGACCGACCGCGACCCCTCCGCCCACGCCGAAGTTCTGGCGATCCGGCAGGCCGCAGCCCTGCTCGGCAGCGAGCGCCTGATCGACTGCGATCTCTATGTCACGCTGGAGCCGTGCACCATGTGCGCCGGCGCGATCTCATTCGCCCGGATCCGGCGGCTGTATTATGGCGCCGCCGATCCAAAGGGCGGCGCGATCGACTCCGGTGTGCGCTTTTTCGCCTCGCCGACCTGCCATCACGCGCCGGAGGTGTATTCGGCCGTGGGGGAGATCGAAGCGGCGGCGCTACTGCGCGAATTTTTCAAGGCTCGGCGATGATGATCTGTAGGATGGGTTGAGCCAAAGGCGAAACCCATCATGGATCAATTGGCGTGGGACGATGGGTTTCGCTGCGCTCAACCCATCCTACGATTCATCATCACAGCTTCAGCTTCATGCCCTCGTGCGAGGCGACGAAGCCGAGGCGGCGGTAGAAGCGGTGGGCGTCGCGGCGGTCCTTGTTGGTGGTCAGCTGCACCTGCCAGCATCCCCTGGCGCGCGACATCTTGACCGCTTCCGCCATCATCTGTTCGCCGATCTTGCGGCCGCGAAACCGGCGATCGGTCCGCACGCTTTCGACCTGCGCCCGCCAGCCGCCGCGCTGCAGCAGCCCCGGCAGGAAGGTCAGCTGGAAGCAGCCGACGATCTCGCCGTCCTGCTCCCAGACATAGGTCGTATTGTTGGGGTCAGCGTCGATCGCATCGAATGCCGCCAGATACGGCGTCAGGTCGCCATTGGGATCGTCGCGCTGATCGCTGATCTGATCCTCGGCCAGCAGTTGCAGCAGGCGGGGAACGTCGTCTCGGACCGCTTCACGCAGGGACATCGTCTACTCCGAAAAGAACTTCAGCAGCGCGGCTCCGGTCGCATCCGGATTTTCCTCGGGCAGGAAGTGTCCGGACTCGATCGGGCCACCCGACACGTTGGTCGCCCACGCGCGCCAGCCGTCGAGCGGCGAGCCGCCCGCAGAGGCGAAACCAGTCTCGCCCCACAGCGCCAACAGCGGCGCGGTGATCTTCTTGCCGGCGTCGCGATCGGCCTTGTCGTGATCGAGATCGGCATAGGCGCCGGCGCGATAGTCCTCGCAGGCCGCGTGAATCCGCAGGGGATCGCGTAGCGCGGTGAGATAGTGCGCGACCGCACGCGGATCGAACGGGTTCGGCTTGTCCTTCTTCGCCCAGGAGCGGAAAGTGTGGCCGAAATACTCGTCCGGATTCGACTGGATCAGGTTCTCCGGCATGGGAGCCGGCTGCGCCAGGAACAGCCAGTGATAGGCGCGCAGCCCGAACGCACGATCCATCCGCGCCCAGTAGTCATAGGTCGGCAGGATATCGAGGGTGGCGAGCTTCGACAGCCGGCCCGGATGATCCAGCGCGAGCCGATAGGTGACACGCCCGCCGCGGTCGTGGCCGGCCAGCATGAACTGCGCATGTCCCAGCTTGTCCATCACCTCGATCATCGCCTGCGCCATGGCGCGCTTGGTGAACGGCGTATGGTCGGCATCGGTCTTCGGCACATCGGACCAGCCATAGCCGGGCAGATCGGGAATGATCAGCTTGAATTTGGTGGCGAGCTGCGGCGCCACCTTGTGCCACATCACATGGGTCTGCGGATAACCATGCAGCAGCATCAGCGGCGGGCCGCTGCCGCCGACGCGCGCGAAAATGCGGCCGCGGCTGGTCGAGATCCACTCGGAAGCATAACCGGGAAACAGATCGGCAAGATCGGACATGACGTTGCTCTCACATGATCAGGCGCCGCCGCCAGACCTGCGCAGCGCGACATCGATGGTTCAAGCACCGGCTGCCGCGGCTGGCAACACGCGCGATCGCATACGCGATCGTCACCTCCGCACGAGCGTTGCTTACGCGCCCGTTTCCCGCGCCACCGCCTGCCAGCCGATATCGCGGCGGCAGAAGCCCTCCGGCCAGTCGATCCGGTCGACAGCCTGATAGGCGCGCTGCTGCGCCTCGCGCACGGTCCGGCCCATCGCCGTGACATTGAGCACCCGGCCGCCATTGGCCAGAATTTGATCGCCATCGGCGCTGGTACCAGCATGGAAAATCTCGACACCCTCGATGCTCGAGGCCGCATCCAGGCCGGCGATCCCCGTTCCCTTGGCATAGTCGCCGGGATAGCCCTTGGCGGCCATCACCACCGTGAGCGCCGCGTCGGGATACCAGCGCAGGTCGAAATGCTTGAGCTGGCCGTCGCAGACGGCAAGCAGTGCCGGAACCAGATCCGACATCATGCGCAGCATCAGCACCTGGCATTCGGGGTCGCCGAAACGGACATTGTATTCGAACAGTTTGGGGCCCTGCGGCGTCAGCATAACGCCGGCATAGAGCACGCCGCGATAAGGCGTGCCGCGCGCCTTCATGCCAGCGACTGTGGGCAGAATGATCCGCTCCATGATCTCCGCATGGACCTCCGGCGTCACGAACGGCGTCGGCGAATAGGCGCCCATGCCGCCCGTGTTCGGACCTTCATCGCGATCGAAGACGCGCTTGTGATCCTGCGCGGAGGCGAGTGCAATCGCGGTCTCGCCGTCCGAAAACGCGAAGAAGCTGACTTCGCGGCCGGGCAGAAACTCCTCGATGACCACCTCGGCACCGGCCGACCCGAACGCACCGTCGAACATCATGGCAACGGCGTCTTCCGCCTCGCGCAAGGTCGTGGCCACGACGACGCCTTTGCCGGCGGCAAGTCCATCGGCCTTGACCACGATCGGCGCCCCCTGCGCACGAACGAACGCCAGCGCATCGGCGGCATTCGTAAAGCGACCGTACGCGCCGGTCGGGATACCGAACTCGGTGCACAGGTCCTTGGTGAAGCCCTTCGAACTCTCGAGCTGCGATGCCGCCTTGCTTGGGCCGAATGCCTTGATGCCGACCGCTGTGAGATCGTCAACAATGCCCGCCGCCAGCGGCGCTTCGGGTCCGACCATCACCAAATCGACCTTGTTGGCGCGGCAGAAGTCGATCACGGCCGCATGGTTCGTCACATCGAGCGCGATGCATTCGGCCTCTTGCGCGATCCCGGCATTGCCCGGGGCGCACCATAGTTTGGTCAGCAGCGGCGAGCCGGCGATTTTCCAGGCCAGCGCATGTTCGCGCCCACCGGAACCGAGAAGAAGGATGTTCATGGCGATCTCCTGATCCGTCCGGTTAACGGGTCAGGACGACTGAGACAAGGGGCTGTTATCAGCCGTTTCCGCCGGTTTCGATGATCTGGCGCAGCAGCGCCACATGGCGGGCGAACGCGCCCCGGCCGGCAGCCGTCGCGATCACTTTGGTCTGCGGCTTTTTCCCCACAAACGACTTGTCCACTGTGACATAGGCGGCCTTCGCCAGGGTCTCGATGTGCGCCCCGAGATTGCCGTCGGTGGCCCCGGTCAGTTTCTTCAGGCGGGCAAATTCCAGCCCCTCGCCGGCTGGCAGCGCGTGCAGGGCCGCCATGATGCGCAACCGCAGTGGCTGGTGAATGATATCGTCGAGATCAGTCACGGCGCATCCAAAGGCCGCCCAGAATCAGACCGCCGCCGTTGACCAAGGCCATCCAGAGATCGAACCAGGGCCCTGCAAAGAAATACCCGATCAGGGTCAGAACCGTAATGCTGATGCCGATCGCGACAAAGGCAAGCCCGACCCACAATCCGACCAGTGTGTAGGCCAGCATGACATAGGTCGCCCAGAATGCGCCGAGCTGACGCCCGCTGAAATGTGCGAGCCCGCTCGACCAGAGCACGCCGAAAGCAAAGAACAACAGGAAAGCCAGAAACAGCCGCGCCTCGAACTTGCGAACATGCGGTTTGCCGCGCTGCATGACAGCGATGACGAACGAGCCTCCAATCCCAAGCACGTTAATCGTGTTCCAGACATACATTGGGCTGACTGGACGAAGCTGGTTGAGGACGTAACCGACGAAGATCAGCACGCCCCAGAGCACGAGAATGAGACTGGCGCGCTGGTAGAACAGCGATTGCCTGACGCGGCGCGAGATGTCGTCGATCTCTACCAGCGTTGCCGCGGCGTCACGTGGATCGATGGCCATCATGACCTCACATCGGTTCTGGCAACGTCCTCGGCAATGCGCGCGATGGCGGCGGGATCGCTGACGATGCCCATGTGATTGACGCCGTTCAATGAGGGTGACGATGGCGCGGTCGCCGACCGCGGCCTGGTATTTGTCCGGGAACATCAGTTCGTCGGCGGCACCGGAGAAGATCGCGACGGGCCTGGTGGCGCCCGCGAAATCGTGCCGGAAATCCCGTGAGACCGCAAAGTTGCGCATCAGGCGGTATGAGTAGGTTTGCGTCAGCGTCTTGCCTGAATTGGGCGGCACCGCGAACGCAATGGTCGGCAGGGATTCAGCCCATGGAAAGCCGAGACCGCGCAGCACCGACAACGCGATAAAACGCGGGATGTCGGCGCTGGCCCAGCCGCCGGAATTGGGACGGGTGGTCGGCGCGTCGTAGCCGAGATAAGGCGCCAGTAGCACCGTACGCGCGAACAAGGCCTGGATCGGCGAACCGGCGACACGGAGCGCAAAACCGCCACCGGACGAATGACCGATCAATGTCAGCGGTGCGGATGGGCGCGTTTTACGAATTTCACCGACGAGATCGGCGAGGTCGTCCTCGAGCTGCCCGAGATAAGCGATGTCGCCACGGGTTCCCGACGCGCCATGACCTCGGATATCCACCGCATAGGTTTCCACACCCCGTGCCACCAACCCCTGGGAGAGCGCGTGGATGGTCCCCCGGCTGGAGCCGCTTGACCCATGGATGACGATCGCGATGCGATTCGTGGCCGGCGTTGATGCGGCGGGGACGTAGTAGCGATAGGTCAGCTCCGTGCCATCGCGCGCCTGGAAACGCTCCGCGGCCGGCAGGGTGCTGAAATCGACCGTTTTGCGGGACTCCGAGATCGACGCCAGTTCAGGCGGCGGGCTGATCGGCCAGGCGATCAGTCCACCGAGCAGCAGGGCCGCCAAACCCGCAGCAGCCAAGACCCAACGACATGCCCCCAGCAGTCCACGCAGCGCGGCTCTCATCACGGCTCCTCCGCTTATATGGGCATTATAGAGTACTCTGCGTAACAGAGTAAAGGCCACAGTTTGACCCGATTGGCGCCGGGCGCGGGGAGAGCTTAGGTTTGCGGCACCCTTGGAACGCGATTCGAATGTCTGAAACAGCCCCGTCCCCCCTGCCCAATTCGCCGGAATTCACCGTCTCGGAGCTCTCCTCCGCCCTGAAACGCACCGTGGAGGACGCCTATGGCCATGTCCGCGTTCGCGGCGAGATCTCCGGCTTTCGCGGCGCCCATTCGTCCGGGCATTGCTATTTCGCGCTGAAGGACCAAACCGCCAAAATCGAGGCGGTGATCTGGAAGGGTGTGCACGGTCGGATGCGGTTTCGGCCGCAGGAGGGCCTCGAGGTCATCGCCACCGGCAAACTGACCACCTACCCCGGCTCCTCCAAGTACCAGATCGTGATCGAGGCGCTGGAGCCCGCCGGCGTCGGCGCCCTGATGGCGCTGATGGAGGAGCGCAAGCGCAAACTCACCGCCGAGGGGCTGTTCGACGCGGACCGCAAGAAACCACTGCCCTGGCTGCCGGAGGTGATCGGTGTCGTCACCTCGCCGACCGGCGCGGTGATCCGCGACATCCTGCACCGGCTGGAAGATCGCTTTCCGCGCCGGGTGCTGGTGTGGCCGGTGCGCGTGCAGGGTGAGGGATCCGCCGAGCAGATCGCGGCCGCCATCCGCGGCTTCAATGCCTTCCCGGAGCGCGGCCGGCTCCCGCGCCCCGACCTGCTGATTGTCGCGCGCGGCGGCGGCTCGCTGGAGGACCTGTGGTCGTTCAACGAAGAAATCGTGGTACGCGCGGCGGCGGAGAGCACCATCCCGCTGATCTCTGCCGTGGGCCACGAGACCGACGTGACGCTGATCGATTTCGCCGCCGATCGCCGCGCGCCGACGCCGACTGCGGCGGCTGAGATGGCCGTGCCGGTGCGCGCCGAACTCGCGGTCGAGGTGGCCGACCTGGGGCAACGCAGTTTTGCCTGCTGGCATCGCAGCCAGGAGCATCGCCGCAGCGACCTGCGCAGCGCGGTGCGCGCGCTGCCGAGCGCGACTGAACTGCTCGCGATCCCGCGCCAGCGCTTCGACGGCGCCACGGCGGCGCTGCCGCGCGCACTGAGGGGCAACACCCACGCGCATTTCCGCCACTTCGCGCAGACCAGTACACGGCTGACATTGCGCGTGCTCCGCGCGCAAGTGGATCACGCCGCCCATCGCCTGACCGTGACCGGCGACCGCCTGGCGCTGGGCGCACAGTCGCTGGTGCGGCGACGCCGCGACCGCTTCGCCGGCCTCGAAGTGCGGCTGAAAGCCTCGCGGCTCGCCAACGTCCAGGCGCAACGCAATGTGATCGCCCGCGACCGCGAGCGCGCACAGCGCCTCACCGAACGCGCGGCGCGGGCGCTGCGCACGCTGATCCAGCGCCATGATGCGCGGATCGCCCATGCCGGGCAGTTGCTCACCGCGCTGTCCTACCGCAGCGTGCTGGCGCGCGGCTTCGCACTGGTGCGTGACGCCGGCGGCGCGCCGCTGCATGCGGCGGCTCACGTGACCGAGGGCACCCGCCTCAGCATCGAGTTCGCCGACGGCCGGGTGGGTGCTGTCGCCGATGGCAGCGCGGCTCAGCCCGTCGCATCGCCCGCTCCTGCCTCGCAGGCGCCCCCGAAACCCGCGCCGGCCAAGCGGGCGGCCAAGGTCGACAATCAGGGCGACCTGTTCTAACCGCCCCGTTCGCGGCTTCCGCCGTCTGGAAAAGCCGTTGAGCCGTGCACATTTATGCTAGACTAGACCACTCAATCCGACCTTTCACATCCATCCAGGGAACCAGCAGGGGAACCCGCGTGCTCAACAAGTTCAGCTCCTCCGGCCAAGGCGAAGCCAAAGTGCAGTATCTCGACGGAGATTTCCGCGTGATCTCACCGGGAAGCTACGTGGTGTGCGCGATCACGGGCATCCACATCGCGCTGGACGAGCTGAAGTACTGGAGCGTCGACCGCCAGGAGCCCTATGCAACGCCCGCGGCGGTGCTGGAGCGGCACTATCCCGGCGAATTGAAATCCGGTTGAGGACTGCTGCGCCATATCTCCTCATGGTGAGGAGCGCGGCACGCGTGTCTCGAGACGATGCTACCCATCGCTCGGAGAACCATGAGGCCCGAATTGCGGCACCTGTGGCCTCGTCCTTCGAGACGGCGCTTCGCGCCTCCTCAGGATGAGAGATTAAGTTTGTATATGACGCAATAGGATTAGGACGCAGCCACGCGTCGTCTCTTCAAGACATCGGCAACAATGGTTCGCAGCGCAACGCCATCACCGAGGTCGAGGCTGACCTTGAACGGCATGATTCCACTCGCATAGACCGCTAAACGCGAATCACTGCACAAACGAACAAAGTCCTTTTCCGTCGTCACCAGCGTGAGCCCCTCCCGCGCCGCCTGCTGTTCAAGCGCCTGGATTTCGGAGGGCGAAAACGGATGATGGTCCGCAAACGCTCTCTGGTTCGCGACATCGACGCCGCTGGCGCGCAAGGTCGCGAAAAAACGGCGGGGATCGCCGATGCCGGCAAAGGCGAGCACGCGCTTGCCGACCAGCGCCGATACGGACGCCGGATCCGGCTTCAATCGCACCGAGAGCACCGGCTTGTTGCGCGCGGCGACCGCACTTGCGACCGTCTCAGCGGCATGGCCCTCACCAACCACGATCAGCGCATCGGTGCGCGCAAGCTGCGGCGCCAGCGGCGCGCGCAGGGGACCGGCGGGAAACACACAACCATTGCCAAGCCCGCGACCGGCATCGATAACGATCAAAGCGACATCCTTGGCCAGCGCCGGGTTTTGAAATCCGTCGTCGAGCACGATCACGCTGGCGCCCTGCGTGCGGGCCAATTGCGCACCCGCGACACGATCGCGCGCCACGATGACCGGCAAAGAGGCGGCCAGCATCAGCGGCTCGTCGCCAACATCGGCGGCTGTATGCTGCGCCGGGTCGACCGCGACGGGCCCCGCAAGCCGTCCGCCATAGCCGCGGCTCACCACCCAGGGCCGCTCGCCAAGCTCCGTCAGCAGAGCCCCCAGCGCCAGCACCGTCGGGGTCTTGCCGGCGCCACCGACATGGTAGTTGCCGACACAAAAGACCGGTACGCCGACTCGTTGCCCTGCCCTCGTCATCCGCCGCGCGGTAATGGCGCCGTAGAGCCCGCCAAGCGGCGACAACAACAGTGATTGCCAGGATGAGCGCGCCTGCCAGAAGGCCGGCTCACGCATGATGCGCCCCGCGCTCGATCCGCAGCTGCATCAGATAGGGTTCGAGCGCACTCAGCGTGCGATCCAGCGCGCCGCCGAGCCGGTCGACCACGCCGTGGCCGGCTTCGACCGCGCGCTGCCGCGCCACCTGATCGGTCAGCCAAAGCCCGATCTGGGTCGCCAGCCCTTCGGCCGTCTCGATCTGCCCCGCACCACGGGCATCGTCGAGCGCACCGTACACATCGGTGAAATTGAACACATGCGGTCCGTGCAGCACCGCTGCGCCGAGCTTGATGGCCTCGATCGGGTTCTGCCCACCGTGCGCGACCAGCGAGCCGCCCATGAACACGATCGGCGCCAGACGATAGAACAGGCCGAGTTCGCCGAGCGTATCGGCGACATAGATATCGGTATCGGCCGCCGGCAATTGCTCCTGCGAGCGCACCGACACGTGCAGGCCAGCGGAATAAGCCATCTGCGCGATCGCCGGACCGCGCGCCGGGTGGCGCGGCACGATGACCGTAAGCAGTTTCGGGAATTCGCGAGACAGCCGCTGGTGCACGTTGGCGAGGATCTCTTCCTCCCCTGCATGGGTGGAGGCGGCGACAATCACCGTGCGGTCGCGCGTGACCGCCTGCAGCCGCTCGAGCTTGGCGTGATCCGCCGGCGGCGCCTGCACATCGAGCTTCAGATTTCCGGTCGCGACCACATCACGGCCGCCCAGCGCCGCGAACCGCTCCGCATCGGTCTCCGATTGCGCAAGACAAAGATCGAACCGGCCGAGCAGCGCGGAGATGGTGGCGTAGGCGCGCTGCCAGCGCGGGAACGAGCGATGCGACATCCGGCCGTTGATCAGCACCATCGGAACGCGGCGCGCCGCGCTCGCCATGATGAGATTCGGCCAGAGATCGGATTCGATAAACAGCGCCAGCGACGGCTGCCAGTGATCGAGGAAACGGGCCACATAACGCGGTGCATCGAACGGCACGTATTGATGGATCACATCGGCTGGGAAACGTTTGGCGACGATCGCCGCCGAGGTCACGGTGCCGGATGTCAGCAGGATGCGGACGTTGAGCGCACGCAGCCGCTCGATCAGCTCGGCCGCCGCCAGCACCTCGCCGACGCTCGCGCCATGGATCCAGATCAGCGGTCCGTTGGGACGATCGACGCCGGCAAAGCCGCGCCGCTCGCCGACACGGGCCGCTTCTTCCTTGCCCTGCTTCAGCCGGCGGCTCAGCAGCAAGCCCGAAACCGGCATCGCCATGGCCGACAGCTTGCGGTAGGCCCGCAATGTCAGGGGCACATCACGCGACATGCAGGCCCTCGTCCGGACATCCGACGATCGCGTAGGCGCGACGGTTGACTTCGTTCAGGCTGGCTTCGAGCTGCACGCGAAGCGTCTCCATGGCGGCATCGTCGGCATCGGCCGGCACCGTTACCGCTTGGCCGATAGCGACGACACCACGACCGAACGGCAGATGAATCACCGAGCGATCCCAATTGTTCAGCCGCTTGAACCGGCTGGTGGCGATCGCGGCCGGTATAATGGGCCGGCCGGACTCCCGCGCAAGCATAATAATCCCAAGACCCGCAACGCGGGACACTTTGGGAACGTCGGCGGTCATGGCCATGCTGCCACCGCTCTGCAGATGGCGCAGGATCGCCTTGAAAGCCGGAACGCCGCCTTTGCGGTGAAACGACGATCCATGGTCGCCCGATCCGCGCACGGTGCCGATCCCGAACTGTTCGACGACAATGGCATTGATTTCGCCGTCACGATGACGGGAGATCAGCACCTTGAAGCGATGATGCCTGCGCGTGCCGAACGGCATCAGGAAATGCTGACCGTGCCAGAATGCAATGATCACCGGCATCCTGGGCTCGATCTGCTGATACAGATCGGGCGGATCGTAGCTGATGCGATTGGTCAACCAGACGACGCGCAGAATTTGCGCCGCGACAAATCCGGCGGCGTGCTGGAACCAGCTGGAGCGCGTTATGTTTCGAAACATGAAATATGCAGTGAATTCGGCTCAATGAGCCGCTTTGGCGTCGGTCCCGGGATCGAGCAGGCGATGCAGGTGCACGATGAAATAGCGCATATGGGCGTTATCGACCGTCTGCTGGGCCTTCGATTTCCAGGCCGCATAGGCCGATGCGTAGTTCGGATACACGCCGACGATCTCGACCTTGTCCAGATCCTTGAAAGTGATGTGTTCGAGATCGATCAGCTCGCCCCCGATGACGAGGTGAAGCAGTTGCTGCGGGGTATCGGACATGAATCGTTTTCCTGGAAAGACGGTTTCCGGCCGGACGACTGTAAAGCCAAGAACGTTTCTAGAACAGTGGATGTTGCCTGAAGTGCTCGACAACGCGGGCGTGGCGCGCTTGCCCCGCCGCCACCAGGGTCTCGTGCTTCACCTCAGGGCGGTTGTAGACAATGACATCGCCGGTCAGCGCGGTCATGAGCCCGCCGGCTTCGTGCACGATTAAATCGGCCGCCGCAAGGTCCCAATCCCGGCTATGACCGCCGGCAAATGCGACGTCAAGCCGTCCCTCGGCCGCACGGCAGATTTTCAGCGCAAGCGACCCGATCCGAGGGTGAATCTTGCCCGGTTCTAGGGCATCGCCCAGGCGTTCGACCAGCGGCTTTGGCCCGACAATGCGCGCGGGATCAAGTTTTGCGCCCGGAGCGGTGTGAATGATGCTGCCGTTGCGGGTGGCACCTGCCCCGCGGGTTGCAAAAAAGAACTCATCAGAGGTCGGCACGAACACCGCGCCGAGCACCGGTATCCCATCCTCGACCAGCCCCACGCTGACACACCAGTCCTCCAGGCCCGCCAGATACGAGCGGGTGCCGTCGATCGGATCGACGATCCACACCCGTCGCTTGCCGAGGCGCGCCGGATCGTCGACGCTCTCCTCCGAGAGCCAGCCGTAGTCCGGCGTCGCGTCGCGCAGGCGACGCTCGAGCAGATCGTTGACGGCGATATCGGCTTCTGACACCGGGGACGACTTGCCCTTGATCCAGTTGCGCAGTTCGGTGCGAAACAGGCTGAGCGCCAGGGCACCGGCTTCACGGACAACGCCGGTCAGCAGGACCGCGTCGCGGGCAAAAACGCCATCGGCAACAGCGTGATCGGAAACAGTCTCAGCGTCCGGCAATCGTCAGCCCTTCGATGCGCACCGTCGGCGCGTTGACGCCGTAACGGAACTCAAGATCGTTCGCCGGCGTCAGGGACTTGAAGATCTCGAACAGATGACCGGCAATCGTGACCTCGCTGACCGCGTAAGTGAGCTCGCCGTTCTCGATCCAGAAGCCGGCCGCGCCGCGGCTGTAATCGCCGGTGACGCCATTGACTCCCGAGCCGATCAGGTCGGTGACATAAAAGCCCTGCTTGATGTCCAAGATCAATTCCTTCGGCGACAGCGATCCCGGCTCCATATGCAGGTTGTATGAACCGGGTGACGGTGATGACGACACGCCGCGCTGGGCATGGCCGGTGGTGACAAGGCCGAGTTCGCGCGCGGTCGCGCAATCCAAGACCCACGACGTCAGCACGCCCTGATCGATGATCGCGAGCTTCTTGACCGCGACGCCTTCGGCATCGAACGATTGCGACCGCAGCCCGCGCACGCGCAGCGGATCGTCGATGATGCGGATGCTCGTGTCGAACAGCTGCTTGCCCAAACTGTCCTTCAGGAAGCTGGTCTTGCGCGCGATCGATGCGCCGTTCACGGCGCCGACCACGTGACCCACCAGCGAACCGGAGACGCGGGGATCGAACACCACCGGCGCCTTGCAGGTCGCAACCTTGCGCGGATTGATCCGCGCCACCGTGCGTTCTCCCGCGCGGGTGCCGATGCTTTCGGGCGACAGCAGATCGGAGCCGTGGATCGCCGATGTGTAGTCGTAGTCGCGCTCCATGCCGATGCCCTGGCCAGCAATCGCCGTCATCGAGATGCCCTGGCTGGATCGCAGATACTTGCCATGAAACCCGGTGCTGGTGACCAGCACCATGCCGCCGATGCCGCACGAGGCGGATGCGCCGCCGGATTTGGTGACGCCCTTGACCGCAACACCGGCCGCTTCCGCCGCCAGTGCGCGACGTTCCAGTTCGTCGGTCGAGGGCATATCCGGATCGAGCAGATCGAGCGCCAGAAAATCTCGCGCCAGCAGCGCGGGATCGGCGAGCCCGACATAGGCATCGTCCGGCGCCACCCGCGCCATGGCGACCGCACGTTCGGCAAGTTTGGCGGCGCCATCACCGGAGACATCGTTGGTGGAGACCACGGCCTGTCGCCGACCGACAAAAACCCGCAGGCCGACATCGTCGCCTTCCGAGCGCTCGGATTCCTCGACACGGCCGTCGCGCACCTCGACGCCCTGCGACATGCCGCGCACCGCGACGGCATCAGCGGCGTCGGCGCCCGCGCGCTTCGCGGCCTCGACCAGGCGCTGGGCGAGATCGCTCAGGGCCGACTGATCGAGCAGATCGGACGCAGCTTTAGATGCAGCGGTTTGGGAGGCAGGCAATGATGGCGCGTTTGGTGAAGAGATCACGAACACATCCCGAATCTGGAGCAAGTTGAAGGCGGGAACCGCCCCACAAAGCATGGCATGGGAACGGCCGGCCGCAAACGCGGCAACCACTCAGATGTGCCGATTCCACGCGCGTTTCAAGCATACCGGAGTCTGGAAATAAAACAAATTTCGGCTCCGCGGCAAGGCTTCGTCAATCATGTCGCCGGATGAGAGACGATTAACCAGCCTTCTTAAGCGGTTTCGGGCCTCACCCGTGGCAAGGTCCTCGCATCGATCGGGAGCATAATCTCGACGGGGAGATAAAATCTTGAGGCGTCAATTCGGAGCTGGCGGGACACCCGCCGGGTCGAGCCGCGTGCTGCGGCTCGACCCATTTTCCTTGCCCTTACGGTTCGACACGCGCGACGCGCGCGCCGACGGCGGCATGCGGCAAGTCGAAATCAGTCGTGATCGCGTGGTGCTTCGCCGCGCGGTGCGCGGCATGCGGATGGCGATCAACGTTCGCGTCAATGATTTTCTCGGCATCGCGGTGCGCGAAGCCGATGACGGCCAGATGCTGGTGCTCGTCCATCGCGATCCGTCCTTATCGATCCCGCTGCTGGTCTCGACCGACGACACCGAGATCGAACAGGCCTGCGATGCCTGGGGCGAAATTTTCGCGCTGCCGCGGATCAGCGAAGACACCGAGCAGGTGCGTGAACCGGCCCCGCGCCGGCGCCGGCACAACGTCATCAAGACCCGCCGTCCGAGAATCCTGATGCGCCGTCGCAACAACCGCCTGCTCTCGGAGATGGCGGTGCATCGCGACGAGCGCGAAATCGTCGCTCGAGACTAGCAACCTCAAACCGGGAAACGCGCCGCCGTGGCTTCCAGCGGAAGAGCCAGCGCATTCGCGAAGCAGGAGACCGTTCGATAAAAACCGCAGAGCTGGATGATTTCGAGAACCTGTTCATCGCTGTAATGGCGCTTCAGCGCCGCGAATTCCGTTTCCTTCCAGGTGGTATGATGATGCAGAGCGTCGACGGCGGCAATCAGGGCCTGCTCCGCGTCGGACCAGCAGGCAGCGTCGGCTGCTTCCAGCACGGTCGCCCGCACCTGCGCGTCGGTCAGCCGCGCGCGTTCGGCAAAGATCGCGACGTGAATACCCCATTCGTACTCGCATCCGGCCAGCGCGCAGGTGCGATCGATCACGATTTCCCGTTCCCGCAGCGACAGCGGCCCGCGATCGAGCAGGCTGCCGGCACTGAATTTGCGCCAGGCGCGCTCGCTGGTGGCGATGGTGCGAAACAGCAGCAGCGGCGGCACACCGGGCGGCATGATGCGATCGAAATGCGCCTCCAGCTCGGGCGTATAAGGGGGCTCCAGCGGAGCGATGCGTGAGGCGGCCTGCGATTTTTCCATCTGCAATTTCTCCGGCGCTGCTACAATATCGGTAGCAACGCTACACTTTATGTAGCAAGATGCAAGAAGGCATATGATGAGCGCGCACCGCAAGACGAACGGAACCAAGGCCGTTCGCGGATCGAAGTCCGGGCGTCCGATCATGGCGCTGCTCGATCTGCTCGGGCGGCGCTGGACACTGCGGATTATCTGGGAATTGCGCGACCACGCGCTGACCTCGCGCGCACTGCGGCAGGCCTGCGACGACGCCTCGCCGACGGTGCTGCAGGCGCGGCTGGGCGACCTGAAAACTGCGGGCCTGGTGGAAAGCGTGCCGGCAGAAGGTTATTGCCTGACTGCCGCGGGGCGCGAGCTGCTCGGCGCATTTGCGCCGCTGAATGCCTTTGCCGAGCAGTGGAGCGTCAAGAGCGGTCGGCGTCAGAGGACTGCTACGAAGGTGGCGTCGGGGCGCGGGAAGTCTGCGTAACCATCCCCTCATGGTGAGGGAGCGGCCTCTTAGCCGCGTCTCGAACCATGAGGCCACGGAGCCGCAGCGTCACCGGCCTCGTCCTTCGAGACGACGCTTCGCGCCTCCTCAGGATGAGGGTTTAGGACCTCAATTCTCGCAAGGACGCTTTACGCCGGCTCCACCCGAAGACTGGCGCCATCGGCCGCCACGATCTTGACCTGGCTGCCGGCCGGCGCATCGCGGCCGGCGACACGCCACACGGTGTCGTCGATCCGCACCACGCCCGAGCCATCCACGATCGGGCGCTCCAGGGTGAACACCCGCCCCACCAGTGCGTCGGCGCGGCGGTTGAGGAACGGCTGATCGGTCTCAACGTGCGTTCGGCCAATGCGGCGCCAGATCGGCACCGCGGCCAGCGCAAACGCTGAGAACGCCAGCAACTGAACCTGCCATGACCAGCCGATGAAAAACGACAGCAGCCCGACCAGCAGCGCGGCGAGCCCGAGCCACAGCATGAAGACCCCGGGCGCCAGCATCTCAATGCCCACCAGAACCAGGCCGACGATCAGCCAATTCCAGGTTCCCAGTGAGCTCAACAGATCCGCCATCAATTTCCCCCCTGTGACGAGCCGGGCCCCGGCCCGGTGTTCGGGACGGTCGGCCGGCGCGCGGCGGCTGCGGCCGAGGCTGCGCTTTCGCCGAATGTCGCCTTGGCAATTTCGCCGATGCCTGCTAGCGACGACAGGATGCCGGTGGCCTCGATCGGCAACATTACAATCTTCTGGTTGGGCGAGTGCGCGATCTCGCCGAACGCCTTGATGTATTTGTCGGCGATGAAGTAGTTCAGCGCCGCGACATCGCCGCTGGCGATGGCGTTGCTGACCATTTGGGTCGCCTTGGCTTCGGCTTCCGCCGAGCGTTCACGCGCCTCGGCGTCGCGGAAGGCAGCTTCCTTGCGGCCTTCGGCCTGCAGGATCTGCGATTGCTTCGCGCCTTCCGCGCGCAGGATTTCGGACTGCCGCTGGCCTTCGGCCTGCAGGATGTCGGCGCGCTTGACGCGCTCGGCCTTCATCTGCCGGCCCATGGCTTCCACGAGATCGGCGGGCGGCACGATGTCCTTGATCTCGATGCGGTTGACCTTCAGGCCCCACGGCGACACCGCGGCGTCGACCACCCGCAGCAGCCGCTCGTTGATCTCGTCACGGTGCGACAGCACCTGATCGAGATCCATCGAGCCCATCACCGAACGGATGTTGGTCATGGTCAAAGTGACGATAGCCTGGTTGAGGTTGGAGACCTCGTAGCTCGCTTTGGCGGCATCGAACACCTGATAGAACGCGACGCCGTCCACGGTGACGGTGGCGTTGTCCTTGGTGATGACCTCCTGCTCGGGAATGTCGATCACCTGCTCCATCATGTTGATCTTGCGCCCGACGCGATCGAAATACGGGATGATGAAATTCAGGCCGGGCCGCAGCGTGCGGGTGTATTTGCCGAACCGCTCGATGGTCCAGTCATAGCCCTGCCCGACCGTCTTGACCCCGGCAAACAGCGTGAGGATGACCAGCAGCACCACGACAAGCGCAAAAATATCGAATCCGGACATGATGGCTCCCTGCGTGACCAATCCACGGCTGCAACAGCCGGATCATTTAGTCGCTGAGACAGGATGGACGGTTCGACGCCAGCCGTCGAGAGGCAAAACTGGCGCAGTCATGAATGACCCGTAGCCCGGATGAGCGGAGCGATATCCGGGAGCGATGGTGCGGTTGCTCCCCGGGGTCGCTTCGCTCGCCCGGGCTACAGGACTAGATCCAGCCTTGCAGCTCGCGCAGCACGAGCTGGCGGATCACGTCCATGCCGCCGTCGCTGTCGTTCAGGCAGGGAATCGCGGTGAACTGCTCGCCGCCGGCATGCTTGAAGATCTCGGCGTTTTCCTGCGCGATTTCCTCGAGCGTCTCCAGGCAGTCCGCAGAGAAGCCGGGCATCACCACGGCAATCCGCCGTACGCCGTCCTTGGCCAGCCGTTGCATGGTCTTGTCGGTGTAGGGCTGCAGCCATTCGTCGAAGCCGAAGCGAGACTGGAAGGTCAGCAGCAGCTTGTCCTCGCCGAGGACCATCCGCTTGCGTAATGCATTCACGGTGGCGACACATTGCGCCTGGTAGGGATCGCCCTTGTCGACATAGGCCTGCGGCATGCCGTGGAACGAGGCCACAATCACCTCGGGCTGGAACGGCTGCGTCGCGAGATGCTGCTGGATCGAGACCGCCAGCGCCTCGATGTAATCGGGATCGTCATAATAGGGCGGGGTCACCCGCAGTGTCGGCTGCGCCCGCTTGTCGGCCAGCACCCGGAACACTTCGTCGCAGACCGTGGCGGAGGTGGCGGCGGAATACTGCGGATAGAGCGGCACCACCAGCAGCCGGTCGCACCCCTGCGCGATCAGCGCATCGAGGCGCGAGCGGATCGACGGATTGCCGTAACGCATCGCCCAGTCGACCAGGACATGATCGTGGTCGGCGATCGCCGCCGTGAGCTTGTCGGACTGCGCGCGGGTAATCGTCTTCAGCGGCGATTCGTTCTTCTCGGTATTCCAGATCTTCTGGTAGTCGCGCGCTTTGCGCCGGGGACGAATCCGCAGGATGATGCCGTTCAGCACCAGCTTCCAGTACAGCCCCTGGTTTTCGATCACGCGGGGATCGGACAGGAACTCCTTGAGATAGACCCGCACACCGGCGGCATTGGCGCTGTCGGGAGTGCCGAGATTGACCAGCAGCACGCCGACGCGCTCGCGCGCTGGGGCGGCGGCGGTTCGATGGGCATCGATGGAAACGACCACGCTCATGATGCTGATGGCATCGCGCGCCGTTTAGAACTTGTCAAGAATGGCTATCAGGAACTGGCTTGGTGGGAACCGCCACAGCACACGCAAGGCTCAGAATCCGCGCTCAAAAACACGTGACCCGCTCGGCTGCGACATAACCGAGCAGCAGGCCGACGCCGAACAGCAGCACCAGGCCAGCGGCACCGAATTCGATGCCACGCAGGATCACGGCACCGCCGCCGTCGCGGCCCGCGCTCATCCGCCGCGCCAAGCCCTTCGCCGTAACGACCATGATCGCGATGGCAGCCACCGTGATGGCGGTGCCGAGCCCCATC
The DNA here is from genome assembly GCF_032397745.1 of Bradyrhizobium prioriisuperbiae. Classification (NCBI taxonomy): domain Bacteria; kingdom Pseudomonadati; phylum Pseudomonadota; class Alphaproteobacteria; order Hyphomicrobiales; family Nitrobacteraceae; genus Bradyrhizobium; species Bradyrhizobium prioriisuperbiae. The sequence continues at coordinate 760,793 of NZ_CP135921.1, forward strand.
AGCAGGGTTGCGGCGATACCGGCCCAGAACATGCCCTGGGCCAGCGCAAACACCAGCACCAAGATCGCTCCCGAGCAGGGACGCAGACCGACCGCGAAGATCGCGCTCAGGCCGCGCTGCCAGCCGCCGGGGCCAGCGAGCTGATCGGGCGTGGGGCCGTGGTTGTGGCCGCAATGTTCGTCATGAACATGGCCGGGCTCGCCGTGCGCCGGAGCATGCACCGAAGAATGGGCCGCATGATCGTGGTGGTGATCATGATGATGATCGTGCACGTGGCCGTGCGCATGGTGGTGGTCGTGCGAACCGGAATGGCGATGCACGGCCTCGTGAACCTGCTCCGCCACCGGGGCCATGGCCGGCGCCAGCGCCGGCGAAGCCACCGCGCCGAGCGGAAACCGCAGCGACTGCAGCGCACGAAGGAAGCCGCCGCCCTTGGTCCAGCACAGACGCACACCGAATGCGGCGATCAGCGCGTAGCTGGCGATCTCAATGACCCGCTCGGCACCGCACATGGTTTTCGCCGTGGCGTTGAGCAGCCAGGCGCCGACGCCAACCACGAGGATGGCGACCAGCGCCTGCAGCAGCGCCGAGGCGAACGCCAGCACAATGCCGCGCCGCGCAGTCTCTTCATTGGCGATGAGGTACGATGAAATCACCGCCTTGCCATGGCCGGGGCCGGCGGCGTGAAAGATACCGTAGGCAAACGAGATCCCCAGCAGCGTCCACACCGCGCTGCCGTCGCTTTTGGCGGCGCGAATGGTCGCCGACATCTGGCGGTAGAATTGCGATTGCTTGTCGAGCAGCCAGCCGATCACACCGCCGACTTGGGGATCGGCCGTGCCGGGACGGCCGACGCCGAACGGCGATTGCGCAAGGACAGCGTGCATCAGCCCGTCGCCCCACAGCGCGACAGCGACAGCAGTCAGCAACATCGCCGGCAGACGCAGATCGACCTTGCAGCACGGCGGCATCGAACCGCTGGCGTTCGCAACGCTCATGGACAGTCCACCGTCACCTTATTGGCGAACATGGCGCCGTAGTTGGAATTGTCGCCGTTGAGAAAGTTCTGCTCGCCGAGGGTCTGCGCCTGGGCGGAGCCGTCGGTCGGCCGCTCGATGTTCAGCTTGCAGTCCGCCGGCGCCCCGACCAGCTTGATCGGATTGTCCTTGGCCAGTGCGAAATCGACGAAATAGGTCGGATCATAGATTTCGACCGCCATTTGCCTGGCCTTGACCGGGGTCTTCAGCGGCAAGGTGAAATGCAGGACCAGCGCGCCGTCCTTGTGCTCGAGGTAATAATCGACCGGATCCTCGAACTTCTGTTTCTTGCGGCTGCCGCCGTCGCCGATGCGGGCAAAGGTGAAGAAGCCGAACTCCTTCAGGGATTCCACATTGGTCTGGGCCAGCGGCGCCAGTTCCTCACGGGTGAAGACGCCCTTGGTCTTGGTCTCGATGCCCTGCACCGCATAGGTCGAGAACATGTCGTCGAAGGTCCAGGCATGCCGCACGCCGGTGAGCGAGCCGTCGGGCGCATAGATCAGCTCGCTGGTGGAGGTGACCCAGACATGGGGATGCGCCCACGCCACGCTGCCCGTCAGGCAGAGGGCGCAGAGGGCAGCGAAAATGCGCGTGATGCGGATGATCATGAAACTGAGAGAATCCTGATTCCGGCGATGCGCGATGTTACCCGGAAGTGGGGCCGAAACGAGACGTCGTTTTCACATGTCCCGATCAGAAACACGCGATCATATCGGGCCGAAACCGGCGTCAAACGCCCGCCGCCCCACCATCCGCGCGCGGATCGTGGCCGCCTTCCAGGCCGCCGTTGGGATGCAGCACCACTGCGCCGGCATGGCCCATGGTGTCGGAATAGGCCTCCGGCACAACCTCGACATCGTGCCGCGCCGACAGCAGGCGATCGACCAGGTTGCCGTCGAAACGGGATTCCAGCCGCAAGTTGGTGTGGCTGGATCCCCAGGTGCGGCCGAGCAGCCAGCGCGGCTGGTCCAGCGCCAGTTCCAGCGGCTGGCGGAACGGCACGTGGCGCGAGAAGATCATGGCCTGGGTCTGCGGCTGGCCGTCACCACCCATGGTACCGTAGCCCATGATGCGGCCATCCCTGAGCACGGCCAGCGCGGGATTGAGGGTGTGGAACGGCAGCCGTCCCGGGCTGAGCGGATTGGCGGCCTTCGGGTCGAGCGAGAAGCTGGCGCCGCGGTTCTGCATCAAGACGCCGGTTTTCGGCAGCACGCAGCCGGAGCCGAACTCCCAGAAGATCGACTGGATGTAGGACACCACGAGACCGGAGGCGTCGGCGGCGCCCATCCAGATGGTGTCGCCCTCGCTCCAGGTCGACGGCCAGGGCGCTGCTTTCTTCATGTCGATTTTCCTGACCTCGGCATCGAGGAAAGCCGGCGCCAGAAAACGATCGAGCTCGGCGGTGAGCCGGCGCGGATCGGTGACAAAGCGATCACGGACACGGAAGGCGCGCTTGGTGGATTCGACCAGGCCGTGGATGTAGTCGAAGCCCTCGGCCTCCTGCACGCGGAGCCGATCGAACAGGCCGAGGATGATCAGCGACGCCAGGCCCTGGGTCGGCGGCGGGGCGTTGTAGAGCGTGCCGGCACCAATCGTGGTCGACAACGGCTCCGCCACCCAGGCCTTGGCGGCTTCGAGATCCGCGCGGGTGACCGGACTGCCGATCCGCTCCAGGTCGGCGGCAATCTCGCGGCCGACATCGCCGCGGTAGAAGTCGTCGAGGCCGGCCTGTGCCAGTTGCTCCAGCGTTGCCGCCATCGCCGCCTGCTTCAGGGTCGCGCCCTCCTCGGGCACCTTGCCGTCGACCAGGAAGGTCTCGGCGAAGCCCGGCGCGTCCTTCAGCTCATCCAGCTTGCTGCGGGTCAGTTCGACCTGGCTGCGCGTGGCGACATACCCGTCGCGGGTGCTGCGGATGGCGGGCGCCAGCAGCACGTCGAGCGGCAGCTTGCCGCCCAGCGCCTTGGCGGCTTCCAGCGCCAGCATCCAGCCACCGATCGCGGCCGGCACGGTGAGCGCCGCCAGCGGCCCGCGCGGCGGGATCTGGTCATGGCCGTGTTCTTTGTAGAATGCCGGCGACGCCTTGCTGCCGGCGGGCCCCGCGCCCATCAGCGCGCGCACCCGCCCCGATGGCTCGCGCACCAGCCAGAAGCCGTCGCCGCCGATATGGTTCATGTGCGGATAGACCGCGGCGATCGACGCCGCCATCGCCACCATGGCCTCGAGCGCATTGCCGCCCTCGGCAAGAACATGGCGCCCCGCCTCGACGGTGGCGGAATGGGGCGCAGCGACGACGCCCCGGCGATGTCCAGAGGAATGCAATGTCATGATCTCAATCCGCGAGCCGAGAAAACCGAGCCAAGGAAACAAGGAGCCCCGGGCGGGGCTCCCCTTCAGGGGTCTTTATGCAGCTTCCGGGGTGTCCAGCAACCCTCGGCCACGCAACAGCGCGTCGACTTGCGGCGCTCGGCCACGGAAGGCGATGTAGGCGTCCTCCGGATCGCGCGAGCCGCCCGACGAATAGATGTCGTCGTGCAGACGTTTGGCCACCGCCGGATCGAAGATGTCGCCTGCTTCCTCGAAGGCGCCGAAGGCATCGGCGTCCATCACCTCGGACCACATGTAGCTGTAATAGCCGGCGGCATAATGATCGCCGGAGAAGATGTGGCCGAACTGCTGGGGCCGGTGCCGCATCACGATCTCCGCCGGCATGCCGATCTTGTCCAGCTCCTGCCGCTCGAACGCCCGCACGTCGGTGATAGTGTCAGCCGGGTGCGAGTGGAACTCCATGTCCATCAGTGCCGAGGAGACGAACTCCACGGTGGCAAAACCCTGGTTGAATTTTCGCGCAGCCAGGAAACGCTTCAGAAGGTCGTCGGGCAGCGGCTCGCCGGTCTGGTAGTGGCGGGCGAACTGCTGCAGCACTTCGGGCCGCGTCTGCCAGTGCTCATAGAGCTGGGACGGCAGCTCGACAAAGTCAGTGAACACGCTGGTGCCGGACAGCGACGGATAGACCACGTCCGACAGCATGCCGTGCAGGCCGTGGCCGAACTCGTGGAACAGCGTGCGGGCGTCATCCGGCGACAGCAAGGAGGGATGTCCCTCCGAGCCCTTGGCGAAATTCATCACATTGATGACCAGCGGAGCGACGGTGCCGTCGAGCTTCTGCTGGTCGCGCAGCGAGGTCATCCAGGCGCCGGAGCGCTTGGAGGCGCGGGCGAAGTAGTCGCCATAGAACAGCGCCTTGTGGGCGCCGGCGGCGTCCTTGACCTCCCACACCCGGACGTCCGGATGCCAGACTGGGACATCCTTGCGCTCGCTGAAGGAGAGCCCGAACAGCCGGTGGGCGACATCGAACGCCGCCTCGATCATGTGCTCCAGCACCAGATACGGCTTGATCGCCGCATCGTCGAAATTGGCGCGGCGCTGGCGCAGCTTCTCGGCATAGAAACGCCAATCCCAGGGCTCCAGCGCGAAGTTGCCGCCGTCTTCCCGGATCAATTCCTGCAGCGCGTCGCGGTCGGCCAGCGCCTTGGCGCGCGCCGGCGCCCACACCCGCTCCAGCAGGCCGCGCACCGCCTCGGGCGTCTTGGCCATGGAATCCTCCAGGCGATAGGCGGCGAAATTGGCGTAGCCCAGGATCTTCGCCGACTCCTCGCGCAGCGCCAGAATCTGGCGGATGGTCGCGCTGTTGTCGTTGGCGTTGCCGTTGTCGCCGCGCGCGGTGAAGGCCTTGAACACTTTTTCGCGCAGGTCGCGCCGGGTCGAGCTCTGCAGGAACGGCTCGACGGATGAGCGCGACAGCGTCACCACCGCCTTGCCCCCAAGGCCCCGCTCGGTGGCGGCGGCCTTGGCCGCGGCCACGAACGCCGGGCTGAGGCCGTCGAGGTCATCAGCACCGAGCTCGAGCGTCCACTCCTGCTCGTCGCCGAGCAGATGATGGCTGAAGGTGGTCGAGAGCTCCGCCAGCTTCTCGTTGATGGCGCTCATGCGCGCCTTGGCCGCCTCGTCCAGGCCGGCGCCGGCGCGGTGCATGCGGGTGTAGAGCCGCTCCAAGAGCCGCTTCTGCTCGCCGGTCAGCGTCAGCGTGTCGCGGTCGTGATGCAGCCTGGCGAGCCGGCCGAACAGCACCGCGTTCATCATGACCGGATTCCAGTGCCGCGCCATCCGCAGCGCCACTTCGCTTTCGATCGCCAAAAGCTCAGGGCTCGAGTTCGCCGACACCAGGTCATAGAACACCGCCGCGACCCGGTTCAGCAGCTTGCCGGAGCGCTCCCAGGCGGTGACGGTGTTGTCGAAATCCGGCGCAGAGGGGTCGTTGACCATCGCCGCGATCTCCTGGGCATGGTCGGCAAAGGCCTGCTCGAACGCCGGCATGAAGTGTTCCGGCCTGATCTGCGCGAACGGCGGCGTCTCCAGCGGCGTCTGCCACGCCTGCAGCAGCGGGTTGGCGGTGTCGGGGGCGGTCGAAACGTCGCGGACTTCGGTCATGAAAAAACCTGCATATGTGCTTCTTGGAGCCAAATTGGACGAAGCACATATATAGCATCCGGTGTCCCGAATCCGAAGTTCGCCCAGCCTAGCGGCACGCTCTGTCGGCGAACTTCGGATTCGATAAGGACACCGGGAAAACAACGATTTTCGTGCGGTTTATGGTTCAGAAATTCCCTTGAAGAACTTGCGGAAGCGCTGAAGGGAATTTCTGAACCACCGCACGAATGGCCTTTTTTGGGCCATTCCGCGCTTGATCAGGGGGCCGATTTCGACGAGATTGCCGCCCGCAAACAGGATCTTCAGCCCATGAGCTCGCCGACCCCGTCTTCCGCCCGCAGCCAGATCTACTGGCCGAGCGTCGTCACCGTCCTCTCTGCCGCGATCCTGATCGGCGCCGAGGTGTTCGGCGCCGCCTTCGCCGGCGGCTGGGCGCTCGCGATCCTGTTCGACCTCGGCGACACCGGCGCGCACGTCATGCAGGCGGCGCTGTTCGTGCTCGGCGTCATCATCATGGCCTACTTCATCCGCAACGCGCGGCGCATCGAGCCGTTTTCGCGCTGACACTGGAAAACAAGGCTCGCGCGCACGCGCGCCACAGCTCGATCAGCCACTGAAAACCGCTCGCCACGCTGACGCTTCGTTAAACAACTTTAACATCCGTTCATCTACGCGCGCTCAAGCGCGCTCTCACGGCAACAGATCGCACGCATCGTGGAAAAAACTTCCACTTGCCTAAAAAAAATGTTGCGCAGCGGAGTCAAAAGACCTATTTCCCGTTTTGCCCAATTTCGCACGTGCCTGTGGTCGTGTGTCGGTCGGTAGGTATCCGGACAAGAGGCCGGACAGCCGCCAAGGGAATGAGAAGCCCAGCGTCTCTCTCAAAGAGATGCGTCAAAGAGGCCCTCACTTCCTTGCAACCGTGATCGGCAGCCGGAGGCGAACCGGCGCACCCCGCGCTCAACGGGGGACGCGACTTAAAGCAACGACGGAGCGGGCTTTTTTGGTCTCTGCCAGCTTTCCACCAGCTGGCGCGAATACCGAAGAGGCTTGTCCTTCATTGCCAGGTGTGCGGATGGGTCACCCCCTCCAATCCACGGCAGCACAATTCGGTTCGAGCTACAGGCTTTGTCGCGCCTCCATCGCGTGACCCGGCCCAAAGCGCGTATCCGAACACATTTTTCGACGGCCCGTTGCTGGGCCGCTCGACGGCCCGTCGCTGGGCCGTTTGGAGGGTGCTATGACCGATCGCATTCAGGAATTCCTGCGCAACCGCCGCAGCGAGGGCCAGGACACCGAGCCGTGCCTCGTGGTCGACCTCGAAGTCGTGCGCGACAACTACCAGACCTTTGCCAAGGCGCTGCCGGACAGCCGCGTGTTCTATGCCGTCAAGGCAAACCCGTCGCCTGAGGTGCTGTCGCTGCTCGCCTCGATGGGCTCCTGCTTCGACACCGCGACCGTCGCCGAGATCGAAATGGCGCTGGCCGCCGGTGCGACGCCGGACCGCATCTCCTATGGCAACACCATCAAGAAGGAGCGCGACATCGCGCGCGCCTTCGCGCTCGGCATTCGCCTGTTCGCGGTCGACTGCTCCGCCGAAGTCGAGAAGATTTCGCGCGCCGCACCGGGCGCCAAGGTGTTCTGCCGCATCCTCTATGACTGCGCCGGCGCCGAGTGGCCACTGTCGCGCAAGTTCGGCTGCGATCCGGAGATGGCGGTCGAAGTGCTCGACCTTGCCAAGCGCCTGGGCCTGGAGCCGGTCGGCATCTCGTTCCATGTCGGCTCGCAGCAGCGCAAGGTGAAGGCGTGGGACCGCGCGCTGTCGATGGCCTCGACGGTGTTCCGCGACTGCGCGGAGCGCGGCATCAGCCTCTCCATGGTCAACATGGGCGGCGGATTCCCGACCAAGTACCTCAAGGACGTACCGCCGGTGCTGCAGTACGGCCGCTCGATCTTCCGTGCGCTGCGCAAGCACTTCGGCAACCAGATCCCGGAAACGATCATCGAGCCGGGCCGCGGCATGGTGGGCAACGCCGGCATCATCGAGACCGAAGTCGTTCTGATCTCGAAGAAGAGCGACGAGGACGAAGTGCGCTGGGTCTATCTCGACATCGGCAAGTTCGGCGGCCTCGCCGAGACAATGGACGAATCGATCCGCTACGCCATCCGCACCCCGCATGACGGGGCGGACATGACGCCGTGCGTGCTCGCGGGCCCGACCTGCGATAGCGCCGACGTGCTCTACGAGAAGGTGCCGTATCCGCTCCCGGTGACACTCGAGATCGGCGACAAGCTGCTGATCGAAGGCACCGGCGCCTATACGTCGACCTACTCGTCGGTGGCCTTCAACGGCATTCCGCCGCTGAGGACCTACCACATCTGAGCTTTTCGAAGCTCTGACCTCGCGGGGCCGGCTTGCCGGCCCCCATCCTGTCACCTTCCATTTGATGACAACACTTCGCCGCCACCACGCGGAGGAGTGGGGACTGACGTGCCATGACTGCGATCAAAACGACTGTCCAGACGACCCCAGCCTCGACTTCGCAGGCCGTTCCGTACGCGATCCGTGCGGAACGCACCTCCGACGTCACGGCGCGAGAGGCGCTGCTCGATGCATGCTTCGGCCCCGGCCGGTTCGCACGCACCTGCCAGCGCCTGCGCGACGGACGCATGCCCGCGGAAGGCCTCGCCTTCTCCGCGGTCCGCAAAGGACGGGTCATCGGCTCCGTGCGGTTGTGGCACGTCAGCGCCGGGGGCGCCCCGGCGCTGATGCTCGGACCGCTGGCGGTGGATCCCGCCTGCCGCGGCCTGGGCCTTGGCGCGGCGCTGATGGCGCATGCGCTCGCTGAAGCAGCGGCCCGCGGCCACCGTGCCGTGCTGCTGCTCGGCGACGCGCCCTATTACACCCGCTTCGGCTTCTCGCTGGAGAAGACGTCGGAGCTATCGCTGCCGGGCCCGTTCGAACGCGAGCGCCTGCTCGGCTATGAGCTGGTTGACGGCGCGCTCGATGGCGTGGCGGGCATGATCGTCGCGACCGGCGCTGCCGAAGGCGTTGCAAAGCCGCGACGGCGCGGCGCGCTCGCGGCGTAGACCAACCAGAGCGGGATGGGTTTGAGTTGAATCAACTCCGTCATCCTGAGGTGCGAGCATAGCGAGCCTCGAAGGATGCACGGCACGGGCCGTCGCCCTTCGAGGGCCGCGCTTCGCGCGGTCACCTCAGGATGACGGATTACATTGAGCAAACCATATCTGCGCTCAAACAACCGACACGCCGCGCAGCCTGCTACGTTATATCATCGCATTGATCACATTTGCCGCGGCCGGAGTGATTCCAGGTTCGCGCGCACGATCCCGTGATAGGCTCGCCTGATGAGCAGTCACGAACAGCATACCCATTCGCACGATCATTCTCACAATCATGCGCAAGGTCATGATCACGGACACGCGCATGGGCACTCTCACGGTTCTGGCGGGCATGTGCATGCGCCGGCGAATTTCGGCCGCGCCTTCGCAATCGGGATTGCGCTCAACACCGTCTTCATCGTGGTCGAAGCCGCCTACGGCTTCCTGTCCAATTCAACAGCGCTGCTCGCCGACGCCGGGCACAATCTCTCCGACGTGCTTGGCTTGGTGGTCGCCTGGATCGCCGCGGTGCTGTCGCAGCGGCAGCCGACGCCGCGCTTCACCTACGGCCTGCGCAATTCCTCGATCCTCGCCGCGCTGATCAACGCCGTGCTGCTCTTGATCGCCTGTGGCGCCATCATGCTGGAAGCAGTGCAGCGGCTGCTCAATCCCGAGCCGGTGGCGAGCCTGACCGTGATCATCGTCGCGACCATCGGCATTGGCATCAACGGCATCACCGCCTGGCTGTTCGCCTCGGGCAGCAAGGGCGACATCAACATCCGCGGCGCCTACCTGCACATGGCGGCGGATGCCGCGGTGTCCGCGGGCGTGGTGATCGCTGGCTTTCTGATCATGTGGACAGGATGGTTGTGGCTGGACCCGCTCACCAGCCTGCTGATCGTGGTGGTGATCGTCTGGGGCACCTGGGGCCTGTTGCGAGAGAGCACGGCGATGTCGCTCGCCGCGGTTCCCTCCAGCATCGATCCCGCCGCGGTGCGCGCCTATCTCGCCGGCCTGCCCGGCGTGGCCTCGATCCACGACCTGCACATCTGGCCGATGAGCACCACCGAGACCGCGCTGACCGCCCATCTGGTGACACCAGCGGGCAATCCCGGCGACGCCTTCCTGCTGGACACCTGCCGCGAGTTGAACAAGCGTTTCGGCATCGGCCACACCACGCTGCAGATCGAGACCGCCACCGTCACCTGCTCGCTGGAGCCGGATCACGTGGTGTGACGACGGTATGACAGCACGTCTCTTGCCGGTTGTTTAAGCAGGCTTTTTCACGGATCGGCCGATCACCAGCGTTCGCAGAAAATGCGAAAAACCCTTGATTTCATCGGCCATTTGTCGTTTTGAACGCACTGCGTCCGCGCCTGCCGCGGTTCCTTTTCAAGCCACCCGTCAGCTGGAGATTTTGGATGACCTCATCCGTGCATGCGCGCATCACAGGCCCCATCGTCATGGTCGGCTTCGGCTCCATCGGCAAAGGCACGCTGCCGATGATCGAGCGGCATCTCGACTATGACAAGTCGCGCATTACCGTGATCGATCCCAAGGACGAGGGCCGCAAGGCGCATTGCGAGAAGCACAATGTACGCTTCATCCAGAAGGGCGTGACCAAAGACAATTACCGCGAATTGCTGACCCCGCTGCTCACCGAAGGCGGCGGCCAGGGCTTTTGCGTCAATCTCTCGGTCGATACCGGCTCGACCGACATCATGGAGCTCTGCAACGAACTTGGCGCGCTCTATATCGACACCGTCAACGAGCCCTGGCTCGGCTTCTACTTCGATTCGTCGAAGGGGCCGGAAGCACGCTCCAACTATGCGCTTCGCGAAGTGACGCTGGCCGCCAAGAAGGCACGCCCCGCCGGCTCGACGACGGCTGTCTCCTGCTGTGGCGCCAACCCCGGCATGGTCTCCTTTTTCGTCAAGCAGGCGCTCATCAACGTCGCCGCCGATCTGAAACTCAATGCGCCGAAGCCGAAGACCAGGGCCGAATGGGCCGACCTGATGCGACAGGCCGGCATCAAGGGCATCCACATCGCCGAGCGCGACACCCAACGCTCGAAGACGCCGAAAGAGCCGGACGTCTTCGTCAACACCTGGTCGGTGGAAGGCTTCCTGTCGGAAGGCGTTCAGCCGTCCGAACTCGGTTGGGGCACGCATGAAAAATGGATGCCGGAGAATGCGCGTACCCACGAAGCCGGTTGCGGCGCCGCCATCTATCTGATGCAGCCCGGCGCCAACACGCGCGTGCGTTCCTGGTGCCCGACCCGCGGCCCGCAATACGGCTTCCTCGTCACCCACAACGAGTCGATCTCGATCTCCGACTACTTCACCGTGCGCGACGCATCGGGCGCGGCGATCTACCGGCCGACCTGCCATTATGCCTATCATCCGGCCGATGATGCGGTGCTGTCGCTGCATGAACTGTTCGGCCGCGCAGCGCGGATGCAGGCCAAGCACCACATCCTCGACGAGAACGAAATCGTCGACGGCATCGACGAACTCGGCGTGCTGCTATTCGGCCATGACAACAATGCCTACTGGTACGGCTCGCAGCTCTCCATCGAAGAAACCCGCAAACTCGCGCCCTATCAGAACGCGACCGGCCTGCAAGTGACCTCTGCCGTGCTCGGCGGCATGGTGTGGGCGCTGGAAAACCCGAACGAAGGCATCGTCGAAGCCGACGAGATGGATTACGACCGCCTGCTTGAAATCCAGATGCCGTATCTCGGCCCGGTGAAGGGTTATTACACCGACTGGACCCCGCTGGAGGGCCGTCCCGGCCTGTTCGCCGAGGACATCGACACCAGCGACCCCTGGCAGTTCAGGAATATCCTGGTTCGGTAAGTCATCTCGCACCAAGTTACTGTTCAAATGGCCGGGGCTCGCTCCGGCCATTTCGATTCGTAGCCCGGGTGAGCGAAGCGACACCCGGGTTCTATTGGCTCGGTTTCCCGGATATCGCTGCGCTCATCCGAGCTACGCGTTCAGCTACTTCTCAGCCAGATAATCGTACGCGACCTCGCCCAATCCCAGCGTGAGGTCGACCTTGAAGTGCAACGCCGAGACCACCTCGCGCACCGGCAGCCGCGCCACGTCCGCAAGCGCGTGGGGGAACAGGCCGAGCGCGGCGGGGCCGGTCCAGGCTTCCTTCAGCACCACATCCTGCAGATGGAAGCGCACCAGTTCGCAGATCCGCGGCGTGCCGTCGACATGCGGGATGATTTTCAGAATGTAGTTCGGCGTCTGCAGCGCATGCATCACCGCCGCCGGATCGGCCGGGCGGTGCTTGTAGCCCATGGTGCCGCTGGCACAGAGCACTGAGCCATAGTGCAATGTGCCCACGAGCACGTCACTCTCGGTGACGATTTTCGGCGATGCCAGCTTTTTCGGAAAACCCCACAATTCGCGGCCGCCAGCGATGGGCGCGTCATCGTCGAGATACATCGCGTGGGTGTAGACGCCCTCCTCGCCGTTGAAACGCACGGGGATCGCCTGCCCGGTCTCGGTGTAGTCGCCAAAGCCGGTGGAGTCCGGCATGCGGATGAACTCGTACTTCACCAGTGGCTCGACCACCTGCAACGGCTCCGGCACCACGGCAGCCAGCGCTTCGGGATCGGTGCGGTAGGTGATGATGAAATATTCGCGATTGAAGAAGCGGTAGGGGCCGGGCGGAAACGATGGATTGGTCAGCGGCATCGAATAGGCAGTTCGTTTCACGTCCTCGATCTTCATGGGCCAGTCTCCGATCCATCGCACACGTCGTGCATGCGCATTATGGAACAGGGACCAAAGGCAGGCGAGGCTTTAAAATCGGCAGCCGTCATCAAAGCGTGATCACGCATGTCACATCGGCGTGCGCCGCGCGTGAGCGCTATTTGGTGTTGATCGGTGGCGCGCTTTTTTCCGCCGGTGCAGGCGGCAACGCCGAGGGCGCGCCGGACTTCTGCGCGTCGGCATCCGGCCGCGCCGGCTCGGGCGCAGGCGTGGTCGGGCGAGTGCCGCCGGGCTTGGATTCGGCGGGCGCGCTGGAGCCGGGGGACTGACCGGTGGTGGCTCCTGATGGGGGCTGCGTTTGGGCCGGCTGCTGCAGGCTGGGAGACGAAGCCTGCGCCATCTGCATATCGCCGGCGGCAATGCGGGCCAGCGAAACGCCTGATAACGCCAGTCCGGCCGCGAACAGGCCGATCCCGAGCCCCATCTGCAGCCGCAGATCCTGCCGTCGTCGGACGATGTCTGTACGGTCGTTATCCTGGCGCAGCGTCATTTCTGCCTCCGAACCTTCGTTCAGAGGGGAAAACGGGCCGACGCCATGAAAGTTCCGGAAGCGCTCCACGGGCACTCCCAACAGAATACCGTCGTTAACTTTTAATCCCGGGTGCTTGCTTCCCAGGTCGCATGACGGACGCCGGCTTGCCGCTCCATATCGGCGACCACCACGTCGAGCTCCTTGGGATCGACCGCGGTGCGGGTCAGACGTGCGACGATCTCGGCCGCGCCGTTGGCGCGGTCGACCACCTCGACATCGCCAACCGGATAGTTCGCAGCTTCCAGTTTCTCGACCAGCAGGTCGCGCACATCAGCCATCGCCGGCGCATCTGCCGTCACCTTGACGTCATAGTCCACTTCCGAGGACTTCTCATCGAGCGGCGAACGGTTGATGGCATTGACCAGCGGGCGCAACAGGGTGTTGCCGGCCAACACGAACATGGTGAGCGCCACCGCCTGGGCAGCGAGATCGGCCCCCGCGCAAGCCCCGACCGCGGCCGAACTCCACAGCGTCGCCGCGGTGTTGAGGCCGCGCACATTGGTGCCTTCCTTCATGATCACACCGGCGCCGAGAAAGCCGATGCCGGAGACCACATAGGCGATCACACGGGTCGCGCCGTCCGGACCCGCGAGATGCATTGCCAGATCGACGAACGCGGCCGCGCCGATCGCCACCAGCACATTGGTGCGCAGCCCCGCGGTCCGCAGGCGATATTGACGCTCGGCACCGATCAGGGTGCCGAGCACAAAGGCCACCGCCAAGCTTGCCAGGGTGTCGATGAAGTCAGCGGTCTGGAAGGTCTCAATCAGGCGCATAGCATTCATGGTCCGGAAGGGCGGATATTCGCCACCCGTAGAACCATGATTTCAGCCGCAGGCCAAGAGGCGAGCGGCGAGCGGCGAGGACAGGACAAATCCGCGCGCTAGAAGTCCAACAGCCCCGCGTCGCCACTTTCGGTGGCGAAGGCCAGCCGCTCGCCATTGCGATTCCAGGCAAGCGCGGAGACCGGGGCGCCGTCATTGCGGCGGACCAGAATCTCCGCACCATCGACCATGCGAACCATCAGGATGGTGCCATCGCCATAACCGGCGGCGACCACGTCCTGCTTGGGATGGCAGGCGACCACAGCGACCCGGGACGGCAGCGGCGCCAGCATCGCCGGCTCCTTGCCCATCGGGCCGTCCTTGCTGGCGAACGGCCAGATGATCATGGTGTCGGCGCCGGAGGTCGCCAGGCCCTTGCCGCCGGCGGTCCACGCCATCGAGCGGACGCGGCCGGGGTAGCCGGTCATGCGCATATGCTTGTTGTCGGCAAGCCGCCAGCCATGCAGCGCAGATTCATGCATGGTGGTGACCAGGAAGCGGTTGTCGGCGCTGAAGGTGACGCCGAGATGGGAGCCCTTCCATTCCAGCAGGTCCGGCGTCGCCGCCATGTTGGGAAACCACAGCGTCACGCCGTTGTAATGCGCAATCGCCAGCCGCAAGCCCTTCGGCGCAAACGCAAGACCGCCAACCGTCGAGGGCGCGTCGAACGACTTGTCCTCGTGCTTGGGCGCGCGGATGAACGCGGTCTTGCCCGCCGACCACGCCACCGCGCCGTCGCCATGCAGCGCCACATTGTCGATCCAGCGCCGCTTGGCTTCGGTCGCGATCACCTCGACCGCGCCCTTGGCATTGATGGAAACCACCTTGCCGTCATCGCCGCCGGTCACCACGCGCTTGCCGTCGGAGGTGGCGCACAGGATGCCGCCGCCGTGCACTGCCGCTGGCGATGCCTCGCCTTCCGCAGTCACCAGCGTAATGGTCTCTTCGGCACCGACGAAGGCGGCGATGTCGCCGAGGAAATGCACGGATGTCGCCGGGGCGCCCAGCGTGACCGGGCGGACGCGGTCGGTGACGGAAACGATCGATGATTCGGCCTTGCCGCGCGGGTCGAGGTCGCTCATCACGCTGCGATGCACTTCTCGAAGCCGTCGCGAATCGCCTGCTCGGGCAGTTCGCGACCGATGAAGACGACCCGGCTCTCGCGCGCCTCGCCCTCTTTCCATTCGCGCTGATGATCGCCTTCCAGCATCATGTGCACGCCCTGGAACACGTAGCGGTCGTCGTCGTCCTTGAACGACAGGATGCCCTTGGAGCGCAGGATGCGGGCGCCGTCCTTGGCGACGAGGTCCTGCAGCCACGGCATGAACTTGTTGGCGTCGATCGGCTTGGAGGTGCGCAGCGACAGCGACTGCATGTCCTCGTCATGATAGTGCTTCAGGCCGTGCCCATGGCCGTGGTCGTGGTGATGATCATGACCGTGATCATGATCGTGGTGGTGATGGTCGTGATCATGGTCATCGCCGGCCTCGAGGAATTCCGGCTCGATCTCCAGGATGCGATCGAGATCGAAGGCGTTACGCTCCAGCACGTCCGAGAGCGCCACCTGGCATCGCTCGGTGCGGTGCAGCTTGGCGTAGGGATTGATACCGCGGATCCGTGCCTCGACTTCGGCAAGTTCGGCCTTGGAGACGAGATCGGTCTTGTTGAGCACGATCACGTCGGCGAAGGCGATCTGGTTCTTGGCTTCCGGGGCGTCCTTGAGGCGATCACTCAGCCACTTCGCATCAGCAACGGTCACCACCGCATCGAGCCGCGACTTGGCCTGCACGTCCGCATCGACAAAGAAGGTCTGCGCCACCGGCGCCGGATCGGCGAGGCCCGTGGTCTCCAGGATGATGGCGTCGAACTTGCCCTTGCGCTTCATCAGCCCTTCCATGATGCGCACGAGGTCGCCGCGCACCGTGCAGCAGACGCAGCCATTGTTCATCTCGAACACTTCTTCGTCGGCCCCGATGATGAGATCGTTGTCGATGCCGATCTCGCCGAATTCATTGACGATCACGGCGTATTTCTTGCCGTGGTTTTCCGACAGGATGCGGTTGAGCAGCGTGGTCTTGCCGGCGCCGAGATAGCCGGTCAGCACGGTCACGGGGATTTTGTCAGAGGCGGCTGTGGACATGGAAACTCCGGATGGGCATGGACCGCGCGGCCCGTGTGTTAGCCCAGATATCTGTTAGCTTAGAAGTCCTTGGGGAACTAGCTCGACAGCGCGCTGGCCAGGGTCTTTATATTGTGCCTGACCATGTCAATGTAAGTGGGGGCATCGCCCTTTTCGCCGGTCAGGGAATCCGAATACAGGGTGCCCCCGATCCGGGCTCCCGTCTCGGCCGCGATCTGGCGCATCAGCCGGGGATCGGTGATGTTTTCCAGGAACACGGCCGGAATCTTCTCGGCCTTGATCTGGCGGACAATGCCGGCGAGATCCCGCGCGCTGACCTCGGATTCGGTGGACACGCCCTGCGGCGCAATAAAAGTAATGCCATAAGCGGCAGCGAAATAGCCGAACGCGTCGTGGGTGGAGATCACCCGGCGGCGCTCGGGCGGAAGCTTGTCGATTGCAGCGCGAACCTCGCCGTCCAGCGCCTCAAGCTTCGCCAGATAGGCTGTCGCATTGGCGCGATAGATCTCGGCCGCCATCGGGTCGGCAGCGATCAGCGCATCGCGGATGTTGCTCACATAAACCTTGGCATTCGGCACCGACTGCCAGGCATGGGGATCGAAGGCATGGCCGTGATCGCTGCCGGGCGCGGGCTTGCGGGTCACGATGCCCTTGGTGGCGGTGGCGATGATGGCGCGGTCGCCGGCCGATTTCACCAGCCGCGGCAGCCAGCCCTCGAGCCCAAGCCCGTTGACGATCACGAGCTTCGCCTCCGACACCCGTTTGGCGTCGTCGGGTGTCGGTGTGTAGACGTGGGTGTCGCTGTCGGGGCCGACCAGGGACGTGACATTGACGCGGTCGCCGCCGACATTGCGGGCGAAGTCGCCGAGGATGGAAAATGTCGCCACCACATTCAGGCGCGGCTGCTCGCTCGATTGAGCCCACGAGGGCGCGACCATCGTCGCGGCGATGCACATCGCGGTGAATGTGACTGCGAATAACCGACGGAACATGAATCAGGCCTCGAGATGGGGAGCGGGAAACAGTTGCCGCACCACGCCGCCGGCGCGGCCGAACAGCAGCGAGACGACATACAGCACGGCGGCAACCAGGATGATGGCCGGGCCCGACGGCACTTTGCTGTGGAACGACAGCACCAGCCCGGCGTATCCGGAGACCACAGCTGCAGCGACAGCGATCACGATCATGCCGCTGACGTCGCGCGACCAGAACCGCGCAATGCCGGCCGGGAGGACCATCAACCCCACCGCCAGCAACGTGCCAAGCGCCTGAAAGCCGTTCACCAGATTGACCACCACCAGCGCCATGAATGCCAGGTGCGCCGGTGCGCCGGCGCGGCTGACGGTGCGCAAAAACAAGGGGTCGACGCACTCGATCACCAGCGGCCGCCAGATCACCGCAAGCACCAGCAGCGTGACGGTGGCGTTGAACGCGATCACCAGCAGCGTCTGGTCGTCCATCGCCAGCACATTGCCGAACAGCACGTGCAGCAGATCGATATTGGTGCCGCGCATCGAGACGATGGTGACGCCAAGCGCCAGCGACACCAGATAGAACGCCGCCAGCGACGCATCTTCCTTCAATTCTGTGATTCGGGTGACGACACCGGCGAGGATCGCCACCGTGAAGCCCGCGATCAAACCACCGAAGGTCATCGCAAACAGATTGAGGCCCGACAGCAGAAAGCCGATGGCCGCGCCGGGCAGGATCGCATGCGCCATGGCGTCGCCGACCAGGCTCATCCGGCGCAGCATCAGGAACACCCCGATCGGCGCGCCGCCGAGCGCGAGCGCAAACGCGCCGGCCAGCGCACGGCGCATGAACTCGAACTCAGTGAACGGAGCGACCAGAATGTCGTACAGCATGGACATCACGCCGCCCGCGGCGGTGTTTCGCTGCAGGCGTGGGCGGTGTCGTCGAACGCCTCGCACATCCGCCGCGCCTCCAGAAGATTATCCGACGTCAGCACCTCGCCGGTCGCGCCCCATGCCACCGGGGCGCGCGCCAGCAGCAGCGTTTCCGGAAAACTGGTCTTGACCAAATCGAGGTCATGCAGCGCCGCCAGCACTGTGCGCTGTTCGCGATGCCATTGCTTGACCAGATCGAGCAGGTCGGCCGAGGTCCGTGCATCGATGGCGTTGAACGGTTCGTCCAGCACGATCACCCGGGCATCCTGCAGCAGCACCCGGGCAAACAGCATGCGCTGGGTCTGGCCGCCGGACAGGGTGCCGATCGGGCGGTTTTCAAAACCGTTGAGGCCAACCGCGGAGACGGCGTGGGCGATCTGCGCCTGGTCACGCTTGCCGAGGCCACCGAACGCCCCACGCGCCCGCCACAGTCCGGTGCCGACGAAATCGAACACCGAAATCGGAAAACTGCGGTCGATCTCGGCGATCTGCGGCAGGTAAGCGATATCGCGGGGATGCAGGTCGCCGCGGGCAATGGAGCCTGCGAGCGGCTTCAGGATGCCGGCAATGCCCCGGAAGAGCGTCGATTTGCCGGCGCCGTTGGGCCCGACCACCGCCACCAGCGCGCCGGGCGCCACCTCGCCGCTGAGGTGATGCACCGCCGGGTGGCGGTCATAACCGAGCGTCAGGTCGCGAAACTGCAGTTGCGGTGCCATTGTCACCTCATCGCCAGCAACACCACGGCCCAGAGCAGCGCACTGGCGGCCAGTGCGACACCGAGCCGGGGCAGCACGCCCATCCGTAGGATCGACCATGGCGCCGGCTGAGGCGGGTGCGCATGGGGGGCGTGATGGTGCCCGTGGTCATGGGAATGGTCGTGATGGGAATGCGCGTGAGCCACAGGCAGCCGTCCGGTCTAAGGGGTGAATGTTATATTGTAACATTCCCTGCCGCAGCAACCCCTTCCTTGAGCGGGACAGAGCCCCGCCGACAGCCGGGATTTCCCTGGAGAGGGTCTTTAAGCGGCTCACAGGGGCGGTTTCGGGAATCCGGTTCCTGGAGGACCGGTCAGGCCAGATGGCGCACCAAGGTCAATCCCGCGACCAGCCCGGCGATCGAGATCACCACCGAGCCGATCACATAGAAGGCCGCGAGGCCGATTTCGCCCCGCTCATAGAGCAGAAACGAATCCAGCGAGTATGCGGAGAAGGTGGTGTAGCCGCCGAGAATGCCGGTCATGAGAAACAGCCGCCAGGGCTGGGCGGCGTCGCCCTTCAAGGCGAGGTAGCCGGCGATCAGGCCCATCACGGTCGAGCCCGTGATGTTGATGATGAAGGTGCCCCAGGGAAAGCCGGTGCCGATGCAGCGCGCGCAGAACATGTTGATGGCATGGCGCAGCGTGGCACCGAGACCGCCGCCGACAAACACCAGAAGATAACTCATGGCCGCTCCGCACCATGCGCCGATGATGGCACCGTCATCGACATGTCGTGCCGCAATCCATCCGCAATCGCAAGCGCCGAGAGATCCAAACCCGCAAGCAAAAAGGCGGCCCCGATCCGGGACCGCCTTGCCTGCGAGACTACGAAGATGAAGAGACTCAGCCCGCCTTGCTGTACAGCTCTTCGACGTATTCCCAGTTGACGAGATTGTCGACGAACGCCTTCAGATAGTCCGGACGGCGGTTGCGGTAGTCGATGTAGTAGGAGTGCTCCCAGACGTCGACGCCGAGGATCGGGGTCGCGCCATGCACCAGCGGGCTTTCGCCGTTCGGTGTCTTGGAGATTTCGAGCTTGCCGTTCTTGACCGAGAGCCAGGCCCAGCCGGAGCCGAACTGACCGACGCCCGCGGCGACGAAGTCTTCCTTGAACTTGGCGAAACCGCCAAGATCGGAATCGATCTGCTTCTGCAGCTTGCCCGGCAGCTTGTCGCCGCCGCCGTTCGGCTTCAGCCAATTCCAGAAGTGCAGATGGTTGTAGTGCTGGCCGGCATTGTTGAAGAGCGGCGCATTCTTGCCGAACGATCCCTTCACAATCTCTTCGAGCGATTTGTTCTCGAATTCGGTGCCTTTGAGCAAGTTATTGCCATTGGTGACATAAGCCTGGTGATGCTTGTCGTGATGGAATTCCAGCGTTTCTTTCGACATATACGGCTGGAGCGCATCGTGGGCATAAGGCAGGTCGGGGAGTTTGAAGGTCATGGGGGGATGTCCGCGATAATGGGAGACGATCTGTCAACACGGAACCGTTACAGAAGTTTCCGGGCGAAGTGAATATGGGAGCGCCGCGGCCAACCGCCAGCTTGCGTCACGACACCGACAAACATCGCAAGAATTTTCCACCGAAGCCGCGGTCAAGCTGCGAAGTTGGGCACTCGTTCGATTTGGGACAGCGGCTGTGCCGCGAACACCCCTGTAGTTGCGATTAATTCGCAGGAAGAAATATAAACCGGACAGCACATGAGTATCGACATTGAAATTTTGAACGGCGACGCATCGTGGCCGATGGCGGAGCCGCTGCTCAGCGCCGTATGGCCGCCCGAGGTCAAGGCAACCCTGCCGTGGGGACAGATCCCGATGGCCCCTGCCGATTTTCGCGTGCTGGTGGAAGCGGAAGATCAGGGCCTGGTTTGCCATGTCGGCATGCTGCGCCGGCGGGCAACGCTGAACGGCCGTCCCGCGCACGTCGGCGGCATCAGCGGCGTGGCGACCCGTCCCGATCATCGCCGCCAGGGCCTTGCCACCATCGCGCTCAATGCCGCTCTGCAGACCCTGAAGCACGAGGGATCGCTCGGCTTCGCATTGTTGTTCTGCGAGCCGCACAATTTTGCATTCTACAGTGCGCGCGGCTGGCACCCGTTCGAGGGCGAAATTCTCGCCGAACAGCCTGCTGGCCACGGCCGCTTCGATGCGCTCGCACCATTCGTGTTCGATCTGGTGCAGAAGCCGCGCAAGGGCGTGATCGATCTCTGCGGACTGCCGTGGTGACGCGAGTTCTGCGACATCAACGATGATCCGACCACGCGTGCCGTGACCCGCGCATAGCTCGTATCCGTTTACGCATCATCGGACTCTCAGCCGCCTTGCCCGGACGGCATGAGGCCTGTCATATGATCGTTCAAAACAAGCGTCGCCGCTGTTGAAAAGGCCGCGCACCGGGGAGAGGCAATGACGGATCTGGGAGTGGCGGAGCTGCAGGCGATCGAACCGCTTCCGCTCGCACCATCAATTTCTCCCGCCCCAAATCCGCTGCTGGACGGCCCGCTGCTGTCGACGCTGCTCAAGCTGGCCGCGCCCAATGTGGTGGCACTGAGTGTCGGTGTCTGCGTTGCGATTGCGGAGACTTCCTACATCGGCCGGCTCGGCATCGAACCGCTTGCCGCGATGGCACTGGTGTTTCCCTTTGTCATCCTCACCATGACCATGTCCGGCGGCGCGATGGGTGGCGGCGTGGCCTCGGCGATCGCACGCTCGCTCGGCGCTGGGAACGTGGAGCGCGCCTCGGAGCTCGCCATCCATGCCATCATGATCGGCGCCTGCTTCGGGCTCGCCTTCACCGTGGGCATGCTGACATTCGGCCCGTATCTGCTGGAATTGCTGGGCGGCCGCGGCCGGGTGCTGACTGAAGCGATCGGCTACATCGAGATCTTCTTCGGCGGCGCCATCATCCCCTGGCTAATGAATACGCTGACCTCGATCTTGCGCGGCACCGGCAACATGAAGTTGCCCTCTGCACTCATTCTGCTCTCCGCCACCATCCAGATCGTGCTCGGCGGCGCGCTGGCTCTGGGCGTCGGACCCATTCCGCAGTTCGGCATGCGCGGCGTCGCCTGCGGCACGCTGATCGCCTACGCCACCGGCTCGACGATCAGCTCATGGTATCTGCTCAGCGGCCGCAGCCGGCTCAATCTTACCGCAGCCCCGTTCAAATTCCGGCGCGAGATGTTTTTCGACATTCTGAAAGTGGGCGCCGTCGCCTGCTTCTCGCCGCTGCAGGGCGTGCTGGCGATCACCATTTTCACCCACATGCTGGCGCGCTTTGGCACCGAAGTGCTGGCCGGCTACGGCATCGGCGCGCGGCTCGAATTCATGCTGACCTCGATCGCCTTCGCGATCGGCGTCGCCTCGGTGCCGATGGTCGGCATGGCGGTCGGCGCCGGACGCATCAAGCGAGCCCGGCGCGTCGCCTGGACCGGCGGCACCATCGCATTTGCCGGGGTGGCGGTGGCCGGGACGATCTTCGCGGCCTTCCCCTGGCTGTGGGTCAGCATCTTCACCGACGATCCCGGCGTGCGCGCCGCGAGTTATCAATACCTCGGGATCGCAGCGCCGTTCTATGCGTTCATTGGGCTCAACATCGCGCTGTATTTCGCCTCTCAAGGCGCGGCGAAGATTATCGGCCCGGTGCTGGCGCAAACCGCGCGGCTCATTTTCATCATCATCGGGGGCAGCTGGCTGGTCGCCATCGGCGCCAGCGCCACCAGCTTCTTCATCCTCGCCGCCTGCTCCATGGTGCTGCTCGGCTTGTCGTGCGTCACCGCGGTGAAGCTGACGCCATGGGGTGCGCGGAGTTAGCTCGCCGCAGCAGCTTTCAGTGCCGTCGCCGCCGACGCATAGCCGCCGCGCGCACCATCAATGAAATGCACATGATCGCTGCGGCTCGCCGCCGGCGTGAAGCATGTCATCATCGCAGCATCCTGGCGATGCACGCCGTAGCGGATGGTGCCGGCAGCAGCGGCGGCTGCGAGGCGATCCTCGAGCTCCTGCGCAAGCTCCGGCGTGCAGTCGA
This sequence comes from Bradyrhizobium prioriisuperbiae, assembly GCF_032397745.1. NCBI lineage: Bacteria > Pseudomonadati > Pseudomonadota > Alphaproteobacteria > Hyphomicrobiales > Nitrobacteraceae > Bradyrhizobium > Bradyrhizobium prioriisuperbiae. Next base: position 783,419 of record NZ_CP135921.1, read on the forward strand.
GAACCATGCGCAGCGCATCGTCAAATTTACGGAAATCCGAGTTCGCGACCGCCTGCTCCACATACGTCTTCGGCACGAAGCCGCCGACGCTGATGCCGAAACGCATGATGACAAAAGCGAACAGCGTCCATCCCAGCACCGAGATCCGACGCAACACCAGCGGGCCCTTGTGGGCGGCGCGCGCTTCGTACTCGAGACCCTGCGGCGGCCAGCGCAGCGGTGGACCGGCCGACGGCACAGGACGGCCGGCGTCCGGGCTGCGTTCGACCAGTGCGATGACGTCCTCGACCACGCGGCGGAAGGCATCCGGCGCGGCATCCTTGTCCGGCACCACCAGAACCGACACGATCTGGCCTTGCCGGGCCGGGATCTCCTCGAACCGGCACGACAATCCGGTGAGATCGGGCAAGGTGCCGGGCGCGGCAGGCGCCACCGTGAACTCGCCGCGCTTCATCGCACTCTCGGCCCATCCGAGCCCGCCACCGGAAAACATCGCATAGGAGACATAAGGCGACGGCGCGTAACGCGCGACCCGCACATCGAGCCCCTGCGCACGAACATCCCTGACCGGCACCAGCGCGACCCGCATCGCGAGGTCGAGATCCTGCCGCACCCAGCTTGCGGTCGACGCCAGCGCGTCCCGAACGAGATCCGCATCACGCGGCGCGACCGCGAAACCGGCACCGTCGCCGCCGAACACAAACGGGAATTCACGACCTTCGAGCGCATTGGTGACCGCGGCGATGACAGCCGCGCCAGCCATGTTCACGGCCTTGTAGCGCTTGTCGGCAATGGCTTTGGTCGAATCAACGATGTCGGCGACACCGACGAGCCAGTCATCCGGCAGCGGCAGATAGAGCGCCGGATCCATCAGGTTCTTGAAGCCGTGAAAGACCGGTACACTTTGGTAGAACGAGTCCTGACCGGTCGCTGTCACCTGAAATCCCCTGCCTGGAAGGCCTTCTAGGCGCTCTATACGGCCGATACGCGGCATCGTTACCTTTGGTTTCGCGATCTTGATAAGACCATGCCGGATATGCTTGTGTTCCCGGTTCGAGTCCCGATTTCCCCCAAAGCCTATTTGACGTGTACCGCGTGCCGCGCCCAAATGACGCACTTCATGACGTACTTGCAGGTGACGCACTTATAAGCGACGCATCCGGATGTCCCCAAATCATCTTCAGGCAATCCACCTCAGGCAAGGTGGTGGACAGGCTGGGTCGCCCTTCGGACATACCATCACACTTCTAACCCCTTGGAATAGCTTCACCCCCTCCCAAACCGGGCAGCAACCTGCCCGCCCCTCTCATTTGAATGGCCTCCTCCCATGCGAATCGACGTTCGTCCACCTGCCGCCCTTGCCGCCTCGTTTGTCCTGACTGCTGCCCTTCTGCTGACCAACGCCGTCGGCGTCGCCCACGCGGCGCCGGATGCCAGCCCGGCCGGGGTCTGGGTGACCCAGGCCGGCGATGCCAAGGTGCAGGTCAGCCGCTGCGGCGGCGCGCTCTGTGGCAAAGTGATCTGGCTGCGCGACCCGATCGACAGCGCCACCGGCAAGGCCCAAGCCGACAACAAGAACCAGAATCCCGCGCTGCGGACGCGGCCGATCATCGGCATCCAGCTGTTCATGGATATGAAGCCGTCGGCGCCGAACGCCTGGTCCGGCCGCATCTACAATGCAGATGACGGCCAGAGCTATGCCAGCACCGTGACCCAGATCGATGCCGGACGGCTGGAGGTCAAAGGCTGCGTCGGCGCGCTGTGCGGCAGCGAGACCTGGAGCCGGGCGGCGCGGTGAGTTCGACCGGCAGCCGCCGGCGAGCGGCGTCGAGCCTTACTGCTGCTCCACGCCGGCGGCCTTGACCGCTTCGGTCCAGATCGTGATGTCGCTCGCCAGCATCGCCTTGTATTCCTCCGGCGTATTGCCGAGCGGATCGGCGCCATACTCCGTCAGCCTGCGGGCGAATGCCGGATCCTTGACGGCGGTGGCGATCTCCTTCGCGATCCGGTCGATGATGTCAGCCGGCGTGCCGGCCGGCGCCATCAGGCCGTTCCAGGTCAACGCCCTGAAACCGGGATAACCGGATTCCGCAACCGTCGGCACCTGAGGCGCCAGCGGTGCCCGCGCGTCGCCGGACACCGCAAGCATTCTCACGGTGCCGCCATTGGCCTGCGGCAGGGCGTCGGAGAGGTTCGAGAACATCGCCGGGATCTGCCCGCCGATGACGTCCGCCAGCGCCGGCGCATTGCCCTTGTAGGGCACATGCGTCATCTCCAGACCCGCCTGCTTGAGAAACAGCGCCATCGACAGATGATTCAAGCTGCCGATGCCGGCCGATCCGTAAGCGAGTTCGCCCTTGCGAGCCCGCACATAGTCGACGAACTCCTTGAGCGTCTTGACCGGAAGATCCTTGTTCACGACGAGCGCGAACGGATTGGTGGCAATATTGCTGATCGGCGCGAAATTTTTCCGCGCATCGAACCGCACCTTGTTGATCGCAGGCATGATCGCCATCACCGGCAGCGGCGCGATGAACAGGGTGTAGCCATCCGCCGGCGCCCTGGCGGCGGCTTCCGCGGCGATGGCCCCGCCCGCGCCGGCACGGTTCTCCACCACAAACGCCTTGCCGAAAGCCTCGCTCAAGCGCTGTGCCGTCATGCGCGCGATGCCGTCGGTGTTGCCGCCGGCGGCATAGGGCACGATCACGGTCACCAGCTTTTGCGGCCATTGCTGCGCAAAGGCGCGAGGAACAAACGCCGTCGCCCCCAATCCGGCGCCGAGACACAAAGTCGTTCTTCGAGAATACATCACCTCACTCCATCGTTCGGCCGACGCTTGATCCTCGCGCCGCCCAGCCCCGCGCGCCTGCGGTTCATCCTGCAGGCGCCTTCCCCTCCCGAGCTTCCCCTCAAAATCTTGTTGTTCGCCGCTATCGCCGCACGCTTTCGAGAAGTGACGTTCGCATCAGAAACGCCCGGTGCGATTTCGGATCGGACGCCGTGGCACGCAAAGCAGCAAAACTCGCTGAACGTGCCGCCTCGTCTTTCTCTTCGAGGCGTTTCTTGTTGGCGATGGTCTGCTGCTGGACATATTCGACGTTCAAGGGCCGCCGAACGGCGTCGTACTGCGCAAGATCATCCTGCGGCCGCTCTCCGTGCAGCACGCCCGACAGCAGGTTGGCGAGATAGACCGCGTCGTGGATGCCGCAATTCAGCCCGAGGCCGCCGATCGGATTGTTCACGTGGGCGGAATCGCCGGCGAGGAAGACGCGTCCCTGGCGGAAACTCGCCGCCACCCGCTGATGCACGTTGTAGAGATTCTTGTGAACGATCTCGTAGCAACCGTCCTTCGGAAAGAACTTCTGAAGACGGGCTTCGGCCGCGACATCGCTGAGCACTTCATCATCCGTCTGCCCGGGGATGGTCGGAAACACCACACGCCACCGGCCGAGGCCATCGTCGCCGGAGACCTTGAACAGGTTGGTCCACTCATCGGGGTCGGAGAAGTAGCAGCGGAAGGCCGCGCCGAATTCGGTGGCAAAATCAAACAACGTGGTGAGCACGAGAAAGCGTTCGGGGAAGGTGTAGCCTTCGAAATTTATTCCCAGCGCCTTGCGCACGGTCGAGCGGCCGCCGTCGGCGCCCACCAGGTAACAGCCTTCGTGGGTCTCGATGCCCCGCTCGGTCTGCACCGTGATGACAACTCTGTCGCCCCGATCTTCAACGGAGCTGACGGGCGATGTCATGTGCAACTGGGCGTGCGGAAAATCGCGCAAACGCGCAATTCCCATGTTGGCGATCTTGTGCTGCTCGCACTGCACGACGAAGGGATATTGCGTGTCGTCTTTGAGAATGTCGTGATCGAACTCGGTAATCAGCTGCCGGCCGGGACGATCCCAGAACTGAAAGGTCCGGGCGACGAGCCCCCGTGCGATGATCTCATCCATCAGGTCGAGCGCAGCCAGCATCTCCAGGGTTGCGGGATGCAGGGTCGACGCCCGTGGCGCATCACTGACAGTGGCAGCAGCCTCGAAGACGCGCACGGGAATGCCGCGCCGGGCAAGCGCCAGCGCCGTGATGATCCCGACAGGCCCGCCGCCCGCGATGAGGACGGGAAGATCAGATGGCTTGGTCATATGATTTGTCCTTTCGGGCTTAATGCGCACGCATCAAGGGAACCATCAGCAAACCGCCGATCGCCGTGGCCGCGACCAGCACGAGGAAGGCCGCATCGAAACTGCCGGTGCGGGACACCACGATCCCCATCGTCACCGGCGCCAGCGCACCGACGAGATTGCTGAGACCGTTCTTGAAACCAACGGCGGTGGCGACCGCGCCTTCCGGCACGATGTCCATGATCAAGGCATAGCTGACGGGCGTCACCATGCCCCAGAACAATCCGCTGAGGCCGATCATCAACGCCGCGGTTTGCGGGGTGGGCATCAGGGACACGAAATACATCAGGATGCCGGACATCATCAGACCGACGCCGGCGATCACGGCCCGCTTGCCCAGCCAATCGGAGAGATAGGACCCGCCGATCTGACCGACAACGACAAGAATGAAAGGCAGTGCGGCGTAGATGCCGGCCTGCGTGGGCGCCAGGTGCCGCTGCTTGATGAGGTAGCTCGGCAGCCAGCTGTTCAGGCCCCAGAGATAGATCAGGGTGCCGCAGGACGCGACAACGACAAGCCAGTAGCGCCAGTCGGTCACGAACAGCCTGACACCCTCCCGATAGCTCAGTTGCGGCCGGCCCGGCACAGCGGAAGGGGCAACCGGCATGCCCGGCGCCCGGTCACGCACATACAGCAATGTCAGCGGCAGGATCACGACAAGGTTGAGGACTGCGAGTGCGAAAAACGACTCGCGCCAGCCATAGGCCGTCACCAGCCACGTCGTGACCGGGAAACCGATCGCCGAGCCCAACGGGCTGCCGACGGTCCACATCGCGTTCGCGCGCGCCCGCTGGTGCGGCGGAAACCAGCGCGCGACCACGGCATTGGCAATGCTGAACTGCGGCCCCTCGGCGAGACCCAGCAGCGCACGAAGCGTGATCATCATGGCAAATGATCCGGCACATCCCATCAATGCCATCAGCACGCCCCACACGACAACGCTGACATTGAGCGTGCGGCTTGGACCGAACAGATCGACGAGCGCGCTCAGGACAACGTTCGACAGACCATAGGCGATCAGGAAACTGGTCATCAGAAGCCCGAGCCGCGCCGGGTCAAACCCGGTGCCCATCGCAGTCTGGAACTCGGTATCGGTAAAGAGAACGGCGATGCTGATCCGGTCGAAGAAGCCGGCGATCACGGTCAGGAACAGGATCGCAGCGACAAGCCAACGCCGCGTGCTGTAGCTGTTGCCCGCGGCCGCACTGACCAGCGCCGGGATGTCTTTCTCGACAACGCTCATTTCAAGCCTCTCAAGCCCGCTGGCATGAATTCTCTTTGTCACGTCAGCGCGCAAGCGATCTGCTCGGCGTTGACGCGCATCGAACTCATCGATTTCTTTTTTGCAGTCGTCCTCGCTCCGCAATCCGCGTTAATGCGCAGGCGCTGCGAAGTCGTGAAGGATCCTGTTCTCGGCAACGACGACCGGGTGCATGGTTTGGGGCGTATTGCGCGAGCGGCCGACAAAGCGCGGCACGCCGTCGCTGATCACGGCGCCAACCGCAGCGATATCGCCATTGGCAAGCGCGGCGCAGGCATCGTTTTTCGATCCGCCCGCGCAGGCGTCGATCAGGATGACGTCAGCATCACGCCCCGGCGCGATCACGCCCGAGTTGAGGCCGTAGACGCGCGCGTTGTTGCCGGTCGCCGCCGCAATGGCGAGCTCCGGCGCGATGCCGGCGAGGCTCGCGAGATGGGAGATCGTGTAGAGCATGCCAAGCGGCATGATGCCGCTGCCGGTTGGCGTGTCGGTGGCAACCAGCAGCCGAGCGAAGGCGTCGGCCTCGGTGAGCAGCCGGGCGCAGAGCAGCGTGGTGCGCAGATTGCCGGCGGTGCAGACCTGCAGGGCCATGTCGGATTCGTAAACCAGACGCGGATAGTCCGCGTCGGGCATGGCGATGGGACCGCCATTGGTGTGAAACGACACGTGAGGCCGCAGCCGCAGCAGATGATCGGCCCAGATTCCGGATGAGCCCGGAATTGAGGCGCCGCCGGTGTGGACCAGGGTGATCATGCCGAGCTCGCGCGCCCAGGCGATGGTCTCCTCGTAGTCATAAGGCGTCGGAAAAGCGCCGAAGCCGGCCTTGGCCAGCCACACGCCCTGTTGCCGGATCTCCGCGAGATCCGCCCGGGTAAGACCAGGCTCCAGGATCACCGCGCCGGCATGCACCCGCATGCCGCCGGGACGATAGGTCTCAAAACACCTGCGCGCCGCAACCGCCAGTGCCTTGACGCCGGCGGGATCCTTGGGCCGGCCGGGAACATGTACTTCCGACGCGCTGATCGCCGTCGTCACGCCGCCATGCAGATAACTTTCCAGAAAGCCGACGGTGCGCTGCCGCGGTGTGTAGTCGCCAAACGTAATATGCACATGGCTGTCGATGAGGCCGGGGATCGCCGTGGTCCCCGCCGCGTCGATGATCACATCGCAACCGGCGAGCGCGGTCTTGTCGGCACTCCCGACATGCTGGATCGCGCCGCCGTCGCAGACAATGCAATCGCCGGCAACGACAGGCTCGCGCCAGTCACCGGACACGATGCGGCCGATATTGACAAGGGCTATGCGCATGGGAGCGATCCCTGAGTTGTCGCTGATTTAGCCTTGCCGGACGGCAGAGGCCTTCACGGACTCTGTATAGCCGAGCCCGCCCACTCGCGCGTTGAGTCGCCCGCGGTTCGCCACACAGAAGATCAGCGCAATCTCTTCCGGCAGCGGACCGCCGGGCAGCATCAGGCTCATGCCGTCATAATGCGAGCGGACATAGACATCGGTCTTGGCGTTCATCGGCACGTCGATCAGCGCGCCAGGTGCGGCGACCTTGGTCATCGACGAAATCCAGGCGGAGGCGCCACCCATGGCGTCACGAAACGGCTCGGCGAAGGTCGTGGTAAGGAGCGCATTGGCATGCTCCTGTTCGCCGGCCAGGCCAACGATCCCGCCCTTGCCATAACTCTGGATCTCGTGCGGCCCCATGGCGGCCAGCGCCACCTTCGCCATCTGCGCTCCGATGCCTCTGCTCGCCTCGATCAGCGGCGTCAGATCCTCGACATAACGGCCGACATGCGGATTGGGCACCACCGCGATGACCGCCACCTTCCGTTGTAGCGGATCGGCAAGCCGGCCCGCTTCCTGGAATTTGTCGTCCACGACAGTCAACAGACGTCGGATCGAAAGATCCATTGGCAAAGTCTCCTCGATTTGGTATTGTTTGTAAATCATATTGTCTGACAATTTGTCAATAGGAAGCGGACATGAATCTGCAGGGCGAGACGATCCTCTTTTCCGAGATGACCCCACCCGGGGACCAGGAGGTGGCGTTCAACGAATGGTACGATCACGAGCACATTCCGCTACGCATGGCCGCGCCGGGCTTTCGCAGCGCCCAGCGCTACCGCGATGGGCAGAGCCTGAACTATCTCGCGGTGTACGAAATGAACGCCCCGGACGCTCTCACCACGCCGGAGTACGGCCGGATCAAGAACCAGCCCTCGGACACGACCCGCGCCATGCTCGGATCGGTCTCCGGCTTCACGCGCTACATCGGCCGGACCATCGGGGCGCATGGCCGATCCGGTGCCGAACTGCTGTCGGCTCCCGTGCTCTATGCCGTGTTCTTCCAGATGCCGGCTGAACGCACCGCGGAATTCGACTCATGGTATGCTGAGGACCACGTTCCGCTGCTGCTGGACGATCCGAGGTGGATCGGGACACGCCGCTTCGATGTTCTTGATGGCTCTCCCCACGGCTACAACAGGCTTGCCTTGCATTACCTCGCCGATCGGCTGGCTCTGGATTCGGACGCGCGGGCAAAGGCGCGCGCGACGCCATGGCGCGCCCGCCTGGCGCAGGAGCCGTGGTTTCAGGGCAAGTATCTCGTGTTCGACAGCATCCGTTCACGCCAAGTCGCGCAGGCCGCGGCATGACTGAGCAGCCCGCCGATTTCCTGACGCTTGTGAGGTCGCCCGTCGCGGTGCGCGAGCTCGCCGCGGACACCCTGCGGCAGGCCATCATCCGCGGCGACCTGCTGCCTGGCGGGCGGCTGGTGGAAGCTGAGCTGTCGAAGCGGATGGGCGTGTCGCGCCCCTCGATCCGCGAGGCGCTGAGCCAGCTTGCCGCCGAAAAGCTGGTGACGATCGTGCCCAACAAGGGCCCGTCTGTCGCCAACATCAGCTGGAAGGAAGCGCAGGAGATCTATCATGTGCGCAGCCTGGTCGAGGGCGAGGCGTCCTTTCTCTTTGCCGGTCGCGCCAGCAAGGCAGATCTCGCCGGGATGCGCACGGCACTGAAGGCGTTCGAGCGGGCGATGGCGCGTGACGACACCTCCAGCCTCGTCGCCTCGACGGGCGCCTTCTATGGGATCATGCTCAATGGCTGCGGCAACGGCATCATCACCGAACTGCTTGCCGGGCTGAATGCCCGGATTGGCGTGCTGCGCGCCCGCTCGATGTCGCGGCCTGGCCGCGCCCGCCATTCCCTGGCGGAAATGACGGCCATGCTCGAGCGCCTGGAAAACGGTGATGCGGAAGGCGCCCGCGCCGCCACCCACAGCCATGTCCGCGCCGCGGCAGCCGCGGCACGCGAGAGCTTCGAGCAGCTGGCGCAGCAAAAGCAACACGGCTGACGTCACCGCGGCTCGTGATTCAGCGCAACGTTTTAACGAAGACTCGTTTTAACGAAGACTTGCGTTGATCTTGTCCAGCGCCGACGCTCCCGGGCAGAGCGCTGCGGTGTCCAGCTGGTTGAGCGGCGTCTCGACCGTGTCGAGATTGCTGTGCAGATCGTCAGCATCGGCCTCGACATACAGCAGGCCGGTCACGATCTGGCCCTGGGCGGCATGCCGCTGCAGGAAGTTCATGGCGGCGAGCCGATCGTGCGGATCGTACTCGTCGTTGAGCTTGCGCAGATTGAGCACCGAGCCGTCGTGCTGGGTCACCGCCGCGACTTTGCCCGGCGCATAATTGACCGTGATGGGATCGCGGCCGACCATGATATCCAGCGCATTCACCGCTTCGTTGTGCTCCCTGACGTAATCCAGGCTCTTGGTCGAGCCGGCGTGATTGTTGAAGGCGATGCAGGGCGAGATCACGTCGATGAAGGCCGCACCTTTGTGAGCGATCGCGGCCTTGATCAACGGCACCAGCTGGCCCTTGTCGCCGGAGAAGCTGCGGGCCACGAAGGTGGCGCCGAGTTGCAGCGCGATCGCGACGAGATCAATCGAGGAGTCGCTGTTCAGCGCGCCTTTTTTGGATTTCGATCCCCTGTCAGCAGTAGCCGAGAACTGCCCCTTGGTCAGGCCATACACGCCGTTGTTTTCGACGATATAGGTCATGTTGACGGCGCGACGCACGGAATGGGCGAACTGGCCGAACCCGATGGAGGCGGAATCGCCATCGCCGGAGACGCCGAGATAGATCAATTCGCGGTTGGCAAGATTGGCGCCGGTCAGCACCGACGGCATGCGGCCGTGCACCGAATTGAAGCCGTGGGAAGCACCGAGGAAGTAATCGGGCGTCTTCGACGAGCAGCCGATGCCGGAAATCTTCGCCACCCGATGCGGCTCGATCGACAGCTCGAAACAGGCCTCGATGATCGACGCCGAGATCGAATCGTGGCCGCAGCCGGCGCACAAAGTCGAGGTGGAGGCCTCGTAGTCGCGGCGGGTGAAGCCGATCTCGTTTTTCGGCAGCGACGGATGGTGAAACTTGGGCTTGGCGAGATAGGTCATGACAGCGCCTTTCGCAGCGGCGTGACTTTCAGCGTGTCGAGCCGGTCGCCGATGGTATTGGAAATGAAACGGGCGGTGATCGAGCTGCCGTCATAGTGCAGCACCGGCACCAGGCGCACCGGATCGATGCCGAGCTCGTTGACGATCAGCGAGCGCAATTGCGCGTCGCGGTTCTGCTCGACCACGAACACGAAATCATGATCGGCGATGAAGCTCGCCACGTCCTGGTGGAACGGGAAGGCGCGGATCCGCATCAGGTCCAGGCTGTGACCACGCTTGGCGAGGATTTCCGCCGCCTCGCTCATCGCAGGCGCAGTCGAGCCGTAATAGATCACGCCGAACCGGGTCGGCTTGTCGGCATTGCTGCGCAGCGGCTTCGGCAGGATGCCCTTGGCGGTGTCCAGCTTGCGCAGCAGGCGCTGCATGCCGTCGACATAGGTCGCACCATTCTCCGAATAGCGGGCGCGCGCATCATGGGAGGTGCCGCGGGTGAAGAAGGTGCCCTTGGTCGGGTGGGTGCCCGGATAGGTGCGATAGCCGATGCCGTCGCCGTCGACATCCATATAGCGGCCGAAATCCTTGGCCTTGTCGAGATCCTCGGCCGACAGCACCTTGCCGCGATCGTAGGTCTTGCTGTCGTCCCAGGAGAGCGGCCGGCACAGCCGATGGTTCATGCCGATGTCGAGATCGAGTAGCACAAACACCGGTGTCTGCAGCCGGTCGGCGTAGTCGAAAGAGCTGGCGCCGAATTCGAAGGCTTCGGTCGCATCCTCAGGCAGCAACAACACATGCTTGGTGTCGCCGTGAGAGGCATAGGCGCAGCTGATCAGGTCGCATTGCTGGGTCCGGGTCGGCATGCCCGTGGAGGGACCGGCGCGTTGCACGTCGAATACGACAGCGGGAATTTCCGCGAAATAAGCAAAGCCGAGAAACTCCTGCATCAGCGAGATGCCGGGACCTGAGGTCGCGGTAAAGGCACGCGCGCCATTCCACGCCGCGCCGATCACCATGCCGATGGAGGCGATTTCGTCCTCCGCCTGCACGATGGCGTAGCGGGCCTGCTTGGTTTCCGGATCGTGACGGAATTTCCCGCAGTATTTGGCGAACCCCTCCGCCAGCGACGACGACGGCGTAATCGGATACCAGGCGCAGACGGTGGCGCCGCCATAAACCGCACCCAGCGCGGCCGCCGCGTTACCCTCGATCAGGATCCGATCGCCGACCTTGTCGGTGCGCTTCAGGCGCAGCCCGATCGGACAGGCGAAATTGGCCTTGGCATACTCGCGGCCGAGATGCAGCGCATGCACGTTCGGCGCGATCAGCTTGTCCTTGCCTTTGTACTGTTCGCCGATCAGCTTCTCGAGCTCGGCAAAGTCCATGTCGAGCAGCGCCGACAGCGCGCCGATGCAGATGATGTTCTTGAACAGCTGGCGCTGGCGCGGATCGGTATACTCCGCGTTGCAGATCTGGGTCAGCGGAATGCCGATCACGGTGATATCCGCGCGCAATTGCCCGGGCGGGATGGCGCGGGTCGAATCGTACATCAAATAGCCGTCGGGCTCGATCGAGATCACGTCGGCATTGAAGGTCTGCGGGTTCATCGCCACCATGAAATCGGTGCCGCCGCGGGCACCGAGATGCCCTGCTTCAGTGACACGGATTTCGAACCAGGTCGGCAGTCCCTGGATGTTGGAGGGAAAGACGTTGCGGGGCGCCATCGGAATGCCCATCCGCATGATGGCGCGGGCGAACATTTCATTGGCGCTGGCCGAGCCGGAGCCGTTGACGTTGGCGAAACGAATGACGAAGTCGTTGACGGCTGCTAGCGGCATGCTGGACCTGCGTGAGTGACTTCCAGATAGAACTTGTTCATGTCCCAAGCACCGGTCGGACAGCGCTCGGCACACAACCCGCAATGCAGGCAGACGTCTTCGTCTTTCGCCATGATGCGGCCGGTCTTCAGGCCGTCGGCCACGTAGATGTCCTGGGCCAGATTGAGCGCCGGCGCACGCAAGCGCCCGCGCAGGTCCTCTTCGTCACCATTCTCGGTGAAGGTGATGCTGTCCATCGGGCAGACGTCGACGCAGGCATCGCATTCGATGCAGAGCGGCGCCGAGAACACGGTTTCGACATCGCAGTTCAGGCAGCGCCCCGCTTCCGCCAGCGCCAGCTTGGCGTCGAAGCCGAGTTCGACCTCGGCCTTGATGCTGCTGAGCGCCGTGGCATTGTCCTGATGAGGCACGGCGTAACGCTCGTCCAACACCACTTCGTTTTTGTAGCTCCACTCGTGGATACCCATTTTCTGGTTGACCACGGTGACTGCGGGTAACGGACGCTGAGCGATATCCTCGCCATGCAAGAGTTTGTCGATCGACACCGCCACTTCGTGGCCATGCGCGACCGCCCAAATGATGTTCTTCGGGCCGAACGCGGCGTCGCCAGCGAAAAACACCTTCGGGTTGCTGGACTGGAAGGTGACCTTGTCGACCACTGGCATGCCGTGGTCGTCGAAGGCGATACCGGCATCGCGCTCGATCCAGGGAAACGCATTTTCCTGGCCAACCGCCACCAGCACGTCGTCGCATTCAAACAGCACGTCAGGCTCGCCTGACGGCACCAGCTTGCGGCGGCCCTTGGCGTCGAACTCCGCCTTGACCTTTTCAAACAGCACGCCGGTGAGCTTGCCGCCGTCGTGCTTGAACTCCTTCGGCACCAGGAAATTGTGGATCGGAATGCCTTCGCGCGCGGCGTCTTCCTTTTCCCAGGGCGAGGCTTTCATCTCGTCGAAGCCGGAGCGCACCACCACCTTGACGTCTTCGCCGCCAAGCCGACGCGCGGACCGGCAGCAGTCCATCGCAGTGTTGCCGCCACCGAGCACGATGACACGCTTGCCGATGCCGTGGATGTGATCGAACGACACGCTGGAGAGCCAGTCGATGCCGATGTGAATATTGCCGGCGGCCTCCTTGCGGCCGGGAATATCGAGATCGCGACCGCGCGGCGCGCCGGATCCGACCACGACGATGTCGTAATCCTCCGCAAGCAGGGCTGCCATGCTCTCGACGCGGGTGCCGGCGCGGAATTCGACGCCGAGATTGAGCACGAAGCCGGTTTCCTCGTCGATCACGCTGTCCGGCAGACGGAATTTCGGAATCTGTGAGCGCATCATGCCGCCGGCGCGCTTGTCGCCGTCATACACCACACAGGTGTAACCGAGCGGTGCGAGATCGCGCGCCACTGTCAGCGAGGCAGGGCCCGCACCAATCAGCGCGATGCGTTTGCCGTTTTTCACCGCCGCCGGTTGTGGCATCCGGCGCGTGACGTCGTCTTTATAATCAGCGGCGACGCGTTTCAGCCGGCAGATCGCGACCGGCTCATCCTCGACGCGAACGCGGCGGCACGCCGGTTCGCAAGGACGATCACAGGTGCGCCCCAGAATCCCGGGAAACACGTTCGACCGCCAATTGATCATGTAGGCATCGCTATAGCGGCCCGCGGCGATCAACCGGATGTATTCGGGAACTGGCGTATGTGCGGGACAAGCCCACTGGCAATCGACCACTTTGTGAAAGTAGTCGGGTGCAGCAATATCAGTCGCTTTCATTCTTCCCCGTCCACGCGGACGCGAGACCGCGCAGCCTTTTATCGTTTCCCACTGAACGCTCAGGCGGCGTTCTTGTTGTTATCCAGATGGATAATTAGAAGCATTCAACATGATCCGCGCCATGCTGAAAAGCCAAATTTGTTTGATTTGCTATTGCCCTTTGGTCGCAGCTTAGGATTCTACCGCGCCGCGGAAGAAATTATGCGGCAACGCAATATCGCCTTGTCGTTTCAGCTGTTGTCGATCGCCGCCGTCTGGGCCTGTAAATAAAGATCATAACGATCGGCCAACATGTCGCCGCTCCTGATCTCCGGATCCAGCGTGAACAGATCCTGCGCCTGTCCGATGCCACGCAATGCAAAACGTCCGGTCGACACAAAATGGTTGCGCCCCTCAGCGTCCAGGCCGATCAGAAACGCCGATGAGATCAGAAGTTCACGATCGACCGAATTACACATCGACGCAATGCGACTGACCTCGTTGACGGCCGGCCCCACCACGGTGAAGTCGAGCCGATCCTCGCTGCCGATATTGCCGTAGAAGACTTCGCCGACGTGCAATCCAACATAGGCGGTGGTCGACGGTCTGTCTTCCGAGAGCCGGCGACGATTGATCGCCTGGATATTCTTCCTGAATTGATTCTCCGCACGCAGCGCCGCATGCTTGGCCATAGCCAGGTCCTCGGTATTGAAGATCGCCAGCACGCCGTCGCCGATCAGCTTCAGCACATCACCGCCCGCATCATGGATCGCGCTGATCGCGGCATCGGCATAGTCATTGAGGAACGGAATGATCTCCGCCGGCTCCATCGCGCCGCTGATGGCGGTATAGCTGCGCAGATCGGAAAACCACAGCACGGCCTTGATGCGGTCGGCCACGCCGCGCGAGATGCGTCCGCCCAGCACGCGCGCGGCGGCGTCGCGGCCGAGATAGACCTGACCGATGGTGCGGGCGACGCGGGTGAGCGAACGGGCCTTGACCGCAAGCCCGAGTACCGGCACGAGGTCGCGCAACGCGCCGAACGCCCGGTCATGAAAGCCGTCCTGGTGGCGCAGCGTCCAGTAGGAATAAACGCAATCCATCTCGCCAATGACGTCGCGGGTTTCGAACCGGTGCACGAAGGCAACGAGATCCTTGTGGCCCTTGGCGGCGATGTCGCCGATCATGCCGAAGTCATAGGCTTCGAGATTGCAGAGATCGATCCGCAGTTCGCTGTGCCCCTGTTCCAGCATGGCGTAAAACATCGAACGCCGCCAGTTCTGCGCCGCCTCGCCCTCGCTGGTGGAGCCGTATTCGAAGGTGTCGCTCTCCTCCTCGTTGCCGTCGGTCCAGCGGAAACCGCGTCCCTCGAAAATCGGGTCCAGCGTGTCGATGAACACAAGTCCGCGCGACAGCTCCAGCCCTGCATCCCGGCAGCGTTCGCAGAAGCCGCGAACAAGATCGTTCTCGGGAAGCCCGGCCAGCCCGGCGCCCACCAGCCAGTTCGCAATCTCCAATTGTGACGTCCGATCCATCTCGCCTCTGTCCAGTCATGTCGTGTCCATGCGCTTCGCGGCACAGACCGCCGTCCCGGCGTCCGCAGGCATGCCCCGCTCTGTCGTTGTGCCCGTGCAATGGGGTGGTAGGTCGCAGTCTACCGTGCCGCGCTCTGTTCGGCGAGCCGTCTGTCCGACGGGATCAAGCACAAGATTGGCATGCCCGCGCCGTTACTGAGCCGCGCCGGAGAGATCGGTCCAAAGCTCGACAACGCCGGGAAAATTTCTCGAGCCTGCCTTTGCGGTGAGATCCACCACATGGATCGGTACCGCCCCCTGCGGCCCCATCGCCTTGATATCAGCCACAAGCTTCTCCGCCGAGGTCTTGTCGGCGGCGTAATAATAGCGGATCTCGTTGAGCCCCTTCGCCAGATCGGTGCTTTCCACGCCCGGAATACGATAGCCCAGCGCCTTCAATTTCTGAACGAAGGGTTGCGCGACCGCCGCGCCGCCGGTGGCATATTCGACATAAACGATGGGTTTGTCAGATGGCTGGACCTCGACCTGTGCCCAGAACTGGTTGGTCGTCGGGGAGACGGCCGGTGCGCCTGCTGGCGCCGGGCCCGATTTGGGATTGAGCAGGCTCGCGGGCGTGGGGCGCCCGTAAGGCTGGGGGGCGCTGCGCAAGGTCACGACCGTCTGCTCCGGAACAACGCCCGCGCTGGTGGTCTGGATGTAGTCGGGTGACGGCAGTCCCGACCTCAACACCAGATTCTTGTTCACGATGTAAGTTGATCCAACTGTTGCTGCGGTCGGTTTGACCGGTGCCGAGGTCACCGGATCCTGCAGATTTGGCAGTGGATCGGAACCAAGCCAGATGTACCCCAGCTGCGAGGCGGCGGTGGGCGACTGACCGCCGGCAATTCGCGCGCTGGCCTCTGCCCTCAGCACGGCATCGGGCACCGTTTCGGAAATTTCGGCCGACACCGCGACCCTGCGGCTGCTGAGTTGTTTTTCCAATTCTGTGATCTTGGTCTGCAGGTCCTGCACGTCCGCGTCATTCTTTTGCACGACCTGATTCGATCGCTTTTCCAATTGCTGGGCTTCCAACTGAGCGATATGCGCCTTGCTCTTGGCGTTATCCCACAGGGAGAACCACAACCCGGCGACCAGCAGGAGAATGATAGCCGCGACAGACATCGTAAGAAAAATATTCCGCTTCCTGGCCTTGGCCGCAGCTTCGCTCGCTTTCACCAGTTCGGCGATATCCGGATCGGACGCCGCGAACGCGGATGCATCCTCTATCGCCTGGCCATACAGAAGATAACCTTCCGAGCGACCGGAATCCCGCCACAGCCGTGCCGTGGCCGCGAGCTGGATCTGCTTGCGCGCATCGCGACGTTTCTGCGCGGCAGCCTCATCGTTCGCCGGAGCGCTCTCGCCGCCCGCCCTGGTCTGATCGAACGGGGCGAGTTTCGGCGGCGCCCATTCCTTTTCGTTGATGTCCGAAAGGCTGATGGTCTCCACGCTCCAATAGTCGAGGATGTTCTGCGCCGCCTGCCGCTCCGTCTCCTTCGCAAGCACGGCGCCGGTCTTCTGGCCCCGCGCCACGAATGCGGCGATCTCCGGCACGCCCGACGGCGCCGCGTCGCTTTTCTGGTTGGGCTTCAGCGCCCGCATCAGCGCGAGGTGCGCCTTCTGCATCTCCTCGAACGAACCAAAGCCGTCAACCGCGATCGTCTCGGACTCAAGCGTCATCGGACAGCGCCTTCATTATGGATCGGAGCGGAACACCTATTTCGACGAGCGAACCGCAGTCCTGCTTCAGCAACTCGTCGATATAGAAGAACCTCATGCGGGCGGAACGGCGAAAATCATCATAGAGGCGGCCGAGGCTGTTTTTCTCCGGCACGCCATCCACCGGTGCGGTCTTTGCGCCGAGGCGGGCGAGCTCATCCTCGATGCGATCAGCATAATCACGAATGTTTTTTGCCCACTTCGCATCCGGATTAAGGTCCGCCAGGGTGCGAACCGTCAATCTCGTTTCCGGCCACAGCGACATGAAATCGTCGGTCTGGTTCGCGGACTGGCTGAACACCTTGTCCAGCGACCACAATCCGCTGTCGATCCCCTGCCACATGTCGTGCTCGGCCACCCGGCTTCGCAAAGCCGCCGCCAGATTTTCGAGCGCAGCCTGGGCGTCGGAAATCGCCGCTCCGTCCGCCCCCGCAAGCGGAACGACCGATTTCAACGCCGCCGACAGTTGCGCCAGCGGCAACGCCTTGGCGGCCGCAAAGATCAATTCATTGAGCCGCGGCGGATGGGTCTCCAAAACCCGAGCGAACTTGTAGGCCGCCAGCGTCGCCATCGATCCGTTGCGGTCGTCTATCGCCTTCTGGAAGATCGTGACGGCCCCATCAAGCTCATTGATCCACTTCAGCTCCAGCGACCTGACCGCTGGTTCGTTCGGCAGCCGCCCCACCGTCAGACGCGCGGACTCGACCGTCGTCTGCACCTGCTCCTGATATTCGCGCAAGCTGTCGATCTGGGCATCATCCTTGTCCATCGTCCGGGCCGATGACAGCAGGATGGAGAATTGCCGGAGCTGGATCCGATGCAGGCTGTCATGAAGGTTCTTGTAGCCATCCAGCCGCGACAGCTCTCGCACGACGAACTCGAGTGTTTCCTTCGACTCGCCGATCGCCTTTCTGATCGCCGGGTCGTCGAGCTTGCGCTGAGCCTGCTCCAGGGCCGAGATGACGCCTCCGACCTGCGACTTCAGATCAGGCACCTCGATCAGCGCGTCCGGGAAGGCCTCGGCAACCACGGCGCGCAGATCAGCGACGTCGACGCGTGAGGCCACGATATAGGCCAGGAAAATCTTGGTGATGCCGAGCTCTTCCACCCGGTCGACGCATTTGCGGGCGATGACGCGCCGCGGCTCCACCGCATTGGCAATGTCATTGATGATCCGGTCGCCCGCACAGCGATAGAGAATCGCATCGAGCTCGAGAAACGGGAATTGATCGCCGATCACGTTGCTCAGCGGTTCGAGCATTTTGGGCGGAATTTTTGCCATTACCGCCTTCCGGTCACGCTCCCAGGAACTTCAGATGGCCGTCATCGGCGATCTTGCTCCGAATGAGGGTCGCCGGCACCCCCTGATTATACGCCGGAGTTTTGTGCCATGCCGGATCCCCGTAATGATGCAGAGCGACGAGATCCCATTCCATGGTGAAGCACGGCGATCCGGAGGACCCGGCTTCGGTGTTGGTGGTATAGCGAATGCGCGTTCCGTTCGGGTTGGTACTGATGAAGGCGTCGGTATCCATTGCCAGTTTCATCGGCGAACCATCGGGATGCTGCACGATCAATAAAGGATCTCCTGGTGACAGCGTCGCCACCTCAGTCGGAAGCTTGATCCAGCCGCGAGGCTGGCCGCCTGCCGCCGTCTCGCCGATCGGAGCGGCCAAGCGCAACAGCGCATAATCCAGCTGATCCGCGGTGGGCAGCGGCGTATCCGGAGTCTGCGTCGCTTCCGCCGGGCTGTAGGGCGTGCTGGACAGGCAGCCGTCGGCATGCAGACCGACCAGCTCGCCCTGCTGACGGGCACCATTTTCAAGACGCAGATAATCGAAACGACAGCCGAGGTCGGCCAGCGTTCCGACTTTCCTGACGCCCTCGACCACATGCCAATTGGTGAGAACGACCTCGGGCCCGACCAGGAAGCCAGTGCCGACGGCATTGCCTCCGACCTCGATCCGGCAGACCTGCCGTTCGATCCGCGCAATCTTGTCGACCCAGATGTGGATGTCGAGCTTGACGAGATTCGGCCTGACGTTGCGTTGCAGGCCCGGCGCCGCCACCCGGGTCGGCCCCGATGCCTGCGGCTGGCCGGCGCGCTGCACCTCGATCTCGGCTCCACTGTCGGACCCGCTGACGGCGGCTTCCGGGCAGAGCCGCCGGATCGCGTCCACGACGTCCTGGTTCTTCAGGCGACGCGAGTAAACGGCAGAGAGAAAGAGATGCGTCGTGCCCTGCTGCTGCAGGGCCACCAGCAGCTTCTGGATCGTCACGCGTTTGGGATCTCCGGTCGGCACGTACTCATCGAACAACCGGTCGCCGAGGCTGGCATAAACGATGGTGTCCAGGTCATTGATATTAAGTGCATCCGACAGGACTTTGGACAGCCCCTCGATGTCTTCACCCGTCAGCTTGCACACTGGACCTCCGCATCCGCTCGCGACGAATAGTTCAGACAAGCATGGTCATGATTTGGCACAACACACCTGCAGACAATGTGACACATGCTCTCGAACGTCGGTGCCGAGCCTCTCATTGCGGAGATTTCAACATCAGTCGGGCTCAGCAGCGCCTTAAACGGCGCGCAAATCATCTTTTGAATAAAAATCTTTATCGCACAGTCGCCAGTGGCAACTACAGCTTCTAACGGCACGGATTTCAAGTCATAAATGATGCAGCGCAGTCGCAGCCAGGTCCTCCGAACGGTGACGCGTGCGACGGGTCAGCCTGCCGTCACGTCGCTCTCGACGCTGAATTTCTTTGCCGTCTGCCTGACCATCTCTGCAAACCGGCGGACCGCGGCGGACGGTTCACCGCGGCGGGTCGCCAGACGAAGCGGCGCGATCGGCTGAATGGAGCCCTTGAGACGACGAAACACCACGCCGTCCAGCCGCATCCGCTGCAGCGAGGCCGGCACCAGGGAAATCCCGAGTCCTGCGGCGACGAGATTCAGCGTCGCCACGATGCGCGGCGCCTCCTGGCCGACGCGCGGGCTGAAGCCCGCGGCATGACATCCGGCAATGATCGCATCGTACAGGCCCTGCCCGTTCGGGCGCCGATAAACCACGAAGGTTTCCGCGGCGAGCGCTTTCAGCGGCACGGCGGTGTCGGCCTCGTGGGCGAACGGATGCCCATCGGGCAGCGCCACCAGCATCTTCTCGTCCAGCAGGGGGTTGATCACCAGCCCCGCCGGATCGGCCACCGGCGTGCGAATGAACACCGCATCAAGCCGCTCGCTGCGCAAATTGTCGATCAGGGTGTTGGTGCCGCTCTCCTCCAGCGTCAGCGCTACCAGCGGAAAGCTCTCCCGAAAAGCCCGAATCACCCGCGGCACAAACGGATGAAACGGCACTGAGCTGGTGAACCCGACCGAGATTTTCCCTTGCTCACCCCGCGCGGTTCGGCGGGTGGTGGCGAAGGCGTGGTCGACCTGCGCCAGAATCATCCGGGCATCGGCGAGCAGCGCATGACCGGCATCGGTCAGTTCGACGCCGCGCGGCTTGCGGCGGAGCAACAGCACGTCGAGTTCGCGCTCCAGCGCCTTGATCTGCTGGCTGAGCGGCGGCTGCTGCATGCCGAGCCGCTCGGCGGCGCCGGTGATGTGTCCCGCTTCCGCGACTGCGACGAAATATCTGAGATGACGGAGCTCCATGAGACATATCCTGCAGGTATGGATGGCCTCCTGGACATATTACGAAACGTCGCTCGGGAAAAGAGCGGTGTGTGGAACCTTCGGCTGACGCCCTCCGCGTCGCGGCCGGCGCAACAATTTCGGCCGCCGACACGGACAGCCGTCTCACTGCGCGCAAAGGATCGCCAATACTTAATTCGCATTTACCGGATGTTCCGACAAATCGCGCAAGCACGGGGACGACCACCGTCCTCTTGCGATAGACCTCATGATCCGCCTGATCCTCCTGCTCCTCGGAACGCAGCCGCTGCGCACGTACTGGTGGGCGTTCATCGTGCTCGCGGCCTGCAGCCTCGCGACCGGCATCGTGTTTGCGGCGCATCTGTTCGACACCGCGATCATCGTCGTCATCGATATCATCGGCATCGCCTTCGTGATCGAAGGCATGGCGCGGCTGCTGGCGCTCGCCGCAATCGGCTTTCCGAACGCGACAATCCCGGTGCTCAAGTCGCTCGGCTTCTTCGCGCTGGGGTTCATCACCATCGATGTGCCCTGGGACGACAACATCGTCGCCACCATCACGATCGGCGGCGCGCTGCTGATCGACGGTCTCTTTCGTCTGGGGTCCGCGGTGATGATCCGCTCGGAGCGGTGGCGCCGGGCCGCGGTCATCGCCGTGATCGAGCTGATCATGGCGGGGCTGATCTGGACACCATGGCCAATTCCAAACCGTCACACCGTGCCGTTTTGCCTTGGCATCATCCTGATCGCCGCCTCATGGAGCCTCTGCCGGCTGGGGCTGCAGCTGCGCAGACTGCCGTCGGGCGCCTCCGTCACCGATCTGCCGCTGTTCGCCGGGCCAAACTGGCATGGGCGCAGCACCCTGCCCCCGGCGCTCGCACACACAAGCCGCTGGGACAACGACAACCCCCTCACCGTGCACATCTGGACGCCGATCGGCTCGGCCGTGGATCCGCAGCCGCGGCCGGTGATCGACCGCTATATCGCCGCGGTCGACCAGAACGGGGTGATCATGACCGGCCATGCGTCGCTGTCGCTGCCGCCCGGCACCTATGTCAGCCTTTGTCCCGCCAACGATATCGATCGCTCATCGGCCGAATTCGGACGCCTGCTGCGCGCGGGGACGGAAAACGATGTTCCCGGACGATTCAAAGCCTCGCTGGAAGAAGAAAGCACCGCCTGGCGCAAGCCGGACCGCGAGATCAACTTCCGACATTATAATGCCGCCGCGTTGCAGGCGTTTCTGTCCCGTTATCGGCAGGTCGAGGTCTACAACCTCACCCGCCGTAACTGTTCGTCGACGGTGGTGCTGTCGCTCGATGCCGCGATCGAGGGCGCTCTGGGCGAAGGACACCCGTGGCAAACGCTGCTGGCGCTGCTGACCGATCCCGCCATGTGGTTATTGGCGTTGTGGCGGGCGCGCGCCGAGGCGATGACCTGGACGCCCGGGCTCGTGCTCGATTATGCGCAGACGCTGCAGCACGTGCTGGAGCGGCGGAACAACCGCTGGCTCGCCCGTCTGTGGATCGCAAAACGGCGCTTCGAGGAGCGGCGGCGCGCCCAGGTCGCCGAGGGCGTCGCGACGCAATCGCAACTGCCGACGATGGTGTCGCTGATTGCCACCGCGATGATCTTCGGCCTGACCTACGGCCTGAGCGCACCGTTGCTGGCGCTCAGCCTGAGCCGCGAAGGTTTTGGCGAAGGCTTCATCGGCGCCAACGCGGCGATGCATGCGGCGGGCGTGCTGGCCATCGCACCACTGCTGCCCAGCCTCGCCTGGCGCGCTGGTCCGAAGCTGCCGATCGCGGCGGCGCTGCTGGCGGCCGCCGCCGTGCTGGCGCTGTTTCCGGTGATGCCGTCGATCTGGCTGTGGTTTCCGCTACGGATCGCGCTCGGCGCAGCCTCGGAGACGCTGTTCGTGATGTCGGAGACCTGGCTGAGCCAGCTCAGCGATGAGCGCACCCGCACGCGGACCATGGCGATCTATACCACCGCTCTCTCGCTCGGGTTTGCCCTTGGCCCGGTGATCCTGACGACTGTCGGCACCGACGGCATCGCGCCATTTCTTGTCGGCGGCGGCATCGCACTGCTGGCGCTGTTGTCCATTGCCATGCCCTGGGTTCGCGCGCCGGTGTTCGAACGCCCGGCCCATCGCAACATGCTGCGTTATCTCTGGCTGGTGCCGATTGCGCTCGGCGCCACCCTCATCAACGCAGCCGTGGAAACCGCCGGGATGTCGTTCCTGCCGCTTTACGCCATGCGGGTGGGCTGGGACGAACAGCCGGCGACGTTGCTGCTCTCGGTGCTGCTGCTGGGCGCGATCCTGATGCAATTGCCGATCGGCTGGCTGGGTGACCGGATGGACCGCCGCCGGCTGGTGATCGGCCTCGGCTGTCTTTCCACCGTGGGCGCGCTGGTGTGGCCGCTGGTCATCGACACCCCGCTGCTCGCTTATCCCCTGCTATTCCTGTGGGGCGGGGTGTTTGTCGGCATCTACACGGTGATGATGGCGCTGGTCGGCAGCCGCTTCCAGGGCGGCGACCTGGTGTCGGTCTACACCATCACGTCGGTGGCCTGGGGCGCCGGCGCCTTTGTCGGTCCCGGCACTGCCGGCGCTGCGATGGATCTTGCACGCCACGGCCTGCCATATTTCGCCGTATTTGCATGTGCCGCCTTCACTTTGCTCGCGATTTTGCGACGGAACAGCGCCTGATCGAAAAGCAGTCACGGCCAGTCGTGCGTCCAATATTTATGCACGAAGCCGCCAGACTTCGCATGCAAAGCTCTAGCCAGCAGGGGTCAAAGCCGCTAAACGTCCGCCCCCTTTCCCCCGCAGAGTCTGAGCCTGTCATGTCGAGCCATTCCCCTGTCGTGTCGATTGGCATCGATTTCGGCACCAGCAACACGGTGATCGCGCTCGCGACCGGCGACGGCCGGGTGGAAGGAATCCGCTTCGACCATGGCGGCAGCAGCCACAGCGTGTATCCGACGGCGATGTGCTTCTGGGAGGAAGGACCGGGCAACGTCCGCGTCGCGGGCGGCCCCTGGGCGATCGCGCAATTCCTCGAAGGGGACTCGGTTCACCGCTTCATCCAGTCGTTCAAGACCTTCGCCGCAAGCTCCGCATTCAACTTCACCCAGATCTTCCGCAACCGCTACAAGTTCGAGGACCTGCTGGCCACCTTCCTGCGCACCGTGGCGCGCAACGCCGGAGCCGGGTTCGAACTCGCGGCGCCGACCATCATGGTCGGTCGTCCGGTGCGATTCGCCGGCGGCAACCCGGACGACGCGCTGGCGATGCAGCGTTACCAGACCGCCTTCGACACCCTCGGCGCCGGTCACGCGCGGTATGTCTATGAACCGGTGGGCGCGGCGTTTTCGTTCGCGCGACAACTGAATCGCGATGCCACCGTGCTGGTCGCCGACTTCGGCGGCGGCACCAGTGACTTTTCGGTCATGCGGTTTTCGCGCGACCGTGGCACGCTGCGGGCCGAGCCGCTGGGACATGCCGGTATCGGCATCGCCGGCGACACTTTCGACTTCCGGATCGTCGATCACGTCGTGTCGCCCCGGCTGGGCAAGGGCAGCAATTACCGCTCGTTCGGCAAGGTGCTGTCGATCCCGAGCCACTACTACAGCAACCTGGCGCGCTGGCATCAACTGGCCATGATGAAGGGCAGCGGCGATCTGCGCGAACTGCGGGAGCTCTCCCGCACGGCGCTGAATCCGGAGCCATTGCTCGACTTCATCACCATTGTCGAGCTCGACCTCGGCTTTGCGCTGTACCGCGCCGTGTCCGACGCCAAGGTCGCGCTGTCGGCGCGTGAGAGCGTCGACTTCCGCTTCCAGAGCGAGGGCATCGATATCCGCGCCAAGATCACCCGGGACGATTTCGAAGACTGGATCGCCGACGATATCGAGCGGCTCGGCGCCACCGTCGACCAGGTGCTGACCAAAGCGGGCGTCAAGGCGCATGAAATCGAAAAGGTATTCCTGACCGGCGGCACGTCCTTCGTTCCCGCAGTGCAGCGCCTGTTCGTCGACCGGTTCGGCAGCGAGCGGCTGACGTCCGCCGACCAGTTCGAATCGATCGCCTACGGCCTCGCCTTGATCGGGCAGACGCCCGACCCCGACCGCTGGACGGTCGCGGCGAGCGTGCCCGACAGCGTCAGCGCCTAAGCCCTTCGCTGCGACGAGAGCGCGCAGGCTGAGCGGCTGCGTTGTATCGACGCCTGCGGGCGAGTAATCTGGCGCGACGTTCCCTTCGACGGAAGGAGAGCTGGAATGCGCAAGTCCGCATTGAGCCGGTTTTACGCGCACATGATTTCGCTGGGCCGGGAGTTCCGCCACTCTGGCGCGCCACGACGCGAGAACGCGGACAGCGCGACATCGCCGGCCCTGATTTTCATTGCCACCATTCTCGGCACCCTGCTGGCGATCATCGAGATCGATCTCTATTTCGCCGAATTGCAGGCCATCGGCCTGATCAACCGCGACGTGGCGATCGATCCGATTTTCAGAGGTCCATGATCGCACACACGATCAGTGCAAGTCGTCATTGCAACTGCTGGATTTCCTCGATCTTGAGCTGCCGGCCCCAGAGATCGAAGAACTGACCGTGGTTGAGCACCAGACGATCGTCGTCGAGCCCGGCTTCGAGCTCGCGCAGATGGGCGCGCGCCGACGGATCGTCCAGCAGACCGCCAGTGGGCCCTCTCACGGGGAAGAAAGATGCACCATTCCAGTCATGGCCGGAGCCCGCAAACAGCACGGTGATCCCGGCCCAGTCGATCTCGGCACCAATGACATTGAAATAGGTTGAACACAGCGGCGTCACTTTGCTCTCGCCGATCGCGACCAGGATCACCAGCGCGGTGAACTCGCCGGATGATGTAAACTCCCCGGCGATCCAACGATCGAAGTCGGTGTTGTGGGCATCAGAAATCGACAACGGGCGTCTCCGGCATGACGTTCTCGAACAGCACCCAGAACGGCACCGGATGGGTCGCGGCATACCAGGCCTCGAACGCGGCCAAGGCTTCCGTTACCGAGACATCCGTCACCGCGGCTTTCGTTTCGGCAGCCCCTGCTGTGTCAGTTGCTGTCCCGTCCGCCTGCTCTGCCGTATGCTGTTCGAACATGACTTTCGCCACCGGGACGAATCTTTCCACCACCTCGCGTCTCGCATCGCTGTCGCTCGCCCAGCCCAGACGTGCGCGCAACGCCGCCACGACCTGCGCGACAGCCATAGCTTCGTCGTCCGACGCGGTGACCGCATCCGCGACCTCGCGCATCAGGTTGAGACGGCGGAACGCGAAGGCACGCTCGGTTTCCAGCGCCTTGATGCGTGCCGAGATGGTGCGGCGGAACTCATCTTCGGCCCTTGAGGCCGTGTTCGCGGCGGCCGCGAGGTCATCGATGAACAGCGCAAGCGGCATGGTCATGGGACGCTCCGGGTGTGTGGCGGAAGAGAGAGGGAGTCGAACCCACCAAGAACCGGCTCGCGGCCCTTCCCGGATTTGAAGTCCGGACGCCCCACCAGGGACGGTTCTCTTCCAGAAGTCACATGCCCTGGATTGGCATATGCTGAAACTGTCGACTGCTGCGGACTGTCGCTGCCGGCGCGGCGAAACAGATCAAGACGGTGCCTGTTGATCCGCCGCAAGTCGCCGCGACGCAGCGTCACGCCATGCCGGTCGAAAAATTCAAGGATCTGGATCGCCACCTTGCGGCCGTTGTCGACGCGGTCGCGGAACTGCGCCGCGGTGAATTGTCCGCTCTCCGTCGCGAGCTCGACAATGATGTCCACCATCTCGGCGACGGTGCCGCGCAAGAAAAAATGGTCATGGGCGATTTCGTCGACCCTGCCCATGCGTCCCAGCAGCTTGAGCAACTGGCGAACATCGATCTCGCGTAGTGCAAGCAACTCGGCAATATCGCGTGCTCGCGGTGGCCGGAAGCGCTCGGCATCCGACAACAGCGGCGCGATCCGCATCCAGGCCTTCTCGTCTCTGGCGGTGAGTCGCACCTCGTGCGCAGCGAGCCGAACCCAGGCTCCGTCGAGCGCGATCTCCCGGGCGGCGGCGAGTTGTTCAAGATAGGCCCGGAACACCGGCACCGGCAGCCGCGGTTCGAGTTGCAGGCGAAGCCGCTCGAGCCCGATGCCGGACAGGTCCGGATTCTCCAGGTGAAACGCCTTCAGCGTTCCCAGCAGGCTTTGCGCCAATCGCGACCAGCAGGTCTGCGACAACGCGAACTCCGCCCCCGCAACCGTCGCCCGGATCAGACCCAGGCGATCTGCGGTCGCACGAACCTCGGTCATGGACAACGCGCGGTCGCGGCCGAAGCCCCAGAGATCGACAAGAAACGGCGCGCGATCCAGCAAGGCGATCAATGCAGCCTCTGGTGCCGCGATGGCAGACGCCTGCAGCAGCGCCAGCCGCTCCTGAGTCCGGCGCTTGCGGCCCGGCGCGCGCAGATCGAGCAGCGTGCCGCCGCCGATGGTCCGCTGCGCCGTGGTATCACGCAGCACAAAACGGTCGCCGGCTGCTGCCGCGATCGGGCGCTCCAGCACCAGTTGCGCCAGGGTGTCGGTGCCGGGCACGATGGCGTCGTCACCGAGCAGCACGACACGCGCCCCGACCTCGGTGGCGGCATGATGCAACCGCACCGGAAACCACTGAGTCACGGGTTTCGCCTCGGACGGCAGCAGCCGCAGCATCACGTCGATCCGCTCGGTGGGCGCATGCAGGTCGGGATCGAGCACGACATCGCCGCGCGCGATCGCATCCCTGGTGATGCCGCTACCCGCGAGATTGAGGGCGCAGCGGTCGCCGGCAAGACCGCGATCAGCCACGCGGTTCTGCGCATGGATCGAACGCACACGCGCCTCGCGGCCGGAGGGACTGATCACCACCCGATCGGCCACCGCCACCTGTCCCGACAGCACCGTGCCCGTCACCACGGTGCCAATGCCCGCCAGCGTGAACGAGCGATCGACCGCCAAGCGAAACCGTCCCTCGGGCGGACGCTTGCCGACGGTTGCCGCTGCTGCGAACAATTGCTGGCGCAACGTCTCAATGCCCTCGCCAGTCACCATCGAGACCGGCACGATCTCCGCGCCCGCAAGACGCGTGGGCCGCAGCAGGTTCGCGATATCGGTGGCCACCTCATCCCGGCGCACGGGCGGCACCAGATCGCATTTGGTGAGGGCGACGATGGCGTCCTTGATCCCGAGCAGATCGAGAATCGCCAGATGTTCGCGGGTCTGCGGCATCAGACCGTCATCGGCCGCGATCACCAGCAGCGCGACATCGATGCCGGACGCGCCAGCCAGCATGGTGTGGATGAACTTCTCGTGTCCCGGCACATCGATGAAGCCCAGCACCGAGCCGTCGGGCGTGGGCAGATAGGCGAAGCCGAGTTCGATGGAGATGCCGCGGGCTTTCTCTTCCTTCAGCCGGTCGGTATCGACACCGGTCAGCGCCCGCACC
The DNA here is from genome assembly GCF_032397745.1 of Bradyrhizobium prioriisuperbiae. Classification (NCBI taxonomy): domain Bacteria; kingdom Pseudomonadati; phylum Pseudomonadota; class Alphaproteobacteria; order Hyphomicrobiales; family Nitrobacteraceae; genus Bradyrhizobium; species Bradyrhizobium prioriisuperbiae. Next base: position 811,347 of record NZ_CP135921.1, read on the forward strand.
AGCGCGCTCTTGCCATGATCGATATGGCCCGCGGTGCCGATGATCATGCGGCAGCCCCCGGCAATGGCGAAGCCGCGCGCAGTTCGGCCTCCTCAAGCTCCACCGGCGACAGCGTGCCGCGCACCGCCTCGAAGAACGGCTCCGCCAGTGCGCTGCCGCCGTTGCGTGCGCGCAGCAACAGCGCGAAGGCGGCCACCGCATCGCGCGGCACGCCGGCGCCGAGATGAAAGGCCGCGCCCAGCATGGCCTGGCTGTCGGCATCGCCGCGCTCGGCCGCCTTGGCCCACCATTCCGCGGCCACCCGCGGGTCGCGGGGAACGCCCACCGCGTTGTGATACATCAAACCGAGCCGCGCCATTGCCGCCACAACACCTTGGGCGGCCGCGGTTTCAGCCCAAAAGCGTCCCTCGGCAAGATCCGGGGCCATGACTTCGCCCTCGACCAACATCCGGCTCAGCATGTCCTGCGCCGGCGCATCGCCAGCCTCGGCGGCGGCGCGGTACAATTCGGCGGCGTGGGCGTAGTCGCGCGCGACACCGTTGCCGTCCAGGTAGAGCCCGGCGAGATTGCGTTGCCCGACGGAATCTCCGTTCTCGGCCGCAAGCGTCAGCCAGCGCAACGCCAGCGCCGAATCGCAGGTCACGCCGAGACCTTCGGCGAAACACGCGCCGATGTTGTTCTGCGCCCGCGCGACGCCGGCGTGCGCCAACGGCCCCCAGATCGCGAGCGCGGTTTCATGATCACCGGCCGCCGCGGCGTCATAGGCCATTGCCATCTGCGCTTCGACCGAAGGCTCGTCGCGTCGCCGGACTCTGGTTGCGATTGCCTCAAGCCAGCGCATCGCCCGCCTCCGGGATTTTGAGAGTGGCGAGATTGGCGATGAAATCCGCTTCATCGCCAAGGCAGCGCAGGTCGAACATCAGCGCCTGGTCCTCGATCCGCCCAATCACCGGACGGGGCAACCGGCGAAACGCCGTGCTCAGCGCGGCCACCTCGCGACCGCTGCGCCGCGCCTTGGCGGACTGGATGCTCAGCCCGGCGCTGGGCAGCGTTTCCACCGGCAAAGCGCCTGAGCCGACCTGGCTGTGACAGGCGGTGACGCTCACCGTGAATGACGCCCCGATCACTCTTGCGATCACGGGCGCAAGCCGCTGCGCCAGCCCCTCGATCTCCTGTTTCGGCCGCGCCAGCATCCGGAAGGTCGGCAGCCGTTCCGAGAGACGATCCGGATCGCGATAGAGCTTCAGCGTTGCCTCCACCGCGGCGAGCCGGATCTTGTCCACGCGCAGCGATCGCTTCATCGGATTGCGGTTGAGTTTGGCGATCAGATCCTTTCGGCCAACGATAAATCCCGCCTGCGGACCACCGAGCAGCTTGTCGCCGGAAAACGTCACCAGATCGGCCCCCTTCGCCACCGCCTCGGCAACGGTCGGCTCATGCGCAAGGCCGAACCGCCGGAGATCGACCAGCGTGCCGGATCCGAGATCGTTCACCAGCGGCACCTGGCGCTCCCGGGCGAGGATCGCAAGCTCCTGCGCCGGAACCTGTTTGGTAAACCCCTCGATCCGATAATTCGACGTATGAACCTTGAGGATGAGCCCGGTCTTCTCACCGATGGCGCCGATGTAGTCCTTAGGATGGGTGCGGTTGGTGGTGCCGATCTCGATCAGACGGGTGCCGGCACGCGCCATGATGTCGGGCATCCGGAACGCGCCGCCGATCTCGATCAGTTCGCCGCGCGAAACGATCGCCTCGCGGCCGCGCGCCAGCGTGTTGAGCACGAGCAGCACCGAGGCGGCATTGTTGTTGACGATGGTGGCATCCTCCGCCCCCGTCAATTCGCGCAACAGGCCCCGCACATGGTCGTCGCGCTCGCCGCGATGGGCGCCATCGACATCGAATTCAAGGGCGACGGCGGAGCGCATGGCCGCAACCGCCGCCTCCACCGCCTGCTCGGCCAGCAAGGCGCGGCCCAGATTGGTGTGCAACACCGTGCCGGTGAGATTGAAGACCGTTCGCAGGCTCGGTTGCGCATCGGTGCCTAGCCGGGCAAGGACGACGGAGGCGACATGCGCGATGTCTCCGGTCACCTCACCATCCTTGCGAGCCTCGGCCAGTACACCGCGAACGGCGCCGACCACGGCCTGCCGCCCGAACTGGTCGAGGGTGGCGACCATCGCAGGAGAGCGAAGCACCTCATCCACCGAGGGTAACTTGCGCAAGGCAGACGAAGCCGTCCTGGTGGTCTTTTGGGGTGCGACTGATTTGGCCATCGCGCGCCTCAATAGCCAACGAGATAAGGATTGACGGCGCCTCGCCGATAACCGGCGTCGCGGACCAGGAGATCGAGACCCAGTGTCGCCACGTCGTCGGCCACCGGATCGAGCGCCGGATCGGCGTGCTGCAGCAGGATCTTTGCGTAGCTGCCGCAGGATTCGCAAGTTTCGGCCCGTACCAGACCAGCGCCCGGACCGGCTTCGATCTCGTGATAGGTGATGCCCTTGGTCGAACCGCAGAGCGTGCACTTGACCCGCACCACGTGCCACAAGGTGGCGCAGAGCCAGCAGGCGCAGAAGCGGGTGTTGTGCGCGCCCGTCCAGTCCACCACCAAACTGCTCACTGGCGCGCTGCCGCAGCAGGGGCAGGCCCCTTCACCCACCGGCACCAGACGCTTGGCATCGAGCCGTGTGGCCAGCCGCGCGACATGCACTTGCAGGGCGGCGGCGACATAGACGCGTTCGGCAAGCCCGTCGGCGGCGGTCGCGCCTGCCAGAACGTCATCCGCCAAAGCAACACGGCCTGCGGCATCGAGCCGGCTCACCTGCTCCAGCGCCAGCCGCGCCTGTGCCGGCATCTCGATTCCGGCCGCCAGCGCGAACAGCCGGTCGAAGGTGACCTCAAGCGCCTGATCGGCGGTGAAGTTGCCACGGTCGAGCGGCGGCATGGCGAAGCCGCGGGCGCGCTCGCGCACCTCGGCCGTCGGCATCTCAGGCTCCGGCAAGTCGCTCTGGCACTGATGCTGCGCCTCGGCGAGCCCGGCCATGAAGCGCAGATAGGGTTCGAGGTCGTGTCCCTGCGACAGCAGCGCAAAGCGCTGCGCGCGTTGCCTGAAATGGACCGTCGGGTCGGGAAGACGAACGAAGGGGGGATTGGCAATCACGCCGATCGGTGGCGAACTGTGCGCCGGGGCGCCTGCGTCACTCATCAAACCTCCTCACGAACCACACGGGCCACGTGAAGGACACCACGGCGCCGGCAGTATCAGCCGGTGCCGCGCTGCTGTCATCAGCCGGGCGGTTTCCCGGTGACGAGCTCCTTCAACCACTTGCGATGATGCCGCCACGCCCAGCCGCCGGTCACCCGGCCACGGGTCATGGCGCCGATGGTGCCGCGCACCCAGATCGCCGCATAGACATGAACGATCCAGACACAGATGATGACGACCGCGGCGATCGAATGGACGATCATCGCAAGACGTTTCTGATCGACCGTCGAATAATCGCTGAAATAGTGATTCCAGATCACGACGCCGCTCGAGATCAGCACGATGATCAGGAACGACATGCCCCAGAAAACGATCTTCTGGCCGGCATTGTACTTGCCGATCTCGACCAGTTCCGGATCTTCATGATCGCGATTGCCGATCACTTCATTGAGCCTGACCATCCAGGTGGTGTCGGCGCCCTTCCAGAGATTCAGCCGCCAGAAGCGGAAGAACAGTCCGGCGAAGCTGAAAAACAAAACAACGCCGATCCAGGGATGCAGCGCGCGGGTCAGTTGCCCGCCGCCGAACAGCCCGGTGAGAAAGAACAGGCTGGGGTGAAACAACGCAAGGCCGGACACTGCGAGCAGCACCAGGCAGGTCGCGGTGATCCAGTGATTGATCCGCGCGCCCGCCGTGTAACGATCGACGGTGACGGGATTGCCGCGATGAACGCTGTCATCGGGGTCCGCGATGCCGTGGCCGACAACACCTGGCTCGATTTTATGTGCGCTCATGACCGGTCCTCGGCCAGCCGCTTGGCGTTCTGCTCATCGTCCTCGGTGACGCGGTTCGGTCCCATGACGACGTGGTGCAGTACTCCGATCGCAGCAAAAGCGGCGATCGCCGTCAATCCGGCATACTTCGTAAGCCCCTTCCAGAGCTGGACCACCGGGCTGATCCTGGGGTTCTCCGGCAGACCGGCGTAGATCTTCGGCTGGTCGGCGTGGTGCAGCACATACATCACGTGCGTGCCGCCGACGCCCGGCGGATCATACAGGCCGGCATTCTTGAAGCCGCGGGACTTGAGATCCTTGATGCGGTCGTCGGCCCATTTCTTCATGTCGTCCTTGGTGCCGAACACGATCGCCTGGGTCGGACAGGCCTTGGCACAGGCCGGGCCCTGGCCGACGGCCATCCGGTCGGAACACAGGGTGCACTTGTAGGCCTTGTTGTCGGCCTTCGAGATCCGCGGAATGTTGAACGGACAGCCGGTGACGCAATAACCGCAGCCGATACAGTGATCGTGGACGAAATCGACGATGCCGTTGGAATACTGCACGATGGCGCCGGGCGCCGGGCAAGCCTTGAGACAGCCCGGATCGGCGCAGTGCATGCAGCCATCCTTGCGGATCAGCCATTCGAGATTCTTGGTTTCCGGATTGACCCATTCGGTGAAGCGCATCACCGTCAGGCTGTTCGGCGTCAGATCGAGCGGGTTGTCGTAGCTGCCGTGATTGATGCCGACATCTTCGCGCAGATCATTCCATTCCAGGCAGGCCGACTGGCAGGCCTTGCAGCCGATGCACTTGGAGACGTCGATGAGCTTCGCCATCGGCGTCAGCTGCCGCGCCGGCTGCGGCACGGTCGACGCGGAGCGGCGGACCAGATCCTGCTCGCCGAATTTCGACGCGGAGGGCTGGACCGATGGATTAGGGAGTGGGGGAAACATGTGCGACCTCCTCCCTTAAGCCACCGGGCCCGAGATGGGCTCGATATTGACCAGGAACGCCTTGTATTCAGGCGTCTCGATATTGGCGTCGCCGACAAAGGGCGTGAGCGAGTTCGGGCCGAAGCCTTTCTTCGCCGCCCCCATGAAGCCCCAGTGCAGGGGAATGCCGACCACGTGCACCTTGCGACCATCGCAGATCAAGGGCTGGATGCGTTTGGTCACCACGGCCTTGGCCTTCACCGATCCGCGCTTCGACCACACCCGCACCCGGCCTCCGTCCTGGATGCCTCTTTCCTTGGCCAGTTCCTCGCTGATTTCGACGAAGAACTCAGGCTGCAGCGCCGCGTTGATCCGGGCATGCTTGGTCCAGAAGTGGAAGTGCTCGGTCAGGCGGTACGACGTCGCCGCGTACGGATAATCCTTGGCGTCGCCGAACTGCTCCATGTCGCCGCGGAACACCCGGGCCGCCGGATTGCCCCGGATCTTTGGGGCAACCAGGTTGGCGATCGGGGCTTCGAACGGCTCGTAGTGCACCGGGAACGGCCCTTCCCGCATCATGCCGCGGGAGAACAGACGCGCCGAGCCTTCCGGGTTCATGATGAAGGGACCGACGTCGGCAGGCTTCGACGCCGGCGCGATGTCGGGCACGTCGTACCCCGTCCACTTGATGCCGTCCCACCACAACAGCTTGCGGCTCGGATCCCAGGGCTGGCCGTTGATATCCGCCGACGCCCGATTGTAGAGGGTGCGCCGGTTGGCGGGCCATGACCATGCCCAGTTCGGGAACGCGCCGGTTTCGTCCGGATCGCGGTTGTCGCGGCGGGCCATGTTGTTGCCGGCCTCGGTGAAACAACCCGAATAGATCCAGCAGCCACAGGCCGTCTTGCCGTCGTCGCGCAACGCTGCGAAGCCGGCAAGCTGCTTGCCCTTTTGCAGCAACAGCTTGGTCGGATCATTGGGATCCGGCACGTCCTCCAGCACGGAGCCGTTCATCTCCTTGGCCAGCTCTTCCGGCGCCGGTTCCTCCGGGTCCTTGTAGCGCCAGTCCAGATTGAGGATCGGCTCGGGGACCGGACCACCCTCTTTCTGATAGAGCGCCCTCAGGCGCAGGAAGATCTGCCCCATGATCCAGGTGTCGTGCCTGGCTTCACCAGGCGGGGTTCCGGCCGCCCAATGCCAGTGCAGCTGCCGGCCGGAATTGGTCAACGAACCGGTGTCCTCGGCAAAGCAGGTGGACGGCAGCTGGATGACTTCGGTCTGGATCTTCGACGGATCGACGTCGTTGAATTCGCCGTGATTGTCCCAGAACCGCGCCGTCTCGGTGTCGAGCGGATCCATGGTGACGAGGAACTTCAGTTTCGACAGCCCGTCGGTGACCTTCTTGCGGTTCGGGAATGAGAGCAACGGATTGAAGCCCTGGCAGAAATAGCCGGTCATCTTGCCGTCGTTCATCATATCGAACACGCGCAGCACGTCGTAGCCCGGCACGTCGAGCTTGGGCAGCCAGTCGTAGGCGAAGTTGTTCTCCGGCGTCGCAGCGTCGCCCCACATCGACTTCAGGAAACTGACGAAGAACTTCTTGTAGTTCTGCCAGTAACTCATCTGGTTCGGCAGCAGCGGCTTGAACCCGCGTGTCGACATGTAGGTGTCGAACGTCGGCTCCCGCTCGTTCGGGATCGTCAGATAACCGGGAATCAGGTTCGACATCAGGCCGAGGTCGGTCAGCCCCTGGATGTTGGAGTGGCCGCGCAAGGCATTCATGCCGCCGCCGCGCACGCCGATATTGCCGAGGATCAGTTGCAGCATCGCCATGCAGCGGATGTTCTGCGATCCCTTCGAGTGCTGGGTCCATCCCAGCGCGTACATCGACGTCATCGTTTTGGTCTTCGACGAACACTCGCCGATCATCTCCGCCACCTTCAGGAACTTGTCCCTGGGCGTGCCGCAGATCCGCTCGACCAGTTCCGGCGTATAGGCCGCCACGTGCTGTTTCAGCAGGTTCCAGACGCTGCGCGGATGATCGATGTTGGAGATGACATAACCGTCCGGCCCCAATTCGTAGTCCCAGCTCGACCGGTTGTAGTCGCGCTTGGCTTCGTCATAGCCCGAGAACAGCCCTTCGCTGTAGCTGAAACCCTCCTTGACCACATACGGCGCATTGGTGAACGCCTTCACATACTCCCACTGCACCTTGTCGTTCTTGATGCACTGGTTGATGACGCCGAGCAGGAATGCGATGTCGCTGCCCTGGCGAATCGGCGCGTAGAAATCCGCGACCGATGCCGTGCGGGTGAAGCGCGGATCGACCACGATCAGCTTTGCGCCACGGTAATGCTTGGCCTCCGTGACCCATTTGAAGCCACAGGGATGCGCTTCGGCGGCGTTGCCGCCCATCACGATCACGAGATCCGTGTTCTTGATATCGGTCCACGAGTTCGTCATCGCACCACGGCCGAATGTTGGAGCCAGACTGGCTACCGTAGGGCCGTGTCAAACACGCGCTTGATTGTCGAACGCCAGCATCCCGGTGCTGCGCACCACCTTGTAGGTCGCCCAGGCCGTCTCATTGGTGGTTGCCGAGGCTGCAAGGAAACCGGTGGTCAGCCATCGGTTCACGGTGACACCGTCGCGGTTCCTGGCGACGAAATTCTTGTCGCGATCGTCCTTCATCAGCCGCGCGACGCGATCGAGCGCGACATCCCAGGTCACGCGCTCGAACTTGTCCGACCCCGGCTTGCGGATCATCGGATACTTCAGGCGAGTGTCCGCGCCCAGCATGTCGAGCAGGGCCGCGCCCTTCGGGCACAACGTGCCGCGATTGGTCGGGTGATCGGAATCGCCCTCGATATGGGTGACCTTCGCGGTCTCCCCCTTCGCGAGATTGCCCTTGGAATACATGATGATGCCGCAACCCACCGCACAATAGGTGCAGGTGTTGCGTGTCTCGGTGAGAGTCGCGAGCTTGAAGGGGCGGATCGCCGCTGCATACGCGCTTTCGGTTTCGCCAAACCCGAGCGCGCCCAGTGTCGTCCCCGCCACTCCCGCACCCGCGCCCTTCATAAACTGGCGCCGCGAGAGTTCGATATTCACGTCCGGTCCTCCCTTAAGAATGGCCTCAGGACGCTTCGCGAAAGACGCTTATGCTTGCTTCTTGATTGCGACTCTCTCGAAGGTTGAACACAGGCAGCGTATTTTTGAATTGTTCTAGTGTCAAATTTCACAGCGGCGTGAAGCAGTTGCCAATGACGGCGTTTTGCTCGGAAACACAACAATACCGGAGCGCGATACCGGCGCGCGCCTAGGACACGTCGTCGCATCGGGCCGCGTGCTTTGCACAAACGCGCATGTTCGTTTGACCCCATCATTTTCTTTTGTGAAGAATGAGCGGTGGTCTTTCGGACGGCTCCCGCGGGACGGGGCGCATCATCCTCGAAGGCGATCAGGGCCTGCGGCATCCTCGCAGGTGCAGTATATTTTTGTCTGCTCGCTTCGACAGATGCAGCCGAACTGGCGCCATGGCGCAACGCCGCCCCCTCTTTCGTCCTGCCAACCGCCGACGGAGCTGACCTCAAGCTTCAGACCAACGGCAGCCGCCTCGTGCTGGTGCATTTTTTTGCGACCTGGTGCGAACCCTGCCGTGAGGAATTGCCGGCGCTGCGTCGGCTTGTTGCGCGCGCCAACCCCAATGACATCCGTGTACTCGCGATCTCCGTGGCCGAGGTGGACCTGCGCGTGCGGCGCTTTCTCGAGACCATGCCTTTGAATTTCCCCGTCCTACTCGACCGCGATCGCGCGGTGGCCAAGGCGTGGAGCATCACGACCCTGCCGTCGACCGTCATCCTCGACGCTGACCTCAAGCCGCGCCTCGCGGTCGAGGCGGATTTTGCCTGGGACCAAATCGAGCCGGATGCACTGACCAAACAACTGGACGCCAAGCCAACACGGCCAACACACCAATCCACCAGGGAGAAACAATCATGAGGTTTCACCGACGCGACGTCTTGAAAGCCGGCGCCGCTGCCACGTTCGCAGCCGTGTTGCCGCGCACCGCCGGCGCCAACACATTGTTCGCGCCGCAGCCCGGCGCCTGGCGCCATTTCCAGATCACCACCCGGCTGCAGGTCACCAAGCCCGAAGGCGCGACCCAGGCTTGGGTGCCCTTGCCGGCCGTGAACGAACCGGACTGGTTCCAGTCGAACGGCAGCACCTGGCGCAGCAACGGCCGCGGCACGATCAAGCGCGACGCGAAATACGGTTCCGAGATGCTGCACGTCGAGTGGGCGAGCACGGAGACCGCACCGGTCGTCGAGGTGACGAGCCAGATCGCGACCCGCGACCGGGCCATCGATCTCGCCAAGCCGGGCAAGGTGGCTGCGCTGTCACCGGCCGAGCGCAAGCTCTACCTCTCCGGTACGGCGCTGATTCCGGTCGACGGCATCGTCAAGCAGACCTCCGACAAGATCCTCGCGGGCACCAAGACCGATCTCGACAAGGCCCGTGCGATCTATCAATGGGTGGTCGAAAACACCTTCCGCAATGCGGCGACCCGCGGTTGCGGCATCGGCGACATCGCCGCGATGCTCAAATCAGGCCATTTCGGCGGCAAGTGCGCCGACCTCAACGCGCTTTATGTCGGCTTGGCCCGGGCGGCCGGGATTCCGGCGCGCGACGTCTACGGCCTGCGGGTGGCGCCATCGCGGTTCGGCTACAAGAGCCTCGGCGCAAACTCGGAGACCATCACCAAGGCGCAGCACTGCCGGTCGGAAGTCCATCTCGCAGGGTTTGGCTGGGTGCCGGTCGACCCCGCCGACGTGCGCAAGGTGATGCTGGAGGAGCCGCCGGCCAATCTGCCGATCGGCGATCCCAAGGTCGCCGCCGCCCGCGCGGCGCTGTTCGGCGCCTGGGAAACCAACTGGCTTGCCTATAATTTCGCGCACGACCTGGCGCTGCCCGGCTCCAAGGGCCCGAAGCTCGGATTCCTGATGTATCCGCAAGCCGAGACCGCGAGCCTGCGGCTGGATTGCCTCGATCCGGATAACTTCAAATACACCATCCTGTCGAAGGAGATCACGGCGGCATAAGGCCCAGCCTTGTTGACGATCGACATATGCAGTCAGGCTCCAGAGAGAGTGCCCCGCCATGAACGTCGTCCCGCAGATCCGGCTCAGCATGCTGTCCCACGGCGGCGGCTGCGGCTGCAAGCTTGCGCCCTCGGTGCTGCAAAAATTGCTGGCCCACGAGCCCGCCGCCAACCCTTACAAGCAATTGCTGGTGGGTCTGGAGACCGGCGACGACGCGGCGGTGTGGGAACTCGACAACGGCACCTGCATCATTGCGACCACCGACTTCTTCATGCCGATGGTCGACGATCCCTTCGATTTCGGCCGCATCGCCGCGACCAATGCGTTGTCCGATGTCTACGCCATGGGCGGCACGCCGATCATGGCGCTGGCCATTCTCGGCATGCCGATCGACAAGATGCCGCCGGAGATGGTGCGCAAGATTCTCGAAGGCGGCGCCGCGGTGTGTTCAGCCGCAGGCATTCCCGTGGCCGGGGGACATTCGATCGACTCGCCGGAGCCGATCTATGGACTGGCCGTGATCGGCACCGGGACCCCGGACAATATCCGCCGCAACGCCGATGCGCAGGCGGGCGACGCGCTGATCCTCACCAAGCCGCTGGGTGTCGGGATCTATTCCGCCGCGTTCAAGAAAGGCGCCTTGAGCCAGCCGGCCTATGAGGACTTCATCGATACCACGACGCGCCTCAACACCATCGGCACGAAACTCGCGCGCGACCCCGACGTGCATGCGATCACTGACCTGACCGGCTTCGGACTGCTTGGCCATACCCTTGAAATGGCACGAGGCGCCGGATTGACCGTGACGATCGATGCGGCATCGCTGCCGTTGCTGAAAGAGGCCGTCTCGCTGGCGCAACAGGGCTTCGTCACCGGCGCGTCGGGACGCAACTGGGCGAGCTACGACCAGAGCGTGTCTCTCCCCCGCGACGTCGCGACGTGGGAGCGACAGCTTTATTGCGACCCGCAGACCTCGGGCGGACTGCTGGTGGCCTGCGCCAAAGACAAGGCCAAGCCCTTGTGCGACCTCATTTCGGGCGAAGGCTACCGGTCCGCGTGCGTGATCGGACGCTTCAGCACGGGATCGCCGCGCGTGGTGGTGGAGCGATAGTCCTGGCGAGAGAAGCGCTCGCCGGGCGCTAACGTTCCAGCGTGAAGCCGACTTTCAGCGTCACCTGATAACTCGCGACCTTTCCATTTTCGATGTGGCCTCGCGTTTGCACCACTTCAAACCATCGCATGTCGCGGATGGTGGCGCCGGCGCGCGCAATGGCGTTCTGGATCGCACCTTCGATGCCTTGATCTGACGATCCGACCAGTTCCAGGATTTTATAAACGTGATCTGTCATGACGCGATCCTCCAAAGCGGGGCTTGCAAGCCGGGTATGGCACACGAGTCGAGACAGCCATGCTGACGCACTTCGCGCCTGCACGCCGGCCGGCATCATCCAACTGGCCATCAGGCCAGGATGCAAGACGAACCTCCGCGAACGACATTCGATCCATCAAGAGACAGAGGACGACAACGATGGATCATATCGAAAGCTGGTCGAACAACCTGCGGCGGCTGGTGCAGGACTGGGCCGGACGCGTGGTCGCCGTGCAGACCAACGACGGCTGGCCCGCCAGCGGCATCGCCTGGCGCAAGGGTTATGTCGTTACCGCCGACGAGGCCGTCGGCGATCACGTTGAGATCACCACCGCTGACGGACACACGGTCGCAGCCGAACTCGTCGGCCGCGATCCCTCCACCGACATTGCGCTGTTCAAGGCGGACGTCGATCCGTCCACGTTCGAGACGGCGCCCGCGGTCGCCCCCGGAGAATTCGCGCTGGCGATCGGACGCGGCGCGACATCGGAGATTGTCGCGACCGGCGTGATTGCGGAAACCGGCGGCGAATGGCGCAGTTCGCTGGGCGGGCGGATCGACGGCAAGATCCGGCTGGATCTTGCACTGCCGCGGCGCGCCCATGGCGGCGCTGTGGTCGATGCCGGCGGGCGCTTCGTCGGCCTGGCCGCATTCGGGCCACGGCGGACAGCGATCGTCATTCCCGCCGCCACCGTCACGCGTATCGTCGACCGGCTGGCGGCATCGGGGTCGATCCGGCGCGGCTATCTCGGCATCCAGTTGCATCCGTTGCGCGACGGCCATCGCCGCACCGGGGCCATCGTGGTCAAACTGGACCAGGATGGACCGGGCGCCAAGGCCGGCCTTTTGGTGGGCGACAGCATCGTCAGTTGGAACGGCGAAGCGGTCTCGGGCGTCCGGGAGATTTTTCGGCAGCTCGGCCCCGAAAGCGTGGGGACGACTGTCACGCTCGGCATCCTGCGGGCACAACAGCCGGCGACGGTCGACATTGTCGTTGGCGAGCGGCCGCATAAATAACCCCAATGCATGCGAACGACGATGACGACGCCGGACCGACGTTTGTTTCGGACGGCGCGGAGACGATTTTGGTCGCCCTCGCCGTGTCCGATCGAAATCTCGCGCTGCGGATCCGGTCCAAAATCGCGGAGATGGCGACTGTCGAGATGACAGCCATCGACGACGCCGATGTCATTGTGACCGACACTGCGCCCCCGCACGCCGGCTCGCACCTGCTCCTGCACGACGCAACCGCGATGGAGCCGCCGGAGAACGGCATCGACCGCAACGCCGGCCATGACGTGCTGGAGGCCGCGATTCGCCTCATTGCTCACGGATATCGGATTGTGGCACCCGCCCGCGCCCAACATCCGGCTCGCAACGCCGCACCCACGGACACCAGCGAGCCGCTGACGCCAAGGGAGCAGCAGGTGCTGGACAAACTGGCCGCGGGCGCCTCCAACAAGATGATCGCCCGCGAGCTCGACATTTCGCTCGCCACCACCAAGTTCCATGTCGCCTCGCTGCTGGCCAAACTCGGCGCCCGCAATCGCACCGACGCGGTCGCGATCGGTCTCAGGGTCGGACTTCTGCTGCTGTGAAGGCTGTGCCGTCCGTGGCTGATCCCGCTTCGAAACCTCCCATGGGGGGTAAATTTCCGGGATTGAATGGCATTGTCATCGAAAGCCACACAGGCTCCGACGCGGAGGGATTCGCAGACGTCATCAATCCCGGCTAAGATGACAAGACTGCAAGACTAATCCTGCCAACAGTTGCACTGCAAAATCGAGCTGACAACAGCAACTGCGGTCAGACGGCGCGGCAAACGGAGGGCGTTATGGCGTGGCGTGACGACAAGGCGCGGGCCACCCTGATTCGCGAGGCTGCGGGAAGCATTCGACCGGGCAAGGCACCCCGGCCCTTCGCCGAACTTCTGTTCGAGCACACCAACAGCGAGGACCTCGCCAATTACGACCCGGCCTCCCTGGCCGTCCTGGCCGAACAGGCTTGGGAGCACGTGCAAAGCCGCACGGCGAGCCGTGCCGATATCCGCGTCGTCAATCCCATGATGCCGGACGGGCGCGAGATTTCCGTGCTTGAAGTTCTCAACGACAACATGCCCTTCCTGTTCGATTCCACCATGGCGGAGCTCGCCGAGCAGGGCATCGAAGTCACACTGGTCGCCCACCCGATCATCGCGGTAGAGCGCGACGAGCAAGGCAAGCTGCTGCGCTTCTACGGCGACACGCTGCCGGAGGGGGCAAGGGGCGCGCGCGAAAGCCTGATCCATTTCCACATTGCGCGGCTGGACGCCGATGCCGACCGCCAGAAGCTGATCGACGGCCTTGCCAAGACGCTCGACGACGTGCGCGCCTGCGTCACCGACTGGCGAGCGATGCGCGCCCGCGTCGAACAGGCGATCAAGACCTTCAGCTCCAACCCGCCGCCGCTGCCGATCGACGAGGTCGCCGAAGCCAACCAATTCCTGCAATGGCTGTGCGCCGACAATTTCACCTTCCTTGGTCTGCGCGAGTATCGCTTCTCGTCGGTCGACGGCGCGTCGGACGACGTCAGCACCGGCGAAGGCCTGGGCATCCTGTCGGACCCCGATGTGAAAGTTCTGCGCCGTGGCACCGACATGGTGGTGATGACATCGGAAATCCGCGAGTTCATGCGCGAGCCGACCGTCCTGATGGTGGTCAAGGCCAATGTGAGCAGCCGTGTTCATCGCCGCGTCCGCATGGATTATGTCGGCATCAAACTCTATGCGCCCGATGGCCGGCTGGAGGGTGAATTGCGCGTCGTCGGCCTGTTCACCTCGGGCGCCTACACCCGTTCGGCGCGGCAGATCCCCCATGTCCGCCACAAGGTGGCGCAGGTGCTGCAGCGCGCCGGCTTCGACCCGAACAGTCATTCGGGCAAGGCGCTGATGCATATTCTGGAAGAGTATCCGCGCGACGAACTGTTCCAGATCGATGCGGAAACGCTCTACAATTTCGTCATGGAAATCCTGCTGCTGTATGAGCGTCCCCGTGTACGGGCGCTGGCAAGGGCTGACAAATTCGACCGCTTCGTCTCCATCCTGGTCTTTATTCCGCGCGAAAAATACGACACCGATGTGCGCACGCGTGTCGCGGCCTACCTCGCGCAGATATACAAGGGGACCCTGTCAGCTTCCTATGCCTCCTTCCCCGAGGGATCGCTTGCGCGCGTCCACTACATCATCGGGCGTTATGAGGGAAAAACACCGGTCATCGAGCGCGCGACGCTGGAGGCGGAGATCAGCGCCATTGCCGCGACATGGGGCGACAAGCTGAAGGCAGCGCTTGCCGCATCCACCGACGGCATGCGGGCCCGCATGCTCGCCACCCGCTATGCACAAGCCTTCACCGGCGGCTATACCGAAGCCTTCGGCACCGCGCAGGCGATCGCCGATATCACGACAATCGAAAAGCTGACCCCGGCACATCCGGTGGCGATTTCGGTTCACCAGATCGAGGGCGAAACCGATCCGGCGCGCTTCGGCCTCAAGGTGTTCTCGCACGGCGTTCCCTTGTCGCTGTCCTACCGGGTCCCGGTGATCGAAAATCACGGCCTGCGCGTGGTCAACGAACGCACCTATCAGGTCGTGCCTCGCGCCATGCCGGCGCCGGCGCCGGTATGGCTGCATGACATGATCATCGAGGCGAGCGACGGCAAGCCGATCGAGATCAGCACGGAGTTCAGCCGGCGCCTGGAAACCTCGATCATGGCGGTGGTCAATGATCGCGCCGAATCCGACGGATACAACGGCCTTGTGCTGCGCACGGCCCTGGGCTGGCGTGAAGTTGCGACCATCAGGGCGCTTTCCCGCTACCTGCACCAGATCCGCGCCCCGTTCAGCCAGGATTACATGTGGGGGACCCTGCGCAGGAACACCGCGATCACCGCCAGCATGGTGGCCCTGTTCCGCGCCCGCCTCGACCCGCACCTCGCCAGCACGGATGCCGAGCGTTCGGCGCGCGAGACGAGCCTGCTTGCGGAGATCGAGGAGCAGCTCCAATCCGTCACCTCGCTCGACGAGGACCGCATTCTCCGCCGCTTCACCAATCTGGTGCTGGCCACCATCCGCACCAATCTGTGGCAGGTCGGCGAGGACGGACATCCACGTTCGGTGATTTCGTTCAAGTTCGATGCGCACAAGATCGAGGACCTGCCGGCGCCGCGGCCGCTCTATGAAATCTTCGTCCATTCTCCCCGCGTCGAAGGCATTCATCTGCGCTTCGGCAAGGTGGCGCGCGGCGGCTTGCGCTGGTCTGACCGGCCGCAGGACTTCCGCACCGAGATCCTCGGCTTGGTCAAGGCACAGCAAGTCAAGAATGCCGTGATCGTGCCGGTCGGCGCCAAAGGCGGTTTCGTGCCCAAACGCCTGCCGCCGCCTTCCAATCGGGACGCCTGGATGGCGGAGGGCACCGAAGCCTATCGCATCTTCATCCGTTCGCTGCTCGAGCTCACCGACAATCTCGATGGCGACGCCATCGTGCCGCCGGACAACACCGTGCGGCACGACGGCGACGATCCCTATCTCGTCGTTGCGGCCGACAAGGGCACGGCCACCTTTTCCGACATCGCCAACGCGATCTCGGCCGAGAAGGGCCATTGGCTCGGCGATGCTTTCGCCTCCGGCGGCAGCCAGGGCTACGACCACAAGAAGATGGGCATCACCGCGCGCGGCGCCTGGGAAGCGGTCAAACGCCATTTCCGCGAGCTCGGCACCGACATCCAGACCATGCCGTTCATCGCGGCCGGCGTCGGCGACATGTCCGGCGACGTGTTCGGCAACGGCATGTTGCTGTCGCCGGCGACCAGGCTGGTCGCCGCCTTCGATCACCGCGACATCTTTATCGATCCCTCGCCCGATCCGGCCACCAGCCATGCTGAGCGCTTGCGCATGTTCAACCTGCCGCGGTCGAGCTGGCAGGACTACAACAAGACGCTGATCTCGCAAGGCGGCGGCGTGTTCTCAAGATCGCTTAAGGCGATCCCGCTCGCGCCAGAGGTGCGGGCCCTGCTCGATCTCGACAAGCCGCAGGCCACTCCGTTTGAGGTGATGACGGCGATCCTCAAGGCGCGCGTCGACCTGCTCTGGTTCGGCGGCATCGGCACCTACATCCGCGCGTCCGCGGAAAGCGACGACCAGGCCGGCGACCGCGCCAACGATCCGATCCGTATCACGGGCAATGATATCCGCGCCCGGGTGATCGGCGAAGGCGCCAATCTCGGCGCAACCCAGCGTGGCCGGATCGAAGCGGCGCAGAAAGGCATCAAGCTCAACACCGACGCCATCGACAATTCGGCCGGGGTCAACACCTCCGACGTCGAGGTCAATATCAAGATCGCGCTGGCGCGCCCCGAGCGCGAGGGACGTCTCAGTCCGAGCGACCGCAACAGCCTGCTTGCCGTGATGACCGACGAGGTCGGCACACTGGTGCTGCGCAACAACTATCTGCAGACGCTGGCGCTGTCGCTGGCTGAGCGCAAGGGTGTGGCCGAGACCGGCTTCCTCGCACGCCTGATGCAGTCCCTCGAGCAGCGCAATCTCCTCAGCCGCGCCGTGGAGTTCCTGCCGGACGATGCGGCACTCACCGAGCGCACCCGGCGTGGCCAGTTCCTGACGCGACCAGAGCTTGCCGTGCTGCTCGCTTATGCCAAGCTGACCCTCTACGATGACCTGCTCCAGACCAGCGTGCCGGACGATCCCTATCTCGCCCGCGAACTGTCCCAGTATTTCCCGCGCGAGCTTCAGGACAAATTCCCGACATCGGTGGAATTTCATCGCCTTCGCCGCGAGATCATCTCGACCAATCTCGCCAATGCCGTGATCAATCGCGGCGGTCCGGCCTGCATCGTGCGCCTGATCGACGAGACCGATGCCGACATTCCCACCATCGTCATGGCGTTCGTGGCGGTGGATGAATCCTACGGCCTCCAGCACCTCAACGACGCGATCGACGCGCTCGACACCCGGATCGACGGGCAACTGCAGCTCGGCCTTTACGCGGCACTTCAGGATCTCCTGCTCTCCCGCATGGTCTGGTTTGTGCGCAATGTCGATTTCAAAGCCGGTCTGGAAGCGGTCGTTGCGCGCTTTGGACCCGCCATCCGTCAGATTGCCGCCGGGCTTGACCGGACCTTGCCGGAAGACTTGCAGGCCGGGCGCAGCAAGCGCCGCCAGGAGCTGATCGATGCACGCGTCCCCGCCGACCTCGCCGGCGAACTCGCCGATCTCGATGCCCTGACCTCAGCGCCCGACATCGTCACCGTCGCGGAGCGCAGCAATCGCGCCATCGGCGACACCGCCATGACTTTTTTCGCTGCCGAGGCCAATTTCCGCCTCGACCGCATCATCGCTGCGGCCCGCAGCGTGCCGGCGAATGATTATTTCGAACGCCTCGCCATCGACCGCGCCGGCGACCAGATCGCCGCCTCTGAGCGAAAACTGGTTGCCGACATGCTGGCCGCCGGCCAGTCCGGCCAGGAGGCCGTCGAGAGCTGGCTCGCGGCTCATCCCGAAGCGACCCGCATCCGCCGCTCGGTGGAGCAGATCGCCGCCAGCGGCTTGACGCTCGCCAAGCTGACGGTGGCCGCGAATTTGCTGGGGGATCTGGTGAAGGGCTAAAGAAATCCCCTCAGATTTTTAAGCTGATGTTAAGAATGTCAAAGCCTCGCGACGACCAGCGCGAACCTCCATGTTATGAAAAACGACCGCCGACAGGCGACGGCCCGAGAGACGAGTACCGCCGATCTGAAGTTCCTGCACCACTTGCCGCCAACTCATCCCAGGAACTTCAGATCGAAAAGCGGTACTCGAATCATAAATTTGCTAGTGCCCCTGATGCATCCGAAGTTCGTGTCAGAGAGTGCGTCGATGTATCACGAACTTCGGATGCGGGGCACTAGTGATGACGATTTGGTCTGCGGCAGAACGCGGTGGTTTGAGAGCCGACGCGCTGGAGTCTTGCGTACCATTATCTTACGCACCATGTGACGCGCGTCCCGGCGCGCCCAGCCGCACGGTAATCGCGCGGGTCGCGGACGTCGATGAAGATGCGCTCTTCGCATTGCTGAAGGAGGGCCCTTTCGATCGCGGCGCCACAAAGATACCCACCTTCACCGAATCCCGCCTGCAACCCGAACCGATGAAGGCACCTGCCGATCTCGCGCCCCTCGAGCCGCAGAGGATCCTGCTTGCAATCGCCGCGGCCACGATCCTGAGCGCTTCCTTGCTCCTTCTCCCGTAAGCCAATGCCCGTCAGCTTCGCCGACATTCTCGATGCCTTTGAATTCGCCAACACGGACAGCAGCCTCGGCGACTATCATGCCGTTGTCTGCAGGCAGACGGGCAAGATCTATACATATGCCGAGGGTTCCGATCTGGAGGAGTTCAATGATGAACTCCCCGACGATATCGAAGACGAAGAGAAATACATTGCGATCCCCGACAAGAAGGAACTCGGTCTTGGCAAGCCACTTGCGCTGAATTTTGCGCGCGAGCATCTACCGAACGACTTCGACGAGGTGCGATACATCTTCAGCAAGAGGGGCGCCTACCGGAAATTCAGAACCTTGCTGGAGAAACGACACTCCGTTGATCTCTGGTACGCCTTCGAAGCGAAGGCGAAGGAACAGGCCTTGCGCGACTGGTGCAATCTCAACGAGATCGCGGTTGTCGATTGATCGCCACCTCCGACTTTCGGTAAGCCGCTGCGCAGCGGCAGGGTCATATCGCGTCCATAGTCCTGTTGATCTCCGCCGTTGAGAGCACCCCGATCTCGGCAATGAAAACGATCCGCGCACGCGGCACGCCGTCCGGCAGCGCGCCACCCGGTGTCAGTGTCGCACGACCGCCTGCGAGCTGAAACACCATCATCCGCCCAGGCTGCTCCACCGTCTCGAACAATCCCTTTGCGCGGGCGAGTTTTGGTGCGAGCCGGCTGATCGCTTGCTGCAATCGCGGCAGCGACACCGGCCGCTGCGAGGTCCAGCTCAGGGTCTCGAACCGGTCGACCACCGGTCGTCGCGGCTCCACCGGCCGCGGCGCCGACATGCGCTCCGCATCGAGCGGGAACACCAGCACGGACGAGACTTCACCTTGCAGCGCGTCGACGACAACAGCGGTCGGGCGTTGCGCCCGAACGGCCTCGCGCAGTTGCGCGTGGGTTGCCGCGTCCACAAGGTCCACCTTGCTCAAGGCGACCACGTCGGCCGCACGCAGCTGGGATCGCAACAGGGCGTCATCATTCAATGTTGGCGCCGGTGTCGTCGCGTCGACCACGCACAGCACGGTATCGAGCGGCGCCTCCTGCCAGATCATCGGATCCATCAGGTTGCGCACGATATCCGCAGGGTCCGCGATCCCGCTGGTTTCGATCACGATGAATTCGGGCCGCGGGTCGCGCCGCAGCAGGGCGGCGAGCGTGCGCAGGAGATCGCCTTCGAGCGTGCAGCAGATGCAACCGTTACCGAGGCTGACCACGCCATCGCTGGCGCCGGCGATCAGCTCCGCATCGATGTTGATGGCGCCGAAATCATTGACCACGGCAGCAATGCGCCGTCCCTCCGCATGCGCCAGCAAATGATTGACGACCGTGGTCTTGCCGGCGCCGAGGAAGCCGGTCACCAGCAGGATCGGGACGGGCACGATCAGCTCTCAGTGACGGGCCGGCGCACCGGCCGGCCCGGCCGCGCCGCCACATCCAGCACGCCGTCGGTGATCAGCGGCTGGCCGCTCACGATCAGATGCCGCACGCCCTCCGAGGGGCGATTCATCGCCGAGAACGTCGCGCGGTCGGTCAGCGCCTCGAAATCGAACACCACAATGTCGGCATCCGCGCCCGGCTGCAGCCGGCCCTTGGCGCGCATGGCGGGCGTGCTCGCGGACAGGATTTCTGCCGGGATCAGCGCGCATTTGCGGACACCTTCCAGCAGCGACAGCGTACGGCGCTCGCGCACCCACTCGCGGATGAAACGGGTGAAGCAGCCGGCGGAGCGCGGATGCGAGGTGGCGTCGTCGGGCAGCGGCCAGGCGTCGCCGGTGTAGGGCTTGCCGTCCGACGTCCAGGGCATTGCATCGGACGCGATCGCGCCGCCGGGATACAGCACCGCCATGTCGAGGAGATCGCGATGGTGCGGATTGTTCTCGGTGTCCAGCACATGCCACAGCACCAGCGTGGAAGGCTCCTCCTTCTGCGCCGCCAGCAACTCCTCCCGATCGCGGAAACGCCGCCCATCGGTCACCCGCTGCACGGAGTCATAACCGGTGCCATTGCGGGCCTCGAACTCGGGATCGCTGAAGAAGGCCGCGGCCAGCACGGTCGAGCCGGTGCCGTAGGGATAGGCCTCAATGGTGATCGGCAGGCCCTGGGCCTGCGCCTTTTCAATCAGCGCCACGCAACGTTCGATGTCCGTCTTGCTGGACGAGTTGAAGTGGCAGATATGCATGTGCGCGCCGGTGGCGCCCGCATAACCGATCAGGCGGATATAGGCCTCGGCCGCACTTTCAGGGTCGATGCGGGACATGTAGGCGACATGGGTGAAGGTCGCGACATTCTGCGCGGCCGCCAGTTGGCACACCGCCGTCAGTTCCTGCACGCCGGCGCCCGGCGCATAGGCATTGAGGATGCCGATGCCGATGCCGCCCTCGTTCAATCCATTGGTTAGGCGATCGAGGATGCCGGCCACCTCCGTATCGCTCGCGACGTTGTCGATCCAGCGGCGATCACGCATGGCATGGCCGAACGCCTCCAGCGAGCTTTCCGTGTTGGAGCCGGTCATGGCGCCAATGCGCGCAAAGGCCCAGTTGGCGGCGGCGCCATAATTGAGCACGCGTCCCTTGTCGACCTGGCGTCGATACCAGGATGCGACCGGCAACACACCCGCTTCAAGGTCGAGTGTTGTCGTCACCCCGTCGAACGCCTGCATGCGGTCCGCCGGGATCGACTGGCCGTGCGCGTGCAGGTCAATGAAGCCCGGAGACACGACGAGCCCGGTCGCATCGATCACCCGCTCCGCACCGCCGAGGTCGGTGCCGACGGCGGAGATCTGGCCATCGAGCACCGCCACATCGGCAACGGCGTCCATCCCGCTGGCCGGATCCACCACCCGGCCGCCCTTGATCACCAATCCGCCCATCGCACCACTCCCGTAAACCTCATCGACTCCCAATAGAGGCAGATTTTCGCAACGACAACCACCTCCGCCGATGCCGATACCTCATGCACAGAGCGGCACACTTTATTGCGCGGGCATGCTAAATAACCGCCATGTCTCAGATCACGACCTATGACGGGCAGCCACTGCCGTTCGAACAGCTCGCGAAAGCGATCGCGGAACACCGGTCGCTTTATGGCCGCGCCAGCGGACTTCGCATTGATCGTGCCGAGCGCGGCGAGGCCTGGTCCAGCCTGCCCTACCAGCCTGTCTTCGTCGGCGACCTCGAATCCGGCGTGGTCCATGGCGGCGTGGTCACCGCCATGCTCGATGAAAGCTGCGGCATGGCCGTGCAGTTGGCGCTCGACGGCATCAGCGCGATCGCGACACTCGACTTGCGCATCGATTACCAGAAGCCGGCCAAACCCGGCCTCGCCATCAAGGCGCATGCGATCTGCTATCACGTCACGCGCTCCATCGCCTTCGTGCGCGCGACCGCGTATCAGGACACTGAGCTGGATCCGGTCGCCACCGCCGCGGCCTGCTTCATGATCGGCGCCAACCGCACCAACATGCTGAGGGACAGACAGGCGTATGAGGTGCCGGTCCTCGACGCACCCGAGGACGACTCAGGCCCCTTCGCCAACAGTCCGTTCGCACGCTGCTTGGGCATCCGCGTCGCCGACGACGGCGTGCTGCACATGCCGTTCTCGCGCAAGATCATCGGCAATCCGGTTCTCCCCGCCATCCATGGCGGCATCACCGGCGCTTTCCTGGAAACAACGGCCATTATCGGCGTGGCGCGCGAGCTCGGCATTGCAATGACAACGCCACCCAAGCCGATCGGGCTGACTATCAACTATTTGCGTTCGGGACGCGGCATCGACAGTTTTGCGACTGTCTCCATCGTCCGGCAAGGACAGCGCATCGTCGCGTTCCAGGCGCAGGCCTGGCAAGACGACGCGACCAAGCCGATCGCGACGGCGTTCGGGCATTTCAAGCTGCGGAAGATGACGGACAAAGACTAGCGCCTTTCTCGTTCCGATAGAATCGGAACGACGGCTCTAGATTCTTGTTTTGACGCATTTTCTCAGCGCAAACGCTTCGCGTTTGTCGCGGGAGAACCGGTATCTACTTCACTGGAAAACGCTCTAGACATCCTCGGGGATCAATGGAGCGGAGGCCATTCCAGTATCAAACGCCGCTTTCGCCAGTAAGGGCAGCAAGATTGTTGCCCGACGGAGCGCTCCCCGGCGGGATCGTCCGGCGGTTGGGTAAGGGGTCAGAGCATTCCTGATCCCAAAGAAATACGGATCGCTTGTGAGCTTGGCCAGGAACGCATCCTGTCCGTTTGCGCCATGATATCGGCTCATCCGTTGAACGGCGCGCTCCGGTTCGCGGTAGCAAAACGAGACAGCCTTGGCGAATGGCAGCCAGGCATGACGCGTCACACTTTCTGCTTCAATCGGCAGCGCCATCGGTCTCGTTTCGGATCGATAGGCACGACCGTGCGAATATCCCACACGCATGGAGAACGCCCCCACTGTTGACCCGCCGGGTTAATGTCACGGTCAGGCCGGCATCTGCGATGATTAGAATTAGATGAGGGTTAGATGCGGTTTAGCCCGAGTTCGCGGATTCGCGCTGGAAAATCGCGATTTTGCGATTTTTTGGCGAGCTAAGTCTTTGATCTGCAAAGGGTGAGGTGTCCGGAATCGGCCGAAAACGGCTGTAGTGAAGACCTACCGGATTCCCAATGACGTGACGGTGCGGATAGATTCGCAGCGCCATGTTCCTGCGACGCACCGAGCGAAAGAAGAACGGCAAGACGCACAGCTACTGGAACGTTGTCGAGAACAAGCGTCTCGATAACGGGCGAGTGGTGCAGCGGCATGTGCTGTATCTCGGTGAGATCAATTCCTCGCAGGCAGCGGCGTGGCGCAAGGCGATCGACGTGCTCGACGAAGACGCCGGACATGCGCGAACGTTGTCGCTGTTTCCGGAAGATCGATGCGAGGCGATCGCGGGCGATGCGTCGATCGTCCAGCTACGCCTGTCCGAGATGCAGCTTCGACGTCCGCGGCAATGGGGCGCCTGCTGGCTGGCCGGACAGTTGTGGCAGGAGCTTCAGCTCGATTGGTTCTGGGCAGAGCGGCTGCCGCCAAGCCGCAAGAAGACGAGGTGGGACCAGATCCTGCAGGTGCTGGCAACCTACCGGCTGATCGCGCCGGGCAGCGAGTGGCGGCTGCATCGGCAATGGTTCGGTCAGAGCGCAATGGCCGATCTTCTGGGAGCAGACTTCGGCCTCGCGGAAGAGCACAAACTCTATGCCTGCCACGATCTGCTGCTCGCGCATAAGGAGGCGCTATTCTCGCATCTGGTCGGGCGTTGGCGCGATTTGTTCAATGCCGACTTCGACGTGCTGCTGTACGATCTGACCAGCAGCTACTTCGAGGTCAACGCATCGGACTTGCCGGAAGGCAGCAAGCGCCGCCACGGCTACAGCCGCGACAAGCGGCCGGATTGCCCGCAAGTGGTAATCGCGCTGGTGGTGACGCCCGATGGCTTGCCGTTGGCTTACGAGGTGCTGCCCGGCAACACCGCTGACAACAAGACACTGCGGATGTTCCTTGCCAAGATCGAGCAGCAATACGGCAAGGCGCGCCGGGTCTGGGTGATGGATCGTGGCGTGCCGACCGAGGCCGTGCTGGCCGAAATGCGCCACAGCGATCCGCCAGTGCAATATCTGGTCGGTACGCCGAAGGGACGCCTGAACCGGCTGGAGAAGCATCTGCTGGACAAGCCCTGGCAGGACGCGCGGGAGGGCGTGCAGGTCAAATTGTTGTCCGAGGACGGTGAGCTCTACGTCTTCGCTCAAAGCGCCGATCGGATCAGTAAGGAACGCGCGATGCGCCGGCGGCAGCTGAAGTGGTTGTGGAAACGGCTCAGGCAAATCGATGCGATGGAGATCACGCGCGAAGAATTGCTGATGAAGCTTGGCGGCGCGCGATCCAAAGCGCCGGCGGCCTGGCGTCTGGTCGATATCGAGATCGACAAGCAGCGCCCGAGCTTCAGCTTCGCACTCAATCGAAACAGATTGAGAAAGACCCGACGTCGCGAAGGCCGTTATCTGCTGCGCACCAACCTCGCCGACAATGACCCCGCCCAGCTCTGGCAATACTACGTCCAACTCGTTGCCGTCGAAGAAGCGTTCCGCAATCTCAAGGGCGACCTGGCGATTCGTCCGGTGTTCCATCAAGACGAGGTCCGGATCGAGGCCCACATCTTCATCGCCTTCCTGGCCTACTGCATGCAGGTCACGCTGACGCGCCGGCTTCATGCCCTCGCATCGGGCTTGACCGCACGTCGCGCGCTCGAAAAGTTCGCCGCCATCCAGATGATCGACGTCCATCTGCCGACCACAGATGGGCGCGAGATCCTGCTCACCCGCTACACCCATCCCGAACCGGAACTGCAGCTCCTGATTGATCGGCTGAAGCTCCGGCTGCCACCGCAACCGCCGCCCAGGATCACCACAGCCGCCGTCAACCAAGCCAGCCGCTGTAGTGAAGACCTTTCGAGCTAAGCCATTGATCTGGCTGATGTCGACCCTTCAAAAACCCGCCAATCCGCGAAGACGGGTTAGAATAGGTCGAGGGTGTGAATGCCTCATCCTATATTCGAACCGCACAAACAGGCGTTCGCCGGCCAGCCCACCGCCTCGCAGCGCCAGGGAAGACGTCTGTTCGCCAGCTCGCCGTCAGTCGGCTCCGAACTCAACTTTTGGCCGCGCCGGTATGGATGATCGACCCGGCGTGCTGGCCGCGCAGCGCGCTGGTCAGCCGGCCCGGAACGAGGCCATTCACGACTTGCACGCGCGCGATGTGGCGCGCGTTCGCCATGACCTCGAGCAGCGTCCGATCGAACGGCAGCGTTGCCTTCTTCATCTTCGCAAGATCATTAAAGCTCGTCTCGCGCAGCAGTTTGGCTTGTTTGCCGTCCGGCCCGTTGGGGTCGGTGGTGTACACGCCGTCGACGTCCTCGACAATCGTCAGTCCGGCCGCGCCAAGCGCATCCGCAATGAGGAACGCGCCGGTGTCGGCGCGATGCGACGGGATGCGCGACGTCGGGAACTCGTGGTGGTGATACGGCGGGAAGGCGCTGCCCACGACCGCGCGAGCCGCGGCGAGATGGATGGCAAGCTGGCTCGCAATGGTCGGATGATCGATATAGGAGACACCTTCCGGTGCGAGTAGGCAGGCGAGGATGTGGCCGTTCTGTCCCGCTTCACTCGCCGCAAGCGGCGCAAGCGAGCCGACGGGCAGGCCGAGATCGAGACCGACACTGTAGAGATGGCGCGCGCGGATGCCGGCCCCGGTCAGGATCAGCAGCCGGTGCTCGGGCAGGAGTCCGCGAATCTCCTCCACGATCGGGAGGATCGCCTCATGGCCGCGATCCATGATGGATCGGCCACCGATCTTGACCACCTGGAGCCACCGCAACAGCGGAATCGGACGGTTGCCGGCGACGGGACCGGTGAGCGCGCCGTCGAGCAGTGTCTGCCGCGCCAACGGTGAGGCGACATGCTTGATGCCCTTGGCCGTCTTGCCGCCCGTGGCCGCGCTTTTTGCGGTTTTGCCCCGAATAATCTTGTCCATGTCAGGGCTCCTACTTCGCGGTGATGATGGTGCCGACGTGCTCGCCGGCGAGCGCGCGGGTGAGATTGCCGGGGACGAGGCCATTGATGATCTGCACCTGGTGGACGTAACGCGCCGACGCCAGCAGATCGAGCACGGGGAATTCGAGGATCGAGTCCTGCAGGCCCTTCGCCTTCATCTCGGCCACCGAGATTTTCGGGATGAAGGTGGCGCTCTTCGCGGTCTTCGGATTCGCGGTGTAGAGGCCGTTTTCGTCTTTCACATAGATCATCGCCTTGCAGCCGAACTGCTCCGCCACTAGGAAGCATCCGGCATCGGTGCGATAGGGCGGGATCACGCCCTCCAGTGCAGGCCGCATCCAGAGGCCGTAGGGCGGCATGCCGCTGAACACGACGGCGTTCACCTCGGCAAGATAAAGCGGCACGGCCGAGAGCCCGGCGCTGTCGACCGCGGAGATGCCGTGCTGGGCCATCAGTTGCCCGAGCATGATCGCGTTCTGGTTGGCAACGGAGGCACCGAGTTGCGAGAGCACACCCGCCGGCAGGCGCAGCCCGGCCGCGATCGAATAGAGATGCCGGGCGCGGGTACCCGCCCCGGTCCCGATCAGCAGCTTGTGGTCCTTGCGGGCCTGCACGATCTCGTCGACCAGCGGATAGACCGCCGCACGTCCCCGATCGATGACGCTCTGCCCGCCGACCTTGATCACCGTGGCATCCGGCAGGATACGGAAGTCCTCCGCCGCCTCCGCGGCCGCCACGAGCTCGGGATCCGTCAGCGACCGCTGCATCAGGAGCGCTTCGAGCTCCGCCGTGTTGGTTGCCATGGGGGTGGGTGCCTTTCGTTTGTTCGGGCGCACGCAAGCACGTCGTGCTGAGACGGTCGGCAATCTTCGGGAGACCGCGCCGCATTGATATGCCTGATGGCGAGCCGACTGACAACCGCGCCCAGGACAAGGCGTGAGGCCGATGGGCCCGCCTATGGCGCTCACATCAGCCAGCCGCGCACGCATATACCACTGGCGGGGGCCTACCAGCGCCAAGGCAGGAGCAACGAGGCCAGAGCGGCAATAAAAAGCGCCACGAAGGCGATGAACGACGCAGGCACCCGACTCCACGCCGGCTCATCCAGCGCCTACTCAGCCTTGACGTTACGCTCCTCGATCACTTTGCGCCACGAAGGAATCTCGGCCTTGATGATGGCAGAGAGTTCAGTGGGGGTACTGGACATCGCCTCCACGCCATAGGTCAGGAAACGATCGCGCAGTTGGGGCGCCGCCAATGTCGTATGGATTGCGGCATTGAGCTTGTTGATGACATCGGGCGGCGTGCCGGCCGGCGCAAGAATCCCGAACCATGTTTCGACCGCATATCCCTTCAAGACGTTGCCGATGGGCGCGGCTCCCGGAGCAACTGGCGAAGTCCCAGGCGACGAAACGCCAAGCAGCTTTACCTTTCCGGAGCGGATATGTTCGTTGAGCGTGTCCGATGTCGTCGTGAGCAGGATGTCGACTTCGCCGGCAAAGATCGCAAGGGTCGTCGGGGCCTGGCCGCGATACGGGACGTGCACCATCTGCAGCCCGGCCTGATTGAGAAAGCGTTCCGTGCTCAGATGCCCGAGCGAACCGGGTCCGGCAGTCGCATACAGCATCGGCTTGTTCTGCGCCCTCGCGAAGGCGATCAAGCCGGCGGTATCGTCCACCGGCACCTTTTCGCTGGCAACCAGAACCAGCGGCGCCTTGGACACCAGCGAGACCGGTTCAAAACTCTTCGGCGGGTCGAAATCGACGCCTTTCTGGAATAGGGGCGCGATCGAAATCGGCCCGTTGTTCGCAAACAACAGCGTGTAGCCGTCAGCATCGGCCCGTGCGGCCTCATTGGCGCCGGTCGTTCCCGCCGCGCCGCCACGGTTGTCGATGACGAGCGGCTGGCCAAGAAGCCTGCTCATCGGCTCCTGCAGCGCGCGCGCCATGATGTCGGTCGAACCGCCGGCGGGATATGGCACGATGAGCCGGATCGGCCGCGACGGGTAATTGTCGGCTGCGGCAGGTCCGGCGAGGATCGCGAGCCCGAGCACAAAAACAGAAATGCGAGAAAGTGTCACTTTGGTCCTCCCATCACGTCGTTTTTTCTCTGTTTTTCGATTCAGACTCTTGATTCGGACTGAACGATCATTCCATCGCTGTCACGCCGTTTTTCCGAATGCGCCGGAAGCGGCAGCTCTTGCAATGTCTTCCGCTGATAATCCGAGCACACGCGCGAGGATGTCGTCACGGTGTGATCCAATCGACGGAATTTCCGGTCCGATCGCGCTACGTGCCGCCGACATCCGCCACGGAGCATTGACGCCCTTGAATGTGCCGGCGGCGTCGGCGATCGGAGCGAACGTCCCGCGCTCGGCGAGATCCGCATCGTGCAGCGTCTCGGCGGGATCACGAAAACGCGCGCAGGGAATGCCGGCGCGGTCGAGCATGGCGAGGCATTCGTCCATGCAATGTTGCACGGTCCATTTTTCGATGATTTGCATCATCGCTGTCCAGTTCGCGCCGCGCGCCGGCACCGACGTGAATCGCGGGTCGGAGAAAAGCTCCGGCAGGCCGGTGAGATCGCGAAGCGCCGCGAAGTTCCGCGCCGACACCGGCGCGATCAGGATGTCTCCGTCGCTGGTCCGTACCGGGCCGTAAGTCGGCCGTGCCATCGGCTCGGAGAATTGTGCTTCCTGCAGTTCATACACCAGAAGATTCAGCATGCAGTCCATCAGCGCCACGTCGATACGTTGCCCTTCGCCGGTCCGCGCACGCTGCACCATCGCCGTCTGAATGGCCGAGAAGCCGAACATACCTCCGAAAATATCGGCGACGAACACCGCACCGGCTGCCGGCCGGTCGCGATCGCCGGCGTACCGCATCAGCGCCCGATCGAAGCCGCTCTCGGCATGAACGATCATTGCATAGGCGGCGCGCTCGGCCTGCGGGCCGGTCTGGCCATAGCCGGAGATCGAGCAGTAGATCAGCCCCGGATTGATCTTTCGCAGCGCTTCATAGCCGAGACCCAGGCGCTCCATCACGCCGGGGCGAAAATTCTCGACCACGATGTCGGTGCTTTCGACCAAGCGATGCACGAGCTTGATCGCATCGGGTGATTTCAGGTCGAGCGCGATACTCCGCTTGCCGGCATTGAGCTGGCCGAAATAGGCGCTGTGCCCATCACGCACCGGCGCGCGCAGGCGCATCTCCTCGCCTTCCGGCGGCTCGATCTTGATGACTTCGGCGCCGACATCCGCGAGCAGCCGTGCGCAATAAGGGCCGGCCAGCATGATTGAAAAATCCAGCACCCGCACACCATCGAGGGGCGATATCGATGTTTGGTCCGGCATGTTGACAGCTCCTATTTGGGCAACCCGAGCCCGCGTTGGGCGATCAGACTGCGCTGGATTTCGTTGGTCCCGATGCTGATCACCCACATCAGTGAATGCCGCAGGTTCTGCTCGAACCGGCCATTATCGATTGTCCCCGGCATCTGCTCGGACAGCGCGGCACGCATCCCGAGTATGTCGAGCGCCGCCTCGCCGAAGCGTTCCATCAGTTCGCCGGAGTAGACCTTGCTGATCGCGCCATATTCCGGCGGCGTCACGCCATCGGCCGCGAGTTCGGCGCAATGCATCATCAGTTGCCGGCCGACCTCGATTTCGCACGCAAGTGTCGCGATCTTGTCGCGAACGACGGGATCCTCGCCGAGCGGTGGTCGGTCGCCTTCGGCCGTCATCACATGTCGGCGTAGTTGCTCGAACGCGTGAGCCACTTTGAGCACGATGCCGCCGCCAACCAGACCACGCTCGAAGGCCAGCGCGCCCGTCAGCACCTTCCAACCGCCATTGACCTCGCCGACGAGGTTGTCCAGCGGGATACGAACGTCGTCATAGAAGATGTTGGCAAACGTGCCGTCATACATGGTGTTCGCTGGCTGGATCGTGATGCCGGATGCATTCATCGGAACGATGAACGTGCTGATGCCGGCATGCGGCGGCGTAACGCTCTTGTCGGTCCGGGCCGCAACAAACATGTACTTGCCCCACCAGGTCGTGGTCCAGATCTTCTGGCCGTTGATGACCCAGTGGTCGCCGTCTCGCACCGCGCTGGTGCGGAGCGCCGCGAGATCGGAGCCGGCCTGCGGCTCGCTGTACCCCATGCCGTGCATGGCCTCGCCACGCAGGATTTCCGGCAGGTATTTCTGTTGCTGCGCCGGCGTTCCGAACATCATCAGGGCGTTGGCCTGGATCGACGCACCGATTCTCGGTGCCTCGCCCTGCTCCATCGTCTCCATGAATGCAATCTGCTCCAACGGCGAACGGGCCTGCCCACCGAACTCCTTCGGCCATCCAAGGCCGATCCAGCCGGTCTCGCCGATATCGCGCGCGAAGTCGGCGTCGAACTCGCGCCTGGAGAATGGTCTGGCACCAAACGCAGCCTTCTTTTCCCCCGACCAGTTCTGGTCGAGCCACCCCCGCACCTGTTCGCGCAACTCATTGCCTGCCGGACCGAGATCGTACTGCGGCAACGGCGCGCCGCCGTGATCCAGCAAGTATGAAGCGAGCCTGCGCCGCGCATCGAGCGAGCCGCCCAGCGCGATCGTGTCCAGATGCACGCGCTTGAAATACTGCGCGGCAGCGTGCTCTTCGGCATAACCGATGGCGCCAAACGCGTGCTGGATCTCGAGCGACACCCGCCGCAGCGCATCACTCGCGAAAGCAACCGAACAATCGGCGAAATAGCACCAGTTACGGTCGTCAATGTCGTGCAGGCGAGCCGCATGATCCAGAATGAGCCTGACGCCTTCAAGCGCGATCAGATTGTTGGCCAGCTTGTGCTGGATCGCCTGGAATTTTCCGATCGGTTGCCCAAACTGGTGGCGTTCCCCGGCATAGTTCACCGCCAGTTCGAACGCCCTCCGGGCCGCACCGTGAGCGCGCGCCAGCAGCGCGAGCTGAGCGCAGCGGCGGAGATCGCTGAGGTCGACGACCTCCAACGGAAGAAGCGTCAACGGCACCGAATTCAGCCGCACTTCGCAGAGCCCCCAGGCACCCATGGCACGCGTCGGCACAAGATCAATGCCGTGAGCATCCAGTGGAACGAGGGCGAGGCGCGAGTCGTCGACGGCAACAAGAAGATGTGTGGCGCCGACCGCCTCGACAAAGCGCAGCACGCCCGTTGCGTGCCGGCCGTCAATCCGGATCGAGCCTCCGCCGGCGTCGGGATCGCAAGCACCGAACGAGAAAACGGCCACTGCCGTACCCGTATGCAGCTTCTCCAGCAGTTCCACGGCGGCGGTGTCCTGCGAGCCTGCGAGCGCCAGATTTGCCAGCGCAGCAGACCACATCGGCGCGAGACACGCGGCGCGACCAAGTTCCGCCATCACAACCAGGATTTCGCGAAGTCCACCCTCGTCGTGGCCGGCCCCCAGCGCAGCAACGCCCTGCCCAACGAGCTTGCGCCAGATCGTCGCGATTTCGTCCGGGGACAGGTTTTCTTTCCTGCCGGCCCAATGCGTTTCGAGGAACCCGCGCAGGGAATCCCGAAGCATCTCGGCGACATCGTCGCTCGGAAGGCTGCTCGCATCCATGCGAAGCTAGGCCTGACCGAACTTCGGCTTACGCTTCTCCTTGAACGACATGGTCGCCTCCCTGTGGTCGGCGGTCTCGAACGTCACCTGTTCGAGCGCCATGGAGGCCTCGAGCAACATGTTCACGCGATCCTTGACGATCTGGTTGATCGACAGTTTCGTCCAGCGAATGGCCCAGGTCGGGCCGTTGGCAAGCTCGATCGCGATTTCACGCGCCTTGGCGAGGACATCCGCGCGCGGCGCAACATGATTGACCAAACCGATGCGCTCGGCTTCCTTGCCTTTCAGAAGAGTGCCGCGGATCAGGTATTCCTTGGCCTTGTTGACGCCGATCAGCAGCGGCCAGATCACGGTGCCGCCGTCACCGGCAACCAGGCCGACGCGCGAGACGTGGGTGTCGCCGATGCTGGCGTCTTCCGCCATCACCGTGATATCGCAAAGAAGCGCGTGGGTCGCGGCGAGACCAATGGCGTCGCCGTTGATGGCGGCGATGATCGGCTTGTCGAGTTCGAGTTGCCGCGTCACACCGCGTCGACTGATCATGGGGTCGTGAACTTCCCCTTCTTCAAGGACGTCGCCGCCGGGCCGCTCCGACATCGCCTTCACATCACCGCCGACGCTGAAGAAGTCGCCGGCGCCGGTCAGCACCACGACATTGACAGCGTGGTCGTCGGCCAGATCGTCCCAGATCGTACGCAACTCGCGGATCAGCTTCTGATTGATGGCGTTGCGGGCTTGCGGCCGGTTCAAAGTGACGGTCGCGACCTTGTCGGCGACTTCAACCGTCAGGCATTCATATCTGGCATATTGCGACACATCTTCCTCCATTGTTATCGTTGTTCGGGCGCGGATCGAGCCGCACTCCGCTATCGGCGCATTCCGGGCTGCACCTCTGCAAGCGCGACGTGCAGCGACATCGCGCCGGGATCCTGCTCCAGCATGCGCTGCACGGATTCCAAATGCGTGCGCATCAGGCGCGTCGCCGACGCGACATCGCGTTCGCCCAACGCCGCCAGGAGCTGTCGGCGCCTTTCCGACAGTCGCGCCATCGCGACACCGCTCGACGAAACCTTGGCGTAGACGAAGCGCATGTGAATCTCGGTGACCGAATCCATGATCATGGCGATCACCTTGTTCCCGGTTGCCGCTGCGAGCAGCTTGTAGAACTCGCGCGAGCATTCGACGCGATCCAGCAATCGCCCTTCCCGCGTGGCATGCTCGGTACGCTCGATGTTGGCCTCCAGCGCGTCGAGATCGGGCCGCCGCGCATTCGCACAGGCCAGCCGCACCACGAGATCGAGAACGTGGATGCGCGCCTCCGACAATTCACGGATCGAAATCGTGCCGAGACTGAGCATATCCCGCATCACGCCGTTCATGCGGCTGGTGTCGCCCTCCTGGATGAAGGCTCCGCCCTTGACCCCTTTCTGGAGCCGCAGCACGCCGGCCATTTCGAGACTGCGCAGGGCCTCGCGCAGGACGTTGCGGCTTACGCCAAGCTGCTGAGCCAGATCGCGCTCCGGCGGCAGCTTGTCACCCGGCTTGAGGACGCCGAGCGCGAGCTGTTCGCGGATGCGCTCGCAGATTTCCTCGAACGCACGCCGCGTATGGATCGGACGAAATGTCGGCGCAGCCGGCGCGCCGGCGCCGCGGAGATCGGCAGCCCGCTCGCGGCGGCTGGGCGATGGGGACCTTGGGCGGGCGGGTGCACGAGGGCTTGACTTGGTGCTCATGCGGTGAATTATTAAATGGATCACCCATTCAATGGAAGCCCCTTTTTCGGGGCTCCGGCAAAAAAGACGATCGGGGGGATCAGCATGAGTTTCACCGAAGAGCAGGTCGCGTTCCGCGACACCGTGCGGAGGATGGTCGCAAAACACGTCGCGCCGATCGCGGCCGAGATCGACGAGACCGACCGTTTCCCGCTCGAGCTCGTCAAGCTGTTCGGCGACATGGGGCTGATGCAGCTCTGGGTGCCGGAACGCTACGGCGGCCCCAACGGCAACCTGACCATGGCCTGCCTCGCCCGGGAGGAAATCTCCAGGGTCTCTCCGGCCTGCGCCTCGATCGCGGCGCTCAACACCATGTTCATCATGCCGCTGCTGCACTTCGGCTCCGAGGAGCAACGGAGCAAATACCTGCCGATCATCGCCAAGGGCGGCATCGTCACGGCGATCGCGATATCCGAGCCTCAAGCCGGATCGGACGTCACCGCGATCAACACCCGCGCGCGGAGCGATGGCGACAGCTACGTTCTGAACGGCCGCAAGCAATGGTGCAGTTACGGCGTCGTCGCCGACTACATCGTGGTGATGGCCCGCACCAGCGACGATCCGGGAGCCGACGGGATCAGCGCCTTTATCGTCGAGCCAAAGACGATGTCGGGAATTTCGTTCGGCCGTCACGAGCGCAAGATGGGTTTTCGCGGCGCGCCGAACACGCCGATTTTCTTCGACAATGTGCGCGTGCCCGCGGAGAATCTTGTCGGGGAAGAGGGCAAGGGTTTCCGGGCGTCGATGCGCGCGCTCGATCTTAACCGCCCGACCATCGGCGCGCAGTCCGTCGGGCTGGCTCAGGGCGCGCTCGACGCAAGCGTCGCCTACGCCAGGGAACGCAAGCAGTTCAAGAAATCAATTTCTGAGTTCCAAGGCGTGCAGTTCATGCTGGCCGACATGGCCATGCAGATCGAGGCCGCGCGCGCCCTCGTCTACGAATGCGCCCGAGCCGGCGACGCCGGCGACTGGAAACGCCTCAATCTGCTCGCCAGCATGGCCAAGTGTGTCGGCAGCGACATGGCCATGAAAGTGACGACAGACGCCGTCCAGATTTTCGGCGGCTACGGCTACACCATGGATTATCCGGTCGAACGCATGATGCGCGACGCCAAGCTGACTCAGATCTTCGAAGGCACCAACCAGATCCAGCGCGTGGTTATCGCGCGCGAGCTGTTGCGATGACGACACAGCCCGCGGTCGACAAACTCGACGATCTCCAAAGACGACGCACAGGCGCTGAATCCTGCTCTTTAAGTCAAAAACATGGGAGAAGGCGCGGCACCGCACGCCAAATCAAATAGATGCGGGTGAAGTCGGCGCCAAAGCGGGCATATCAGCCCGTCACCGCTTGCCAAGCTGGCGTTAACGATACTGACGATTTCCAGCCTGAGCGAAATCGCTTCGAAGTTTGTTAAAATTTGCTGGGTACCCCTCCAGGCATGAAGCTTTGGGGGAAGATGTGAGCAAGCGAACCAGACGCGGAAAGACAGACACGCTCGCACTGCCGGTGGTCGGAAGGGTTGTTGTTGTCGTCGTGGCGGCTGCCGCATTGGGATACGGTTTGATATCGCACCCGACGAACGTTCAACCGATCCGGAAGCCACCCGCGCAGCAAGTTCTGGCACCCTCGACCCCAACTCGCGCCTCAACTCCAGTTCAGGCATTGGCGTCTGCTGCGACTCCGATCCCGGTTCCGGTCGCGAAGCCTCAGGTGGAAACACCTAAAGCCATCGACGCTCCCGGAAAACTTGTTCGTCAGGTGGTCGACTATGTCAGCCGCCAGACGCCAGGTACCCTCGTCATAGATACCGGAAACACATTCCTTTATCTCGTTCTGAACGACCGGCAGGCGATGCGCTACGGCATCGGTGTTGGTCGCGAAGGTTTCACATGGTCCGGTGAACAGACCGTGGCCCGCAAGACCGAATGGCCGGATTGGCGTCCGCCTGCAGAGATGCTTACGCGACAGCCTTATCTGCCGCGGTTCATGGCAGGCGGTCCCGGCAACCCGCTCGGCGCCCGTGCGATGTATCTGGGCGAGACCGAATATCGAATTCACGGCACCAACAAGCCCGATACGATCGGCAAGCGGGTGTCGTCCGGCTGTATCCGGCTCACCAATGAGGACGTCGTTGACCTTTACGAGCGGGTGAAAGTCGGAGCAAAAGTCATCGTGCTTCCGGCAACCGCTGCTCACCGGCCATCCCAGGGAACGCCGCCCGATGCCGCCTCTCGATCGCCGGAACCGGCATCGATGTCAAACCGGGCTTCCGCAACCAGCGCATAAATCCTGTCATCTGGACCTAAGATGGCTGAGGTTCAGTAACTCAGCTCCTCAGTCCCGCCTCTTGCAGTCGCTCTGGCACTCTACGCTGGGCGCAGAAAGTTCGGTGCCCATCTTTGATCAATCCCATCGGCGCGCGCATCAAAAGCTACGTGCGACCATCTGAGTGCAGCCAAATCTATGATTTGCAGATGTTTTTTGAACTTTCAGCGCTTCTAGTACCCCCTTTTCTTGGAACGTGAGTCGCGATTCAAGGTCAGGATGATTCTGCTAGCAAGAGAAGCCCCTTCTTCCGCAGAGGATCGCGTATCACTCAGCTCTGATTCCGGGTACTAGAGCCGCTGGCGCGCCACTCAGAATAAAAAAGCGAACTCTTATGTAATTGAGATTGCGATGTAATCTCGGCTTGCCGGAGGACTTCGGTTCCGGCGCGAGCGTTCCTCCTCCATCGAGGTCGTGGGTTCGAGTCGCTGCTACGTCGCGATGCCCACTTCTCCCCGCGATGCGAAGCATCGTCCGGAGACGACGCCCGCGCGCCTCCTCACCATGAGGAGAAACACCACCCGCCGCGCCCAAGAGCCATGACGGAGAGCCATAACCGAGAGCCATGCCGCGGGGACCTGCCAGCCATCACCGCAGCGCCGTCATGGCGCGCGCCTCCCCCCTCGACACCACCCAGATTGTCATGTGGAATATTGCAGCAAAAAGCACATGACCTGGTGATCCAATGGCGGACGCTTCTGTTCTGGCCGCGCCGAGCGCGCATCTGGCGGACAACTCCCGCAAGGCGATCTGGGCCGCAGCGACCGGCAACCTGCTCGAATGGTACGATTTCGGCGTCTATGCCTATCTCGCCGGGCTGATCGCGACAAAATTCTTCCCGAACAGCGATCCGACCGCCGCGCTGCTCGCCGCCTTCGCAGCCTATGGCGTCGGCTTCCTGGCGCGGCCGCTCGGCGGTATCGTGATTGGCCGCCTCGGCGACACCAAAGGCCGCAAGGTGGCGCTGATACTCACTATCTTCCTGATGGCGTTCGGCACGGTCGGGCTTGGCCTGTTGCCGTCCTATGAGGCGATCGGCGTCTGGGCACCGATCCTACTGGTCTGCCTGCGCATCGTGCAGGGATTAGCTGCCGGCGGCGAATGGGGCACCTCGACCGCCTTCATGGTGGAATGGGCGCCGCACAACCGCCGCGGCTTGTTCGGCAGTTTCCAGCAGGTCTCGACCGCCGGCGGCTCGTTGCTCGGCTCGGGCATCGCCGCCATCATGACCTCATCGCTGAGTCAGGCGGCGATGCTCGACTGGGGCTGGCGCGTGCCGTTCCTGCTCGGCGTACTCTTGCTCTTCGTCGGCGTTTATCTGCGCCAGAACGTCGACGAGACGCCGTCCTATGAAGCAAGCCGTCAGGCCGCCGCCGATCAGCCTGTTGTGGCCGGCTTTCCGCTTGGGGCTCTCGCGTTCGGATTCACCATCTTCTGGACCGTCGCCTATTACACGCTGCTCGCCTGGATGCCGAGCTTCACCCAGCGGTTTGCCGGACTCACGCCGTCGCAGGCGCTGTGGTCGAACACGATCGGCCTGATCGCCATGGTGATCGCGATTCCGTTCTGGGGCGCGCTATCGGACAAGGTCGGCCGCAAGCCGCTCCTGATGGCGAGCGCGATCAGCATCGGGTTGCTCGCCTATCCGTTGTTCTTGCTGATGACTAACGGCACCGGGCTCGCGCTGGTGATGCCGCTGCAAATCCTGCTCGGCATCCTGCTTGCGCTCTATTCCGGCGCGGGACCCGCGGCGATCTCGGAAATCTTCCCGACGCATCTGCGCTCCACCTGGATGTCGAGCGGCTACGCGCTCTCGGTCGCCATCTTCGGCGGGTTCGCGCCGTTCATCGCGACCTGGCTGATCCAGGTCACGGGATCGCCGGTGTCGCCGACCTATCTCTATCTGTTGCCTTCGGCCGTGATCTCGCTTGCCGTGATCTGGCGCCTGAAGGAAACCGCTGGGACAAAACTGAGATGAGGAGCTGAAGAACCGGCCATGCTCATACGGTTCGACGGATGCACCGCGGTCGTGGCGGGAGCCGCACGTGGCATCGGCCAGACCATCGCGCGATCGCTGGCCAATGACGGCGCGCGCGTTGTCGCCTGCGACCTGCTGGTCGATGACCTCGCCCCGATCGCGGGCCGCGTCGATGGCGGCGGCGAGATCATCGCTGCCAAGGTCGACGTCACCGATGAGGCCTCCATTGCCGAGGTCGTGCGCACAGCCGGCGGCAGCGATATCCTTGTCTATGTCGCGGGCGGCGTGCAGGGTCAAAGGCCCCGGCCGCTGGAAGAGGTGAGTGCGGACGATTTCGACGCCATCGTCGATGCCAACCTCAAGGGCGCGTTCCTGTTCATCAAGGCCGTCGCGCCCGGGATGAAGACAAAAGGAGGCGGCCGCATTGTCACCATCTCGAGCCGCGCCGGCCTTGCCACCAGCCTCACCGGCATCCAGAGCTATCCTGCCGCCAAGCACGGACAGATCGGTCTGGTCAAACAGCTTGCCCAGGAGCTTGGACCGTTCGGCATCACCGTGAATACGGTTGCGCCCGGCTTCATGGCGACCAGCCCCGATTACGAGCGGCAATGGCACAACTGGCCGACCGCGTTCCGCGACAATTTCGTCAACACGATTGCGATGCGGCGCATGGGCGCGCCGCAGGACATCGCCAATGCGGTGACGTTTCTCGCCTCCGATCACGCCTCGTGGATCACGGGGCAGACCATCCCCGTCACCGGCGGCCCGCTGTAACAAATCATTCGAGAGGACCATGATGAACGAGACGTCGAAGCTCGAACCCTGGCAGTGGCCGGAAAAACACTGGCGCGATCTGGTCAACCAGGTCCGCGCCGGCAAGACCTATCGACCCAAGACCTGGAAGGGTGGTGCGCGATGCGCGTTCGCGCTGTCGTTCGATTCCGACCACGAGACCAACGAACTGCGCGACGGCGGCAAATCGATCGGGCGCATGGCGTGGGGACAGTACGGCAATCGTGTCGGCGTCCCGAACATTCTAAAGCTGCTAGCTAAACACTCGGTGCCGGCGACCTTCTATGTGCCGGCCGTGTGTGCGCTGCTCTACCCCGACGAGCAGCGCCGCATCATCGCCGAAGGGCACGAGATCGGCATCCATTCCTGGATCCACGAGCTGAACTCGGTGCTCCCCTATGAAGCCGAGAAAGACCTGATGACGCGCGCGGCCGACGTGCTGGAGAAGACGACCAAGATGCGGCCGGTCGGCGCGCGCACGGCGTCCTGGGATTTCTCGCCACATACGCTGCGGATCACCAAGGAGGCCGGCCTGCTCTACGATTCTTCGCTGATGGCCGACGTCGATTGCTACGAACTGCTGTTGGATGGCGAGCCAACCGGCGTCATCGAATTTCCGGTGGAATGGATCCGCGACGACGCGGTCTATTTCATGATGCACCGGTTCCAGGGCCTGCGTCCCTATACGCCGCCGTCGGATGTGTTCGATGTGTTTCGGCGCGAATTCGAGGCGGCCTATGAGGAAGGCGGAATCTTCCAGCTCACCTGCCATCCGCACATGATCGGCTACCGCTCGCGGCTGTGGATCATCGAGGAGCTCATTCGCCTGGCCAAGGCGAAGGGCGACGTCTGGTGTGCAACCCATGCCGACGTGGTCCGCTACGCGCGCGACCACGCCGCCTGAGGACTTGCCCATGACAAGGACTTGCCGATGACAAGGACGGCCCTCGTCACCGGCGGCGCGCGCGGCATCGGCCGCGCCTGTGCGCTGGCGCTTGCCGACTCCGGCTTCGACATCGCCCTCGTCGATCTCCTGGAGATGGAGATGGCAGGAACCGCGCGCGATATCGAGGCGCGGGGCAAGCGCGCGCTGACCTTTCAGGCCGATGTGAGCGATTTTTCCCGCGCGCATGCGATCGTCGAACAGATCAACGCGAAATGGGGACATCTCGACGTGCTCCTGAACAATGCAGGCGCGCCGAACCCAAAACCGATTCTTGAAATCACCGAGGCGGAATTCGACCGCACGATCGCAATCAATCTGAAGAGCTGCTTCAACTTCATTCATGCGGCCGCGCCGATCATGCTGAAGCAGGACACCGGCGGGCGGATCATCGCGATTTCATCCATCAACGCGCTGTCGGGCGGCGTCACCAGCGCCGTCAGCAAGCATGCCTATGCGGCAGCCAAGGCCGGAATCCTCGGCCTCACACGGTCGCTCGCCAAGGAGCTCGGGCCTAACGTGTCGGTGAATGCGATCTGCCCGGGTATTATCGCCACCGACCTCTTGCGCGGTCTGCTCGGTGATCGGGAGGCAGAATTGACCGCAGGCATTGCCATGGGACGGGTCGGCACGCCTGAGGACGTCGCCAGTATCGTGCGCTATCTGGCCATCGAGGCGCACATGTACATGACCGGCCAGCATTTCGTGGTTGATGGATTTCAATGGAGCTGCTGAGCAAAGCTGCGCCCCGACCGACGAGTTCAACTGAGTCAGAAAGTCTCTGGTCCGAAGGCGGTTGGAATCAGTTAACGATCGAGATTCACGACGGTGGGAGAGCAGTGATGGATCATCGCCGGTCTGGAGCGAGTGAATCGCGTTTTGCGGCGGAGGGGTCTTGTGGGCCTTGCAACGTAAGGCGGTGCTGAGGATGATTGCAAGCTTCGCTCATCAAAAGGATTTTGCATGACTGTCGACACCCAAGCCGCCACTCACCGCCTCATGCGCTTCCTCGCGGTCGGGGGCGTGACCGGAAAGGAGGCAGCGATCGGGCGCGAGCTCGCCGCGGCACTGCAGGAAAGCGGCGTGGCGGCGGATGCGATCCGCCTCGACGACGCCAACACACGCATTCCCGTGCCGACGGAGACCGGCAACCTCATCGTCGATCTGCCAGGCCGCGGCGCGATGCACAATCAGCCGCGGATCATGTTCATGACCCACATGGACACCGTGCCACTGTGTGCCGGAGCGAAGCCGAAGCTTGCTGGGCGCAAGATCATCAACGAAGCCAAGACCGCACTCGGCGGCGACAATCGCTGCGGCTGTGGCGTTCTCGTGACGCTGGCGGCCGAGCTCGCGAAGCAGAAGCTCGAACATCCACCGATCACACTGCTGTTCTGCGTGCGCGAGGAGAGCGGGCTCTATGGCGCGCGCCACGTCAAGGCCGAGGACCTCAGGTCGCCGGTCATGGCCTTCAACTACGACGGCGGCTCCGCCTCCAATGTCATCATCGGCGCCGTTGGCGCGGATCGCTGGCAGGTCGAGATCTTTGGCCGCGCCTCGCATGCCGGTGTCGCGCCGGAGCGCGGGATCAGCTCGACCATGATTCTTGCGCTTGCCCTCGCCGACGTGAAGGCTGGCGGCTGGTTCGGCAAGGTGGCGAAAGGCAAGCGACAGGGCACGAGCAATGTCGGCCCTGTCACCGGCGGCGAGGGCCGGCCGGCTGGCGACGCCACCAACGTCGTCACCGACTATGTGCATGTGCGCGGCGAAAGCCGCAGCCATGATGGAAAATTCTTCAAGGAGATCACCAAGGCCTACAAGGCGGCGTTCGAGAAGGCCGCAAAGCGCGTTACGAATACGCAGGGCAAGTCGGGCCGCGTCAAGTTCAAGGCCGAAACCGACTATTATCCGTTCCGCATGAAGGAGAGCCTGCCTGTCGTCAAGCGCGCGGTGGCGGCCGTGTCCGACATCGGCGGAACTCCGAACATCCGTGCCGCGAATGGCGGGCTCGACGCGAACTGGATGGTCCGCCACGGCATTCCAACCGTGACCTTCGGCGCAGGACAGAACGAGGCCCACACAATCGACGAGTGGATCAATCTCGACGAGTACGACCGAGCGTGTGAGCTCGCCATGCGGCTCGCGACGATGCGGTGAGCCTCACGACGACCTCTCGACCTGGAGCGGAATGTTCGCACCCAGGAACGCCCCGCCGGAGGCGATCACGAGGCCGTTGGAGTTGCTGCGCGAAATCCTGGGCGAACCCGCAACTCGCCAGCGTCTCGCCGAGATCGGCTTCAAGGCGCAGTGAGCGCCGCCCAGGGAGTTCGCCGAGTGCACCAGTGACGACATCGAACTTCGAGGCCTGGAGCGTTTTCGAGCGAAGTAGATCCCGGTTCGGGCAAAGCAAACACGTTAAAATAAGAATCTGGAGCCGGGTGCGCGCCCGGCGACATGTCTGCCCCGCCGCCACCAACATCGGTTGATGGACGAGCACAACTGCTCCGTGAGGCTGCATGGTGGAATTTCGTAGAAAATCGCGAAATATCGCGCTGGCGCTCCCTAGGGGAATCGAACCCCTGTTTCAGCCTTGAGAGGGCCAAATAATGGCTCCGCCGCCGTCCGCCAACGTTCAATAATTTCAATATCTTGAAGGTTCATGATCCAGTATTGTTCGCCGACGAAG
The DNA here is from genome assembly GCF_032397745.1 of Bradyrhizobium prioriisuperbiae. Lineage (NCBI taxonomy): Bacteria > Pseudomonadati > Pseudomonadota > Alphaproteobacteria > Hyphomicrobiales > Nitrobacteraceae > Bradyrhizobium > Bradyrhizobium prioriisuperbiae. The sequence goes on from NZ_CP135921.1 coordinate 853,689, forward strand.
ACACTCACTGAGGCTCAAGTCACGACGGCTAAAGCGCGCTCCAGGCTCGAACTCGGCGTGCATTGGCGTCGTCTCGATGCGGAAGCGCATCTGGGCTATCGCAAAGGAAAACAAAGCGGCGTTTGGTTTGTCCGCTGGCGTAATCACCACGAAGGCGGCAACTACAAGCAGGAGCCAGTCGGCGTCGCGAACGACATCAATGACAAGCCCGCCGACGGGATGCTGACCTTCGAACAAACCGTGAGAACGGCACGGAAGGCCGTAGCTCGAGCCAGGACAGAAGCCGCGTCGCAGGCGGCGGGCCCGGCTCCTACCGTGCGATCGGCCGTTGAAGCCTACGTCAAGGAACGCGACGCTCGAGAAAGACGCCGAACAGGTCGCGACGTCCGATCCGATGCCGGTACCAAACTGCGACGCTACGTTCTTGGTCAAGAAAAGCGCGGCAATCAGGAAGCTGTGGAAGCCGCTCCTCTCGCATCGGTGCATCTGCATGCCTTGAAAGAAGACGACTTGATAACGTGGCGTGAGGGTTTGCCGGAGGACTTAAAGGTCACGACCAAGCAGCGGTTCGTGAATGACCTCAAGGCCGCACTAAATGCCGCGTGGTCGCGGCTTTCCGCAGATCGGAAGAAACTAAACCCGACGTTCCTCGCCATTGTGAAGGCCGGCTTCAAAGCCGAGCGGATCGATGATGATGATGTGACGGTTGCTCGGGATAACCAGATTCTCACGGATGAGCAGGTTGGCGCCATCGCTACCGCCTTTCCCCACACCAGCCAAACCTACGATACCTCATCCGATCCTTTCGCATCAGGCAGTTCGCGAGGGCCGCTCTTACGCGCTTGAAGAGCGGTGTCGAATGGCCGCGAACCGCAGGTCGTGTGAAAGCGGGCGATGTCGTGAAAAAGCGAAAGGGAGCGCGCTTTCAGCACCGCCGTCGTATCGGGGGCGCGCGATGCGGCCAGTGAAAAAATCCGATTGACAGCTTCAAATCGTGGACATGCAACCACCGGCACCAACATTCGCTGATGGTGGCCATTTTGACAGGGGCGCCTGGCACGGCAGCGCGATCGCTCACGAAATGGCCGCCCTCTACACCGTCTCGGCGGCGATGCATCTGCCGCCGCGAAGTGATGATGTAAACTGCGCGCGGTGTGGCGACCAGACGCGAGACGGGTCAGGTGGGCGGGTTGTGGCGCCAAACTCCCGATGCGAAGCGCTGCAAGCCGCCGACCATCTCGCGGGACTTGATGGTTGCCATCCCACGTTGAAATTCATTGAGCAACGCGTCACGGACATCGAGCGGCCACTGTTCGTAGCACGACATTCTGTCGCTGCGCATGGCCGCTTGAGGCAGCGTCGAGAGTTTGCGCGCCATTGCCAACGCCTCGGCCAGCGCGTGGCCGGCCGGGACAAGCCGATTGACCAGGCCCATGCGGTGAGCTTCCCCGCCGGAAACGCCCCGGCCCGTCAGGATCATATCCAGCGCGTGACTTTGTCCGATGAGCCTCGCGAGGCGGATTGTTCCACCGTCCATTAGCGGGATGCCCCAGCGACGGCAAAAAACCCCGAACACCGCGTCCTGCGCTGCGACCCGCAAGTCGCACCAGCAGGCGACTTCCAGCCCGCCGGCCACGGCGTGGCCCTCGATGGCGGCGATCACCGGCTTGCTCAGCAACATGCGCGTGACGCCACAGGGCGCGTCGCCCTCGGGCTCGACCCGAATCTTGCGGGCGGGATCGTCATGCATCATCGACTTGAGATCGTTGCCGGCGCAGAAGCGGCCGTTCGCGCCGGTCAGCACCGCCACCGACAGCGAGTTGTCAGCATCGAAACGCCGGAACGCATCGGCGAGGGCTGTGGCCGTCGGGCCGTCGATAGCGTTAGACACTTCCGGCCGATCGATGGTGACGATTGCGACGGCGCCATCCGTTTCAAAATGGACGGTCATGCAGCATCTCCGATCACGGCCTGGAGGTTGCGGTGAAGGTGGCGGATCGCGCCTTCGAACAGGCCGAAGGTGAATACGTCATTGGCGCGAGCGGCAAGACCACGCTGCGCGGCGCAGGCCATGTCACGGTCCTCCGCCGCGCCCAGCGCGACAAAGTCCCGCCCTTGCGCGATCGCGGTCCGGCCTTCTTCGTGCCCGGCGAGATTGGACAGCGTGTAAGTGACGATCCGGGTGCGGTCGACAGCGAGCGGCTCCAGAACGGTCATGATCATGTTGGTGGGGAACGTCGCAACCATGACGTTCGGAAACAGATGGTAGACATGGGTCAGCATTCCAGAGGTCTTACGTTCGGCCGGCGGCACCTTCCGAAGCTTCTCGATCCGGCGATACGGGAAACTGATCCGGCTGTTGCGCCCGAAGGCTTCGACGACGTTGATGTTGTCGTATTGCAGCGGAAAAAACGTGTCGTGATGGGTCGAGCGGATGTGGTATCCTTCGAGAAATCCCTCGGCGACAATCTTCCAATTCGCCGCAAATTCCTGGTCGACGGTCGTAAACACGCGCCAGTCCGGTCTGAACATGTTCGGTAGTAATGCAGTTGCGCCGTCGCGAATTTCGGTTCCATCTTGTGTGACGAAAACCATGCCGTTCTTCTCTTCGGTCTGGACCGGAACGAGGCCGTAGGCGGTCTTGTCGATGCCGGGAAAGCCGTGTTCGTCGGGAATACCGCGCAATTGGCCGTCGAGGCCGTACGTCCACGCGTGGTAGCGGCAGGTCAGCGCCTTCTTGCAACCGGAGCCATCGACCAGTTGCACGCCGCGATGCCGGCAAGCGTTGCGGAAGGCACGAACCTTGCCGTCGCCGCCGCGAATGGCAACGACCGGCGTGAGCGCGGCGTCGCGCGCCACGTAGGAGCCGATGTCCGGGAGCGCCGCCGAAGGACAGAACGGCGTGGCCGTCTTGCGGAATACCTGGCTGATCTCCGCAGCGAACCGCGCCTGCGACGTGTAGTGCTCAACCGGCTCGTGCCACACCCCATCGCTGAGATCGGTGGACTTGCGATCGATGTGATCAAGGATTCGTTCGACGATTTCCGGTTCGTTCGCCAACATGCCGCTCATGACCGTTCTCCCGGGAAGCTAGGTCGCCGCCACACCGTGCCGTCCAGCGCCGGCGGCGAAACGCCGCGCGCCGTCTTCCGTCTCGCCGGTTGCGACGGTGGCGATACCGAGCCTGAACTCGTTCAACGTCGCCTGCTCCCAGCCGAGTTCCCATTGCTCGATTGCCGACATCCGGTCGCTGCGCAGCGCCGCCTGGGGAAGCCGCGCCAGGGCGTGGGCGAGTTCGCGCGCGGTCGTCAAGGTGGAACCGGGCTCGCTGACCCGATTGGCGAGCCCGATCCGCTCCGCTTCCTCGCCGGAAACGCCGCGGCCGGTTAGGATCAGATCCATCGCGCGGCTGTGGCCAATCAGACGCGGCAGCCTCACGGTGCCGAGGTCCATAAGCGGGACACCGAAGCGCCGGCAATAGACGCCGAAGGTCGCGTCGCGCGCGGCGATACGCACGTCACACCACAATGCCAGTTCGAGGCCGCCAGCTACGGCGTGACCTTCGACCGCGGCAATCACCGGCTTACCGAGCTTGAAGCGGCTCGGCCCCATCGGCGCATCGCCGCGCTCGACGCGATGCTCCCTCCTTCCGGCGGCCGTTTCCTTGAGATCGAATCCGGCGCAGAAGGTGCCTTCCGCGCCGGCGAGGATCGCTACTGACAGCGTGGCATCCGCGTCGAAGCGACGGAAGATTTCGGCCAGCGCGCGCGCCGTCGCCGGATTGACGGCATTGCGCGCGTGCGGCCTGTTGATGGTGACGACCGCAACGGGGCCATCGGTTTCGTAGCGCACAAGATCGGGTTCGGTCATGCCGGATCTTTTCGCCCGAACCGTCGGCGCACAAGAGAAACCGGAACCTTCTCGGATGAGCGTAATTCATCCGTACTTCGCAAAACCAGGCGACGGCCGGTCGTCGGCGCGGTAGAATCATCGAATGAAGCGCGCGCGTCCCACTCCCCGCAAATCCGTCCCGGCAGCGACCTCGCGGCGCCTGTTGCAAGCGGTTCAGCCGGCAATTGCCGCCGGCACGCTCAACACGTCGCAGCTCCTGGCATTGCAAGCGTTTGACGTGGCATTCCGCGCCGGCAGCTTCAAGGCGGCGGCGCGATCCCTCAATCTCAGCCCCTCGGCAGTCAGCCATCGGATACGCAATCTTGAGCAGGCGCTCGGCGTCGCGCTGTTCGTACGCACGCACCGCGCCATCGCTTCGACCGCGGAAGGGAAAATCCTCGCCGCCGCGACGGGCCGGGCCTTTGCCGAACTGGCGCGGGTCGGATCGTCCGCAGCCGGCACGGTCGCACGCCAAAGGCTCCGCCTCAAGGTGCTGCCGATGTTCGCTTCCGCCTGGCTCATTCCGCGCCTGGCCGGCTTCATGACGCGGCATCCGGACATCGACCTTGCGATTGAAAGCTCCAGCCGCAACGTCGATTTCGAACTGGAGGCTTTCGACGCCGGGATCAGCGTCGGAGATGGCACATTTGAAGGGATGACGGCACACCATCTCGCGGCGATCAGAACCACACCCGTGGTGACGCCGTCGCTGGCGCGCCGGCTGAACCTGCGTGAACCTCGCGACCTCAGGCGCGCCACGCTGATTCACGTGACGGCTTTCCCGGCTGCGTGGCCGCTATGGCTGGAGCAAGCCGGTGCCGCCAAACTGAAGCCGGCACGAACAATCTCGGTCGACAGCTTTGTCGCTGCGATGCAGGCCGCCGAGCAAGGCGCCGGTGTCGCGCTCGGACTGGAGCCGTTCATCACCGAGCGGGAACGTCAGGGCATGATCTGCCGGCCGCTTTCCCTAGCGTATCCGACCGGGAGTTACTGGCTCGTCCATCCGCCGGGCGCGCAGCGCAACCGCGCGCTTCAGGTGTTCAAGCGTTGGCTGCTCGCCGAACTTCCCACGTCTGGTGGCACAACACGGTTCTTCAGTTGATGGCCACAGCCACTTGCAACGTTTGAAATTGCGCGCTACGCGACCTTGCCAGAGTTTTGGCCATCTCCCTGAAAACGAAAACCCCAGCCGCGAGGGCCGGGATTTTGCATTGTAGTTGGTTGCGTGGAGGCGCAACCACCGATCCCGACATTCGCCAATGAGTGGGAGGGCACAATACTTTCAGATGTAGAACGCAGACCTAACGTGAGACGATCGGCTCAGAGCAGTCAATATCAGTATCGGTCAGCAATGCATCGCACGTTCCAGAACCTCTTTAGTCGTTTAGCGAGCGCAGCGGACCTAGAGACTCTTCGTGACGCCATGGCTCAGACCGCCACCGCGCTCGAGCTGACTTGCTTCGCCTACCTTTCCATACCGCGCCAGCAGCTTGGGAGATCGGGGTGCAGACTGGGCATTTTCGCGGCATACCGTCGCCACCTATCTCGAGAACGGCAACCTATGTGGCTGTCGACTGCATAAGTCGTTAACTCGATCTGATTGGTCAAAGGCAACGCCTCAACTTTGCTGCGCCACAGCGGGCTGCGGTCTCGAAGCCATCAAGGCCTGCGCGGCACCAGGGGCGAGGCCCCTTCCGTAAAGTGGCAAGGCCATTCTGGGTCGGGCTCGTCGCGCCGGGTGACGAGCAGGAACAAGATCAAGCCGTTGCCGGCGCCATTGCGGTCGGTGGGATGCGCCTCATGAAGTTTTGACCGGGAACGGCACCGAGCAGCTTCTTCGTATAGGCGTGTCGAGGCCTGTCGAAAATGTTCATCGGCGTGCCCTCCTCAACAATTCTGCCGCTCTCAAGCACGATGAGCCGATCGCAGATCCGAGCGGCCAGGCGCAGATCATGCGTTATGAAGAGAACGCTGAATCTCAGCCTCTCCTGAAGACATTTGAGAAGATCGATCATATCGGCTTGAGTGGCGACATCCAGCGCCGAGACAGCTTCGTCAGCGACCAGGATTTTCGGTTCGAGCGCCAGGGCACGCGCAAGGCAAATGCGCTGGCGCTGGCCTCCCGAAAAGGCGTGCGGGAGCCGATCGACGCTCTGAGGGTCGAGTTGGACCATCGTAAAGATGTCGAGCACCCGTCGTCGGGCGGCTGGAGCTGTCATTCTGAATGCGCGCTGGAGATCACGCTGGATTACCCACCCAACGGGGTGCCTCGGGTTGAGCGAGGCGGTGGGGTCCTGAAAAATCATCTGAAGATGAGGCCGAAAGCGTTGCAGGGAGCGCTCGGTCATCCCGGCGATGTCGACACCATCAACAAACACCTCTCCTTTACTCGGCTTGCTCAGTCGGAGAATACAACGTCCGACAGTCGACTTCCCCGAGCCCGAGCCACCGACGAGCCCAAGAGTCTCGCCGGATCGAAGCTCGAAATTGATTCGATCAACAGCCTTCGTCGAGCGGGCACCTCGAAAGAAGCCCCCGCGCTGGTCAAACTGCCGAGAGAGATTGCGCACTCTGAGCCTGAGATCGACATTCCCTTCCATGTCTTTCAGTCGCGGAGGCGATTCCGCTCGAGTTTCAATCCTCGCCAGCTTGAGCAGTTGCTGCGTGTATACCTCGCGTGGATTTGCAAGGAGCTCGGAGGCTGCTCCCTGCTCGACAAGTCTGCCTGCATTGAGGACGACCACCTCGTCCGCGACATCCGCGACAATGCCGAAGTCGTGGGTGATCAGGAGAACACCCATATTTCGCGTCTCTTGCAGGCGCTTCAGCAATGCGAGAACCGTAGCTTGCGTTAGAACGTCGAGCGCTGTCGTCGGTTCATCTGCCACAAGGAGCGCGGGACGTCTTGCGATCGCGATCGCGATCATGACCCGCTGACGCTGGCCTCCGGACAATTGGAACGGATATCGCCGCACCAATTGAACCGGATCCGGCAGATCAACTTCCGCAAGAAGGTCGAGAATCTCCGCCCGTCGGAGAGCACCGCGCGAAACCGTCGCCTCCGCAATCTGATCGCCAATCGTCATGAGTGGATTCAGGGCGGCCATCGGGTCCTGAAAGATCATGGCGAGCTGTGACGCCCGGAAGGGGCGCATTTTCTTGTCATTCAGAAAGGGAAGAGACTTGCAAGAGAGGCGGATTGATCCGGCAGTATGGGAAAGCGTGGTCGGCAGCAAGCCCATGACAGCCTGTGCCAAGACACTCTTCCCGGAACCTGAACGCCCCACCACACATGTGGTTTTGCCCTCCGAGACGGCAAGGCTCACCTGCTCGACGGCATGCTGTCGCTCCGATCCAACGGGCAACGATATCGAGAGATTGTCGATCGTAAGAAGGCTCATCAGGACAATGACCGGGTACGTTTCGGATCAAGATGCTGCCGCAGCCCTGCCGCGATCAAATTGATCGCGAGGATCGTCAAAAAGATCGCCAGACCGGGGAAAACCGCCGCCCACCAAGCGAGGCGAACAATCGACCTGGAAGCGCCAACCATATAGCCCCAGCTCATCAGATTCGGATCGCTCAAGCCCAGGAAACTCATGCTGGATTCAAGCAGAATGGCATTCGCCATCAAGATTGCGGTGTAGGTGACCACAACCGGAAGCGTATTGGGGATGATATCTCGGCACAGGATCGAAAAATCCGCGTGCCCCGCCAGGCGAGAGGCCTGCACGTATTCTCGCGTCCTAAGCGACAGGACTTCCGCCCGCACAATTCGGGCCACGGGAGCCCAACTCACGGCGACAATCGCGATGACGATCGCCCAGATCGAAGGCTCGAAAATCGCAACAAGCGTGATGGCGAATATGAAGCCGGGGATGGTCTGAAAAAGCTCCGATACCTGCATCAAGAAGCGATCGGCGACACCGCCGAAATAGCCTGCCGGAGCGCCGACGGTTATCCCGATCACAAGCGAGGCCACGCTCGAGACGAGGCTGATCAACATTGACGTTCGCGCACCGTGCGCGACCCCAGCCGCAATGTCACGACCAAGATTGTCCGTGCCCAGGAGATCATTCAGGCTCGGCGGCTGCAACGGCGCACTCGCCATATTCCACGGCCCGGCCGGTGCGACCCAGTCAGCGAAAAGCGCAATGGCCAGGACGATCAGTAGAATGAGACCGCCGATGAGGAGCCCACCGTGGCGCCGGATGACGTCGAACCTGCGCGTCACGGCTGCGCTCCAATGCGGGGATCGGCCGCGCTGTAGAGCAGATCAACGCAGACATTGATCGCAACGACCATCACAGACGTCGCCAGGAATATCCCAAGCAGCAGGTTATAGTCGCGGTGCATGAGGGAATCGAAAGCCAGCGACCCAAGACCCGGCCAGGCAAAGACCGTCTCGATGAGCACGCTGCCGCCCAGGAGGTAGCCCGCCTGAATTCCAGCCAGCGTGATCACGGGGAGAATGGCGTTGGGTAAAATGTGCGCATAGGCGATGCGCCAAGGACTGAGCGCCTTTGCGCGCGCCGTCTTGATGAAGTCCTGGGAGGCGATCTCGATCATCGAAGCTCGCGTGGTCTGTGTATAAAGTGCGGCATAAACCAAACCGAGCGTCGCCGATGGCAGCACAAGATGAGCGATGAGATCGCGAATATATGCCAGGCCTGCGAGCGATTCATTGACGGTGGTCATTCCGAAGGGCGGCAGCCAGTTCAACCAGGTCGAGAACAGAAGGATACTGAGCAGGGCGGCCCAAAACGTAGGCGCCGCATACAGCGCCATGGCGACAGCGCAAATCACGCCGTCCAGCCACGTCCCGGCGAACAGCGCGGCAATCACACCGAACGTCACCCCAACAGCGAGCGCAAAGACAAAAGCCGTTCCAGTCAGCAGCAAGGTTGCGGGAAGCCGCTCCGTGATCAGTGACGCAACGCTTCGCTGATTACGATAGCTATACCCGAGGTCGAGCTTCGCCAAGCGCTGCATGTAGGTGGCGAACTGTTCGGCCAACGGACGATCAAGCCCGAAATCGGCTCGCAACTGCGCTAGATATTTCTCGTCCGCCGCGCCAGCCTCGCCTGCCATGATGCTGGCTGGATCTCCCGGCGCAAGATGTACGAGGGCGAAATTGAGACATGCGACGATACCGACGACGGCCAACCCGCGAACGAGCTGCGACATGAGATAATGAAGCATCGACGCAACCTTACGGTTCAAGCGAACGGAAATGGGCCGGGATAAGCGCCGATGTAACTCGTATGGGTGACTAACCCATCGCCGTCAGTCCAGTGATGCAGCAAGCAAGCCGCCGGCTCAAGATAAGAGTTCGGCTTCGCATCCTCGCGGAGAGCTAGGGCGATTTGTGTCGCAGTACTCGGGCACGTCGTGACCAGCGTTCCGCACCACAGCTTCTGCATGCCGCGGTGCACGTGCCCACACAGGATACGTTCAATATTGGAGTACGAAGCGATGACGCTCGCCAGCCGCTCGGGTTCCATACACATGTATTTGTCGAGATACGGGACTGAGCAGGAGAAAGGAGGCTGGTGCATCAAGAGGACGGTTGGCTTGTGCCTGTCCCGGGCCAGGGTCTCATCCAGCCAGGAAAGCGAGTTTTGCTCAAGATGACCGTGGTGGGCGCCGGGCACGGTAACATCGAACGCGATCACCTTGACCGGCAGCGCGTCGTAGACGTAGTTGACGGGGCCCGTCTGAGGCATATAGCGGTGCTGGGGGAAGCCGGCACGTAATCGATCCCTGTCGTCGTGGTTGCCGGGAATGAGGATCAGAGGCGCGCTCACCTCCGCGAGAATTCGGCGCGCAACCCCGTACTGGGTGTCCGCTCCATCTTCCACAACGTCGCCGGTCAACACGACAAGATCCGGCTGAGGAAACAGGCTGTTGACGTGCCTGACGGCGGCCATCGCCATTTCGTTGGTGGAGACGACACCTTTATAGAGGGCGCCGTCATCACAGATGTGCAGATCGGAAATCTGAGCGATCAGCATGGCGATACTTCGGCTATTTGGAGAGGTAGACAGCTTCGAAGCTGTCATTGACGCCGATCCCTGTGCTAACCAGGCCGTGGACGCGCTTGTTGGTGAAGGTGAGAAACTTCATCTCGAGCAGCCAGAGCACCGGAACATCCTCGACAAGAAGCTTTTGCACTTTGGCGTAGAGCTCGGCCCGCTTGTTGTCCGAGGGAGACACCGCGGCTTCGTTGAAGAGGGCATCCACCTCCGGGTTGACGTAGCCCATCGTGTTGTTGAGCAGCACGCCGCGCTTGATGTTGGACGACAGGTAGGTCCGCGAAACGCCAAGGGCCGGGTCGCCATATTGATACGTATAGTCAAAGGTTATCTGGTAATCCCAGTTGGCCACGCGCTGGGCCCAGGCGCCCGCATCGGTAGTTTCCAGCGTCGTCTCGACGCCGATCTTTGCCCAGGCTTGTTTGGCGTACTCCGCCAAACGCGTCCATGTCTCGCCATAGGGCATGACGAGCAGCTTGATCGCAGCGCGCTTGCCGTCTGTTTTGCGGGGCAGCCCCATCTCATCGAGCAGGCCCTCGGCCTTTTTGAGATCGAAGTCGTAGCGTTTGACATCGTCGGAGTAAAAGCGCGTGGTCGATGAGATCGGACCCGTAGCGATTTTGCCTTGGCCGAAGAACAGCCGGTCCCGGATGAATGTTCGGTCTAGCGCATAGAGCAGGGCTTGGCGGAACCGTTTGTCACCGAAGGGCGGGACCCGGTGGTTGATCTCCATCCAGGCATGGGGGGAGAAGAACTCGTAGCCCATGTCGGTATAGTTCAGGGCCGGATTGGCGCGCAGGGCAGGAAGATCAAACCATTCGACGTTATCGAAGCTGGACAACTGGGTTTCGCCGCTTTCTAAGGCGATCCGGCGCGATGCGGCATCGGGGATGACCCGAAAGACGATCTGGTCGAGATATGGCAGGCCAGGCTTCCAATAGTCGTCGTTTCTAACAAGCCGAATGTATTGGCCGCGCTTCCATTCGCCGAACTTGAAAGGGCCCGTTCCGATTGGCGTCTGGTTGGCCGGGTTGCTGCGATAGTCCGTTCCCTCATAAAGATGCTTCGGAATCATCGGTGCGCTGCCCATTTCGAACGCACCAAGGAATGGCGCGAACGGCTCCTTCAACCGAAAGACGACAGTGTGGGGATCGGGTGCCGAAGCTTCCTGGACGCGAGAAAACGTCAGCCGCGCGCGCGGATTGGTTTCAGGCAGGAAAGTCATACAACTGAACAGAACATCATCGGCCGTGAACGGCTTGCCGTCATGCCAACGGACGTTTTCCTGCAATTTGAAAGTATAAGTCAGTCCATCGTCCGAAACCGTCCAGCTCTTCGCAAGGACAGGCTGGGGTTTCAGGTCGAAGCCGTAGGTCAACAGGCTCTGGTAAATCTTGCCGGCGACGGTCTGTGTTGGGCCTTGAATATTGACACCCACCATGAGGATCGGGGGCTCCGGCTGAATGATAGCCGTGAGCGTCCCACCACGCTCCTGTGCATAAGCAGCCGCGCCGAAAAACGCTAGAACTCCAGAAAGAATGACGACAGAAAGCGGGCGCACGCGACGTCTCCTGAGAATGACCGTGCGAAACTTTGCGCAGCGCCGACTGGCGAAGAAAACAAAATAAAATTTACGGCCGGAAAAATAAATTAATGCGCTGCCGCCTGGCTGAGAAACCAGTGAGCCACCGCGTGTGCCTGGGCCGGCGCACTACGGGCGACCGCGATCCAGTAGGAGCAGTGCACGTCATAGACGCTGTCAGAAATGCGCGTCAGCACTCCCTGAGCAAGATCATCGGCGACCAAGACCCCGAAGGCCATCGCAATTCCCTGCCCTCTTCTAGCAGCCTCGATGTTCAGAAAGGTATTGCTCGCGACAGCGCCATACCGAAACTGGTCAGGATTTTGCCCATGTCGGCCAAACCAAGGTCGCCAATCCGGGAGGCTTCTTTCCATGTCGGGCGTTCGGTCCCGAAGCAGATCGATTGTCTTGATGTCATTGTAACTCAGGTTCGTACCGCCCCCAATGAGCTCTGTGCTGCAGACAGGGAACGCCTCCAAACGCATCAGAAGCGCAATGTCTTCGTCGATCGCCCGGCCGACGCCATAAACGACACGGACATCGCAGTCCGGCAGGCGTCCCTCCGGATCACCACCATAATAGGCTTTCAGCTCGAACTGCTGTGACGGGAATGCCTCCTGCAGCGCCCGCAAACGAGGAGAGAGCCAGCAAAATCCAAACGAGACGGGAACACCGATGACGATGGGCTGGCCATCCAATCGCGCGGCGTCAATGCCCTTGCGCAGTTGATGAAAGCCCGTTGTGACCCACACGGCAGCCTGCTTGCCAGCAGGGGTCAGGTCGAACGTCGTCTTGGATGAGCCAGGACCTCCTCGATCGACCAATCGTTTTCCAACGAACCGCTCCAAGACCCGCAGCTGATGATGGATTGCGGCTTCGGTCACATTGAGGTCGTGCGCGGCTATCGAAAAATCCTTCAATCGGCAAAGCGCGTCGAAAGCGCGCATGGCCGCGAGAGGTGGCAGACGATCGAAACTCATGATGGCTCAACACGAAGTCTAGCGAGGCATGGCGCAGCAGTCGGCGCGAGACGATTGCGCCAATCTGTATGAGTTTTTTGTGTCGCAGTGATGATCGCGGATCCAACCGGGTCGAGCAGCGTCGACGATATTAACCATCCTCGTGTAGCGCCGTCTCGAGGCCCGTTCGCGATCGGTAACATCGAGCGAGAATGAGCTTCCGATGCCGAGCCGAATGGCGAGCACAAGCTCAATCTTCGGAGCCCTGCTGGGCCGCCGGCCGGCAACTTTGTCGGCATTGGGCACTCGCATCTTTCGCAAGCCTTTAGAACAAGACGGGCCTGCTCAAGTTCAGACTTCGGGACAAATCGTACAATTTCGCCCATACGCGCTCCACGAAAGCGAACTTGGTGAGAATACCGACGCAAACATCATGCCAACCCCCGGGGGCAACTTTTCGTGCCCCTCGCAAATTTGCCCCACTTTTGGGCAGGCCGCGAACTATGAAGATCGGCAATATCGCTACACCATAGCCCTCCGATGATGGTCTGGGCCATCACGGTAATCGTTATGTCGCAGCAGGATCCACCATGGACGCCAGCAGCTTCCGGCCTTCCGAATTTTCTGCAATCTGTTCGTCAAGTTTAGCAATCTATTGCTGAACGCTGTCTTTCAAGTCCTCGCAAGGCTCAAGCTAGGCGACTCGGGCAGAGCGCACGCAATAGCTGGCGGACAGTCGAAAAAGGCGCAAGCTAGCGCTGTTCGGCCTTCGGACAAGAGATGCTACGGATCCAATGCCAAGCGTTCCTTGCCGTCAGCGCATCCGATGAGCGGTCGACGACGTTCAGGCGACGGCGCGTTCGATCCACGTTTCGGCGGATTTGTGCTGCGGGTTCCAACCGAGTGCGCGTGCTCGCTTGGCGCGAACGCGGCTATTCGAACCAAGGGCGAAGATAGCGACCTCACGACCCCATCGCGCGATTGCATCCTCGGTCGACATGGATTGCGCTTCGCCTAACCCGAGCGTCTGGCCGATGGCCTGCGCCATGTCTCGGAACGATGATTCGCCGTTTTCGACAAAGGCGAAGAAGCCCGTCGGCGCACGATCAAGGGCAAGCAGATAGAGATCGGCGACGTCCGCAATATGAACGGTGGACCAGCGGTTCAGACCTCGCCCGATGTGGTGGGCCGTCCCACTCTCGCGCGCTTCGTCGATCAGGCGGGGCAATTGCACGCTTCGAGCATTTGGGCCGAGCGCATCGCCATAGATAAGACTGTTGCACAGAACGATTGAACGCATGCCCGAGGCCGTCAACACCGCGTTATCGAGCGCCACTCGCGCCACCTTATCCGGTTCCGGAATGCGTGGCATATTTTCGTCGAATACGGCATCCGAGGGCTCGCCCCTAGCCTCATCCGCGACGATGCTGGTCCCGCTGGTGTGGATGAGTGTCTTTCCAGTACCGCTCAGCGCTGCGATCAAGGTGTCGGCCGCATGCCGATTGTCGCTGCTGGCGGCGTTGATGACGGCGTCGGCAGCTCGGGCCTCAACGGTCAGGAGCGTCGTATCGGCGAGCGTACTAAGTATGGGCTCTACGCCAAATTTGCGGCAGGCTTCCGCCTTTTGAGGGTCCCGTACAAGGCCCCTGACTGAATGGCCCGCTTGGACCAGCCGCGAGGCGACCGCCCCGCCGATAAAGCCGCTGGCTCCTGTAAGAAAGATCTTCATAACGCCCTCCATTGAATTGAATGCAACCATGGAGATCCGAAACCGGTGTGAATAGACTGTTCCGGCGCAATCTTGTTTGCTCCGGAGGCAACATGAAGAGAAACTCAGTCGACCGAGCCCGGGAGCTCGAGGTATTCACCGCGATCGTTGAGGCGGGTGGCGTATCCGCAGGGGGGCGAACGGTGGGCCTCTCGCCGTCAGGGGCGAGCCGAACGCTTCAGCGACTCGAGTGCCGCTTAGGGGTGCGGCTGCTGGTGCGTGCAAGCCGGGCGTTTCGCCTCACCGATGAAGGTGAGAGCTACTATCGGTCCGGCCGCCGCATATTGAACGACCTTGATGAGGTCGAGCAGACGCTTGGCGATCAAGCAGTGCCGCACGGGAGATTGCGAGTCTCATCGTCGATCACCTTCGGCCGAGTCGCTATTCTTCCGGCGCTCGGCACGTTCCAGCACGCATATCCGGGCATCTCAATGGAGTTGAGTCTCAGCGATCACATCGCCGATCTCAGCGCCGGAGAGGCGGATCTCGCCGTGCGGGTCGGCGATCTTCCCGACAGCGATCTCAAGGCGCGCAAGCTTGGGGAAAGCCGTCGCATCCTCGTGGCTTCGCCGAATATCTCGCTCGCAGCGGCACACCTATCACTCCAGAAGATCTGACCCATCATAACTGCCTTCGGTTTAGCTTTCGCACCCTACCCGCGACATGGCCATTCCGCCGAGGCGACGAAAACGTCGACATCGACATCGTCGGGAATATCGCTGTCGATAATGGTGACGCAATAATGCAGCTCGCGTTGGCTGGGCATGGCATCGCACGTGTCGGCCATTTCCATGTTAAGCGCGAACTAGAGGCTGGTCGACTCGTGCCTCTGCTTGAGGACTTCGACGCCGGGGAGACTGAGTCCTTTCATGCGGTTTTTGTCGCCGGACAAACTATTCCAGGGAGAGTGCGCGCCTTCGTGGATTTTTTCGCGGGCGCGTTGGGCACCCATGAGCGTGGACGAACGTCGGGATGGCCTCTGTGAGGCAGACGGCTCCTCATCGTGATCTGAATCCAGAGAATAGCGTGTGAACTCAATGCCCCCCCTCGGTGGGCGCACGAAGCGCCTCTCTCCAGATTGTCCAACGATGCAGTCCTTTTGCCTGAGAGTTTCCCCGGAGTTGCCCTTCGGCGCCGGCGCGGGAAAGGCCCCTCGCCGATCTCTCCCAACATCGTCTGATCGGACGTTGCGTATTTTCGCGGTGTCGTGTCGTCGTCCCTCCTTGGCAATGGAGCTAGATTGTCGGTCGAGACGAGCGGGTGGAACCACCGCAGGTTTGGCAGCGAGAGAGTAATACGTCGGCGACTCACATCGGCGATCACATAGCCCTTACCTGTCGACCATCCCGTGCTCGCTCGAGAGGTTGAGCCTCATGAAGACGCTATTCGGATCGAGAATATAGTCACCGAATGGTCCGCAGTTGAGGAATCCGAAGCGAGCATAAAGCGCGCGAGCGGACGCGAACATATCCATCGAACCCGTTTCCAGGCAGACACATTGATAGGAACGGGACCGCGCTTCAGCAATCATGTGCGTCAGCAAGGCAGCCGCCACTCCACGACGGCGATGCTCCGCAGCCGTGTGCATTGACTTTATCTCACCATGAGATCGGTCGAGCTCCTTGAGAGCGCCGCACCCCAGTAGACTTGCCCCATCCCATGCCGTCCAGAGCGTAACCTCCGGTGATCGCAGATAACTCAACTCCAGCGCATGAGCGCTTTCAGCGGGCGACCACCTTCTGCAATGCTCGAGGTGCGCCCGAAGAAGCGCAGTCACTTCGGAGCTTTGCAGGTTGTCAACGCGGATCTTCACGCTACCTTCCTCGGGCACGGTCAGTATGCGCTCTTCAGATTCATCACATCTCATGAGGGCATATTCCGTTCGTGATGTGAATATTGATGAGCAAGATTCCGGACATATCAAGCGAGCTGCTCGTAGACTTGTACAACCGCGGAATCATCGGCTTCTGCAAGTCCGCGCACGACGGCTGCCTGGAATACCTGCAATGCCGTGGCAGCCAGGAAGGCGGGAACGCCGGCGTCACGCGCAGCATTCAAAACGATCGCAAGATCTTTTGTGAACAATTTCATTGCGCTTTTGGTGGTAAAGTCGTTGTCGCGCATGCGTGGCGCGCGGGTGGTAAACATAGATGACTGAGCGGCTCCCGCGCCGATCACTTCCATCAGCATATCGGGATCGACCCCGGCGGATCTGGCGAACGCAAACGCCTCGGCCGCGGCGACGATATGTACGCCGCACAGCAACTGGTTCACGGCCTTAACTAGACTTCCTTGTCCGACCTCTGACCCGACATAATAGATCCGCCCGAGGTGCTGTAAAACCGGTGTGGCCTTGGCCAGGGCTTGATTGCTGCCGGAAGCCATAATGGCGAGGCGACCACCTTCCGCTCCCGCGACGCCGCCGCTCACTGGCGCATCCAAGAAGAGATGGCGGGGTAAAAGCTTCGCCAGCGCACGCGCATCGTGTGGCGAGACTGTAGCACCAAGAATCACGAGTCCTTCCGGCGCGAGCCGACCGGCCATTGAGGCGACGACAGCATGGGCTTGGGCCACGTTGGTTACCATGACGATCGCAACGTCGGCGCCGTCGGCGGCGTTAGCAACAGAATCGGCAGCATGACCGCCAGCGTCCACGAGCGCGGCACATCGGCGATCTGCAACATCAAAGCCGGTCACGGCAATACCTGCTTGTAGCAGCCTCTTCGTCATTGGAAGGCCCATCGCGCCAAGTCCGATCATCGTGCATTTCATCGTGTGCCCTCGCATCGCGTCAGAAACGCTACGCGCAGATGGGACAGCCGTCTGCGATCGCGGGAGGAAGTAAACACTCAGGATCCCAATATTTTGCGTGGAATCGATCGCGACCAATTGGTCAATTGGGATGGTCGGGCAATCAGAACCGGGAACGAGACCAAAATTGGCATTGGCTGCGTCGAGGACGCGCAAGGCATTCTAACGACGACCAAAACGCAGCGGCCGAATTCGGTTCCCAATAGCGCCCTTTGCGCGTTGAATCCAGTTCGATTGGCTGTGAGCAATGGAGAACAACAATGAAGCTCGTTCGCTTTGGAAAGTCCGGGTTCGAGCGCCCGGGTGTGCTGATGGGTGATGGGTCGATCCGCGACGTGTCGAATCTCGTTCCCGACTTTGACCCGGTAAGTTTCCAGTCCGGTGCCTTGGAGAAGCTGCGGTCGGCCGATCTTTCGACTCTCCCCGTCGTCGATCCGACTGTGCGCCTGGGGGCGCCGGTCGCCAGGCCCGGCAAGCTGATCGGCGTCGGCCTCAACTATGCAGATCATGCCGCAGAAGCCGGGCACGAGATTCCGCCCGAGCCGATCTTCTTTCTCAAAGCCACGAGCGCAATCAACGGGCCCCATGATCCGATCGTGCTGCCGCGCAACTCGCGGAAGGCCGATTGGGAGATCGAGCTGGCATTCGTTGTCGGAAAGACGGCGCGCTACGTCGAGGTGGCCAATGCGCTCGAACACGTGGCCGGCTACACGCTGCTGAACGATGTCTCTGAACGCGAAATGCAGCTCGAACGCGGCTCGCAATGGACCAAGGGGAAGAGCTGCGACACGTTCGCGCCGCTCGGACCCTGGCTGGTCACGCCGGAGGACATCGCCGACCCGCAGGCGATCGACTTGCAACTGGCTGTCAACAACATACCTCGTCAGACCGGCTCCACACGGACCATGGTCTGGAGCGTGGCAGAGCTCGTCTCGTTCTTGAGCACCATCTTCACCCTGCATCCCGGAGACGTCGTCGGTACGGGAACGCCCCCTGGAGTTGGAAACGGTATGAAGCCGCCGGTTTATCTGAAGGCCGGCGATGTCCTGACCGTCAAAGGTGCCGGCTTGGGTGAACAACGCTCCGCAGTTTGGGACGAGACGAACTCTTGATGCGAACCTGGTGCCTCGCGGACGAATATCCGTACGGCACCAAGTAGCTCGGGTACCGAACTTCATCGTTGGTACGCATCTTGCTACGATTCGCTCTGTCCATTTGGGGGGCGGAGAGGTCCAACTTGTAGGTGAGGTCATGAACCGCTTTCATCGATCTGGAATGGCAATTGTTGCCGTATGCACGCTGCTCAGCTTCGCGATTTCGGCCGCTTTGGCGCAAACTCCGGACGATATTGCGAAGAAGGGAAAGCTTGTCGTCGGAATGCTGGTTGATGCGCCACCTTTTGGCACCACCGATAAAAACCTTGAGCCGGATGGCTTTGACGCCGATCTCGCGAAGAGACTTGCCAAGTTTCTCGGCGTCGCCATTGAAATCGTTCCCCTGACGCCGCCCACGCGAATCCCGGCCCTCACCAGCGGGCGCATTGACATTCTTGTCGCAAGTTTTGCCGTCACACCCGAGCGGGCGAGGCAGGTGTGGTTCACCAATCCCTACAACGCGCTCGATATGGTCCTGCTCGCGCCGAAGAGCCGACCGATCCGGTCGGCATCCGATCTGGCGGGATTGAAGATTGGGACAACGCGCGGCAGCCTTCATGAGGCATTGATCACCAAGCTGGCGCCGCAGACATCCCAAATCATTCGCTTTGACGACGATGCGACTGCCTATCAGGCGCTGCTGGCGAAACAGGTTGATACCCTCGGCATCGCTGGAGCACTTGCGGCAGAAGTCATGAAAGCCAATCCGGCCGCAGATCTGGAAACCAAGATTCTGCTTCAGCGCACGCCCGTCAGCATGGCCATTCGGCGTGGCGAAACCGAATTGCTGCGTTGGCTCAACAGCACCATTTTCGCCATGAAGAACAACGGTGAGCTGGACGAACTGCATCGCAAATGGCTCGACAGCCCATCGCCCGACCTGCCGAGTTTCTGATCGACGTTCCAGCGACAGATTGGGCGAAATGTCGCGCTTGCTGCACGCGTAGGCGATGTCATGAGATGATGCTCCGTGCGGTTGTCGTCCCGATCCATCATGAACTCCTCCGCCGCGTCCGGTCCGGTCATGGCCCGGGCGATCGCAATATTTTCTTCGAGCGCAATCGTCACCAAGAGGCTTGGCCCTGGTCGTAGGCCGAAGCTCCTGAGAACCAATCCCTCGATTGGCTGCGGCTAATTCCCCCTAACGTTCTACCGATGCGATGGAATGGACCTTCACATCGGCATTTGCCCTGCCTTGCACGCGCATCACAATGAGAGATCGGCCACTGGATGGTCGTTTCACCATAAGCGCGTGAGAGAGCCCGCAATGAAGCGTTCCCGTCGAAAGTTCATGCTTGGTGCGGTTGCCACCGCCGTCGCAGCTCACGGTCCTACGTCGAGCGCCGCAGAGATGACATTCAAGTTCGGCAACAGCCTGCCGGCGGGGCATCCAGTGAACCAGGGTCTTGCGAAGGCATCGGAACGCATTGCCGCCCTCACCAATGGAATCGTCAAGATACGCATATTTCCCAACAATCAGTTGGGGTCGGACACCGACATGCTCAGCCAGGTGCGTTCCGGCGCGTTAGAAATGCTGAGTACGTCGGGTATCTCGCTTGCGGCGTTCGTCCCGGTCGCCGCGATCGGGGCCACCGGCTTTGCTTTCAGCGGCTATGAGCGCATTTGGCCGGCGATGGATGGCGCGCTGGGCGCATACGTTCGCGACGAAATCGCCAAGGTCGGGGTCACACCCATGCGGCGCATGTGGGACAACGGAATCAAGCACATTACGACCCGCGGCCGCCCGGTGCATGAGCCCAAGGATCTCGAAGGCCTCAAGTTGCGCGTTGTCGTTTCACCGATCACGACGTCACTATTCCAGTCGCTCGGCGCGGCACCGCTGGCGATCAACTTCGGAGAGGTCTACTCGGCGCTCCAAACCGGGATTGCAGACGGCCAAGACAATCCGCTGGCAACGATCGAGATTTCGAAATTCTATGAAGTACAGAAATACCTCGCCATCACGGCGCACAACTGGGACGGTTTCTGGCTGATTGCCAATCGCCGTTTCTGGGACCGGTTGCCGAGCGACGTGCGAGCCATCGTCGGCGACGAGCTCGATAAGTCGGCACTGGAGCAGCGCCAGGCGCTGCAGTCCATTGCCGTCTCGCTCGAGGCAACGCTGTCGGATCGCGGGATGATCGTGACAAGGCCGGAGAGAGCGGCGTTCGAAAACAAGCTGCGTCACTCGGACTATTACTCTGGTTGGAGGGACCGCTTTGGAGCAACGGCATGGCGCATTCTTGAGAGCGCCGCCGGCGTCGATCTGTAGCTTACGATGAGTACAACAGCGGGCAAGGTGGTCGCCCCGGGGACGCTCTATGAAGGCGGCATCCGCCGGACAGCCGACGTCGTCGACCGCGCTCTTTCCCGCCTGTTGAGCTCCGTCTGCTCGGCTATCCTGCTCGTGGAAATTGTGGTTCTGCTGGCCGGCGTGGCTTTTCGATATCTCTTGCATCAGCCGCTAATCTGGTCCGACGAGCTCGCATCAACGCTGTTCCTGTGGCTTGCGATGCTGGGCAGTGTGCTCGCAATGCAGCGCAGTGGCCATATGCGAATGGGCGCTATTGTGTCTCGGACGTCCGGCACCGTCAGAGAGATCCTGGAAGCCATGACTCTAACACTGGCGTTGGTATTTTCCGGTGTCATGGTTCTGCCGTCGCTCGAATACGTTGTTGATGAAGCTGTTTTGACGACAACGGCGCTGCAGATATCCGGCGCGTGGAGAATTGCGGCGTTGCCGGCCGGCTTTGCTCTGTTCAGTCTGGCCACGGTCCTGCGGATGATATTGACCTGCCGGCGCGGCAACCTGTTGAAGGCAGCAGCGATTGCCGCGGCAGTGGTCACCTGCCTGTCGTTCTCGGCGCCCGTGCTTGACTGGCTCGGAGACTGGCGTCTTGCCTTTTATTTTGGCGTTCTCGCCCTCGGCCTCGTGCTGGGTGGTGCGCATATCGCGGTTGCGTTCACGCTCTCCAGTTTCGCATATTTGTCGATCTCCACCGATGTGCCCCTGACTGTCGTGGCCAGTCAGATGGGCGAGGGAATGACGCCGATCATCCTGTTGTCGGTGCCGTTGTTCATCTTTCTCGGCCTGTTGATGCGCAGCACCGGGCTTGCCGGTACGTTGGTGGATCTGCTCGTCAAGCTGATCGGCCATTGGCGCGGCGGCCTTTCCTATGTTCTTCTGGCGGCAATGTACCTGGTCTCGGGAATCTCCGGCTCCAAGGCCGCGGACATGGCGGCTGTCGCTCCCTCGCTCGTCCCCGGCATGCGCAGCCGCGGGACACGACCGGCCGACATTATCAGCCTGCTCGCCGCTTCCGGAGCGATGTCGGAGACGATACCGCCGAGTCTGGTTTTGATCGCGCTCGGATCCGTGACGGGTATTTCGATTGCTGCCCTGTTTACCGCCGGGCTTCTCCCTGCGCTCATTCTCGCTGGCAGCCTTTGTATGATCGTCTGGCTCAAGCATCGGCGTGACGTGCGAATGGAACCGGCAGGCGGCCGGACACTCCCACTCGTGGTGGCTGCCCTGCCCTGTTTGGTCCTGCCATTCCTGATCCGCTTCGCCGTTGTCGAAGGGATTGCGACGGCGACCGAGGTCTCTACGCTCGGCATTCTCTACACACTGGTCGCGGCGCTATTACTGAGCTACCGGCCGCGATGGCGGGAGATCGAGGATCTTCTGGCTGAGACCGCCGCGTTATCCGGCTCCATCTTGATCATCTTCGGTGCGGCAACGGCGATGTCCTGGGCTTTGACGCAATCCGGCTTCTCCGAAGGTCTCGCCGCGACGATGCACGGACTACCCGGAGGCGCGGTCAGCTTCATGACAGCATCCCTGATCCTGTTCATTGCCCTTGGCAGCATACTCGAAGGCATACCGGCGCTGATTCTGTTTGCCCCGCTACTCTTGCCGGTTGCGAAGGATCTCGGGATTCACGAGGTCCAGTATGGGATCTTCATCGTTCTAGCCATGGGGCTCGGGTTGTTCTCGCCGCCGTTCGGCGTCGGCTACTACTATGCCTGCGCCATCGCCGGTATCGATCCAGATGAGGGACTTGGAACGGTGTGGATGTACATGGCGGCCATGCTGGTCGGCACCGTTCTGATCGCGCTGGTTCCGTGGCTGTCGATCGCGTTTCTTTGAATGACGTGATCGCGCTTCGATGGTCCATGGCGCATCGAAGCGCGACGCTTGCGCGCAGATCAGGACGGTGGAGACCATGCCGCTCCGTCGAGTTGAAGGCGCAAGCAGGTGTTGGCCGTCAGGGTCGAACCTGAACGGTGAGTTCAGCCTCGACCGGCGCATTCATCGAAAGATCCGGCTGATAGAGCGCTGCCCGCGCATGGGACCCGATCTCGGGGCCGAAGGCGGCCACGAGGAGATCGGAGGCGCCATTCAAGACCAGCGGCGCCTGGATGAATCCCGGCGCCGCGTTGACGTAGCCGACCATCTTTAGAATTCGGACAACGCGGTCGAGGTCCCCGAGCACGGCCTTCATCATGGCGATGTGGTTGATGGCCATCGTCCGCGCCGACGCATAGCCGTCCTCGATCGACAACTCCGCGCCGAGCTTGCCCTGGATCTCCTGGACGTCCGAATCATCGGCACCGGGGACGGTTCCCGTCGCACCAGAAAGGTAGAGAATCTCGCCCGCGACGACCCCCGCGACATAATTTCCCACGGGACGTCCGTGCGTTGGGTGGGGATGCGGTCGCGGTGCTCGCGGCAGCTTGATCGACAGTTCGGCCAGTCGGCGTTCGATGAGGGACATGACAAGCTCTCAGATAGCGTTAACGGATGAAGACAAGCAGCGCGCGGATCAGAAATACCCGAGGTCGGCAGGAATACCGGATCCCAGGAACTTCCGATGGAGGATGTCGAACTCGCCGGTGACACGGCGATGATAGTAGATCCAGGTGTTCAGCCATTGCAGAAGCTCCGGATCGCCTTTTCGGACGCCGATCGAAAATGGCGCCTCGCTCAAGCGGAATTTGATCTCCATCGGCTTGCCGACGCTCTTTGAAATGACTTCTCTGGCAGTTGGTTCGGCCATCGCCGCCAGGTCGACCTGTCCAGACGCGAGGGCTGCGTGGGCCGTCGCGTCGTCGTCGTAGCGCTGTATCTGCGTGCCGGATGGGGCGGCTTTCGTGAGGAACATGTCCTGGAAGCTGCCGCGGGACACGGCGACGCGCTTTCCGACGAGATCGACAATGGTGGCGGCGTGCACCCCTGTTCCACCGACAATGATGTGGTTGAGCGTTCCGTACGGCGAGGAAAACGCAACCGACAAGGCCCGCTCGGGAGTTACCGAGAATGCTGCCATGATCAGGTCCACACGGCTCGATTGCAGATAGACAACCCGGTTCGGGACGGTGGTCTGCACGAACTCGACATCGACCCCGAGGTCCTTTGCCAGCTTCCGCGCCACCTCGACATCGTATCCGGTAGGCTCCATTTTCTCATCGAGCATGCCGAATGGCGGGCCATCAAGCAGAACGCCAATGATGACCTTCTTTCGCTGACGAATGGCGTCGAGCGTATTTGTTTGCGCAAGTGCGGCATCGGCAAACGAAAGCAGCGAGACTGCAATACAAAAGTATTGAATGAGTCGTCTCATCGATCCTCTCCATCAGCTGTGCAAGGTGAAAAGTCCAATCCCGCGTCCAGCCATCACGAACCTGCGTTCGGCAATCCTGCTGGTCGCATCGCTCATTCAGTCGCGGAGCACGAGCGGTATATTTGCGCTGTTCAGGAATTCCACCGCCACGAAACCGAGAGGCCTATCTCCAATGTTTTCCAGATCGTGGATGAACCACCCGTCCTTCTCGACCCGGAAATGCCTGGTATCTCCGAGCTTGTAGTCGGACTCGACAACGCGGCCGTCCCAGAAATGGGAGCGTCCGCGGCCGGCGCTTGTGGTCGTCCAGAAGTAATCGAGAACGTGCCTGTGAAAGGGCAGCCGTTCGCCAGGCAGCAACCAGATATTCCAGACGCGCGCGCGTTCGCTTTCCGAGGCGAGAAAGCCGCCGACGCGGCCGTTTCGCGTATTGAGCCGCAGTTCATCGTGGCGCCAAAGCGGCCATTCGGGCGACGGCTTCAACACACCAGCGTCATCGGGATCGGGCAATCGGGGAATGAGAATTGCAGCCTCGGCCATCCGCGTCTCCTGAGTTACGGCCGACGCGCATCAAACTTCGGGACACACAAGCGTCTCGGTGACCGCATCTTCAGCCTAGGACTGATTTTGACGATACCAGTCGCGGCGGGGCTCACGGCGCTCCCGCCGCACGTGAAGTTGTCATTGTAGTCGAGCAACTTACGCGGTGCGCCGCGAAACCTATCCTGAGATTGGGAGCACTATCGCGCGGTCGCGGCGAGATAACGGAAGCCATTTTTATACCAATTTGTACATTGGTATTCATTTGAATCAAACAAGCCATTGATATATATAGAATAAATTAACGGGCGGCCGCCGGCCGCTGAGCTTCGAAGCGGTGCTTAGTGAGCTGTCCTAACAACTGAGGCATGGCTGTGGATTATCGCTTCGACTGGTCGGTGCTTCCGCATCACGCTGATGCATTGCTACGGGGCGCCTTGCTGACACTCCAGTTGACGTCAACGACGATCGTGCTCGGATTTTTCCTGGCGGTGGTCTGTGCAGGCCTGAGGGGGAGCGGTCCCGTTTGGGCGCGCACGCTTGTCGGAATTTATGTCGAGGTCATCCGCAACACGCCCTTTCTCATTCAACTCCTGATCATCTTCATCGGCCTTCCCAGCGCCGGCATCCGCCTCAATGCCAATGCCGCCGCCACGCTGGCGATGACCCTGAATTTCGGCGCCTACGGATGCGAGATCGTGCGCTCCGGCATCGAAGCCGTCCCCTATGGCCAGATCGAGGCAGGCCGCGCTCTCGGCCTCGGTCGTCTGAACATCTTTCGGCATATCGTTTTTCCGCAGGCGATCCGGGCCTGCTACCCCGCGCTCGCGAGCCAATTCACGATCGTCATGCTGGGCTCCAGCGTTGCCAGCGCCATCGGCGCGGATGAATTGAGCGCGACGGCAAACATCGTTCAATCCCAGACCTTTCGAAGCTTCGAGATCTATCTGGCGGTCACCGGCATGTACCTGGTCTTGGCCCTGACGATGCGGCTGATCCTTCGTGTCATCCACAAAATGTTCTTTGAGCGATCCAATGCAATCGCTTGAGGTACCACACACATGATCCGCACGTTTGGCTGGAACGAAATCTGGTATCTGTTGCTGGCAGCTCGCTGGACGATTGCCCTGGCGCTCATGGCGTTCACCGGAGGCATTGTCGGCGGCTTGCTAATCGCGATCCTTCGAACGTCCCCGTTTCGCCTGCTGCGATGGCTGGCTGTGGGGTTCATTCAGCTCGTGCAAGCCACGCCGCTGCTGATGCAATTGTTCATATGGTACTACGGCGTCAATCTATTCGGCCTTCGGGTCGACGCCTGGACGGCCGTCGCACTCGGAATGACGTTTTATGCGAGTGCGTTCTTTGGAGAGATCTGGCGGGGCGCACTGCAGGCCATTCCCAAGACACAGTGGGAAGCTTCTGCGGCCCTTTCCTTGAATTACCTGCAGCAACTCCGTTACGTGATCGCGCCTCAAGCCTTGCGCATGTCTCTTCCGCCCACCGTCGGCTTCCTGGTACAGATCGTCAAGAGCACCTCTCTCGCAGCCATCGTTGGCTTTACCGAACTCACCAAGGCCGGGCAACTCATCAACAACGTGACGTTCAGTCCGCTAAGCACCTTTGGGATGGTGGCGCTAATCTACTTTTTGATTTGCTGGCCTCTTTCGATGACAGCTCGCTCCTTGGAGAGAAAACTAGATGTCCTACATGGCCATACGCGACGTCTCTAAATACTATGCCACCACGAAAGTTCTCGACGGCGTATCCCTGGACATCGAGCCGGGAGAGGTCGTTGCGCTTATCGGGCGTAGTGGCTCGGGGAAGAGCACCCTACTTCGCTGCGTGAACGGATTGGAGTCGATTGACGACGGCGACATCAAGATCAACGGACGTTCCGTGCGAGACGGGGCCGCGGCGATCCGAGGCATTCGTCGCGAGGTCGGCATGGTCTTCCAGAGCTTCAATCTGTTTCCACACCTCACGGTCGGCGAGAATGTGATGCTTGCTCCGACCATTCTGAAACTTCGGACTCGGCCGGAAGCGCGGGAAATCGCCAAGGAGGTGCTGGCGCGCGTCGGGCTCGCGGATAAGTTTGCGGCCTATCCGGCAACCCTGTCGGGCGGCCAGCAGCAGCGCGTCGCCATTGCCCGCTGCCTCGCCATGTCTCCAAAGGCGCTGCTGCTCGACGAAATCACCTCAGCGCTCGATCCCGAACTCGTGGGAGAAGTGGTGCAGGTGCTTGAACAGCTCGCCAGTCAGGGAATGACGATGCTGCTGGTGACCCATGAAATGGGCTTTGCCCGCCACGCCGCCAGCCGGATGTTGTTCATGAACAAGGGCCGGATCTGGGAGAGCGGTGCGCCGGAAGTGCTGTTGCGGGAGCCGAAGACGGACGAAATGCGACAGTTCGTGAGCAGTATGCGTCACTGATCCCTGCACCTGCCAGATCGGCTTCCGGAAGGCTCCGCAAAAGCGACGATGTCACCGAAGCGGATAATTCACAGATTGCAGAAGAGAGGCGTGCATGTCCTCAAGCAAACCCCCTGTCCAACCGGCTTCCGGTCCACCAGCGCGCCCTGACAGGCCGAAGCTCCGCTATCGCCGGGGCTACGAGGTCCGGCAGCGAACACGAAAAGAGTCCCCAATGCTAATGACCACCGTCCAGCGCATCCGGACGATGATCGAAACGGGGCAGTATCCGCTTCACAGCCAGCTACCGTCGGAACGAGAGCTGTCGGAGCTTCTCGGGGTCGGGCGTGCCACGATCCGGCGTGCCCTGACGATGCTGGAAGATGAGGGTCGCGTCTGGCGTCATGTTGGTCAAGGGACCTTTGTCGGCGGCCAGCCTGGATCGGTCGTCTCCAATCTCAAGACGCTCAGCGCTCGCACGAGCCCGTCCGAGATTTTTGAATTGAGGCTTCTTCTCGAACCAGGCATCGCGCGGATGGCTGCGATGCGCGCAAGCAGCACGAATATCAACTATCTCAATTTCTGCATCAGGAAAGCGGATGAAGCCAAGGACTGGGAGACCTACGAGCTCTGGGACAACACATTCCATCGCACCATCGCGGAATGCACCAAAAGCGTCCTGCTCATCACCATTGTCGACATGATCGGGCAACTCCGGCGTCTGGCTCCTTGGGGACGACTGCGGGACGCGACGTTTTGCCAAGCCAACTACAAGCAGGGTCGAAGCTTCCACAAATCGCTCGTCGGCGCGATTACGACACGCGATTTGGCGGGAGCAGAAAAGATCATGAGAAAGCATATCGAGACGGCCCGCAGCAAAATGATGAATGCAGGAGAACGAATTAAATTCGAGGAGAAGAAAGTTACCCTGCTTCAAAACGAAAATGACTAGCGTCTTCTCTGAAGTGACGGATCTGAATATGAGAGATTTTCATCATCCTGGCCGCTCTGCTGTTTTCGGCACGGAAGCAATGATCGCGACCTCGCATCCAACGGCTTCATTCGTCGGGCTGGAACTGATGCGCCGTGGTGGCAGCGCCGTCGACGCGGCCATTGGCGCCTGTGCCGTGCTGTGTGCGGTTGAACCCGGGCAGACAGGTATCGGCGGAGACTGCTTCGCGATCATCGCAGAAAAGGGACAGCCGATCAGGTCGCTCAACGGCTCGGGTCGCGCGCCTGCGGCCGCATCGCGGGAGGCGCTGACAGACAGAGGCTTCACCGCGATTGCCGACGATTCCCCCTTTGCGGTCACGGTGCCAGGAGCCGTCGACGCATGGTGCCGACTTCATCGAGATTACGGCAAGCTGCCGTTGCAGGAGGTTCTCGAGCCTGCGGCCACAATCGCCGAGCACGGATATGTCATTGCTCCCCGGGTCGCGTTCGACATCAAGGCTCAGAGCGCGCGGCTTGCTCGCCACGCCGGAGCCGCCGCACTGTTCCTGCCTGATGGCGAACCTCTGAAGGCCGGAGACCGCCATGCACAACCGCGACTCGCCGCGACATTACGCAAGATCGGCAAGCACGGGCGCGGTGCGTTTTACGACGGCGAGGTGGCTGACGAGATCGTCTCGCTGCTCCAAAGTCACGGCGGCCCACATGTCATCGATGATTTCCACATCCAACGCTCGGAGTATATTGCGCCGCTGCGCATGCCCTATCGCGGTTACGAGTTGCTCGAATGCGCGCCGAACGGCCAGGGCGCGATCGCAATGCTGATTCTTGCAGCGCTCGGCAGAATGAGCGAGTGGCAGCAGGCGCGTCATTCGGACGCGGCGCGCGCCCGGATGTTCGTGCAGGCCTCCCGGGCGGCCTACTATCTTCGTGACCGCTTTCTTGCCGATCCGCATGCGATGAAGCTGCCGCCGGATAGTTTCTTCCGAGCACCGGACATGATCGACTTCGTTCGCGAGCATGCCCTTGCTGGTGGCCCGATGCGGCTGGACTTTCACCGTCCACAAAGCGAGACCGACACGATCTGCCTCTCGGCCGTCGACCGAGACGGGTTGAGCGTCTCCTTCATCAACTCGCTCTTCACACCATTCGGCGCCACGCTGTTGACGCCGCGCAGCGGCATTATGCTGCATTGCCGCGGAAGCAGCTTCACCCTGGAAGCCGGTCATGCGAATGTTCTGGCAGGCGGCAAGCGCCCAATGCACACGATTATCCCGGGGATGCTCGCGACCGGAGACGATGCGGTCATGCCCTTCGGCGTCATGGGCGGACAATACCAGGCCGCCGGGCATGCTAATCTGCTTATTCAGATTCTCGAAATGGGGATGGATGTGCAGGCCGCGATCGACGCGCCCAGGCTATTCGGATACGACAAGGTGCAAGTCGAGCGAGGAATCTCCCAGGGGATCATTGAACATCTCGAACGAGCGTCACACTCCATCGAGCGCGTGCATATCCCGATCGGCGGCGCACAGTTGGTGTGGATCGACCGCGAGAAGGGTACCTTGATCGGTGCTTCCGATCCCCGAAAAGATGGCTGCGCACTCGGATATTGATATGCGCAAGTTCGCCCTCCTGCGGCTACCGACCTGCTCGCCGAATGCCGCATCCTCGGCGCAGACGAGTTTTCGGCAATCCGGCGGTTTCGCTATTTCCCAATGGCGATGCGACCAACATTGTCTGCACCTCGACGTGCGCGTACGCGGTTCGGAGTCTGAGGCACAGAAGCTCAGCAATCCGATTCAGCGATCTTGCCTCTGCGAGACGTTAAGATTGTCTTGGGACAGCACAACTGTAACACGACCACGCCAGGCATCATCGGGAATCGCCGACGCGAATCCTAGACATGAATGACCAATCCGATTCGAGGAACACGCTGTGCCAGCGCCGGTCAGCGAAAATTGACCTGCAGCATCTGCACTGTGCCGTGGCGGCGGGAGACTGCGGAAGCTTTCGAGGGGCGGCCGAAGCGTTGCTAATGCGGCAATCAACGCTCAGCCGCCGCATCCGTCAACTTGAACAAGCGGTTGGCGTAATTTTGTTTGACAGGTCAAGTGGCGGTGTCCGGGCAACCGAGGCAGGCCGTAATTTCCTCCGCAACGCTCGATCAATCCTTGAGGAGATGGACGCACTCGTCTCAAATGCGCGCAGCGCCGAACACGGAGAAGCCGGCCGATTGACGGTCGGCTTCTCCACATCGCTTTCTGCCGGCAATTTGCGCGCCACGCTAACTGATTTTAAGCAGCGGTTTCCTCAGATCGAACTAGGAATGGCCGAGCGATCGCGGGCACGCCTCATAACGGCGCTGCGGAACGGCGCTTTGGACATTGCGATTGTCACCGGCGATGCACCAATTCTAGATAACAGAGCGCGTTCTCTGTGGAGCGAACGCACCCTGGTCGCATTGCCCGAGGGTCACTCGCTAGCTAATCGAGAGGCGGTCTACTGGACCGATCTACGAAGCGAGACTGTGCTGGTAAGTCACCGTGATCTAGGCCGCGAATTTGAAAATATGTTGATGTCCAAGCTGGGGTCTCCCGAGGACAGACCCAGAATCGAACGTCATGATGTGAGCCGCGGCATTATCGACAGACTCCAAGGTCGAAAATGAATGTCCCAGCGACGGTGACGATCCATTGCTTCAATCCGGTGACCGATGTTCGCGTCTTCTCGGCGCTCTGCATTCAGCCTCCGAGTTGTAGTTTAGTGGGACCATATCGATGAAGCACGCCTTGGCTCCGCCATGATCGCATCACCTTCTCGTCAGCGATGTTCGACGAACTCAATCAGGGTGTTGCACGCGAGATCCCGCGGAACGGCAATTCCATTATCACTCCTGAGGAAATGTACGCCGCTTCTTGTCAACACTTGCTGTACGGTTTCCATTGACGATACAGCGAACGTCGCACTCGTAGTATGCGGCAAGATTCGCTCACGACTAAAATCAAGCCCAGGAAAGATTGATGCAAACCCCTGCGGTGTAACAATTCGCAAGAAAATGTCGCGGCGCTTGATCACCGCAACGTCGTCACTCAACCAGTTGACATCAGTGTCGAAAATATTTCGGGCCATGAACTCCGCGTCACGACGGATGTTCTTCGTGACGCCCGTCACTCCCGCCATATAGAGCGCGGAGTTCTCATGAACGGTCCACGGCTCATATCGGTACCCCTCCAATGTGGAGGTCTCATAGGGATCGAACTGAAATGGAATCTGTCCGAAGACCGGAACACAAGGGCGCGCCTGGATACGAACGAACTTGTTTCGCTCAGCGTCAAACCACCCTGACTCGTAGTCAAGAGGCGGCGCAGTCTGGATACCCAGAGCGGTCATCGCTTCTCTGGTTTTCATTACATCCTTCGTATAGCCGACGATGGTCCGCGGACCTTCGCTGTCCAGCAAGAACGAAAATAACTGAGTGACTTCAGGCGCTGTGTTCAGTTGATCGGGGATGCAATAGATGTTGAGAAAATTGGCAACGTCGGTCCTCCCCGGATATGGCTTGAAAATAATCTGCCTTCCAGTAACGGACGACGTTCTCGGCTTGGCCTCCCCGGCAGCGAAACCCGTTCCCGCCTTACTGTCACGCATCGGAGTAACGGTGAACCCGAGTCCTTCGTAAACTCTCGCGGCTTCATCGAGATCCGATGCTCGGATCATCAAATGATCGATATCCACTATGCCAAGCGAAGTCATTCTCTCTCTAGCCTCTTGATAGTTCCATCATCTGTGACAACCGCATGCACTTCGAAAAGCGAACGACTCCGGATCGACTTTCCGCCGTAACGAACATTCTACCGAAGGCACGATCGCGACATGAATTTGAGCCAATTGCCGCCGACAATGCCTTCCACTTCATGATCCGAGTATCCTCTGTCCATCAGCGCAGCGGTAATGTTTGGCCACGATTCCCACGAGTCCAGTTCAGGTATAATATCTCCGAATTCAGGCAGCTCTTTCTTGCTAAAACCGTGGCTTGCTAGCTGTGCACGCGCTCGTTCTTTTATCTCGTTCGGAAAATCTGCGCACCAAGGGCCCCAATCCGTCCCTATGCCCACTCGATCTATTCCCACGATGTTTGCTGCATGCTCCACGTGTTGCACAATGGTCTGCAGCTTTGCACCCCCTTCTGGCTTCAGAAAGAAAGGAACAGCCAATACGCCAAAGTAGCCATCGCCGTCACGAAGAGCGCGAAGTTCATCATCGGATTTAGCGCGTGGATGGTCCGTAATCGAGCGGCAACTGGAATGTGTAATCGCTATAGGACAAGACGACACCTTGATTGCATCAAGAGTCGTGCGTGAACCTGAATGGGACACATCAACAATGATTCCCAATTCGTTCATCCGCTTGACGACTTCAACGCCGTAGGTACTCAGACCTGATTGCTCACGCTCGGTGCAACCATCACCAATGTAGTTACGATGGTTGAACGTCAACTGAATAACGCGTACTCCAAAATTCTTGAGCACCTGCAATCTGTCGATCTCTTTTTCGATCGCACTCGCATCTTGCAGACCCAGAACAAGACCTACCCTGTTCGAACCCGCCGCAAGGAGCAGATCGTCGACGGAACAACAGATCGACATGTCATCGGATACACAAACCCGTCGATACCAATGGGCAATGTCTCGCAGGATGGCATTCCAGTCGCCTGGATTGAACTCGATACCCCCCAATGTGACTTGAACTCCGTTTACCCCTGATCCAACCCATGCCGCCCTTATTTTTTCTCTGACGTCGACGTTCGTCTCAAGTTCATCGAGCCGGTCGTTCATCATTCTACGCAGAACCTGCGGCGTCGGGAGACTAGCCTCTAGAGCCGACCGCATGACCTTCGACTGACGATCGGTCATAACGAAAGGCTCACCCAACGGTACGAAATCAAACACGAATGCCTTGCGATGGAGTTCGGTGATCCGCTCCTTGGATACGTTCATAGCAAGCTGGTCTCCATCCTGTTGCACGTTAGTTCTCCCGATCGGCGGCCGCTCTTTTAACCCGCTCCATACCGCTTGCTCATTACCGTAAACGCGCGCACGTCTAGGCAGCATCGTGGCGCTGCATAAATGACAGCCAGTTGTTGCCGATCAGCCCCGCTACTTCGGCCTCCGAATACCCGCGTGCCAGAAGTCCAGCGGTGATGCGCGGCCACGATGTCCAGGCGTCAAATTCGGGAATGATCTCACCAAAGCTCAATTCGCCCTTTCTGAAGCCATGGCTCGCGAGTCTCGCCTGTGCGAGCATCTGGAGCTCAGCCGGGAAATCCGGAGACCAGCCGCCCCAGTCCGCGCCAATTCCGACGTTGTCGACGCCCACGATCTCGACCGCATGATCAATGTGGCGCAGGAAGTCTTCGAGGCCGGCTCGACCCTGCGGCTTGATGAAAAATGGGCAACAGAGGATTCCGATGTAACCGTTGGCGTCCTTCAACGCCTTGAGCTGCTCATCCGATTTGGCGCGCGGGTGCCGTGCGATTGCTGCGCACGACGAATGGGTTATCGCGATCGGCCGCTTGGAATAGCGAATAGCGTCGAGGGTGGTCTGATAGCCGGAATGCGAAACATCGATAATGATATTGAGTTCATTCATACGATGAACAAGTTCGATCCCGTAGGTACTTAGACCGGACTGCTCCCGCTCAGTGCAGCCGTCGCCCACGTAGTTTCGCGTATTAAAGGTCAACTGAATTACCCGTGTGCCGAAGTCGCGAAGCATATCGAGCTTACCCAAATCCTTGCCGATTTTGAGTAATGTCCTGCATGCCGAGTACGATACCAACTCTCCCCTCGGCCTGCGCTCGCTTCAGATCCGACACCGATTCGCAGATCAACATGTCGTCCCCGGCGCGAACTCTTCTGACCCAGTGCGCAGCATCCCACATCGTCGAATCCCAGTCGGAGGGGCTGAGAGACAGTCCACCCAACGTTACCAACACGGCTTTGACGCCTGATTTGCGCCAGACCTGACGCACCTCGTCACGGACGAGCGCGTTGGTCTCCAGCTCTCTTATGCGCGCATCGAGCATGGCGCGAATAATCTTTGGAATTGGAGATAGGGCGGCGAGCTCGCACCTCATCGCCGCAATCGTGCCCTCGGTCATGATAAAGGGTTCACCGAGTGGAGAAAAATCAAACACGAAATTACGGTGATGAACGCGCTCGATAACATCGGCTGGCACATCTTTCCAGCTTGCAAAATTCACTTGATTTCTCCTGCTGTAGCTACGAATTCAAGCAAAGTGTTGCAGGCTACTTCGGGGCTGATGCAGACTCGGTCGCCAAAATCGACATGGTCAACGGCATTTGCTCGCAGAATGGATTTTAAGGCGGGCAGGGAATCCACTGCAACGGTTGCGCCGATTGTGGCGAGGAGCAGCCGCACATCACTGTAGTGACACCCGGGATACCGACTCGCGAAGCCGGTCGGACTGAAGAAGCGCCACTCAATATCCCGTGGGCGGATCACGCAAGCATGCTCGTCGAGCCATCGCGGCTCCACGTCCAAAATTCTGGAAGCCATGAATTCGACGTCAGAGCACAGGTTCTCGGTTACGCTCATGACTCCTTTCACATACCTCGCTGTGTTCGGATGCGCAGTCCACGGTGTGTATTGGTAATTGTCAATCGTGCTGGTTTCGTAGCAGTTCATTTGAAATGGCATCTGGCCCGGCAGAGGTACAAAAGGTCGCGCCTCTATACGCACGAACGTTCCCCGCTCTGTGTCGTCCCAACCCGTCTCGAACGGAATGGTGGGAGGGGATTCAAAGCCGCGACGTTTGAATTCCGCGACCGATGCATTGATGTCGGGCGTCAGGCAAACCACGGTCTTCGGGCCTTCGCTGTCTCCTAGAAAGGCCATCAGCTGCGTGACCTTGGACGGGGTAGCGAGCGGATCCTCGATACACATGAACTCCAGGAAGTTCGCCACGTCCGAGCGGCCTGGATAGGCTTTAAAAATAATGTGGCGATTGTTGAGCGTGGCCTTTGGTGCGTTCGCTTGGCTGCGGAAGCCGTCGGCGAACGCAGACATCTCGATCCTCTTGCGCGGCGGGCAGACGAAGAATCCTAACCGCTTATACGCTTGGGCGGCGTGATCGAGGCTTCTTGTTCGGATCATCAAATGATCGATGTCGATGATCCCAAGCCCGCGCTCCATGAGCGTCTTCCCTTCTCGTCGTTAGGAGTTGGCAAACCGGCGCGCCCGACTTTCGAAGGCGACAGGTGCTGCGAGTGTCAGCAGGACGAAGAGGCCCGTCGCCAATTTAAGATCGGATGGGCCGATCCCGGTCGCAAGCGCGGCCGAGATGAGTTGGTAGTAGATAAGGGATCCAACAACGGGCGCGAGCAGTTGCCGCCCGATTGTCCGAGTGCCTATCAACGTTTCGCCGATGATCAGAGCTGCCAAGCCATTGATGAGGATGCCGAAGCCCATCGTGACATCGGCATAACCCTGCGCCTGGGCTGCGAGTGCGCCGCCGAGCGCCACCAACGCGTTCGCAATCCCGAATCCGACGAGGACGTTGCGGCGTAGATTGATGCCGAGGGCCGGGCTGAGGCGCTGGTTCGTTCCGACGCAGCGAAACCGAAGGCCGACCTCGGTGCGGAGTCCGCGGTCGAGGGCGAGGACACCGCCCCCCAGGAAGATGGCCGTGACCGCCATTTGAAAAACGATGTCATTCACAAGGGACGGATTAATCGCGCCGAATAGTGTGCTGTTGGCGTCAACGGGAATGTTTGGCCTCCCCATTACGCGCAGATCGACACTCCACACGATGGTAAAGAGGATGATGCCGGCCAACAGGGTGTGAATCCGGAATTTGAGGTGGATATAGGCCGTGCAGACGCCCGCGGCGAACCCGATGATAACGGCGGCCGCCGTACCCGCTGTGGGGCTAAGCCCCGCGGCCGCCGAGGCCGCGAACATACAGCCCCCGAGCGGAAAGCTCCCCTCGCAGGTCAGGTCGGGCAAGTCGAGTAGCCGAAACGGAATCATCAGCCCGAGTGCGACAAACGCATAGATCAGGCTCTGCGCAACCGTGGTCGGGATGAGGGAATAAAAGCTCAGAAAGAAGTCGTGCATGGCTTTGCTCTCTAGGCCGACAGCAGCATTTTATCGTCGGACAGGCTGAAGCGTGCGATCAAATCGGGAATCGTCAATCGTTTCTTCTCGCTCGCGTCAATGTCGGCGCGCAACTCTCCCTTATCCATCATCAGCAGGCGGGTACCTGTGTCGATCGCATGCCGCATATTGTGGGTGACCATAAGGGCGGTCAGTCCGAACGTCGTGATCGCGTCGATCGTTGCGCGCATCACCAGCTCGGAGGTATGCGGATCGAGCGCAGCCGTGTGCTCGTCGAGCAACAGCAATCTGGGTTCGTTGAGCGTCGCCATGGTGAGAGCGAGGGCCTGGCGCTGGCCGCCCGAAAGTAGGCCGACGCGAGACTGAAGCCGGTCCTCCAGACCGAGTTGCAAGAGCGCGAGCCGGTCACGGAACAACCGGCTTCGCGCCGAAGAGATCGCGGCACGCCAGCCTGGCTTGCGATCGCGTAATGCAGCAAGGGTCAAATTCTCTTCGACCGTCAAATGCGCTGCAGTGCCCAGCATTGGATCCTGGAATACCCGAGCGATATGGCGGGCACGCCGCTCTTCGCTGTCGCCCGTGATATCGGCGTCATCAAAGCGAATCGACCCACTATCCAGCCTGATCGACCCGGCGATGGCGTTGAGCAGCGTGCTCTTGCCAGCACCGTTCCCACCGATGACGATCACAAACTCCCCACTGGTGAAATTGAAGGAAACGTCATTGAGCGCAACGCGCCGATCCGGTGTTCCGGGTCCAAAGATCTTTCGTACGCGCGCGAGAGAAATCATGGCTGCACCGTCAGCGCTTGACGAGACAGTTGCACTGTTCGAGCGTCGGCGGCAACCGAAGGCCAAGAGCGGCAAGCTGCTCGGCGCTGATCGTCGGCTGCAGGTCAGCGGGGCTCGGCCGCCACGGAGGGAGTTCCTTGAGCGGCATCCCTTTAAGCAGCTTGCCGACCATGATGCCAGCCTTCTCGCCGACCTTGTCGTAGGATGCCGAATAAGCGGCGAGGGCCAGATGCTGCTTGACCGGCCCCGGCACCGTCCCGACCAACGGCAATCGCGCACGCGTCGCGACAGCGGCGATTGCCGGGGCCGCGCCCTGAACTCGGCCCGAAGCCGACATGATCAGCACATCGGCACGGCCAACGATCGACTGTACACGCTGCGGTGCTTCACTTGGAGCGTCCATCCCAACTTTTATGAGCGCAAGACCTCTTCGAGTCATGGGGGCGTCGATTGCCGCAAGGTCGATCGAGGAACTCTCGTCGCCCGTGTCGTAGATGAACGCGAAACGCTTGGCATCGGGCAACAACGTGGCGAAGAAGGCAACGACCGCGTCCCAATCCGGCAGATTTGAGGTGCCGGTAATGTTGTCACCTGGGCTGCTCCATGAAGGAACAAGACCAACTGCGATTGGGTCACCGACGGGCGTGAATACGATTGGAAAACGCCGTTCGCGCAGCGCCTTGAGCGCGGTCTGCGACACTGGCGTTGCGATCGTGACCATCACGTCCGGATTGAGCGACGAGAGCCGCGCGAGCATCTGCGGGATGATTGCCCGATCGAAATTCACGTTGGCCTGCTCGATCGCAAGGTTTTTTCTGGATGTGAAACCCTCGCTCTCAAGTCCTCGCAAAAGGCCAGCCACCGCTTCGTCCAGCGAGGAATGCGGCCCCCATCCGGCGATCACGATTTTCTTCGGCGCTGGTTGCGCATTCGAGGCGACTGCACAGAGCGTCCAGAGAACGATCAGGGCTGCAGCGCGCGAAATTCGGTACAATCGACCCACACAACCCCCTGGCCGCGGCATGCCGTCGACACGCATCGCTTGCGCCACTTCGGGATCGTCACAGATCCCATGGAGGTGGAGCCTAGTTCTAAATTTTTAGAAGGTCAATATCATATTTTTCTATCTTTTTAGAATTCCATACAGGTGACTGAAGGTTTAATTCGGAGAGGCCCGGCAAATTCATTAGTCGCTCGTATACCTGACGCTGCCCGTCGCGCAGTAGCCGCAACAGGATCGACTTCGCAGCCTCGGCGTCGCTCTTTTCTATGGCGACGATCAGTTCGTCATGGCCTTCACTCCACGCCTCCGAGGTCGTTTCCGATCGCAGCGCCAGCCACATGATGCGGATTGCGAGATCGTGCAGCCGACCGATCCAGTCCGCCAGCAGGTCATTACCGCTCGCCGACGCAAGTTCGAGGTGAAAGGCGCGGTTCGCTGCCAAGAGGCGAAATTCGTCGTCGGCGTTCCCAGCGCGAATCGGTTTGGCACAGGCTTCGTTGAGTTCGCGCAGGCGCGTCAGCGACACGCGGCCCGTCGCCAAACGCACCGCCTCGGGTTCCAGCAGATTGCGCAGATCGAAGATATCGCGGACGCCCTTCAGCGTCAGCGGTGCGACGATCTGGGTCTTGGGTGCGGCCTGCACAATCAGATGTTCCTGCTGGAGTCGCGCGAGAGCGACCCTCACCGGTGCCTTGCTTGTCTTGTGGGACGCAGCAAGCGCGCTTTCCGACACCCGTTCGCCCGGGCGCAGCCGGTGGGTAACGATGTCGCGCTTGATCCGTTCATAGACCTGACTTGCCAAAGTGGCAGAATCGCCGCGCTCCACGGGCTTGCGCTTCATTTGAAACTCCTTATTGTATAATAATTGCAATTTTGGAATTCCAAAATAGCTGGCTTACAGGTGTCTTCTTATGGCGCAATATCGGGCGCTACTCCAGCCCCTTCGCATCAAAGGCGTGATCATCCCAAACCGGATTATGAGCACCGCTCATACTTCGGGCGCGAGCGAGGACGGCAAGCCCAAGCTGCGTTACCAGCTCTATCACGAAGAAAAGGCCCGCGGCGGCATCGGGCTGACGATGATCGGGGGATCCACAGCTGTTGCCGAGGACACGCCGGGCGCCGATATGATGCATCTCGATGCGTCGAACGACGACATCGTGCCTTATTATCGCGAACTGGCGACGCGCATCCATCGATATGATACGGCGGTATTTGCCCAGATCGCCCACATGGGCCGCCGCTCGAATTGGGACAATCAGCATTGGCTGGCACCAATTTCGCCGTCCCGCGTGCGCGAGCCTGCACATCGCAGCTTTCCCAAGCAAATGGAGGATTGGGATTTCGATCGTCTGCTCGAGGCCTTTGCGCGTGCAGCTGCGCGGGTCCGTAAGGGCGGAATCGATGGCGTAGAGCTGTCTGCCACCCATGGCCATCTCCTCGATCAATTTTGGTCGCCGAAAAGCAACCGACGTTCCGATCATCATGGCGGCTCGCTGGAGAACCGGCTCCGCTTCACACTCGAGATCCTCGCCGCCGTACGGCAGAGCGTCGGCGACGATTTCGTCGTCGGCCTGCGGATGTCGGGCGATGAACTGGTCGACGGCGGGCTGACGCCGAACGAGTGTGTTGAAATCGCGCGTATTCTTGCGGAACGCGGCGGGGTTGACTATCTGAGTGTGCTCGGTGCGTCCGCGGATGATCTTCCATCACATGCAATGATCTTCCCCGGAATGGATTTTCCCGCAGGGCCCTACTTACAACTGGCGAGCGCAATCAAGCGAAACGTCGGAATTCCGGTCTTTCACGCCCAGCGCATGGGCAATTTGGCGACCGCGGCTCGCGCCATCGAGGAAGGCCATGCCGATATGATCGGGATGACGCGCGCGCATCTGGCCGATCCGCATATCATGCGGAAGCTCGTCGAAGACCGCGTTGACGACATTCGTCCATGCATCGGCGCAAACTATTGCATCGACAGACTCTATTCGGGTGGGCAAGCCTACTGCCTGCACAATCCCGCTTCCGGGCGGGAACAACTGATTCCGCATATTGTTTCGCCGGCTCCTAACC
Source organism: Bradyrhizobium prioriisuperbiae (assembly GCF_032397745.1). Classification (NCBI taxonomy): domain Bacteria; kingdom Pseudomonadati; phylum Pseudomonadota; class Alphaproteobacteria; order Hyphomicrobiales; family Nitrobacteraceae; genus Bradyrhizobium; species Bradyrhizobium prioriisuperbiae. The sequence goes on from NZ_CP135921.1 coordinate 893,422, forward strand.
GACGTCGCGCGGTCGTCGTCGGCGCCGGTCCAGCGGGCCTCGAAGCTGCACGAGTCCTTGCAGAGCGCGGGCACGCCGTCGTCCTGCTCGAACGCAACGATGTGGCGGGTGGTCAGGTTCGGCTCGCGGCTCGCGTCGCCTGGCGCGAGTCGCTGCTGATGATTACCGGCTGGCTGGAGCGCCAGCTCAGGAATAAGCGAGTCGATTGCCGTTATGGCTGCGCCGCGACCGTCGCTCTGATCCAGGAGCTCGAGCCGGATCTCGTTATTATCGCCACAGGCGGCGTGCCGGACAAAGGATGGATTCCGGGCAGCGAGCTTGCCGCGACGATCCCCGACGTGCTGCAAGAGAGCGTGCGTCCGGCCGAACGCGTATTGATATTCGACGATAATGGTGCCGAACCTGCCTTTTCATGCGCTGAATTCATTACCGAGCGCGGCTCGCAGGTCGAATTCGTTAGCGCCGATCGTCATCCCGCACCGTTGCTCGAACGCACGACGCGCCCGACATTCATGCGGCATCTTTATGAAAGAGGCACGCTGTTCACCAACGATATGCGACTGACCGGCGTGTATCGTGAGGAGAACAAGCTCATTTGCGTGCTCAAGAACGAATATACGCTGGTGGAGGAAGAGAGGGAAGTCGATCAAGTCATCATCGATTATGGGACTAAGCCCGTCGACGCGCTCTATTTCGAACTGAAGGAGCAGTCGATCAATCGTGGCGCATGGGACTATTCCGCGCTGGTGAACGGCAGGCCGCAGGCCATTCGCTACTGCGACGGAGGCGGTTTCCAACTGTTCCGCATTGGGGATGCGGTCGCGAGTCGCAACATCCACGCAGCGCTGCTCGATGCGCGTCGACTTTGCAAGGATTTGTGAAGATGGGACCGCTCAGCTTCACACAGGCGCTTGCGATTACGCTTGGCGGCGCGCTCGCCGTCGGCACCATGGGCATTGGCTGGCGCGCCAGACTCTGGCGGCGGGCAAAACCCGCTCCCGTCGATGTTCTCGCCGGGCTTATCGATCTTCCACGCCGCTATCTCGTTCACGTCCACGGCGCGGTCATACGCACGCCGCGGGCCGCGCGCATGCATGTTCCGGTCGCATCTGGCTTCGTCCTGTTGATCGCTGGCTTCACGATTGCTTGGATTTCGGGAGATCTAGCAGCGGTCGTCGTCCTAACCGGCGCGATACTGCTCGCCGCAGGTAGCGCACTCGATCTATTGCGCCGCGCACAGGAGGCCGCGCATCTCACGCGGAACTGGTATGCTGCGTTTCCATGGTCGTTGCTCAGCCTGTCGCTCGCGGCCGCACTTGGCGCGATGGCAGATCTTTGGGGGTGGACTTATTCAATTCTTGAGGTCTTCCTCGCGATTCTGCTACTGTTGCCGGTCGTCCATCTGAGCTGGGGATTGGCAGCGGGACCGCTTCGTCACGCATTCGTCGGCACGCTTCATCTGATCTTCCATCCACGTCCCGAACGATTCACCCATCCCGCGCGCGGCGCCGCTCTCCATTCCATCGATATTGCGAACCCGAAACTCGGAGCGGCGGCTGCGCCGGATCTGGCGTGGAATGCCGTCCTTGGCGTCGATGCTTGCGTTCAATGCGGAAAATGCGAGGCCGCCTGCCCGGCCCTCGCCGCCGGACAGCCGCTCAACCCAAAAGCATTGATTGCCGATCTCGCCGCTCAAGCATCGCTCGACTGGCAGCCTTATGCGGGCCGCCGGCACACTGAGGATGATCACCCTGTCGGCGTTATTCGCGATGAAACGCTGTGGTCCTGCACGACATGCCGCGCTTGCGTAGAAGCCTGCCCCATGCTGATCGAGCACGTCGATGCGGTCATCGACCTGCGGCGCTTCCGCGTGCTGGAGCAAGGCACGTTGCCTTCGCGTACGGATTCCGCGCTCACGGCGCTGCGCGAGACCGGCAATGCCGACAATTCCGATCCAAAGGATCGCGCGATCTGGACGGCAGGCCTCTCCATTAAGCGGCTCACGCCCGGTGAACAGGTGGATATCCTGCTGTGGCAAGGCGAAGGAGCCTTTCAGCCGCGTGGCCGGCGCGCCTTACGCGCGTTAGCCGAGGTACTCAGTGTCGCGCGCGTGTCTTTCGCGATCCTCGGCGAGGAAGAGATTGATTGCGGCGACCTCGCCCGCCGCGCCGGCGACGAGGCTTTGTTCATAGAAATGGCCTCACGTGTGATCGCGTTGTTAGCAGGTTATCGCTTCTGTCGAATCGTCACCGCCGATCCGCACGCTATGCATGCTTTGCGCAATGAATACCCCGCGTTGGGCGGCCATTGGCGCGTTCAGCATCATAGCGAGGTTCTGGCGGAACTCGTGGAGTGCGGCCTCCCCCTTCAGCAGCGCCCGCGCGTAGTAACGTATCATGATCCATGTTACCTGGCGCGCTACAATCGGCAGGCCACGGCGCCGCGCGCCGTTCTCACAGCGTTGGGTTTCCATCTTGAAGAGATGATGCAGCACGGAACGTCGGCGCGCTGTTGTGGCGGTGGCGGCGCGGCGCCGCTTGCCGATATCCCCGGCAGGACACGCATTCCGGATTTGCGCATGGCCGATGCCGCGCAGACCAGAGCCGAAAGCGTCGCCGTCGCCTGTCCCGGATGCGCCGCCATGCTGTCCGGCGTCACGGGTATTCCGCTTGACGTCAAGGATATTGCGGAGTTCGTCGCGGAAGCCCTGTTCGCCGGTAAGGAGACGGCCGCGTGAGCAATCTCGAGCGGTGTGATCCACGCACACGCGTCATCTGGCGAACTGGGCCAGACAATCGCCTTCGCGGCGTGCTTCGCAAGGCCAAGCAGGTCGGTAAGCGCATCGTTGAACCGTTGATGGCAAGCCGCATGCGTCGGCCGAACGGGCCGACGGTGGTTGCAATCATCGAGTCGGCCGGCGGACGAATAGGGGAAATAGATCGACAACTGCTCGGCGCCGCCCGGCATCTCGCGGATCAGCATGCAGGTGGCGTTCTGGTTCCAGCGTGGGCGGACACCGGCAGCGATGCCCTCGCCGCTTCGGGCGCGGATTACGTGGTTCGCGTCGACTATCCAGTCGACGGCTGCGAACGCGAAGCGATGTCACAGGCGCTCATCGCAATCGATAATCGCTACGCGCCGATGCGCCTGATGTTTTGTGACGCGATTGGCCGCTCGGGGGATGTCGGCCGCCGTTTCACCGCCCGGTCTAGAGCAACGACAACGACCCACCGTCCCGACGATGGAGCTGTTGGTAACGGAGCTGCGCCAGAAGCGAGAGTGGTGTTCTTCCAAGACGAAGGTTTTGCGCCGTGCGCGCCCGGCGCGGGTGTGGCGCTTGAGCGAATCTTGATCGACGGAACCATCACTCGTTACACCGGCACCACCGAGCGCGACCAGTTAGATCTCGTTCTGCCGGAAGCATCGTTCATTCTTTCGGCCGGCACCGGAGTAGAGGACTGGCATACATTCACTGCTCTCGCACGTGCATTGAGCGCGACGATTGGCGCGACACGTGCCATCTGCGACACTGGATTGCTTCCGCGTGATCGTCAGATCGGTGCATCCGGTCAGATTGTCAGCCCGGCGTGTTATATCGCGCTCGGAATCTCCGGCGCCCCCCAGCATGTCCAGGGCCTGCGCGACTGCGAGCAGGTCATCGCAGTCAACACCGACCTGCACGCCGCCATGATAAAGAGGGCCGACCTCGCGATCATCGCCGACGTCCAAAAGGTCATGCCGGCCTTGCTGGACGCTTTGAGGCCACGAAAATGACACTGCGTGTCGCCGTATTGCTGTCATGCGGATGCCATCCGCTCAGTGGACGCACCCGAGGCGCGGCGTTCGACAGGCGCGCACTTGAACTCGCATTGCGGCTGGGGGATGTGGCGGCGGTGCATGTCGGTCCGCAGCGGGAGGATCTGCGGTTCGACGATTATCTGGCCATGGGCTTACCATCCATCGACCATGTGGTGTTGGACGAAGAATTCGACGTCGTCCCTGCCCTGATCGGGTGGCTTAGGGGGCGCGCGGTCGATCTGATCCTTGCCGGCATTCGCACCGAGACCGGCGAGCGCAGCGGAATCCTGCCTTATGTAGTGGCCCAAGCGCTGGCTTTGCCGGTCGTCGCCGACATCGCAGCCTGTCACGCAGAAGGCCGGACGCTCAACGTCGAACAGGCGGCACCTAGAGGCGGGCGGCGTCTACTCTGCTCGCCACTGCCTGCCATGGTCACAGTTGGCGAAGCGGGACCCGCACCTCGGTCAGGTAGCTTCCGACGCCGCAAAGTTGGAATAGTCAAGCCCGTCGAGCCGGACACCAGAACGACGTGGCGCTGCGCGCAACAATCTGACACCGCCACGCCGCCCCGGCAGTCGATCAAGACTTACCATCATGCACTCGCACGCCGACGCATCTCTGCGATCCGCGACCAGCCTGCATCAAATGGAAGGGTCGTCGTAAACCTCGGACCGGAAGCCGCGGCGTCCGAAATACTTTCGTTTCTACGAGAGCGGGATCTGCTCCCTTCGCTGTCATCTGAAAATGAGGAACCGAAATGACGATCGAGAGATACGATACAAATGCGCGTTACGCCCAACTCGTCGCGTACGGCGATACGCTGTATATCGCGGGTCAGATAGCCAACGATTACGATGGCGATATCCGACAGCAAACCGCCGAGGCGCTTGCCAAGATTGATGCTTTGCTCGCGAAAGGCGGGTCAGGCCGAACCAAACTTCTGATGTGCCAGGTATGGATCAGGGATTTCGCGGATTACGGCGGCTACAACGAGGTGTGGGAGAAGTGGTTGCCGCCCGGAAGCCAACCCGCTCGCGCATCCGTCGGCGCGACACTGCTCGATCCGCGGCTTCGAATCGAGATCGCGGCTATCGCAAGCCGGTAAGGGTATACTATGACCATAACATTAGCTCAGCTCTTGAGCGAGGCGCGCACACAAGTCCACGAAATCGAAATTGCTGAAGCCAAAAGTATGTTCGGCGCTCCCGGCGTCGTGGTTCTCGACGTTCGGGACTCGAAGGAACTCAACTCGGGTATGATTCCCGGAGCTCAGCATGCCCAACGCGGGATGCTCGAATTTTATCTCGATCGCGAGTCCGACTTGTTTCTTCCGGCGTTACGGGACCAGACAGCTCTGGTGATGGTCTGCGGCAGCGGTGGGCGTGCCACGCTGGCCGCCAGGCTGGCCGCGGACATGGGGTGGCATGCCCTCGTCCTCAAAGGCGGTATGAAGGCTTGGCGCGCAGCGAACCAGGATTTGGTGTTCCCATGACCCCGAACGATAGGTCACGCCTCGAAGCGGAATTTTCGAACGCGCCATATGAATTCGCCAGATGCGCGCATCTGCGCAATCAAGACGGACAGCCTAGTACCCGGAATCATAGCTGAGTGATACGCGATCCTCTGCGGAAGAAGGGGCTTCTCTTGCTAGTACCCACTTTCCCTGGGAAGTGAGTCATGATTCAACATCGGGATGATACCCGAAGCAAGAGAAGTCCACCTTTCGAAGAAAGATCGCAAGGTGCTTGAAGAACGTTGCCGCTCACCGGTGACGTTGCAGCGCGATTTGAAGCGGGCACGGATCGTTCTTTTGGCCGCTGCCGGTCGTAGCGCCCGATCGATCGCGAAGGAGGTTGGAGTCCAGCCGCGGATTGTCAGCCTTTGGCGGCATCGCTATGCGGATCATGGTCTTGAAGGTCTGCAAAGCAAGCCCCTGCCGGGCAAGCAGCCGATCTATACCAAGGCCACCGACAAACGGATTCTAAAGTTGCTCGATAAGTCGCCTCCCGCGGGATACGCGCGCTGGACTGGGCCTCTGCTGGCAGGGGAACTTGGCGATGTCGACGTGCAATATGTCTGGCGGTTCTTGCGCAGCAACAAGATCGATCTGGCGGCTCGCAAGTCCTGGTGCGAGAGCAACGACCCGCAGTTTACGGCCAAAGCCGCCGACGTGGTTGGCCTCTATGTCGCCTCGCCCAAGAAGGCCATCGTCCTATGCGTGGACGAAAAGCCCTCGATCCAGGCGTTGGAACGAGCGCAAGGCTATCTGAAGCTGCCCAATGGCCGCGCCTTGACCGGCCAGAGCCACGACTACAAGCGGCACGGCACGGCCACGCTGTTTGCAGCGCTGGAAGTCGCCACAGGGAAGATCCTTGCGACGCATTCGAAACGACGTCGCCGGGTCGAGTTTCTCGACTTCATGGATCGCCTCACCGCAGCATTTCCGAACCGCCAGCTTCACGTCATTCTCGACAACCTCAGCACCCATAAGAAGAACGAGGAATGGCTCAAGGCACATCCCAATGTGAAGTTTCATTTCACGCCCACCAGTGCGTCCTGGCTCAATCAGGTCGAGGTGTGGTTTTCGATCTTACAGGGGCAGTCGTTGAGCGGCGCCTCATTCACAAGCCTCAAACAGCTCGAGCAGCACATCAATGCCTACATCAAGGCCTATAACGACAGAGCCGAGCCCTTCGTCTGGACCAAGAAAAAGGTCCGCCAGCGCCCCTTCAAAGGCCGACGTATCACCCAGCTATGATTCCGGGTACTAGATAGCCACCGCTAAGCCTCGACCTCGATTGTCCCCCTGCCGACGATTACGGCACTACCGCCCACCCGCACGGACGACAAGACTCCGTCTGCCAGATCGATTTCGAGGTCGATCAGGCTGGGACGGCCCATATCAACACCCTGATGGATGCTCCAGCGCCAGCCGGCACCCGATGGCTTTTGATCATCGTTCAGGAATCCTGCGAGCGCGACCGCGGCAGCACCGGTGGCGGGGTCTTCCGGGATACCCATCGCGGGAGCGAACATCCGTGCGTGCAGTTCGCCGAGGGTCACAAGGTAGACAGCGAGAATATGCGGCGCTGCGCTACCCTTGAAATGCGTCGCCCAGGTCGCGGTGTTGAACTGTAACCTGGATAGCGCGTCGCGCGAATGCAGCGGAATGATCGTGAAGGGAACACCGGCGGAGTAGGCACGCGTTTTGGTCTCAACTGCGAGATCCGCCTCCTGCAGCCCGAGAAGCTCAGCCTCGATCGCGACGCCCGGGCCCTCACCTATCCTGGCTGGAATACGTGGGCTGGTCAAAACGGCACGGCGCACCCCGCCGCTTGCCGACAGGCGCACCGATACCGGGCCCACGCCTTCGCCGAGCACAATGTCCGACGTAGAGACGTCGACCCGGCTGACGTTGCGCGCATGATTCAGCGCGCCAACCGCTTCGAGCACGAGTGCGGTCCCGATCGTGGGATGGCCGGCAAAAGGCAGCTCCGCGCCGGGCGTGAATATCCGGATCGAAAAGGAAAGATCGGCCGAGCCGGGAGGAAAAACGAACACGGTCTCGCTGAGGTTCAGCTCACGCGCGATCGCCTGCATGAGCTCCGTCGGCAGGTCGCGCATTTGCGGGAACACAGCGAGTTGATTGCCACCAAACCTTCGATCGGTGAACACGTCGGCAAGGACATACTCTAGCGACTTCACGATCAACTTCTCCAGACGAATGGCCCCAGTCAGCCATTCACAGCCAACCTCGATCCCGAATCAACAAATCGCCCCGAACAGGCAACCTTTCATGCACCTACCATACTTCCGTCGAACACGTCACCGAGGCTGAAACTCTTGTCAAGAATGCCATTTATCTTGAGAACAGCCTGAGTCGTGTCAAATTCTTCCGCCGTTACCTTGCCGCTCGCGGATACCGCCGGCTGGATTCGCTTGACCGAATCCAGGAGAACGGCGTCGCCTAGGCTCTCCAGTGTCGGCTTGAGCGACGCGACGATCGCTTCAGGTGTCGACTCGCGGATAAACTGCGATGCCTTCTTGTAAGCACCGACCGCGGCGGCGATGGTTGCACGGTTCGCCGCCAGATACTCCGGCGTCGCCCACAGGCCTTCCATCAGGAAGTTCGACAGCTTCGGATCATCGCCCTTGGCGTTGTTGATGAAGGAAATCGCCTTGCCTTCCCCGACGAGTTTCTCGCCGATCGGCATGGAAATGTACATGACGTCGATGGCGCCGTTGTCGAGCGCCGCGGCCAACGCGGGCGGCCCTCCGACCGCCACGACCTGGGCATCCTTGTCCGGATCGAGGCCAGCGGATACGAGGTTGAAGCGGGCAAGTTGCCAGGTCAGCGCGCCGGCGCGGGTGACGCCAATCTTCAGGCCCTTCAGCAGCTTTATCCTTTCCTTGAAAGTCATAGTTTCCGTGAGCCCGATTTTTTGCGCCGCGGCCTTGCTGATAGTCGCATTGACGATCGATCTGTTGAGGAGGCCGAGAACGCAGACCAGCTTCTGGCCCTGCGCAAGCGCCGGCAGAATCTGTGCGCCGTCATTGACTGTCAGTTCGGCGCGGCCGCTAAGAACCAGCTGCACGTCAGGCCCGCCGCCACCGGCGTCGATGATCTGGGGGGCAAAGCCGGCTTCCCGGAAGTAGCCGTTCTGCTGGGCGATATAGCTCTGCATGTAAGCGAGCGAGGTGACCGCGTGGGTGATGCGCAGCGGCTTGCCCGCACCCTGCCCCAATACGATGGTCGGGCTGACGCCGGCCGAGAGAAGTGCCGCTCCAATTCCGGTGATGACCTCGCGACGCTGCATGGCGCATACTCCTGCGTGGGTTGGACTCTGGTTGCTATTGGTTGGGCGCCACACCGTAGCGCGAGGCGGGCTGCCAGCGAAGCAACCGGCGCTCGGCGACGGCGAGCAAAGAATTCATCGCCACAACGATGAACATCATGACGATCAGCCCCGCCATCGTGCCCGTCGTGTTGTACAGGCTGGTCTCCATCTGGATTTTCCAGCCGAGACCGGCCGACGAGGCGACGAACTCGCCGATGATCGCGCCGATCAGCGCATAAGGAATGGACAGCTTGATACCGAGAAAGATGTGCGGCATCGCCGCCGGCAGAACGACCTTCGCGAACAGATCCTTCTCGCTGGCGCCCATCACAAAGGCAAGATCGGTATACCTGCGTTCCACGCTCTTGATGCCGGCATAGGTGTTATAGAAGATCACGAAGAACACCAGCGTGAAGACCAGGATGATCTTCGGCAGCATGTCGATGCCGAACCACACGACGAAAAGCGGGGCGAGCGCGACGCGCGGAATGCCGTTGATCGCGATCAAAAACGGGTCGAGCACATCTGCAACGAATTGGGTACGGCTGAGGATAACGCCCGCGGTAAGCCCCAGCAGTGTGCCCATGGCAAATCCCGCAAGCATCGCACCGAACGTAAAAGACATCTGATAGAAGAAATCCCCGACCGTCATCCACTTCCAGATATAGGCCGCAATCAGCGACGGCTTCGAAACCCAGAACGCCGAAAACCATCGGCCGGATGCAAATTCCCAGGCTCCGAAAATGAGTGCGACCAGCACGACGCGCGCAATGGCCACGTTGGCGCGATGGCTGAGCGCCCCGCGCTCCGATTTGGCTTCCAGATCGATCGTCTCGGTGCTCATCAGTGATCTCCCGCCTGGACCTGGATCTCTTCCGCCAGTTCGTCGCCGATGCGCGAAAGCAGACTGCGGAAGGTCGCATTCTCGTGCAGATGGCGCAGGTTGCGCGGCCGCGGAATATCGACCGGATGGACCGACTTGATGCGGCCGGGCCGGGCCGTCAGCACGGCGACGCGATCGCCCAGGGCAATCGCTTCCTGCAGATCATGGGTGATGAAGATCACCGTCTTGCGCTCGTCGGCCCACAATTCCAGCAGCAGGTTCTGCAACAGAAGCCGCGTCTGCGCATCCAACGGACCGAACGGCTCGTCCATCACGAGGATTCGCGGCGAGAAGCACAACGCCCGCACGATGTTGCCGCGCTGACGCATTCCTCCCGATAGTTCGTAAGGGTAGCAATCGGCAAAATCCTGCAACCGGACCTTCTCGAGATAATACTGGCTGGTCTTGCGCCGCTCTGCCGCCGGCACTCCGCGCAGTTCGAGCGGAAACTCGACATTCTCGCGGAGCGTTCGCCAGGGATAGAGATTGTCGTTCTGCATCACATAGCCAACCGCCTTGCGATCGACCGATTCTGCGCCGTCCAAAAATATCTCGCCGCGCGAGGGACGTTCGAGCCCCACGAGGATGTTGAGGAGGGTCGACTTGCCGCAACCGCTGGGGCCGACCAGTGTCAGAAACTCCCCTTCCCTGACGTCGATCGAAAAGCCGTTGAGGGCGGTCACCGAACCGCGCTCGCTGCGGTAGGTCTTCACCACGTCCTTGAACTGGAGAATCATCTGGCGATCCGACTGGTCGGAAACAATGAACGACCCAATGGCCAACGCAGTTTTGAGAGCCGGCTCTGTCATGGGACTTCCTTCGGATCGATCGACCTCGACTTGGGCAACTCGTTTGGGGCAGTTCAGGACTGCAGCGCGACGGCCTCTATCTCGATGTCGAACTCCCAGGGCCAGGCGCCAACCGTGCAGAACGTCCGCGCGGGAGGATCCTTGGGGAAATACTCGGCATAGATCGCGTTGATGTCGGCGAAGTAGGCGCAGTTGACCGCATAGATCGTGACCTTCAGCACCTTGTCGAGCGAAGACCCCGCAACTTCGAGCGCCGCCTTCACGTTCTCAAGACATTGGCGCGTCTGCACCAGGATGTCGCCGCGAACCAGCTCGCCCGTGACGTGGTTGACCGGCGGCAGGCCGGAAACGAAAACGAAACCGTTGCCGCTGGTGACCGCGGACAAGGGAATTTTGCGTTCACCGGCGATCGCGCCGGACAATTTTCCAACCACGTAGGTCTTCTTTTCCATCGGACTTTTCCTTTCGCACGCCCTCGAATTTCAGAACCAAATCGGAGCCAATTTGCTTGTATTGACTCGTATTGGTATATATAAGGTCGACAGAGTCAAGCGTACGACTGCTTAAATGTAGGCTTGGAAAAATATACTTGGTCCCTAATTGGTTCTGGATAAGGAGCCCGCGCCCTGCGCAAGCCGGGCAATTTGATTTTGAGGTCGAGAATGCGAGAGAGAGTCGACGGCAATCTGCGTGACCGTGCCCATGTCGCGATGGGTGAGATACGCCGCTTCATTGAAGCCGGCATCGACAAGCAGTTGTTCCGGCCGGGCGACAAGCTGCCGACGGAGCGCGTGATCGCGGCCCAGTTCAGGACCGGCCGCAACACCGTTCGAAAGACGCTCGAGGCGCTGGAACAGGAGGGCGCCATCATCCGGGAGATCGGACGGGGCACCTATATCAAGGAGGCCCTGTCGCCCGGTGCTGTCGTGAGGGCGGCGGTGCCGAGCCTCGCAAACGGCCTGGCGGGATTGAACCTCGCGCAATCGGCGAGTCCGCGGGACCTGATGGAGTTTCGGCTTTCGCTGGAGCCCTTCATTGCTGAGCTATCCGTCGAGCGGGCCAACAGCACGGACATTGCGCAGATGCAGAAGGCGGTCGATCGGTCCAGAGTCGCAAAGAGCCTGCAGGCATTCGAGGATTGCGACGACCTGCTTCACCACACGATCGCGATTTCGACCCGCAATCCGCTGTTTGCCGCCTTTGCCGCCGTCGTCACCAAAATCCGCAATCAAGGCGACTGGGGCGCGCTGAAGAAGCAGACCCTGAACGAAAAGATGCGCGAGGTTCATACCGCCGAACACGTTCGCATCGTCGATGCGATCCGTCGCCGCAACGGGCCGGGCGCACAAAGCGCGATGAAGGCGCACCTGCAGAGCGTGCAGGCCATGATGTTCAAGGAAGAACGTTCACAAAAATGAGTGCCGGGGAGGAGTATTTGTCATGCGGTTCGTCAGTTACGCAGGCCATGGCGGGGAATGCCTTGGAATCCTCATCCGGGATCAGATCATCGACGCGCAGGAATGTGCACGGCATCGCCGGCTCGACACGTCAACCGTTTCCGATCTGGTCCGATTGATCGAGGCCTGTGTTCACGACGGACTGGATGTCGGCGCATTGTTCGACGATCCACCGGCCAGCGCCGTACATGATGCTTCGTCGGTCCTGCTGCGCGCGCCACTCCGGCCGTCGACCATACTGTGTGCGGGCAGCAATTATCGCGCGCACAATCTCGAAAAGGCCAATACGCCGCTGTCGGGCAAGGAACCGGAGTTTTTCGTCAAGACCGCCGATTGCGTGATTGGACCGGATGATGGCATCGTCTCGGACCGCAAGCTCACGAAGAAGCTCGATTGCGAAACCGAGCTCGCCATCGTCATCGGCAAGCCGGGCCGTCACATTCCGGTCGAGCACGCGCTGGATCACGTCTTCGGCTACACCATCGTCAATGATGTGACGGCGCGCGACCGCCAGGTGCGAACCGCTCCCAGCGGAACCGTCTGGTACGAACTTGGGCGAGGAAAGGCCTTCGATACAAGTGCGCCGCTCGGACCCGTCGTCGTGACGTCGGACGAAATCGCCAATCCACAAGCGCTGCATATTTCGATGCGGATCAATGGCGAACTGCGCCAGAGCAGTTCGACATCAGACATGATCTGGTCATGCGCCGATCTCATTCATTTCTTTTCGACCAATTTCACGCTGAAACCCGGAATGGTCATCATTACCGGCTCGCCGGCCGGAACGGCATGGTCGACCGATCGCGAATTGGGCGGCACCTGGACGCCGGCCCCCGGTCTCATTCCGGCCTCCCGCTATTGCTTACCCGGGGATCTGATCGAGTGCGAGGTCGAGAAGATTGGAATACTCAAGAATTATGTCTTGTGACGGTAGCCATCACGCGAAGCATTCTCACGCTCGGTTCAGCAGCTACTCACGTTGGTTGTCCCTGGATTTATTTCATTGATTTCCCGGTACGCCCATCGTGCACACGCCACCTTCGAACTAACTGAAAAAACTGAATCAATGGCTGTAACGGCGAGGCCTCACCCGATCCTGTGCGAATTGGCAAGCCAACATGGGGGCAATGCCGAGCGGCCTGTGTGCTCGACCCATTATCGAGCGGGGGTAGCACTCCCCAACCGGAGGCGTATCGTACAGTGTAGTAGAGTATCGTGGACTTTGGCGCTCCCTAGGGGAATCGAACCCCTGTTTCAGCCTTGAGAGGGCCGCGTCCTAACCGCTAGACGAAGGGAGCGTTGCGGCAGGGAATAACCGCGAATGGGCGCAACTGCAAGGTCACAATGCACCGGCGGCGGGACGAAAATGGCACTGAGACGCCGCCGATTCACCTTGGCGCAAAAAAGCCCTACGGCTCGCTGGCAAATTTCAGGCGGCCGGCGGGTTTCAGGGTGCGGGCGTCGAAGGTGCGGATTTCGGTGGTTCCGCCGATCTCCAGGGTGACAACCAGGCGGTCGCCGGAGATCCCGGTGGCCACAATTTTGGCGCCCCGCGGCAGGGTCGCGGTCAGGTCAGCGATGGGCGCACTTCCCTCGCTCTTGAAAAGACGGTAGCCGATGGCAATGAACACCGCCGCGATGCCGAGGCCGGTGGTGAGCCCCGCAATCAGCATCATGCGCCGCACTTTGGCGGCCATCAGCGCGGTTTGTTCCGGATTTGGGTCGGTTACGGTCTCGGTCATGCGGCCCCTTCAAGCAGGTTTGGCGATGAGTGACAATGCGCTTCAGGACGACGACGATTTGCCCGAGGGCGCGGGCTCGGTCGTCGGTCCACGGCAGGTGATCGTCGCCGGCGACGAGAAGGCGTCGCGGCTCGACCGCGTGCTCGCCGTGCGCAGCCCGGACCTGTCGCGCTCCCGGCTGAAGGCGCTGATCCTGGCCGGCCAAGTCTCGATCGGCGGCCAGCCGATACGCGATCCCTCCCATCAGGTCACGGCGGGCACGACCATTATCGTTGACGTGCCGCCGGCGGTGGCGCCGGAGCCCGAAGGCGAAAACATCCCGCTCGATATCGTCTACGAGGACGACGACCTCATCGTCCTCAACAAGCCGAAGGGCCTGGTGGTGCACCCCGCCGCCGGCCACGAAACCGGGACACTTGTGAACGCGCTGATCGCCCATTGCGGCGCCAGTCTTTCAGGCATCGGCGGGGTGCGCCGGCCCGGCATCGTGCATCGCCTGGACAAGGATACCACCGGTCTGATGGTGGCGGCGAAGAACGACCGCGCCCATGCCTCGCTCACCGCCCAATTCGCCGACCACGGCCGCACCGGGGCGCTGCGCCGTGGCTACATGGCGTTCGCCTGGGGGGCGCCGAACCGCCATCGCGGCACGGTCGACGCGCCAATCGACCGCCATCCCCATGCGCGGGAAAAAATGGCGGTGCGCGAGAGCGGCCGCCACGCCATCACCCATTGGGAGGTGATGGAGAGCTTTACAGGGCGTGACGGCAAGCCTGTGGCCTCGCTGCTCGCCTGCCAGCTCGAGACCGGGCGGACCCATCAGATCCGGGTCCACCTCGCTCATATCGGCCACCCGCTGATGGGTGACGACGTCTATGGCTCGGGCTTCAAGACCAAAGCCAAGCAGCTTGAGCCGGCAGCCCAAACCGCCCTGGAGGCCCTCGGCCGCCAAGCGCTACACGCATACCTCTTGACCCTGGAGCATCCGAAAACCGGGGAAATTTTGCACTGGGAGGCGGCCTTTCCGGAGGATTTGCTTCTCCTGCAAAAAGCCCTCGGCGCGGCGGGATGACGCAGGCCTTCTTGAAAACGACCAAGATTACAATAGTTTAAGGCGTGTCACAGCAACGTGACAGGTCAGTATCCTTCCCCTAACGGCCCCCGTTCGTGTATTGTGCACCTGCGCTGGATGTCCCAGCGCGGAACATTGCAGTCCTACTGGCTTTGACACAGCAGCAGGCCCTGCCTGACCCGCCGCTATCGGGGGTCTGAAACACTCTGGAGGGCGCAAGAATGGCCCGAGCAGCATCATTACCGGTTCTCAGCGGAGAATCCGGTCTTGCACATTACCTCGCCGAGATCCGCAAATTCCCCATGCTGGAACCCCAGCAGGAGTACATGCTTGCACGCCGTTGGCGCGAGCATGACGATCGCGACGCGGCACATCAACTCGTCACCAGCCATCTCCGGCTCGTCGCCAAGATCGCCATGGGCTATCGCGGCTACGGCCTGCCGATCGCCGAGGTCGTCTCGGAAGGCAACGTCGGCCTGATGCAGGCGGTGAAGCGCTTTGAGCCGGAAAAAGGCTTCCGTCTGGCCACCTACGCTATGTGGTGGATCAAGGCGTCGATTCAAGAATACATCCTGCGGTCGTGGTCGCTCGTGAAAATGGGCACCACCGCGAACCAGAAGAAGCTGTTCTTCAACCTGCGTAAGGCGAAGAGCAAGATTTCGGCCCTGGAAGAAGGCGATATGCGCCCCGACCAGGTCAAGCTGATCGCGAAGCGCCTCGGCGTGACGGAACAAGACGTTGTCGACATGAACCGCCGTCTCGGCGGCGATGCGTCGCTCAACGCGCCGATCCGTGACGATGGCGAACCGGGCGAATGGCAGGACTGGCTGGTCGATAACTCGCCGAGCCAGGAATCCATCATGGCCGAGAGCGAGGAATACGATCATCGCCGCGACGCGCTGCAGGGCGCGATGGGCGTGCTCAATCCGCGCGAACGCCGCATCTTCGAGGCCCGTCGCCTTGCGGATGACCCGATGACGCTGGAAGACCTCGCCGCCGAATTCGGCGTGTCGCGCGAACGCGTGCGGCAGATCGAAGTCCGCGCCTTCGAGAAGGTGCAGGCGGCGGTCAAGTCGACCATCGCCCGGCAGCACGATCAGACCCGCGAGCTCGCGCACGCGCACTGATCCGACGCGAGAGAGCAACAGATGACGAAAAGCCGGCGGTGACGCCGGCTTTTTTGTTGGGGGTGAACGCAACGCGATTGCTGTGTGTGGCCCGGATGAGCGCGCAAGCGCGATATCCGGGGCCGATGCAAACCCGGGTATCGCTTCCGCCTTCGCGCTCTGCGCTTCGGCGGATTCTCGCCCGCCAAAGCGCGAACAGCGAGCGCAGGCGGGTCGCTCACCCGGGCGACGAAGTGTGACGAATCTCACAGAAGCCGACGGTAAAGCCGGCTTTTTTTATTGCGCCAACCGAAGCCGATCCGTGAACCCGTCTTTTCGACAGGTCGACTAATCGGAAAGTGCAGCCGTTGGAGGCCACCATGTCCATCATACTTCGCAGCAGTGTCGGCGCGTTTGACGAAGCTTTTCTGCGCAGGCTTCCAGCGATTGAAAAAGCGCTAACGGCCCGTGGCCTCGCGCCCTCGCGATTCCTGATCTCAAAAGACCGTTCGCTCGCCGATCCCCCGAACTGGGACTACACCATCTTCCTCGACGATGAATTCTGCCGGGTGACGCAGCCGGACGACATCACGCTGCTGGATTATTTCGACGCGTGCGGCCGGGTGCTGGACGACGAAGCCGCTTCGCTGCACACGACGGACAGCGAGTACATGGCGGCGAACCTGTTGCGCTGGATCGAGCTGCTGGCGGTCGTCTGACCACGCAGATCGACCTGTCGCGAACACTTCCGAGATCCAACATCATGTAGCCCGGATGAGCGTCAGCGACATCCGGGACTTTTTTGACCGCGCACGCCCCCGGATATCGCTCCGCTCATCCGGGCTACGTCAGAATCGCCTAGGTCACCGGCCCGGGATTGAACAGCGCCAGTGCGTTGTGGATGCCCCAGTGATCGGCCCAGGTGGTCTTGCGGCCGCTGGCGACATCGAGCATCAGGCGAAAGATCTCCCAGCCCACCTCTTCGATGGTCGCTTCCCCCGTGGCGATGGTGCCGGCGTCGATGTCGATCAGATCGTGCCAGCGCTTCTTGAGGTCGCTGCGGGTCGACACCTTGATCACCGGGGCGGCCGCTAAACCATAGGGCGTGCCGCGGCCGGTGGTGAAGACGTGCAGGGTCATGCCGGAGGCCAGTTGCAGCGTGCCGCAGACGAAATCGCTGGCTGGCGTCGCGGCAAAAATCAAACCCTTCTCGCGCACGCGCTCGCCCGGCGCGAGCACGCCGGCGATCGGGCTGGTGCCCGACTTGATTACCGAGCCCATCGCCTTCTCGACGATGTTGGACAGGCCGCCCTTCTTGTTGCCCGGCGTGGTGTTGGCGCTGCGGTCGGCGGCGCCGGTTTCGAGATAACGGTCGTACCAGTCCATCTCGCGGATCAGCGCATCGGCGACGCTCTGGTTGACCGCGCGCGGGGTCAGCAGGTGGATCGCATCGCGCACCTCGGTGACTTCCGAGAACATCACCGTGCCGCCGGCGCGCACCAGCAGATCCGCGGCAAAACCCAGCGCGGGGTTGGCGGTGACGCCGGAGAACGCATCGCTGCCGCCGCACTGCATGCCGACCACGAGATCGGCCGCGGGGCAGGTTTCGCGCTGCCTGCGGTTGAGCACCTCGAGCCGCTGTTCGGCCATGGTGACGATGCTGGTGACGATCTCGTTGAAACCCGTCAGCCGCTCGTCCTGCATACGGACGATGTCGTCGGAATCCTCCACGATCCCTTCCGGCAGCAGCAG
The DNA here is from genome assembly GCF_032397745.1 of Bradyrhizobium prioriisuperbiae. Lineage (NCBI taxonomy): Bacteria > Pseudomonadati > Pseudomonadota > Alphaproteobacteria > Hyphomicrobiales > Nitrobacteraceae > Bradyrhizobium > Bradyrhizobium prioriisuperbiae. The sequence goes on from NZ_CP135921.1 coordinate 910,879, forward strand.
CTCTGGCTGCAGCTTCTCGCAGCCGAGGCTGACCACCAGAACCTCGCCGCCGAAATTGGGATTGCGGGCGAGATTCTGCAAAGTGCGAATCGGCACCGCAGCGCCGGGGGCATTGATGGCGACACCGCAGCCATAGGCGTGGGTGACGGTGACCACGTCGTCGACATTGGGATATTTCGGCAGCAACTCTTCGCGGATCCGCTTCAGCGCGAATTCGACGGTGCCGGCCACGCACTGCACGCTGGTGCTGATGGCCAGGATGTTGCGGGTGCCGACCGAGCCGTCGGCATTGCGGTAGCCCTCGAACGTATAGCCTTCGAGCGGCGGCTGCGCGGAGACCGTGCCACGCGACTTCGGCAGGTCGCTCAGCCGCGGCGCATCCGGCATCACCACCAGGGATTCCTTGACCCAGCTGCCCCTCGCGATGTCGGCGGCGGCATGGCCGATCACCTCGCCATAACGCCGGATGATCTCTCCCTCCGCGATGTCGTCCAGCGCCACCTTGTGTCCCTGTGGAATCTGCTCGACCAGCCGCAGCCCGCCGGCGAATTCGGCGCCGGGATGAAGACCGCCGCTGTTGGCGACGATGGCGACATTGTCGTCATCGCGCATGCGGATGTAGAGCGGCTTGCCGGAGGACGGTTGCAGCTGCGCCATGGTCTTCTCCCGTTTTGCGCGCCTTGTTCGAACGGCGCACCTGCGATCACCTTAGTTCGATATAGAGATTTCGCTCCAATTGGAACGAAATCTCTACATATTATTTTGACGCGTTTTCTTCACGCGAACCGGTTTCCACTTCGCTCGAAAACGCCTTGTACAACGCTAACCCGGCGCCGTCAGGCCGCCTTCTGCTGTTTGATCAAACCCTGCACCAGCGCCTCGAGCTCGGCGATCTCGGCAGCGGTGAGGTCGGTCAACGGCGGCCGCACCGGGCCGGAATCGCGGCCGATCACCTTCATGCCGGCCTTGATGATGGAGACCGCATAACCCTTCTTGCGGTTGCGGATCGCGATCAGCGGCAGGATGAAATCGCGCAGACCGGCCTGGACGGCGGCGCGGTCCTGGCGGCGCACCGCGGCATAGAAGGAGGTGGCGAATTCGGGCACGAAGTTGAACACCGCCGAGGAATAGGTGGTGACGCCCATCTCCAGATACGGCAGCGCGAAGGTTTCCGCCGTCGGCAGCCCGCCGATATAGGTGAGACGATCGCCCAGCCGGATGTGGACGCGCGTCATCAGTTCGACATCGCCGACGCCGTCCTTGTAGCCGACCAGATTGGGGCAGCGGGCGCAGAGGGCTTCCAGCGTCGCCTCGTTCAACAGCGCATTGTCGCGATTGTAGAAGATAACGCCGAGCTTGGTGGCGGCGCAGACGGCTTCGACATGGGCCGCCAGCCCGTCCTGCTCGGAGTTCATCAGATACGGCGGCAGCAGCAACAGACCGTCGGCGCCTGCCTTCTCCGCCGCCACCGCCATCTCGGTGGCGATCGCGGTGCCATAACCGGCGCCAGCCAGCACCGGCACGCGTCCGCGCGTCTCGGCTACGGCGATGCCGACCACGCGGGTCACCTCGGCCGGGGTCAGCGAAAAGAATTCGCCGGTGCCGCCAGCGGCGAACAGGCCGGCGACGTCATAGCCGCACAGCCAGTCGAGGTTGTCGCGATAACGCTCCTCGTCGAACGACAGATCCGCCTTGAACGGCGTGACCGGAAACGACAGCAGCCCGCTCCCGATCTGGCGAGCCATTTCCTGCGGCGTCATCTTGCTGGTCATGTGAACATCTCCTGTCGGTCTTGCGGCTGGGCATCGCGCGTGAGCGCGTTTCATGTCCGGTGATAGGCGCCGCATTGCCCGTGGTCCAAGCCAAAGGCTGGGTCGATCGATGCAGATTCTGCATCGATCAGACATCCATTGGACGCTCAGGTGAGCGCGATCTCGCGACCGACTTCCACCACGGTCGGCAGCAGCGGATTATCGCCGTCGCGGCGCCAGACCAAAAACATCTCCACGGGCCGCGGCGCCTTGATGCGCAGGGGACGCAGCACGATCCCATCCATGCGCAGTCCCTCCGCCGTCTCCGGCACCACCGCAAGCCCGAGACCGGCGCGCACCAGCGACAGAATCGAATGGATCTGGCTGAGGTGCTGCACATAACGCGGCAGCACCTTGGCGCGTGCGAACTCGCTTACCAGCAGGTCGTAGAAATAACGCGACTCGTAGGGGGCATACATGATGAAGGGCTGGCCATCGAGGTCGTTGAGCGCAAGGCTCGGCCGGCCAGCCAGCGGATGGCCGGCGGGGACCGCCGCGACCAGCGGCTCGGCGACCACACGCAGGGAATCGAGTTCCGGGCGGCCGACCGGCGGGCGCAGCAGGCCGATGTCGATCTCGCCGGAGCCGAGCGCCTCCAACTGATCGACGCTGACCATCTCCTTGAGCGACAGGTCGACCTCGGGCAGGCGGTGGCGCATCGCGGTGACGAGCTGGGGCAGGAAGGAATAGGCGCCGCCGGCGGTGAAGCCGATCCTGATGCCGCCGGTCTTGCCGGCGGCGATGCGCTTGGCGGCGGCGGAGGCTGAGGCCGCGAGTTTCAGGATACGCCTTGCCTCCGGCAGGAAGCTGCGCCCGGCGGGCGTCAGCCGCACGGCGCGGCTGGTGCGCTCCAGCAGCGGCGCGTCGATGATCCGCTCCAGCACCTGGATCTGCCGGCTCAGCGGCGGCTGGGTCATGTTCAGTCGCGCCGCGGCGCGGCCGAAGTGCAATTCCTCGGCGACCGCCACAAAACATCGCAGCTGCATAATGTCGAACATCGATGCCAATTCGCTATTGATCGAGGCTGTCCGACGCGCCTCTAGCATGGATCGATCGGAGGCGACAACGCCGGGCGGCGCAGTCCTGCTGCGCGCCGCCGGCTCAGGTTCAACATCATCAAAGCGCAAGATCAAAACCTGCGTTGCGCTGGTCCGGACTCTTTCGGCCCGGTTCCCGGCGTGGACACATCAAAAATCAAAAAAGCCGAAAATATGATCCGTTCGAAGCCTGCGAGGCTCACGCCTTGCGCAATTCGACACGGCGGATGTCGCCGACAAGAAACAGATACGCCGCCATGGCGACAAAGGCGTTGATGCCGACAAACACCAGCGCGCCATTGAACGAGCCGGTGTGCTGGATCATGTAGCCGATGATGATCGGCGTGGTGATGCCGGCGGTGTTGCCGAACATGTTGAACAGGCCGCCGCTGAGGCCGCCGATTTCCTTCGGCGAGGTGTCGGACACCACCGCCCAACCCAGCGAGCCGACACCCTTGCCGAAGAAGGCGATCGCCATCACCACCACCACGAGGGTGGGCGAGGAAACGTAATTGCAGATGATGATGGTCATTGACAGCAGCATGCCGCCGATGATCGGGAGCTTGCGGGCCAGTGTCAGCGAGCCTGTCCGCCGGTACAGCGCATCGGAAATCACGCCGCCGAGCACGCCACCGATGAAGCCGCACAACGCCGGCAGCGAGGCGACAAGGCCGGCATTGAGGATCGACAGCCCCCGATCCTTGATCAGATAGAGCGGGAACCAGGTCAGGAAGAAGTAGGTGATGACGTTGATGCAGTGCTGGGCGATGTAGACACCGAGCAGCATCCGGCTGCCGAGCAATTGCCTGAGATCTCTCCAGGCGAAGGGACGATGCCGGCCGGAGGCCTCGGCGCCGTCCATCTGCATCAGCGCGCCACCGCGTTCCAGATGGGTGATCTCGGCATCGCTGATCGCCGGGTGCTCGCGCGGACCGTGCATCAGCCGCCCCCACAGCACCCACATGATCGCGCCGATGATGCCCATGACGAAGAACGAATAACGCCAGCCGAAACTCTGGGTGATCCAGCTGACCAGCGGCGCGAACAAAACCGGCGCGAAATACTGCGCCGCATTGAAGATCGCCGACGCCTTGCCACGCTCGGCGGTCGGAAACCAGGCGGCGACGATGCGCGCATTGCCGGGGAAGGACGGCGATTCCGCGATTCCCATCAGAAAGCGGAACACGAACAGCCAGACGATGGCGGCGCCGCCACTGAAGAAGCCAACCCAGCCTTGCGTGAAGGTAAAGACCGACCACAGCAGGATGCTCCAGGCATACACCTGCTTCGAACCATAACGATCGAGCAGCCAGCCGCCGGGAATCTGCGCCGCCACATAGGACCAGCTGAACGCCGAGAAGATATAGCCGAGCGCCACCGGACTGATGTCGAGATCCTTCGACAGCGGCGCGCCGACAATCGACACGATGGCGCGATCGGCGTAGTTGATCACGGTGACCGCGAAGATCATGGCGATGATCTGGTAACGCACCCGTCCGCTGCTGCTTGCTGTCTCCGTCTGGGGGATCGACACCATGGTTGTTCCCTTCCCGAACATCGTCGCGCGACACACTCGGTCGCAAGACGAACCCTTGCTTGTTGGGACGGGACACTAGGGACGTGGTCGATGCCGGACCATTTTAGACTGGGCATCGATCGATACAGTCTGGGTATTGATGGGGGGTGGGATCGACGCGTTGCCTCTTCCAACGTTGTGGCCTGGAGCGTTTCCTCACACTCCGTGTCATCGCCCGACTTGATCGGGCTATCCAGTACCCGGGGTATCAAGAGCTGGAACGATGAGCTGCAAAACCGGTGGCCACCGTTACAAGCGCCGTCATCTCATCATGAACTTCGCCGCCTACTGGGTCGCCCGATCAAGTCGGGCGACGACAGCAGTGGGTGGCGAAACGCAGCGCGTTTTGATCAGTCGCTGTCAGTTCAGTGCGGCGACAGCGCAGGCGCCTGGGTGGCGAACGCCTCGTCCTGCGGCTTGGACGGCAGTGAGCCGAACGCCTTGGCGTGATCGATCGCTTCCGCCAGCAGCTTGAGACCGAGCGGCGCCAGCGCGCGCTCCCACAATTCGCGGGCGGTCTCGCCCTTTTTCACGAAGCACCAGTCCTGCATCACGATCGCACCGGCATCCATGCGGTCGGCGAGGTGATAGATGGTGCCGCCGGCGATCGAATCGCCTTCCTTGATGGTCCATTCCACCGCGGCCATGCCGCGATGGCGCGGCAGCAACGAGGGGTGATAACCGATGCCGCCGAATTTCGCGGTGGCGAGCGCCTCGCGGCTGACACGGGCGTGGCTGTGGGCGGTGATGATCAGATCGGTCGCGGGCGCGATTTCCGAGGCCGCCACGATCTTCGGATTGGCCTGCACGGTGACCTCGACATTCGCCTTGCGAGCCGCCGCAGCCAGCCGATCCTCGCCATCGTGCACCACGACGCGCGCGACGCCGAAACCGTGCTGATGCAGCATGTCGAAAACGGTCACGCCGAAATGGCGGGAGCCGACGAGCGTGATCCGCATTCCTTACCTACCCCGAGCCCTGTTGTGTCCGAATATCAAAATCGCTGGCTTCAAATCACTGGCCCCAACTCACTGCCCCCAAGCCGCGAACGCATCGTTGAACGCGCGCTCGCCGGGTGCACCCTTCTCGACCGCCAGGATGGCGCGCCGCTGGTTGGTGTAGACCAGCGGAATGTCGAACCAGGAGCGCTCCTTCAGCAACTGGATGTTGCGCGACTTGTCGGCGTCGACATTCGACAGCCCGACCAGGAAAAAGCCGTCGGTGACCTTCACTGCCAGGCCTGCCAGCGGCGTGCCCTTGGTCTGCTCGGCGGATTTCATCAGCACACCCGGCACATTGGCGACGCCGCCGCCGCTGAAGTCCGGCGGCAAGGTGAATGTCAGCTCGGCAGTGTGGCTCGCCGGCAGCGACGCATCGTTGTTGCGGCGGATGGTCAGCGTCATCTTCAGCTTGCGGTCGGGCACGTCGACATCGGCTCGGATCGCGAGATCCGGCGGCTGGCCGGCCGCGCCGGCGATCTGGTCGACGCGCCACACCACGGTGCCCTCATAACGCCGGCCCTCCTGCACGGAGGGGTCCTCGTCATAAAGCACGACCTTCTGCGCCACCGGCGCGATCTGCGAGCCGGGCTGGCCGACGCGGTCGGCGATCTTGGGCCGGCTGCCACTGTCGGTGGCCGGCGTTTTCGGCGCTTCCGCGACCGGCTGCGACTTCATCATGCCGCGGATGGTGGTCCATGCCTTCGGGCCGACCAGGAAACCGACGCCGGCGAGAATCAGCACCACGCCGAGGATCAGCAGGGATTTCAGCGGAAAACGGCTCGGCACCCGTGCCGGCTTCGGCGGCTTGGCCGGCCGCGGCCCCGGACCGGGCATGCCCTGACTAGATTTGGCGCCGCGCGCGACCGGCGGGCGATCCTGGTAGCGGGCGTGATCGTCGGCCGCATCGTCATAGCCGTAAGGCGCCTCCGACATCGGATCGACGCGATTCTCCAGGCTCGGCTCGATGCGGTCGAACTCGGACGACGGCGAAGGGACGTTGGCGTAGGTGCGGCGCGCGGAGCGATTGGCCTGCGCCGCGGCGGCGCCGAGGTCGTCGGCATCCGCCACCACGTCGCGAAAGCCGCGCATGCCGGGCTGCGCCGGACGCTGTGGCGCGCCGGCGGGGCGCGGCGGCTGCGGCCGCGAGGTGTCGCGACTGACCGGCGGAGGGGCCGATGGCGGCGGGTCGGGACGCAGGTTGCGCGGCGGGCGCGGCGCCTCGTCCTCGGGCGACGGACCACGTGGGGCTGGGCGGCCGGCCGCGTTGGGATCGGTGGGATTCGCACGGGCGCGCACGCTGGAGCGCAGGGCATCACCCGGGCGGGTGCGCGACAGAGGGTCGGGCTTCGGTGCCTCGATGCGGGCGCGCTGGGCGGCCTCGGATTCGACCTTGCGGACGGCCTCCTCCAGCGCCAGCCGTTCGCGGGTGATCTCGCTTTCGGTCAGCGGCGGCTGCACGCTGCGCAGCTGCGCGATCAGCGCGGTGCGCGCCCGCTCATACAGTGCGCGACGCGCCTCCCCGGGCGCCCCGGGATCGAGGCCGGAAATCGCACGAGCGATCAGCGGGTAGTAATCAGCCATGAACGTCCGACTTGGGGCCTCACGGCCCGGGTTTAGGTGTTAGGCCTCGAAGGGATTCTGTACCAGAATTGTATCTTCGCGTTCCGGGCTTGTCGAAAGCAAGGCAATTGGACATCCGACCAGCTCTTCGACGCGCCGAACGTATTTGATCGCCTGCGCCGGGAGCTGTGCCCATGACCGCGCGTTGGCGGTCGGCTCCTTCCAGCCCTCGATGGTCTCGTAGATCGGCTTGACCCGAGCCTGAGCGCCCTCGCCGGCCGGCAGATGATCAATCTCCTTGCCGTCCAGCTCATAGCCGACACAGACTTGGATCTCGTCGAAGCCGTCGAGAATGTCGAGCTTGGTCAAAGCCAGGCCATTGATGCCGCAGGTGCGCGCGGTCTGCCGCACCAGCACCGCATCGAACCAGCCGCAGCGCCGCTTGCGCCCGGTGTTGACACCGAACTCCTTGCCGCGACGGCCGATCTCTTCGCCGATCTCATCGGTGAGTTCGGTCGGGAATGGGCCGAGGCCGACACGGGTGGTGTAGGCCTTGCAGATGCCGAGCACATAACCGACCGCGCCCGGCCCCATGCCGGTGCCGGTGGCAGCCTGGGCCGCGACCGTGTTGGACGAGGTGACATAGGGATAGGTGCCGTGGTCGACATCGAGCAGCGCGCCCTGCGCACCTTCGAACAGGATGCGCTTGCCTTCCCGGCGCTTCTGATCGAGCAGATTCCACACCGTCTCGGCATAAGGCAACACCTTCGGCGCCAGCGCCGTCAGCTCCTTCAGGATGTCGCCAGCATCGAATTCCGGCAGACTGAGGCCGCGCCGCAGCGTGTTGTGATGCACCAGCAGGCGATCGATCTTGTGCGGCAACGCGTCGAGGTCGGCGAGGTCCATCAGGCGGATAGCGCGGCGGCCGGCCTTGTCCTCATAGGCGGGGCCGATGCCGCGCCGGGTGGTGCCGATCGCGGTGCCGGTGTTGGAGGATTCGCGCAAGGCATCGAGCTCGCGATGCAGCGGGAGGATCAAAGTGACGTTTTCGGCGACGCGCAGATTGTCCGGCGAGACCGCGACGCCCTGCCCGCGCAGCCGCTCGACCTCATCGAGAAAGGCCTGGATGTCGAACACCACGCCATTGCCGATGACGGAGAGCTTCGACGGCCGCAGCACGCCCGAGGGCAGCAGCGCCAGTTTGTAGGTATTGCCGTCGATGACCAGCGTATGACCCGCATTATGGCCGCCCTGGAATCGGACGACGATGTCAGCCTGTTCCGACAACCAGTCGACGATCTTGCCTTTTCCCTCGTCGCCCCACTGGGCGCCGACGACGACAACATTGGCCATTTCGCAAAAGTCCCCTGAAATCCGTCAACAGGATGGGTTTGGAACGACTCACTTTGCGGCCGGGGCCGCTCGCATGTGAGACAAATCAACCGGATAAAGGATGCGGGCGGATGACGCAAGCCAAATGGGCGATTTCCGCATGGGCGCGATGCAGCCAAACCATTGATATCCCCTGAAAATCCTTCATTGTTGCTGTCATCGGGGTCGCTGCCCCGACAATCCGGCGGCGCAATCCGTTTAGAACCTGCCCGGAGCCCCGGCGCTCCCCACCACAGCCACCGAAGTACCGCAAAAATGACGGCTTCCGATCTGCCCCGTGGGCCCTCGCCGATCGGCTGGCTGGGCCAGCAACCCTACCTGCTGCTAAGCCTGACCTCGCTGTTCTGGGCCGGCAATATCGTTGTCGGGCGCCATCTCGCGGGCGTGGTGCCGCCATTCACCCTGTCGTTCATCCGCTGGGCCGGCGCGACGCTGATCATCCTGCCGCTGGCCTGGCCACATCTTACCGCCGACTGGCCCGCCATCCGCAGGCAGATCGGATTGATGCTGTTCCTGTCAGTCAGCGGCGTCGGCATCTACAACACGCTGGCCTATTACGGCCTGCAATACACCCAGGCCCTTAACGCGCTGCTGCTGCAGTCCGCGGGGCCGCTGTTCGTGGCGCTCTGGTCGCTGGTGCTGCTTGGGGTCCGGCTGAGCTGGCTGCAGGCCTTCGGGATCGCGGTCTCGCTGGTCGGCGTGCTGACCATCCTGACCCGAGGACACCTTGAGACGCTTGCCGGAATCCAGTTCAACCGCGGCGACCTGTTCTTCACCGCCGCGCTGGCGATCTTCGGCGTCTATTCGGCGCTGTCGGTGAAGCGGCCGCCGATCCACAATCTGTCGTTTCTGGGATTCACCATGGGCTTCGGCGCGCTGTCGCTGATCCCGCTGGTGATCTGGGATGCGTTCTACAGTCCGCCCGTCGAGGTCTCCACATCGAGCCTGCTATCGCTCGCCTATGTGGTGATCTTTCCCTCCACGCTCGGCTACCTCTGCTTCAACCGCGGCATCCAGTTGATCGGGGCCAACCGCGCCGCGCCGTTCTTTCATCTGATCCCGGTGTTCGGCGCCGTCATGGCGATCGCCTTTCTCGGCGAGCGGCCGGAATTGTTCCATCTGGTGGGCTTCGCACTGGTGCTGGCCGGGGTGTTTATCGCGGCACGAAAATAGGGGATCATCCACCGTTCGGACGCGCCCCAATAATCAGAATTCCGGAAAGGTCTCGCCCATGATGATGACGCTTTATTTCGCTCCCCACACCTGTGCACTCGCCTCGCACATCGCGCTTGCGGACGCCGGCGCGGACTATGTTGCCGAGATCGTCGACTTCAAGACAAACCAACAGCAGAGCCCGCAATACCTGGCCATCAATCCCAAGGGCCGCGTGCCGGCGCTGGTCACCGACCGCGGCATCCTGACCGAAACCCCGGCCATCCTGGGCTTCATCGCGCAGAGCTTTCCGCAGGCCCGGCTTGCGCCGGCCGATCCCTTTGCATTCGCGCAAGCGCAGTCGTTCAACAACTATCTGTGCGCCACGGTGCATGTGGCGCATGCCCATGGACCGCGCGGCCGTCGCTGGGCTGACGAACCCGAGGCGATCGCCGCCATGCAACGCAAAGTGCCGCAGACCATGACCGCGTGCTTCGACCTGATCGAAAACGGCATGCTCAAGGGGCCGTGGGTGATGGGCGAGAGCTATTCGATCTGCGATCCCTATCTGTTTACGCTGACGACGTGGCTGGAAGGCGACGGCGTCGACCTCACCCGCCTGCCGCGGGTGATGGATCACCATCGCCGCATGGCCGAGCGAGCCGCGACACGCAAGGCGCTAGCCGAGCAACTGGGATGATCGATCGACGATAAGGCAGGCATTCTTGAAGACAGGCGCGCTTGCTCAGTTGGTGAGGTGTGCTTGCGCCACGGCTTTCTGAAACAGCGCGGTCATGGCATCGGAAATGCCCTGGGTCGGGCTCACCTCGAAATAGAAGCCCGGCGACGCACAGCTCTGCATGTTGGTGGCGATCTCGCTCGAAAACGGCGCTATCCAGGTGTTGTACCAGGAATTGGTCGGCAGCGGCAGATAGGTGGTGTAAAGCACCGCGATCTGGATGCCACGTTTCTTGATCGCCGTGCAGGTCGCCACGGTCAGTGGTTCCTGGCAACGGCCTCCGGTGGTTTTCTTCGTGCACGTCGACGGATAGTACGCATCGGCGACACCGTCGGAGACGAAGAACAGAAATTTCTGCGGAGCCGACGAGGCGCCGGATCCCGGCGTTGCGATCGCATTGTTCATCGCAGCCAGGACATTGTCGTAGTCGGTACACTGGTCGCTGTTGTAGTTCTGATAGGGCGTGGTCATCAGATCGATGGCGTTGGCCGCCGTCTTGGCGCTCGACAGGCTCGCCGTCAATGCCGTGATCGTCGTCAGTGAAGTGCCGTTGCAAGACGGCCCGAACGTATAGATCGCCATCCGGAACTGGTCGGGCACGATCGCCGTCGCGGTCGCCGTGTCCATCAGCGACTGTGTCGCCTGCCGGACCACGTCGATGCGCATCGTCACGCCGAGCTTCTTCGCGAGCTTGTAGTAGTCGTTGGAATTCGACAGGTCATGGCACGCAAACGCGCATTTGTCGGAGGTGTTGGCGACCATCGTCGCAACGTCGGTCGGCGTGGCGGCGACCCCCATCGACGGAGTGTTGTCGAGCAGCAGATGGAAATCGATATAGGTCGGCAGCGCGGATGCCGCCGTCGAAGTGCCGGCCACCGTCATGGTGTTGAAGCCGGCCAGCTTCATGAGCTGGGTCGGCATTTCCGCCGAATAGTTGACGGTCGCGGTGCGGCCGTTGGCGCTGTCGCTGACGCTGACCGAGGCGCTTTTCGACGAAACCCAGGCGACGTCCGATTGCGCGTCGAACATGTTCGACGCAACCGTTTGAGCCACCGACGTGCTCAACGACAGCGCCCCACGATTGACGGCGGACAGCGCGGCCGCATCCGCAGCCGCATCAAGTTTGACCTTGGCCGCCGTGGCAAGGGCGTAGTCGATGGCGGCACCGACCAGACAGAGCAGCACCAGCAGCGACACCCCGAACAGCATGGCGATGCTGCCGCGCCGGTCGCGTCGAAAGCTGTGCAGCAGGTCTCCGGCCGCGCCGATGGCGCGAGCCACCGACCATCGCCTCGTCACGGGAAAACTACTCTCTCTGCACGTTTCCGGATATTTCAGCCAGGGCATGCCTGTATCTCGTATTGAACGCCGCGCCTAATTTTCGGGCTGCCCGTTTGGCCTTCGCCGCTCTGCTCGGCGATTTCCCTACGGTACTATCTTCCGGAAATCTTAATGACGGCGATATTCCACCCGTGCCAAGGCACGCAGCCGGCGGCTCCGTCAATTACCCGGCGGAAACCACGCGACTGAAATTTCGCCATCCAGATCGCTGGAGAATCTTGATATGTTCGACCGCTTCGCGAGCGCTCGTCAGCCGGCGGACAGCATCAGGATTTGACGTGCTCCTCGCCAATTACCCAGAATGCCGATCAGGTGACGCCGACGAGATCGAAAGCCTGTTGATCGCCAATGCCGGCGGCACGCATTTCGATGTGGATCGGGAGCGAGCGAATTTCGTCTTTCACGTCAACATGGTTCGGCTGAACGATGTCGCGCTGCTGTGGTCGACCTGTAATACGGCGATCCACATCGATCATGGACCGGTGAGTTATCTCCGCCATGTTTTTCCAATTGAGAAATCGAGCCGGATCGAGATCGACGGCCGGCCGGCCACCAGCGGATCGCACTTGTCGGGATCTCTGGTCCCCAACGGCAGATCATGGCGCATCGACAACGAGGCCGATTTTCAAAACCTGAGCCTGCGCATCGAAGCCGGCGCTCTCAAGCGAAAATTGTGGGCAATGACCGGCATCGAGCCCGCAGGCGACCTGGAATTTCAGCCATCGGACAACGATAGCCGCACGCTGTTGCTGCGAGACGCCGTATTCCGGTTTGCCCACGACATCCAGGCCATGGGACCGCACCTCCCGGCTCGCAGTATGCTGGAGCTCGAACAGGTGCTCGTCGTCGGGTATCTGCTCTGCAACCGACACAACTACAGCCAACTGCTGCAATTGCAGCCTGCGGCGCCAAGCCTCGCACAGGTGAGGCGCGTTGAGGATTTTATCGCCGCGAACTGGAACAAGCCGCTCGATATCGAAGTGCTCGCGGCAGTGGCTGATGTCAGCGTCCGAAGTTTATTCCGGAGTTTTCGAAACCTGCTGGACTGTTCCCCGCAGGCTTTCGTCAAAAAGATCAGGCTGAAGCAGGCGAGGACGCTGCTGCGCCGGGGCGGAGACTCGACCTCGGTGATGGCAATCGCCCTGCAATGCGGCTTTCACAGCCTCGGCCATTTCGCGCGGTCCTATCGCGATCTGTTCGGCGAGTTGCCATCGGACACCCTGCACCACAGCCGGCCCTCGATCCATATCGAGCCCTCTGAGCAAATCAACGGATCCAGCCCAAAGACGGCTTGATCGGGTCTCGCCATTTTGCAGCGTCGAAGGTGCCTTGCCCAACCGCGTCGCACTTTGCACTTGCGGGTCCCATCGAGTCCGGACCATGCTCTCCATCACGCTGGCGAACGGGCGACCAGGGGGACTGCGTCGAGATCATGAAGCGGCCGAGTTGCCTGATTGCACATGTTCCGATTGCGCTTGCCTTGGTTGCGCTCGCCCTGATCCCGCTCGCGCCTGCGACCGCCTGGCAGCATTGGGGCGGCGATGGCGGCGGCACGCGGTTCTCGCCACTCGACAAGATCACGCCGGCCAATGTCGATGGCATGGTCAGGGCCTGGGAGTTCCGCACGGGCGACCTGCAAAACAAGTCACCGGCGCTGATGGCGCGGACCAAATTCCAGACGACGCCGCTGCTCGTCGAAGACAGTTTGATCTTTTGCACGCCCTTCAACGACGTGGTCGCGCTCGATCCGGGCACAGGCGCACAAAAGTGGCGCTTCGACCTGAACATCAGCACCGATCTGCGGCCGGCCAACCGCTGGAACTGCCGCGGCGTCGCCTATTGGCGCGATGATGCCCGTGCAGCGGATGCGGCATGCCGCAGCCGTATCTTCATGGGCACCAACGACGCCCGGGTGATCGCGCTCGACGCGCGCACCGGACGCCGCTGCGCGGAGTTCGGCAGCAATGGCGAGGTCCGGCTCGATCCGGGCGTGCCGCTGGATTGGCCGGGCGAATACCAGATCACCTCGCCGCCGGTGGCGAGCCACGGCGTCGTGGTGGTGGGATCGGCCATCGCCGACAACCGCCGCGTGAGCGCGCCGCGCGGGTCGGTGCATGGCCTCGACGCGCGGACCGGCGCCCTACGCTGGACCTGGGATCCGCTGCTTCATGACGGCGTCGATGCCGGCCATGCCAATGTCTGGGCGCCGATGTCGGTCGATGAAGCGACCGGTGTGCTGTATCTGCCGACATCGTCGCCGAGCCCGGATTTCTGGGGCGGCAAGCGTCCCGGCAACAATACGCACGCCAACTCCGTTGCTGCGCTGCGCATCGAAAGCGGTGAGCTGATATGGGCCTACCAGACCGTGCATCACGATGTCTGGGATTACGATCTGCCGGCGCAGCCGACACTGACGCGGATCGACACCAGCAGCGGCCAGCGCGATGTGGTGATCCAGGCCACCAAGCAGGGCTTGCTGTTCGTGCTGGACAAGACCACCGGTCAACCGGTGTGGCCAGTCGAGGAAAGGCCCGTGCCGCAGAGCGGCGTGGACGGCGAGCTGTTGTCGCCGACCCAACCGTTCCCAACCCACCTGCCCGCATTGGTGCCGCAACGTCTGTCGGTGGACGATGCCTTCGGCGTGCTTCCATTCTGGGATCGTCCCGGCTGCCGCGCCCAGTTCGCCAGCAGCCGCAATGACGGCCTCTACACGCCGCCGTCGACCCAGGGCACCCTGCTGTTTCCAATGACCGGCGGGGGCGTCAACTGGGGCGGCGTCGCCTTTGATCCGGTCAACCAGATCCTCTACGCCAACACCAGCCGCGCGGTGCAGCGCGTCACTTTGATTCCACGTGCGGCGGTCGGCGACGATTTCAAGGCGCCGCCTGGCCATGATTACGGACCGCAGCGTGGCGCGCCGTTCGCGATGACGCGCTCGCTGGTGGCCTCGCCTCTCGGCATGCCCTGCAACAAGCCGCCGTGGGGCGCGCTGGTCGCGGTCGATTTGAAGGCCGGCAAAATTCTCTGGCAATCGTCGGTCGGAACCACCGAAGACCGCGCGCCGCTCGGCATCCCCTTCGCGTTCGGCACCCCGCTCGTAAATGGCGTCCTGGTCACCAAAGGCGGGCTCGTTTTCACCGGCGCGATGGATGCGTATCTGCGTGCCTACGACGCGAAGTCGGGCGCAGAACTCTGGCAGGGTCGCCTGCCGGTTCCCGGCATCGCCAATCCGATGACTTATCTCTGGAACGACGAACAGTATGTGGTGATCGGAGCGGGTGGCAATTCCGAGTCCGGCGCGACGATCGGTGACAGCCTGGTGGCGTTCCGCCTGGCGCGCGCCAGCGAAGCACCGTCGCTGTGGTCGCGGACCATCGATCGGCCCGGTGGGCGCTTCTGGAGCGGCACCATCGGCATCGTCGTCGCACTCGCTTGCCTGCTCGCCATCGGTGTCACGTGGCGGCGGCGGCGCATCTGACGTGCCGCCTGACCATTCGATATGCAGGTGTCGTTTTCACGTGCAGATGACCGCACCGCGCGCAATTCCACATAGGACGGTCCCGGCATTGGGTGTTGTCGCTGCGCGCGAAGTGGGACACATTTAGAGCGTCAGAATTTGCAAACTTGCCGCTCAGTTTCGCAGTTGTGGCTTTGCTGAATTTCAAGCTCCAGCGCCCGTCGCGCACTTGTGTGCTCACATGCGCGTTCACAGCCATTTCCGATCCATATGACCATCGCCGAACGTCCATCGTATCGATCATCCGTGTTGCAGCGACTGAACAACCAGCCGTATCTGCTGCTCAGCCTGACGTCGCTGTTCTGGGCCGGCAACCTCGTGCTCGGACGCTTTGTGGTCGGGCACATCCCACCCCTGACAATCTCGTGCATCCGATGGGCTGGTGCGGTGCCGATCATCCTGCCGATGGCTTGGCCTTATCTGCGGCGCGACTGGCCGGTGATCCGCAAATCCCTGCCGATGTTGCTGCTGCTGTCGCTCACCGGTTATGCGGCCAACAATGTGCTGGCGTATTACGGCCTGCACTACACCCAGGCGCTCAATGGATTGCTGATCCAGTCGTCCGGACCGCTGTTCGTGGCGTTGTGGTCTCTGGTGCTGTTCGGGGTGCGGCTGACGCTGGCGCAAGCCGCAGGCATCGCCATCTCGCTGACCGGCGTCTTCACCATCCTGCTGCACGGCGACCTCGGCGCCATCGCGCGGGTCCACTTCAACAAGGGCGACATCATGCTGACGCTCGCCCTGGTGGTGTTCGGCATTTATTCGGCGCTGATGCCGAAACGTCCGCCGATCCATCCGTTCTCGCTGTTCGCCTGCACCGTCACCGGTGGCGCACTGTTGCTGACGCCGCTGATGATCTCGGAAATCGCCGCCGGCCAGTATCCCGTGTTCGATCTGACCACGGTCCTGTCGCTGGGATACGCCATCCTGTTTCCGTCGATCCTGGGTTATCTCTTTCTCAACCGCGGCATCGTGCTGATCGGGCCGAACCGGGCGGCGCCGTTCATTCACCTGATCCCGGTGTTCGGCTCGGCGATGGCGATCATCTTTCTCGGCGAGCGGCTCGAGCTGTTTCACATCGTGGGTTATGCGCTGGTGCTGGGCGGCATCTTCATGGCGTCTCGGAAATGACTGCCGCAACTATTTGACCAGCGGACAGCCGCCTTCGCTGAGTGGACGGAACGCCTGCTCGGCGGGAATCTTCGCCACCAGCTTATAGAGATCCCACTCGGACTTGGACTCCTCGGGCTTCTTGACCCGGAACAAATACATGTCACGCAGCACGCGGCCATCGATCCGCAGCCTGCCGCCGTGGGTCATGACATCGTTGACCGGCATCGCCCGCATCTGCGCCATCACCTGGTCGGCGTCGCGGGTACCGGCCGCCTGCACTGCCTTCAGGTAGTGCAGCACGGCGCTGTAGGCGCCGGCCTGGGTCATGCTCGGCATCCGCTTGGTCCGCGCAAAAAACCTTTGCGACCACGTCCGCGTCGCCTCGTCGAGATCCCAGTAGAACGCCTCGGTCAGCATCAAGCCCTGGGCATCCCTGAGGCCGAGACTGTGGATATCGCTGATGAACGCGACCAGCGCCACCAGCTGGGTGCCGCCCTGGGGCAACCCGAACGCGACCGCCTGCCTGATGGCGTTGATGGTGTCGGAGCCGGCGTTGGCGAAACCGACAATGTTGGCGCGCGATCCCTGCGCCTGCAGAAAGAACGACGAGAAATCCAGGGTGCCGAGCGTATGGCGCACCGCACCGTGAACCCGCCCGCCGTTGGCGACCACCACCGCCGCCGCGTCCCGCTCGAACGCCTGGCCGAAGACATAATTGGCGGTGATGAAGAACCAGTCCTTGCCGCCGCGCTTCGCGATGCTGTCGACGGTGCCGTGCGACATCGCGTAGGTGTCCCAGGTCCAGTGAGCGGCATAGGGCGAGCAGGATTTGCCGGTGATGTCGGAACTGCCGGCGCTGGTCACCAGCGCGATCTTCTTCCGCTCTCGCGCCAATTGCATGACGGCCACAGCGACATCGGAGGTCGGAATGTCGGTGATGACATCGACGCCGGAATCGTACCAGTCGCGCGCAATCTTCGACGCCACGTCCAGGCTGTTGCGACCATCCGCCGATACGATCTCGATCGGCTTGCCGAGAGCCTTGCCGCCGAAATCCTCCACCGCCATTTTCACGGCCTCGACCGAGCCCTGGCCGCCGATATCCGCCAGCGCCCCGTTCACATCGGCAAGCACGCCGATTTTGATGGCATCCGCCGTCTGCCCGAACGCCTGCGGAGACAAAACCGCAACCAGCATGAGTGCAGCGATGGAGCGAACGCCGAGCGAGCGCATCTCGAGAGCCTCCCGAACAATGTTCCTTATCGGTGCAGGGTGCTGCACCTTTGTGCAAAGTCTAGCAGGAAGCCCTACCGGAATGTAGAGCGCAACCTGAAACACGAATCTTCACAGCGAGCGAAAAGTCCCAGGCTTTCCGATTGCGATCGGGGGCCAGCCGGATTACCAAGGGCCCGGTTGTTCTCACCATCGAGATTGCACGGACCATCAGCTTGCCGACCATCAGTAAACTCGTGTGGCTGCGGATCCGGCTCCATCAGCGCCGGGGACAGCTGATTCTGGCGCTCCGGATCACGATCTCGGCGCTGCTGTCGCTGGCACTGGCCCTCGCTCTCAAGATGCCGCTGCCGCTGTGGGTGGTCATGACCGCGCTGATCCTGACCCAGGCGAGTGTCGGCCGCTCGCTGCGTGCGGTCACCGATTACATGATCGGCACGCTCGGCGGCGCGATCTATGGCGGTGCCATCGCCGTGCTGATCCCGCATGAAAGCGAGATCGCGTTGCTCGCCGTGCTGGCGCTGGCGGTGGCCCCGCTGGCGGTGCTGGCCGTCTTCAACCCGCGCATGAACATCGGACCGGTGACTGCCGTGATCGTGCTGCTGCTGCCGGCCGTCACCCATCACACCCCGCTGGAGTCCGCCATCTACCGCGTGCTCGAGGTGATGCTCGGTGCGTCGACCGGACTTGCGGTGTCCCTGCTGGTATTCCCCTCCAGCGCGCACGATCAGGCGATCGAGGCGGCGGCACGCACCCTCAATCTGATGGCGAAAGCGTTCAGCAAACTGGTCTCTGACATCGCTCATGGCCGCGACGTGGACTCGCTGCACGAAATTCAGGACGGCATCGGCAAGGCGCTGGTGCGGCTCGACACGGTCGCGGCGGAAGCAGCGCACGAACGATCGGCAAAACTCGCCTCCGAGCCCGAGACCGGCCCGCTGTTGCGTACATTGCTGCGGCTGCGCCACGACCTCGTGATCATGGGACGCGCGGTGGCGATGCCGCTGCCCGACGTGCTGCAGACCCACCTCGATGCGCCCATGGCGCAGGTGAGCGACGCCTTCACCGATTACATGCGCGGCTGCGGCAATGCGCTGGTAGCGCGGGGCAACCCGCCGCCGCTGGATGCGGTGCGCCTGGCCCTGGAAACCTATGCCGTGGAGGTCTCGGTCGTGCGCCGCGAGGGACTGACGCGAGATTTGCCGGCAGATGACGCCGAGCATTTCTTCGCGCTGGGATTCGCGCTGGACCAGATCCACCAGAACTTCCGGGATCTGGAGCGTTGCGTCACCGAATGGTCGCAGACACCCACGCCAACGACCACCAAAACGATCGCGAAATAGGCCGGTCGGCTATTTCACGCCGCGGCCGAGATAGGCATTGAACGTCAGCGTCACGGCGCCCTCGCCGAGCGCGCCCTGCAACCGTTCGAAGACGCCGCGCGCGACCTTGTCCCAGGTCTGCTCGCCCAGCTTATGACGCAGCAGGACGATCGGCGCCGTCGTGCGCTGGATCATGCTCCAGCATTCGGAGAGTGACGATGCCGTCGAGCTGTGACTGACGGACTCGATCCTGACCTCGCGGAAGCCCGCTGCCGTCATTTCATCCGCGAATGCGCTGGGGTCGCCCAGCGGCGCCTTGCCTTCCCCGAACGGCAGGTTCGGCAACATGGCCCGGACGCTCTCCATCACCAACGCAAACGGCCGATCGAAAGGTGCCCAGCTGCTCACCACGGCACGCCCGCCCGGCCGCAACACGCGTCGCATCTCCTGCAATCCCTTCGCGCGATCCGGAAAGAACATCAGGCCGAACATGGAAAAGGCCCCGTCGTAGGTATCGTCCGCGAACGGCAGGGCTTGACCATCCCCAAGCCGCGCATCGATGGCCGTCCCGGCTTCGACGGCGCGGCGGTTGAGATTGGCGATCATCGTTGGCGAGAAGTCGATCGCACTGACTGTGGCACCGGTCTTGGCCGCAAGCATGGCCAAGGTGCCGGGACCGGTGGCGACATCGATGACGCGCCCCCCTGCCGGCAGGGCGGCAATCCGTAACGCATCGGTCGCGAACAACTCGAATTGCGGCACCAGTTCAGCCGCATAGGCATCGGCCACCAAATCCCAGGGCTCCGGGCTCGCCAGAGGGCTAGTGGGCGGGGTTTTCTCGACGGCGTCCTGCATGGGTGACGGTCCTCTGGTCGAAATTGAAGCGGCGCCACTTGTGTAGGGACCTTGTGGCTTTTTCACATCTCCCGAACAGGAGATCGAGGCGGAGGGCGCCAAAGAAGCATGACTGCAAATTGAACCGGGATGTGAGAGGCTCTAACCTCGCGACAAACGAGGCCTGCCGGACCCATCGATCGACATGACCCTTGCCACCATCGACCTTGCCCTGCGAGTCGGCACCACGGCGCTGCTATTGCTGCTGGCGATGGTGCTGCTGCGCGACGTCGGCCACACCACAGCGGGACGGCTGGCCGCCGCCTTCGCGCTGGGATCCGCAGCCTACGCGCTGAGTTCGGCAGCCGGTTTCGCTGAGCCTGTGACGTGGTCGCGCGGACTGCTGATCGCGCTGTCGACCGGCAATGTGGTCGTATTCTGGCTGTTCGCACGGGCGTTGTTCGACGACGGCTTTGTCGTGCGCGGATGGCATGCCGCGGCCTGGGCGGCGATGGTCAGCCTGAGCATCCTGAACTGCGCCGTGCTGGCACCCGACCATGGCCCGGGCAACCGCATACTCGGTCCGGCCCTGACCCTGGCCGCCCTCACATTCATCGTGCTCGCGGTCGGCCAGAGCGTCGCATCGTGGTCCGCCGACCTGGTGGAGGGCCGTCGCCGGCTGCGGGTGTTCATTGTGGCCGCCACCGCAATCTATGGCGGGATCAACACCGCTCTGCAGTTGCTTCCCGCCAGCGACCCGCCGTCGATGCTGTTCAGCACCATCAACGCCCTGGCTCTGGCCGGGATTGTCGCCGTCATCACGGTCTCGATGATGCGGGCCGCGGGTGACGACGTGTTCGTGACGCCCACCCCTGCCCGTCACGCCGGCCCTCCGCCGGACGAGCCCGCGCACGTCACCGATCGGAAACTCGCCGACGCGCTGGCGCGGCTGATGTCGGAGGAGCGGATCTATCGCCAGGAAGGCGTGACCATCGGACTGCTTGCCACGCGACTCAGTGTTCCCGAATACAAGGTACGGCGACTGATCAACCAGCAGCTCGGCTACCGCAACTTCAACGTATTTCTCAACAACTACCGGATCGAAGAGGCCAAGGCGGCGCTGGCCGACCCGGCTCAGGCTGCCGTGCCGGTCACGACCATTGCGCTCGATGCCGGCTTCCAGTCGCTGGGACCGTTCAACCGCGCCTTCAAGACCGAGACCGGCGTGACGCCGACGGAATATCGTCGCGCTCGGACATCGGCAGCATAAACTTCTGATTTCCAGCTGAAATTTCGAATTCGGCCAGCCGTTTCCAGCTTTCGGTCAGGCCGATTCCAGAATCGGCGAGCGGCCGCTGCACGCACCGGGCTTGTATCCCTCCACGCGCTCAGGCGCAGCAACGGGAACGAGCCGATGAAAAAAGCCAACATGTTGATCCTGGCAACAGTCAGCGCGACAGCACTGGGCGTCGCCACTCTGACCGCGGCCTGGCCGAGCGGGCCGGCGCGCATCGCCACCGGCTTCATCGCCCATGTGCTGTGCTCGGAGGCCTTCGTCGCGGGGCGCGACCCCGGCCAGGTTCTGTCCGAGACGATCGACGTCATGCCTGGTGTCGGATTGATCAGCTGGGGCATCCGGGTCGAGATCGATCGCTCCCGCAGGCAGGTGACCACGACCCTGTTCGGCAACGCGCCAGGCCGCGCCGCCTACCGCGACGGCCTGGGATGCATCATGGTACATGACGCGCAGCCGGTCGATGCAGCGCGGCCACCAGCAGAGGCCGCAACGCCACCGCTGCTGCCGGAGATCGCCGGCCCCGTGGAAGTCGACACGACCGATTCGCGCCTCAAACTCGCGCTGGAGCACGCTTTCACCGAGCCCGGCACACCGCAGTTCCAGCACACCAAGGCGGTGGTCGTGGTCCAGAACGGCAAGCTCATCGCCGAGCGTTACGCGTCGGGCTATGGCGTCGACACGCCGATCCACGGCTGGTCGGCGACCAAATCGGTGATCAACGCCTTGATCGGAATCCTGGTGCGCCGGGGCAAACTCGCGGTCGATCAGCCCGCACCCGTGGCGCTGTGGCAAAACCCCGGCGACCCGCGGCACGCCATCACCATCGATCACCTGTTGCGCCACACCAGCGGACTGGCCATGGGCAGTTCGCTCAAAGCGTCACTGAGGAGCGTGTTCGCCCCGGTCAACCGGATGAAATTCATCATCCGCGATATGGCGGAATTCGCCGAGGCCGCGCCCCTGGAGACCACACCCGGCGAGGCCTGGAATTATCACGACGGCAACACCGTCATCCTGTCGCGCATCATTCGCGATGCCGTGGGCGGCCATGCCGCGGACGTGGTGCGCTTTGCGCGACAGGAACTGTTCGACCCGCTGGGCATGCGCAACGTGACGCTGGAATTCGATGCCACCGGCACGCCGGAGGGGTCGAGCCAGATGTTCGCAACCGCCCGGGACTGGGCGCGCTTCGGTATGCTCTATCTCGACGACGGCGTCATCGGCGACAGGCGCGTGCTGCCCCAGGGATGGACGCGCTACAGCGCTGCGCCCACACCGGACGCCTGGGTCGGCTACGGCGCCGGCTTCTGGACCAATCTCGGCGATAGTTATGGCGCCGGTGTGCGGACCGGCCTCGGCATGCCGCGCGACGCATTCATCGCCAAGGGCTCGTTCGGGAAATGGGTCATCATCATCCCGTCGGAGCGGATGGTGATCGTGCGCCTCGCCGTCGCCCGCGACAAAGACGACGTCGAGGGCGTCTCGCGTCTGGTCCGCGATGTTATCGCCGCGACCAGGAACTCCGGCAGCTGACCCAAAAAAGCCGCCGCGCTGACGGCGCGACGGCTTCAAAATTTTACAATCGTTTAGCCGTAAGGCTCAGAACGTCAGCGCCTTGGCCTGCTTCACATGCGGCAGCGCCAGCGTCTTGGCCAGCGCGTCCGCCGGCACCTCGCCGTCGACCTCGACCAGAGCAATGGCGTCGCCGCCCGGCTTGTTGCGGCCGAGATGGAAGGTCGCGATATTGACTTTGGCGTCGCCCAGCAGCGATGCGAACTGACCAATAAAGCCTGGTTTGTCCTCGTTGGTGACATAGATCATCGACCTGCCGAATTCGGCGTCGACGCGGATACCCTTGATGTCGACCAGACGCGGCTTGCCGTCATGATAGACGGTACCGGAGACCGAACGCTCCTGCTTCTCCGTCGTCACCGTCACGGTGATGAGGCTCTCGTAATCGCTCTGCGCCGCGCGTGTCACCTCGTCGACCACCATGCCACGCTCCTTGGCGACCACCGGTGCGGAGACGACATTGACGTCACCGAGCATCGGCCGCAGCAGCCCCGACAGCGCCGCCGAGGTCAGCGCCTTGATCTTCATCTCGGCGACCTGGCCCTCATAGGTGATCTGTACCTTGGTGATGCCACTGTCGGTGAGCTGGCCCGCGAACGATCCCAGCTTCTCGGCCAGATCGATGAACGGCTTCAGCTTCGGCGCTTCCTCCGCCGTGATCGACGGGAAATTCACCGCGTTGGAAATCGCACCGGTGAGCAGATAGTCCGACATCTGTTCGGCAACCTGCAGCGCCACGTTTTCCTGCGCTTCGGTGGTGGAAGCACCAAGGTGCGGCGTGCAGATCACGTTGGGATGGCCGAACAGCACGTTCTTGGTGGCCGGCTCCTCGACAAACACGTCGAAGGCGGCGCCGGCGACATACTTGGAATTCAGCGCGTCGACCAGTGCCTGCTCGTCGACCAGGCCACCACGGGCGCAGTTGATGATGCGCACGCCCTTCTTCATCTTGGCGATGGCGGCGGCGTCGATGATGTTCCTGGTCTTGTCGGTCAGCGGCGTGTGCAGGGTGATGAAATCGGCGCGCTTGAACAGGTCGTCGAGCTCGACCTTTTCGACGCCGATGTCCTTGGCGCGCTCCGGCGACAGGAACGGGTCGAACGCAATCACCTTCATCTTCAGGCCCTGGGCACGGTCGGCAACGATCGAGCCGATGTTGCCGGCACCGACAACGCCGAGCGTCTTGCCGGTGATTTCCACGCCCATGAAGCGGTTCTTCTCCCACTTGCCGGCCTGGGTGGAGGCGTCGGCCTGCGGGATCTCACGCGCCAGCGAGAGCATCAGCGTGATGGCGTGCTCAGCGGTGGTGATCGAGTTGCCGAACGGGGTGTTCATGACGATGATGCCCTTGGCGGTGGCCGCCGGGATCTCGACATTGTCGACGCCGATGCCGGCACGGCCGATCACCTTCAGCTTCGCCGCCTTCTCCAGGATCTTCGCAGTCGCCTTGGTCGCCGAACGGATGGCGAGACCGTCATAATTGCCGATGATTTCGGCGAGCTTGTCCTTGTCCTTGCCGAGGTTGGGCTGGAAGTCGACCTCGATACCGCGGTCTTTGAAGATCTGGACAGCCGCGGGAGACAGCGCGTCGGAGATGAGAACCTTGGGTGCCATTGGAATGTTCCTTCACCTCCCATGACGGGAGGAATCGGCCGTCGCGGCCGGGGTCATGCGAATGATTGAGACTGCAAAAGGACGAAAGCCCTCCCATTGGGGAGGGCTTCGAACATCAGGCAGCTTTCGCCTGCGCGGCCTTGGCTTCCGCAAAGGCCCAATCGAGCCAGTGCGTCAGGGCGGCTACGTCGGACGCTTCCACCGTGGCCCCGCACCAGATGCGCAGGCCGGGAGGGGCATCACGGTAGTGGCCGAGATCGTAACCCGCGCCTTCCTTCTCCACCGCGCCAACCAGCGCCTTGGCGAAGGCTGCCTGCGCGTCGGCCGGCAATGCGGTGATCGCCGGATCGACAACCTTGAGACACACCGAGGTGTTGGAGCGGATTGCGGGATCAGCGGCGAGGAAATCCACCCACGGCGTCTTCGCAACCCAATCGGTGATCACCTTGGTGTTGGCATCAGCACGTGCGATCAGGCTCTTGAGGCCGCCGACCGACTTGCCCCAGTTCAGCGCATCGAGATAGTCCTCGACGCAAAGCATCGACGGGGTGTTGATGGTTTCGCCGACAAAGATGCCGTCGATCAGCTTGCCGCCCTTGGTCATGCGGAAGATCTTCGGCAGCGGCCACGGCGGGGTGTAGCTTTCCAGCCGCGCCACGGCGCGGGGCGACAAGATCAGCATGCCGTGCGCGGCTTCGCCGCCCAGCGCCTTCTGCCAGGAGAAGGTGACGACATCGAGCTTCGGCCAGTCGAGCGGCTGCGCAAACGCAGCGGACGTGGCGTCGCAGATGGTCAGGCCTTCGCGATCCGCCTTGATCCAGTCGGCGTTGGCGACGCGCACACCGGAGGTGGTGCCGTTCCAGGTGAACACCACGTCGGACGCCGGATCGACCTTCGACAGATCCGGGATCTCGCCATAGCCCGCGGTGAGCTTGGTGACGTCCTTCAACTTGAGCTGCTTGATCACGTCGGTGACCCAGCCGTCGCCGAACGATTCCCAGGCGATGGTGGTGACGGGCCGCGGGCCGAGCAGCGACCACAGCGCCATTTCGACGGCGCCGGTGTCGGACGCCGGCACAATGCCGATCTTGTAGTCAGCCGGAACTCCGAGCACTTCGCGGGTCAGGTCAATCGCAAGCTTGAGCTTGGTCTTGCCGACCTTGGCGCGATGCGAGCGGCCGAGCGCTGCGTCCTTGAGATTTTCGGGGGTCCAGCCGGGGCGCTTGGCGCAGGGGCCGGAAGAGAAATGCGGAACGTTGGGCCGCGTGGCGGGCTTCGCCTGTGTCATAGTCTATCCTTCCAGATAGCTGCCTCTCGGTGGGGAGAGGTATCCCGCCGGCGGATTTAGGGAAAATGCGGGCTATCGTCAAGGAACTTCGGCCGCGGCTGATCACAACCGTGGCATGCAAGGCAGGCGGAGCGTTCAGCCGCCGATACCAAGCGCCTGTTCGGCCTCGCCGATCCAGCGGCGCAGCGCCGGATGACCTTCGAGATCAAAGCCACCTTCGTGGGCGATGCGGGTATAAGCGAGCAGCGCCACGTCCGCCAACGAAACCGCGTCTCCGACCAGGAATCGGGTCTTGAGCAGTTGCTGCTCCATCCGCGCCGGCGCCGCATAACCGCGCTTGACCTTCTCCGGATCGAGTTCGGCGACCGCCTTGCCGAGATAGACCATGTGGAAGCGGCAGACCGAAACATACGGTTCGTGGCTGTACTGCTCCCAGAACAGCTACTCATCCATCTTTGCCGCCAGAAAAGCATCGGTGGGAATCAGCGCGCTGCCACGGGCGAGATAACGGATGATGGCGTTGGATTGCGCAAGCGTGCGGCCGTCATCGAACTCGACCAACGGCACCTGCCCAGCGGCATTCATGGCGAGGAACGCCGGCGTGCGGCTTTCGCTTTTCATGATGTCGATATCGATCCAGGTGTAGGGCAACGCGAGATGATCGCACACCCATTTTACCTTCAGGCAGTTGCCCGAGCCGGTATCGCCATGGATTTTCATGGGTCCGCCCTGCGTTTGTCCGCCAAGCGAAACAGAGCAAGCGCAGCGAGTCAATTCGGGAGCGACTGGCGGCGATGTCGCAGCCAGCCGACTTGATCCATCTTCGAAATGATCAGAACTTGTAACCGACGCCGGCGCGCACGGTGTTCATTCGAAGGTCGATGTTATTCACCGTCTGGAACTTGATGTATTCGTATTCGCCACGCGCAAACACGTTACCGAACAGCATCGCTTCCAGACCCACGCCGAGCGTATATCCGTATATAAAGACGCCGTTTCCGGACTGCGCTTGCGAATAGACTGATGTAATCGTTGGCCCAGCCTGAACCGGTGGCGTCGCCGTCGTGTAGAACGTGTCGGTTTCGGTGACAGTCGCGGCGCGATAAATATTAGCTCGACCAACCGCCAGACCGCCGAAGACATAGGGCATGAAATTATCGACCGCCCAGCCTGCGCGTCCGCGCAAGGTGAGCACATCGGTTATCTTGGCCGAGGCGTTTCCACTCAGTTGAACGCCGCATTGGCCGGTCGTCCCTGTTGGCGGTACGATGCACTTGCTGTCGTCGACGGAGACCGCTGGCAATGAGTTGTTGACCGACGACCCAGCCAGGCCCGAAAGCCGGCTATAGTTGGCTTCGATACCGACAACGACATCGTCCCACTGCGAATTCCAACCGACGAATCCGCCAAAAGTTGTGCTTGTCGGACTACTTTTACCGAGCAGTGTCCATTTTGAAACGACATCGCCAATAGCGACGTTCTGAAGTGCATAGGCGGTAAGCGATTGCGTGGCCTTGCTGAAATCCATGGCCCCGCTGCTATAGCCGAACTGGCCACCGATGTAGGCGCCCTGCCAGTTCACGCTCGACCTGCTCAAGCCATCGCTGAAGCCACCGCGCAGAATCGGGAGATCGGAGAGATCCGGAAGATCGGCGGCCTGTGCGCCTTGCGCCATCACGGCCATTACCGCTGCCAATACCAACCGACGCATGACGACACTCCACTCACAACCAAACGATGCGCGAAGTATTGCGCGTTAACCTTAATCAATGGTTGCCGTCATGTGATTGCGGTTGAATTGGCGACGCAATGCGCGCGCCGAATTGCAATCGTAGACATAAAAAAACGGCGCGGAGAGCATCCGCGCCGTTGAGGTTGCAGTGGAGACAAGAAAGCGATCAGCCCTTGGTGATCAGCGGCCGCGGCGCGTAGACCGGAGTCGGGTCGAGCGACCAGCGCACGCCGAGACGCACGTCCTGCGAGGTGATGTGCTTGAAGGTCATCGGGTTGACGACGTTGTTGGTGCCGTCGAAGGCCTTGATGTCGCCGGTGATGCCGTCGCCCAGATCGACATAGCGATAAGCCAGTTCCATCGTCAGGCCTGGCGTGACCTTGTAGGCGAGGCCGGCGTGGACGGCCCAAGCGAAGTTCCATTTCGAGGCGCTGTCGGCGAAGGCCGAGCTGGGGAGAGCTCCGGCCCCGAAACTCGCGAGCCCTTGGTCAGTGAAGTTGGAGATGGTGACGCGCGAGGTACCGACACCGGCGCCGATGAACGGTGTGACACACCACCAGGTGCCGAGATCAACATAGGCATTGGCCAGGAACAGCCACTCGGACTTGCTGGCCGAATAGTTGTCAACGCCGGCGCCGATCGGGCCACCACCGACCGGGAAAGTGTTGAGATCGCGTCCATGGAAGTTCGCGCTCGCCCGATATTCACCGGTCGCGTCTACGCGAAACCAGTTGTTGATCTGGTAGCCCACACCGAGGCCGTAAATGCCTGCGCTGTCGAAGCCCAGCGTCTGGTTCTGCGTGATCAGGTTGGCGTCGAGCGCGTTGTTCAAACGCTTCACGCTCTGATTGCTGATGCCGATATCGCCGCGCAGATACCAGCCGCCGAAGTCGGCGGGCGGCGGCGGCGCGTAGGCTGGCGGCGGCGCGATCGGAAGATCGGCAGCCAGCGCCGCGGTCGACAATAACGATGCCGCGGTGGCGGCAAGCAGATACTTCAGATTACGCATTGGTCGGTCCCTTTCGTCCGGTGAGGCAGACGACGCAAAAGGCCTCACGAAAAACTCACAACCGGACGATGGCACCAAATGTTTAAGCGGCACTTAACCCTAATTATTAAGGTTGATTTTTGGTGATAAAGGTGTGGCCGCGGTATCATCATATCGGAACGATTGCTGTGTTCGACGCAAGTCTTAACAGTGTGTTGATTAAAACAGCCTCGACCGCCCCCTTGTGTGAGCGGTGCCAGCCTCGAATCATTGCAGCAAATGGAACGGCGGCAAGCCCTCGCGATATCGCGGAACTCTATGCTTGGACGCTGCGCTTCAGGTTGGGCAGGAACACCGCCAGCAAACCAATCGCCGGCAGGAACGCGCAGATCGCATACACGAAATCGATTCCCATGCGATCGGCAACCTCGCCGAACACCGCGGCGCCGATGCCGCCGGCACCGAACGCAAAGCCGAAGAACAGCCCGGAGATCATGCCGAAGCGATGTGGCAGCAATTCCTGCGCATAGACCATGATCGCCGGCATCGCGGAGGCCATGATGAAACCGATGATGACACTGAGCACCGCGCTCCACATCAGGTCGGCGTGCGGCAGCAGCAGCGTGAACGGCAGCGCGCCCAGGATCGAGGCCCAGATCACATAGCGACGCCCGATGCGATCGCCGATCGGCCCGCCGAAGAAGGTGCCGGCTGCGACCGCTCCAAGAAACAGGAACAGATAGAGCTGCGCGCTTTGGGTCGACACGCCGAACTTGTGAATGAGATAGAACGTATAATAGCTGCCGATGCTGGCCATGTAGAAATATTTGGAGAACACCAGCACGATCAGGATCGCGATCGCCATCGCAATGCGCGACGTCGACGGCGCGTGCGGATCGCGCACGAGCTGGGCCGCCTTGCGCGGCACGATGCGGGGTTTGTACCAGTTCCCGATCCGCCACAAGATCACAATGGCCAGCGCCGCGATCAACGAAAACCACGCCAGACTCGGCTGGCCGAATGGCACCACGATCAGCGCCGCCAGCACCGGCCCCATCGCCGAGCCGAAATTGCCCCCGACCTGAAACACCGACTGTGCGAAGCCGAAGCGACCGCCGGAGGCGAGCCGCGCAATGCGCGCAGATTCCGGATGAAACACCGCCGATCCCAGACCGACCAAAGCCGCTGCCAGCAGAATGACGTAGTAGTGGTGCGCGACGCTGATCAGCAACAGGCCGAAGAACGTGAAGCCCATGCCGGCGGCAAGCGAATACGGCATCGGCTTCTTGTCGGTGACAATGCCGACAAGCGGCTGCAGCAGCGAGGCCGTTATCTGGAAGACCAGGGTGATCAGCCCGATCTGCGCGAAGTCGAGCGCGTAGTTGTCCTTCAGGATCGGGTACACCGATGGAATCAACGACTGCATGGTGTCGTTGAGGAAATGCGAAAAGCTGATGCTGCCGAGCACGACGTAGGTAGGCCCGGCGGAGATCTGGCCGGTGGTCGACGTC
Organism: Bradyrhizobium prioriisuperbiae; assembly: GCF_032397745.1. Classification (NCBI taxonomy): domain Bacteria; kingdom Pseudomonadati; phylum Pseudomonadota; class Alphaproteobacteria; order Hyphomicrobiales; family Nitrobacteraceae; genus Bradyrhizobium; species Bradyrhizobium prioriisuperbiae. Next base: position 940,509 of record NZ_CP135921.1, read on the forward strand.
ACTGTCGGCACGGCAACAGCGTCTTCGGCAATGACGACAGGCTTGTTCACGGCAGCGTCCAGCGATCGCAATTGATGGGGATCGATGCTGGTTTTATGGCCCGAACCGGCGCAAAACCAGCCTCATTTCACCATGGCAGCTGTGCGGCAGGCGTGGACGGCGCGTCGCTACGCGGCCGCCGCCTGGCTCAAGGCCGACACCACGATGTCGACCACCTCTTCGACCACGTCGCGATCGTCGCCCTCGCCCATCACACGGATCACCGGTTCGGTGCCGGAGGAGCGGACCAGCAGCCGGCCATGGCCGTTCAGCCTGTTTTCGGCGGCCTTGATCGCGGACTTCACTTCGGCATTGTCCAGCGGCTTGCCGCTGCGATACCGGACGTTCTTCAGGATCTGCGGCAGCGGATCGAAGCGATGGCAAACCTCCGACACCGGCCGTCCCAGCTTCTGGATCACCGCAAGCACCTGCAGCGCGGAGACGAAGCCGTCACCGGTGGTGTTGTGGTCCGAGAGAATGATGTGCCCCGACTGCTCGCCGCCGACATTGTAGCCCTGCGCCAGCATCTGCTCGATGACATAGCGGTCACCGACCGACGTGCGCACCAGCGACAAGCCCTCAGCGGCCAGATAGCGCTCCAGACCGAGATTCGACATCACGGTGGCGACGATGCCCGGCTTCGACAGCCGCCCGTCTTCCTTCCAGCTCTGCGCCACGACGGCAAGCAACTGGTCGCCGTCGACCACATGGCCGCGCTCATCGACGATGATGACGCGATCCGCATCGCCATCGAGCGCGATACCGATATCGGCGCGCATTTCGCGCACCTTGCTGCGCAGCGTCTCCGGCGCGGTCGAGCCGCAATCCTTGTTGATGTTGAAACCGTCGGGCTCGACGCCGATCGAGATGACATCGGCGCCCAGTTCCCACAGCGCCTCTGGCACCACTTTGTAGGCGGCGCCATGGGCACAATCGATCACGACACGCATGCCGTCCAGGCTGAGACTGCGCGGCAGGGTGCGCTTGGCGAATTCGATGTAACGATCGTGCACGCCGTCGATGCGGCGGGCGCGACCAAGGCTGGCGCTGCCGGCGAGCTTCTTGGTGATGCTCTCGTCCATCAACTGTTCGATCTGCATCTCGACATCATCGGACAGTTTGTAGCCGTCCGGCCCGAACAGTTTGATGCCGTTGTCGTCGAACAGGTTGTGGGACGCCGAAATCATCACGCCGAGATCGGCGCGCATCGAGCGCGTCAGCATCGCCACCGCCGGCGTCGGCATCGGGCCGAGCAGCAGCACATCCATGCCGACCGACGTGAAGCCGGCCACCATTGCGTATTCGATCATGTATCCCGAGAGGCGGGTATCCTTGCCGATCACCACGCGGTGGCGGTGATCCCCACGCTGAAACACCAGTCCTGCGGCCTGCCCGACCTTCAGCGCCAGCTCCGGCGTGATCACGCCATTGGCGCGACCGCGGATGCCATCAGTTCCAAAATACTTGCGAGCCATCATTCCCCCGCTCTGCGTCCATCCCCCTGGACGCGAGCCACGATTATACGTCGGGGCTGCTTATAAAGCTTTTGAGACGAAAACGACTTCAAAAAATATGATGAATCATTACTGGCTGACGGATCCTGTCCACCCGCAATACACTGAAATTGCTTGATAATTAATCAGACCAAGGTTTGAAAGGCTGCCCTGCCCCTACTTCTGCTCAAAACTCGGGGCCATCATTTTACAGCCTGACCTGCGACGGCCGGCCGGCACCGCCGGGTTCGGAGCGCACAATCCGAACGACGATTCGACGCCGCCATTGCGGTGCGGTGAAGGTCTAAACGTCTCCCGAACGCTTGATGTGACGGTCGTCCTTCGAGGGTGCCGGCTGGGTCACGCTCACGGGGTCGGACGCGGGAAACGTCTCCTCGAGGCCCTCCTCCAGCGCCTGTTCAAGCGCGGCCTTCTCGGAGGCTGGGCTTGTATCGTGCTTTTTGCTGTGCTTTTCGTCCAGTCTCGGCCCGGCCATGGATGCGCTCCGCAGTTCATCGCAACACAACGCGCTGCGACCACAGCCGTTCCATGCTATCTGACGGGCAGATCAAACAACAAAGAGGGCTTTGGAAACTCCCATGAAAGACATCACCTGCATCGAGGACCTTCGGCAGCTTCACAAGCGCCGGGTGCCGCGCGCCTTTTTCGGCTATGTCGACGCCGGCTCCTATGCAGAGGAAACGCTGCGCGCCAATCGCGAGGACCTGCAGAAGATCAAGCTGCGGCAGCGGATCCTGGTCGATATCTCGAAGCGCGATCTCGGCACCACGGTCCTTGGCGAGACAATCAAGTTGCCCCTGATCCTCGCGCCGATCGGCTCCGGCGGCATGCAGTATGGCGACGGCGAAATCCACGCCTGCCGCGCCGCCCAGGCCGCCGGCATTCCCTATACGCTCTCCACCATGTCGATCTGCTCGATCGAAGACGTCGCCGCCAATGTCGACAAGCCATTCTGGTTTCAGCTCTATGTGATGAAAGATCGCGGCTTCTGCAAAGCCCTGATCGAACGCGCGATCGCGGCGAAATGCAGCGCGCTGGTGCTGACTGTCGACCTGCAACTGCTGGGCCAGCGCCACGCCGACATCAAGAACGGGCTGTCGGTGCCGCCGCAGCTTCTGAAATTCAACAACATCGTCGACTTCATCACCAAGCCGGGATGGGTCGCTGGCATCCTGCGCGGCAAGAGCCGGACTTTCGGCAACATTGCCGGTCATCTGCCGCACGCTCAGGATCTGGCCTCTATATCCGGCTGGGTCGCGTCGCAGTTCGACACCTCGCTGAACTGGAAGGACGTGGAATGGATCCGCAGCATCTGGCCGGGCAAGCTGATCCTCAAAGGCATTCATGATGTCGAAGACGCGCGCGAGGCGGTGAAGACCGGCGCGCACGGCATGGTGGTCTCGAACCACGGCGGACGCCAGCTCGACGGAGCCCCCTCGTCGATCTCCGTGCTGCCGAAGATCGTCGACGCGATCGGCACGCAGACCGAAGTGTTGTTCGATGGCGGTATCCGCTCGGGTCAGGACGTCATGCGCGCACTGGCGCGCGGCGCGAAATCCTGCATGATCGGACGCTCCTATATTTACGGCCTCGGCGCCGGTGGCGAGGCCGGCGTCGCCAAGGCGATCGACATCATCGCGCAGGAGCTCAGCGTAACCATGGGGCTGTGCGGCATCAACAAGATCAGCGAGATCGGACCGCAGGTCATCGCAGAGTAACAGATCACACCGAAGCGCAATGCTCTCTGCCTCGGTTCGCATCTGCAAACAAAAAGGCCGGCGTGCGAAACGCCGGCCTTTTTTCTTGTGCACGAGAAAACGCTCTGACGTCAGATTTACATCGGCGGCGTAATGCCGTCGCGACCGACCAGCACCCGCTTCGACGACAACGTGCCGTCACTGGATTTGGTGACGAAAGCGATGATCTTGGCGCCGGCCTTCAACTCGCTCTTGTCGCCGTCCGCGAAACTCACAATCGGCGTATCCGGACTCACCACGACTTTCTTCTCGCCATCCTTGTATTTGACCTCCAGCGACTTGCCGTCGTTGCCCTGGACCTCCTGGGCGGCGACGGTCGCGTTGGTCATTGTGCTGTTCGGGCGCAGATCGTACTGACGAAAGCCCTCGGCGGTGCCACGCGCGGATTCGGGGAAAATATGAATCGCGATCGCCTTCTGGCTGCCGTCGGCCTGGGGCATTCCGGTGACGCCGATGTAGGAGCCGGACTTCACGTCGGCGAGCGTGGCCTTGACGAGCCCCGTGACGACCACGTCGCCGGTCACACTGATCTTCTGGGTGGAACCATCGCGCGCCGTGACGGTGAGGGTGCCGCCATCGACGCTGTCGATGGTGCCGCGGATTCGTGAGGGCCCCTGCTGCTGGGCGAACGACGGGCCGGAGCCCGACACGACCGCAAGCACAATCGCTGCGGCGACGAGTTTCAGAGTTTTTTGGGGCATGAGATGTCCAGGTGAGCGTACATGAGAAGAGGCGGGATCAACCTACCCCTAACCCTGAAGATACGCCCCTATTCCCGGATTGTTACCCCGTTCACTTGCGTGTGAAGAGATCCGCCTCGACCAGCGCCCGCAGTTCAGGCGTGACGTGCGGTGTCTGCCCAAACCACAGCGAAAAGCCGCGCACTGCCTGGTACAACAGCATCCCCAGGCCATCCGCCGTCCGCAGCCCTCTTGCCGTGGCAGACGCAAGCAACGGCGTCACCAGCGGCGCGTAAACCAGATCACTCACCACCGCGTCGGAAGGAAGCCGGCCGACGTCGAGGGCCAGCGCCGGCTGCCCGTTCATGCCAAGGGACGTGGTATTCACCAGCAGCCGTGTCGCGGGGAGGATATCGCCGATGGCATCCCATGCGACCACATGAACCCTGGCACCAAATTGCGATGCGAGCTCCTCGGCCCGGGCCTGGGTGCGATTGGCGAGGCCGATCCGGGCGATGCCGCGCTCCAGCAGGCCGAAGATCACGGCCCGCGACGAGCCCCCGGCCCCGAGCACCAGCGCTTGAGCCGTGCCGTCCCAGCCCGGCGCGCTGGCATCCAGATTATGGATGAAGCCTTCGACGTCGGTGTTGGTGGATCGCAGCACTCCGTTGTCGAACCACAGCGTGTTGGCTGCTCCCACCGCCTGCGCCCGCGCATCCGGCGATGCCAGCGCCAGCATGCGCTCCTTGTGGGGAATGGTGACGTTGGCGCCGACATAACCGTGCGACGTCAACTGCCCGACGAAATCATCGATCGCATCGGGCGGCACGGCCTCGATCCGATAATCGCCGGCGATACCGAGCTTATCGAGCCAATACTTGTGGATGATCGGCGAGCGCGAATGCGCCGCCGGCCAGCCAATCAGACATGCCGCGCGAAGCTTGCTCATTAGCTACACGCCGGCATCGGCTTTCAATCCGGCGGCCTCGATGGCAGCAATGGTGCAGGCCTCATCATTATCGGAAGTGTCACCGGAAATGCCGACCGCGCCGATGATGCTGCCGTCAGTGCCGCGCACCAGCGCCCCACCCGGCATCGGCGCGAACCGGCCGCCGCTGATCTCGGAAATCGCCGCGGCGAATTCCGGCTGCTTGGCGGCCCGTACCGCAAGCGGGCGACCGCCCGAATTGAACCCGAGGCAGCCATAGGCCTTGGCGCGGGCGATGTCGGGACGGAACAGACCGCCGCCATCCTCTCCGGAGAACGCTACCAGCACACCGCGCGCATCGAGCACGGCAACGCCGACCGGCTTCAGTTTCAGCTCACGCGCCTTGTGCAGCGCGGCTTCAATGATCTTTGCGGCTTGCGCCAGTGTGAGAGACATGGTTCGACCCGATCCTAGTAGTCTTGCCCGATAATCTTGCCCGATGATTTCTGGTTTGGGGCGTGTTCACCCGCCCGCTTTCTGGGTCAAACCACGTCAGGCCGGATGGAGTCAATCAGGCAGGGTCGGAGCCGGACCGATCGATATTGGCGGCATCGGCCGTCGCCGGCGGTGAGACCGCGCCAATATTGGCGTGTGCCAGCGCGACCGCCGCAGCAATGCTGGTCATGAAACGGACCTGCGGTTGGCGAACCCCATGAAGCAGCAGCGTATGTCGCACCGGGGCCCGCGCCCCGGTCACGTAGACACGCACATTCCTGCCCGCCGCCTTGCGCACAAAGCCTCCGAGCGTTGCTGCGGCGCTCGAATCCAGCAGCGGCACCGCCGACAGATCGATCACATAGGCTTTCGGATGTTCGGCGATCCGTTCCAGCGCATCGGCAACGGTCGCCGTCGCGCCAAAAAAGAAGGCCCCGGAAATGCGATACACCACCACATCGGGATCGGTCGCGAGTGTCGCGTCGTAAGGCACCCGCGCTTTTCCGCCCGCGGCGTCGGAGTGATCCTCATTCAACAAGAGCGGCACATTCATGACGTCAACGGTGTGAGCCATGCGATGCAGGAACAGCAGCGAACTGAGGCCAAAGCCGGCAAGAATACCTTCCGTCAGATCACGAAACACAGTCAGCAGGAAGGTTGCCAGAACGACGATCGCATCGCTGCGTGACGCGCGCACCAGAGTTGCGAACGCGTGCCGCTCGGCCATGTTCCAGGCCACCGTCGCCAATACGCCGGCGAGTGCGGCAAGCGGAATGTAACTCGCCAGTGGCGCGGCCAGCAGCATGAACAGCAACAGGAAGACCGAATGCAGAATCCCAGAGAGCGGCCCGCGTGCGCCGGATCGGACATTGGTCGCGGTGCGAGCAATGGTGCCGGTGACGCAAATGCCGCCAAACAGCGCGGAGGCCATGTTGGCGGCGCCCTGGGCGACCAGTTCGCAGTTGGAGCGATGGCGGCGCCCCGTCATGCTGTCGGCAACGACGGCCGACAGCAGGCTTTCGATGCTGCCGAGCAGCGCGAACGACAACGCCGACGGCAGAACCTCGATGATCTTGGCGAGCGTGATGGCTGGCAGTTGCGGTGCCGGAAGCCCGCGCGGGATGCCGCCGAAGCGGGTCCCGATGGTTTCCACTGGAAGATTGCAGGCCCACGCAACAACCGTCACGAGGCCAACCGCGATGAGAAGTCCCGGCCAGTGCGGCCGCCAGATTCGAATCGCGACAATGGTTCCGATCGCCAGCGCCGACAACAGCACGGCGAACGGACTCACGGTCGGCCATGCCAAAGCCAGCGCCTGCAGCTTCGGCAACAGCGCGCCGGGTTCGGCGCCGGCAAGCGTAAACCCGAGAAGATCCTTGATCTGACTGGCGAAGATGATGACGGCGATGCCAGCGGTGAACCCGACCGTGACCGGATAGGGAATGTATTTGATGAAGGTGCCGACCTGCAGGAAACCGGCGGCCAGCAGAATGAGGCCCGCGAGCATGGTGGCGAGGATCAGGCCATCGATGCCATGCAGATGGACGGTTGCCGCCACCAGCACGATGAACGCGCCGGCCGGACCGCCGATTTGAAACCGGCTGCCGCCGAGCAGCGAGACAACGAAGCCGCCGACAATGGCGGTATAGAGTCCGCGATCCGGCGTGACGCCCGATGCAATCGCGATCGCCATCGACAGCGGCAGCGCGACGATCGCGACCGTCAGGCCGGCGACAACGTCGGCGCGAAAATCCCGCAGCCGATAGTTCTCGCGCAGCACGGTGACGAGCTTCGGGGTGAACAGATCGACAAAGGTGGGTTGCAGAGCAGTGGCGGCCATTGTCGTCCTTTCCTGCCGCGTGAGTTGCCTTTGCAGGATCGGCGACCGTTGCAGCCGCCGGTTTTCAGTCAGCGCAAATCTGGAGGCTTTGCATGTTTGAAACGCACGCCGCGCCCCCCCTCGGTGCTTTGCGCGTTATCGCCGATCAGCTCGATCCCGGCGCGGTCGAAGGCTTCGACGACTTTCATCAAGGTATCGATCACACCGCGCACCGTGCCGTCGCTCGCCTCCATGCGCTGGATCGTCGGCAGCGACACGCCGGACATCTCCGCGAGTTGCCGCTGGTCGATACCGAGCAACGCACGCGCCGCGCGCATCTGAGCGGGAGTGATCATGTCAATTCCAAACGTTTAATTATGGTGCATAAAACATCATTTATACCATAAATACAATGGATATTTAGTCGAAAAGATTCTTCGTAGAAAAAGGGGCGCTGCGAACAGCGCCCCTTTAGGCTTCCAAATCGGCGTCTGGTCAGGCCGCCGCGGAACGATGTGCCGCGATGATCTGGTCCGCGGCGCGGCCGGTGACCTCCGCCATGTGATCGAACCGACGGGTAAAACCACCGGCGCCAGCGGTGGCCGACCGCAGCTCGACAATCAGGTCGCCGATCTCGGCTTCGGGCATCATCGCCCGGACCGCATCCCATCCGGACCAGTTTTCGCGGGTGTCAAACGACAGGATCTGTCCGCGCCGCCCCGACAGGATGGCGTTGATTTTCGCCGTCGCATCGGTCGGACAGACGATCTCGACCACATAGATCGGCTCCAGCAGCACCGGCTGGCACTGCGGCAGCGCTTCGCTCATGCCGGTGCGCGCCGCCGTGCGAAACGCCAGATCGGACGAGTCGACACTGTGATAGGAGCCGTCAGTGAGGGTGACGGCGATATCGATCACCGGGAAGCCGAGCGGGCCTCGCAACAGCGCGTCCTTGACGCCCTCCTCCACCGCCCCAATGTAGTTGCGGGGCACCGCGCCGCCGACCACTTTCTCGGTGAAGGTGAAGCCGGTGCTACGTGGCAGTGGCTTGATCTCGAGCACTACGTCGCCGAACTGGCCGTGGCCACCGGACTGCTTCTTGTGACGGCCGCGCTGGGTGATCGGCTTGCGGATGGTTTCCTGATAACCGACGCCGGGCGGATGCTGCTTGACGTTGACGCCGAAGCGATCGCGCAACCGCTCCAGCGCCACCCGCAGATGCATCTCGCCCTGTCCCCACACGACCATCTCATGGGTCAGCGGATCGTGAATAACGGTCAGCGACGGGTCCTCCTCATACAACCGCGTCAGCGCCTGGCCGAGCTTGACGTCGTCCTTGCGGTCGACTGCAGCAAGCGCGATCGCGAGCACCGGAGACAATGACGCGATCTCGATCAATGACGCCGGCGCGGTCTTGCCCGACGAAATCGTATCGCCGGTCTTGATCTGGTCGAGCTTGCCGAGCGCGATCACGTCGCCCGCATCGGCCGACGTGCGTTTGGTATCGCTCGCCGCGGAGGCCGCCGACATGCCGGAGACGCGACCGGAACGGCCATCCGACGATTGCACGGTGGCCCCCTCCTCCATGTGCCCGGCCAGCACCCGGCTAAGCGACAGCTTGCCGCCATGCTGCAGATGCGCCGTCTTCATCACGTAAGCGATCGCGTCCTTGCCTGTCGCAGCGGCTCCAAGGCGCTTCGCTGTCTCCGCCACGCCCGGGCATTCATGCCGCAGCGCCTTCATCAACCGCAGCACGCCGTTCTCGCGTGTCGCCGACCCCAGCAGCACCGGACAAATCTGCCCGTCGCGCAACTCCTTCGCCAGATCGTCGAACACGGCATCGCGCGGCGGCGGAATATCTTCCAGCAATTGCTCCATCAACCGGTCGTCGTGATCGGCCAGCTTTTCAAGCATGGTGAAGCGGGCTTCCTTTTCGCGATCGAGATCGCTGCCTTCCAGCGCCACCACCTCGGAGGGCATGTGCTCGCGGTAAACGAAGGCGCGCTCCAGCGCGAGGTCGACGAAGCCGGCGATAATATTGTCGGTCCAGATCGGAATCTGCCGCAGCACCAGCGGCACCCGCGAGGCCGGCTGCAGCGTGGCCAGCGTCTCGCGCACCCGCTGATCCGCCTTGTCGATCTTGTTCAGAAACAGAAAGCGCGGAATGCCGAGGTCTTCCAGCTCGCGCATGATGATCTGAAGCTGCGGCAGCTTGCGCTGGTCGGCCTCGCAGACCACCACCGCGGCATCGACCGCCGGCAGCGCCGTACGCATGTCGTGGATGAACTCCACTGATCCCGGGCAGTCGATGAAGGTATAGGTATCGCCCATGAAGGTCGTGGTGGCTGCGGTCAGCCCGACGCTCATGCGATGGCTGCGCGCCTCCGGGGATGAATCTCCGAAAGTGGTGCCTGCTTCGACGGTGCCTGGTTTGGGGATTGCGCCTGTGCGCGCGAGGATAGCCTCGAGAAGGGTGGTCTTACCGCTTTGGAATGGGCCCACGAGCGCAATGCACCGTGGACCTCGGGGACTTCTGACATCAAGTCCCTTTGAGACTTCGTGTCCCATTGCCGCCTCCTGACTGGAGCTCGGCCCATGATTGGGTCGGCGACGGGGATCGTCTCAGGGGTCCGCCCGGTTGGCAAGGACGAAACTTGCGGCTCTGCAACATGACGCCAGCCGACCGTCAAAGGAGCTGCCGTCTGCCACGTCGGCGCAAGACAAACGGCCGATACGAAATTCGTATCGGCCGCCTCAGGTCAGATCACGTCAAATTGTCTGGATTCAGCGTCCCGGACGCAGGGTCAGCTCGGCAACGCCCGCCGCGATGCTGATGCCAACCTGACCCTGCAGGCTGAGCGGCTGCAACGCGAACGAATTCGTTGAACCACCGATCAACGCGTTGCCGCCGACACCGACGCCGACCGTAGCGCTGCCCTGCACGCCGCCGTAGCCGCCGGAGAGATCGCCGGGACCGATCCGGTTGGTGGGGGCGAACACTGCCCAGGCCAGCGCGCTCTGCTCGGTAATGCCGAGGTCGAGGCCGATCTTGCGGATCTGCGCCACATAATAATCCGGCGCCCGGCCGTCGGCGTTGAACACGCAGGACAGGTTGGTGACCGAGCCGACGATGAAGCCGAGGCTCGAGCCGCCGCGGCACTCGAGCACGCCGACCTGAACGCGGCCTTGCTGGGCATGAGCAAGCGTGAACGACGCTGCAAGTGTGATGGCGGCAACTCCGAGGAGTGCAGACAGGCGGCGCATGGGTAATCTCCAGCTGGGTCGCAAGGGCGACGGACGGACATGACGGAAGAAGACGACGAACAGCAAAGGCGGCAAAAGCGCGGGGGGCGCGCGTAAGGCACTTCGAACCGGTGTCATTAGTCCATAGCAGGGCGCAATGTTCAATGACGCCGCGGCCACACACGCCCAACAAAAAAGGCCCGCAGTTGCGGGCCTTTTGAGCTGTCAACGAGAGCCTGGACCTGTCAGTCCGGCTCCGTCGTCTTAGTGATGATGACGATGGCGACGGTGAGCGCGGCGCTTCGGACCGAGATCGGCCGGGCGCAGCTGGACGTCGACAATGCCGGCGACGGCAGCAAGACCGGTCTGGCCCTGCAGGCTAAGCGGCTGCAGCGAGTAGGCGTTGGCCGAACCGCCGACCAGAAGGTTGGCACCGATGCCGACACCGACCGTCGCGTTGGCGCCGATGCCGCCATACTGTCCGGCAAGCGCGCCACGTCCGACGCGATAGGTCGGGGCGTTCACGGCCCAGGCAAGGCCGGTCTGCTGGGTGACACCGAGGTCAAGGCCGTAGCGATGAACGCTGGCGATATAGGGCTCGGCCGAGCGGCCGTCGTTGCTGCGGAAAATGCACTGCAGCTCGGTGGCCGAACCAACGACGAAACCGACGTTCTGACCGCCCTGGCACTCGAGAATGCCAGCCTGAACCTGCTGGGCATTGGCGGATGCGAATGACGCGATGAGCGTCGCGGTGGCGATGCCGATGAGGGCAGGTAGACGCATGATGTTTGACTCCGGAGGAAAGATTTTTTGAACGCGGCAGACGATGAGACAAGCGCCGTGTCAAAAACATGGCGCTTTCTAAAAAAAGCCGCGATAGTCGCTAACGGGCAACACAGAACCGATCTAAACGGTTACCGAAGATTGCCGCAGAAACGCTGGATCCGCTTGCAGGCGTCTTCGAGATCCGAGGTTTTGGTGGCGTAAGAGATGCGAAACGCCGGTCCGAGGCCGAACGCCGACCCCTGCACCACCGCAACCCCCTCGGTCTCCAGCAGCTCAGTCACGAAATCTTCATCGGTCTCGAGCTTTTTGCCGGATGGTGCGGTCTTGCCAATGGTGCCGGCACAGGACGGGTAGACGTAGAATGCACCCTCCGGACGTGGGCAGTTGATGCCGTTCGCCTGGTTCAGCATCGACACCACGAGATCACGGCGTTCCTTGAACACCTTGTTGTTCGCGGGGATGAACTCCTGCGGTCCATTGAGGGCCTCCACGGCGGCCCACTGCGCGATCGACGACGGATTCGACGTCGATTGCGACTGGATGGTGGCCATGGCGGCGATCAGGGGCTGCGGACCGCCCGCATAGCCGATACGCCAGCCGGTCATGCAATAGGCCTTGGAGACGCCGTTCACCGTCAGCGTACGGTCGAACAGTTTCGGTTCGACCTGCGCCGGCGTGGCGAACTTGAAGTCGTCATAGACCAGGTGCTCGTACATATCGTCGGTCATGACCCAGACCTGCGGATGGCGGACCAGAACGTCGGTGAGCGCTTTCAGCTCGGCATGGCTGTAGGCCGCGCCGGTCGGGTTTGACGGCGAGTTGAGGATGATCCACTTGGTCTTCGGGGTGATGGCACGCTCGAGATCGGCCGCCTGCAGCTTGAAGCCATGCTCCGCCGTGCAGACCACCGGCACGGATTCACCGCCAGCCAGCGCCACCATTTCCGGATAGCTCACCCAGTACGGCGCCGGGATGATGACTTCATCCCCCGGATTGAGGGTCGCCATCAGCGCGTTGTAGAGCACCTGCTTGCCGCCGGTGCCGACCGTGATCTGGTTCGGCTTGTAGGTCAGGCCATTCTCGCGCTGGAACTTGGCGATGATCGCCTCCTTCAGCTCGGGAATGCCGTCGACAGCCGTATACTTGGTCCTGCCGGCCTCGATGGCGTGGATCGCCGCCAGCTTGATATTGGCCGGAGTATCGAAATCCGGTTCGCCGGCGCCGAGGCCGATAACGTTCCTCCCCGCCGCTTTCAGCTGCCGCGCTTTATCCGTGACCGCGATGGTCGCGGACGGCTTCACACGGGCGAGCGAGGCAGACAGGAAAGACATCGTTTTCTCCTTGCGAACGACCGCGAGCGGGAACGCGTGCGAGTCGGATTTTGTGGGCAGGGTCGTACCCTAAAGCCCGCGTTCCAGCACCGCAAGAAGCTTCGCCGAAAAGATGCGGAAATGCCGGCCGGACTAAGGAAACCTTAAAGACGGGTCCGCTACCCTCCGCGCAACATTCGTCAATTTTTGCAGGTAAATGGCTCATTTTTGGCAATCGCTGCGGAGCGGCGGCTGGCTTACCCCGGCGCGAGTGTGCGGCTATAGCCTGCTGCTGCTCGGCATGACGCTGGCGGGGCTGCTGGCCTGGGTGGCGCTGTCGGATCACGGGATCGACCGCAACGGCAAGCCGCTGGGGACCGATTTCTCGAATGTCTATGCCGCCGGCGTGCTGACCCTGAGCGGCCAGGCCGCGGACGCCTACGACCCACCGCGCCAGTACGCCGCTGAACGGGCGGTGTTCGGGGGGCGCGAGGTGCCGTTTTTCGGCTGGCACTATCCACCGTTCTTCTTCGTGGTGGCCGCTCTGGTTGCGACCATGCCCTATGCATGGGGACTTGCCCTATGGCTCGCCACCAGCGGGCTCGCCTACCTCGCAACGATCCGTGCGATCCTGCCGAACCGCAGCATCGCCTTTGACATCGGGCTTGCGGCGCTCGCCTTCCCCGCTGTTCTCGTCAACATCGGGCACGGCCAGAACGGATTCATGACGGCGGCACTGCTCGGCGCAGGACTCCATTTGCTCGATCGCCGGCCAGCGCTCGCCGGCCTGCTGATCGGCCTCCTGGCCTACAAGCCGCAATTCGGCGTGTTGATCCCACTGGTGCTGCTGGTCAGTGGACGCTGGACTACAATCGCGGCGGCCGCAGCCACCGTCGGCGCGCTGATCGCCATGACCTTCGCGGTGTTCGGCGCCGGCGTCTGGCAGGCCTTTTTCGCGTCGATGACGTTCACGCAACAGGTGGTGCTCGAACAGGGCGGCACCGGTTGGGAGAAAATCCAGTCGATCTTTTCGGCGACACGGATGTGGGGTGCCAGCCTTCCGGTGGCGTATGCGGTTCAGTCCGCGCTCGCGCTGGCACTCGCGGCAAGTCTCGCGTGGCTGTGGCGCAGTGACGCCGGGCGCGAACTCAAGGCTTCAGCGCTGGCGACGGCGTGCCTCCTGGCCACACCATATGTGCTCGACTACGACCTCGTCGTGCTGGCGGTGTCGATCGCATTCTTCGTCCGCCACGGACTGACGCACGGCTTCCGCGACTACGAGATCAGCCTGCTCGCCGCAGTCTGGACCGTGCCCCTGATCACGCGCAGCGTGGCCGGGGTTACCGGCATCCCGCTCGGGCTCATCGTCGTGATGGCGCTGTATGTGCTGACACTGCGGCGTGCGGTCACCGATATCGGTGGCGTGAGCATTTTCAACCATCGCCTCGCGCGCGTGTGAGTCGCGGGACACTGGTTCTGTGGGCCTTGTTCCGAAGATCCTGATTTTGCCAGTATTGATGATGCCAGCATGTTCTGCTGCGCCTGTGGCATGCTGCACTGCACTTTGACTTTTTCAAAATCGAGGGGGTTGCAGCACGGCATCGCAGACACCATTCTTGGTGCGCAGCGGGAGAACGGTCGTGCATACCGGACGACGATCGATGTACAAACTTTATACGATGCAGCGCTCAGGCAACAGCTACAAGGTTCGCCTTGCGCTGGCGTTGATGAACGCGCCGTATCATGCGATCGAAATCGACATCCTGAAGGGCGAAAGCCGCACCCCCGAATTCCTTGCAAAGAATCCCAACGGGCAGGTGCCGCTTCTGGAAGTGGCCGACGGTCGCTATCTCGCTGAGTCCAACGCCATCCTCTGGTATGTCGCAATCGGGACTTCGCTGGCGCCGGAAAGCCGGCTCGATCGCGCCGATGCGATGCAGTGGATGTTCTTCGAGCAGCACGCACTCGAGCCGAACATTGGCGCGGCCTATTTCTGGCTGTCGCTGGTCAAGGGCGGCCGTGAACTGCATGCCTATTCGCTGGAAGACTGGATGGAGCGCGGCTATCGCGCGCTGCAGGTGATGGAGAATCATCTGCAGACTCGCGACTATTTCGCCGCCGGTCAGCTCACGGTGGCGGACATCGCGCTGTATGGCTACACTCACGTCGCCGACCAATGCGACTACGACCTGTCCGGCTTCCCTGCGGTTCGCGCCTGGCTCACGCGCATCGAGCAGGAGCCCCGGTTCGTGGCGATGGACTGGGCCCCGACCGAGGTGCCCGAAGACGAGACCGGCGTCCCCGCGGAATGAAGTGTGGGATCAGCGGGGGCAACTGAAATTTCGCCGGTTTTTCGCCTCGATTTCGCCATTTCCGCCGCGCGGACGGCCGCAATCTTGACGGTGCTTTTTGCCAGATTCCGGCGATGCGGTGATTCGCCCGCAGCGCGTATGTCGCAACATGTTTTAACCATGGACGAACGACCATGACCCGGTCGCGGAGTGCAGGCCACGGTTTTGGAGACCGTGCCGCACTTGCTGCTTCTCGCCTGAAAAACACCATCGCGGCTTCGCTCGCGATCGGATCGCTGTCGCTGTGCCTGATCGTCACGCTCACCATGCTGTCGATCCGGATGGTCGCCGCGATGCCCATGTGAGCGCGGCAGGCGCCATTTTGCACGTTGCACCATTGCATCAGCGGTCATTCGCTTAGGCGGCGAAGCCATCCGCCTCATACCAGAGACGCCCGATGAAAACGCCCATTGTTCTCGTGACTGCATCGCTGACGCTTGCGATCGTGCTCACCACCAGTTTGGTAATCGCCACCGGCACGCGCGGTGATAATCCATCGTTCGGATCGTCCGCCGGGCCGCTCGAGGTCGAAACCATCGCCAGCGGCCTGATGCACCCCTGGGCGCTCGCCTTCCTGCCTGACAACCGCATGCTGGTCACCGAGCGTCCCGGACGCATGCGCATCGTCACGCGTGACGGCAAACTGTCGCCGCCGCTCGTCGGCGTCCCCGACGTCTGGGCCTCCGGTCAGGGCGGCCTGCTCGACGTCATCACCGACAGATCGTTCGCCGACAACCGCACAATCTATTTCTGCTATGCCGAGCGCGTGGCTGGTGGCGGCCGCACCGCGGTCGCGCGCGCCACGCTTGCCGACGGCGCCTCGCCGCGCCTGGCCGACGTGAAGGTGATCTTCCGCCAGGACGGTCCGCTCTCCTCCGGCAACCACTATGGCTGTCGCATCGCGCAGGGGTCCGACGGCAACCTGTTCGTTACCCTCGGCGAGCATTTCAGCCCACGCAACGAAGCGCAGAACCTCGGCAATCATCTCGGCAAGCTGATCCGCATCACGCCGGACGGCGCGGCACCGAGCGACAATCCATTCGTCGGGCGCAGCGATGCGAGGCCCGAAATCTGGAGCTACGGCCATCGCAACGAACAGGGCCTCGCCATCAACCCTGCCACCGGCGATCTCTGGGAAATCGAGCACGGCCCGCGCGGCGGTGACGAAGTCAACATCATCGGCAAAGGCAAGAACTACGGCTGGCCGGTGATCGGTTACGGCATCGACTACAGCGGCGCGAAAATTCACGACAGCACTGCCAAGGACGGCATGGAGCAGCCGGTCAAATACTGGGTGCCGTCGATCGCTCCCTCGGGCATGACGTTCTATACGGGGGCGAGTTTTCCGTCCTGGAAAGGTAGCCTGTTCACCGGCGCGCTCGCCGGCCAGATGCTGGTACGCCTGACGCTCAACGGCAACAAGGTCACCGGCGAGGAACGTCTGCTGCAAAACCTCAACGAACGCATTCGCGACGTTCGGCAAGGACCGGACGGCGCGCTGTGGCTTTTGACCGACACCCAGGCCGGCCGCATTCTGCGCGTGATGCCGGCGCCAAAATAGCCGGAACGGCCAAGCGCCCTGTTACCGCTTTCCACGCATTGGGCATGAGACGAGTACCGGCGGCGATCGGCATAAAGCCGGCCCACCGATCGAATGCATAACCTCCCCCGGATATCAATCGCACGACGATGGTGCACGCGAACGCACCCGCCCCTGTTCTGGAACGTCTCGATTCCAGATATCGCGACCTTGAAGCGCGATCCTTGATTCAAATTTGGTGAAATCCGCGACATTCGCCTTAGAACTTCGTTAGCGCCGACGGCGAAAACACGATGCTACCACAACAGACACGCAACATTCACAGGGCTAATCTGAGCGCGAACGGTGAGTTCCATGCGCTTGGACTGGCGAACGGTATCGGGACCTTTTGCGGCGGCCGCACTAGCGGTCGCAATATTCGTTATCGACCGGTGGGTCGTTGCCGTCCCCGAGGCAGCGGCGTTGTGCATCGGTGCGGTGGCGCTGTCGGCGGCGGTTGGCGGAATAGGCTCCGGCCTCGCAAGCGCCGCTATCTCCATTCTGTTCACTGCGCTGCTTCTGATGCCGTCGGACGCACCGCCGCTGGCCGGCCCGCAGTTCGCGAGGTTGATCGTCGTCTGCGTCGCCGCCCCGGCCATCGCGTCGATCATCGGTCTCATGCAATCAAAACTCACCGGCGCCATCGCGCGCGAGCGCGAGCGGCGCATGAGGCTCGAACAATTGTCCGGCGCGCTCGACGAGATGGATATCGGCGTCGTGCTGCTCGACACCGACACCCGCGCCCAGTTCATCAACCGTGCTTTTCGGGAGATGTTCAGGCTGAGCGAACAGCAGGCACGGAACAAGCCTCCATTCGTAGCCCTGATGTATCACGGCCGCGATATCCATGCCTACGAGATGCCTGAAGCCGAACTCGGCTCCTACATCTCGACGCGCATCGCCCAGGTCCGCAGCGGCGATCCGACGCCGATCGACCTCAAGCTGACTGATGGCCAGGTATTGCGTTTCCGCTGCGCAGCACTGCCTGACGGAGGCCGGATGCTGACCTACATGCCGATCACCGATCTGATCCGGCGCAGCGACAATCCCGCCGACCGGGACATGCTGCTGGCACAGCGGGCCGGGCGCGGCAATGCCGACTGGATGATGCGACATGCAGCGAGGACACTGGGTGCGGCCGAATAGTGCTGTGGACAACTGCGATCCGATCGCAACCGGAAACAAATCCGGCAGCAGTCGTATCTTTTTGCCCGCGCAGAAAAAATCGGCATTTTCTCGTCCGCGTATCGCGGATGTCGGCGTCATAAATGCACAACAAAACCGGGCTAGCCTTTTGTCTGGACGCTGGTCTACCCCCCGTCGCTGATCAGGCGTGCCAGTGCGTATCCGGCACGAGCCAAGGCGCTTCTACAATCACGCGCTTTTGCAATCAGGGTACGCGCTCAATCTGAGAGTCGAGCATTTCACGGCACCCCGAACTCCGACCCGCCGGACAAATGCTTTGAGCGGCCCCCGCCAGTCGCCGCGTCTGGCCGGGGCCGTTTTTTTTGCTGGTTGCGCCGCCTTCCGTCACCCCGCTTTTTGCACTCGTGTTTTTGGTCGCAACCCGATAATCACGTCGTAGGAAAACCCTTAGAGCCGGCTTTGACGAATCGCCCCGATGATCCGTGTTGTCCTGACCGTTCTGACCCTGCTGCTGCTGACGCTCGTGCTGCTGCCGTTTCAGCTCGCCGGAATTCTGTTCAATTCTCGACTGCAGCGCATCGTGCCCCACCTGTTTCATCGCGCCGTCAGCGCGATCATCGGCATTCGCATCCAACAGATCGGACAGCGTTCCAGCGACCAGCCGTTGCTGATCCTCTCCAATCACGTCTCATGGCTCGACATCATCGTCATCACCGCGGTCGCGCCGGTGGTGTTCGTCGCCAAGCACGAAGTCGCGGGCTGGCCGGTGTTCGGATGGCTCGCCAAACTTCAGCGCACGATTTTCATCGAACGCGAGCGCCGTCACAAGACCGGCCAAGTCGCCCGCGAGATGGGCAACCGCCTGAGCGATGGCGACACCGTCGTACTGTTCGCGGAAGGCACCTCGAGCAACGGCAACCGTATTCTCCCATTCCGCTCCGCGCTGGTCGGATCGGTGCATCATGCGCTCGGTGACGAGACCCACCATTCCAGCATCATGGTGCAGCCGCTGTCGCTGGCCTATGTCGGCATCGGCGGGGTGCCGACCGGCCGGGCGCTGCGCGACAAGCTCGCCTGGTACGGCGACGCCGACCTGATGCCCCATATTTTGGGGGTGCTGCTGTCAGGCGCGGTCGACGTCACGGTGAGCTGGGGGGCCCCAGTCGCCTATGACATGAGCGCCGATCGCAAGCAGATCGCCCGCGCCGCGGAGGCATCCGTGCGGCAGATGACATCAGCCGCCCTGCGTTATCCGCCGCCGAAACCCGCCGCCGATCTCCCGGAGGCAGCGACCGCCGTGCCGGGCATGGCCTGACGTCCCCTGCGCGTCACCATCATGCGACTTGCGAGAACCGGCCGCAGCGATCAGAGTACGGGACACCGCTCCCACGCCTCTTCTTCAGGACCCCATCATGGACATTCGTAATCTCGGCGGCTCCGGCCTGCGTGTCTCCGCCGTCGGCATCGGTTGCAACAATTTCGGCCAGCGCACCGACGCCGAGACCTCCCGCAAGGTGATCCACAAGGCGATTGACCTCGGCGTCACGCTGTTCGACACCGCCGACATCTATGCCGGACGCGGCGGTTCGGAGACGGTGATGGGCGACGTGCTCGGCGACCGCCGCAAGGACATCGTGCTGGCCACCAAGTTCAGCAAGGCCATGGACGACAGTGGCGAGAAGCAGGGCGCCTCGCGCCGCTACATCATATCCGCTGTCGAAGCCAGCCTGAAGCGACTGAAGACCGACTACATCGATCTCTATCAGCAGCATGATTACGATCCGCGTACGCCGATCGAGGAAACTCTGCGCGCGCTCGACGATTTGGTCCGGCAAGGCAAGGTGCGTTACGTCGGCTGCTCCAATTTCCCGGCTTGGCGCGTCGCCGAAGCGCAGTTAATCGCCAAAAGCCTCGGCACACATGCGTTCGTGTCCTGCCAGGACGAATACAGCCTGCTGGTGCGCGGCATCGAAGCGGATCTGCTGCCCGCAGCCCAAGCCTACAACATGGGCCTGCTGCCGTTCTTCCCACTGGCCAACGGGCTGTTGACCGGCAAATACGCCGACGGGAAAATCCCCGACGGTACGCGGCTCGCAAAGGTCGATTATCTGCGCGACAAGTATGTCAATGACCGCAACCTTGCCGTGACCAAAGCGCTCAGCACGTTTGCCAAAGAGCGCAGCCACACTTTGCTCGAACTGGCGTTCTCATGGCTGGCCGCACGCCCGCAGGTCTCGAGCGTGATCGCCGGTGCGACCTCTGTCGAGCAGGTCGAGCAGAACGTCAAGGCGATCGCGTGGAAGCTGACTGCCGACGATCTGGCCGGGATCGATAAGATCACGAGCGCCTGACATCGAGCTGACAGCATTAACGGAGCCGCGTTTTCGGTTGGGCCGAAACGCGGCTTTCTCATGTGATGCCGTCCTGCGTTGAAGATCGCCCTTACCGCAAAGCCAATCAAATGGCTGTGATAAGCCGGCCCCCATGCGTCCGGCGCACAGCACCCTTACGATTTTGTCGCGTTGATTTGCAATGGCGGGAGCACCACACCTTGCTGTGTATTGATTGCGTTTCGGCATACGTGGTCTCGCCGCACTAATCCATCGCAGACCACCGCACGATTGATTATTCATTGTTAGTGTCATGACCACACTGGTCACCAGACGCCCTCCCCGTACTGCGAACGACACAGGCGCAAGCCGGCTGACGCATCGGCAGTGCAAAGAGTTGCGTTACACACAAGCGCGAGCTTCCCTCACACCTCCGAAATCCATCGCGTTTTTCGCGCCGACATAACAGCGCCGACGGCTGACTGCGGCCCCGCGAACGGACTTCGACTGATCACCGCCGGCAACGGCGATGACGCCGCGTGCATTCGCACGCGCGCAGACTTCACTCCACCGGAGTATCACCCATGGACATCAATGGCCTTCTGGCAACCGTCATGTCGACGGAGGTCTTCCCTGCCGTCGCCTGGATCGCGGCGCTTGCCGCCGTCCTCGTCCTGCTGCGTGTCGCCAACATCTTTCGCTACATCTCGAACACTCAGGTCGGGATCGTGGAGAAGCTATGGGCGATGAAGGGCTCGATCACATCGGGCTTCATTGCGCTGAACGGCGAGGCTGGCTTCGAACCCGAGATCCTGCGCGGCGGCATCCACGTCTTTTTCCCGTTCACCTATCGAATCCACACATCCGACCTGGTCACCGTCGGACAAGGCAAGATCGCCTATGTGTTCGCGCGCGATGGTGAACCGCTTGAAGCGTCTCAGGTGCTTGCCGCCAACGACACCGAAGACAAATCGGACTTTCAGGATGCGCGGAAATTTCTCCTCGGCGGCGGCCAGAAGGGTCCGCAGCGCAAAATTCTGCGCGAGGGCACCTATGCGATCAACACCACGCAGTTCGCCATCATCACCGATGAGCGGGTCTATGGCCACGCGTTGAGCGCGCAGGAACAGGATGTGCTCGACAGCATGAAGCAGACCATTGCGGAGCGCGACGGCTTCATCCCTGTGATGCTCGCCGCCGACCACGATCTCGTCGGCATCGTGACCATCCATGACGGCCCCTCGCTGCCGTCGGGTGAAATCATCGCGCCGGAGGTCGGGACCAACCGGAGTGATCTCACCACCTTCCACAACAACTTCCAGGAACCGGAAAAATTCCTGAAGGCGGGCGGCTATCGCGGCCGCCAGCTGCAGGTCATCGTCGAAGGCACCTGGTATCTTAATCGCCTGTTCGCAACCGTCGAGGCCGTCTACAAGACCGTGATCCCGGTCGGCAATGTCGGCGTCGTGATCTTCTATACCGGGCCGAAAACCGCCGACGTCTCCGGCGAGCAATATCGCCATGGCGAACTCGTGATGAACGGCAGCCGCGGCGTCTGGCGCGACCCGCTGCTGCCCGGCAAATATGCCTTCAACACCTATGCCGGCAAGATCGAGATCATTCCCACCGTCAACTTCATTCTCAAATGGGTGCGGGGTGAAGTCGGCGCGCTGAAGCTCGACGAAAACCTGTCGGAAATCTCGCTGATCACCAAGGACGCGTTCGAGCCGACACTGCCGCTCTCGGTGGTCATGCACATCGACTACAAGAAAGCGCCGATGATCATCCAGCGCTTCGGTGACGTGAAGAAACTGGTCGAGCAGACACTCGATCCGATGGTCAGCGCTTTCTTCAAGAACATCGCGCAGAAGATGACACTGATCGAACTGTTGCAGAACCGCGCGGCGATCCAGGAGGAATCGGGCAGCGAAATGAAAATGCGGTTCGAGGCCTACTCGCTCGAACTGCAGGAGGTGCTGATCGGCACGCCGCGCGCGCCGGCCGGCGACCAGACCATCGAGAACATCCTGATCCAGTTGCGCTCGCGCCAGGTGGCGCGCGAGCAGGTGACGACCTTCCAGGAGCAGGAGAAGGCGGCCGTGCAGGAACGCACGTTGAACGAGGCGAAAGCGACCTCGGCCGCGCAGATCGCGCTGACCCAGTCGTTGATTCAGGTGAAAGTGCACGAGAACGAGGGCGCCGCCGCACTGGCGCGTGCGCTGAAAGATGCCGAGACCGTGAAGGTGACGGCTGCCGCGGCCGGTGAGCGCGCGCGGCTGGAAGGCCAGGGCAAGGCTGACAAGGCACTGGCAATCGGCACCGCAAACGCGCAGGCCACCAAGCTCGCGGTCGACGCCTATGGCGGGCCGGAATATCGCCTGGCGGAGCAGAATTTTTCGCGCTTCGCCGACGCTTTGACCAAAATCAACCAGCCGCTGGTGCCGCAGTTTCTAATGTCGGGCACGCAGGGGCAGGACAGCAACAGTGGCAACAATGGCGGCCTGATCCCCACCGCTCTGCTCAGCACCATGTTCGGACGCATGATGCCTGATGCCTTGGAGAAGTTGAAACAGGAGGCGCCGCAACCGACGCGCCGCGGCAACTAAACCTTTGCGAAACGATATGCCGGTTGCGGGAGTTATCCAATCAATCCCGCGACCGGCTTCGCCGCGCCGCTGTCAGGAAATACCGACGCCGAGAGCACACGTTCGCTCAGGCCGAGGTGATCCTGCAACACACCTTTGATCACGCCACGCAGGTCCGTTGTCGGTTTCAGGTCGCGGCTCTCATAGAGATTCGCAACCTTCAGGCCGGGCCAATCCGAAATCACCCGGCCACCTTTCACGGCGCCACCCGCCAGCAAGGCGACGGTGCCGGTCCCATGATCGGTGCCCTCGGTGCCGTTGATACGCGCTGTACGGCCGAATTCCGTCGCCACCACAATCACGGTGTCGCGCCAGCGCGGACCAAGCCCGCTTTCGAAATCCGACAACGCCCCGTCGAGCCCGCCGAGCAATTGCGCGAGACGGCCGACCGGGCCGCCTTCCTGGGCATGGGTGTCCCAGCCATCGAAGGCCAGGGCAGCAATGCGCGGACCGTCGTCCGCGGCCATCAGCTTGGCCGCGCCCTTGGCGGCGATCCGCATCGCATTGACACCTGGCTTCGGTTTCATCGCCTCGTCGCCGCGCGCCGCAATCTTCTCGATCTGCAGGCCCTGGGCCAGCGAAGACGCCAGTTGCGGATCGCGATGGCGATAGAGATCGAGCAGTCGCATCGCGGTGTCGTCGGCCGCCTGCGGCAGCGTGGCCGGCGCCCAGCCGACGGTCGGCGCCGCGCCGCGCAGCACCAGCGGGGTGGTCGGGCCGATGGCAAGGCCGCTTGTCACCCGCTGGCCGCGCGGCAGGTTCTCGATCGCCCGATTGAGCCAGCCCGACTGCACGCGCCCAGGCCCGGCAAAGCCGCTTTCCAGCACGTCCTGGCCGTCGAAATGCGAGCGTTCGCGATAGGAGGTCGCCACCGCATGCACCACCGCCGCCTTGTTATCTCGGTACATGCGGGCGAATTCCGGCATCGCGGGATGCAGCGCGAAAAAGGAATCCAGCCCGATCGCCGCATGCGGTCCGTCCGATGTCAGCGCGATCGAACCGTGCAGCGCGGCATAGTCCGGGTCGCCAACCGGCGCCACCGTGGCAAGCCCGTCGAGCGCCCCGCGCAGGATGATCACGACCAGGCGCGGATCACGGCCATCGGCGGCGCGGGCGAATTTCGGCAGGTACGCCCAGGCAGCGAATGTCGCCGATCCCAGCAGCAGCGAGCGGCGGGCGATGCCGCGCTGGGTTGCGCTCTCACAACAGTCCATCGTCAGCTCCATTGGTGTCATCTCCTCTGGAATTCCGGCGACATCAGCAGCAGCGCCAGCGCCTGCTGGCGCGATTCGGCCCGCTCCACAGTCTGCCGCGTTTCCGGCGACGCGGCTTGACCCGCGACGATATCGAGCAATTCGCGTGCATCGACCGTATCAGCGATACGCGAGGCGAACTGCGCCGCCACGTCAAGCCGGAGCTTCATGCCTTCCGGCGACGCCCAGGCCGCGTTGGTGTCGGCAAAGCCGTTCGGCCCGGCCGGGGTCCAGAGCGGCTGGCCAAGCAGGCTGAGCGCACCAAGGATGCGTCCCGGCTCTTCGGGAATGCGCGCCAGCAGCCGCCCGGACGCGATCAGATACTCGTAAGGCGTGCGCATCTTGGTCATCGGCGCCTGCCAGGCGGCGTCGGCCTCCAGCAGCGCCACCGCCATGGCCTTCAAGTCGCCATCGGTCTTGCCGAACACGTCCGCCAGCCGCGCCACTAGAGCGGGCGGCGGATCGTCGGCCACGAAATGCCGAACGAATTTGGTGGCGATGAATTTGGCAGTCGCCGGCCGGCGCGCGATATCGGCCAGCGCCGCTTCGCCTTGGGCAAGGCCGGTGTCCTCATAACTCTTGCGCAGCAAGGTCTGCGGCCCCGGCTCATGCGCGTTGGCGTTGAAGGCGAACGCACCGGCCGCACCGAGCTTGCCATCGCGGCCGGCATAGGTCCAGCCGGTGATGATGCGCGCTAGCGACGTCACATCTTCCTGCGTGTAACCGCCCCCTACACCGAGCGTATGCAATTCCATGATCTCGCGCGCGAGATTTTCATTGAGGCCACGCTTGCGATTCTGCCCCGCCTTCGAGGCCGGCCCGACCGATTGCTGATTGTCGAGGAAAAACAGCATCGCCGGATGCTGCTCCACCGCCTTCAGCATGTCGCCGAAACGTCCCAGCACATGCGGGCGGATCGCCTCCCGCTCAAAGGCACCCGCCCAGATATGGGCCGGCTGACCCTTGTTGGTGGAGATACAAAAATGATTGGACCAGAACGTCACCAATCGCTCGACAAAGCCGACCTCCGCAATGCTGGCTCGCTGAAACCGCGCCAGCGCCTCGGCGCGATAAATCTTCTGGACAACATTGAGCGGCTGCGGCGCTGGTTTGGCGGGCTGCACCTGTGGACCGGCCGACATGGCGTCGGGGGAGGCCATCGGAGCCGGGTTGACCGGGCTGTCGGATGGCGCCGCGACGATCATTGGCTTGTCAGGTTTGACATCATCCGGCTTGACCGCCGCCTTCGCCGCGGCATCGCGCTGCTGCTTGACCTCGTCCTGGTAGTCGAACAGCAACTTCGCCAGTGCCGGCGTATCCTGCAAGCCGGGCGCATCGAGCAGTGCCACGCCGGGTTTTGCCAGTTCCGCCTTCACGTAGCCGCGGGGATCGGAGGCCGCGCTGGTAAAGTCGCCGGATGCGCCACCGCGTGCCCCGAGACCGAATCTATTGAGCGCCACCAGGGCGGCTTGCGGATCTCGGGCCATTGACGTTCTCTTGAAGCGTCCTCACGAACAATCTTTCGAACCGCCCCGTCCGTCGCGGACGTTGCGTTGGGCGATCGAATGACCCAACTATATGGGGTTCGTTGATGAACCCGACATGAAAGATGCGCCGGAACCAGGGTGGAGTTCGTGACAAATCCGTTAGGTTCGCAATCTCCCGACGCATCGCCGGCCCGCCGGCTGACATGCGCGCGCTGCGGAACCGCGTTCGGCTGCGACCTGTCGGCGACATGCTGGTGTCATGAGGAGACGGAGCGACTGCCGATGCCGGTCGACGGCGCGGACTGCCTGTGCCCGGACTGTTTGCGAATAGCAGCGGACGCTAACCGTAACGCAGCTTCATCGCGATGATGACCGAGGTGAACACGATCGACACCGCATTGGCACCGATCAGGGGCCAGTCGGCAAGCGCGATCCCGTAGGTCAGCCAGCAGACCAATCCCGCGATGAACGTCAGGTTGGTCCACAACGAAATGGCGCGGGTGTCCTTGTAGCGAATCAGCCGCACCGCCTGCGGCAGCCAGCAAATCGTTGTCAGCACGGCGGCAGCCATGCCGATCCAGGGAACAGCGGCGGAAAATCCGGTCATGATGGCCTGCGATCACAAAGATTCGTCGGCCCATTATGACGGCAACGCCTTCGCAAGCCAAACCGGCGCTAGACCTCATATCCTGGCGATTTGCGCGCAAGGCCATCGAACGCATCGAGCAATCGTTCGCGCCAGTCGAAAATCGAATCATCAGGTTTCAGCAGTTTGAACGGACTGGTCGCCCGCGCCCACTGGAAGCCCCCGAACATGATATAGTCGGCATAGTTCGGCGCCGTGCCGCCGATGAACGGCTGCGACCGCAGCGTCAGCCGCAACGGATCGAGCGATTTGCGGAAACCTTCGACGGCTTTGTCGCGCGGCGCCGCAGCCTCCTCGAGGGTTCGGCCCAGACGCGCCTCGCGTGTCTGGCGGAAGTAGGCTTGATCGACCGGCAGCAGATGGTCGTGGATGTCGGCGGCGATCAGCGGGAAGATCCCGCCAACGATCGTCACGTCGCCCCACCAGTTGAGCATGCGTCCCATGGCACGGCCGCCGTCGCCGCCGAACAGCGAGGGACGGTCGGGATAACCATCCTCAAGATAGTTCGCGATCGCCCAGGAATCCGCGACCGTCGTGTCGCCGTCCAGCAGCACCGGCACCTTGTCGGAGTTGTGCGGAGCAATCGCGCTTTTTTCGGTAAAGCGCCATGGCACGGTTTCGGCATCGAGGCCTTTGTGCGCCAGCGCCATCCGGGTGCGCCAGCAATACGGACTGAACGGACGCCCCGCATCCGCACCGACCAGTTCGAACAGCTTGCGTGCCATGATCACCCCTTATCTGACGACGGCGGCAGTTTGCCCGAACAGGATCTTCCTCTCCTCCTCAGTGCGAATGGTGGTCGCGTTCGGGTTGACCTGTTTGGACAGCGCATAGGCCCGCTCGGTCGCCGGCCGCGCGCGGATCGCTTCGAACCAGCGTTTCAGATGCGGGAAATCCTCCAGCTTCTGGCCCTGGCGTTCGTAGGGCACCACCCAGGGATAACTCGCCATGTCGGCGATCGAATAATCGCCGGCGAGGAAGTCACGATCGGCCAGGCGCTTGTTCAGCACGCCATACAGGCGGTTAGTCTCGTTGACATAGCGATTGATCGCATAGGGCAGCTTTTCCGGAGCATAGATCGCGAAGTGATGGTTCTGCCCGGCCATCGGGCCGAGGCCACCCATCTGCCAGAACAGCCACTGCAGGGTGTCGAATTTGACCCGCACATCGCTGGAGAGAAATTGGCCGGTCTTCTCGCCGAGATAGGTGAGGATCGCACCGGACTCGAACACCGAGATCGGCTTGCCACCATCTTTCGGCGTGTGGTCAACAATCGCCGGCATGCGGTTGTTGGGCGAGATCGTCAGGAAATCCGGCTTGAACTGGTCGCCGGTCCCGATGTTCACCGGGAGGACCTTGTAGGGCAGCCCGGTTTCCTCAAGATACATCGTGATCTTGTGGCCGTTCGGCGTGGGCCAGTAATGAAGGTCGATCATGGGACGATCCTGCGTTTTTCTGATTTTGGCCGGCATCCTAAAGTAGATGCCACTGCATGAACTTGCCGGAGTTCACTCAATCCCCATGGCGAAGTCAATGGCGTGCCGATCGTTTCGCGCCGACGTGATATGCGTTCCCGCATAACAGACCGCCGATGCTGACTTGGGTCGCTGCGCAAATCCACGAGACAACACAGGCCCGTCGAACAAACGGCGCCGCGCAGGATGCGCAGCGCCGTCGCAAATTATGACGCGTTGAGATCAGCTCCCGGGCAGGATCGCAATATCCTTCACTGAACCGCTCACACCGGTGATCTTTGCTGCCTCGGTGGCTTTGCCGGTGGCGAGGTCGATGCTGTGCAGCGTGTCTCCCGCCATCAGCCAGGCTTCATTCTTGCCGTTGCCATCGGACCAGATGTCGAATGCGACGGTTTCGGCCTTGATGCCGAGCTTGCCGACGGCACTGAGAACGCCGTCGTTCGGTGGCGCCTGCTTGATCAGGCCGCCGATGGTGCCATCGATATTGAACAGGGCGGTCTCCTTGGCCCCCTTCACGGAATTTGTGTAAGCACCGGCGACGATATTGGGCTTCTCGCCCTTGTGCATATCGCTATCGGCGTATTTGTGATCGCCGTCCTTGGTCACCTTGCCGTCATCGACATTGGCGCGCAGGTTGGTGCCGTCGGCCCCCATCACCCGCAACCGATCCGCGACCGGATTGAAGTCGACCGTCACGGCAACGCCTTTGGCCACCATGGTATCGAGCTTGGACTTCGTCGTCGCCTTGCCATCACTGGCGATGGTGATCACGGTTCCGTCGTCGACCACGCCATAAAGCATGCCGTCGGCGGGGCGAACATCGATACCAACCAGAGCGCCGGAGATGCCGGTCACCTTGACAGTCCCCGTCACCTTCTTCTGCCCGGTATCGACTGTCGCGATGGTGTCGCCGCCGACCAAGGCTGCGACTTGTGCCGCACCCGCCGTCGCGGATGTCAGGAGTAACGCCGCGGACGCGGCAAAAAGCGAACGCAAGATCATGTCGATCTCCCTTGTGGAACTGGCACCGATGCCGTGCGAGCTACGACGGCGATCGGCCGCCGGTTTCGGTTTCGCGGCGCTTTGCCCCGCGTCCGGGTGACGCATCGACTCTCTACAAAGGTATTTTTTACCGGGTCCGGAAACGGTCTTTTATTGACCGGAAAACAGACCCATATTCCGCCCATGGCGACTCCCCCCGACAAACCCAAAAAAAACAAGACTCCGAAATCCAAGGCGCACCGGCCCGATGTGCAGCCGATCGGGCCTGCGCTCGCCGAGCTGCTGAATCCGGCGATCAATCGCGGCGAAAGCGGCGTCGGCTCGCAAACCGGCCTGCAACCGCCGCCGGAGAATTCGTGGGAACGCCGCGCCGGTGGCGAGGCCGCCGCGCATCGCGCCCGCGCCTCGACCAAGGCCGCCGACGGACTCCCGACCGATCCGTTGCCGGACCGGAATATGACGCGCAACACCAAGCTGGCGCGGGCCAATCCATTGCGCGCGCAGCCGCAACCGTCCGGTGCACGACGCGAGGGGCAGGGCTTCGACGAGGCCCCGCAGGCCAATTACGGCACCAGCGCGTCGATCCCGACCATGGATCCGGAACTGGCCAAACAACTCGGCCTCGATGTCGAGGATGACGACACGCTGGCCCGCCCGGCACGCAACAAGATGGAGGCCTTCGGCGTCGCGGCGACCGCTGACGCGCTGGAGAGCCTGATCCGCGACGGCCGTCCCGAGTTTCGCAAAGACGATGGCAGCCTGAACGTATGGACGCCACATCGGCCGTCGCGCCCGGAGAAATCCGAAGGCGGCGTCCGCTTTCAGATCAAGTCCGAATATACCCCGAAGGGCGATCAGCCGCAGGCGATCAAGGAACTGGTCGAAGGCATCCAGCGCAACGAGCGCACCCAGGTGCTGCTCGGCGTCACCGGGTCCGGCAAGACCTACACCGCGGCACAGGTGATCGAGGCGACGCAACGCCCGGCCATCATCCTGGCGCCGAACAAGACGCTGGCCGCGCAGCTCTATGGCGAGTTCAAGAGCTTCTTCCCGGACAACGCGGTCGAATATTTCGTCTCATATTACGACTATTACCAGCCGGAAGCTTACGTCCCGCGCACCGACACCTATATCGAAAAGGATTCCTCGATCAACGAGCAGATCGACCGCATGCGCCATTCGGCCACGCGTTCGCTGCTGGAGCGCGACGATGTCATCATCGTCGCCTCGGTGTCCTGCATCTACGGTATCGGCTCGGTCGAAACTTATACCGCGATGACGTTCACCCTGAAAAAGGGTGAACGTACCGATCAGCGGCAGATCATCGCCGACATGGTCGCGCTGCAATACAAGCGCACCAGCGCCGACTTTTCCCGCGGCACCTTCCGGGTGCGCGGCGACACCATCGATATCTTCCCGGCGCACTACGAAGATCGTGCCTGGCGCATCAATCTGTTCGGCGACGTCATCGAAAGCATCGAGGAATTCGATCCGCTAACCGGCCACAAGAGCGACGAACTCGAATTCATCAAGATCTATTCCAACTCGCATTATGTGACACCGCGGCCGACCCTGATCCAGGCCATCAAGGGCATCAAGAGCGAGCTGAAATGGCGGCTCGACCAGCTTAACGCCCAGGGCCGGCTCTTGGAGGCGCAGCGCCTCGAACAGCGCACCACCTTCGATCTGGAGATGATGGAAGCCACCGGCAGTTGCGCCGGCATCGAAAACTATTCGCGCTATCTCACCGGCCGCAAGCCGGGTGAGCCGCCGCCGACCCTGTTCGAATACGTGCCTGATAACGCGCTGGTGTTCATGGACGAGAGCCATGTCACCGTGCCGCAGATCGGCGGCATGTTCCGCGGCGACTTCCGGCGCAAGGCGACGCTTGCCGAATACGGCTTCCGCCTGCCCTCCTGCATGGACAACCGTCCGCTGCGGTTCGAGGAATGGGACGCAATGCGGCCGCAGTCGGTCGCGGTGTCGGCGACGCCGTCGGGATGGGAATTGAACGAGAGCGGCGGTGTGTTCGTCGAGCAGGTGATCCGTCCCACCGGACTGATCGATCCGCCGGTCAACATCCGCCCGGCCCGCACCCAGGTCGACGATCTGGTCGGCGAGGTCCGTGCCACGGCGGCGGCGGGCTACCGCTCACTGGTGACCGTGCTGACCAAGCGCATGGCGGAAGACCTCACCGAATATCTGCATGAGCAGGGCATTCGTGTCCGCTACATGCACTCCGACATCGACACCATCGAACGCATCGAGATCATCCGTGACCTGCGGCTCGGTGCTTTTGACGCGCTGGTCGGCATCAACCTCTTGCGCGAAGGCCTCGACATTCCGGAATGCGCGCTGGTGGCGATCCTCGACGCCGACAAGGAGGGCTTCCTGCGCAGCGAGACTTCGCTGATCCAGACCATCGGCCGCGCCGCGCGCAATGTCGACGGCAAGGTCATCCTTTATGCCGACCAGATGACCGGCTCGATGGAACGCGCCATCGCCGAGACCGATCGCCGCCGCGAGAAGCAGGTGGCCTACAACACCGCCCATGGCATCACGCCGGAAAGCATCAAGAAGTCGATCGGCGACATCATGAACAGCGTCTACGAACGCGACCACGTGCTGGTCGAGGTCGGCGACGGCGGCATGGCCGACGATGTCATCAGCATCGGGCACAATTTCGAGGCGGTGCTGGCCGATCTCGAAACCCGGATGCGGGAGGCCGCCGCCGACCTGAACTTCGAGGAAGCGGCGCGGTTGCGCGATGAGGTCAAACGGCTGCGCGCCACCGAACTCGCCGTGGTGGACGACCCCACCGTGAAGCAGCGTGTGGTGGCGGGCAAAGCCGGCGCCTACGCCGGGACGAAGAAATACGGCGACGCCGCCAATCTGCCGCCACCTTCGAAAAGCACCCGCGCCAAGAAGCCCAACCTCGACGAGATGGGACCCGGCATGGAATCCAAGCCCTATCGCCCCGATCCAGCTCCTGGCCCATCGCCCCGCTCATCCGGCGGCTCGCCGGGCCATCGCGGCCGGTGGAAGAAGCGCTGATGCGGTGCACACCAGACGGCCGGGGCGCCAAGCACCCCGGCCCTTTCTCATTCCCTAAATGTAATCATCCCTGTTGATGCCGTCATAGCGGCCAGCGAACAAGCGAACCGATGTCCGAGCCTGCAACACCATCTCATCCCATTACCTATGACGACTTCGCCAAGGTCGATTTGCGTATCGGGCGCGTGATCGAGGTGCTGCCGTTCCCAAAGGCGCGCAATCCATCGTGGAAGGTGAGGATTGATCTCGGCGACCTCGGCGAGAAATGGTCCAGCGCACAGATCACCAATTATACCGCGGACGAACTGGTCGGCTCGCTGGTGGTCTGCGTCTGCAACTTTGCGCCACGCAACATTGCCGGCTTCATGTCTGAAGTCTTGATCCTCGGGGCGCCGGACGCACGCGGGAAAATCCTCGTACTCTCACCGCGCGCACATCAAGGCGGCGCCGAAGCCATCGCACCGGGAGCAAAAGTGTATTAACCTCCAGTTGATCCGTGAACGGTCCGCGACCGTGACTTAGTCAGCATTATTTTAGACAGCTGACAAGACACCCCGGAAGCAACCGCGTGCGGATGATGCTAAACGCCTGCAATGTCGACACATGTCATAAGAAAACGGTAACGTTGCAGACCCATTTGGCTTGATCGACAACCGGTTCCATCACTAGTGCAGTGCCATTGTACAACTGCCCGTGTTGCGGAAGTTTGGTCATGGATGCGAATTCAGCTCGCCAGTGCGTGCTGACCTTCCTGGAAGGTTTTTATGCCGGTGATGCGGCGTGCGTGGAGCAATGCTGCGACGATGGTTTCGTCTCCCTCACCTATGCGCCGGTCGAGATCTTTCCACATCTCGGCCTCAAGCAGGGCAAGGCCTGGATCGCGGAAGCGATCCGTATCCAGCAGGAGCGATATTCCCACCGCAGCTACTCCGTGCGGTTCATCGTGGTCGAGGGTCTGCGGGTCGCCACCCTGTCGGACGTCAGCCTGACCAAGCGCAGCGACCAGCGCGTCGTGAAGTTCGCGATCGGCGAATTCTTTACCTTGAGCAACGGCCGCATTCTGGAGCATCGCGCGTTCTTCGATTCCCTCGATCTGCTGCAGCAACTGCTTGGGCGCGATTTGACCGAGGCCTTCGCCTCCAGCGTCAAGCTGACGATGACAGCGCGGGATTAGGCCGCGTTCTTCGCACGGACGGGGCGCTTCAACGTCTTCGCGCCCGCTTGCCGGGTTGCAACGCCCCATCCGACGTTCGTAGCATTCGCCGCTATTGAACGTTTTACGCTTGGCCGCGACCAATCCCGCAACCCTCCACGATCCATGGGCACGGGACACATGGTTTGAAGAAAACTTGGCTTGAGAACAGCACGGCCTGAAGAAAGCACGCCCTGGAATGAGAATGATTTTGCTGGTTTTTGCCGGGTTGGTGCTGGGGGTGCTGGTGGGGGCCGCCCTCGGTCTCGGCGCTGGTTTGGCGTGGACCAGCTATTTCGAGACCAGCAGCTTTGAGGGCTACAGCGGCATGCTGGTGTTTCTGACCTTCATGCCAATCGGGGCCATGATTGGCGGACTCATCGGCGCGATTGGACTGGGGATGTTCGCGCTCCGCGACGGCGAGCCACGAGCGCGGCGGGAACCCTGATCAGCCTGCCAAAACGGCAAAATCGCTCTTTTCCGAGTATTTTCAATGGCTTTTAACCAACACAATAACGCGCTGGCATACCAGAACATTTGTGCAATGCAATAATTGCAATTGTATGACAACGCCCGCGTGCATATACGAGCGGCCAACACAGTGGGAATGCAGCACCCCGGCGCAGCGCCAAAGAAGGCGCAAGAGGCCGTCTGCTGTTCTTTGCATATCAGTTTCAGGATCAGCACCATGACAGAGCACAGCCTCTGGCGTTTCTCTCGTGCGTTACATCTCGCCATCAATGAGGGCGAGATGGATCAGCTCGACGCCGTACTGGACGATGAGATCGACTGGGCGATCTACGGACCGATCGACATGTTCCCATTTCTCGGTGCCCGGCGCGGCAAGGAGGCGGTGATGGAGGTGTGTCGTCAGATCGCAGATAACGTCCGCGTTCGCCGCTTCGATCGCGAATCGGTGATGCTCGGCGACGAGCAGGCCTCCTCCCTGGTCCGTTATTCATTGACCTCGGTGGACTCGAACAAGCCGATCAGCATCCGGGCTGCCTATTTCGCGCAGTTCAAGCGCGGACGGCTGGCGTGCATGCGTGTCGTGCTCGACACCTTCGACCTGGTCGAACAGGCGCTGGGCCATCCCATCCACCTGCCGGCGGCTGTCTGACCCTTCGCGGTTCAACGCCATAAGAAAACCGCCCCGGGTTTGGCCCGAGGCGGTTTTTGCGTTTGCCATACGGTGCGACAATTTTAGGTGTTCTTCAGCGCGATCCGGAAATCAGCCTCGGTCTTCGCTTTGACGTCTTCGAGAGTGACGCCGTCGGCGAGCTCGATCAGCGCCATGCCGTCATTGCCGTGCTTGTCGATGGTAAACACCGCGAGATCGGTGATCACCATGTCGACCACCTTCTCGCCGGTCAGCGGCAAGTTGCAGCGATGCAGCAGTTTCGCACCGTCCTTGGCGGAGTGCTCCATCACCACCACCACGCGCTTGACGCCGGCGACGAGATCCATCGCGCCGCCCATGCCCTTGACCATCTTGCCGGGGATCATCCAGTTGGCGAGATCGCCGTTCTCGGCCACCTGCATCGCGCCCAGGATCGACAGGTCGATATGTCCGCCGCGGACCATCGCGAAGGAATCCGAGCTGGAGAAATAGCTGGTGGTCGGCAGTTCGGTGACGGTCTGCTTGCCGGCGTTGATTAGGTCCGGATCTTCTTCGCCCTCATAGGGGAACGGACCCATACCGAGCATGCCGTTCTCGCTCTGCAGCTGAACGTCGACGCCTTCGGGGATGAAGTTCGACACCAGCGTCGGGATACCGATGCCGAGATTGACGTAGTAGCCGTCGCGCAGTTCCTTGGCGGCGCGGGCGGCCATCTGTTCACGAGTCCAGGGCATTGAGCTTCTCCTCTCGATTCGTCAGGCGCGCTTGCGCGTGGTGCGCTGCTCGATACGCTTCATGGCGGTACCGACCTCGATAATGCGCTTCACATAGATGCCGGGCGTGTGAATGTGATCGGGATCGATCTCGCCGGCGGGGACCAGATGCTCAACCTCGGCCACGGTCACCTTCGCAGCGGTCGCCATCATCGGATTGAAATTCCGCGCGGTCTTGCGATAGACGAGGTTGCCGGCGGTGTCGCCCTTCCAGGCGTGGACGATGGCGAGATCGGCGACCAGGCCGGTCTCCAGGATGTATTTTTCGCCGTTGAACTCACGGACATCCTTGCCTTCGGCGATCAGCGTGCCGACGCCGGTTTTGGTATAGAAACCGGGGATGCCGGCGCCGCCGGCGCGGATGCGCTCGGCCAGCGTGCCCTGCGGGTTGAATTCGAGTTCCAGTTCCCCGGCGAGGAACTGCTGTGCGAACAGCTTGTTCTCGCCGACATAGGACGAGATCATTTTCTTGATCTGGCGCGTCTCGAGCAGGCGGCTCAAGCCGATGCCGTCGACGCCGGCATTGTTGGACACCACCGTCAGATCCTTGACGCCGGATTCGCGCAGTGCGTCCGACAGCGCCTCGGCGATGCCGCACAGACCGAAACCGCCGGACATGATCATCATGCCGTCCTTGAGGATGCCGTCGAGCGCGGATTTCGCGTCCGGATAGACCTTGTTCATCGCTGTCCAACCTGATGGGAAATGGAGGGAGTTGCTGCAGACTATTAGGCGAAATCGTCGAGACCCGTCAATCATCGGGGCCGGGCAGCCGGACGTGGCGCATGGCCGCCATTGGGGCAGGGGCGCGCCGCCGCTCACCCGCCCGTCTCATCCCCCTCCGGCGACCCTCGATGGCCTTGAAAGCGTCAAGAAAAACCATCAAGTTGCGGGCGATTACGGCGGCCGGACCCCGGGTCCGCCCGGCCTGCAACCCAATTCGGATCAGAGATTGACGATAGCCCAGGGAATTAAGCGCCTCGGGACGCCGATTGCGGCGTTTCTCGGCATTGTCGTGATCGGATTGATTGCCGTTTCCTGGCTCACCGACCGCAATGCCGTGATCCGCGCCGTGGAGGACCAGCTCCGCACGGCGACCGGGCTCGATCTGGTGGTCGACGGTAACGTCCATGTGTCGATGTTTCCGGGCGGCTATGTCGAACTTCAGCGTATCGGCTTGAAAGACGGCGGCGCGACCGAACCGGCCCTGAGCGTCGACACCCTCACGGCAAACCTGCGGCTGATACCGCTCCTGATGCAGCGCTTCGAAATCTCCGACGTCACGCTCGACCGTCCGCGCATTATCGTGACACGGAGCGCTGACGGCCGCAGCAACTGGGCGCCGATCGTCGAAACGCTGTCGCGCCGGATCAAGCCCGGCGTCGACAGCCCGGTCTCGTTTTCGGAGATCAAGATCAAGGATGGCACCCTCGTTTATCAGGACGAGGCGCAGCACGCCCTGGAAACCGTGACGGCCGCCGACATGTCGTTCGCATGGCCATCGATTTCGCGGTCGTTCGCCGCGACCGGGCAATTCGACTGGCGAGGCGAGCGCATCGATGGCAGCGTCAGCATCAATGACTTCGTCGCGGCACTGTCCGGCGAACGATCCGGCCTGAAGGCACGGATCGCCGGCAAGCTTCTGAAGTTCGCCTTCGACGGCGCCGTTGCCGACCGCGCCAGCCTGATGATGGAAGGAACGCTGACGGCGGATTCCAGTTCGCTGCGCAATGCCCTGCGCTGGGCCGGGCATGACCTGCCCGGCGACGGCGGCTTCGGCCGCTTTGCCTTGAAGGCGCGCGCCAACGTCGTTGGCTCGCAGGTGGCGCTGACCAACGTCAATATGGAAATCGACGGCAATGTCGCCGAAGGCGTGCTGACCTACAGCAACGACAGCCGCCAGACGTTGCAAGCGACACTGGCGTCCGACGCCCTCGACATCACGCCCTATGTCAACACCATGCGCCTGTTGGCCACTGGCGCCCGTGACTGGAACAGGCAGTCGTTCAATCTGCAGAGCCTGTCCGCAAGCGACCTCGACGTCCGTCTGTCGGCCGGCAAGGTGACGGCGGGGACTTCAAAATTCGGACGCACCGCGATCGGCGCCAACCTGCGCAACGGCACGCTGGCACTGAGCGTCGGCGAGGCTCAGGTCTTCGGCGGCATCCTCAAGGGATCGCTCGGACTGTCCCGCACCGACACCGCGGCGGAAGTGAAGGCGCAATTCCAGTTCAGCGATGTCGATCTCGAAGCGTTTGCCGGCGAGGTGTTCGGCAATCGCAAACTGGCCGGGCGCGGCAATCTCAACCTCGCACTGGAAGCGTCCGGCGCGAGCGCCTACGAGTTGACGCAGTCGCTCGACGGCACAGTGACGTTGACAGGGCATGACGGCGCTTTGATCGGCTTCAATGTCGAACAACTGCTGCGTCGGCTGGAGCGTCGCCCGCTGTCCGGCGCCGGAGAGTTCCGCAGCGGCCGCACGCCGTTCTCAACCCTCAATGTCGTGCTGAAGCTCGACAAGGGCATCGCCAGCACCGAGGACGCCCGCATCGAAGGGCCTTCGGCCCGTCTGGTGCTGAGCGGCACGGCCAGCGTGCCGGCGCGGGAATACGACCTGAAAGGCGTCGCCAGCCTGGTCTCGGCTCCGAATACGCCGCCTGCATTCGAACTGCCGTTCGTGGTCCAGGGCCCCTGGGACGATCCGCTGATCTTCCCGGATTCCGATGCACTGATCCGCCGCTCGCCGGCCTCGGCGCCGCTGCTTAACGCCGTGCGGACGCGGGACGCCGTGCGTTCGGTGATCGATCGCTTCAAGGGCACGCAGAAACCGGCTGCTACCCCTGCGCCAGAGAGCCCGTCGCCGGCGAACGCAGAAGCACCAGCCAAGGATGCGCCGGCCCCAAGCTCGAACTAAAGCGGAGCCGCGCTTTCGCCCTGCGCGCTCGACAGTTTCGACGCCAGCGATGCCGCCACGATCACCACCGCAACGCCGGCGATCACCAGTGTGCAGATGGCGTTGATTTCGGGCTTCACGCCGAGCCGCACCTCGGAATAGATTCGGATCGGCAAGGTCGCCGCGCCCGGTCCAGTGGTGAAACTCGCAATCACCAGATCGTCGAGCGACAGCGTGAAGGCCAACAGCCAGCCCGCGATCACGGCCGGCAGAATCAACGGCAGCGTCACCGCAAAGAACGCCCGCGCCGGCGCGCATCCCAGATCCATTGCCGCCTCTTCCAGGCTGCGATCGAGCCCGCGCAGCCGCGATTGCACCACCACGGTCACGAAACACATGGTCAGCGTGGTGTGCGCGATGGTCACGGTCCAAAAGCCGCGCTCGACGCCGGTTGCGACGAACAGCAGCAGCAGCGACAGGCCGGTGATCACCTCCGGCATCACCAGCGGCGCATACAGCATGCCGGAGAACAGCGTGCGGCCACGAAAGCCTGCGCCCCGCACCAGCGCCACCGCGGCGAGCGTGCCCAGCAGCGTGGCCGCCGTCGCCGAACAGAATGCCACCCGCAGGCTCATCCATGCCGCCTCCAGCATCGCGCGGTCATGGAAGAATTCGTGATACCAACGAAGCGACCAGCCGCCCCAGACCGTGACAAGACGCGAGGCATTGAACGAATAGATCACCAGGATCAGGATCGGCAGATAGAGAAACGCCAGCCCCAATGCCAGCGAGACGGCATTAAAGGCCGACAGCCTGACCAGCGAGCGCTGCGCCATCAGCTTGCTCCCTCGAGCTGGCGGCGCTGCAGCTTTTCGTACAGCAACAGCGGCGCGAGCAGCAGCAGCAGGAGCACGATGGCGATGGCAGAGGCCACCGGCCAGTCCTTGTTGGTGAAGAACTCCAGCCACAGGGTCTGCCCGATCATCATCCGGTCGGACCCGGCCAACAGGTCCGGAATGACGAACTCGCCGACAATTGGGATGAAGCACAGCAGCACCCCGGCCCCGATTCCCGGGAGCGACAACGGCAATGTCACCAGCCAGAACGCCTTCAGCCGCGAGCAGCCGAGATCGGCGGCTGCCTCCAGCAGCGCATGGTCCATCTTTGCGAGCGTCGCATAGAGCGGCAGGATCATGAATGGAAAATAGGAATAGACGATGCCGAGATACATCGCGCTGTCGGTGGCAAGCCAGACCACCGGCCGGTCGACGATATGCAGGGCCTGCAGCACGGTGTTCAGGAGGCCGTCGTGCTGCAGCACGTTGATCCAGGCATAGATGCGGATCAGAAACGAGGTCCAGAACGGCACGATCACCAGTGTCATCGCCAGCGGCTGCAGCGATGCCGGCAACCGTGTCATGCCATAAGCAACCGGATAGCCGATGGCGAGCAGCAGCGCAGTGGACGACAGCGCCACCACGACACTGCGCAGATAAGAGACGATATAAAGATCGTCCGAGAGCAGCAGCGCAAAATTGCCGGAATTGAGTTGCGACAGCGCGTCCTTGAGACCCTGCCAGCCATCGGCCAGCGAAAACACAGGAATATAGGGCGGCTGTGCGATCGCGGTCTGCGACAGGCTGATCTTCAGCACGAAGCCGAACGGAACCAGGAAGAACAGCAGCATCCACAGATAGGGCGTGATCGCCGCAAGACGGGCGGGCCGGGTGAAGATGCGGCGGCTGGTCATCGGATCACGTCTCCAGCACCACGCAATCGGCGGCCGCAAAGGACGCCGTCACCCGCTGTCCCGTAGACATCGCATCGCCATCACTGCGCGACGCATTGGTGACGGAGGCCCGCAACACAAAGCCGCTGTCCAGCCTGATCCGATAGACCGACGCGCCGCCGAGATAGTTCACGTCGATCACGTCACCTGCGAAGCGATTGAAGCCACCGTTGCCGGCATCGGCATCGCCGGCAGCAACTCCGAACTTTTCGAGCCGGATCTTTTCCGGCCGGATCGCGACACCGATATCGGCGGACTGCGGCCGCGACGTCGGCACGGCCGCGATGGTTCCGATATCCGGCGCATCGACCATGATGCGATCGGCCGCATGCAAAACGATCCGGCCCTCGATCATGTTGATGTCGCCAACGAAGCTCGCGACCCAACGGGAATTCGGCGCCTCATAGAGTTCGCGCGGGGTTGCCACCTGCACCAGCCGGCCACGATCCATGACGCCGATGCGATCGGCGACGGTCATGGCTTCTTCCTGGTCATGGGTCACGATGACGAACGTCATCCCGAGCCGGCGCTGCAGCTCCATCAGTTCGGACTGGGTGCTTTCACGCAGCTTCTTGTCCAGCGCCGCCAGTGGCTCATCGAGCAGCAGGATCCGCGGGCCGCGCGCCAGCGAACGTGCCAGGGCCACGCGCTGGCGCTGGCCGCCGGACAATTGATCGGGTTTGCGCGCCTCGAGTCCTTCCAGCCGCACCAGTGCCAGCATCTCCCTGACCCGAGCCTCGATGTCGACTTTCGGCAGGTCCGTCCGCTTCAGTCCAAACGCGATATTGTCGCGCACCGTGAGGTGCGGAAACAGCGCGTAGTTTTGAAACATCATGTTGACCGGGCGGCGATGCGGCAACACTGGTGCGATATCCCGGCCATCGAGCAGGATCGCCCCCTGGTCGGGCGCCTCAAACCCGGCCAGCATGCGCAGTAGCGTGGTCTTGCCGCAGCCGCTGGGGCCAAGCAATGCGAAGAACTCGCCGGCCCTGATGTCGAGTGAGAGGCCATCGACGACGACAAAGCCGCCAAACCGTTTGACCACCGAAGCAATACGCAACAACGGCGTGTCCGCCGCCTCCGCCGTGACGCGTCGCCCTTCAGCCATCGCCCCTCGCCGCGCGATCACCCGAGACATGCGCCCGCGTTTTCATGAACTGCTCCAGCCTGTCCTGATCGCGCGCGGCCATGGTTAGTCCGAGCCGCGAGCGCCGCCAGATCACATCGTCTGTGAACCGCGCCCATTGCTGCCCGATCAGATAGCGCACTTCCTTCGCCGACAGATCCTCGCCAAACATCGGGCCGAGATCGTCTGGAACGCGCACGCCGTCAAGCAGATTTTCGATCCGGGTGCCATAGGCCTCCACCATTCGGTGGAGGGTGGCCTCACCCAGGAACGGCCAGCGACGGCGCGCGGCCCCGGCAAAGCCACCGATATCGCCCGCGGGAATGTTGCCGCCGGGCAGCCGCGCATCCGCGGTCCACGGCTTCGGCATAGGAAAGAACGGTGCGAGCGCGGCCATCCCGGCCTCAGCGCGCCGGCGCGCAGTGGTGGCGTCGCCGCCGAACATGGTGAGCAGTGGCGCCTCGCCGGACCCGCGCTGCAGGCCGACAAAGCCGTCTCGCCCGTATTCGTCGCCGACCTCAGCGACATGCACCCCGGCCAGCGCATGAAGCGTGTCGGTGGGTTGCAGCGGCACCCTGAAATTGCGGTTGGCGACATCGAGCAAATAGGCGATCTCCCGCGACGCCACCGACACCATGGCGGGGTCCCCGGCAAAATCCTCCTCCACCGTGCCGATCAGGGTAAAATCCCGCTCAAACGGAACGGCGTGGACCGACCGGCCCTCATCGGTGCGGAAAACATAAGCACCGTCGTGATCGAACAGGCGCCGGACCACGATCTGGCTGGAGCGTCGCAAGCTGACCTTGGGAGACGGTAGTCGCAACACGGTCTCCGCGACCGATGCGATCCATCCACCGGTCGCGTTCGCCAGCGCCTGCGAGGATACGATCTGGCGCTGGCCTCGATTGACCACGGCAAGCCGCCAGATGTCCGAGCGGTCAGCGCGGACACATCGCGCACCGGTCCAGATGTCGGCGCCACGCTCGGCCGCATCCACCGCGCAGTGGATGGTCAGACGCGCGACATCCGCCAGCCCAACCCCATAAGCAAAGGCAAGACCAGACGGTTGCTTCAAGACCTGCCCGAACGGGTCATGGGTCAGTTCGATCACCCCGGCGGCCGGCAGCCTTCCGTGCGCCAGCCGGTCGTGGATGATCAGCCCCAGCCGTCGCAGCCACGATGGCCCTGCTCCATCCCCCAACGGCATGACACAGCGCACCGGCCGGACCAGATGCGGTGCCGTGCGCATCCAGACGTCGCGCTCGGCTGCCGCTCGCCACAGCGCACGCAAGCCGCCGGGCATGCGGGGGTCGGCCTCGATTAGAGGAGAAGCGGCAGAGGACGCGCCAGCGGCGAGATCGCCTTGCTCCAGCAGCAGCACGCGCAAGCTGCGTCCCGCCGCATCACGGGCGATGCTGGTGCCATTGAGGCCGCCGCCGATGATCGCAAGATCGTAATCTGCCATCCGCGCCTATCTCCGATTCGGAGCATGGCAAGCGGCGTGCGCAAAACCAAGGCGTCGCTTTGGTTATGCCCGGAGGTAAGAGACAAATGCCCGCGCCGTGGGCCGCGCGTGGACCGAAATCCTGGCCGGCCTCTCCGGCCGGTCTTGCTAGCCGGTTTTGCGGATATCGAGGTCGGGCGGGATCTCACCGACAATGCCGAGATATTGGGCGATCGGCGCCGGCTTGCCGAGGAAATAGCCCTGCACCTGGTCGCAATTTTCCTGGGCCAGGAAGGTCAGCTGGTCCTGGGTTTCGACACCCTCCGCCACGATCGAGATATCGAGGCCATGACCCAGCCCGATCATGGCGCGGATGATTGCCGCCGACTGCGCATTGCGGCCGAGATTGAGCACGAAGGTGCGGTCGATCTTGATCTTGTCGAACGGAAACGCCTGGAGATAGGTCAGCGACGAATAGCCGCTGCCGAAATCGTCCATGGCGATCCGCACGCCCAGCGCTTTGAGGCGCCGCAACAGCGACAGGCCGCGGTCGAAATCCTCGATCAGGACACCCTCGGTGATCTCCAGTTCCAACCGGCCCGGCTGCAGCCCGGTTTCCAGCAGGATCGAGTGCACGAGACCGACGAGATCGCCATGCTGGAACTGCGCCGGCGACAGGTTGACCGCGACCTGCATCGGCTTCGACCACGACGCCGCTTCCCGGCATGCCTCGCGCAGTATCCACTCGCCCAATTCGACGATCAGGCCGCTTTCCTCCGCCAGCGGAATGAAATCGCTCGGTGGCACGAAACCACGCAACGGGTGAATCCATCGCGCCAACGCCTCAAAACCGATGAATTCGGGCGCGATGACGTCGTGGCCGGTCAGGGCCTGCGGCTGATAGTATAGCGAGAGCTGGCCGTTGCGCACCGCTGCCGCGAGATCCTGGTGCAGCGCGCGCCGGTCGCGAATTTGCTGATCGGTTTCCGCCTCGAACACACTGATAGATCCGCGTCCTTTCGCCTTGGCGCGGAACAATGCCACGCTCGCGTTCGCCAGCAAGGCGGCCGCGTCGGCGCCGTTGTGCGGGAAAATCGCAATGCCGATGGTTAAACCAGTGCGGACCGACTTGCCGTCGATCACGAACTCGTCCTGCATGGTATTCATCAGCCGCTGCGCCAGCGTCTGTGCGGCTTGCGGCTGCTGGCCATCGATGATCAGGCCGAATTCGCCGCCGCTTAGGCGCGCCACCACGCCGCCTCGGGCGGCGTCCTGAATACGGCGTGAGACCTCGATCAGAAGTTGATCCCCGACCGAGTGGCCGAACACGTCGTTGACTTCCTTCAACCGCTCCATATCCACCGACAGGACGGCGAACTCCTCGTCCGAACCGCCGCAGGCATCGATCATCTGGGTCAGCGCCTGGATGAAGGCGGCCCGGTTCGGCAGATCCGTGAGGGTGTCGTGGTAGGCCATGTGCGCCATCCGGGATTCGGTCTGGCGGCGGTCGGTGATGTCCTCGTTGGTCTTGATGAGGTATTGCGGTTCGCCGGCGTCGTCGAGCACCGTGACCCGCCGGGTCAGGAACAGGCGCAGGCCGTTCTTGGTCTGGATCGGCTGTTCCTCGATGGTCGGCACCTTCTTGCGGATCGCGATGTTATCGCGCTCCACGATCAGCCTGGCCGCCGATCCGTAGATCTCCTCGACGGTGCACCCGATCACCGCTTCGCGCTCGCGGTTGAAGATCTTTTCGGCGCTGCGATTGACGAACAAATACTGGCCATCGCTGACGCGCTTGACGTCGAGCGCGAGCGGGACGTTGTCGATGATCATTTCGAGAAATTTTTTGGTGTTCTCGAGCTCGCAGGACAACTGTCGGCGCTCGGTGATGTCTTCGAGCAGTGCGATCAGGAACTCGGGCTCGTTGCTGTCGTTGCGGGCGACCACCCGGTTGCTGTCCAGGATACGCGTCTGACCGTCGCGTTCCACCGAGAATTCCGAGCGCAACTGGCCTGTCGGCGAAGCGACCGCGGCGCGATCCAGCTCGTTGACACTGATCGAGGCTTTGAGCGTTGCGATCTCGTCGGCGAGTTTGCCAATGATCTGGTCGCGCGGCAGTTGCGAAAACTGCTCGAAGGCGCGATTGGCCAGAATATAACGGCCATCCTCGATAGTCTTGGCCGCGACGCTGACCGGGATATTGTCGATGACGGATTCGAGGAAACGCTTGGTGGTCGCCAGCTGTCGCTGCAACTGCCGCTGTTCGGTGACGTCCTCATGGGTCGA
This sequence comes from Bradyrhizobium prioriisuperbiae, assembly GCF_032397745.1. Classification (NCBI taxonomy): domain Bacteria; kingdom Pseudomonadati; phylum Pseudomonadota; class Alphaproteobacteria; order Hyphomicrobiales; family Nitrobacteraceae; genus Bradyrhizobium; species Bradyrhizobium prioriisuperbiae. Next base: position 984,671 of record NZ_CP135921.1, read on the forward strand.
TATAACGCCGCCGTTGCGCAGCGTCCGATGCTTGACCAGAATCGCGCGTCCCTCGGGGAGTTCGGTGACGCAGCCCTCTTCGCTGCGGACCTCGCGGAAAAAGTCCTCGACGTCGCCATCGAGCATGCCGAGGCGCTTGCGAAGTTCGACCAGGTCACGCACCGACATGCCCATCCGCAGATCGGAACGCGACAAACCGTAGAGCTTGAGGTAGCTGTCGTTGTAGAAAACCAGGCCCTTCTGCGCATCGACCATGACGATGCCGAGGCTCATGTTGTTCAGCGCGGCATTGACGAAGGCGGTGCTGCGCCGGTTGGCGCGTTTCGCCTTCTCCAGTGCCGACATGACCCAGATGATGATCGCCGCGAGAAACGCGAAGATGACAAAGTCGGCCAGCAGGATCTGCCAGATCGTGCTCGGATCCGCCGAGGCATCACCGAGGGCAAGCGCCGGCGCCATGCTGGCCGCAAACGCGCACAGGACGGCCGTTGCGAGAATGATCGCTTTGCCGCCCACCTGCCTGTGCATGCCCTTCACCAGCCACTCGCGCAAATTGCTAGCGAGTGTCTGGTTGCACCCGTTTGAATCGGGTAAACGCGTACCCGACAAGGCTCAGAACTTGACTTAAATTAAGGCAAATGGCCTTTCATGATTAATGTCGTGATAAGAAGCGGCGACGTTCGAAGAAGGTCGCGGTTAAGAAAACGCTAAACCCCAGCATTTGAGTTCGGAATGGACAAAGTCGAGTGCATCGTGATCGGCGCAGGCGTGGTTGGCCTCGCCGTTGCCCGCCGTCTGGCCCAGGCGGGCCGCGAAGTCATCGTTATCGAGGCCGCAGACGATATCGGAACGGGGACATCGTCGCGCAATAGCGAAGTCATCCACGCGGGAATCTACTACCCCACTGGAAGCCTGATGGCGCGCCACTGCGTCAACGGCAAATACGCGCTCTACGACTACTGCAGGGATCACGGCATCCCGCATCGCCGCTGCGGGAAACTGATCGTCGCCACGACCGCCGACGACGCAGAGAAACTCGCCGCTATCCGCGTGCGGGCCGCAGCCAATGGCGTGGACGATCTTGAGCTCCTGGATGCCGACGCCGCCCGCGCACTCGAACCGGCACTGAACTGCACCGCCGCTTTGTTGTCGCCATCCACCGGCATCATCGACAGCCATGCCTTGATGCTGGCGCTGCGCGGCGACGCGGAAGACGCCGGCGCCGCGATCGCGTTCAACGCCCCGTTGTTGCAGGGCCGCGCTGTCGGAGGCGAGATTTCCGTCGATATCGGCGGCGAAGCGCCGATGAGCCTGGCATGCCGGCTGCTGGTCAACGCGGCGGGGCTCAATGCCACCGCGATCGCCCGCAGCATCGACGGCATGCCGGTCGAGAAAATCCCCACGGCCTATCTGGCCAAGGGCAATTATTTCAGTTGCGGCGTCCGCTCGCCGTTCACGCACCTGATCTATCCGGTGCCCGAACCCGGCGGCCTTGGAGTCCACCTGACGCTGGACCTGGGCGGCCAAGCCAAATTCGGTCCCGATGTCGAATGGGTCAACACGATTGACTATGAAGTCGATCCTGCCCGGGTGGAGCGCTTCTATCCGGCCATCCGCCGGTATTGGCCGACGCTGCCGGATGGCGCATTGACGCCCGGATATAGCGGGATGCGGCCGAAGATCGTGCCGCCGGCGGTGGCGGTCCAGGATTTTCTGATCCAGGGCCCCCAGGATCACGGCGTCCCTGGGCTGATCAACCTGCTCGGCATCGAATCACCGGGGTTGACCTCGTCGCTGGCTATCGCCGACCATGTCGCTGAACTCGCGACGGCTTGAGGTACCTGCAAACAACCTTGAGATACCTGTAAACAACAATGCGCGCGCGGACCACGCCGCTCGCCCCAAAGTCAGTCATTTGTTTCAAAATTTTACGTCTGAGATGCACGCTTTGCGCGGGCAGGTTGTTGACTTGCTGCCCGCGACAAAGTGCGAAGCTTGACTTGCTTGGTCGCTTAAACCTGAGTTGGTTGCAGAAACCTGATCGGGACGTCAGTGGAGCGTTTCGTGAGCGACTAGCCTCAGGCGCTCGATCTCGTCCTTGACCATCAGTTTGCGGCGTTTCAGTTCGACGATCCACAGATTATCTGTGGACAGGTGCCTCAAGGCATCGTGCAATTCGCTTTCCAGAACCCGATGTTTACGTTCCAGTTCAACGAGATGCGCCTCAATCGCCATAAGAAGTCTCCTCTATCAGATGGACCTCAGCTCTGGACCTGGACCATCGATTGTACATGAGCCAATACGGCTGTCGACAGGAACGTTCTGGAGTCGATTGAAATCTGCTTGCATGAGGAAAACCTTCTATTTTGATGAGTTCAAATGGATTCTGCGGCGAGCCGGTGTCTGCCCACCATTTCGCTTTGCAACAAGAAATGCAGCGATGTCCGACCAACCCGAAGCCCAGCAAACACAACCTCTTGATACCGCCGCTGGCAGAGACCATCATTTTCTGCAATGAGGATGCGGGACATCGCCAGACCGCTTCGGCCGACCTCCGACCAACCCGCCGACTTGACCGCGCAGCTTCGATCGCGCACACGTGACCGCCGCAGACAATGACCGATCAGGACAACAACGAATTCGCATTGGAACTGGCGCGACTGCAACAGGAACACCGTGACCTCGATGTCGCCATCGAGGCTTTGCAACATTCGCCGGCACCGGATCTGCTGCGGCTGCAACGATTGAAGAAGCGCAAGCTGCAGCTGCGCGACCGGATTTCATTCATCGAAGATCAGATCACGCCCGACATCATCGCGTGAGTTCGCGCGGCGCGGAGATGCCAGCCGCAGTCTCGCGGCGATGTCTCTTGCGCTCGTACATCGCGAGATCGGCGCGCTCCAGCGCAGCAACCGCATCGTCGACCCCAGCGAGAACCGTGACGCCGGTCGACGCCCCCGACATGATCGAGTGGCCGCGAAACACGAAGGTCAGGCGATCGATCGCATCCTCCAGCGCACGTGCCTTCGCCAGTGCATCGGCCTCACTCAAATTCCACAGCAGCACCGCGAACTCATCACCGCCGAGCCGGCCCACCATGTCGGACGAACGCACGTGCCGCTGCATCACATGGACGATGCCCTTGAGCACGGCATCGCCCGCCGCATGCCCGAACGCATCGTTGATCGGCTTCAGGCGATCGACATCGAGCACGATCAGCGCGCCGCTGGCCTGGTAGCGCTTGATGTAGGCAAGCGCACGGGTCAGCTCACGTTCGAAACCGCGGCGATTCAAGACGTCGAGCAGGACATCGGTTTCGGCGACCCCTTCCAGGTTCGCGATCCGCGCCTTGGCGCGGGTGAGCTGGATCGTGAGCTTGCGAAGCCTGACTTCCAGTTTTGCGGTGTCCGGATGCCCCAGGACCGTCTGCGGGGCAGCGTTCCCTCCCCCGCGACCGGTTGACGCTGTTTTGGGGCCGGTCGCCGGATTGCCGCCTGCCCGGTCGGAGCCGAGGCGGCCCGGTTTGGCTGATGTCGCGGACTTCAGTCCGGATTTCGATGCGGATCCCGACTTGGAACCGCCTTTGGGCTTCGATTTTGGTCTGGGCGGTGTTTTGGTCATGATCTCTGCGGGAACCGGAACCAAGACTGTTGCCTCGATTCACCATGACAGGATAGTTCATTCCACGGTGCTTGCCAGCGTCGGCCGGTTCGGCAAGGGTACTTCCCGGCGGCAGCGCCGGAACTCGCCAAATCATTGAACGGCCGTATGTTCCTGATACAGCCCGCTATTCCACTTCGCTTGAAGACACGCCCCATATGAGCCTGATACGGTGCTTTTGATTCCGAATTTTACAAAGATTTCTGCATGACAACCGCCGTCGCCATCATCATGGGAAGCCAGTCCGACTGGGAAACCATGCGCCACGCCGCCGAGACCCTGACCGCCCTGGGCGTCGGCCATGAGGCCCGCATCGTCTCGGCGCACCGGACCCCCGATCGGCTGTTCGCGTTCGCCAAGGGCGCCAAGGCGGCCGGCTTCCAGATCATCATTGCCGGCGCCGGCGGGGCAGCCCATCTGCCGGGCATGGCGGCGTCGCTGACGGAACTGCCGGTATTTGGCGTGCCCGTCGAATCCAAGGCCCTCTCGGGCATGGATTCGCTTTATTCCATCGTCCAGATGCCAGCCGGCATTCCGGTCGGAACGCTCGCGATCGGCAAGGCCGGCGCGATCAATGCGGCGCTGCTCGCCGCCAGCGTGTTGGCGCTCAACGATGCCGGACTGGCCGGCAGGCTTGCAGAGTGGCGCAAGCGGCAAACCGAGGCGGTGAAAGAGCGCCCGGAGGGAACTGCGTGACATCTTCAAAGCAGGTGAAGCTGAAGCCCGGCGACACCATCGGAATTCTCGGCGGCGGACAATTGGGCCGGATGCTGGCCTTGGCGGCGGCGCGGCTTGGACTGCGTGCGCAGGTGTTTTCGCCCGATCCGGATTCGCCGGCATTCGACGTCGTGCAGCACGCGACCTGCGCCGAATATGCCGACGTCGAGGCGCTGGAGCTGTTTGCCTCCGATGTCGACGTCATCACCTATGAGTTCGAGAACGTTCCGGCGGCGACCGCAATGATTCTCGAGGCGCGGCGACCGGTACTGCCCGACACCAGGGTGCTGGCGACCACCCAGGATCGGCTGGCCGAAAAAGACTTCGTGACAAAGCTCGGCATTGCGACAGCGCGTTATGTCGACGTGTCGTCGGCGGAAAGCCTGACAGTGGCCGTGGCGCAGATCGGACGGCCGGCGGTGCTGAAGACCCGCCGCTTCGGCTATGACGGCAAGGGCCAGATCATGGTGCGCGAGGGCGACGATCTCGACACCGTCTGGACCGATCTCGAGACCAAGTCCGCCATCCTGGAGGCCTTCGTGCCGTTCGAGCGGGAGATTTCGGTGATCGCGGCACGCAGCGCCGATGGCCATGTGGTCTGCTTCGATGTCACCGAGAACGAGCACCGCGACCACATCCTGAAGTTTTCCACCGCTCCGGCGCGCATTTCCGCCGCGCTGGCCGAGCAGGCCCGCGGGATCGCCACCACCATCGCCGATGCGCTCGATTATGTCGGCGTGCTCGCGGTCGAGCTGTTCGTGGTGCCGGGCACGGAGGGGCCGCGCCTGCTGGTCAACGAGATCGCGCCGCGGGTGCACAATTCCGGTCACTGGACCCTGGACGGCGCCTCGGTGTCGCAGTTCGAGCAGCACATCCGGGCCATTGCCGGCTGGCCGCTGGCGAGCCCGGTCCGACATGGCGAGGTCACCATGACCAACCTGATCGGCGACGATATCGACAGCTACGGGAACTGGCTGACCGTCCCCGGCGCCACCGTCCATCTGTATGGCAAGGGCGCAGCCCGTCCCGGCCGCAAGATGGGCCACGTGACGGAGGTCAAATCGGCCCCGAAATCGGCCAAATAGGCCCCCAAAACCCGGCCAACAAAGCGGCCGCGTTATGCGTAAAAATCAGCCCGGAAGGTGGACATTCCCGGTTTGATCTGTTATCTCCGCGCCCTTGAAGCGAAAGGCGTGGCCTTAGCCGGCCCTTCGCGTTCTTCCGAATTTCTGATTTGAACAGACAAAAGGATGCCGCGTGCAGGTTCTCGTCCGCGATAACAATGTCGACCAGGCTCTCAAGGCGCTGAAGAAGAAGATGCAGCGCGAGGGCATTTTCCGCGAGATGAAGCTCCGCGGTCATTATGAGAAGCCCTCTGAGAAGAAGGCCCGCGAAAAGGCGGAAGCCGTTCGCCGTGCCCGCAAGCTCGCACGCAAGAAGCTGCAGCGTGAAGGCCTGCTGCCGATGAAGCCGAAGCCGGCTTTCGGCGCCCCCGGCGCGGATCGCGGTGGACGCGGCCCAGGTGCTGGCGCTGGTGGTCCGGGTGCAGGTCCGCGCGGACCGCGCTAAGCCTCAATTCATCCATGGAATACGAAAACGCGGGCTGTCGGCCCGCGTTTTTTGTTGCCTGTTTCACTCGAACTCAGTCCGTGCCGCTCAGGAAAGCCCGGGCGATCTCCACCGCTCCCAGCGTGTCGAGATTGATGTGAGTGCCGAGCGGAAACGCGACAAACCGTTTCTGTCCGGCTCCCAGATTTCCAGGTGCCAAGTCGAACAATCGCCGGCCGAACGCTATCGGGATAACCGTATCCTGCTCGCCGTGCATCACCAGCAGGGGCGCCTTGAGCGCAGCGATGCGGGTGTCCGACGCAAACCGGTCGCGCAGCAGCAGGCTGACCGGCAGCCATGGAAACGCCCCAGCAGCAACGGCGACAGTGGACGTGTAGGGCGCCTCCAGGATGAGCTTGCCGACCGGGCGCGTCGTGGCGACGGCGACCGCGACGCCCGTTCCCAGCGAATAGCCCCATGGGACAAGACGATCACTGCTGTAGCGCGCCGCGGCGAAGTCGTAGGCGGCAGCGGCATCGTTCAGCAGTCCCTGCTCGGTCGGCTGCCCGGTCGAGCCGCCATAGCCGCGGAATGACAGCGCGACGAGCCCGGTGCCGTCAGCGACGATGGCGCGGAGGCGCTGGACCCGCCACGCCAGCACATCGCCATTGCCGTGAAAGAACATGACGACCGGTTTGCCCGGCCTGGGCGCGACATGCCAGACGATGACTTTCTCACCGTCCCGGGTCTCGAGGACAACTTCCTCGGCCTCGGCAAATCCCGCTGTCACAGGCGCGGTTCTTGAGGTCTGCGGCACCGGATACATCAGGGCGCGCTGAAAGATGAACATGATAACGACCACGGCCAGATAGGCTGCGAGCGCGCCACCAGCGATCCATCGCACAAGGGTCATCCGCCAGATCCAAGACAGCGCCGCGACCGGGGCTTTCACCAAGACCTTAACGCCAATAAAAACGGGCCCGAAGGCCCGTATCGTTCATTCCTGAATTTAACCCGCGCTATTGCGGCACAATCGTGTGGATGACCGAGCGCGCCGCAGACAGCACATCGTCAGCGACCGAAGTCCGCGTCGACGCCGGCTGAAGATCGATGGGCGGCCGGGCTGCGGGAATGTCGGCGGGCGGGATCAAGCGGTTGGCGTCGACCATACGCCGCGGCGGCGGCACATAAAGCGGGGGTGCCTGCGGGACATCGCCAACGCTGGCCTCCACTGATGGCGCCATCACGGTCACCGGCGGCGGCAGAGGCTGCACGGCGGCGGTGCGCGGCTGGACAGCCGGCGGAACGGCGACAACGTTCATGCGCACCGGCTCACGGGACGCCGGGAGTGGTGCCTCACGAACCGCTTCGCGGACAGGCTCGCGAACCGGCTCCAGGGCATGCTGCGGCTCGGCCGGACGCGTCGCCTCCCCCGAGTTGCGCAGGCGCTCGATCGCCGCGCGGGCGAGTTCGTTGGCATCACGGTCGCGGCGTTCATCGGTCTGGGCTGGAGCTGCGGGCGCGATCGATGCGGTGGCGGTCTCATTGGTCGGCGGCAGCACCATTCGCACGGCGGCCTTCTCGCGCGGAGCCGGCCGTTTCGCGTCGGCGGAGGCCTTGGTATCGGCCTTGGCTGCCTCAACCGGCTTCTCAACGGCTTTGCCCTTGGCATCCGGCTTGCTGTCCGGAGCCGCCGAGGCTTCAGACTTCGCAGTCTCAGACTTCGCAGTCTCAGACTTGGGCGTGACGTCGATCGCACCCTGGTCATCGCTAGCGCCCGGCGCGGCCTTCGAATAGGCGGCAGCCTTCGGCGCATCGGATCCCGCCTTGGGGATAATGTAATGGTTAACGATGTACGCGCCGACGACGGTCGCGATCACCGATGGAAATATCTGAAGGAAGAACTGCGATACGTATTTCAGCATGACCCAGCAAGACCCGCCTTTTCCCGGGGTTTTGATGCGGGAACTTTAGGGCCGATTGAGGGATCAACTGCGACGGTTCGGTGGCAAAGACCGCAAACTCATCACGGCTGATGACAAATCTGTTTCGAAGCCGCCGACAGGACGCGGATCGTCACTGCCGCTGGCCCCCTCAGGGCGCGAACACCATGAACACGAACACCGCGAACACCAGCATGTGAACCAGCCCGAACAGGATATTGGTGCGGCCGGTGCCGAGCGTCAGCATGCTGATCAGGATGGTCATGATCAGCAGCACCATTTCCCGGGCTCCAAGCCCGAGCACCAGCGGCTTGTCTAGCACAAAGGTCGCGATCGCGACGGCGGGAATGGTCAGCCCGATGGTCGCCAGCGACGATCCCAGCGCCAGATTGATGCTCTTTTGCAGGTCGTTCTTGCGGGCGGCGGCGACCGCGGCAACGCTCTCCGGCAGCAGGATCAGCAGCGCCACCAGCACACCGGCGAAGGCGGGCGGCGCGCCGATCATCGCCGCACCGGCGTCGACCACGATGGAGAACTTCTTCGCCAGCAGCACAACAGCCAGCAAAGACACCAGCAGCAGAGACAAGCTGATCAGCAGCGTCCGGTTCGAAGTGCGCGAGTCCGGCCCGCTCTGCTCGATCTGGCCGACAATGAAGTAATCACGGTGCCGGACGGTCTGGGTATAGAGGAACACGCCATAGAGGACGATGGTGACGATGCTGACGAAGGTCAGTTGGGCTGTGGAATAGAGCGGCCCTGGTGCCGCCAGCGTGTAGTTCGGCATGATCAGCGTGACGGTCGCCAGCACGATCAGCACGCAGAGGTACAAATTGACGCCGGAGACCTGGAAATCCTGCTCGCGGAAGCGCAAACCGCCGGCGAGGATGCAGAGTCCGACCAGGCCGTTACAGACGATCATGACCACTGCGAACACGGTGTCGCGCGCCAGCGCGGAATTGGAGCCTTCGCCCAGCATCAAGGTGACGATCAGGGCGACTTCGATGATGGTCACGGCGAGCGTCAGCAGCAGCGTGCCGTAGGGTTCGCCGATCCGCTCGGCGATGACTTCGGCGTGATGAACGGCGGCGAACACCGTACCGAACAGGATGACCAGCAGCACGGCCGCGAAAACCAAACCGCCGGCGCCCGGCTTGTAGGACAGGCCGAAGACAACGGTCGCAGCGAAGAACAGGACGGCCAGCGACGGGAACATCCAAGACGAGCGTGGCATCGGACCGTGTACGCTCATGCTGGTCTCCCTCATCTCTGCCGCCGCAGCGGCCGAATCGAAAGACTAGCGTTCCCTGTTGACCGTGTCGCCTGCCCGCGATCTGCGACCTACTGGAAATTCGCCGGCCGCTTCTCGATGAAGGCCCGCACGGCTTCCTTGTGCTGGGCCGTGCCCGCCGCTCTCACCATGTTCTCGGCTTCGTGGTCCAGCGACGTGAGGAAATCCACCATCAGGGCCTGATCGAGATTGTCCTTGATCGCCGCATACGCCGCGCCCGGACCATTGGCGAGCCGGCTGGCCAGCGCGAAAGCCTCCGTCTGCAGATCCGCATCGGGCACCACACGATTGACGAGACCCAGTGCCTCGCACCGGCGGGCATCGATCTTATCGGCCAGGAACATCAGTTCGCGGGCACGCGCGGTGCCGGCGAGCCGGGTCAGCAGCCACGACACACCGTAGTCGCCGGTCAGGCCGATCCGGGCATAGCCGGTCGCCATGACGGCGGTCTCGGCCGCAATGCGGATGTCGCAAGCTAGCGCAATCGCAAGCCCGGCCCCCGCGGCCGGCCCCGGCAGCGCGGCAATGGTCGGCTTGCGCAGGCTCACCAGCACGCCCGTCAGGGTGCGCTGGCGTTCGCGCAGCAATGCGACCTTCTCTTCGAACGGGGTCTCGGTTTTCAGGGACCCGCGGCCGCCCATGCCCTTGACGTCGCCGCCGGAGCAGAACGCGGTGCCGGCGCCGGTGAGCAGCACCGCACCGATCGCGGGGTCGTCGCCCATTTGCCGGACCATGCGCCGCAGCGCCGGTGTCAGGTGGTCGGAGAGCGAGTTGCGCGCCTCGGGGCGGTTGAAGGTGATGGTGGCGACGCGGTCGCGCACGGAACACAGCAATTCGTGGGTTCCGGTATCAACACTGACAGCCTCAGACATGATTTAGCTCCCTGCAATCTCATGCAGGGAGCTAATCACATAAGTTCTGTTTTGGCACTTATTGAGTGAGCCGGTTGGCCCGTCACATCGACTTGACGATGCTCTCGGTGACCTTCTTGGCGTCGCCCAGCAACATCATGGTATTGTCGCGATAGAACAATGGGTTATCGATACCCGCATAGCCCGACGCCAGCGACCGCTTGATGAACATCACGGTGCCGGCTTTCCAGACCTGCAGCACAGGCATGCCGTAGATCGGCGAGGTCTTGTCGTCTTCCGCCGCCGGATTTGTGACGTCGTTGGCGCCGATGACAAAGGCGATGTCGGCCTGCGCGAACTCCGAATTGATGTCTTCGAGCTCGAACACCTCGTCGTAGGGCACGTTGGCTTCCGCCAAGAGCACGTTCATGTGCCCGGGCATGCGGCCTGCCACCGGGTGGATGGCGTACTTCACCTCGACGCCTTCCTTCTTCAGGTTGTCGGCCATTTCGCGCAGCGCGTGCTGGGCCTGCGCCACCGCCATGCCGTAACCCGGCACGATGATGACCTTCTGGGCGTTCTTCATGATGAAGGCCGCGTCATCGGCCGATCCCAGCTTGACCGGCTTGGCTTCGCCACCGGCCCCCGCACCTGCCACGGCGGATTCACCGCCGAAGCCGCCGAGGATCACCGAGATGAAGGAGCGGTTCATCGCGTGGCACATGATGTAGGACAGGATCGCACCCGAGGAGCCGACCAGGGCGCCGGTGATGATCAGCGCCGAGTTGCCCAGCGTGAAGCCGATGCCGGCTGCGGCCCAGCCGGAATACGAGTTCAGCATCGAGATCACGACCGGCATGTCGGCGCCGCCGATCGGGATGATCAGCAGCGCACCGAGCACCAGCGCGATGATGGTGATCAGCCAGAAGTCCAGGGTGCTCTGCGATACGACAAGACCGTAGATGAAGAAGATCAGAGCCAGGCCGAGCACGATGTTGATGATATGGCGCGCCGGCAGGATGATCGGCTTGCCGCTCATCCTGCCCGACAGCTTCAGGAACGCGATCACCGAGCCGGTGAAGGTCAGCGCGCCGATCGCAACGCCGAGCGACATTTCAACCAAGCTTGAGCCATGGATGTTGCCGCGGGTGCCGATGTCGAAGGCGCCGGGCGCGTAGAACGCCGCCGCCGCCACCAGCACCGCCGCCATACCGACCAGCGAGTGGAAGGCGGCGACCAATTCCGGCATCGAGGTCATCGGCACACGGCGCGCGATGACAGCACCAATGCCGCCACCGATGGCGATGCCGAGGATCACCAGGATCCAGCCGGAGCCTCCCGATGGCGGATGCGCCGCCAGCGTGGTGGCCACGGCGATCGCCATACCGGTCATGCCGAGGAAGTTGCCTTGCCGGCTCGACGCCGGGCTCGACAACCCGCGCAGCGACAGAATGAAGAGAACTCCGGCGACCAGATAAAGCAGTGCTGAAAGATTGGCGTTCATGACGGCCCCTGCTTACTTCTGCTTCTTCTTGTACATCGCCAGCATGCGCTGGGTGACCAAGAAGCCGCCGAAAATATTGACTGATGCGAAAATCAAAGCGACGAAACCAAAGCCGCGCGCCCACAATGACGCCTCACTGTCGCCGGCAAGTGCGACGCCGACCGCGAGCAGTGCGCCGACCACGATGACCGACGAAATCGCGTTGGTCACCGACATCAGCGGGGTATGCAGCGCGGGCGTCACCGACCACACCACGAAATAACCGACGAAGACAGCGAGGACGAAAATCGACAGCCGAAACACGAACGGATCGACGAGCTGTACAGCATGCTCCATGGCGGCGTTCCTTATGCGCTTTTCGGCTGGAAATTCGGATGGATCACGGCACCGTCCTTGGTCAGCGCGGTGGCTTTGACGAGGTCGTCGTCCCAATTCACCGCCAGCGCCTTGGTCGATTTGTCGACCAGCGTCTCGATGAAGGAGAACAGGTTGCGCGCATAGAGACCCGACGCCGAGGCCGGAACCCGCCCCGCCAGATTGGGGAAGCCGACGATCTTGACGCCACCGATATCGGCGACTTCGCCGACCTTGACGCCTTCGACATTGCCGCCGCGTTCCACCGCAAGATCGATCAGCACCGACCCCGGCTTCATCGAGCGCACCATCTCTGCGCTGATCAGCCGCGGCGCGGGACGCCCCGGGATCAGTGCGGTGGTGATGACGATGTCCTGCTTCTTGATGTGTTCGGCAGTGAGCGCGGCCTGCTTGGCCTGATACTCTTTCGACATTTCCTTGGCGTAGCCGCCGGCGGTTTCCGCCTGCTTGAACTCGTCGTCCTCGACCGCGACGAACTTCGCGCCGAGCGATTCCACCTGTTCCTTCACCGCTGGGCGCACGTCGGTCGCGGTCACCACCGCACCGAGCCGCCGCGCGGTCGCGATCGCCTGCAGGCCGGCGACACCGACGCCCATGATGAAGACCTTGGCGGCGGGCACGGTGCCAGCCGCCGTCATCATCATCGGAAAGGCGCGACCGAAGGCTTCCGCCGCTTCAATCACCGCGCGGTAGCCGGCGAGGTTTGCCTGCGACGACAGCACGTCCATTACCTGCGCGCGAGTGATGCGCGGCATCAATTCCATCGCGAACGCGGACACGCCGGCATCCGCCATCGACTTCAGCGCCGCGTCGTTGCCATAGGGATCCATGATCGCGATCACCAGCGCGCCACGCTTGTAGTTGGCAAGCTCGCTGGCTTCGGGGCGTTTCACCTTGATGACGATGTCGGCGTCCTTGACGGCATCGGCTGTGACGGTCGCCCCGGCGGCCTGGTAGTCCGCATCCAGCACGCCGGACTTGATGCCCGCGCCAGGCTCGATCGCGACCTCGGCGCCGAGCGCCTTGAATTTTTTCACCGAGTCCGGCACCGCGGCGACGCGCGGCTCTGCAGCATCAATTTCTTTGGCAATTGCAATTTTCATGACGCCTCCCGCGGCCGATCGGTCGCGCACAACTTAAAGCACCGCCGATATCTTAATAAAGACCGGCCGAATGCCCGTGAACGGAAATGCTCAGACGAGGAAGATCGCCATCAGGACGACAATGGCGATGACCGCGGCCGTGCCCCACGTCGCAAATTTCAGAAAGCCCTCGTAGGTGGCTTCGTGCGCCGGGTAATCGTTGCCGTCCGCAGTTGTGTAGGCAACTTCGCTATGGTCAGCCATGGGGTCCCCTCCAGTCCTTAAAAGGTACCGGCAATTAGCCCAATTGCGCAGCAAGGGCAACGCCTGCCGAAATCTTATACGGGCGATTAAACCGCCCGTATAAGAGGCATGCAATGGCCCTGCGAGGGTTTTTCACGATGTGGAAACCACGCGGCGCGATGAGACTACCCATCGCGCTGGAGCCAATTCTGCCGCCCGACCGTTATCCCATCGCTTCCAGCTCGGAAATCATGCCCTCGATCACGGAGAGACCGCCGTCCCAGAAGGTGGGATCCTTGGCGTCGAGCCCGAACGGCTGCAGCAACTCCGAGTAGTGCTTGGTGCCGCCTGCCGAGAGCATGGCGAGATAACGCTCGGCAAACCCGTCGGCGGCGCGCTCGTAGACCGCATACAGCGAGTTCACCAGGCAGTCGCCGAAAGCATAGGCGTAGACATAGAACGGCGAATGGATGAAGTGCGGGATGTACATCCAGTAGGTCTCGTAGCCCGGCTTGATCTCGATCGCCGGTCCCAGGCTTTCGCCCTGTACCGACAGCCAGATCTCGCCGATCCGCTCGGCGGTGAGCTCGCCATTGCGCCGTTCGGTATGAACAGCGCGCTCGAAGGTGTAGAACGCGATCTGCCGCACCACGGTGTTGATCATGTCCTCGACCTTGCCGGCAAGCAGCGCCTGGCGCTGTTTTCCCGCCTTGGTGGAGGCCAGCAGTTGCTTGAAGGTCAGCATCTCGCCGAACACGCTGGCGGTCTCCGCCAGCGTCAGCGGCGTCGGCGCCATCAGCGGGCCGTTCTGCGCCGCCAGCACCTGGTGCACGCCGTGGCCGAGTTCGTGGGCCAGCACCATCACGTCGCGCGGCTTGCCCTGGTAGTTCAGCAGGACATAAGGATGCGCCGACGGCGTGGTCGGGTGGGAGAATGCGCCCGGCGCCTTGCCCTGCCGCACCGGCGCATCGATCCAGCGATCGTCAAAGAATCGCCTGGCGATGTCAGCCATCTGCGGTGAGAACGCGCCATAGGCGTTCAGCACCATGTCCTGCGCATCGGGCCATGCGATGGTCCCGGTCGCCGCGAACGGCAGCGGCGCATTGCGGTCCCAGTGCGGCAATGTCTTCTTTTTGAACCAGCGCGCCTTCAGGGCGTAATAGCGGTGCGAGATCCGCGGATACGCCGCGCGCACCGAGGCCACCAGCGCATCCACCACCTCGCGCTCGACGCGATTGGAGAGATGCCGGGAATCGGCGATGTCACCAAACCCACGCCAGCGGTCGGAGATTTCCTTGTCCTTGGCGAGCGTATTGGTGATCAGCGCGAACGTGCGCTCGTTCGCCTTGAAGGTCTTCGCCAGCGCCTGCGCCGCGATCTTGCGCTTGGCCGGCTCCCGGTCCTGCAGCAAGTTCAGGGTCGGCTCGATCGCGAGATCCTTGCCGGCAATCTTGAAGCGCAGCGCCGAGATGGTCTGGTCGAACAGCCGATTCCATGCCGCATAGCCGCTGATGGATTTTTCGTGGAACAGCTGCTCGATGCGGTCTTCCAGCTGATACGGCTTGTCCTTGCGAATATCTTCGAGCCACGGCCGGTAGTATCCGAGCGCGGCGGTCTCCATCGCCTTTTCGACCACCGCATCGTCGATGCGATTGAGCTCGAGGGTGAAGAACAGCAGATGCACGGACGCAGCCGTGATGCGCTCCGAGACATCGCCGTAGAATTTCGAAATCGCCGGATCGACGGTGTTGCCGGCATGAACGAGACCAGCAAACGACACCAGCCGCCCGGCGAGATCGTCGATCGCCTCATAGGCCTTCACCGCGGCCGCGAGCCATGCGCCGCCGTCCGCCGCGGCGACGCCGTCCGCCAGCTTGCCCTTGTATGCGCCCTCGAACGCCACGCAGTCCGCGTCGAGCTTGTCGAGGTCGCGCGCGATCTCCGGCGCATCGATCGAGGCATAGAGATCGGCCAGGTTCCACTCCGGCAGTTTGCCGGCCGACGTTTTTGCGACGGATTTGCTGGCTGCGGACTTGGCCGGGCTCTTGGCTGCGCTCTTCCTGGCAGGTTTCGCGATGGTCTTGGTGGCGCGTCGGGTCGCTGATTTCGCTGGCATGAACGGCGTGAACCTTGTCTCGGCTTGGAAGGACAGGCGAAGAGATGCCGCCCGACCTTCGCCGCGACCACATCCGCCCACAGCATATGTGCGCCGAGCGGGGTCGATCAACCGCCGTTCCGATGACGATCTGATGAAAAGCGAGTCATTTGGCCCTAGATAGTCCGGACGAAGGCACTCGCTATCCGCCCGGACTGCCAGTGCTGCCTCATCGAGATCGCCGAGGTCGCCGTCAGCAAACAGGTCGAGTTTTCGTCAGTGGCGCGGTGCTGGTCACATCACACGTTCACCTCGACGACGACAACTGCATCGAGGTCCCTGCGCGGAGCGAGCTCCGAGGTGCAGCATTTCGCCGATCACATCATCGCCGAACGCGGCGTGCGTTACGGCCGTGTGGTGATGATTCCGACCGACGTGGCAAAGCCGCGCCGGGTGCCGGCGAACAAGCGGGCACACGGGCATCATCACGATTGAGCTGTTGATATTGGATCGCGGTTGCCGGGTCTTAACAGCGCCTTAACGTTCTACCTCCACATTGCCCCAATTCGGGACAGGAGTTGAGTGATGCCCACGCGTATTCTGATCGCTGACGACGACGCGGTGCAGCGCCGTCTGGTCGAAAACATGGTGCAGCGATTCGGGTACGAGGCGGTGGTGGTCGAGAGCGGCGACGAGGCCCTCGCCACGCTGATTTCACCCGATACGCCGGACATCGACGCCGTCGTGCTGGACCTGGTGATGCCCGGCCTGGACGGCATGGGGGTGCTGGCGCGCATGCGCGAGGCCAACATCAATATCCCGGTGATCGTGCAGACCGCGCACGGCGGCATCGACAATGTGGTCTCAGCCATGCGTGCGGGCGCCCAAGACTTCGTGGTGAAGCCGGTCGGCGCCGAGCGGCTGCAGGTCTCGCTTCGCAACGCGCTCAACGCCAGCGCCCTGAAGGGCGAACTGCAGCGGATCAAGCACAGCCGCGAAGGCAAACTGACGTTCAAGGACATCATCACCCGCAGCGAGGCCATGGACACCGTGCTGCGGACGGCGAAGAAGGCCGCCTCATCCGGCATCCCGGTGCTGATCGAGGGCGAATCCGGCGTCGGCAAGGAGCTGATCGCCCGCGCCATCCATGGCTCCAGCGACCGCAGCAGCAAGCCGTTCGTGGCGGTGAACTGCGGCGCCATCCCCGAGAACCTGGTGGAATCGATCCTGTTCGGCCATGAGAAGGGCGCGTTCACCGGCGCCACCGAAAAGCACACCGGCAAGTTCGTCGAAGCCTCCGGCGGCACGCTGTTCCTCGACGAAGTCAGCGAACTGCCGCTATCGGCCCAGGTCAAGCTGCTGCGCGCGCTGCAGGAGGGCGAGGTCGAGGCGGTCGGCGGCCGCCGGCCGGTCAAGGTCGACGTCCGGATCATTTCCGCGACCAACCGTCAGTTGCTCGACCATGTGAAGGGCGGACACTTCCGCGAAGACCTGTTCTATCGCCTGCACGTGCTGCCGCTGACCCTGCCGCCGCTGCGAGCGCGGCGTGAAGACATTCCGCATCTGCTGCGACACTTCCTGGCGCGCTTCTGCGCCGAGGAGAACCGTCACATCACCGGCGTCGACGGACAGGCGATGGCGCTGTTGTCGCAAGCCGACTGGCCCGGCAATGTCCGGCAACTCGAAAACACGGTTTATCGCGCCGTGGTGATGAGCGAAGGTGAACAGCTCGGCATCGCCGATTTTCCGCAGGTCGCGGTCCAGGCCGCTCCCCATGCCGTCATGCCCGCGCCGGCGACCGTGCCCAGCGCACCGCTGACCGTCGCGCCGGCCTCTCCCGTCCTGCCCTCCGTCGTCGCCGACATCCCGATCGCGCCACCGATGCCCGCGGCCGGGAGCCTCGCCATGCTGGCCGCAGACGGCGAGGTCCGTCCGCTGGAAGAGCTGGAAGCCGAGATCATCCGTTTCGCGATTTCCTATTATCGCGGCCAGATGTCGGAAGTGGCCCGGCGGCTGAAGATCGGCCGCTCCACACTCTATCGCAAGCTCGACGAGGCAGGCACGGAGACCTCCGCCGACAGCGACTGACGTCACGCCATTCTCGGCAACATCGTGTTGAGCCGGCGAAGCTTTTCCGGCCGATTCGCTGTCGGGCGAATATTGCGCTGCAATTGAACCGTTGCGGCATGGTGACAGACCAAGGAAAAGCGCGCGTCAAGGCGCGCAAACCGTTGCAAGAACGCCCGAATTGCAGTCAGTTTTGCGTGAGTTGATCCGCTGGCGCTAGCCGCCTGTGTCGGCCACGTATATGCCTTGCTTGTGCGTTGTGGTGCAAAATGCCGAGATAAAACCGGCACCTTTGTGATCGGTTGTTGCCAGAAGTGAGTGAAGTCGGAGCTTTGACCGGCGGAACTTTAGAACACGGTGGTCTGCTCCCTCCCGGACGGATTTCATCACCAAGGGGTGCAAGAATGCATAATGCTTCGAATGGCCGATACGATCGCATGCTGAGCGCGGTCGCAGCGACGTTCCTCATGGTGTCGTCGACAGCCGCATTGGCCCAGTCGCCCTCCGCTCCACCCCCAGCCAAAAGCGCCGCCGAACTGGCCATCGATGCCGCGGTGCCGATGCCAGAGCCGGCCAATGTACCGCCCCCGACCGCAGCCGATATCAAGCCCGACACCACCGCTGCCGCGCCAGCCGCAATCGAGAAGAAAGACGCGACCGCGAGCATCCCCGACAAGGCGCCCGAAACCGCAGCCCAGCCGGCGGCGACCGCTGAACCTGCGAAGGAGGCGGTCACGAAAGACGCGGCCCCGACGCCCGCCCCGGTTCAGGCCGCTTCCGCCGTCCCCGCCGCCGATCAACCGGTCGCCGACAAATTACGCGACCTGATCGGCTCGAAGGGCGCCAAGATTTTCGATCGCAAGGCCGAACGTGTCGCTGTCGAAGCATTCTACAAAGGGCGTGAGTATGCACCGGTGCTGACGGAAGGCGGCGCGGTCAATGCCCGTGCCAAGGCCACGATCGCGCGCCTTCAGGACGCGGCGAGCGACGGCCTCAATCCCGCCGACTACCCGACACCGGATTTCGCCGCGGCGACCACGCCGGACGCCCAGGCGGAAGCCGAACTCAAGCTGATGGCGAGTGTGCTCGACTATGCCCGGCAGGCCCAGAGTGGCCGGATGCACTGGTCGCAGGTCAGCGGCGACATCCTGTATCCCGAGCATCCGATCGATCCGGGCGAGGTGATCGCCAAACTCGCATCCACCAAGGACGTCGCGGCGGCACTCGACAGCTACAACCCCAAGCACAAGGGCTACCTCGCGCTGAAGGCCAAGCTTGCCGAGTTGCGCGGCAAGACCGAAACCCAGGCCGCGCCGATTCCCGACGGCGAGACGCTGAAATTCACGCCCGCCCGCAAGAAGCAGGCCGCGGTGGAAATGGAAGATCCCCGGGTGCCGCAGTTGCGCGCCCGCCTCGGCCTCACCGAAAACACCGACGACACCCGTTATGACGAGAAGGTCGCCACGGCCGTCCGCAAATTCCAGGCAAACAGCGACCTGAAGACCACCGGCGTGCTCGACGCCCAGACTGTCCGCGCCCTGAACAGCCCGAAGAAAGACCGGCAGATCGACATTGTCCGCGTCAACATGGAGCGCTGGCGCTGGTTGCCGCGTGACCTCGGGGCCCCCGCGATCGGCGATGCCTATGTGATCCTGAACATCCCGGACTACACGCTCAAGGTGATGCAGCACGGCCAGCAGGTCTGGACCACCCGGGTGGTCACCGGCAAACCGGGCAATCACGCGACGCCGCTGCTGACCGAAACAATGAAGTACATCACGGTCAATCCGACCTGGAATGTGCCGCCGTCGATCATCTACAACGAATATCTGCCGGCGCTGCAGCAGGATCCGGGTGCCCTCGAGCGGATCGGACTAAAGCTTGAGCGCAGCCGCGACGGCAGCATCCGCGTCTGGCAGCCGCCGGGCGAGCGCAATGCGCTGGGCCGCATCCGTTTCAACTTCCCCAACAAGTTCCTGGTCTATCAGCACGATACCCCGGACAAAAACCTGTTCGCCCGGGACGAGCGCGCCTTCAGCCACGGCTGCATGCGAGTGCAAAATCCGGATCAGTATGCGGCCACCCTGCTCAACATCACGATGCCGAACGAACGTTATACGCCGGAGCGGATCCGCGGCATGTACGGCTCGGGCGAGATCGACCTGAAGTTTCCGACGCCGATCCCGGTGAACATCACCTACCAGACCGCCTTCGTCGATGACGCCGGCAAGCTGGAATTCCGCAAGGATGTCTACGGACGCGACAACCAGATGCTTGCCATCCTGCGCAATAGCCAGAGCAAGGATCTGGAAGCGGTGGTGGCCCACGCCCAGCCGAGCTACGCCCGGCCGAAGGGCGACATTCCGCAAGGTGTCGCAATGAACAATGACAACGGCGGCAGCGGCTTCAACTTCTTCGAGCGGCTGTTCGGCGGACCGCAGCCTGCACCGGCTCCGGCCCGATCGCAGCAGCAGCGCCGGGTGTTCACCCGCTGATTCAAGCCTGCTCGGATAAAAATTTAATAGAAATAACAAGGGCTTCGCCAATTGCGAGGCCCTTGTTCGTTAACCACAGCTCTTAAGGGGTGGTATCCAACGGCTCTTTTTTGCCATACTCCGGCGATACTTAATCACGCGCGGTTGATCGGGGGGCACGTAAATCTCGATTAACCCTTCCTGACTAAGACTGTTTGTTTGAGGCCGTCTGATTAAGACCGTGTTCACCCTTTCTCGCTGCACGGGGTAACGAGGAAGTTTGCGACAAGACATTGGTTTGCTGGTCACTGGTTTTCCGATCGTTGGTTATCCCATCGTCTTGGTTGTTTGGGTCGTCTTAAGGGGATCGTTCTGACGTGCTGAGCCGCTTCGCACGCAGCTTGAGTTTTGTGTCGATTCCAAAAGCCGGTGTTTGCCTCGGTGTGGCGACACTGCTGCTTGTTGGCGGCGCCCGCAGTGTGCATGATGCAACCGCCGCCGGCGACACCCGAACCCTCTCCTTTCACCACACTCATTCCGGCGAAGACCTCACGGTCACATTCAAACGCAGCGGTCGTTATGACGAAGCCGCGCTGAAACAGCTCAATCGGTTCCTCCGCGACTGGCGCAGCCAGGATCAAACCACGATGGACCGCCATCTGTTTGATATCCTCTGGGAAGTCTATCGCGACGTCGACGGCAAGCAGCCGATCCAGATCATCTCCGCCTATCGCTCCCCCGCCACGAATTCGATGCTGCGCCGTCGCTCGGCGCATTCCGGCGTGGCCCGCTCCAGCCAGCATATGCTGGGACACGCGATGGATTTCTTCATCCCCGGCGTGCCGCTGGAGCAGATTCGCTCCGCGGGCCTGCGGCTGCAACGCGGCGGCGTCGGCTTCTATCCGACCTCCGGATCGCCATTCGTTCACCTCGACACCGGCAGCGTGCGGCACTGGCCGCGCATGACCCACGATCAGCTCGCCCGCGTCTTCCCGAACGGTCGCACCGTGCATGTGCCGTCCGACGGCAATCCGCTGCCGGGCTATCAGCTGGCGCTGGCCGACATGGAACGCCGCAAGTCGGGTGACGATGCCGGCAGCTTTGCCAGCAAACCCAGCCTGTTCGCATCGCTGTTCCGCGGCAAGCAGGCCGCGGACGAGGATGACGAAGGGGGTGCTGCGTCCACCGCCTCGGCCGAAAACGCGAAGGCGACGCCTGTGGCGCTTGCGGCTTCCGTGGACGCGACGAAGCCCGCCGGCCCGATTCCGCTGCCGCGCTCCAAACCGGCTGCCGCCGCGACCTATCAGGTTGCCTCCGCCGATATGCAGACCGTCGTTCTGGCTCCCGCTGCAACGAACCGCGCCGCTGCCAAGACCGATGCTGCCAAGACTGATGCTGCCAAGACCGCCCCTGCGAAAACCGCGTCCGCAGAGCCGAAGCCGCAAACGCCGGCCGACATCATCAATGCCCGCGGCTTCTGGGGTGACGAACCGGCCAGGCCGAAGCAGGCGACCCCGGCTCAGGTGGCGGCGCTGGCCGCCCGCAATGCGTTCGCATCCGCTGATCCGCAATCCACCTCAAGCTTGCCGCCGGGCTCGCAGGCACTGGCCTACGCACCTGTCGCACCGATGGACCGGACCCGCATTGTCGCCGCCAGCGCGCCGATCCCGCGCCTCACCCGGCAGACCTCGCCGTCACGCAATCCAATGGCGGCCGAAATTACGACCGTCGTCACCAAGGGCCAGCAGGGCCGGCCGTCGGTGATCGCAACCACCGCGCGCATTTCTCCGGCGACCAACACCAATACGGTCTGGATGCGAGCGATGATCCTGGCACCGAGCGCCTCGACCGCAATGCTCGCAAGCTCGCTTGGCGAACAGGACATGACGGTGATGCGGCACCTGTTCCTGAAACCGAACAGCGCAGTCGCCATGACATTCTCGGATGACCCGCAGCTCGGCATCAATTGCGAGCGTTTCTCGGGCTCTGCCGTCGCCACCCTGACGACGGCCTCTTTCGTGACGCGGACCGCGTCGCTGCGCTGACGGCGGGTACCGAGAGGGCCCCCGCTGGCGTCAGCGCCAGATCGCTCCCTGAGAGCGTTTTCCAGCGAAGTGGATACCGGTTCGCGTTAAGAAAACGCGTCAAAACAAAATGCTGGAGCTCCGTTCCGATTCATCGGAACGGAAATAACTCTAGAGCATTCCCAAAGCCTGCATGTAAGTTTCCAGGATGGTTTCCTGCTCCTGGCGCTCGTTGGCGTCCTGCTTGCGCAAGCGAACGATGGTGCGCAGCGCCTTGACGTCGAAGCCATTGCCTTTGGCCTCGGCATAAACGTCGCGGATATCGTCCGAAATCGTCTTCTTTTCTTCTTCCAGCCGCTCGATGCGCTCGATGATGGACTTGAGCTGATCCTTGGCAAAGCTGGTTGAAGGCGATTCCTGTTCCATGACGGCGGCAGAGGTGGCCATCGCTTACTCCTGAGTGACAAATTGATTTGAGGTAACAAGCCATTTTCCGGCAGGACAGCTCCGTGCCGCATGAAAACGCCCTGTTCGGTGTGCGTCGATCAGCCTGCGCGAATCACCGCACCGCGTACGGAGCCCGGGATTACGCAAGACATCTTAAAATGACACTCAAGAGAGTGGCGCCCGCCGTCAAGGCGGGAGGGCGCTCATCCACAGAGACCCACAGGGAAGTTGCGCGGCGCACCGAGCCCCGGCGATTTTTCATTGATTGTGGATCCGCTGCCCATGGCATCGGCATCGAATCATCGGTCCGCCCAGGGGGCACCCGCCGCCACGGTAAACTGTGACCCATCTCACAGGCGCCGTCGTGACCGTGCGCTACGCTTGTTCAATCCACCGGGGTGACGGGCGTAACCCGGGCTCTTTCCGCGCTGCAGGGTTTCGCACTGATCGCACGGTAATTCTCACGGGAGACTGAACCGGAGCGCGATGCGGCCAGACATAAGAGCGGCAGCCGGCTTTCCGCGTGTTGTCTCACTCATCGCCTGCGAGGTGGTGCCATGTTTCGCTCCTTCCATTGCGCCCTTTTCACTGCCGCCGCCCTGTTCGGGTTCCACTCGATGACCCCAGGCGATGCGTACGCGGACAGTCGCCTGGCGCTTGTGATTGGCCAGTCGGCCTATCGCTCGGTGCCGGCACTGCCCAATCCTGCCAACGACGCGAAAATGATGTCGCAACTCCTGCGTGACGCCGGGTTCGACGTCCAGACAGCGGCTGACCTGACGCAAAACGACATGCGCGCGACAGTCAGCGCGTTCGCCGCCAAGGTCGCCGACACCGGGCCGGACGCCATCGCGCTGGTGTTTTATGCCGGCCACGGCCTGCAGATCGACGGCGAAAATTTTCTGGTGCCGATCGACGTCGATCCAAAGCGCGAGGCCGACATCCCGCTGCAGGCCGTCCGGCTCAATGACGTGCTCAATACCCTGGGCTCCGTGCCGAACAAGATGCGCATCCTTTTGCTCGACGCATGCCGCAACAATCCGTTCCCCGAACTCGGCAAGACCGTGGGCCATGGATTTGCGATGGTCGATGCGAAGGCCAGCGCCACGGGCACCTTCATTTCCTACTCAACGTCGCCCGGCGCGGAAGCCGAAGATGGCCGCGGCATCAACAGTCCCTACACCACTGCCTTGCTCAAGGCCGCGCGTGAACCAGGCCTTTCGATCGAGGAGACGTTCAAGCGCGTGCGCGTGTCGGTCAACCAGGATACCAGCGGCCGCCAGACGCCCTGGGACAGTTCATCGCTGACCGATGCCTTCAGGTTCTTCCCACAGCAGAACCAGTCCGATGCCGCAGCTACGCCGGCGCCGAAACGCTCGGCGGAGGACTGGAAGAAACAGTTGAAGGGCAAGGAGCCGCAGGCGGCCTACGACCTCGCGGTCGCCGACGATACGGTCGAGGCCTATGAAGCCTTCGTGGCGCTGTTCACCCAGCCGCCGCTGGCCCCGCGGGTGCGTATGGTGCTGGAGCGACGCCGCGAAATGATCGCGTGGCAGACCACGGTTCTCGTGAACACCGGGCCCTCCTACCAAGCGTTCCTGCAGACTTATCCAAACAGCGATCTCGCCGCGACCGCGCGCAAGCTAGCCGATCGGATGCGCAACCGCTCGCTGAATGCCAACGCCGCCGCACCTGGGCTGATCAACGCCTCGCTGGCAGGACCGACCTGTCCTTGCGGGGTCCAGCCCATCAAAGCGACGCCCACCAGGAAAGTCGAAGACGACGACGATGCCCCGCCCAAACGCGGCATCAAGAAGCCGCCGAAGCGCGTTGCCGACGATCCGCCGCCGCGCCGGCGACGGCCAGCACCCGACGACGATGTTGTCTACGACGCGCCTCCCCAAGTTCCCATCATCGGAGGTATCGGGATCGGCATCGGTGGCTTTGGCGGTGGCGGAGGTTATCGCGGCCGTGGCAGCTACGGCGGTGGCGGGAATTATGGCTCCACCGGCAGAGGCCGTTATTAAGAAGCCCGCAGCTTCTACTCATGCCCGGTGGACAATAGCCAGACCGCCCAAAGACCGACATGCCGGTCTTTGGGCGCGATGCTATAAGCTGAACGGAATTGTTCTGGATTGGCGCCGTATGAACTTCCGCCTTGTCCGATGTATCCGTTTTGTCTTATGGGCATGTCTCACGCTGGCCGTGATGCCGGCAGGATCGCAGGCCGCGGTCAGCCGAGTTGACGGCAACAGGTTTGCGCTTGTCATCGGCAATGCCAAATACGCCGCCGGCGAAGCACCGCTGCAGGAGCCGGTCAACGATGCACGCGATGTGGCCGAAGAGCTCAGGCGCTACGGATTCGACGTCGAGACCGGCGAGAACCTGACCGGGGACATCATACGTCTCGCCCTCGATCGCTTTTACGGCAACATCAAACAGGGCTCGATCGCACTGATCTTCTTCAGTGGCGTCGGCATTCAGACCAGCGGCCAGAACTATCTGATTCCGATCGACGCCAGCATTTGGGCCGAGACTGACGTCCAGCGCGACGGCATCGCTCTTGATGCCATCCTGGGCGAACTCAAAAATCGTGGCGCTGACGTCAGGATCGCGTTGCTCGATGCTTCCCGGCGCAATCCATTCGAAAAACGTTTCCGCAGCTATTTTGCTGGCCTCGCTCCGCTGAAGGCCCCCGGCGGCATGCTTGCGATGTATTCGGCCGCGCCCGACACCGTCGCGTCCGGCGGCGCTGGCGAGCAAAGCCTGTTGGTGAGCGAATGGCTCAAGCAGGTCAGCGTTCCCGATCTGACCGCCGAGGAGATGTTCAACCGGGTCCGCGATGGCGTGTCCCGTGCCTCCCAGGGCGCGCAGGTGCCCTGGCTGTTGTCCACGCTGACCGAACCGTTCGCGTTCGGACTTGTTTCGCCGCAAAAGCGTGTCGAGCCACCGGTGACGACGACCAAGCCGGTGTCTTTGCCGGAGCTCAAGCCACCTCCCGTCGTGATCGAAACGCCCAAGTCACCTGATAAGTCGCCTGACAAGTCGCCCGATAAGCCTAAACAGCCACCGGTCGCCGACACGCCGCCGCTTGTGCCCCCCAATCCACCCATTATCGCCAACATTCCACCGCCCAACACCGTCGCGCCGATCGATGATCCGGCGATCCAGATATTGAGCGGCAAGATCGCGGCCAACCCGAACGACCAGGCATCCTGGTACAAGCGCGGCCAGCTCTACGCCAGCAAGGGTGCCTACACGCTGGCGCTGAAAGACTTCAACGAGGCGCTGCGCCTCAACCCCAGGGATGTCGAGGCCTACAACAATCGGTGCTGGACCCGAACTGTGTCTGGCGATCTTCGCGGCGCGTCGAAGGACTGCGAGGAAGCACTGCGGCTGCGGCCCGGCTTTGCCGATGCCCTCGACAGCCGCGGACTGCTGAACCTGAAGAGCGGACAGATCCGCAATGCCATCGCCGATTTCGATGCTGCGCTTGCCGCCAATCCCAAGCTGACCTCATCGCTCTATGGCCGGGGACTTGCGAAAGTGCGCAATGGCGCCGCCGCCGACGGCGAGCGCGACCTTGCCAAGGCCAAGGCCATGGACCCGAACATCGTCAAGGAATTCGCCAATTACGGACTGCGTTGACGATTTGAAAGGCGCCGCCCCACACTCCGGTGTTCCATTTGAACCGAAGACGACGACGCAAACACAAATGCCGTAGAACTGTTGCTTTTGATTTGACCGATGTGTCGAAGGCGTGACTGCACGCATTGCAGTGCTGCGCTCGTCTGGCAGGAGGGAGAAATGTTGAAATCGTTCGGGAAAGTGAACTCGACCAGTGGCCGTGCGACACTCGTTTGCGCCACCTTGCTGGCACTGACCGCAGGTCTGGCCCATGCCGGCGACGGCGTCAGTGCGGACCAGATCCGTGATGCGCTGACCAAGCCACGGATTTCGCGCAGCATGACGGCCCCGGCTCCCGATGCAACGGCGAGCGCGGCGCAAGGAAAATTCGTGGCGTCATTGCGCAACCGGCCGACGCGTTCGCTGTCGCTGGGCGAGCGCGAGCAGATCGCCACCATCGCCAGGGAGAAACCTGCGATCGATCTCGAGATCACGTTCGACTACAACTCGGCGGAGATCAGCCAGAAGGCGATGCCGCAGGTGGCGGCGCTGGGACAAGCCCTGTCGGATCCCGGACTGAAGGGATCGACCTTTGTGGTCGCCGGTCACACCGACGCGACCGGCGGCGAAGAGTACAATCAGGAACTGTCCGAACGCCGTGCGGAGTCCATCAAGCGCCATCTGGTGGACAAATACGGCGTCGCGGCCGCGGATCTGGTGGCTGTCGGATACGGCAAGTCGAAACCCAAGGATGCTGCCAATCCAGCCGACCCGACCAATCGGCGAGTCGAGGTCGTCACCATGACTGACAAAACCGCATCGAAGTGACGGGATCGTGGGGACGCGCGGCTGGCGAAGCGCCTTGATGCGCCTTGGCGATCCCAGCTTCACATCGCAACGGCAGCCCGAAGCCCGGGAATGCATTGAGGCCTGACCGGCGACCACAGCGCCGCGGCTTCGCATTCGTCCGCCATTGAGACGAGTAATCCGTCACCGCCCACGGGCGCAACAAGCTGAAGTCCGATCGGCAGGCCGTTGCGCGACGATCCGCAAGGCAGGTTGATGCCGGCCAGTCCCGCCATGTTCACAAAAGCGGTGAACACCGCATGCCCGCGCCCGCCGACGCTGCGGCCGGCAATCGTTGTCGGGAAGGGGTCGGTGGCCGGCCACGGCAAGGCAGCCGCCGACGGGGTGAGGATCAGATCGTAACGCTCGAACACCGCTGCGAGGCGGCGCTCGAGGTCGCGGATCACGAGCAGCGCATCGACATAGTCGGCAGCAGAGAACGCGCGGCCGGCTGCGGCCATGTCACGGATGGCCACCGATGCCTTCTCACCAAACCCGGTAAGCCGCGTGCCGAGCCACGACAGGCCGCCCTGACTGATGACGGGCCACGCGGCCGCGATGGCAGACACATCGAAGGGAGCGGTCTGTTGCTCGACGCTATGACCGAGATCCGCGAAGCAGTTGGCAGCGGCATCGACGTGGGCGGCGATCTCCTCATCGACCGGCGCGTCCCCGAAGCGCGGGACGTACAGGATCCGGCGGGCAAGGCGCGGCTCGGCCGCGAACGGAACAAAACCCCGGCTTGCAGGGTCGCGTGCATCGGGCGAAGCAATCAGCCCCATGATAAGTGCGACGTCATCCACCGCGCGCGCAATGGGTCCGACGGTTTCGAGATCAAAAAGGATCGGGGGAAATCCGCCGTCGCGCGGCACGCGTCCGCGCGACGGCTTGAGCCCGATAAGGCCCGTGTGCGAGGCCGGGCGGCGAATGGAACCGCCGCCGTCGGTGGCGATCGCGATCGGGCCGATGCCGGCCGCCACCGCCGCCACCGCTCCTCCGCTCGATCCGCCCGGCGTCAACGCCAGATCGTAGGGATTGCGTGTCGCGCCGAAGAGAGTGTTGTCGGTGTAGCCTTGCAGCGTGAACTCCGGGCAGTTGGTCTTGCCGAGAATCACCGCGCCAGCCATGCGCAACCGCGCGACCGCCAACTCGTCGGCGGCAGGAACATGATCGGCATAGAGCCGGCTGCCCCAGGTGGCGCGCATGCCCTTGACCGCGATGTTGTCCTTGACGGTGATCGGCACGCCGTCGAGCCGGCTCAGCGGCTTGCCGGCGCGATGGCGCGCCGTCGATGCGGCGGCGGCGGCGTGTGCACCGTCACGATCAACCGTGACCACGGCGTTGATCAGCGGATTGACCGCATCGAACCGCGCCATCACGCTGTCCAGGACACCAAGCGGCGAGAATGCACCGGCCGTATAACCGGAGCCGAGTTCGCACGCCGTCAGCGCCCAGAGCGGCGCATTCTCGCTGCCATTCATGGGCAAGGACTCAGACCCGCACGATCGCTGCGATCGGCGCCATGCCCGGCGCACACTGATGCTCGGTGCCCCCGGACACGAAAATCGCCGGGTCGTTGGTCACGCTGGCGATCACCGCGCCGAGGGCGGCACGGGCATGGCGCTCATAATTGATGTCGGCATCCGACAGCATGGTGTTGCGCCAGCCGCGGATCTTGCCCGTCGGGCTCGCCTCGGCCTTGGCGAACACCGCCGCAATCCGGCCGGCATCCTCGCGCCCCACGGATGCGGACACATCCAGCCCCGCGCTCGCGAGCGCCGCGCGCACGCCGTCCGCGTCGATGGCATCCGCCAGCACCGCGTGGCCGATGCGAAGATCTCCTCCGGCTGAAGCGGAATTGCCGAACAACAGCACTTCGCAGTTCTTCAGCTCTCCGCCTGCCGACGTCGAGGCGACGGACGAAAACAGATCGAGCCGGCGGGCGATCACCGCATCCGACAGATCTGCGCCGGACACTTCGCCGAGACCGAGCGCGACGCCAAGGCCCATGGCACCGCGCGCATAGGTTTTGGATCCGTTGGGATCCTCCGTCGCAAGCGCAGCCCCGCGGGCGCGGGCCTCGGTTATGCGAGCCGGAGTCAGCAGCGGTCCCTTGACCTGAACATAATGCACCGCCGACGGATCGGTGATCCCGGTGTCGGCAAGGCAGCGACGAACGGCATCCGCGACCACCTCGACCATCGCCATACGGCCGATCTCCTCCGCCGCAAGTTCGCGCGTGACGGCGATGCCGAGCGCCAACCGCGGCGTTTGCGCCGGCACGCCCGGCACGCGGGTGAAAATCGTGGCATGCGGAGAGAGCACGCCTTCGGTGCCACCGGACCAGACAAAGGCGATACGCGCGCCGACGTCGTCCGGGGTCGTGCCAAGCAGAGGCGCGAGCAGAAGCTGGAAGCTCAGCGTCGCAAACCCGCGCGTAAAATCATTGGCGCCGCCATTGCCTTCGGTCTTGCCGATAACAGCGACAATCGAAGCAGGATCGACCGCGCCAGCGTCGATCAGCGCCTTGAGGCCCGAGACATCATTGGGCGCGGCCATCGCGATCTTGTGGACACCGATTTTCATGGCAAGTCTCCTTCGAAAGGGATGGATCGGAGTTGGGGAGGAAGCCGCTCAGCCCGCATTGTAGGGCCGGCCGATGGCTTGTGGCATGCGTGTGCCGCGGCCGAGCCCGGCGAGCACCAGCAGCGCCAGGGCATAAGGCACCATCTGGATGACATAGGAGCTCACCGGCAGATCGACGCCCTGCAGGCGCACCTCGATCGCGGTGGCCGCGCCAAAGACAAGACAGGCCGCCAGCGCGCCGAACGGCGTCCAGCGACCGACGATGACGGCGGCGAGGGCCAGGAAGCCGCGCCCGCTGGTCATGCCGTCGGTGAAGGTGCCGACATCCTGCAGCACCAGGACCGCACCGCCGAGACCGGCGATCGCACCGCCGGCGATAACGGCGATCTGGCGGACACGAACCGGATCGTTGCCGGCGGCAAAAACCGCCTCAGGATTCTCGCCGCTCGCGCGCAACGTCAGGCCCGCCCGGGTGCGATGCAGAAAGAGATGCATCAGCACGACGATCGCGACCGCCGCGCAAGTCAGCGGAGGTTGCCGGAAAACAGCGGAACCCAGGACGGGCAGATCCGACAGATAAGGAATCGCGATCGCGCCGAGAACGTCCAGACGGATCACCGGTGCATGGCCGCCGAATAACCCGCGGATCAGGAAGCTGGTGAGGCCGAGCGACAGGATGCCGACGGCGAGTCCCGTCACCATCTGGTCGGCGCGGAACCGCGTCACCGCAACAGCGACGATAGCGGCGATCCCGGCGGCGCCGAGAATCGCACAAGCAAGACCGACCATGACACTGCCACCAATGAAGGTTCCGACGGCCGCTCCGAATGCGCCGGCGAGCATCATGCCTTCGATCCCGACTGCGAAGATGCCGGCGCGCTCGGACAGCAGACCGCCGAGCGCTCCGAGGACGAGCGGCACCGCGATGCGCACGGACGCTGCGAGGAGGTTGGCGACAAAAAGGGTGTCCATGACGCTGCAGGCTCCCTGTCTCAGACCCGTTGGTGCCGGTTGTCGAGGCCCATGGCACACAGCACGAAGACGATGCTTAATCCCTGGATCACATCAACCAGCGACGAGGGCATGCCGACGTCCCGCTGCATGGCAAGCGCCCCAGCCCGCAGAAAGCCGAAGAACAGTGCGGCCGGAATGACCGCGAGCGGCTCGGCCGCCGCGAGCAGCGCGACGGCAACGGCGGTGAAACCGAAGCCTTGGGAAAATCCTTCGATCAGGCGGGCGTGTACACCCAGCACCTCGATTCCGCCGGCCAGGCCCGCAAGGGCACCGCCGAGCAGCATGACGCCCATCACACCGCCGGCGAAAGAAACGCCGGCATAGGCCGCGGCCGACTGGCTGCCGCCGAGAAGGCGGATACGAAAACCGAAGCGGGTGCGCCACAGCAGGATCTGGCCGACGATCGCGGCGGCAAGCGCGATCAACAACCCGGCGTGCAAGTCGTAGCCTGGAAACAGCGTCGGCAGGCCGACGCTTTCGTCGAACAGCGGCGACTGCGGAAACCCCGCTCCCGGTTCGCCCAGCGAGCCATTGAGCGCTGCACTGACCAGCAAAACTCCAATGAAATTCAACAGCAGTGTCGAGAGCACTTCATGAACACCGCGCGTCAGGCGAATGGCGGCGGCGATGCCGGACCAGAGCGCACCGGCGAGCATTCCCGCGCAGAGGGCCAGAGCGACGGCGGCAAACGGCGGCAGATTGCCGGCGTTCAATGCGACATAGGACGCGGCAAGGCCGCCGACCGCGATCTGTCCTTCGCTACCGATATTGATGATCTTGGCGCGAAAACACAGCGCCACGCCAACGGCGCTGAGGATATAGGGCGTGCTCTTGTTGAGCGCGAAGGCGATGTTGTCCAGCGAGCCGAAAGCGCCCGCGATCAGCGCGGCATAGGCGACGAGCGGATTCTTGCCCGCCATCAGAATCGGAATCGCCGCGACCGCAAAAGCGAGCAGCACTGCAAGCACAGCGCGGCCGAACGATCCAAAGCTTGCCGAAGCAGGCAACGCGAGCGAGAGACGGGCGAGACGCGGCCCGGCCGCTGGGCTGCCCGTGATGGCATTCTTGGTCATGTCAGGCGGCTCCCGCCATCATCAGGCCGATCCGGGTGACATCGACGGCGGCGCGCGTCATCGGTTCGGACAGGCGCCCGTTGCACATCACGGCAATGCGGTCGCCGAGCGTGAGCACTTCTTCCAGTTCGGCCGAGACGTAAAGGATCGCTCCGCCGGCATCACGCAAGGCAAGGAGTTGCTCGATCACGAAGCGCGCCGCGCCGGGGTCGAGCCCCCAGGTCGGCTGGAAGGCCAGCAGCAGCCGGGGCTGGCGGCCGATCTCGCGCGCCAGGACAATCTTCTGCTGGTTGCCGCCGGACAGCGTGCGTGCCGGGGCGTTGGCACCGGCGGCGCGGATATCGAAAGCGGCCATCCGCTCGACGGCCCGACGGGCGATGGCGCCATAACTCAGAAGCGGACCACGCGATAACGGCGCCCGATCGAAATCGCGCATTACGAGATTGTCGGCGATCGTCATGCCTGGCACCAGGCTGGTGCCGCCGCGGTCGACCGGAATATAGGCAACGCCGGCGGCGAGGCGCTGGCGTGCGCCGAGGATCGAGATGTCGCGACCGCACAGAAGGATACGCCCGCCGCTGGCCGGCAGAATGCCTGCGAGGGTGTCGAGCAGGTCGGCCTGCCCGTTGCCATCGACCCCGGCGACGGCGAGGATCTCGCCGGCTCTGACCTCGAAGCTGACGTTGTCGAGACGGGCGACGCCGGAGCCTTCTGCGCGCGACAGCTTCTGCACCGACAGCGTGACGTCACCCGGCGCCGTGGTGGCGCGCGTCACCGGGGCGGACAGGTCGCGCTCCACCATCATGCGCGCCAGACTTTCGCGCGTCACGTCGGCGACAAACGCGCGGCCGGACACCGCGCCGTCGCGCAGCACCACGACCTCATCACAGATCTCGATCACCTCGGCGAGCTTGTGCGAAATGAAGATGACCGCGCGACCGTTCTCCCGCAGCCGGCGGATCACGGAAAGCAGGCCCGCGACTTCCGGCGGACTGAGGTTCGACGTCGGCTCGTCGAGGATGAGAAGCCGTGCGCCGCGCAGGATCGCCTTGACGATCTCCACCCTCTGGCGCGCGCCGAAGGACAGCGTCGCGACCACCGCATCGGGATCGACCGCAAGGCCGAAGGTGGCGCTGGCCTGGCGAATCTGGGCTGCCATGGCGACCGGCTTGAGAATGCTGCCGGCGTCTTGCCAGCCGAGCATGACGTTTTCCGTCACCGTCATTGCGTCGACCAGCGTGAAATGCTGGTGGATCATGCCAATGCCGGCGGCGATGGCATCGCGCGGGCTGTGGCCGACAAGCGGCGCCCCGGCGACATGAATCCGCCCGGCATCCGGGCGGACCATTCCAAACAGCACCTTCATCAGCGTGCTCTTGCCAGAGCCGTTCTCGCCGAGCAGGCCGACCACACGGCCGGATTCGACTGTGAGATCGACGGCCCGGTTCGCACGAACCGTGCCGTAGCATTTGACGATACCCTGCATATCCAGAAGCGCGACCATGGGGCCTGTCTACTCGCTGATCGAACCGATCGAGACGCCGTCAGATGCCGCCGTGGGCGTCGTCCTTGGTGACGGTCACTTTCTGATCTCCCGAGGCGAACTTCTTGGCCAGCGCCTCAATATCGGCAGCGACCGCGGCCGGGACCGCCGGGTTGAACGCCTGGGTCGCAGAATATTTCAACGCGGCGCCGGTGCTGCCCGGCGTGCCGAGACCGTAGAGCTCGTACTTGCCGCCGAGCGTTCCGGACTTCGCTTCGACAGCGGCGGCGGCGTACATCTCGTCCCACTTCTCGACAATGTTGGTCGCGACGTTCGCGGGAGCGCCGGCGGTGTGATCGGTCGAACGGCCGTTGCAGAAAATGTTGCGCTCCTTGGCGGCCTGGATGATGCCGACCTGGGCGGCGTTCAATTTGCCGCTGATGAAGTCGGCGCCCCAGTCGGCCAGCGACAGAGCCGCTTCCTTGGCGCCGGCAGCATCTTCCATATCCTTGATGTAGATGACCTTGACCTGGATGTTCGGGTTGACGCTCTTGGCGCCGAGGCGATAGGCACCGACCTGGGCCACGATGTTGGGCAAGCCTTCCAAGCTGTTGACCGAGCCGATCTTGCCGGTCTTGCTGAGCTTGGCCGCGAGCACGCCCATCATGTAGCCGAACTGGGTGTTGTCGTAGTCGATAGAGGCGACGTTCTTGCCCGCGCCGGCCGAACCGGAGCCGACAATGAAGGTCGTCTTTGGAAAGTCACGCCCGACCCGCTGGGCGGCCGAAAGGAAGCGGCCGGTATGGCCGATCACCAGGCTGAAGCCGCGTTTGGCATAATCGCGCAGGGCCTCGACCTCGTCGGCGGATTGCACGTTTTCGGAGTAGGCGGTTTCCCAGCCTGCGTCCTTGAGTTTCATCAGGCCCTTGTAACCGACCGCATTCCAGCTCTGGTCGTTGATGGAGCCCGGCAGCAACATCGCGGCCTTGCTCGCGTCCTCTGCCGCGGCGGGGCCGACGAGGACAAAGACCGCCAACGCCGCCAGCGCGGTGCGACGCAGTCCGGGCAGCACCCTCGCACGGCTCATCCGCCCCGTAATCTCTCGCGCCATATCACGCATTGCTCATGCTCCATGATCCGGAAGTGGATAACGATCTCGCCGGCACCCTCCTCGCCCAAACTCCGGTTGGCATCTCGCGGGGCAACGGCAACACTGAAAACACTATCATCGCGGTCCTGAGGCACGGGCGCTTTCCCGCCATGCGGGAGAACGCCGGATATTATTGATGCATCAAAGCATTGCGGTCAGGAGACGGACCCGGCATGCGCCGTCCATCCGGGCGCGCATCCGCCGATCGCCTGCGTCACCTCAGCAGCGGCGGCGAGCACCTCACGGCCGATCCCGGCGAGATCTGCAAAGTCGATGCGTTGGGTTGCGCCGGCAATGGAGAGAGCGGCGATCGGTCTTGCAAACTCGTCGAAGATTGGTGCCGCCACGCAGCGCAGCCCGACAGCGTTGACCTCGTCGTCGACGGCGAAGCGCCGCTGGCGTGTTGCCTTGATGATGCCCGCGAGGTCGCGGTCTCCCCGCGCATCCGCGTGAACAGACGGCAAGGTCCGAAGCAGGAGATCAATCTGGGTATCCGGCAGAGCGGCGATCACCGATTGGCCGAGTGCCGTCCGGGTCATGGCGGATTGCGCGCCGGGGCGCGCGATGCCCTCGGGAAGGTCGCGGCCAGCAGTCTGATACAGCAACGTCATCCTGTCGGCGTCGGCCAAGGCCAGATTGACGGTCTGTCGGCTGCGATCGAGCAGGCGCCGCATGACCGGCGCTGCCATCGCCGCCAGCCGGCGCTTGCGCCCAAAGGCCGCCGCCACGCTGAAACAATGGCCGCCGATGTTCCAGGCGCGGCTCTGCTTGTCGAGATATACGAAACGCCGGGCCTCCAGCGTCGTGAGCAGCCGGTGCACGGTCGACGTGGCCATGCCCGACTTTTCAGCGATATCGACCAGCCGCAGTCCGGCGTCGTTGTCGGCAAGAAGTTCAAGCAAGTCGACGGCACGCGCAACCGCCTGTACCGCATCGCGGTCGGTCCGCGCGTCGGACTTGAGTTCCCTGGGATTCGAACGCTTGGAGGGTGTCCGGGACTTGATTGCCATGGCTGCCGCCTCAACTTGCCAGCATAACGAAGGCAAGAAACGCGCCAGAGGGTGCGGCTGGTGGAGACCAAATCGCCGGAAATACCGGCGAGGACGTTGGGCCTTCATCACCCCGCTGCGGCCGCACTGCGCACGGACGCCAGTTGTGCGACCGAGTTCGGTCACAGACCGACATTCACTTCGCTCGAAAACGCCTTAGTGGCCGGTGTGGCTCTTCTTCATGGCGTCGAGTTGCGCCGGCGAGGCTTCGCTCTGGTGCTTCGCTTTCCAGGTCTCATAGGGCATGCCATAGACCTCTTCGCGGCTCTCATCCTTGGTCAGCGCAACGCCCTTCTCGTCCGCCGCGTCCTTGAGCCAGTTGGACAGGCAATTGCGGCAGAAGCCGGCCAGATTCATCAGATCGATGTTCTGAACATCGGTACGCTCGCGCAGGTGGCCGACCAGGCGCCGAAATGCGGCGGCTTCCAGTTCTGTTCTGGTTTTGTCGTCAAGCGCCATAGTTTGATCCTAAACTGTTCGATCCCAAACTTGTTATGATCCCTGGATGCCAGAGATAGGAATTATCGCACATTTTGCCATATCACGGGCCAAATCCCACCCCAGAGCCTCTGGAGGAGACCACCTGGGCGCAGGCCCCGTTATCGAGATTTAATCCCCATGCCGTTGACAGGCCATGCCGGTTACGCGAAATCAACAATCGATTGATATACCTTGATTAAATGACTGCAGCCGATTCTCGCCCACAACGCCATTCCAATCGTCCGTACGCTGCGAGGCTTCCCTTGAGGTTTTCCTTGGGATTGCTCACGGCGATGCTGGCGTTTGTCGCTCTGTGCGCGTGGAGCAGCCCTGCCGCCGCCGACTTCCGGCTCTGCAACAACACCTCGAGCCGAGTCGGCATCGCGCTCGGCTACAAGGACAGCGAGGGCTGGACCACGGAGGGCTGGTGGAACGTCTCCGCCCGCGCCTGCGAAACGCTGCTGCGTGGCACGCTTGTCGCACGGTTCTATTACATCTATGCCGTTGATTATGACCGGGGCGGCGAATGGTCCGGGCAGGCTTTCATGTGCTCGCGTGACAAGGAGTTCACGATCAAAGGCACCGAGGACTGCCTGGCGCGAGGTTACGACCGCACCGGCTTTTTCGAGGTCGATACCGGCGAGCAGCGTGCATGGACCGTGCAGCTCACCGAATCGAGCGAACAGCAGAAGCCAGGGCCGGGATTGCCCGGCTTGCCAAATTCACCGGGTGGACCAGGTGGGCCGCCTCAACTCGGCGTGCCACCCGCTTCCCCCGGGATTCCTCCCGGCGCCACACCAGGACAGAAACAATGAGACGCCTGCGGCGCATCAAGATCCTCGCAACTCTCGGCCCGGCCTCATCGGACAGCGCAACGCTGCGCAAGCTGTTCGAGGCCGGTGCGGACCTGTTCCGCATCAACATGAGCCACACCTCGCATGACAAGATGCGGGAGCTGATCGAGACCATCCGCAATGTCGAGACCAGCTACGGCCGTCCCATCGGCATCCTGGTCGATTTGCAGGGACCAAAGCTGCGGCTTGGCCAGTTCGCCAATGGCGCGGCTCAGCTCAACAACGGTGAAGCCTTCACCCTCGATTCCAATCCCGCGCCCGGCGACAAGACCCGCGTGCACCTGCCGCATCCGGAAATCCTTGCGGCGCTGCGCCCGGGACACGCGCTGCTGCTCGACGACGGCAAGGTACGCTTGATCGCCGAGGACACCACGCCGGAACGCGCGATCACCCGCGTGGTGATCGGCGGCAAGATGTCCGACCGCAAGGGCGTCAGCCTGCCCGACACCGACCTGCCGGTCTCGGCGATGACGCCGAAGGATCGCGCCGACCTCGAGGCCGCGGTGCAGGCCGGCGTTGACTGGATCGCGCTGTCGTTCGTGCAGCGCCCCGAGGACGTGGTTGAAGCCAAGAAATTGACCCGCGGCCGCGCCGCCATCATGTCGAAGATCGAGAAGCCGCAGGCGATCGACCGGCTGCCGGAAATCGTCGAGGTGTCCGATGCGCTGATGGTGGCGCGTGGCGATCTCGGCGTCGAACTGCCGGCCGAGCGCGTACCCGGCCTGCAGAAGCAAATGACCCGGCTGGCACGACGCGCCGGCAAGCCGGTGGTGATCGCGACCCAGATGCTGGAGTCCATGATCCAGTCACCGGTGCCGACCCGCGCCGAGGTCTCCGACGTCGCCACCGCCGTGTTCGAAGGCGCTGACGCCATCATGCTGTCGGCGGAATCCGCAGCCGGCAAATTCCCGGTCGAAGCGGTCGCCACCATGAACCGCATCGGCGAGGAGGTGGAGCGCGATCCGACCTATCGCGGCGTGATCAGCGCACAACGCCCGGATCCCGAAGCCACCGTTGGCGACGCAATCGCCGACGCGGCGCGGCAGATCGCCGAGACGCTGGACCTCTCCGCATTGATCTGCTGGACCAGTTCCGGATCGACCGCTTTGCGCGTGGCACGCGAACGGCCGAAGGCGCCTGTGGTGGCGATCACGCCGAACCAGACCACGGGCCGCAAGCTGTCGCTGGTGTGGGGCGTGCATTGCGTGATCGCGGAAGATGCTCACGACCAGGACGACATGGTGGAACGGGCTGGCCGCATCGCCTTCCGCGATGGCTTCGCCAATTCTGGCCAGCGCGTGATCATCGTGGCCGGCGTTCCGCTCGGCACGCCCGGCACCACCAACATGGTGCGCATCGCCACCGTCGGACCGAACGGCGACGCGAACGTCTAACCGTCACGATTTTCTTTAGAGTGATTTCAGCTGTAGCCCGGATGACCGCTATCAGCGACATCCGGGATCAGACGGTCCCGCATGTCGCGTTGCTCATGCGGGCTACGGACTGCGAAGCTCAGCTCACCAGCGATGCGTCGAGCGTGATTTCGGCCTTCAACAGCTTCGACACCGGACATCCCGCCTTGGCCTTGGCCGCCAATTCCTGAAACGTCTTGTCGTCGACGCCGGGAATCTTGGCTTTCAACGTCAGATGCACGGCGGTGATGGCGAAACCGTCGTCAACCTTGTCGAGCGTGACTTCGGCGGTGGTGTCCATCTGTTCGGCGGTGAGCTTGGCCTCACCCAGGATCAGCGACAGCGCCATGGTGAAACAACCGGCGTGGGCCGCACCGATCAGTTCTTCGGGATTGGTGCCCGGCTTGCCTTCGAAGCGGCTGGCAAACCCATAGGGATATTCATTGAGCGCGCCGCTCTTGGTGGAAATCGCACCCTTGCCATCCTTGATACCGCCGCGCCAGACGGCCGACCCTTGCGTCTTCATGTCCACTCTCCCTTGCGATGAAAATCATCAAACGCACGACCTATGATCGATTTATGCGTCAACTTGATGTTCAGGCTTTTATCGCTCTCGCGCCACAGCCTGTGATGCAGGCGACATGGCATCCACCATCGCGTCGATTGCGTCGATCACGATTTCGGGCGCGGCATTTTGCGTCATGTGACCGACGCCGGGCAGCACCACGAGTTTCGCGTTCGGCACCGCCGCGACGAAGGGCCGGGAGTGGACGTCGATATAGACCGTCTTGTCGGTATCGCCTGATATCACCACGGTGGGGACCTTGATCTCGCCATAGCGGGAAACCTGCGCCGCGACCGCGGCCTTGAGCGCCGACAGATCGTGCGCATTGGTCAGGAATTCGGACGGCCGCAGCAGCAACGCCGTGGCGGTGTCGCGAGCATAATGCGGCGGCATGGTCTGCGGCAGGAACACCGATCCCGCGCCGGCGTCCATGATGGCGAGACCGATCGGCAGCGCCAGCGTTCGCGCGAACAGCTCGCCGATCAAAGGCTTCACCCCGAGTTCATGATGCCAGGCCACGCCGCCACGCCAGGGATGCGTCACCGGTGCGAGCATCACCAGGCCCGCCACGCGGGACGGATGATCGAGCGCCATCGCCGGCCCGAGCGCACCCGCCCATGAATGCACCACGAAGATGGCCCGCGCGACGCCGAGTTTGCCAAGCGCTTCGTCGATCATCGCCGCCTGGATCGCCGGCGTGGAGTCCGTCAGCCGCTCGCGCGTACTCCAGCCGTGGCCGGGGCGATCGATCAGGATCACCCGGTGACGTTTGGACAAAAGGTCGCCGAGCGGCTGGCGCATCGCCTCCAGATTCGAACTGGCGCCGTGAACCAGAACCAGCGGCGGTCCCCTTCCATCTTTCGGTCCGATGTCGACCACATGCAGTCGCCCACCCGCCACATCGATCATCTGCCCGGGCGGCCGGTACATCCGCTGGATGACGATCACGCCGACTTGCGTGATCAGCGCCAGCCCCGCCAGCACGACCACGACACCGATCAAAAGCAGGGAAATCATGCGGAGCGAATTTCTCACAAACACAATACGAGGTGATGGACGATCGGTTTCGCGCCGAAATGATCAACTGCGCGGATGAACCATCTCCGTTTGAAAATCAGTCGGTCAGATATCCCGGCCTTCCACTTTCTCGGTCAGGGTTTTGACCAGATCGGGAATCTTTTCCAGCCGCGGATTAACCGCGAGGGCCTGACGGAACGCCTCGAGGGCATGCTTCTCGTCGCCGTATTCCTGCATGATCATGCCGAGGCCCGCCAGCGCGCCGAAATGGCGGGGTTCGCGCGCCAAGACCTGCCGGATGTCCTCCAGCGAGCGGACATAATCGTTCTTCAGGTAATAGACCGTGGCGCGCCGATTCCAGCCTTCGATGTAATCCGGCCGCAGCTTGACCACGCTGTCCAGCAGCTTCAGCGCCACGTCGAGTTTCTGGCCTTCCATGGCCACGCGCGCCCGCGCCATCAGCAAGGCGGCGGTATCGCTGGGGGTCGCCGACCAGACCGCCCAGATGCGGGCTTCGACATGCTTGGCGCTGGTCTCGTCCGGCGCCGCCTTCAGCGCCCCGAACAGGAAATCCAGATTGCGGGTTTTGTCGCCGCCGACGCGGGGCAGCTCTTTCGGCGGCTCCGGCAGCTTCTTCTGTTGCGGGCCGACCTGGGGCCGCTGCTGCGCGCCTGCGGGCGTCGCCAGCGTCAGTCCGAGGGTGAGAAGTCCAGCAATGATTGCCGCCGACCGATTTGTCATCGGTGAAGTGTAGACGTGCTTTTTCGCACTGCAAAGCACCGCAGTGTCAAACGGCTGTGATTTAAGGGGGAAGACGCGATAAGGAGGCCCAAAGCCCCCGAAACTCAGCCTTTAAGGAACTCAGCCCTGGCGGGCTTTGAACCGAGGCTGGACCTTGTTGATCACATAAACCCGGCCCTTGCGGCGGACCAGACGGTTGGCGCGATGGCGGCCGCGCAGCGACTTCAGCGAATTACGGACCTTCATGACAAACCTGCTCGTTGATAGGCCCGCATTCAAGGCCGGAAAACAAGGTAAAATCTAGAACATCCCGCCGGCAGCCGGGCTGCGCGAGACGTGCGGTTTCTAAGCCATGCGACGGTGGAATGTCAATCCGATCAAGGCGACTTCCGGGAAAAACCGCTGGCTAGCGCCTGGGAAGGTAGCCCGTTTCGCCTTGAAATACCTCATAAAACCCACTCCGGCCGCCTTTGGTAAACGGATATCCGGCGGATTGCCGACATTGAACTGACGTTTGTGGAGGGAATCAGCCGGCTTGAGGCCTCGACAAAATTCATTATAAGATATAATCAATTCTGATACGGCCCCTTTTTCCTCCCGCTCCGGTGCCCGCCATGCCCAATCTCGACGACGTCATCGCCATCGACATCCACACCCACGCGGAGGAGCCCTGCGGCACGCACGGCGACGACGGTTATGACGATTTCCAGGCGGCGATGGCCGACTACTTCAAGTCGCCGCACAAGCATCCGCCGACCGTGCCGGAGACCGCGGCCTACTACCGCGCCAAGAACATCGCCGCGGTGATCTTCCCGGTGGATGCCGAGCGCGAGACCGGCTTCCGCCGCTACAACAATTACGAGATGGCCGACCTCGCCGCGCAGAATTCCGACGTGCTGATTCCGTTCGCCAGCATCGACCCGGCCAAGGGCAAGGTGGGCGCGCGCGAGGCGCGCAAGCTGATCGCCGAGCACGGTATCAAGGGCTTCAAGTTCCACCCCACCATGCAGGGCTTCTATCCCAACGACCGCATGGCCTATCCGCTGTACGAGGCGATTGCCGAGGCCGGCTCGATCGCACTGTTCCACACCGGACAGACCGGGGTCGGCTCCGGCATGCCGGGCGGCAACGGCATGCGGCTGAAATATTCCAACCCGATGTACATCGACGATGTCGCGGTGGACTTCCCCGACATGAAGATCATCCTGGCGCACCCCTCCTTCCCCTGGCAGGAAGAAGCGCTGTCGGTCGCGACCCACAAGCCGAACGTCTACATCGACCTCTCCGGCTGGTCGCCAAAATATTTCCCGCCGATCCTGGTGCGCTACGTCAACACCATCCTGCAGGACAAGATGCTGTTCGGCTCCGACTGGCCTGTCATCACGCCCGATCGCTGGATGGCGGATTTCGCCAAGCTCGAGATCCGCGACGAAGTCAGGCCCAAGGTGCTGAAGGCCAACGCGCGCAAGCTGCTCAACATGTGAGGCACGCCAGCGGTCCACCGCCGGGGCTCGCATTTGCGGACGCTGCTCGCTAACATTGTCGGATGACCGCACAGCCCGTTGTCCCGCCTCGCCTGCCGCTCCGTCCGCTCGGCCGAACCGAACTGAATGTCAGCACCATCGGTTTCGGAAGCGCACCGCTCGGCGATCTCTACGCCCGCCTTGATGAGGCCACCGCCATCGGCACTGTGACGGCGGCGCTGGACCACGGCATCACTTTGTTCGACACCGCGCCGCTCTATGGATACGGCCTTGCCGAGCATCGCTGCGGCACCGCGCTGCGCCGCAGCCCGCGCAATGAATTCGTGCTATCCACCAAGGTCGGCCGCTGGATGGATCCGGCACGCGCCAAGACCGGGCCGTCGAGCGGTCCAGGGGGCTTTGTCGGCGGACTGCCGCATGCCGCCGTGGTCGACTATTCCTATGACGGCACCATGCGCGCCTTCGAACAATCGCTGCTGCGGCTCGGGGTCGATCGCATCGATATCCTGCTGATCCATGACGTCGACGTCTGGACCCATGGCGCCGACATGATCGAACAGCGTTTCCGGGAGGCGATGGAGGGCTCCTACCGCGCCCTCGACAAGCTGCGCAGCGGCGGTGCCGTGACGGCCATCGGCGTCGGCCTCAACGAAGCCGACATGTGCGAGCGCTTCGCCCGGGCCGGCGATTTCGACACCATGCTGCTGGCGGGACGCTACTCGCTGCTGGAACAACCGGCGCTGGCGAGCTTCCTGCCGCTGGCGGAACGCAAGGGCCTCGGCATCCTGCTCGGCGGCGTGTTCAATTCCGGCATTCTCGCCACCGGCGCACGGCCTGGGGCGCACTATAATTATTCCGTGGCGCCGCCGGAGATCATGGCGCGCGTCGAACGGATCGAAACGGTGTGTCGTGCACACGGCACGCCACTGGCCGACGCCGCGCTGCAGTTCGCGCTGGCGCACCCGGCCGTTGCCAGCGTTGTGCTGGGTGCCGTCTCGGGTCAGGAGGTGCAGCGGAACATCGACTCGTTGTCGCGCCAAATCCCAATCGGCCTGTGGAGCGATCTCAAAGCCGAAGGCCTGCTTGATACTCACGTCCCGGTTCCCGCCTAACCATGACACCACGGATCGACGCGCATCAGCATTTCTGGCGCATGGCGCGCGGCGATTATGCATGGTTGACGCCCGCGCTCGGCGCGATCTACCGCGATTTCGATCCGGACGATCTGGCGCCACATCTCGCCGCACATGGAATTTCCGCCAGCATCCTGGTCCAGGCCGCGCCGACCGAGGCCGAGACCGCATTCCTGCTCGACATCGCGGACAAGACCGCGTTCGTCGCCGGCGTGGTCGGCTGGACCGAATTTGCCTCACCCGATGCGCCAGCCGCGATCGCGCGACTCGCCACCCATCCGTTGTTGGTCGGCCTGCGCCCGATGGTGCAAGATATAACCGACGACGACTGGCTCGCGCACGCCGACCTGGCGCCGGCATTCGACGCCATGATCGCGCATCAGCTCGTGTTCGACGCGCTGCTCAAGCCGCGGCATCTGCGGCGGCTGCTCCCCGTGCTCGAACGGCACCCGCAGTTGCGTGTGGTTGTCGATCATGCAGCCAAGCCCGCGATTGGAGCCGGTGACGACACGGCCTGGCGCGACGACATCGCCGCCGTCGCGCAATTCCCCGATATCGCCTGCAAGCTCTCCGGCCTTGTCACCGAGGCACCGTCCGGCTGGACGATCGATGACGTCAGACCCTACACCGATCATCTCCTGAGCTGCTTCGGCGCCGAGCGATTGATCTGGGGCAGCGACTGGCCCGTCGTCACCCTCGCGGCCGATTACGGCCGATGGCTCGCGACCGCTGAACGTCTGATGGCATCGCTGGATGCAACCGCGCGGGCGCGCGTATTCGGTGGCAACGCGGCCACACTCTATCTGTCACATCGCGGCAGGCGGATCACGGGATGAGCGGCGCGCGTGCTTGAGAGTTCGAGCCGTTTTGGGCATGGTGCGGCCTCCCGTCCGAACACCTCTCCCAGGATAACGTCATGAGTCTCGAATCGGTCCGCGCCTTCTTTGCCGCGCATGCGCCCGACATTGCCGTTCTGGAATCGCCCCAGAGTTCCGCCACCGTCGCACTCGCCGCAGAAGCATTCGGTGTCACGCCGGAACGCATTGCCAAGACCCTGTCGCTGCGGGTCGGCGACCGCGTGATGCTGGTGGTAACCTGCGGCACGGCGCGGCTCGACAACAAGAAAGCGCGCGCCGTGTTCGGCGGCAAGCCGCGGATGCTCAATGCCGAGGAAGTGGTGGCGGCCACCGGCCATCCGGTGGGCGGCGTCTGTCCGTTCGGACTGCCGACGCCGCTGCCGATCTATTGCGACGTGTCGCTGAAGGCGTTCGATGAAGTGGTGCCTGCGGCAGGTGCGACCAACAGTGCGGTGCGCATTTCACCGGATCGGATGGCGGAGCTGACATCGGCGGAATGGGTGGATGTGTGCGAGTTGGCTGCGCCGGTGGGGTGATAATTTCCGTTATGGCCCAGCGAAGGTCGTCCCACCCACCATCGTCATCACCGGGCTTGTCCCGGTGATCCCGCTTAGGAGGGCATTGCGCCCCTAAGCGAGGTTGCCGGGACAAGCCCGGCAACGACAAAGCAAAAGTGATCGTATCGCGAAGAAGCTGGCAATCAGTTCGCTATCACGCCACGAACTTGTTCTCGATGCGGCCGATGTTTGAAATCTCCATCGCCACCACGTCGCCCGCCTTCAGGAATTTCGGCGGGGTGAAGCCGATGCCGACGCCGGCGGGGGTGCCGGTGGCGATGATGTCGCCGGGGACCAGCGCCATGCCCGCGGAGATCGTCGCGATCAGGGTGGGAATGTCGAAGATCAGGTCGCTGGTGTTGGCGTTCTGGCGCAGCTCGTCATTGACCCAGCATTTGACGTCGAGATTTTCCGGGTCGAGTTCGTCGGAGGTGACGATCCAGGGACCCATGGGGCAGA
Source organism: Bradyrhizobium prioriisuperbiae (assembly GCF_032397745.1). Lineage (NCBI taxonomy): Bacteria > Pseudomonadati > Pseudomonadota > Alphaproteobacteria > Hyphomicrobiales > Nitrobacteraceae > Bradyrhizobium > Bradyrhizobium prioriisuperbiae. The sequence goes on from NZ_CP135921.1 coordinate 1,029,376, forward strand.
AAGTATCCAGCGTCTTGCCGAGAAACCACTGCTTGTGATTCTTCTGGCGGTCGCGCGCGGTCACGTCGTTGACCACCGTGTAACCGAAGACGTGCTTGTAGGCGTCCGCCTTGGCGATGTCCCGGCCGCCCTTGCCGATGATGACGGCGAGCTCGACCTCGTAGTCGACACTCGAGGTGATGTGACTGTGCAGCTTCACGTCGTCATAAGGACCGACCACGGTGTTCGGCCCCTTGGAAAATACCGCCGGATAGTCGTCGATCTCCGCGCCCTTCACGGCGCCCGCTTCGAAGCCGGAACGCGAGAATTCCTTGGCGTGTTCGCCGTAATTTTTGCCGACGCAGATGATGTTCCGGCGCGGCACCTCGATCGGTGCGTGTAGCCGCACCTCGGCGAGAGCATGGCCTGGCGCGTCGGACGCAAGCTGCGGCTTCAGCGTTTCATAACGGGCGATGAGGTCGACCATGTCGATAGCACCGGCGATCGGCCGCACGCTTTGTCCTGTAACGTCGACCACGCCGAGGTGTTTCGAGCCTTGATGAGAGTAGGACGCAAACTTCATGATGTTGCCTTCTTGGGTGGCTGACAGAACTGGTAGCGTTATTCGACCTTGCCGATTTTCTTCACGGCCGCGATCAGGCGCGCGCTGTCGGCTTCGACGAACTTGGTGAACTCCGGCGCATCGAGATAGGCCACGGGGCTGCCGGCGGTCTCGAACGTCCTGGTCACTTCGGGTGTCTTGACGGCGTCGGCCATCGCGGCCCGCAGCCTGGTCATGATCGGCTCCGGCAGCGCCTTCTGCGCGAACAGGCCGGCCCAGATGTAGAACTCCACATCCTTGTAACCGAGTTCCTTGAAGGTCGGCAGATCCGGGAAGCTCGGGATTCGCTGCGCGCCCCAGTTCGCCAGCACGCGGATCTTGCCGTCATCGACCTGCGGCCGCAGCACACCGGGCGCCGACGCCAGCGCCTGCACGGTGCCGGACAAGACGCCGGTCAGCGCGGGGCCCGCGCCGCGGAACGGCACGTGCAGCAGCTTGATGCCGGCGTTCGCCGCGAACATTTCCATGGCGACGTGCAGCGTGCCGTAGGGGCCGGACGAGCCGTAGGTGATTTCGCCGGGACGCTTTTTGGCGTCGTCGACGAAATCCTGCAGCGTCTTCCATGGCGCCGATGCCGGCACCGCCAGCAACGTCGGATCGGCAAGCACGCGCGCCACCGGCGCGAACTGCGAGACTTCATAGGCCACCGGCCGCTCGAACAGGCGATCGGCTTCCGGCAGCACCGCAAGCGACGACAGCGTCATCAAAAGTGTATAGCCATCGGGCTCGGCACGGGCGGCCTGGGCATTGCCGACCGAACCGCCGGCACCGCCGGCACGATTGTCGACCACCACCGGCTTGCCGAGAATGCGCTCCAGCGCCAGCGCCACCGGCCGCGCGGCGAGATCGGCCTGGCCGCCGGCCGGGAACGGCACGATCATGGTGACGGTGCGCGCGGGCCAGGCGCTCTGCGCCAGCGCGGCCATATCGAGCGACGACAGCGCGCCCTGCGCCAGTGGCCACGCGGCGGCCGCCTTGAGGATATCCCGGCGATTCATGATCTCTCTCCCTGCGATGTTTCTTGATTCAAAGCGCGATGACGTTTGGTTGAACCGACCTCTCCACATTTGCGGCTCACCTCGCCCCGCTTGCGGGGAGAGGTCGCCGCGCCCTCGCGCGGCGGGTGAGGGGGCAGCCACGAGCTCCGAGCCATTGAAGGGCCCCTCACCCCAACCCTCTCCCCGCAGGCGGGGAGAGGGAGCGCGCCGTGCACTGCCGCAGCCGTTTCGACCCAAGCTCTTCATGTTTAGTCCAGCAGCACCTGCGCGCCGACCAGATTGCGTTTGACGTCCTGCAGATGCCTGAGCATCTCGGCGGCCGCAGACTTCGCGTCGCGGGCCCGCAACGCAGCGATGATCCGGCGGTGCTGGGCCTGCACCCGGGCGCGATGCTCCGGCGTCATGGTGCGCTCCTTCAAGGCCGCCCATTCCGCCTGCCGGCGCACCGCATTGATCGCGTCATAGATGTCGATCAGGAGCTGGTTGCGGCAAGCAGCGATCAGCGCCTGATGGAACAGGCCGTCCCACATTTCGAAATCGGCGATCGTCTCCGCGGCCTCGCCATGGTCGAGGCAGCTGGTCATGGCATCGAGTTCGGCGCCATTGGCCCGCGCCGCGGCGAGTTCGGTCGCCTGCGGCTCCACCATCAGCCGGACTTCCATGATTTCGAGCGGACTCGCGCTCTCGATCCGCCGTGTCAGATCATCGGCGTGCGCGCGCGGCGACGGCGTGACAAACGTGCCGCGGCCGACCTCGCGATAAATCCGCCCCTCATCCTCGAGAACCTTCAGCGCCCGGCGCACGGTGTTGCGGGCGGAGCGAAAGCGCTGGGCCAGATCGCGCTCGGTCGGAAGCTGCGCACCGGGCTTCCACTCGCCCTGCTCGATCATCTTGCGCAACTGAGAGAGCAGACGCGCGGCTGATGGCGACGCTTTCAGCGAGGCCGGCGGCGATTCGAAAGGTTTTGCGTTCATCAGGGCGCCACAGCTCACCAAACTAGACCAATTGAACCATTGGTTCTCCAACGGCGCGACCATGGCGCAAATTGTTGCCGCGGACAATCGGCTTGATACGTCAACTTTCGGACGGTTTGACGCAGCCATGAGCCTGAATATGTCGAGCCACATGCGCGATCTGGTTCAATTGGTCCAAGACGCTTCAGCGACTGCAGCATGATTGCGGATACCTGCCATGACCGCGCTGATCTTGGAAAAAGGTCTGATCGCGCGAGGCGATGACTTTCCTGTAGAACCATCCCGCCGAAACAAATCGGCTGTACTGAAATAAAAAGCCGGGAGGCATTTATGAAACTGAGATTTTTGTCCGCCGTTGCCGCTTGCAGCCTGCTGCTGGGTGGCGCCGCGACGGCCCAGGGCGTCAAGATCGGCATCCTCAACGATCAGTCCGGCGTCTACGCCGACTACGGCGGCAAATACTCCGTGGAAGCCGCCAAGATGGCGATCGAGGATTTCGGCGGCGAAGTGCTGGGACAAAAGATCGATCTGGTCACCGCCGACCACCAGAACAAGCCGGACCTTGCGGTGAGCATCGCGCGCAAATGGTATGACGTCGACGGCGTCGACATGATCACCGAACTGACCACGTCGTCCGTCGCGCTGGCGATCCAGGATCTGTCCAAGCAGGCCAAGAAGATCGACATCGTGGTGGGTGCCGCCACCTCGCGCATCACCGGCGATGCCTGCACGCCTTACGGTTTCCACTGGTCGTTCGACACCCACGCGCTGGGCGTCGGCACCGGCGGCGCGCTGACCGAACAGGGCGGCGACACCTGGTTCTTCCTCACCGCGGACTATGCCTTCGGCTATTCGCTGGAGCAGGACACCAGCGACATCGTCAAGGCCAAGGGCGGCAAGGTGCTGGGATCGGTGCGCCATCCGCTGAACTCGTCCGACTTCTCCTCGTTCCTGCTCCAGGCCCAAAGCTCCAAGGCGAAGGTGGTGGGATTGGCCAATGCCGGCCTCGACACCATCAACTCGATCAAGCAGGCCTCCGAATTCGGCATCGTCGCCGGCGGCCAGAAGATGGCCGGCCTCTTGATGACGCTCGCCGAAGTGCACGGCCTCGGCCTGCAGGCAGCGCAGGGCCTGGTGCTGACGGAAGCGTTCTACTGGGATCGCGACGACAAATCCCGCGCCTTCGCCGAAAAATTCTTCAAGCGCACCGGCCGCATGCCCAACATGATCCAGGCCGGCACCTACTCCTCGACGCTGCAGTATCTGAAGGCGGTGAAGGCCGCCGGCACCAAGGACAGCGACGCGGTGGTGAAGAAGCTGAAGGAGCTTCCGGTCGACGACGCCTTCGCCCAGGGCAAGGTGCAGGAGAACGGCCGCATGGTGCATGACCTCTATCTGTTCGAGGTCAAGAAGCCGTCGGACTCCAAGAAGCCGTGGGACTATTACAAGCAGCTCGCCACCATTCCCGGCGACAAGGCCTTCCCCTCGGCCAAGGACAGCGGCTGCCCGCTGACGAAGTGAGATAGCGCAACGGGTCCATTGGGGGAGCGATGGTTCAACCGTCGCTCCCCTTTTTGATTCGGCCCGCGGGGCTACGGCTGACCTAAATCCGACATATCCCGGGATTTATCTCGGTCAGCGGATGATCCCCTGAAGGAAAGGCCAGTCATGCGTCGCGTCGTTTTCGGAAGTCTCGTCTGCCTTGCCATCGCTGTCGGCGGCAGCGCCTTCGCTGAGGATGCGACGCCATCCTCCGGCGCCCGCATGCACGACAGCAAGCCGGTCGCGACATCGAAAAAAGCACGCGCCACCTCGGCCCCTCTCTCAGCGGCCGCCGCATACAAGGCGACGCAGGCCGGCCTGCCGGCTGCCCCGCTTCACGCCAGGACACCGCCCGTGACGGCGGAGAAACCGTGGACTGGGGTTTATGTCGGCGTCAATGCGGGGGCCGCCAAATAATTCATCGATGTCGCGCGACCGAGCCTGAACACTTGAAGCTTTTGTTTCCGATAGAATCGGAACGAAAACTTCAGCTCGTAGCCCGGATGAGCGGAGCGATATCCGGGTTTGACGTCTGACGATAGTCCCGGATGTCGCTTCGCTCATCCGGGCTACGGCTCTCAACGCGGAGTTAGCCCGCCAGCACGCTGTCGATATCAGCCCCATCGTCCGCGCCGCTAAGCGGATCGCGCTGTAACAGCCGGTGTGTCAGGACCATCCGCGCCAACGCCAGGCGATGCGGAGCGGCAATCTTCGTCGCTTCGCGGGCGAGCCCGATCGCTGACGTGATGTGATAAAGGCCGGACGCGGCCTGCCGCGCCAAGACATCGGATCTCCCGGCGGCGACCTCCGCCGCAAAGCTGCAGGCGCGATCGAGCGTCGATGCAAACAGCGCATGGGCCGGCGCGTCCAGCGCGGCCTCGCGCAACAACTCTTCATTCCATGCCTTCAGCGCCGGCAACGCATCGTCACGCGCAATCGCACGCGAGACATCGAGCGCGACGATGTTGGAGGTGCCCTCCCAGATCGAGCCGAGATGGGAATCGCGCAAGAGCCGCGCATCCGCCCATTCCTCGATGTAGCCGCAGCCGCCGCGCACCTCCATGGCGTCGCCGGTCACCTTGCGAGCGTCGCGGCAGGCGCGGAATTTCATCAGCGGCGTCATGATGCGGGCGAGCTTGAGACCGGTGGGATCGTTGCGGTTGGCGCGGTCCAGCGCGTCCGATGTCAGGAACATCATGCTGCGGGCCTGCTCCGTCCACACCAGCATCTTGGCCAACTGGCGGCGCATCAGCGGCAGCTCGATCAGCCGTTTGCCGAAGGCTTGGCGGCGGCGGGCAATGAACAGCGCTTCGGTGACCGCGCGGCGCATCATGCCGGCGGCGCGCACGCCGTTCGACAGCCTGGAGCTGTTGACCATGTCGGCGATCTGATGGAAGCCGCGTCCGCGCTCGCCGACCAGATAGGCCTCCGCCCCCTCGATGCGGATTTCGCCACTCGCCATCGAGCGGGTGCCGAGCTTGTCCTTCAGCCGCAGGATCCGGTACTCGTTCGGCAGGCCGTCACCCCTGACCTTGGGCATCAGGAACAGTGAAATCCCCTTCATGCCGGGATTGTCCTCGCTGCGCGCCAGCACGAAGGCGAGATCCGCATCGGCATTCGAGCAGAACCATTTATCCCCGGTCAGCTTCCAGATACCGTCCGGCTGCAGCGCGGCGCGGGTCGAGGTGGCGGCGACATCGGAGCCCGCGCCCTGCTCGGTCATGAACATGGCGCCCTGGGTCAGGTCGTCGAAATCGAGCGTGGTCAGCCGCTCAATGAAACGGCCGACCAGATTGGGATCGCCATAACGCTTCAATGTGCGGGTCAGCGAGTCCGTCATGTTGACGGGGCACAGCAGGCCAAACTCGGCCTGCACGAACAGATAGGTCAGCGCATACTTCGCAACCGGCGGCATCGGCTCCGACCAGCCCAGTGCGCCGCGATGCGAGATCGCAGCGAGCCCGAGTTCGGAAAACGCCAGCCGCTCCATCTCCACATAGGCGGGATGTTTCTCCACCACATTGCAATCCTCGCCGGTGCGCCGGCGCACGGAGAGAACAGGCGGATTGTGGTCGGCGATCCCTGCGAGTTCGTCCAGCCGGCCGCCGGCGAGACCCCCGAGCCGGTCGAAGGTCGGCGCCAAGTGGCGAAACAGCGCGTCGGGCAGATAGTGGGCGAACAGCGCCGCGGCGTCGCGGTCGGCGCGATACAGGTTGATCCCGCGGGAGTCGGGGATGGAGCTCGTGTGCTGAACGCGAAGTTCCCCTGCGGGTGCGGCAAGCTCTTTCGGGAACTTCGCGTTCATAAAGCACACGAGAAATATGAAGTGGCTAGTGTCCTTATCGCTTCGCAAGTTCGTACGGAGATTGCTGAAAATGCAGCGAACTTGCGAAGCGGGACACTAGCGAGATCGATATCAGCCTTCATGGCATGGCCTCGGATGAGCGGAATAGACCGCCATCGTCGCCCATCCCATTGATACCGTCCAATATTAAGTCCTGATCGATCAATATATGATATGTATCGATCCGTTTTCCGGAGCCACACCATGGACCTTCGCAAGCTGCGTTATTTCTCCGTGCTGGCCGAGGAAAAGCATTTCGGCCGCGCCGCGCAACGGCTGGCGTTGTCGCAGCCGCCGCTGAGCCTCGCCATCCGCCAACTCGAGGAGGAGATCGGCGCCAAACTGTTCGATCGCACCAGCCGCAATGTCGACCTCACCGCGGCTGGGGTCGCACTGCAGCGCGAAGCGCAGGTGCTGCTGCGCCGGGCCGAGGAAACCCGTGCCCTGGTGAGGGCGGTCGCCGAGGGCAAGGGTGGCCGGCTGCGCGTTGGATTTGCCGGTTCGATGCTCTATCGCGGTCTGCCGAAGATCCTTGATGCGTTTCGTGCCGCCTCGTCCGACATCACGCTCACACTGCAGGAGCTGAACTCAACCGAACAGGTCGAGGCGCTGCATCGCGACGAGATCGACCTCGGCTTCATCCACGGCCGCGGCACGCCGGAGCATCTCGACGGCTTCCGTTATCACGCCGAACCTTTCGTGGCCTGCGTGCCGGCGAACCATCCCTGCGCCAGCGCACGGACATTGCGGCTGTCCCGGCTCGCCCACGAAGACTTCGTGCTGTTCTCCCGCAATGTCTCGCCGGACTATTTCCAATCGATCATCGCGACCTGCCTCGCTGCTGGCTTCATGCCGACCGTGCGCCATGAAGTGCGGCACTGGCTCAGTGTGGTGTCGTTTGTCGCCAATGGGCTCGGCGTCGCACTGGTGCCGCGCACGCTGAAATCATCTGACATGGCCGGCGCCGCGTTCGTGCCGATCCAGCAATCGAACATCCTGTCGGAGACCTGGTGCGTGTGGAAACCTGGCAAGACGCAACGACCCGCGCTCGACAAGCTGATCGAGGTCGCGCAAACACAGTCTCGCGCAACGAGCCGATCAGGCCGAGGCTGACAACATACAACAGCAGATGAGTCGCGCGAAGCCGCTCGCACTGGATGCCGGGCGCCGATGATGGCGAACTCGTGGCTTTTCCGGAACTGACTCTTTTTCATGCAGCGGCTGCAAGCTGTCAGAGCATGACGCGAGACTGCGGATCGCATGAACAGCAAATTTGAATCCGATCTTCCGGAAACCACGCCCAAATACAACGACAAGCGAAGATTGTGATCACGGCTCCGACAACCAGAGATCAACAACGCTGTGCAAAACCCGCAGGGCTGATCAGCAGCGGCGGCCCAAGACCAGTGATTGGCATGATTGCTGCTTAGCATCGACCTCAAGGAGGTGATGTGATGCGCTCAATCATTTTCTTGTTGCTGATCGGACTGAGTGTTCCCCGCATGGCGCTCGCGCACGACGCCGCGGGCCGGCCGAACTGGATCGCGGAAGGTTCCTACAAGGGCAAGGACGGGGTGCACTGCTGCGGCCCTGCCGATTGCGAGATGCTGGATTCCGCCGAAGTGCAGGTGCGTCCCGACGGCGTCTGGCTCACCCGCTTCAAGGAGCTGGTGCCCTTCGATCAGGCCACGCCAAGCGAAGACGGCAAGGTCTGGCGCTGCCACGCCATGAGCGGCGAGCGGCGCTGCTTCTTCATGGGGTACGGGACCATGTAGCCTCTCATCGCTCCGGCTGGTAACCGTCCGTCAACGTCTGCAGGAAGGCGATGATGTCGGCTTCGTCCTGCGCCGTCATCGCCGGCGTATCGCCTGGATGGCGATCGAAGGGAGGATCGATGACGTCGACGTTGGCGTGATACGTCGCCGGCAGGTCGTCGTATTTCCGCACCGTTCCGTCCGCTGCGCGCGGATAGACCTTCTCGGGATTCGTATCGCGGAAATTGTAGAAATCGAGCACCTGCTGCAGGCTGCTGAAGGCGCCGTTGTGGAAGAACGCGCGGCGGGTCGCCGTGTTGCGCAAGGTCGGCGTCTGGAACATGCCACAGTATTGCGTCTGCTCGGCAATGTCGGTGCGTTGCGGACCACAGGCGCCAAGGTCGAAGTAACCGGGGTCGCGATTGCCAGCGAGCGCGACATTGCGCGGCGCGCCGAGCGCCTCGTACTGGTGGTCGGTGAAGAGCGGCGGCAGACCATCGCGAGTCGGCGCCGCCGGATGGCAGCCGCCGCAATTGGCCTTGTCGGGGTCGTTGAACACTTGCAGGCCGTGCAACTCGCTCTCGCTCAGCCGCGCCTTGCCTTCCAGCCAATAGTCATACTTGCTGGTGTAGGGATGGAAGCTCGGCTCTTCCACCTGATAACGCGCGACCGCGAACATCGCCTCCGCGACCAGCAGTCGTCGATTGTCGAAGACGCCACCGCCGAACAGCTCGGCGAACCGCTGGGCATAGGGCGCGTGGCGCAGCTTATCCGCCACCACGTCGACGCTGCCGCCATCCATCTCGTTGGGGTCAAGCAGTGGAAAAATCGCCTGCTCCTGCAGCGTGTCGGCGCGGCCGTCCCAGAACAGGCCGCCCTGGGGCACGATATTCGCCGCCGACGCGGCGCTTCCGGCGGCCTTCCGCGCACGCGCGGTCTGCTGGCCGAGCGCGGCCATCTGCGCGAGATCAATGACGTTGTCGTCGTCGCCCTTGTCGGGGCCGATGCTGAAGTTCGGCTGGCGTTCGAGATAGGTCAGCGACGGGACGGAGCGCGCGCCCGGCCGCGACACGGAGGGACCGCCGAGCATGACCGGGCCATCATTGGGCGGCCCGTAAGCGTGGTCCGGGCTGTGACAGGACGCGCATGACAGCGCTCCGGACGATGAAAGCGATGCGTCGTAGAAAATCTGCCGGCCGAGTTGCGCCATGGCGGAGAGCGGCGCGACGCGCGGGCGCACGAGCTTGATCGGGTGCAAATTGGCTCCCGGAAGTTCCTGCACCTCGACGGCGGAAACGGCGCCGGCCATGCAGAGCAGGCCGGCGCCGAGGAGCCACACAATGCGGCTGTTCATTTGGTGTCCGGTGATCTTAGTGGTGGTGGCCGTCCGGCGCGCCGGCGACGACCGTGCCAGCGTCCGGATCGAGGAACAGCGCGTCCCGCCGATCGTCGTAGCCGTGATCGTGGTCATGATCGAAATCGAACAGGTCCATGATCGATCCCGCGCTCTCGTCGAACGAGCCGCCGCCCAGACGCTGGCCGTGCAGCCAGTTGTCTTCGATGAAGCGCACCACGGAGGCCTGCGAAATGCGCGTGTGGCTGACGAAGTTCGTCCTGGCAAAGGGCGAGATGACCAGGAACGGGATGCGTGTGCCCGGGCCGCAGCGGCCGTTTACCGGCTGGCCGTCGAGGCCCTTCGGTTGCGGCTGCCTGGCGACGCCCGCGCCGCACAAGCCGGGGCCGTTGACCTGATCAGCGGTCGCATCGTAGGAGGCGCTGGTCGGTCTGGCATAAGCGTGGTCATACCAGCCGTCGGAGTCGTCATAGGTGACGATGACCGCGGTCTCCCGCCACTCCGGCTGCTTCTGCAGGAAGTTGATGAGCTCGACGTTGCCCACCTGCTCGTCGAGCGGGTCGGAATTGCCGGCATGACCGTCCTGATAGGCCGGCATCTTGATGTAGGAGACGGCCGGGAAATTGCCGGCCTTCACCGCCGCATAGAAATCCTCGAGATCGTAGGCGTGGTTGGCAGGATCCACGGTCCTGCTGTTTTTCACGAAGGTGTGGCCAACGGCCTCGATCGAGCTGGGACGCGCATGGGTCGGGTTCGCGGTCGACTTGTAGTACTGGAACCAGGCGTGATGCGGGATGTAGTCCACGATGGTGCCGTTCACGTTGCTCGAAAAGGTGCTGCGCGCGCAGTTGGTGGTGCCGTTGGCGTTCTTGAGCGTGAGGTCGAAGCCGCCCATGAAGCTGCCCCAGCTGATCTGCTCGGCATTGAGCATGTCGCCGATGTTCTTGCCCGACATCAACATCGTGCTTGTCGTGCTCGAGCACTGGTCGTAGCCCGGGTCGGTGTCGCCGATCAGCGTCAGACCGCCGTGGCCGTCAGCGACAGACGATGAGGTGCCGATGATGTTCTGCACGCCATTGGTCTGGCCGGAGATCACCTCGATCGCGCCCGGCGTCGACGGCCCATAGGTGTCGGTATAAGCATTGTCGTTCATGGCGAAATGCTGGGCGTAATTCCACATCGCGGTGACGGTGTTGCCGTCGAAATAGCCCATCACCTGCCCGTTGGTGCCGAAGGCGCCGACGCCGCCGGCGGTGCCGCGGCCGGTGTAGAGCGGAAACAGGTCGGACTTGCCGTTGTCGTAGGCCTGCTGCTCAGGCGTGTAGGCGTGGTTCTGCGAACGCGTGTTGGCCTGGGTGCGGTCGAGGCGGAACGGGTTCGTCGCCCCGGTGCCGTTGGCCGGATTGGTATTCGGATTGTTGACCAAGAGATTGGCGTTGGCGAGGTTGTTCACCTCAGGCGTATGCGGCTTGGCAATGAAGCGAAGCGACCCCGGCGGATTGGCCGCGTTCGGATAGGTCGCGAAATAATGGTCGAACGAGCGGTTCTCGTTGAAGATGACCACGATATGCTTGATCGGCGTCTGCGTATGGGCGTGATGCGGATCGCGATGATCGCGGTCATGGTCGTGATCGCGATCGTCCTGACCGGCGAGGACCTGACCGCCGAAGATCTGTGTGCTACACACAAGTACCGTCGCGACCGCGAACATCGCGGCCGTAGCAAGAAGCCTGGCTTTCATTGATTGCCCCAGATTTATGACGTCGACGTGCGACAATTCGACGTACGACCATTAATCGTGGCAGATGACATGCCTGTGTCAGTTTGACGCGGCCACCAAGAGAAGATGACCGCGGACCTCGCCTTAGTATCCCAGCGCCATACCGTCCTTGCGGTGGTCGCTGGCGCCGAGCAGGACACCGCGGGCGTGATCGATATAGATCGCCTGACAGCCGCCGAGCGGGGCATCGACCCAGTCGAGCTTGTGGCCGCGCTGCGCCAGATCGTCGCCGAGCGCGCGACCAAAGGTCGGCTCCAGCTGCAGCGCACCGCCAAAGGCAAAAGACCGCGGCGCGTCGGATGCGGACTGGATGTCCATGCCGAGATCGAACACGTTGGACAGGAAATTGGCGTGGCCAGTGGCCTGATAGTGGCCGCCCATCACGCCGAACGGCATCACCGCGCGGCCACCCTTCATCACCAGGCCGGGAATGATGGTGTGCATGGGGCGTTTGCGCGGCGCCAGCGCATTGGGATGCGCCGCATCGAGCTGGAAACCCCAGCCGCGGTTGTGCAGCAACACGCCGGATTTCGGCGCATAGATCGCACTGCCGAAGGCGGCGAACAGCGAATTGATAAACGACACGGTGTTGAGATCGCGGTCGACCACGGTGAGATAGACCGTGTCGCGATGCTCGATCATGTCCCAGTCCACCGCCGCGGTGGCGCGCGGCAGCGTGATGTTGCCGCGCAGGCGCGCGATGTAATCATCGCCGGTGAAATGCGAGGCATCGAGCGGCCCGAATGCGGGATCGCAGAAATAGGCGTCGCGGGCGCGATAGGCCGCCTTGGTGGCCTCCGCCAGCACGTGGACGCGATCCGCATCCGACAGCGCCTTGATGTCATATCCCGCCAGCATCCGCAGGATCATCAGCGCCGCCAGCCCCTGCCCGTTCGGCGGACACTGATAGACGTCGTGATCGCGATAGGGTGCCGTGATCGGCGTCACCACCTCGCCACGATGGGCGGCGAAATCCTCGGCCGTATGGCTGCCGCCGAGCCGCTGCAATTCGCCGGCGATTTCCTGCGGTACCTCGCCTTCGTAGAAGGCGGAGCGCCCCTCGCGCGCGATCCGGCGCAGTGTCTTGCCGAGCGCCGGCTGCGACCGCAGTTCGCCAATCTCGGGGGCACGGCCACCGGGCAGGAATTGCGCCGCGGCGGCAGCATTGGTCTCCAGCTTGGTCTTGAAGCGGCCCCAGTCAAACGCGACGCGCGGCGTGACGCGAAAGCCGTTCTCGGCGGCATCGATCGCCGGCTGCAGAACCCGCTCCAGCGGCAGCGAGCCATGGGTCGCGTTGAGAAAACACCAGGCATCGATGGCGCCGGGGATGGTCACCGCAGTCGTCGAGGTCGGCGCGATCTGGGTCAACCCTTCGCGCTTGAGTTTGTCGAGATCGGTGCCGGCCGGCGCGCGGCCGGATCCATTATAGGCCACCGGCGCGCCACCCTTGGGCGAATACAGCACGAAACAATCGCCGCCGATCCCGGTCATCGCCGGTTCGACCACGCATTGCACCGCCACCGCGGCCAGCGCCGCATCCATGGCGTTGCCGCCGGCCTGCAGCACACCAAGCGCCGCCAGCGTTGCCTGCGGATGGGAGGTCGCGGCCATGCCGCGTTCGCCGACCGCCATCGACCGTCCCGGAACCATGAAATCGCGCATTGGAAGTGTCTCGCTTTCTTGTTGTTCTTGAGTTGCTGTTTTTGAGTTCTGTGCTGTCAGAGCATCGGCAGATGGCGCGGTTTTGGGCCGCGTGGAAATGCCTTGTCGAGCTCGGCGATATCTTCAGCGCTCAGCGTCAGCCGGCCGGCGCCGGCATTGTCGGCGGCGTGATCGGCGGAGGACGCCTTCGGAATCGGAAACACCTGGGGGCGTCGCGCCAGGAACGCGAGCGCCACCTGCCGCGGCGTGGCGCCGTGACGCGATGCGATCCCGGCCAGCACTTTGCCGCCAGCGGAGCGCGCCTCCGGAAACTCGTTATGACCGAACGGCGAATAGGCGACCACGGCCACCTTGTGGCGCTCGCACCAGGGAATCACCGCGTGCTCGATGGCGCGCTCCTGCAGATGGTACAGCACCTGATTGCAGGCGATGCGGCCCTCGCCCGCCACCGCAAGCAGCTCATCGAGATCGTCGACATCGAAATTGCTGACGCCCCAGGAACGGAGTTTTCCGGCGCTCATCAGTTGCTCGAACGCGGCGACGGTGTCCTCCAGCGCAAAGCCGCCACGCCAGTGCAACAGGTAACAATCCAGCCGGTCCGTCCCGAGCCGCTTGAGCGAACGCTCGCAGGCGGTGATGGTGCCGCGCCGCGAGGCGTTGCTCGGCAACACCTTGGATACCAGGAAGCAGTCGTCGCGCCGACCGGCGATCGCCTCCGCCACCACCAGTTCGGCGTCGCCATACATCTCGGCGGTGTCGATGTGGGTCATACCGAGATCGAGCCCGCGCTGCAGGCTCGCCACCGCCCGCTTGCGATCGCCATGGTCGATGTACCAGGTGCCCTGCCCGATCACGGACACGTCATGTCCTGTGGGACCAAACGGACGTTGCATCATCTGGGTCATGAGCATTCACTCGCGGGCACGCTGGATCGCCTTATCGGCCCCCCATTCGTGGGAACCCATGGCGGAGTTTGACAGGCAGCTTCGCGATGTATCGCATGGACGGGGACGTTCACAAGGAATCTTCAGCCGGCCGATTGTTTTTCTGAATTTGCCGCCTTTTCTGCCCGTTCTTCCCGCAATAATGGCCTGCAATTTGCCTTGTACTTGCTCAAAAACCGTCCTTCTCAGGAGTTTGTGATGGCAACCCTCATCCGCGGCGGCACCGTCGTCAACCATGATCATTCCCGCCGGGCCGACGTGCTCATCGATGGTGAAACCATCGTCGCCATCAGTCCCAGGCTCGAAACACCCACCGGCGCCGAGATCATCGACGCCGGCGGCTGTTATGTGCTGCCGGGCGGCATCGATCCGCACACCCATCTGGAATTCTCATTCATGGGCACGGTCACGGCCGATGATTTCGAGTGGGGCACCAGGGCGGCCGTGAGTGGCGGCACCACCATGGTGGTGGATCACTGCATTCCCGAACCGGGACAGTCGATGCTCGCCGCCTATCAGGACTGGCGGCGCAAGTCCGAGAAGGCCGTGACCGACTACGGCTTCCACATGGCGGTGACCTCCTGGTCGAAACAGGTGTTCGACGAGATGGAAACCGTGGTGAAGACCTACGGCATCAACACCTTCAAGCATTTCCTCGCCTACAAGGGCGCGCTGATGGTGAATGACGACGAGATGTACAACTCGTTCGCGCGCTGCGCCCATCTCGGCGCCATGCCGCTGGTCCATGCGGAGAACGGCGACGTGATCGCCCGCATGCAGGAGGCGATCCTGGCGCGCGGCGTCACCGGCCCCGAGGGCCACGCCTATTCGCGCCCGCCGGAGGTGGAGGGCGAAGCCACCAACCGCGCCATCATGATCGCCGACATGACGGGCGCGCCGCTCTATGTGGTGCACACCTCGAGCCGCGAAGCCCATGAGGCGATCGCCCGCGCCCGCGCCGCCGGCCAGCGTGTCTATGGCGAACCGCTGATCCAGCATCTGACGCTGGACGCGCAGGAATACGCGAACGCGGACTGGAATCATGCCGCGCAGCGCGTGATGTCGCCGCCGTTCCGCGCCAAGGCGCACCAGGACAGCCTGTGGGCCGGGCTGCAATCGGGATCGCTGCAGGTGGTCGCGACCGATCACTGCGCGTTCACCACGGCGCAGAAACGATTGGGTATCGACGATTTCCGCAAGATCCCGAATGGCACCGGCGGGCTGGAAGACCGTTTGCCGGTGCTGTGGACCGCCGGTGTGACGACGGGGCGGCTCACGAAGGAGGAATTCGTCGCGGTGACCTCGGCGAATATCGCGCGCATCCTCAACATCTATCCGCGCAAGGGCGCGGTCGCCGTCGGCTCGGACGCCGATCTCGTGGTGTGGGATCCGGCCGCGACCAAAACCATCTCGGCCAAGACGCAAACCAGCCGCATCGACTACAATGTGTTCGAAGGCTACGCCTGCACCGGCTTGCCCGCGGCGACGCTGTCCCGCGGCAAACTGGTGTGGAGCCGTGGCGACCTGCGCGCGGAGGCCGGCGACGGACATTATGTCGAACGCCCGCCGTTTCCCTCGGTGCACATCGCCAACGCCACCTGGAAAGAGCTGACTGCGCCGCAGGGCGTGCCGCGAGGTGCGGTGACGCCCTGAGGTAGATCAGCTTGCGGAGCGGCCGATGCAGGGATGGCCGCACGTCAGCCCTGGCTGTGCGTGCGCGCTCGACATCAGGATGATCAGATCAGGACGCGCTCGAATACGTTTTCGCTGTCACCTCTTGTGTCGCCACCTGTCGCTCCGCGTGGCGCGCGCCCATCGCGCGTCACACCGATCCGCGGATTCGAACGCCGCCGGTATCTCGCATCGCGGGCCGCCCTGACCCACGCCACCTGAAAGCAGATCCCGTAGAGCCCTCGTGAGGTCATCTCCTGCGACACACTCGCGCGCGCCCGGTCGTTCGTAGTTTCACCATCCATGCTTCGGCTCCCTGATCATCCGCCGCCAGCCCTTGCTTTCGCATCCCCAATGGCTATATCTGCACTTAGTGCAATATTGCAATGGGTCCGGAGCAAAAATGACTGCGGCTGAATGTGCGTCTTCCGACTTCTTCCAGTTCTTCCGCTCATGGATCAGCGATCCGTTGCGGGTGGCGGCCATTGCGCCGTCCGGCGAGTCGCTGGCGCGGGTGATGACCCAGGCGATCGGTCCGTCTGACGGGCCGGTCCTCGAGCTCGGCGCCGGCACCGGCGCCTTCACCAAGGCGCTGCTCGCCCGCGGCGTGCGCGAGAACGACATGACACTGGTGGAATACGGCTCGGACTTCATGCGGATGCTGCAGTTCCGCTATCCGCACGCGCGGGTGCTGTGGATGGATGCATCGCAGCTCGCACAACACGAGCTGTTCGACGGCGCGCCGGTCGGCGCCGTGGTCAGCGGCCTGCCGCTGCTGTCGATGTCGCCGCGCAAGGTGATGGCGATCCTGTCCGGCGCGTTCAAATATCTGCGCGCCGGCGGCGCCTTCTATCAGTTCACCTATGGGCCGCGCTGTCCGGTGCCGCGTCCGATCCTCGATCGGCTCGGTCTCAAGGCCGTCCGTGTCGGCGGCACGGTGCGCAACCTGCCGCCGGCGTCGGTGTACCGGATCACCCGCCGTCCTCCGATCGGGCGATCACGCCCCCTCTCCGAAACCAGTGATGAGCCCTCCTGACCCCACAGCAATCCGGCGACAAAAGCGCTTGCCTCGGCCGGCGGTGGATGATGTATCTGCAGCAGATGCACATTTGCACCCGGTCGACACGATGCCCAGCGCGAAACCGAAAGACAGCAAGACGCCGGAGGGGCTGCGCGCGCGCAAGCGCCGGCAGACCCGCGAGCGGATTTCGAAGGCGGCGATGACGCTGTTTCTGGAACGCGGTTTTGAGGCGACCACCGTCGACGACATCGCAACGCTCGCGGATGTCTCCAAGCGCGGCTTCTTCGATTATTTTCCGACCAAGGAAGATGTGGTCGCCGCCTGGCAGGACGAGTTCAGCGAGCGGCTCGCCACAGCCGTCGCGGCCCGCCCGGCCAAGGAACCGATGACCAAGGTGGTCGAGGAGGCTTTGACCGCCACCATCCTCGGCGCGGTGAGCCCGCAATCGCTCGCCATCGGCCAGCTCATTCACACCACGCCGGCGTTGCGGGCGCGGGACCAGCTCAAATACGCCAAGCTTGAGCAGAAGCTCGCGGACGCGCTTACGGCCCGCGCAAAGGGAAAAGCCGATCCGTTGCGCATTCGCCTGCTGGCGATGACCGCGATCGGCGCACTACGTGTCGCGAGCCAGGTGTGGAGCGTCGACCAGCTCGGCAAACGCCCGGAAGTCATGGTCAGGAAAATCGCCCACTCGCTGTGGGCGGCGCTGCGCGAATTCGGCGACGCCGGCAGCGAGTCGTAGGCGGATTCAGGGCTAACGCTGCTCCGCCACCGGCAAGCCGCGGCGCGCTTTCACAATCGTCCGCTATCAGCGCCGCCGCTCGACAGACCGATATCCGGCGCAGCCGCCACCAGCTCCGCAGCCCGGACTGCTTGCAGCATCCGCCGTCTCGCCAGCATCACCCGCGGCGTCTACGCCAGCCCATCATTTCTCGCGCGCAATGACGTTCCCGAGAATGTCGACGACTTCGCGCGATTCGACTGCGTCGTCACTGGGCATCAGCGCGCCGAGGGCGTGTGGAATTTTCGCAGCAGCCATAGCGCCAACAGTCCTGGCGCCAACAGCCACGGCGCCAAACTCATCGACGTGACCGGCCGCATCACCGTCAATCACATCGGGGTTGCGCGCGAACTGGTGATCGGCGGCGTCGGCCTTGGCATCCTGCCGAATATCATGTGCCAGAACGATATCAGGGCGAAACGGCTGGTGCGGGTGCTGACCGATTGGGAAAGCCCGTCGCTGCAGGTCAGCGCCACGTTCCTCGGCAAGCGCAAGGAGTCGCAGCGGCTGCGCGCGTTTCTCGATTTCATGGAGCGGCATCTGAAGATCGAGGGAGCCCCCGGGCGTCCGCTTGCGGCGGCGTCGCACATCTCTGCGACCGGGAAAATCTGACGCATATTCGTCTGCGGCGATTTGTCAGGCACCGGCGCGTACGCTGGGCGACGCCGTTGCAACGTTGTCAAGAAACTGCCGTACGCTGTGCTGCCAGCTGAACGTCAGGGCGTGGGCGCGGCACCTGTCGCGGGGAATGCACAGAGCCTGGAGCGCGGCACGACGCAGATCCCGGTCAAGACAGCCGCATTCCGATTCGCCAATCACGTCGCGCGGCCCCATCACCGGAAATGCGGCGATCGGCAGTCCGCAAGCCAAGGCTTCAAGAAGCACGATCCCGAAGGTATCGGTCAGGCTTGGAAACACGAACACGTCGGCCGATGCATAGACATCGGCCAGCGCCGCCCCGGTCCGCACGCCGAGAAAATGCACATCCGGGAATTTCGCAGTGAGAGCCCCGCGCAGCGGCCCGTCACCGACGACAACTTTCGACCCCGGCAGATCAAGCCGCAGGAAACTTTCGAGATTCTTTTCGACCGCGAGACGCCCGACAAACAGGAATACCGGGTTGGAAAACGCAAGCGGCCGATCGGGGCGAGGACAGAACACGTTGGCGTCGACGCCGCGCGTCCATGGCAGCAGATTGCGGAAACCATGCGCCTTCAGATCCCGTTCCAGCGTCGGTGAACTGACCATAGTCCCCATCCCGCCATTGTGAAACCGGCGCAGCACGGCATAGCTCCAGCTCAGCGGGACCGGAAACCGGGCTGCCAGATATTCGGGAAAGCGCGTGTGGTAGCTCGTCGTAAACGGGTAGCTTTCATCGCGGCAGACACGCCGCGTGATCCATCCAATCGGACCTTCGGTCGCGATGTGCACCGCATCGGGTCTCACGCGCGCGATCGCCCGCCTGACCGCGGCGGGCCGGGCCAGCGCAAGCCGAATTTCCCGGTATCCCGGCAACGGCATCGTCCGGAAGTCGTTCGGCGAGAGGAAGACCACCTCTGCGCCGAGCGACGGCGCCTCGCGGGCAAGGTGCTCCAGAGAGCGCACGACCCCGTTGATCTGCGGGTGCCAGGCGTCGGTCGCGATCAGCACACGCATCAGGCGGCCGCCTCGGCCAGCGGCCGCTGCGTTTCGACTGGCGCCGGCCGCGACCGCGCGCCCATCCACTGGATCAGTTCGAATCGGCCATCGTAGTGCTCGACCACGCCGGAGCAGGATTCCACCCAATCGCCGGTGTTGATGTAGCGCACCCCGAAATCGTCGTGCATGATCGCGTGGTGAATGTGGCCGCAGATCACACCCTGAACGTCGTAACGCTTCGCTTCGTCGGACAGCACCTCCTCGAAACAACCGATGTGATTGACGGCCCTCTTGACGCCCGATTTTGCCCACGCCGAGAACGACCAGTAGGCTAGCCCCAGTCGCCGTCGAATGCCGTTGAGGCCGGCGTTGGACATGAGCGCGGCTCGATAGGCCAGGTCGCCAACCAGAGCAAGCCAGCGGGCATGGCGCACCACCACATCGAAATGGTCTCCGTGAATGATCAGATAATCGCGTCCGTCAATGCCGGTATGGATCGCGCGATCCACCACCTCCACGCCGCCGACATACGAAGCCGCATAGCTGCGGAGACATTCGTCGTGATTGCCGGCCACATAGACCAGGCGTTTGCCGCTGCGCGCCTGATGCACCAGTTCCAACACAACGTCATTGTGATCCTTCGGCCAATACCAGCCCGAATTCAGGCGCCATCCGTCGATGATGTCGCCGACCAGGAATAGCGTTTCCGCGTCGTGACAACGCAGGAACTCGAGTAACCGCTCTGCCTGGCATCCTCTGGTTCCCAGATGTGCGTCGGAAATGAAGAGGGTTTTCACCTTGACGACATCGCTTTGCGGCGCCACGGATGCCTGCATTTGATCACCGCGGATTTGCTTTGAATGTCCGCCCGCAGAGCGCTCTGGAGCGACCGTATCGCGCTTGAGCAGCATCGCCGCCATGACCGCGAAGCCGGCAACAGCCTGAGTCGCGTCGCGGCCGGCTCGCCGTCTGACGACGGAACGCTGCCAATAGATGGTCGCGACAAAAATCAGAAACGCGATCGCCGTGCCGCGACGATCCCCCGCGGTGACCGATGCTCCAAACTGGATACTGGAAACAAGGATGATCGCGGCCGTCGCGGTCTGCTCGATAACACCGACGTTGCGTTTAAGGCGGGACAACAGGACCCTCATGCGAACTCCAGCTTTCAATGATGATTGCCTGCAATCGCGCGGGTCGACTGCGAGATGAATTTCCGCCAGAATCGAAGCCCGACCAGCAGTGCGAGCTCCGCGCCGACGAGCGCCATCGCCACCCAGAAGCCGACGCCAACCGGATCGTGGCCGCTGTCGCGCAGTGCGTATCCCAGACTGAGGAACGGCATGTTCCAGATCAGCGTGCCCAGGGATGTCGCCGCCAGAAACGCCCACGGCTCGAGCCTGAGCACCCCGGCGGGCAGAGCCAGATACACGCGCGCGGTCGGCAACGTCTGGCCGATCAGCGTGACCCAGAAATGATTGTTGCGGTAGGCGTTGACCAACCGGGCATACAGCGACGGTCGAAGGAAGACATACTTTCCGAAACGCGCGACCAGATCCTCGATTCGCCGCGACCCCAGCATGCTGCCGAGACCGTACCAACCAAGAGCTCCGATGACGGAGCCGGCCGTGGTCGCCAGGATCGTCAGGATGAGCGTCACGCCATCGGGCACTGCCATGCCAAGACACATCAGCAGCACATAGGACGGGATCAGCGGCACGAACTTCTCGACGATGGCCAGACAGCCGATGCCGACGAGGCCGAAACTCAACAGGATCGTGATGGTGTTCGACGTTTCCATGCGCCCTCACCCCACCGCCGGCTTGCGCCGGGCAATGCGGTACACCGATGCCGGAGGCACGTTGCGGAACGTCTGTCCTATGCGAACGGCTTCAAGATCAAGGCGCTCAAGGATCGCGTCCGGGACCGGGCAGCGCGGACCATAGGTGATCTGGTAGAATGCAGCCCCGGGACGCAGATAATCGAACGCTGCCTTGAGAATTGCGAAGACCTTGGGGTGCGGCATCGTGAGCATCCCGAGCCCGCTGATCACTGCGCCAACCGAAGCCTCCTCGAACAACTGGTATCTGCCGAGCCACGCCGCATCCATCCAGAGCACGCGGGCCCGCGGAAACCGCGTTTGCAGCAGCGGCAGGAAATCCGAACCGTATTCGACCAACGTCAGATCCTGCTCGCGCACCCCGCGCTCCAGCAGCGCGGTGGTGAAAGGCCCCGTTCCCGGACCAAGCTCGATGACAGGACCGGTTCGCGCGCTGATCTCCTGGGTCATCAGGGCCGAAACAGCTGGCCCCGACGGCGCAACCGCCGCGACACCCAGCGGACTGCGCACCCAGGCAAAGAAGAACGGCAAGACGTCGGCGAGAGGCATATCGATTGGTCCCCGATGACAGGAGCGGATCTGAGTTGCGAGCAGACACGGTGTCCCACGCGTAACTTGCGCGAAGTTGTCGTGAACGAGCGCCTCGCAGATAATAATCGTCCACTCGTCGGCGAGCGTCGCCGCAAGGCTGCCGCAATGAAGTGCGGATAGATCAATGAAGGCAAAACTGTGCACGACAGAAATGGGGAGACGATCGATGCGGATATTGCTGGTGGAGGATCAGCCGGACATGGCCTCAGCGCTGCGGGTCGCCCTCACCCACCACGACATGATCATCGACCACGCCCCCGATCTGTCCGAGGCGGAAATCATCGCTGCAGACGGCAATTATGATGCCGTTGTGCTCGACCGCCGGCTGCCGGACGGCGACGGCCTGTCCATCATTCCCAAGCTGCGCGCCAGCGGCAATACCGTGCCGATCCTGGTGCTCACTGCGCGCGGCGATCTGGAAGATCGAATCGCCGGCCTCAACAGCGGCGCCGACGATTACCTCGCGAAGCCATTTTCCTTCGAGGAATTGCTGGCCAGGCTGCGCGCCATCTTGCGCCGCCCGGCCAGTGTCCAATCCGACATCGTCCGGATCGGACGTCTCTCATTCGACCTGACCCATCGCGAAGCCAGCGTCGATGGCAAGCCTCTGGAATTCCCGCGCCGCGAATTGCTGGTGCTGGAAACGCTGATACGCCGCATGGGGCGCATGGTGCAGCGCTCATCCATGATGGAAGCGGTCTATGGCATCGACGACGACGTCCAGCCCA
This sequence comes from Bradyrhizobium prioriisuperbiae, assembly GCF_032397745.1. Taxonomy (NCBI): domain Bacteria; kingdom Pseudomonadati; phylum Pseudomonadota; class Alphaproteobacteria; order Hyphomicrobiales; family Nitrobacteraceae; genus Bradyrhizobium; species Bradyrhizobium prioriisuperbiae. Next base: position 1,051,599 of record NZ_CP135921.1, read on the forward strand.
ACGCCCTGGACACGCATGTCTCGCGGTTGCGTCGCAAGCTTGCGGAGGCTGAAGCCGGCGTGACCATCAATGGCGTCCGCGGGCTCGGATATCTGTTGCGTGAAACACCGTGAGCTTGCTGCAACCGCGCTCGCTGAAGTGGCGCCTCGTCGGACGACTGGCAAGCCTGCAGGCGATCATTCTGACGCTGCTCATTCTGCTGGTTATCCTGATTGCAGCGGGGTTGTGGCGAAGCGGCTTGCTGGTCGATGATTATGAGGGCAGCACCCTTGATGTTCTCAGAGACGCAATCGAGCGCGATGCAGGAGGCGGGCTGGCCCTGCGCCAGACACCAGAGCTTTCGAGCCTGCGATCGGAGTTCTCCGATCTCTGGTTCGTGATCCGGGACCAGCAAGGACATCATCTGTCGGAAGGCGCGGTACCGCCGGACTTTGTGCCGATCGCAGCGGCGCTCGACCACATCAGCGACGCCCGGCTCGGGTGGAAGGCGGGAGAAGCTTCGCCACCCGCCGGGCTTGTCAAATGGGTCGATACCGCCGCAGGGAAGGTCCAGATCCTGACCGGCACACAAGGGCGGATGTCTGTGCGCAAGGTCATCGCCACCGCGCCGCTGCTGTTTCTCAATGTGATTCTGCCGATCGTCGTGTTGATGACCCTTGCTACTCTGGTCGCGACACCATTCGTTGTTCGCCGGACCTTGGCGGGGCTTGGGCAAACCGCGGCGCAGGCGGAGCGGATCGATATCGACCGGCGTGGCGTGCAATTGTCGATCGAACAGGTTCCGGTCGAAATCGTCCCCCTGGTCAAGGCGATCAATGACGCCCTCGCTCGGCTCGATAAGGGCTATGAGCGCCACAAGCGCTTTCTGGCCGATGCAGCGCACGAGCTTCGGACACCGATCGCCATTCTGTCGACCCGTGTCGCCTCACTTCAACCGGGGCCCGAGAAAACGCGCCTGCTGGAAGACGCCACCCGTCTGTCGGTCATGACCGGCCAACTTCTCGACCTGCAGCGCCTCGAGCAGAAAACCGACCAGTTCGTTCCGATCGATCTCGTCGGCATCGCACGGCGGGTCGTCCTTGACCTTGCTCCCCTGGCCTTCGCCGCGGGCTACGAGATGTCCTTCGAACCGGGCGATGAGGAGATTGTCGTGAATGGCGACCAGATGTCGCTGGAACGCGCGTTGACCAATCTCGTTCAGAACGCCATCGATCATGGCGGTCGCCGCGGCACGATCTCGGTTCGCGTGGAGCACGCCGGTTCGATCGAGGTTTGCGACGAAGGCGACGGCATTCCGCTCGAACAACGCGAACAGGTGTTCGAGCCCTTCTATCGGCTTCATCAGGGCGGCCAGGGTGCGGGTCTCGGCCTTGATCTCGTGCAGAAGATCATGCACGTGCATACCGGCACTATCGAGGTCCGCAGCGGCCCCTCTGGGGGCGCCTGCCTGAAAATGATATTCCCGCGGCGCTCAGCGCCACCGGTCACAGCTCCACACCAGCCCACACCGGTATGAATGCGATGGCACGCTCATGAAAATCAAACGGATCGCCCTGCTGTGTCTGCTGATGGCTTTGGCTTTCATAGGCCTGCCACCGCCCAGCATAACGCGGATCAAGCCCAACCAGCAGCAACAGGAACAGACGCTGGAGAAGACAAGCTAGTGTCCACACGCTGAGGAGCCGCCAATCCGGCTGGGTCGCCGGCCAGACCCTTGCGTCCGGCCTGGTCATGGAAGCGATTGCGGAACCCGGTGAATCCACCCGACCCGTCCACGGTAATGTGACAAAGAGACGGGAATGAATGGTGGGCGCGACAGGGATCGAACCTGTGACCCCTACGATGTCAACGTAGTGCTCTCCCGCTGAGCTACGCGCCCGGAACCGCAAATTGGGGTTGCGTCCCTATATCGGCTCAAGCCGGCGCAGGCAAGGACGCCCTGGAGCTTTTTCCGTTCCGATTTTGAGGCCTTTTGGGCCTGTTCCGGCAATGTTTCGCGGAAAACCGCCCCGATCAGGCCGCCAGCATCTTGTTCACTTCGCTCACCAGCTCGCGCAGGTGGACCGGCTTCGACAGCACCTTGGCGTTTTTCGGGGCTTCCGAATCGGAATTCAGCGCCACCGCGGCAAAACCCGTGATGAACATGATCTTGATGTCCGGATCGAGCTCCGAGGCGCGCCGCGCCAGTTCGATCCCGTCCATTTCCGGCATCACGATGTCGGTTAGAAGCATTTCAAAAGGCTCTTCGCGCAGCCTCTGGTAGGCTGACAGGCCGTTGTCGTAGGACGAGACCTGAAAACCCGCGTTTTCCAGGGCCTTGACCAAAAACCGGCGCATATCGTTGTCATCTTCGGCGAGGAGAATCTTGTGCATGGCGCTGGTCATGGGATCCCGAAAAGAGTTCGATTCACTCGCTCTATTAGCCAGCCAGACGGTAAATTTCGGGTGAAGGTAACGCTTCGGCAAGTGGCGGGACAGCAAACAATCGCCGCTGTTCCGAATAAAACATGCAACTTTCTCGCCGAAATATGCTGTCATCGGCTCAGCGGAGGGTTCGAAGAATCCCCAACGAATGTGGAAACGAGCAAGCACGAGAGCGGCGCAGCGTCATGACCCGGCTTGACGACGAACTGTCGTCCCCCTTCGAGATCGTCGAGCCCGCAAGCTGGCGGGCACCGATCATTTTCAATTCGCCGCACTCCGGCGCCGTGTATCCGCGCGAGTTCCTGAGCGCCTCGCGAATCGATCTTGTTGCGCTGCGGCGCTCGGAAGATTCGTTCATGGACGACATGATCGAAAATCTGAGCGGGGACGGTTTCGCCGTGGTGCGCGTGAATTTTCCGCGCTCCTATGTGGACGTCAACCGTGAACCCTACGAGCTCGATCCGCGCATGTTCAATGGACGGCTGCCGAGCTTCGCCAACACCCGCTCGATGCGGGTCGCGGGCGGCCTCGGCACCATCCCGCGTGTGGTCGGCGACGGGCAGGAGATCTACCGGGAACGCCTGAGTGTCGAGGACGGCCTGAGCCGGATCGAAGCGCTGTACAAGCCCTATCACCGCGCGCTGCGCCGGCTGATCGGCAAGGTGCATGAAACCTTCGGCACGGCGATCCTGGTCGATTGCCATTCGATGCCGTCGGTCGGCATCTCGCGCGACGAACCCCGCCGCCCGGATGTGGTGATCGGCGATCGTTACGGCACCAGTTGCGCCTCCCAGCTCCCCAATGTGGTGGAGGATACGCTGGTGGCGCTCGGTTATTCTGTCGGGCGCAACAAGCCCTATGCGGGCGGCTTCATCACCGAGCACTACGGCAATCCGGCAAGCGGGCTGCACACCATCCAGATCGAACTCAATCGCGCGATCTACATGGATGAGCGCAAGCGCGAACGCAGCGAACGCTTCGCCCAGGTCGCCGCTGACTTCACCACACTGGCCCATGCTCTTGCCGCCGTGCCGATCGGCAATCTCGGACCGTTCGAAGCCGCAGCCGAATAACGGCGCCGCCTGCGCTGCGATCACACATCAAGCTCACACGCGAGAGCGTCGAGCAAAATCAAGACAAGAAAAAAGGGCCACCTGCGAAAGCAAGCGGCCCAAGTCTAGGGAGGAAACGCCCAAGGAGGGCAGCGATAACGCGAAGCGCTATCGCACCGCAACAATATGCAGCTGCGACGCACAAAACGCAAGTGTAATCGAAAGATTACTTATGCTTTGTCCGCATATCTGATCTGTTGCGACGGCAACTAATGTCATAAATGTCTTCAAGTAATTTCAAATACTTATCCCGGAACCGCTCTCGCCATGGGATGCAAAATCGGCAGAAGCGGCCGCCAAGAAATGAATTTTAATATCAATCCTTAGTGCTCGCGACTTCAAAGATGTGAATTCTTCCTCCCGATATCGCGGTGTGCAGCTTCATATCTTGGGATGAAATCTGCACACAGGTCGGCATGCACGCTGGTCTTTTCCGCGATCCCCCAACCACCCCACGATCAAATCCTAAAGAACGTGGTGCCGGCAGTTGCCCGACAGCGCGGGGTGGGATACGGCCAAGCCCTGTGCGCCCGTTCGTAACGTCGAGGATGACACGTGACAGTTATCGACTTCACCGCCTTCCTCGATCGTCTCGCCTCCGCATCCGGCGAAACCATTCTTCCGTTCTTCCGCACCTCGCTGGGCATCGAGAACAAGAACGCCGGACACGATCTCGATCCCGTCACGGAGGCCGACCGCGCCGCGGAAGCGGTGATGCGGCGGCTGATCAAGGCCAATTTCCCCCAGCATGGCATTGTCGGCGAGGAATTCGGCGACGAGCGTGCTGACGCGGAATATGTCTGGGTGCTCGATCCGATCGACGGCACCAAATCTTTCATTTCGGGGTTGCCGATCTGGGGCACCCTTATCGCCCTGATGCGCCATGGCGTGCCGGCATTCGGCATGATGCACCAGCCGTATATCGGCGAGCGGTTTACCGGCGATGGTGGGGCGGCGACCTACACCGGCCCGTCCGGCAAACGCAAGCTGGCGGTTCGCCGCTGCGCGTCGCTGGCCGACGCGACGCTGTTCACCACCAGCCCGCGGCTGATGAACGCAAGCGATCGCGCCCTCTTTGAAAGCGTGGAAGCGACCACCCGGCTCTCGCGTTATGGCGGCGACTGCTATGCCTATTGCATGCTGGCAGCTGGACATCTCGATCTGGTGGTCGAAACCGAGCTGAAATCATACGATATCGCTGCCCTGATCCCGATCATCACCGGCGCCGGCGGCATCGTCACCACCTGGGACGGCAAGCCCGCCCAGAGCGGCGGACGCATCGTGGCCGCCGGCGATCGCCGCGTTCATGACGCCGCGCTGAAACTGCTCAATCCCTGACGCCAAGAGTTATCTAAAGATTATCCAAGGCTCGCCGTGCGTCGCTCGATCGCGCGAATCACGGCGATCATGTCGTCGCGTCCGAGGCCGAGCGACAGCGTCTCTCCGAACAGCGCATGGCAGACGTCGAGCAATGGCGAGGCGATCTCGGCCTGCCGCGCCGCATCGGCAATCAGCTGATTGTTCTTGAGCACATCGGCGATCGACGCCTGCATGCTGAAATCCTGTGTCGCAAGCTTGGCCAGCTTCATCCGCGAGACATTGCTGGCCATCGGGCCGGCATCGAGCACCGCCGCGAACACATCCCTCTCAAGACCGTGCCTGTCGGCGAAATGGGCCGCCTCGGCAAGCCCCGTGACCATGGTGATCAGGAACAGGTTGACCGCGAGTTTCATCACCAGCGCGCCCGGCACCGCTCCACACATGAAGGTGTCCTTGCAGACCGGCTGCAGCAGCGGGCGAACCTCCGCGACCGCCGACGGCTCGCCGGCCAGCATGCCCACCAGTTGCCCGGCTTCCGCGGGCTTGCGCGAGCCGGAGACGGGCGCTTCGACATAGCGGCCGCCGGCCAGCCGAATCTCGGCCTCGAGCCGGCGCGAATAGTCAGGCGAAGACGTCCCCATATGGACGACGAGATGCCACGCGACATTGGCCGCGAACTGCTGCGTTCCCCGCTCCAGCACCGCATCGAGCGCGGCGTCATCGACCAGCATCAGGATGACGATGCGGGTTTGCGCGAAAACATCGCGGGCTGAGCCTGCAACCCGGGCACCCGCCGCGCGCAGCAGCTCCGCCTTGTCCGCCGAGCGATTCCAGACCACCAGCGGCGCACCCGCACGAGCCATGTTGAGTGCCATGGGCTGCCCCATGACCCCGAGACCAATAAAACCGATATCCACCAGGCTCCTCCGGCTGATGCGCCTGCGCGCGGTGGCCGGAAGCTAAGCGGCGCCGGCGCCCAGCGTCTTGAACGATCGTGCAGGCCGCTTCGCCGTGGCGGCTCTTGCTTCAGACCCTTACTTCAGACCCTTGCGTCAGATCGAGGCGCTGGCGCGCAGATGCTGCACCAGCTGCTGGGCCGGCCGCGGCAGGGCCTTGAAGCTGCGCATGCAGACCACGAGCTGGCGCTGGGTCCAGGCATCGCGGATCCGCACCAGCCCGACCTTCATGGTCTTCATGGCCCGCCGCGCGGCGACCTCCGGCATCATCGCCACGCCGACGCCCGCCTCCACCATCTGGCACACCGCGTCGAACGTCCGCACCCGCGCCCGCAGCCGGATCCGCTTTCCCTGCCGCGCGGCATGGCTGGCGATATGGTCCTGCAACGCGCTGCCTTCCGACAGGCCGACGAAATCGCGGTCCAGCACCTCGCGATAATCGATCTGGCGGCGGCCGTTGAATGGATCGGCCGGCGGTGTCACCAGGATCAGGCGGTCGTCGCAAAACGCGAAGCGCTCCAGATTGTCCGGCACCACGTGCCCGGCGGCGAGCCCGATGTCGGCAACGCCGGAGGCGATTGCCTGGCCGATATGCGGGCTCTCGCGCTCCTCCACATTGATGCTGATGTTGGGGTTCTGGACCAGATACGCCGAGAGCACCTTGGGCAGGTGCTCCGACATGCCGGCGGTGTTGGACAGCATGTGGATGTGGGCCTTCATCCCGCGCGCATAGGCGGCGAGGTCGCCCTGCAGGGCCTCGATATCGTGCAACACGATGCGGGCGTGATCGAGCAGGCTCTCGCCGGCCGCGGTGAGCTCGACGCCGCGCCGTTCCCGCTTCAGCAGCGGCACGCCGAGCGCCACCTCCATGCCCTTGATCCGGGCGCTCGCCGAGGCCAGCGCCAGCGCCGACCGCTCGGCGCCATGGGTGATGCTGCGCGCTTCCGCCACCGCCACGAACAGCCTGAGATCGACCAGATCAAACCGCATGAAGACCTCCCGCACCTGGTTATTCGTATCAGCTAGCCTTCGGCTAAACCGAAGGTAACTTCCATAACCTCCAGATTGTGCCCTCGGCAGCGTTGGGTCAATGTGCGGCCTAGTTTTTGTCTTGACGCGTTTTCCTCACGCGAACCGGTATCCACTTCGCTCGAAAACGCTTTGTGCTGCCAGGAACACGTCCCAGCCATGTCCATCTCGCTGCTCGCTGCCGTCGTTGTCGTTTTCATGCTTGCCGGCTTCGTCAAGGGCGTGATCGGCCTTGGCCTGCCGACGGTGGCGATGGGGCTGCTGGCGACGCGGATGCCGCCGGCGCACGCACTCGCCATCGTCATCGTGCCGGCCATCGTCACCAATATCTGGCAGACCTTTGTCGGCCCCTATCTGCGCGACATCGTGCGGCGGCTGTGGCCGCTGATGATCGGCACGTGTCTCGGCATCTGGTCCGGCTCGGGGCTGATGACCGGCCCCTATGCGCGGTTCGGCACCATCATCCTCGGCATATTGCTGGTGATCTACGCCATCATCGGCCTGAGCAAGGTCCGCTTCAGCGTGGCCCGCCCGCATGAAAAATGGGTCGGCGGCATTGTCGGCGTGCTGACCGGCCTCGTCTCCGCGGCCACCGGCGTGCAGGTGATTCCTTCAATGCCGTTCATGCAGGCCATCGGCATGGAGAAGGACGAACTGGTGCAGGCGCTCGGCGTGTTCTTCACCACGGCGACCGTGGCGCTGACGTTCAACCTGAACGAAGCGGGCCTGATGACGGCTTCGATCATCGTGCCGGCGGCGCTTGCGATGGTCGCGGCCTTCCTCGGCATGTATATCGGCCAATCCATCCGCTCGCGGATGGACGCAGATTCGTTCCGCCGCTGGTTCCTGGTGGCGATGCTGCTGCTCGGCGTGTACCTCGCGGGAAACACCCTGATGCAGCTGCACACCGCGACATAAGCGAGAGGCGTCTGCAGCAGCGCGTAGCCCGGATGAGCGCAAAGCGCGATATCCGGGGCCCCGCGATACCTCCCCCGCATATCGCTATCGCTCATGCGGGCTACGGGCGAATACCTCAGATCAGCGCTGCTGCAGCATCGCGACCCGCGCGCCGAGATAGATGAACAGGCTGCCGAGCGCTCGGTTGATCCAGACCATGATCCGTTGCGACTGCTTGACCCGGCCGGCTGCGCGCGCAGCAGCCACCGCCATGCCGAAATTCCAGACCGTCCCGGTGGCGTTGAACAGCAGACCGAGCACCAGAAAGGCCAGTGGCTTGGACGGCGATGCCATGTCGACGAACTGCGGCAGGAAGGCAAGAAAGAACAGCGCCACCTTCGGATTGAGCGCGTTGGTCAGCGCGCCCTGCCAGAACACCTGTCGCAGACCGTTGGCCGCCGGCGCAGCATCGACCGGTGCGGCCCCACTGTTCGCCCGGGTCAGCACCATCCGAATGCCGATGTAACAGAGATAGACCGCACCGATCAGCTTGATCAGCGCGAACGCGGCCGACGAGGCCGCCAGCACGGCCGACAGGCCGACCGCGGCGGCGGCGATGTGCACCAGACAACCCACACCGATGCCAAGGGCAGCGGCCACGCCACCGCGCCAGCCGAGTTGAAGGCTGCGGCCGACGACATAAGCGGTGTCGGGGCCGGGAGTGATGTTCAGCAGCAGCCCCGCGGCGGCGAACAGCCAGAAATCATGAATGCCGAACACGTACGATTCTCCCTGTGCGTCTGCGATCGGATGCGACCGGCCTTATTTGAACAGCGGCGTGCCCGGCACGAAGGCATCGAACGCGGCCCAGAACTGCGCGCGATAACGATCCTGCTCCTGCAGGATTTCGTGCTTGGAGCCGGCGATCACCAGATGCGAGCCGGCGCGCAGATGATAGGCGAACTCCTCGATGGCCGCGGTCGAGACGATGGTGTCATGGCTCGCCGCCAGCATCAGGATCGGCTGGCGGATTTTCGAGGGATAATCCATCGCCCGAAAGCCGTGCATGGCGCGGATGGCGGTATCGGCCCAGGCGATGGTCGGCGCCGCGATGCCCAGTGTCGGGTCTTCTTCCAGGATCGCGGCATTGCGGGCGTAACGCACCGGATCGCTGGTGACCGGATTGCCCACGAAGGAACCGGTGCCGACGATATCATCGTTGCCGCCCGGCACATAACGGCCGCCCAGCCCGGCAAAACGCAGGGTGCGCAGCAGCGTGCGCACCGGAAACGAGGTGCTGCGGCCGGGCAGGTCGATCATCGGCGCCGACAGCACGACGCGGTCGAACCAGCGCTTGCCAGCATAGGCCAGGCGCAGCATCACCGCGCCGCCCATCGAATGGGCCAGCGCGAAATACGGCGGCGGACAATCCGGCAGCACCACCTGCTGCACGAAGGTTTCGACATCGATCTCGTAGTCGGAGAAGCGACGCACATAGCCTTTGCGCGGATTGCTCAGTAACCGCACCGAATGCCCCTGACCGCGCCAGTCGATCACCGCCACCGCAAACCCGCGGTCGCGCAGGTCGCGCACGGTTTCGAAGTATTTTTCGATGGTCTCGCCGCGCCCGGGGAAAACGCAGACGGTGCCCCGGCGATTGGCCGGAGGCGCCCAGCGCGCAAAGCGCAGCTCAGCGCCGTCGGGCGTCTTGATGGTGCCGCTGACGACATCATCGGGAACGGGATTGGCGGGAATCGAAACGAGCGTCATGCGGGCGGCCGGAACCGGGAAATTACTGAAAATCAGGGAATTTAACGCCTGGAACCAGGAGCCGGGCGGTCCCCTTGAACACGACGAACACCCTCCCATATCACCTTCGTGCAGGCCTCTCTAGGCTGCACGACAGATGAAAGCCCGGCCATCTGGCGGGCTCACCGCAACTCGCTCAATCGAGGAGAACTGCCTATGCGTACGTTTGATTTGGCCCCGTTTTATCGCTCCACCATCGGCTTCGACCGGCTGTTCAACCTGCTGGACCAGACCACCGCCGACGGTGCCCCGGGCTATCCCCCTTACAACATCGAGCGGACCGGCGAGAACGCGTATCGCATCAGCGTTGCCGTCTCCGGCTTCTCGCAGGATGAATTGTCCATCGTCGCGAAGGAAAACACGCTGACGATCAAGGGCGAGAAATCCGCCTCCGAAACCAAGGACCGATCCGAAGTGCTTTACCGCGGCATCGCCGCGCGTGCCTTCGAGCGCGTGTTCCAGCTTGCCGACTATGTGCAGGTGAGAAACGCCTCGCTCGAGCACGGCTTGCTCCATGTCGACCTGGTCCGCGAGATTCCCGAGGCCAAGAAGCCCCGGACGATCGCGATCAGCAACGGCAGCAAGGCCGTCGAGGCGCAGCTGGAGAAGGTCGCCGCGTAACGGCGCCTGAATTCGGCTCTGAATGCGGAAAGCGCCCCGGTACCCCCGGGGCGCTTTTTTCATCGTCGTGCCTGCTGAAAGATCAATCCAATCCCTGGACCGGCGGCATCTCCTGCGTCGGCAGGAGCTGCACCGACGGCTTGGCCTGGACGGACCTGGTATCAGCCGGCTTGGCATCAAGGACTTTGGCCTCGGCTGTTTTCGGCTGGGCCGGCGGCGCGGCACCGGCCGTGCGGGCCTCGGGTGTTGTGGTCGCGGTCACGGCCGGAGCCTCGGCTGGCTGCACAGGGGCCGGCGGCGTCGGAGACTGGTTCGGTGGCGTGCGGCTTGCCACCCGCGGGGCCGGCAACGGCGGCGATACGCGCGCATCGGCCTTGGGTGGTTCCTTGGGTGCTTCCTTGGGCGGCTGAGGCGATGCGGCAACCGGTGCCCCACCGGGCTCGGCACCACCTGCCGTCGTCGGCGCGAAACGCATCATCCGGCCGGTGTACGCATCCACCACCACGCGACCCTCTTGACCCTCCCGGCTGACGGCGGAAACCGTGTAGACTCTGCGCTGCCGCACGGCCGGACCGAGCGGCTTGAACCCCAGCGAGCGGACCATTTTGACCACCTCGCGCGACGGAACCGCGTCGTCATAGGCCTCGTCATCGAGGTATCCCCCGCGTACCGGCCCCGGCGGTAACGCGCCGTAAGGGCCGCGCCGCATGATCACGGCGTCGTCCGGATATCCCCATGTTTGTACTTGAATGGTCTGCGCCTGGACCGCGGTCGCGGCCAGAACGACCACCGATGCAGCAACCCACCCCGCCATCAAACGGCTCATCGCCTTGCTCCTGTGATGCCTCCCGGTGTCCCCGGTGTTATCCAGAGAAAGTCGCGGCTAATTCCGGCGGAGCTTGGGCCGGATCACGGCGCAACCGCCTAAATCCGGGGGCAAACTGGGCACTGTCCTTGCATAACCATGCATGGGAGCGAGGACTCTCATGCGCTTGTGTGATAGAAAAAAATTTGGCAAGGTCAAGGCTAGGACAGCACGGCTGTCCTTTTTTCCGGGAAACCGGCACAACGTCGACGACGCGGCGACGATGTGGATCGGCAGATGTCGGGCCAGCAACGGCCGGCGTCGAAAAAGCGTCTCCTGAAATGGCTCGCCCGGTGCGATGCGGTATCAAATGGTGCCGCCGCGCCGAAGCCGCGCCGAGATATACAGCAATACCGGCGTCTTGAAGGCGCTGTATGAAGAGACTTGTCGGGGGTGCGAGGGTGGACATGAGCGGATCAGGGTTCGAGCGCGACGAAATCAGTGCACAGGCGCTGTCGGCGGACTGCAATCCGGAAACGTCAGAACCCAAAACCCGTGAACACAACTGGCGTCCGCCGGCGGAAGGTCTCTACGACCCAAGCCTGGAGAAGGATTCCTGCGGCGTCGGCTTCATCGCCAACATCAAGGGCAAGAAGTCGCATCAGATCGTTTCCGATGCGCTGTCCATCCTGTGCAATCTCGAGCATCGTGGCGCCGTCGGCGCCGACCCGCGCGCCGGTGACGGCGCCGGCATCCTGGTGCAGATTCCACACGCCTTCTTCGCCCGCAAGACCCAGGAGCTCGGCTTCACGCTGCCGGGCCCCGGCCAGTACGCCGTCGGCGCCCTGTTCATGCCGCGCGAAAAGCCCTGGCGCGAGGTGATCAAGAGCATCGTCACCGACAAGATCAAGTCGGAAGGGCTCACGCTGCTCGGCTGGCGCGAGGTGCCGACCGACAATTCCTCGCTCGGCGAGACCGTGAAGCCGACCGAGCCCGCCAACATGCAGGTGTTCATCAGCTGCGGCGACTGCGCCTCGGAGGAGGATTTCGAGCGCCGCCTCTACATCCTGCGCAAGGCGATTTCCAACGCGATCTACCAGCGCCGCGAGCGCTCGCTTGCCGGCTACTATCCGGTATCGATGTCGTGCCGCACCGTAGTCTACAAGGGCATGTTCCTGGCCGACCAGCTCGGCAAGTACTATCCCGACCTGCACGAGCCGGATTTCGAATCCGCGCTGGCGCTGGTGCATCAGCGCTTCTCGACCAACACCTTCCCGGCCTGGTCGCTGGCGCATCCCTACCGCATGATCGCGCACAATGGCGAGATCAATACGCTGCGTGGCAACGTCAACTGGATGGCGGCGCGGCAGGCCTCGGTCTCGTCCGAGCTGTTCGGCGACGACATCGAGAAGCTCTGGCCGATCTCCTATGAAGGCCAGTCCGACACCGCCTGCTTCGACAACGGTCTCGAATTCCTGGTGCAGGGTGGTTACTCGCTGCCGCACGCCGTGATGATGATGATTCCGGAAGCGTGGGCCGGCAACCCGCTGATGGATGAGCAGCGCCGCGCCTTCTACGAATATCACGCAGCCCTGATGGAGCCGTGGGACGGCCCGGCCGCGATCGCCTTCACGGACGGACGCCAGATCGGCGCTACGCTGGACCGCAACGGCCTGCGGCCGGCGCGCTATCTGGTCACCAAGGACGACCGCATCCTGATGGCGTCCGAAATGGGCGTGCTGAAGATTCCGGAAGACCAGATCATCACCAAGTGGCGGCTGCAGCCAGGCAAGATGCTGCTGGTCGACATGGAGCAGGGTCGCCTCATTCCCGACGACGAGATCAAGGCGTCGCTGGCCAAGAGCCATCCCTATCGCGAGTGGCTCGACCGCACCCAGATCGTGCTGGAAGAGCTGAAGGATGCGCCGGGCAAGGGCGCGCGCTCCAACCTGCCGCTGCTCGATCGGCAGCAGGCATTCGGCTACACCCAGGAAGACATCAACATTCTGCTCAACCCGATGGCCTCGCTCGGCGAGGAAGCCACCGGATCGATGGGCACGGATACGCCGATCTCGGCGCTGTCGGACCGGCCGAAGCAGCTGTTCACTTACTTCAAGCAGAACTTCGCCCAGGTCACCAATCCGCCGATCGACCCGATCCGGGAAGAGATCGTGATGAGCCTGGTGTCGTTCATCGGCCCGCGGCCGAACCTGTTCGACCTCGAAGGCATGTCGCGCTCCAAGCGCCTTGAAGTGCGCCAGCCGATCCTGACCGACGCGGATCTGGAAAAGATCCGCTCGATCTCGGAGATCGCCGAATCGCATTTCATGTCGCGCACGCTCGACACCACCTTCCACGCCGGCTTCGGCGCCGCGGGGATGGAGCAGGTGCTGGACGAGCTGTGTGGCCGCGCGGAAGCAGCCGTCCGCGAGGGCGTCAACATCATCATCCTGTCGGATCGCATGACCGGCACCGACCGGATTCCGATCCCGTCGCTGCTCGCCTGCGCCGCCGTGCATCATCACCTGATCCGCACCGGATTGCGCACCTCGGTCGGCCTCGTGGTCGAATCCGGCGAGCCGCGTGAAGTGCATCATTTCGCGTGCCTGGCCGGCTACGGTGCGGAAGCGATCAATCCTTATCTCGCCTTCGAAACGCTGATCGCGATGAAGGACAAGCTTCCCGCCAAGCTCGACGACAAGGAAATCGTCAAGCGCTACATCAAGGCGATCGGCAAGGGCCTGATGAAGGTGATGTCCAAGATGGGCATCTCGACCTACCAGTCTTATTGCGGCGCGCAGATCTTCGACGCCGTCGGCCTGAAGGCGGACTTCGTCGCCAAGTACTTTGTCGGCACCCACACCCGGATCGAGGGCGTCGGCCTCGCCGAAATCGCCGAGGAAACCGCCGCTCGCCATGAAGAGGCGTTCGGCGACTCGCCGGTGTTCAAGAACGCGCTCGATGTCGGCGGCGAATACGCCTTCCGCACCCGCGGCGAGGACCACGCCTGGACCGCTGAGTCGGTGGCGGCGCTGCAGCATGCGGCGCGCGGCAACTCGCTGGATCGCTACAAGGCATTCGCCAAGATTCTCAACGAGCAGACCGAGCGGCTTTTGACCGTCCGCGGCCTGTTCCGCATCAAGAGCGCCGAGGAAGACAAGCGCAAGCCGGTGCCGCTGGCCGAAGTCGAACCCGCCAAGGACATCGTCAAGCGCTTCGCCACCGGCGCCATGTCGTTCGGCTCGATCTCGCGCGAGGCCCATACCACGCTCGCGATCGCGATGAACCGCATCGGCGGCAAGTCCAACACCGGCGAAGGCGGCGAGGAAGCGGACCGCTTCAAGCCGCTGCCGAACGGCGATTCGATGCGCTCGGCGATCAAGCAGGTGGCCTCCGGTCGCTTCGGCGTGACGACGGAATATCTCGTCAACTCCGACATGATGCAGATCAAGATGGCGCAGGGCGCCAAGCCCGGCGAAGGCGGCCAGCTGCCCGGCCACAAGGTCGACGCCACCATCGCCAAGGTGCGCCATTCGACGCCCGGCGTCGGCCTGATCTCGCCGCCGCCGCACCACGACATCTATTCGATCGAAGATCTCGCGCAGCTGATCTACGACCTGAAGAACGTCAATCCGGACGCCATGGTCTCGGTCAAGCTGGTGTCCGAAATCGGCGTCGGCACCGTGGCCGCGGGCGTCGCCAAGGCCCGCGCCGACCACGTCACCATTTCCGGCTACGAAGGCGGCACCGGCGCGAGCCCGCTGACCTCGATCAAGCATGCCGGCAGCCCTTGGGAAATCGGCCTCGCCGAGACCCATCAGACACTGGTGCGCGAGCGGCTGCGCAGCCGCATCGTGGTCCAGGTCGACGGCGGCTTCCGCACCGGCCGCGACGTGGTGATCGGCGCCCTGCTCGGCGCCGACGAATTCGGCTTCGCCACCGCGCCGCTGATCGCGGCGGGCTGCATCATGATGCGCAAGTGCCATCTCAACACCTGCCCGGTCGGCGTCGCAACCCAGGATCCGGTGCTGCGCGCGCGTTTCACCGGCCAGCCCGAGCATGTCATCAACTACTTCTTCTTCGTCGCGGAGGAAGTACGCGAGATCATGGCCTCGCTCGGCTTCCGCACCATCAACGAGATGATCGGCCAGAGCCAGTTGCTGGACCAGAATGCGCTGGTCGCGCACTGGAAGGCGAAGGGGCTCGACTTCTCCAAGCTGTTCTTCAAGCAGAAGGCCGCGCCCGGGGTGAAGATCTATCGCTCCGAACAGCAGGACCACCATCTCGACAAGGTGCTCGACCGCAGCCTGATCGCCGAGGCCCAGGTTGCGCTGGACCGTGGCGCACCGGTGAAGATCAATGCGGAGATCAACAACACCGACCGCAGTGCCGGCGCAATGCTGTCGGGCACCGTGGCCAAGCGGTTCGGCCATGAGGGCCTGCCGCTCGACACCATTCATGTGAAGCTGAAAGGCACCGCAGGACAAGCGTTCGGCGCCTGGCTCGCCCGCGGCGTCACCTTCGAACTCGAAGGCGAAGGCAACGACTATGTCGGCAAGGGCCTGTCTGGCGGCCGTATCATCGTCAAGCCGCCGGCCAACTCCGGCGTGGTGCCCGAGGAATCGATCATCGTCGGCAACACCGTGATGTACGGCGCCATCGAGGGCGACTGCTACTTCCGCGGCATTGCAGGCGAGCGTTTTGCCGTCCGCAACTCCGGCGCCATCGCCGTGGTCGAGGGCGCCGGCGATCATTGCTGCGAATACATGACCGGCGGCGTGGTGGTGGTGCTCGGCAAGACCGGGCGCAACTTCGCGGCCGGCATGTCCGGCGGTGTGGCTTACGTGCTCGACGAGGACGGCAGCTTCCCGAAACTGTGCAACATGGCGATGGTCGAACTCGAACCGCTGCTCTCGGAAGAAATGGTCGCCGAGAACAACTTCCACCAGAGCGGCGATCTCGAAGCGCACGGCAAGGTCGACGTGCTGGCCAACCTGACCGGCTTCGACGTCGAACGGCTGCACGTGCTGATCACACGTCACGCCAAGCTGACGGGCTCGGCCCGCGCCGCCGACATCCTCGCGAGCTGGAAGGCCTACCTGCCCAAGTTCCGCAAGGTGATGCCGGTGGAATTCCGCCGCGCGCTCAACGAAATGAAGAAGCGCGAATCCGAAGAACCGAAGATCGCGATCGGCGCGTAAGAGTCTGGGGCATACGTTTCTATGGGCAAGATTACAGGCTTCCTCGAAATCGACCGCAACGACCGCATCTACGCGCCCGTCGCCGAGCGGCTGAAGGACTATCGCGAGTTCGTCGTTCCCCTCGGCGAGAAGGACCTGCGCGACCAGGCCGCGCGCTGCATGAACTGCGGCATCCCCTACTGCCATGGCACCGGTTCGGTGGCGCCGGGCACGCCGGGCTGCCCGGTCAACAACCAGATCCCGGACTGGAACGACCTCGTCTACAACGGCAACTGGGAGGAGGCGTCGCGCACGCTGCACTCCACCAACAATTTCCCGGAGTTCACCGGCCGGATCTGCCCGGCGCCATGCGAAGCGTCCTGCACGCTGAACATCGACGACACCCCGGTCACCATCAAGACCATCGAGTGCGCCATCGTCGATCGCGCCTGGGACAATGGCTGGCTGACGCCGGAGATCGCACCGGAAAAGACCGGGAAGAAGATCGCCGTGGTCGGATCGGGCCCGGCGGGCCTCGCCTGCGCACAGCAGCTCGCGCGCGCCGGCCACGACGTCCATGTCTATGAGAAGTTCGCCAAAGCCGGCGGCCTGCTGCGTTACGGCATTCCCGACTTCAAGATGGAGAAGGGCATCATCGACCGCCGCGTGGCGCAGATGGAAGCCGAGGGCGTGACCTTCCACTACGGCAAGGCGGTGGGCGGTGCCGACGGCATCGACCCGCAGGATTTGCTGCGACTCTATGATGCGATCGCTCTCACCGGCGGCGCCGAAGCACCGCGCGACCTGCCGGTGCCCGGCCGCGACCTCGACGGCGTTCATTTCGCAATGGATTTCCTGCCGCAGCAGAACCGTCGCGTCAGCAACGAACCGCTCGGCGACATCACGGAAATCCTCGCCACCGGCAAGGACGTCATCGTGATCGGCGGCGGCGACACCGGCTCCGACTGCATTGGCACCTCGAACCGCCACGGCGCCAAGTCCGTGACCCAGCTCGAGATCATGCCGCAGCCTCCGGAGCGGGAAAACAAGGCGCTGACCTGGCCGAACTGGCCGCTAAAGATGCGGACGTCGTCGAGCCATCAGGAAGGCGCGACTCGTGACTTTGCGGTTCTCACCCAGAAGTTCTCCGGCGAAAACGGCAAGGTGACCAGCCTGCATTGCGTCAAGGTCGACGCCAAGATGCAGCCGATCCCTGGTTCCGAGTTCGAGTTGAAGGCCGATCTGGTGCTGCTGGCGATGGGCTTCGTCCATCCGGTGCACGAGGGCCTGTTGAAGACGCTTGGCATCGATCTCGACCCGCGCGGCAACGTGCGTGCCTCGACCAACGACTACCGGACCTCGGTGTCGAAGGTGTTCTCATCCGGCGACATGCGCAGGGGACAATCGCTGGTGGTCTGGGCGATCCGCGAAGGCCGCCAGTGCGCCGCCTCGATCGACCAGTTCCTGATGGGATCGACCACCCTGCCGCGCTAGAGTCTGTTTCAATTGAGCTGAAACAGACTGGGCCTCTCTGAATTTCGGGTGGGGAACTCACCCGATAGTTCACAGGGACCGCATAGCCAGGGGTAAGCGATGAGTTCGGAGAACAACCCCAACGAGCCGGCGCGGCCGTGGGGGGCTCCTCGGCCCGATCAGTCCCAGCCGCCAGCGCCACGGACGGCAGGCCGCATTCCGCTGCTGTCCATTCTCTTCTTCGTCCTGATGCTCGTGCTGGTGGGCGCCCGTGCCTACCGCGACCTGTCGACACCGCAGGCCTGGGCCTACTGGAAAGATCAATTTATCTCGCCGAGCCTCTCGGCATCGATCGTCAGAGGCAGTCCCGATCAGCGCCCTGCCCTGGCCATCCATGGCAGGATCGGTCCCGCTGCCGCGGGATGGTTCCGCGACAGGCTCGACGAGGCCAAGCTCAGGCCGGGGGACAGCGTGGTCTTTTCGTCGCCGGGAGGAGACGTCGATCAGGCCATCATTATCGGTGAAGTCATTCGCGCGCGCGGGCTAACAACGGCCGTCGGGACCTTCGACGCTGACGATCGCCTGCGCCCCTCCTATTGTGCCAGCGCGTGCGTTTTCGCTTACGCCGGCGGCAAGGTCCGCCAGGGTGTCCAGGGATCGCGGCTGGGGGTTCATCGCTTCACCACCGAGGGCGCCGGCCGCGACGCCGTCGCCGACACGCAGCGGACTGCGGGCTTGATCCTGGGCTATATGACACGGATGGGCGTCTCGCCGTCCCTGGTGGAGGCGATGTCGGCGACCGACGAGATTCGCTGGCTCGACGCCAGGGAAGCCCTCGACATGCGGCTTGTGACCGACCCGCAGCAACGACGTTGATCCGGCGGCGCAACCGTGAATGCTCTGGGATCGCACGCGCAGAGAATGCCGATAGGTCAAAGCAACCCGGGCAACAGCTTTTCCTTTTCCCACGACAGCATGAAATCCAGCTGCGCGGCGATCCAATCGGCGGGCACGGCTTGCTTGCCCCATTCGGGGACGCGACTGGCATACTCCCCCACGAACCACAGATGGCGAATGGGAACGAAGAGATGCGCGGCTTCAAAATCCGCATGGGGCAATTCGCGGATCGTCCGATAGCCCTCAATGAAGGCGTGCCAGAATGCGTGGTTTTTTCGCTCGAACAGCACGCAGCAATGGAGAAATACCGCGATATCGTAAGCCAGATATCCGGGGCCGCCCTCGTCGAAATCGAAGAACACCGCTTGTCCGGCTTGAGGTCCCTGCTGTGCGATATTGGCGTTGTAGCCGTGGCAATCACCGTGGCAGCGTGTCCAGGACAGTCCGTCCTGTTCTGCCAACGCTCCGGACAGTCGCCCTGTCAAATCAACCAACCCTGTGCGCACGGAATCGCTGAGATCCTCAATCGCCAATATCCAGGATAAAGGCCTGTGCAGCAGATGGTCGCAGTCGAGCCGGTAGCGGCCCTTGTCGCCCGCAGCGAAGCCATCGGCGACATCGTGAATCCGCGCCAGGGTCACCCCGTTTGCTGTTGCGTCGGCGGCGTTTGCCTGCGATGGGCGTCCTTCTGCATAACGGAACAGCACGACGGGACGCGGACCTTCCGGGAAAAAAGCCGATGTAAAAAGCGAGCCGTCACGCGTCGGAGTTGCGGCAGCCACCGGAACGCCCTCCCCGTCCAGATAAGCCAGAAACGCGGTTTCCGATGCGACATCCGCGTCGCCGCGTGCGCGCCGCTTTGAAATGCGAAAGATAAACCGCTCCGCGTCCTTGGTCCGAATCTCGAAGGTATCGTTCCAGCCGCGGCGCAACAGCTTGCACTCAAGCGGTCCGGGCAGGTCGTAGTGGGTTGAGACAAAGTCCGCCACCGCCTCTGCGAGCGGAATTGAATAGAAAACCGGAATGGAAGCTGGATCCACCTGATCGCTCCTTGCCATGAATAAACTCGTCGGGTCCATTCAGCGATGGACCGGCGGCGCGTCTTGGCTCAGAACTCGGAAATAACCCTGATCAACATCGGGAAATCCTGGGTGGAAGACCGACCTTAGCATGCTGCCATAGGCCTGTCCAAGCTTGCGAAGAGACAACGATCCGGCCTTCATTCGGTTCGCATCAATCCGATCTTGGCTGCCTGTTGTGAGGCCATGCCCTCGACCGAATGAGAGCCACTCCGGTCTACTCCGCCGCTTGCTGCGCCACCGTGGGCACGTCGCCTGCCACGGTGGCGCGGCGCATGTCGCGTGGCTGGCTCTCGTCATAACGCCGCACACGATGCATGGTCTGGCGATTGTCCCAGATCACCAGGTCATGCAGCGCCCATTTGTGCACATAGACGAACTGCGGCTGGGTGGCGTGTTCGTTGAGATCGCGCAGCAGCACGCGCGCTTCCGGCATCGGCAGACCGACGATGCCGCCGGCATGGGATGACAGATAGAGCGATTTCCGGCCGGTCACCGGATGGGTTCGCACCAGCCGCTGCAACACCGGCCTGAACATCGCCTTCTCCTCTTCGCTGTAATCGAGGAAGCCCAGCGCACCGCGCGAATACATCAATGAGTGCTCGCACACCATGTCCTCGATCTCACGCCGCGTATCGTCGTCGAGCGCGTCATAGGCCGCGCGCATGTCGGCAAATTCGGTGTTGCCGCCCTTCGGATTGACGGTGCGGGCCGACAGCATCGAGTACTTGGCGGGAATGACGCGAAACGAACTGTCGGAATGCCACAGGCAGTTGCCGAGGTTGAACAGCCGCTGGCGGCTGTCGCGCGCCAGCGGTTGACCGTCCTTGCCGAGATTGGACACATCCGCCATGCCCGACTTCAGACGCGCATCTTCCGGCTTGGTAACGCTGCCGCCGCGGGTGTTTTCCGGCTCGCCGAAATTCCGGCAGAACGCCATCTGCTGCTCGTCGGTGAAGGCCTGATCGTGGAACACCAACACGGCATAACGATCCATGCCGGCTTCGATCGCGACCACATCCTCGCGCGCGAGCGGTTTGGTGAGATCGACACCGGAGACTTCGCCCACGAAAACAGGATGCAGCGATCGGATGACAACAGGCATGGCGGTTGCTCCCAGCGATTCGATCCGTTCTTGCTGCGGCCATTCGAGACCGCCACGAAATGCTCCGCCACCTCATCCCTGGAGTCAACGCGGGTATCGATGCACATGACACAGACAAGCCCTGCGTTTTGCAAAGCTCGTCACCAGGCCAAGGCAAAGAAAAGCCCCGCCACGAGGCGGGGCTCTTCGATGCGACATATCCGCCCGCGCTATTCGATGACGCGGATCACGCGGCGCGTCCGTGGCTCCACGATCACGCGACGATCATTGACGACGGCGTAGCTGTAATCGCGATAGCGCGGAACCGGGCGCACCTCGACGTACTCCGGCAGCGGTTCGCCGACGACGACCCGCTCGCGCACCACCACGGACGGCTCGCGAATGCCTGTCACCGAGCCGATCACGGCTGCTGGAATATCGATCGCCGCTCCAACAGCGGCGCCAACGGTTCCGCCGACAGCGGCACCGACCGGCCCCGCCACGGCACCACCGGTCGCCGCGCCATCCCGCGCCGTGTCGACGGTCACACCTTGGGCAAGTGCAAGAGTGGGAGTCAGCGCAAGCGCTGCAACAGCAAGTGTGGTTGTGAGCTTCATCATCGTCCTCCGTATTATGTCAGAGGCCGATCAACTCGTGCGATCCGGTGCCGTTCCCGCGGGAACTGCCGGAACATTGTGCGCCGAGTTCCAATATGGCGGTCTTATGGTCGCGGCGTCGGTTTGCACGTACTCAGCGCGGCGTCAGACGATACCAGGCAACTTTTCCCGGCATGAACTGGCCACGCCCGCGCTTGGACCACAATGGCGGAGCGTGATCGCCAACGATGAGAATCTCAGCCGGGCCGATCGCGGGCTCAAGCGCCAGCCGCGCGATCGAGCCAAACAAATCGTGCCAGAGCTCCGCCATCCGGCAGACATGGACCGTTCCGAAATCGTCGGGCTTCAGCTCGCAATCGTAGTTGGTCAGCGCATCTCCGGGTCCAACCGGAATATGCGTATTCAGTGTCAGCCAATAGATGAACCGGGGCGAATTGACGTAAGCCGCCTCCTTCGCGATCACCGGCGCAAGGTCGGCGTCGCAGACGCTGCGAAACGCACTTCCACATCGGCGCGTCACACGCGACAGCAAGCTCTCTCCGAACACAGCCTTGTCGAAACCAATTTCCGGATACCATTCGCGGCGCTCGAACATGTCCTGGGAAAAGCCATGAACCGCGAGCGTGGAGTATCCGAGACGATGCAGCTTGCTCGGCAGACAGTCCGTACCGGATTCCCGCGCGAAGTCCGCGTAGCGGGCGCGCGTGCTGCACAGCTCGCGCATTTCGCCCGACGTCGTGGAGCCGTAATATTGCGCCGTCCCCGACGTCACGACATATTTGTCGGTGACGCGTGGCTTATTCAGCGGTGCCGCGATGCGGGCCCGGGCGAGCGGGTTGTTGAAGTAACCCAGGCTTTCGACGACGACCACCACGACATTGCGGCCATTGACGCCCGCCACCGTCCTGAAACCGGATACCTCGGAGGCAGAAACGATCGGCTTGTCGCGCCCGAACATCGTATTGAAATCGAAGTGGGCCGAGGTGTTGGAAACCAGGTCGGCCACCACAAGCACGAGCGTCGCAGCAAACAGCATCACGGCATTGCCACGAACCACGTCTTCGCGGCGCGCCAGCAACATCAGGCTGGCGGCCGTGGTCAGGGCGATCGAGACGATCATCCCGACATAAAGCGGCGAGGCCAGCATGTTGATGCGGCGCGCATGCTCCAGCGCCACCATCAGTTCGGTGGGGGCGAGCCCGAACATCAGCGAGATCGTCCCAACCAGGTCGAACGCCAGGATGCCGAGAAACAATGCCACCGTCATCGCAAACGGGATCTTCCGCGCGCTGATGGCAAGGACGCAGTAAAGCATCATCGCGGCCGGACGCGGAGGCAGACCAACGTCGACGAGCGACATGAGCGTCGCCAGGGATAGGGCGTTGGGAAGCAGCAGACCCGCGATCAGCAATTTGATCGAGGGATCGATATCAAAACGTCGCAACACCCGCGCCTGAACCGCGCGCGCCCGCTCCGTTTCGCCCAATGAGTCCTCTGCCAGCCCCATGACCGGACGGCATACCGTCAAAACTTCAATCTTCGGTTGAACAGTTCCACATAAAAACAAGTTTGCGCGATTATGATTTGTTTACGATAAGTTTGCGCCGCCTATTATTTACCAAACAAGCCAATGAGATTGCGCGGTTTTTCGTCCGCCGCGCCCGGTCGCGGCGCGCCGAAATACCAACTGGCTAGGTATTATTCAGCCCGCATCAGCGCGTGAACAGACCATCGGGAGCAGAGGCGGATCGTCCGACACCCGCTGGCGGACGCGGCACGCCATCGCGCGGACGCGGCGGCCGAAGCTGTTGCGGCGGGGGCGAAGGCCGCGTGTCGAAACCGAAAAATCCAGGCGACGCTCCAGGCGAGGAGAAGGCCGGCGGCGCACGCTTTTTCTTCGGCGGCTGAGCGGGAGCCACAGCAGCGGCGGATGCCGCACCGTCAGGCGGTGCGACCGCCGCGACAGGTGGCGTTTCCGCTTTGGCCGGCGTTGCCGCAATCGGGACGTCCTTGCCTGGCTCTAGTCGCCCGACGTCGCGGCGCGGCCAGGAAAAATCGTCAGCACGGCCGGCTGGCGCCGCCAACGCCTCGCCCTTCACCATGGTGCGCGCGGCAAGCGCGTCGACCGACGCGGGCCGGGTGCCGGGACCGCCGAGCAATTCGTCAGTGCCGACCGAGGACACCACCAGAGGAACGATCGGCCCCGCCAGCGGACGCGGCGCGGGTCCACCCGGGCGGGCATTGACATCGGGAATCGCCGGTTCGCTCGGCAGTGCTACCGGCGTGGTCCGCGCCGCCAGCAGCCGGGTGATTTCGCGCTCGACATAGTGCGCGAGCTTGCGCGCGCCGGCCTTGGTGAAGAACACGCCATCCGCACTGCGCAGCCGGCGAATCTGGCCTTCGAAATCAGGACCCTGCGGCATGAATCGGCCGGCTTCATCGACGAAGCCGTCCCAGACGTCGACATAGGTGATGCCGGCCTTGCCCGCGCCATCCCGATACAGCGCATCGAGGAACAGCATGTCCGAGGTGGCCTTCTGGCCACGCACCGCCGGAAGCCCGACCCAGACCACCGGCACGCCCTTGCTCTTGAGCACCGCGATCATCTCTTCGATCTTCTTGGCGTAGAGCTCGACCCAGCGGTCTTCGCGAAAATCCGTCGAGCCGCCCGTCGAGCGTGCGCTTTTCTCCGGCGCGATGATGGACGGCGTATCGCTGTCGGCGGCCTGGTCGTCGGCGCCTGCATCCGCATCCGGGGACTTGTCGTCCGGTTTGGCACCCTTCTTGGTGTCCGCTTTCTTGTCCGCCGGCGCCTTGTCCGTAGAAGCCTTGGGATCTGTCTTCTCGCTGCTCTCCCGGATGGGAACGCGGTCGTTCAGGCCGAGCATGACCACGATCGCATCGGGGCGCTCGGTGGCAAGAATGCCCTTGGCGGCCGCAGCCCAATCGGCGGGATCACCCTTCGGCTGATAACGGAGCAAACCCGACACGGTCTTGTGCTTGCGGATCACGCCGATATCGGGCTGCTCGGAAAACGCATCCTCCAGGCCGTAGGCCAGCCAATCCGCCATGGCATCGCCGAGCACCAGTACGTTGCGCTCGGCCGGTGTCTCACGCTTTTCCGCTGATGGCGCGCGCGAATAATCGACTGCGCGCTGTTGCTGCTGGGGCGGCGGAGAATTCGGGAAAATCTGCTGGAACGGCGCGAAAAAGCCGCCACCGAAACCCCCGCGCTGCTGTGGAATATCCCGCTGCGGCCGCGGCGGCGGGCGGCCGCCGAAACCGAAATCGAACAGACCTTGCGCCGGGGCCGGCCCCGCAATGCCGAACAGAATCGCCGCAGCCACGGTGACCGCAATCAGCGGCCCGGCTTCGGACAGAATACGTCGCAACGGTGTTGGTCTCGATATTCGTTTCATGGGCCAGGAAATCTGGGGCGCAAAAACTCGTGACGTCAAAATACTAGCAGATTCAGGCCGTACGCGGGCAATATTCGCCCCGCAGGGTGAACCCCGGTCGCAGTCCAATATCTTGAATCCTCAATAAAAACATCCCTTTCTCGGCCGGCTCGGGTCTTGAAGGCATCGAATTGTGGTTTAATCCCCGTCATCCGCCCTCGCCGGCCGCCATTCCACTGACCCGCGTGGCCCACCGCCCCACCAGGTTCCCAGCATGTCCATGAATGCCCACTATATCGACCCCGTCACCGGTCAGTCTTTTCCCCTGACCAGGCCGCTGTGGCGCTCGCCCGAGGGCAATGCCCTGATGGTATCGCCGCTGCCGGGCATCGGACGCGATGGCATCGACACGACGACACGCTCGATCTGGCGCTATCGCGCGTCCCTGCCGCTGCCGATTGAAAAGCCGGTCAGTCTGGGCGAGGGCCTGACGCCGCTGGTCGAGGGACGGCTGCCGTCCGGACAGGTCCACTTCAAGCTGGAGTGGTTCGCGCCGACCGGCAGCTTCAAGGACCGCGGCGCCTCGGTGATGCTGTCCTATCTGCGCCAGGTCGGCGTCGACGGAATTCTGGAGGACAGTTCCGGCAACGGCGGCGCGGCGATGGCCGCCTATGGCGCCGCCGCGGGGATGCGGGTGCGCATCCTCACGCCAGCCACGACACAGCCTGCCAAGCTCGCCCAGATGCGGGCCTTCGGCGCCGAGGTCCAGCTTGTGCCGGGGCCGCGCGAAGAGTCCGAACACGAGGCGATCCGCCAGTCGGAACAGATCTTTTATGCCAGCCACAACTGGCAGGCGTTCTTCCTGCAGGGCACCAAGCTGATCGCCTACGAACTGTGGGAGGATCACGGTTTTTCCGTTCCCGACAACATCGTGATTCCGGCAGGCGCCGGCAGCAATGTGCTGGGATGCGACATCGGTTTCAGTGAATTGCTGCGCGCCGGGCACATCAAAAAACTGCCGCGGCTGTTCGCGGCCCAACCGCAGAACTGTTCACCTGTCCATGCCGCCTTTGTCGCAGGCGCCGACGATCTGGTGCCGGTCACCACGGCGCCGACCATCGCCGAAGGCACCGCGATCAAGCGTCCAGTGCGATTCAAACAGGTGCTGGAGGCCATCCGCCGCTCCAACGGCGGCACGGTCGCAGTGCCCGAACAGGATATCGCCGAGGCCGTGGCCACCCTGGCCCGGATGGGGCTTTATGCCGAGCCGACGTCGGCAATGGCCGCCGCCGCCGCAGAGCAGTTGCTGGCGACCGGCCGGATCTCGCCGTCCGAGCGCACGGTCGTGCTGCTGACCGGAAGCGGACTCAAGGCCTCCGCATTCATGACCGAGCTGTTCGGCAAGGCCTGATCACATTCAGCTCCAGCGCAAGTCGCACCGTCAGCGCGCGCGCAGCCGGTCCAGCATTTCGGAGGTCGCGAAGCCGTCCGCAGCCGTGCCAACCGAGGCCTGGAAACTGCGGAGCGCCTTGCGGGTTTCGCCGCCGAGCTGGCCGTCCGGTTCACCGCGATAGAAGCCGCGCTGCGCCAGTAGCTGCTGCAGTTCGAGCCGCTCGGCGCGACTCAACACCCGCTCCTGCCGTGGCCAGGCCTGCACGAACGGCGTGCCGCCGCGCAGGCGATCGGCGAAATGGCCGATGGCCAGCGCGTAGGCCTCGGCCGGGTTGTAGCGCAGGATGGTGCGGAAATTCTGCAGCATCAGGAAGCCAGGCCCTTCGCTGCCGGCCGGCGCCAGCAGGAACGCCTTGTCGCTGGTGCGCGCGAACGGCTTGCCGCCCGGGCGCTTGACGCCGAGCTGCTCCCACTGCGCAAGCGTCATCTGCTTGGCGCGATCGGCCAGCATGTAGTTGAAGCCCCGCGGCACCTCGACCTCGTAGCCCCAGGTCTGCCCGCTCTGCCAGCCGTCCTTTTTCAGGTTGTTGGCGGTAGAGGCGATCAGGTCGGTGACATTGTCGACCACATCGCGCCGGCCGTCCTGATCGAAATCGACAGCGAAACGCTTGAACGCGGTCGGCATGAACTGGGTCGGGCCGAACGCGCCGGCCCACGATCCCTTCATCTGCTCGGGGCGCAGGTCGCCGTGATGCAGGATTTCCAGGGTGACGAGAAACTCGTTGCGGAAATAAGCCTGGCGGCGGCCGATGCAGGACAGCGTCGCAGTGGACCGCAGCACGCTGCGGTCGCCGCCCAGGGTAGAGTAGTTCGATTCGACGCCCCAGATCGACGCGATCACATAACGGTCGACGCCATAGGCCTTCTCCACCGCATCGAAGGTGGTCTTGTATTGCGCCAGGACTTCGCGTCCCCGCTTCATGCGCGTGTCGTTCACCAGGATGTCGAGATAGTCCCAGATCGCCTTGGTGAATTCCGGCTGCGAATCCATCAGGTCCATGATGCGCAGGTCCGGCGTCAGTCCCTGTGTGAAGCGCTGGAAACTCTCCTGCGAGATGCCGCGGCGTGCGGCGTCTGGCCACATCCCGGCGACGCAACTGTCGAAATTCGCCGCGGCCTGACGAATCGCCTGCGCGGTCATCAGCGGATGGCCGGAAGCACCGTCCTCGCCGCTCCACTCCTTGGCGCCGCCGGATCCCGGGCTCGGCGTCGCGGGCTGGCTTTGCGGCGAAAAGATCGAGGGAAAATTGAATGTGGGAAACGTCGACTGCGCCGTGGTGCGCTGGACGTCTCCGGTCGGGCGTACAGGCCGCGATGGCTGGGTGATCGAACCGGTATAGGCGCTGTCCAGCACCACCGGACCGCCCCCGTTCGCGCTCTGCGCCTGTGCGATGCCGGACAGCGCTGCAAATGCCGTCAGTGTCGCAAAAATCCGTCCAGCCGCTCGCGCCGTCGCCATTCCCGTCCATCCCGATCCGTGAAAACCCTGCCCAATGCCTAAAAGGGCCCGGACAGGGTTTCCATCAGCTTAACAGCAGGGCAAATTTTCACGAAACGAACGCGCTTCGGAGAAGCCGAAGCAACGCATTAACCTTTTATTTCGACGAGACTTTTTACGCCTATACGAGCCCGCTCGGCTCGACATTGCCGACGGCCATCCATCATGCCGCATCACACCGGCGGCGGGTTGCGCTCGCCGAATGTGCCGTGCTGATGCCAGTAGGGATAGGCGGGGGTGACCTTGCTGGCGGCATCGAGCTTCGCCACCTGGTCTTTTGTCAGGTTCCAGCCGACCGCACCGAGATTCTGGCGCAACTGCTCTTCGTTGCGGGCGCCGATGATCAAGGTGGAGACCGTGGGACGCTGCAGCAGCCAGTTCAGCGCGATCTGCGGCACGCTCTTGCCGGTCTCCTTCGCCACCTCATCGAGTGCATCGACCACCCGGAACAGGTGCTCATCGGCCACCGGCGGACCACGATCGGCGGTCTGCGGCAGCCGGCTGGTTTCCGGCAGCGGTTGTCCCCTGCGGATCTTGCCGGTGAGCCGGCCCCAGCCAAGCGGGCTCCAGACCACGGCGCCGAGCCCCTGGTCGAGGCCGAGCGGCATCAGCTCCCATTCATAGTCACGGCCGATCAGCGAATAGTAGGTCTGGTTGGCGACAAAGCGCGGATAGCCGTACGTCTCGGCAACGTTGAGCGACTTCATGATGTGCCAGCCGGAGAAATTCGAAACGCCGACATAACGGATCTTGCCAGCGCGCACGAGGGTATCGAGTGTCGACATCACCTCTTCCGCCGGCGTCATCGCATCGAAGGCATGCAGCTGGAACAGGTCGATATAGTCGGTGCCGAGCCGCTGGAGCGCGGCGTCCACCGCCGCGAGCAGATGGAAGCGTGACGAGCCGACATCGTTCGGTGCATCGCTGAAGCGGAACGTCGCCTTGGTGGAAATCAGCACCTTGTCGCGGCGACCCTTGATGGCGGCGCCCAGCACGGCCTCCGATTCGCCCTTCGAATAACCGTCGGCGGTGTCGAACATGGTGACGCCGGCATCGAGGCAGATGTCGAGCAGACGGCGCGCCTGCGTCGCATCCGTATTGCCCCATGCAGCAAAGAAATCGCCCTTGCCGCCGAAGGTGCCGGCTCCGAAACTGAGCACGGGAACTGTGAGGCCGGAGGCCCCGAGACGCCGGTATTCCATCAATTGTCTCCCTGAAGCTTTTATGACTGTTGCACGTCCGCGGGAAAACCGCGCGCCGCGCACGCGGGAAAATCGCCCTGCTCACATAGGGCGGACCATGCCGTCGCGCCAGTTTGCCGGACGGCCTTCGACAACGCTCAGTCAGCGGCTGTCGCTGATCCGGTCCAACGGGAGTCATGCCCAGATTTCGCTCATCGGGTGCAGCTAAAAGCCGCCGCATGGCCGCCGCAAAAGCCCCGAAATCTGCTACGACATGGAGGGTGCGTCCGGGGATCCTGATCCCTTTCCTGATCCCTTGGGCGTTCCCGCCTTGCACCGTGTCCTGTTCATACCGAAGAGACATCATGAAAATCCGCAAAGCCGTGTTTCCCGTCGCCGGTCTCGGTACCCGCTTTCTGCCCGCCACCAAGGCAATGCCGAAGGAAATGCTCACGGTGGTCGACCGCCCGCTAATCCAGCATGTGGTGGACGAAGCCCTGGAAGCCGGAATCGAACACCTTGTGTTTGTCACCGGCCGGAACAAGGGCGTGATCGAGGATCACTTCGATCGTCCCTATGAGCTCGAGGACACGCTGAAAGAGCGCGCCAAGACCAAGGAGATGGAACTGCTGATGCGCGACCAGCCGCAAGCCGGCGCGACCTCCTTCACCCGCCAGCAACAGCCGCTCGGCCTGGGACACGCGGTGTGGTGCGCGCGCGACATCATCGGCAATGAGCCGTTCGCGGTGCTGCTGCCGGACGTGCTGGTCAAGCACAAGCCGAGCGGCCTGAAGCAGATGATCGACGCGGCCAATGCCGCCGGCGCGGAGAAGGTCAACATCATCGCGGTCGAGGAAGTGCCGATGGAAAGCGTGCACATGTACGGCGTGGTCGGCGTCGGCAAGCAGAAGGGCGACCTGTTCGAACTCGACGGCATGGTGGAAAAGCCGAAGCGCGAGCAGGCGCCGTCGAATCTCTCGATCACCGGGCGTTACATCCTGCAGCCGGAAATCTTCAAGATTCTCGAAACCCAGGAACGCGGCGCCGGCGGCGAAATCCAGCTCACCGACGCCATGCTCGGCCTTGCCAAATCTCAGGCGTTCTACGGCTTCAAATTCAAGGGCAAGAGCTATGACTGCGGCTCGAAAGCCGGCTTCCTCGCCGCCAACATCGCCTATGCGATGGACCGCGACGACCTGCGCGACGGCCTGCGGGAAGAGATGAAGCAGTATATGTGAACTGTAGCCCGGGTGAGCGAAAGCGAACCCCGGGGCGACGCCAACAAGATCCCGGATGTCGCGCTACGCGCTCATCCGGGCTACACACAAACACTCTCGATGATCTGAGATTACGCCACCAGCGACAGCTGCGGCGCCTGGGCGACAAACGACTGGTTGCGGCCGCGGGACTTCGCTTCATACAGCGCCTTGTCGGCGGCCTCGATCAACAGCGCCGGCGTGGTCGCCGCGGTCGGCACCACGGCGGCGACGCCGATGCTGATCGTGGTCGCCCATTTGTCTGCGGACAGCCGCTCCACTCTGGCGCGGAGGTTTTCCGCAACCACAAGCGCCGCATCCGCGGCAAGCCCGGGCAGCAGCACGGCGAACTCCTCGCCGCCGTAGCGCGCAGCACAATCGCCGGCGCGCATCACGGCCTCGGTGATGCAGCCCGCAATCCGCACCAGCACCTGGTCGCCGGCCTGATGGCCGAACATGTCGTTGAAGGTCTTGAAGTGATCCGCATCGATCATCAGCAGCGCCAGCGGTTCATCATGCCGCAGCGCGCGACGCCATTCCTGCGCCAGCACGAGGTCGAATTTGCGCCGGTTGCGCAACTGCGTCAGCGGATCGGTGGTGGCGAGCTCCTCCAGCCGGTCTTCCGCCCGCGCACGCCGCTTGATTTCCCGCGCCAGAACCAGCGTCGCCCCGATCACCAGCACAATCAGCGTCAGCATGACCGCGCCGATCCGCTGGGCTTCGTGCCGCCACAGGCTGAAGATGGTCTCCCAGGACTTGCCGACCACCACCACCAGCGGATGACCGCGGTCACGCCAGACATAGAGCCGTTCCAGCTGGTCGACCACGCTCGGCCGCGTGTAGAAGCCGCTCGGCTCGGTCAGCGACCGCAGCACCCCCGGCACGTTACTCAGATCCTTGCCAATGATATCGAGATCGAAGGGCGTGCGCATGATCACGACGCCGTCGCGGCGGAACACGGTAATGGTGTCGTCGGGCTGCAACTGCAGCCGACCGAACAAATCGTGGAAATAACTGAACCGCAGCGAACCGACCACAACCCCGAGGAAAGCCCCGTCCTTGCCGGTGATCCTGCGGCTCAGCACCACGGAATACGTGCTGCGGTGCAGGCCGGGACGACTGATGTAGAGGCCACGGTCTGCGCTGTCGCGGTGCACCTCGAAATAATCTTCGTCGGCGCGGTTCTCCGGTTTCGGCCGCAAGGACGAGGAGTCCAGCAGGAGATCGCCATGGGCGTCGAACACCTGGATTGCGCCAAAATGCTTTGCGGTGGCGGCATGATCGAACAGGATCATATGCAGCAACGGCTTGCTGACGCTCGTCACCTCAGGCTCGATCATGTTGGTGGCGACCGCGCGCAGCGACAGATCATAGAGTTCGATGTTGCGGCCGATATCGGCGTCGATGGTCGCGACCAGGTTTTCCATGGTCTGGCGCGCCAGCGCTTCCTCGCCCCGGCGCATGTCGAGCATGACGCTGCCGCACACGGCGGAGAAACCCAGCAGGGTGACGACGCAGAACGACATCAGCAACCAGGCCGAGATGCGCCAAGATCTGAAATCCGACCCGAGGTCTCCGTTGTCTCGCCGCATAACCATACCGTCCTTCACGATACGGGATGCGCTCAATTGATTGCTGCAGTCTTTAGATGATCCCGCTGATGTGCACCGCAGTTAATAAGAGGTTTCATCGAACCGCGGCATTTCGCGAGGAACTGCGGGCCGCACGGATCGTATTGGTCAAAATCTCCGCCGGCATCCCCATGCAGATCGCGATCAGCGCGGGCGGCATCCTGGCCATGGTCGCCACGGCAACACTGCTGAGCTGGATTGCGGTGGGCAGCAAGCAGCGGCCGGGGCTGTTCTGAGGCTCGGCAGCGCATCAGACTTGACCCGACCGTGCTTCATCTCCCAAAGAGGATGCAAAGGACCGAGGATTCCCTGTGAGCGACTACGACCCGCTGCGCGATCATCTGAAGAAGCAGACCCGGGACGACTTCGTCCTGACCATGGACGAGATCGAGGAAATTCTCGGCTTCGGCCTGTCGCGCGCCTCGCACCGCGCCTCCTGGTGGGAGACCGCACGCAGCCCGCAAGTGGCGGCGCCGCAGCGCGTCGCGGTGTCCGAGGGCGGCTTCATCGCCACCCGCCTCGCCGATGGCAGCGGCGTGCGTTTCCAGCGGATCGGGACCATCAAGGCCTGGCGCCGCTGAGCGCAGCATCAGCGCAGACCGTTACTGCTGCACGCGCACGCCCAGCGTCATCACCGTGGCCTGGGTGCTGGCGCCGGGGATGCTGCTGTCGACCCAGTCGTGGCGCAGCGAACCCTTGATCTGGAAGTTGCGATTGAGCTTGTAGACGAGATCGCCCGACACCGTGTAGCGGTTGTCGTTGCGTGCGAGCCCCTCATAATCCGCGGTGCCGTAGCCGAAGCGCGCGGTGGCGACCAGCCAGCGCTGCAGCGCGTGTTCGACCTCCCAGGTATAATTGCGCGTCTTTACGCCGGAGACGAACGGCAACGGGCTTTCGTCAATCGACGACGTCGCGATGAATTTCGCTGTCGTCAGTGGCGTGACTGTCCAGATCAGCGAGGCGCTGGTGAGCAGCCCGCTGATGGGCGCCAGCCGCCCATCCTGATAGCTGCGGGTCAGCCAACCGACCGAGGCCTCGCCGGTGATCAGGCGCGTGAGTTCGAAGCTGGAACCGGCCTTGATATAGCCGCCGTTGGAATCGCGCAGGAAGCCGAAATCGTCGATGGTGTTGTCATGCACGCGGGTGTCGGCCTGGACCTCGACAAACGGCTTGACGCCCGGTTGCCAATCATAACTCACGCGCGCGATGCCGCCATACTGGGTGAAATCGCGGCCGTCGTTCGAGACGCTCGCTCCACTGGCGAGCTTGGACCATTGATAGGAGGTGTGGTCGACGGTGCCAGTGAGCGACACATTGAGCCGGTTGAAATCGTGGTCGACGCCGAGCGAGGTGCCGTAGGTGGCGAATACCGGATAACGTGCAAGCCCGTCCGCGATGTTCGGGCTGCCGGGATTGTCGGTCGCGATCCGCAGCCGCAGTTCGCTGTTGATGCGGGTCTCTCTGTCGACGTCGATGCGGCCAACGATGCGGCCGTTGAAGTCGGGCCGGTCG
Organism: Bradyrhizobium prioriisuperbiae; assembly: GCF_032397745.1. NCBI lineage: Bacteria > Pseudomonadati > Pseudomonadota > Alphaproteobacteria > Hyphomicrobiales > Nitrobacteraceae > Bradyrhizobium > Bradyrhizobium prioriisuperbiae. Next base: position 1,084,830 of record NZ_CP135921.1, read on the forward strand.
AGCGTGGTCGGCACGCCGCTCGATGCGCTGATGTCGCCCGGAAACGTCGAGCCGTAGCCGGTGAACGAACCGCGCAGATCGGCACTCAACGAATGCCGCTCCCAGTTCGAAGCGATCACCAGTTCGGGCGAGATCATCCAGAACGCCGAGCCTTTCGCGGGCGTCACGCGTGCAGGATTGGTGTCATAACCACCGGAGAGCTCGATCGCGCCCTTGGACAGGAAGGCGCCGTAATAGCTGCCGACCGCACCGAACGGATCGTCATCGACCCTGAGCCGCCGCCGCGGCGGCTGGCCGTCGATCGTGCCGGCAAGCGACTGTGGCACGCGGATGCCATTGGCGGTGACGGATGGTGGCGGCGTAATTTTCGGCGGCGCCGATGGCACCGGGCCGGTACGCACCGGCGGCAGCGTTGCATTGCCGGTGAGGGGTGCGGAGCCGCGCAGGCCAGGGACGACGCGTGCGCCGGCAGCCGCACCGGAGAGCGTCCCCGCCTTGGCCTTGGTCGCCGCCTTCTTTTTGCGTCCCAGCGAATCGTAACCGGTGGCGGCGGTGCCGGCACCGGAGGCCGCAGGCGTGCCCCAGGTCGGGGGCTTGCCCAGACGCGACGGCGCGGGCGGCGCTGGAGGCGGCTCGTCAGCAGTCTGCGATCCGGTATCGCCCGGCGTGGTCTGTGCGGTCCTGCGCAGGTTCGAGTTTTTGGGCGCGAAGCCGTCGCGCTGGGGATTGAACAGATCGCTGTTGACGGTCTGCGCCCCAGCCGGTGGAAACAGCGCGATCAGGGCGGCAAGGCAAAGCGGCAGCGCGCGCGCAAGATGCACGCACGTGCGGCGGCCCGTGTCCGGGGCCATTACCCGCCAGCCTCTTCCCACAAATAACTCCAATAAATCATACGCTTAACGAAACGTCGTCGCGGCGGCGCGCCGCAAAACGTCGTTAATGGAGTTAAAACAATTATGGTTAATGGGCCGTTGAGGGATCGGCGGGCGCCGTCGCCTCCCGCCAGCGAACGTGTTAGACAGCGCCCAATTGCGGCGCCAGGCGCCGACACGCCTTGCCTTGGATTGTTTTTGGATTGTTCATGACCCGACCAAAACCGCGAGCCGCAGCGCTTGGGACTGACGACGCATCCGCCATCGCCTCGGCCCTGCGCACGCTCGACGCCGAAGGTAGCGGCATCACGGCCCTCGCCGCCGCCCTGCAGAACGGTCTCGGCGCGCCGTTCGCCGCCGCCGTCGCGCTGATCCGCAAGGCCTCCGGCCGCGTCATCGTGTCCGGCCTCGGCAAATCCGGGCACATCGGCCGCAAGATCGCGGCGACCTTCGCCTCCACCGGCACGCCGGCGTTCTTCGTGCACGCGGCTGAGGCCAGCCACGGCGACATGGGCATGATCACCGCCGACGATGTCATCATCGCGCTGTCGTGGTCGGGCGAAACCGCCGAACTGAAGAACCTGATCAACTACTCGCGCCGTTTCCGCATCGGCCTGATCGCGGTGACAGCCGAGGCCGATTCCACCCTCGGCAAGGCCGCCGATGTCTGCCTGACGCTGCCGAAGGCCCGCGAGGCCTGTCCGCACAACCTGGCGCCCACCACCTCTTCGCTGATGCAGCTGGCGCTCGGCGACGCCTTGGCGGTGGCGTTGCTGGAAAGCCGCGGTTTCACCCCGGTGGATTTCAGCGTGCTGCATCCCGGCGGCAAACTCGGCGCGATGCTGAAATTCGTCCGCGACCTGATGCACACCGGCGATGCGATCCCGCTCAAGCCGCTCGGCACCAAGATGTCGGATGCGCTGGTGGAGATGACCTCGAAGGGTTTCGGTTGCGTCGGCATCGTCGATATCAGCGGCAACCTGTGCGGCATCATCACCGACGGCGACCTGCGCCGGAACATGCGCGCCGACCTGATGACGGTCAGTGTCGACGAGGTGATGACGAAGAATCCAAGAACAATCTCGCCCGATACGCTGGCCGGCGAAATGCTCGATACGCTGAATTCATCGAAGCCCGCCGTCACCGTGCTGATCGTGGCCGAAGGCAAGAAGCCGGTCGGCATCGTGCATGTGCACGACGTGCTGCGCGCCGGCGTGGCCTGACGGATCGTCTCAGATCGTAGCCCGGATGAGCGCAGCGACATCCGGGAATGAGCTCAGCCGCGCGTGACCCCGGATATCGCTGCGCTCATCCGGGCTACAAGAAGATCAGACGGCAGCGCGCAATGCGGCGTCCACGACCAGGCTGGCAAACAGGATCAGCCCGGCGTCGCGATTCGACCTGAACAGCTTCAGGCACAGCGCGGAATCGCGGATATCGATGCGCAGGATCTGCCGGGCGAGATGCGCTGCGAACATCGCAAGGCCGACGAAGGCCGCAAGGCCCGCTCCGGCCAGCACAAAGGCGAGCCCGAGCAGCGCCACCGCGAGCCCATAGAACATCACTAGGGCCGGCTTGGTGCGCTCGCCGAACAACAGCGCCGTCGACTTGATGCCGATCAGCGCGTCGTCCTCGCGATCCTGGTGAGCATAGATGGTGTCGTAGCCGATCACCCAGGCGATCGATCCGGCATAAAGCACCAGGGCGGCCGCATCGATCCGCGCCAGGATCACCGCAAAGCCCATCAGCGCGCCCCAGGAGAACGCCAGGCCCAGCACCACCTGAGGCCAGTAGGTGATCCGTTTCATGAACGGATAAACAGCGACAATCACCAGCGAGGCGATCCCGGTCAAAATCGCAAAACGATTGAACTGCAGCAGCACGATCAGTCCAATCAGTGCCTGGCAGACGAGAAACGCCACCGCCTGGCTGATCGTCACCTGGCCCGATGGAATCGGCCGCGAGCGGGTGCGCTCCACCCTGCCGTCAAGATTGCGATCGGTGATGTCGTTCCAGGTGCAGCCGGCGCCGCGCATCACGAACGCGCCGATGAAAAACAGCACCACAGTGCCGGGAAGCTGGCGCAGGTCGCCGGCGACACCGGCGGCCAACGCTGCCGACCACCAGCACGGCATCAGCAGCAGCCAGGATCCGATCGGCCGGTCGAACCGCGACAGCCGCAGATAGGGGCGCGACCATACCGGCGCGCGGGTGTCGACCCAGTTATTGTGGGTCGCATCCGCAACGCGGGCTGTCGCGTCGATCATGGAAAAGCCGTCACCGCGCCAGCGCGTTGCCGTTGAGGGTCTCGAACGTCGCGCCGCCGCGCTTGGCGGCCCGTGCTTCGGGCAGTGCCGCGCTGGTTCCCAGCGCCTCGCTCAGGCTCGGCGCTGCCGGACCGCCACCACCGCCCGCGGCGCGCTGCGCGGCCACGTTGCAAACGGTGGTCTTCATTTTCTCGGTGTTGGCGTGGCCGTCCCGCATCTGCTTGCCGATTTCCGGCGGGATGCCGCACTTCTTGGCATTGGTATCGATGAAGCTGATCATCTTGACTTCAGCGCCGGCGAAACTGGAGATCAGCTTGCAGGCCTCGTCCGGCGGCGCCTTGCGCGCACCGGCGGCCTTGATCAGCGCCGCTTTCTTCTCGGCATCCTGCCGCAGCGGCAGGAAGTGTTTCATGCAGTCCTCACCACCGGGCGGACCTGCCTGTTGCTGGGGACCGGGCGCACCGCCGAAAGCACCGGGACCGCCGAACACCGGCGAGGCTCCAGCCGGGGGAAACGCCGAGCCGCCGTTGACCGGTGGGAAAGGCGATGATGACGGATTGGCCGCGGCCGAGTTGACCGGCGGGAACGGCGACGCATTGGCCGGCGCTGCCTGGGATTGCGACGGCAACGGGGCCGGGAACGCACCCTGCGCATGGACATCGGCGATCGGCAGCACGAGGCTCGCCATGAAACCCGACACGGCCAGGGGCAAAACCAGCTTCGGCAAAATCAGCTTGGGCAAATGTGGGGCGATCACAGTTTCTCCTCCGGCAAGATCCAATGTCCCCCGATATCTCGCTTGCAGGCTTCTACGATTCTCGAAACCCCTTAACAACCCGTGGAATAGGGCGGCAGCGCGGCGCATTGCCGCCAATCCTGCTGGAAAGACCGGTTTCCTGCCTGGAGCACCGCTGCTGTCGCGCCGGAACAGGCGTTCGATTGCTGTTTTGACGCGTTTCCTGACGTGACCCGCTCTCCAGATCGCTCGAAATGTCGGCCGAAAACGCTATAGAACACGAAACCTTGATGGAAACCGCATGCCGCAAGTCGACTTTCGCAGCCCCCGTCTGTTCACCGATTCGCCGCTGGCGGCGGGCGGCACCGTTCCGCTCGACCGCAACCAGAGCAACTATCTCGGCAATGTGCTGCGGCTGGGCGCCGGTGACGGCGTGCTGGTGTTCAATGGCCGCGACGGGGAATGGCGGGCGCAGCTTGCCGGCCGCAAGCGTCCCGATCACCTGATCGTGGAGGCCCAGACCCGGCCGCAGGACCGCCTGCCCGATCTGACCTATGTGTTCGCGCCACTGAAGCACGCCCGCCTCGACTATATGGCGCAAAAGGCCGTGGAAATGGGCGCCGCGAGGCTTCAGCCGGTGGTGACGCGATTTACCCAGGCGAGCCGGGTCAATGTCGAGCGGATGCGCGCCAACGCGATCGAGGCGGCGGAGCAATGCGGCATTCTCAGCCTTGCTGAGGTCGCCGAGCCGGTCGCGCTAGCCCGCTATCTCGAGCAGCGCGCCGCCTCGCGCCTGCTGATCTTCTGCGACGAAAACGCTGAGGTCGCGGACCCGGTCGCGGCGCTGGGACAGCGCCGGCCCGCAGTCGGCGGCGTCGATCTGCTGATCGGCCCCGAGGGCGGCTTTGCCGAGGAGGAGCGTGTCTTGCTGCTTCGCCAGCCCGACGTGCTGACGCTGGCGCTGGGACCGCGGATCCTGCGGGCCGATACCGCGGCAGTGGCGGCCCTGGCCTTGGTGCAGGCCGTGCTCGGCGACTGGGCGACTTCATAGCGCGAATGCACGCATAGGTTGCGTCTCTCGCCCATGGCATCACTCGGTTAAGCCACTTTGCAGTCCCTTGGCGGATGATGGGCGAATGGTGGTCGAAACTCCTCGGGCGGCATGCTAAAGGGCGGCCCCGTTTCGACTTTTAGACACATGATCGTATCGGAAGCTAGCTACGCAGTTTCCCCGATCATGCCTTAGATGAATATGGACGACAGATGAGCCAGACCGCCGCCCCTGGTGCGACCGGATCCGCCGTACCGGCGGAGGCATTGCTGTCGTCGTTTGCGTTGGCCGGCTACACCAAGGCGGAACCGGCGATCCTGCAGCCGGCCGAGCCGTTTCTCGATCTCTCCGGCGAGGACATCCGCAAGAGCCTGTATCTGACCACCGACGCGCGGGGTGAGGAGCTGTGCCTGCGGCCGGATCTCACGATCCCCGTGGCCCGTGACTACCTGGCCTCCGCAGCCGCCGGACAGCCGGCCGGCTTCTGTTATCTCGGCCCGGTGTTTCGTTATCGCGACCAGCAGCCCAGCGAGTTCCTGCAGGCCGGCGTCGAATCGTTCGGGCGCACCGATCGCGCCGCGGCCGACGCGGAGATGCTGGCGCTGGGGCTGGACGCGCTGGCGGCGTTCAACGTCACCGATATCGATATCCGCACCGGCGACGTGGCGCTGTTCGCCGCCCTGATCGATGCACTCGATCTCGCGCCATCGTGGAAGCGGCGGCTGATCAAGGATTTCAACCGCAAGACCTCGCTGGCGCAGGACCTGGAGCGGTTGACGCTCTCCACCGACACCGTCCGCAAGGGGTATGAAGGCGTGCTGGCGGCGCTGGCCGGCTCCGATCGCAAGGCGGCGCACGCGCTGGTCACCGACCTGATGTCGATCGCCGGTGCCACCAATGTCGGCGGCCGGTCGGTGGCCGAAATCGCCGATCGCTTTCTCGAGCAATCGACGCTGACCGGCGGCGCCTTGCCGAAGGATATTCGCCTGCTGATCGAGCGCTTCCTGACCATCACCGGCGAGCCGGACGACGCGCTGGCCCAGCTGCGCACACTGGCGTCGGACGCAGGCCTCGATCTCGCGGCGGCGGTCGACCAGTTCGAAAGCCGGATCGGTTTCATGGCCGCACGCGGCATCGACATCGCGACGACGCGTTTTGCGACATCGTTCGGCCGCGGCATCGACTACTACACCGGTTTCGAATTCGAACTGCACCGCAAGGGCAACGGCGTCGAACCGCTGGTCGCCGGCGGACGCTATGACGGGCTGATGACGCGGCTCGGGTCGCCCAATCCGATCCCGGCGGTCGGTTTTTCGATCTGGATCGAAGCCCTCGCTGCCACATCCGCGAGGACCGTGCGATGACCGAGCCGTTCGTTCTCGCCGTTCCCTCCAAGGGCCGGCTGCAGGAAAACGCCGATGCGTTCTTCGCCCGCGCCGGCCTCGCGCTGGCAAAGCCGCGCGGCGCCCGTGATTATCGCGGCACCATCAGCGGCCTCGACAATGTCGAGATCGCTTATCTCTCGGCGAGCGAAATCGCAGCGAACCTGGCACGCGGCGGGGTGCATCTGGGCATCACCGGCGAGGACCTGATCCGCGAAAACATCACCGACGCCGACCGGAAGGTGGCGCTGATCGAATCGCTGGGCTTCGGCAGCGCTAATGTGGTGGTTGCGGTGCCGCAGGCGTGGATCGACGTCCGCACCATGGCAGACCTCGATGATGTCACCACGGCGTTCCGTGCGCGGCACAACCGGCGGATGCGGGTGGCGACCAAGTACATCAACCTGACCCGGACGTTTTTCGCCGGCCATGGCATCGTCGACTATCGCATTGTCGAGAGCGCCGGCGCCACCGAGGGCGCGCCCGCCGTCGGCACCGCGGAACTGATCGTCGACATCACCACCACCGGCGCCACGCTGTCGGCCAACGGCCTCAAGGTACTCGACGACGGCGTCATCCTGCGCAGCCAGGCCAATCTCGTGGCCTCGCGCGACGCCGATTGGTCGGCCTCCGCACGCGAAACCGCGCGGATCATTCTCGACCATATCGCCTCGCGTGCCCGCGCCAATGCCTACAAGGAAGTCCGCACCCGCTTCACCGGCTGCGATGCCGCGCTGCTCGAGGAAGCCAGGACAAAATTCGGCGTTGTGTCGCCGTTCGGCGGCCCGACCTCGTCCGGCATGGTGACGCTGCACTGCCCGCCGACGCAGCTTTACGCGCTGGCGAGCTTCCTGCGTGACCACGGCGCCGACACGGTGTCGGTCGCGTCCCTCGACTATGTGATGGATCGCGCCAATCCGCTGTTCGCCAAGCTGGAAGCGTTCCTGGCGAGCTAGGCGTTCTTGGCGAGCTAGACGTGTTATGCGTAGCCCGGATGAGCGAAGCGATATCCGGGCTACGAGTTGCCGCCAACACACTTGCAGCGGGACAGGCAGCAACTACCATATGTGTATGAAATATGAGGCCCGGCGGGCATGCCGGAATGTGATCGATGATGCTTGGTGCCGACGTTTCCAATCTGACCGGTGATGCCCGTGCAGCCGCAGCTCACGGGCTGACCATCATCGTGCCCGTGTACAACGAGGCTGCGGGTCTGGCGTTGCTGCACGACCGGCTGATCGAACTCGCCCGGACCCTGAAGCAGCGTCACGGCCTTGCGGTCGAGGTGGTCTATGTGGATGACGGCAGCGCCGACACCACGCTGGCCATCGCCTGCGGCCTGCCGGCCACCGCGATCGACGTCCAGGTGGTGTCGCTGTCGCGCAATTTCGGCAAGGAAGCCGCCCTGATGGCCGGTCTCGACTATGCCCGCCGCGGCGCAACGCTGTTCATGGACGGCGACGGCCAGCACTCGCCCGACCTCGTCGAACGGCTGGTCGCCCACTGGATCAATGACGGTTATGACGTGGTCTATACCGCGAAAGCGCATCGCAGTAACGAATCGCTGCTCCGCCGCCTGTCGGTGCAGGGCTTCTACACGCTGATCAATTGGGGGGCCCGGCAGAAGATCCCGGAAGACGCCGGTGATTTTCGTCTGCTGTCGCCGCGGGCGACGGCGGCGCTGCGGCAGCTTCCCGAGCGCAACCGCTTCTTCAAGGGGCTCGCGAGCTGGATCGGTTTCCGCCAGCTCCGTGTCGACTATGAACCCGAAGCGCGTGCCCACGGCCAGACCTCGTTCAATGCCGGCCGCCTGATCGGACTGTCGATCGAAGGCCTGACCTCGTTTTCGGTTGCACCGCTGCGGGTGGCCAGCCTGCTCGGGCTGCTGTTGGCCTTCGCCGCCTTCCTGTTCGGCCTGTCGATCCTGTGGGAGACCTTCATCACCGGCAAGTCGGTGCCGGGCTATCCGTCGCTGGTGGTCGGCCTGATGACCATCGGCGGCGTGCAGTTGCTGATGATCGGGGTGATGGGCGAGTATATCGGCAAGATCCTGTCCGAATTGAAGGCACGTCCGGTCTATTTCATCGCCGAACACACCGTGAAGTCTGCAGAGCCGGAAAAATCCGCGAGCGACTCCGTTGGAAACGCCGCCGGATGAACCCGGCGCTGCCGCCACGCCGCATCTGGCTGTGCGCCGACGATTATGGCCTGAGCCCGGGGATCAATCGTGGCATCCGCGATCTGATCGAACGCCGGCGCCTCAACGCCACCTCGGTGATGGTGGTCGGGCCCGCGATCAGGCGCGACGAAGTCGAGGCCCTGAAAACGGCTGTCGCGACCGGTCCCTGCGCGATCGGCCTGCACACCACGCTGACCGCACCGTTTCATCCGCTGACGATGTATTTCCGGCCGCTCCATGGCGGCGTGTTCCTGCCGCTCGGCGCCATGCTGCGAACGAGCCTGCTGCGCCGGCTCGATCCCGAAATCGTGCGCGGCGAGATCGCGGCGCAGCTCTCGGCCTTTGCCGAACTGTTCGGCCGGCCACCGGATTATGTCGACGGGCACCAGCATGTGCAGTTGTTCCCGCAAGTGCGCGATGCGTTTCTTGCGGCCGTCAAGAAAGCTGCACCGAACGCCTGGGTGCGCCAATGCGGGCGAACATTGCCGCTGTCGCAAAAGCTTCAAAATCCCAAGGCGCTCCTGCTGGACGTCTTGAGCGCGCGTTTCCGCGTGCGTTGCCAGCAGGCTGGCCTTGCGTACAATCCCGGCTTTGCCGGCGCCTATGATTTCACGCAGAGCGTCGATTTCGGCAAGGTGATGCCGGCGTTTTTCGAAGGCCTTCCTGACAATGGCCTGGTGATGTGCCATCCCGGCTTTGTCGATGACGTTCTGATCGGTCTCGATCCGCTGACCGACCAGCGCGAACGTGAATACGCGTTCATCGCCGGTGACGACTTTCCACGGCTGCTCGCGGCGAATGTTATAACACTGCGTGAACCGGCCCCCTGAACGGCAGGCGTATTGTCGCATACAGAAATTTAATCTGCGGACCTCTTTTTGCGACACAAACCACACCTAGATTCCGTTGGCCTCACCTAGGAGGAGGACAGCATGACCCCGCAAGAACGCCACCTGATCGATGACCTGTTCGACCGGCTCACCGGTCTGGAGAACTCACCCCGCGATCCGGAGGCGGAGAAGGCCATCATCGAGGGCCTGCGCCGTGCGCCGAACGCCGTCTACGCCCTGGTGCAGACCGCGCTGGTGCAGGACGAAGCGCTGAAGCGCGCCAGCGCGCGCATCGAAGAACTGGAAGGCCAGGCACAGCCGCAGCAGGCCCCCTCGGGAAGCTTCCTTGATTCGATGCGCGACGCCGTGTTCGGCCAGACCCAGGCCCGCGGCTCCGTTCCCAATGTGCGGCCGGCCGATGCCGGCGGTTCGCGTGGACCGGTGTGGAACAGCGGCCAGGTGCTGAACAATGCCGGCATCAATAACCCTGGCAACGGTGGCGGATATGCCGACCCGCGCAACGCCGGATACGGCGATCCCCGCACGCCGCCCCCCGGCTATGGCGGCGGCGCGCCTGGTTATGGCGGCGGCGCTCCCGGCTTCCCCGGCGCCCCCGGCTTTGGTGGCGGTGCGCCAGGCGGCGGTGGCGGATCGTTCCTTGGCACGGCCGCAGCGGCCGCCGTGGGTGCGATCGGCGGATCGCTGATGATGAACAGCATTCGCGGACTGATGGGCGGCGGCAATCACCAGTCACTCGCCGATGGCGGCTCGCTCGGCGGCGGCCTGAAAAATCCCTGGAGCAGCGATCAGTCGAGCGGCAGCCTCGCACGCGATGCCGGCCTGAACGACATCGGCAAGGGCGGCAGTGGCGGCAACGACGGCTCTCGCCAAGGCTTGTTCGACAAGGCGTCGGATGACAATCGCGACACCAGGGACAACGACAACGATCGCAACACCTACGCGAGCAACGATCACGACAGTGACGATGACGACGACGACGGATTCGATTCCGATGGCGGCGACAGCGATACCGCCTGATCCCTTCGTCTGACTTGTTCGCATAAACAAACGGCCGCTCTCACGAGCGGCCGTTTTTGAGTCGATCCAGTCGATCGCAGGGAAGCTTAAGTTGATTACAGTCAAGCTCCAAAGGCCGCTGACATTTCGCGTGCGATCACTCCGGAAGACTGATCACTCACCCCGCGATCCATCCCAAGGAACGGCCGGCTTTTGATTCAGTGACGACGAACTTTGCCATCACACCACGGCTTTCTTCCTCGGCTTGGGCTTGGGTTTGGCCGGCTCTGCCATAAGCCGGATTCCCATGGCCCCGATGACCCGCAGGACGGTTGCGAACTCCGGATTGCCATTCTCGCCGAGCGTCTTGTAAAGCCCCTCCCTGGTCACGCCAGCGGCTTTAGCGACCTCGCTCATGCCCTGCGCTCGGGCGACGAGATTGAGGGCGTCACGGACTTCGGTGGGATCGCCATCGGTGAGAACGATGTTCAGATACTCCGCGCGCGCCTCCGGTGTGCGAAGGTGCTCGGCGGCGTCGAACTTCTTTAGTTTGCTGACTTTCATCCTCAGTCCTCCAATGCCTCCGCGATTTCCTTAGCCTTCCGGATGTCCTTGCTCTGGGTCCGCTTGTCGCCGCCGCAGAGCAGGATGACGACGGTCTTGCCGCGCCGAGCGTAATAAACGCGGTATCCCGGTCCGTGGTCGATGCGAAGCTCGCTAACCGCACCCCCGACCGACTTGGCATCGCCGAAGTTGCCAGCGGCAACCCGGCTGATCCGGCGAACGATCTGCAAGCGGGCACGCTGATCGTTCAGGGCCTCAAGCCAGTTGGTGAAGTCGAGTGTTTCGCGGACGTCGACCATGCAGCATGTGTAATCCATAGATTACAAACACGCAAGCGACATGTAATCCATAGACTACAAATCAGCCACGCCCGGATTGAGGCCCCCGCTGCAGCCGTCAGCGCAACTGCGGAAACTTGAAACGCGTTCAATCGGGCTTCGAGATTTCCGGCAGATTCTTCGAGCGCACTTGGACTCGAACCTGGGCCCCGCTGATTAAGAGTCAGCGGGCCCGCCCAACCGTTGTCGGCGCCCGTCAAGCAGATCCGCCCCACTCAGAGACGTCATTCACGTGGGCTCTGTTGCGCTTCTGTTGGATCTGCTGGTGCACACGTCGTGCACAATCCATCAGATCACGATCACCCGGGTGCCGACATTGACGCGGCCATAGAGGTCGATGACGTCTTCGTTGCGCATCCGGATGCAGCCGGACGACACCGAGGTGCCGATGGTCCAGGGCTCGTTGGAGCCGTGGATGCGATAGAGCGACGATCCCAGATACATGGCACGGGCACCGAGCGGATTTTCCGGACCGCCTTCCATATGCCGCGGCAGATCGGGCCGGCGTTTCAGCATTTCCGCCGGCGGCGTCCAATTCGGCCATTCGCGCTTGGCGGAAATCTGCTTCACGCCCGACCAGGTAAAGCCGGGTTTGCCGACACCGATGCCGTAGCGCAGCGCCCGGCCGTTGCCCTGCACCAGATAAAGGAACTTGCCGGGCGTATCGATCACGATGGTGCCGGCAGCCTCGCGACCGCTGTACTCCACCATCTGCTTCTCGTATTTCGGATCCATGCCGGGCCGCGCCGGCGCGTAGGACTGCTCCTGCGGCATGTAGGATGGTTCGCGCTCGGGCGCATAAAGCATGCGTTGATCGCGCCGCGCCGGCGTCATCTCATAACGCTGCGCCGGCTCGTAGCCGGGAGCCGGACCCGCGGCCCCGCCGCCGAACAGGAATTCGACGAAGCCGCCACCCATGGCGCGTTCATTGGCACGTTCATTGTAGGCGACGCGGATCGGCACCGGCGGCGGCGACCGATCGGCGCGCGTGACCATCGGACCGGGCAGGAAGCTGTCTTCGATCGCGAGAGCGGGAGAAGAGAGAGAGCCGAGCACACACGCGCCGGCAATGACAAGCTGGGATGATTTGAACATCGACGTACTCTGCACGTTTCGTCGGGACCGCGCGTGAATGCGCAACAAACGGGTGTCGTGAGACTCGCAATGTCCGAACCTCACGCCATCGATTAAAGATTCAAAACGCATCGGTTTGGTAAACAGAACCGGTCGCAGGATTCACCACGACCACAAGTCGGCGCTGTTCTTTCCGACAGCGTTTATTTTCGGTGAACGCCGCATGGCCATGGTTAATCGCTGGTATGCGCCGACGGCGCAAACTTTGCCGGACAAATGTTCCCGTGAACCCGGTGTTAAAACACCTTGCGCTACAACGCTCTCACCAAAAAGGGGTGGGGAGTTGTCATGCCAGTTCGCAAACGTTTTCGCATCGAGGAAGCCCAGTACGGCAGCACGCCGGCGGTGGACGCAGCCCCGGGCGATGTCATCCAATCGCACAGCGAGATCATGAACGAGTTGCGCGCCATTCGCGCGCAGATGGGCGCGCCGCATGGCGCGGTCGGCGACGACGGTATCACGCAGGAAGTCGCCGGTGCCCAGGCGCTGCTGCAAACCTATCGCGCGCAGATCGAGCAGTGCGAAAAGCTCAAGATCGAGCTCGACCTGATCCACGAGGCGATCAACCGCACCAAACAGGAGATCGCGGTCCTGCACGGCAAGAGCTTCGACGGCGACGAGATGGCGCGGGTGACCGGCGAGCTCGGCGCGGTGGTCGGCGGCACCGAGGAAGCGACCCAGCAGATTCTCGAAGCGGCCGAAGCCATCGACCAGGCGGCGAGCGCATTCAGCAAAGTGAAGTCGCCGGATCAGCAGGCGCAGTTGAGCGAAGACATCCAGGATCGCGTGGTTGCCATTTTCGAAGCCTGCAACTTCCAGGACCTGACCGGCCAGCGCATCAGCAAGGTGATGAACACGATGAAGTTCATCGAGCACCACATCAACGTCATGATGGAGATCTGGGGCGGGGTCGATGCCATCAAGGCGCATGCGCCCGCAATCATCGACGACCGGGTCGGCGACGCCCGGCTGCTCAACGGCCCGAAGGCCGTGGGCGACATCGGTCATGCGTCGCAGGACGACATCGACGCAATGTTCGGCTGACGGCAGACCGGCAACAAAACCCGAAGGGCGGCCATCGGCGGAACCGGTGGCCGCCCTTTGGCGTTCAAGAAGCAGAGAAAAAGATTCTGCGTGAGATGAACAGAATTAAGCGCGGGGCGCGCAGCGGACATACACCATGGTGCCGTAACGGCCGTTGGCATCCTTGTCGAGGAAGCGCGTGATCAGCACGCGGCCATCGAACGAGACGATCTCGCGGTCCTTTTCGCCGCCGGCCGGACCGGGGGGGCCGATGTAATTCTTGCCGCTGCGGCTGCCCTTGATGCGCAACTCCTGCGGCGTGGCCTCGTCGGCGAGATGCATGATGATGCCGCCGGAGGTCCCGGGATTGATCACATAAGGCTGCTTGCATTGGCCGCGCGCGGCATTCTCCGTCCGCAGCCTGTCGTCAGGCTTGTGGAAGGAGGCAAGCCCCCAGCGCCCCACGATTTCATCCGGACGAATGGTCCCGGGGATTTCCGGCTCGACCGCCGGCGCGGCCTGTTCCACCGGCTGTGGCGACGACCCGAAACCACCAAGACTCGGCATCGAGCCGGTACAGCCGCCGAGACAGGCCACGAGGACCGACGCGGCTCCCAGGTACGCGACGCCGCGCCCAAAACGTGAGGTTTCCATCTGATCCCCTGAAACTGACATCCCCGGTCGTACCCGGTCCCACCGGCATACGACGCTCAATCAAATCGGCGGCGCCCATCCCAGTGCCGCGATATGGTTTCCAGATCATCCTATAATGACATCACCAAGGCCTTAAACTCCCCGGCAGGGGATTTCTCCCGCCCAAGCCGCTCAAAGTGGGCGCTTAAAGACGCTGTCTTTCCCGGGGCCTATCGGCCTTTGCTTGACAGGATCGGCGGCAGGCCATATTTCCCCGGGCGCATAGTTAGCACTCTTGAGGCTCGATTGCTAAGGATGCATTCGGACCGCTCCGGCGGCTCGAAACGGCGGTTTCCAAGACTCCCAGTCCAGGCTGCCGCATCCGATCGGCTTTCGCGGGCCTTACTCCACTTCAGCAGACCAGAGGAACTCCCATGGCCAAAACGAAATTCCGCCCGCTGCATGACCGTGTCGTCGTCAAGCGCATCGACGCCGACGAAAAGACCAAGGGCGGCATCATCATCCCCGACTCCGCCAAGGAAAAGCCCTCCCAGGGCGAAGTCGTCGCCGTCGGCCCCGGTGGCCGCGACGAAGCCGGCAAGCTGACCCCGATCGACCTCAAGGCCGGCGACAAGGTGCTGTTCGGCAAGTGGTCGGGCACCGAGGTCAAGATCGATGGCGAGGACCTTCTGATCATGAAGGAAAGCGACATCATGGGCGTGCTGTCGTAAGCACGGGCTTTTTCCCCACCCTGACCGACAGTCTGCTGTCGTCGCGTGGGGTGGGGTTTCGTTTGATCCGATTCATTCACCGACTTGATCCTTCGAGATTCGGACACAGCGCCGCGTCTCGGGATCAAGACCATCATCAGGAGTAAGATTACATGGCAGCCAAGGACGTAAAATTCTCAGGCGACGCGCGCGATCGCATGCTGCGCGGCGTGGACATTCTCGCCAACGCCGTCAAGGTGACGCTCGGCCCGAAGGGCCGCAATGTCGTCATCGACAAGAGCTTCGGCGCTCCCCGCATCACCAAGGACGGCGTCACCGTCGCCAAGGAAATCGAGCTTGAGGACAAGTTCGAGAACATGGGCGCGCAGATGCTGCGCGAAGTCGCTTCCAAGACCAACGACACCGCGGGCGACGGCACCACCACCGCCACCGTACTGGCCCAGGCCATCGTGCGCGAAGGCGCGAAGTCGGTTGCCGCCGGCATGAACCCGATGGACCTCAAGCGCGGCATCGACATCGCGGTTGCCGCCGTGATCAAGGACATCGAAAAGCGCGCCAAGCCGGTCGCCTCCTCGGCCGAAGTCGCTCAGATCGGCACCATCTCGTCGAACGGCGATGCCAATATCGGCAAGATGATCGCCCAGGCGATGCAGAAGGTCGGCAATGAAGGCGTCATCACCGTCGAGGAAAACAAGTCGCTCGACACCGAAGTCGACATCGTCGAGGGCATGAAGTTCGATCGTGGCTACCTGTCGCCCTACTTCGTCACCAACCCGGAAAAAATGACCGCCGAGCTGGAAGACGCTTACGTGCTGCTGCACGAAAAAAAGCTCTCCGGTCTGCAGGCCATGCTGCCGGTGCTGGAAGCCGTGGTGCAGTCGGGCCGTCCGCTGCTGATCATCGCGGAAGACGTCGAAGGCGAGGCTCTGGCCACGCTGGTCGTCAACCGTCTGCGTGGTGGTCTCAAGGTCGCCGCCGTCAAGGCGCCGGGCTTCGGTGATCGCCGCAAGGCCATGCTGGAAGACATTGCCGTTCTCACCGGCGGCCAGTTGATCTCCGACGATCTCGGCATGAAGCTCGAGAACGTCACCGTTCAGATGCTGGGCCGCGCCAAGAAGGTGGTGATCGACAAGGAGAACACCACCGTCGTCAACGGCGCCGGCAAGAAGCCGGCGATCGAAGCCCGCGTCAACCAGATCAAGGCCCAGATCGAGGAAACCACCTCGGACTACGACCGTGAGAAGCTGCAGGAGCGTCTGGCCAAGCTCGCAGGCGGCGTCGCGGTGATCCGCGTCGGCGGCGCGACCGAGATCGAAGTGAAAGAGAAGAAGGATCGCGTCGAAGACGCACTCAACGCCACCCGCGCTGCCGTACAGGAAGGCATCGTTCCGGGCGGCGGCACCGCGCTGCTGCGGGCCAAGAAGGCCGTCGGTCGTATCACCAACGACAATTCCGACG
The DNA here is from genome assembly GCF_032397745.1 of Bradyrhizobium prioriisuperbiae. Taxonomy (NCBI): domain Bacteria; kingdom Pseudomonadati; phylum Pseudomonadota; class Alphaproteobacteria; order Hyphomicrobiales; family Nitrobacteraceae; genus Bradyrhizobium; species Bradyrhizobium prioriisuperbiae. Next base: position 1,101,045 of record NZ_CP135921.1, read on the forward strand.
TCCAGGCCGGCATCAACATCGTGCTGAAGGCGCTGGAAGCTCCGATCCGCCAGATCGCCGAGAACGCCGGCGTTGAAGGCTCGATCGTGGTCGGCAAGATCCTCGAGAACAAGACCGAGACCTTCGGCTTCGACGCTCAGAACGAAGAGTATGTCGACATGGTCGCCAAGGGCATCATCGATCCCGCCAAGGTGGTGCGTACCGCACTGCAGGACGCGGCGTCGGTGGCCGGCCTGCTCGTTACCACCGAAGCCATGGTCGCCGAACTGCCGAAGGAACCGGCAGCTCCGATGCCGGGCGGCGGCGGCGGAATGGGCGGCATGGGTGGCATGGGCTTCTGAGCCCGAACGCCCCCTTCCAATCGAACCTGCAAGGCCGCCTTCGGGCGGCCTTGTTTTTTGACCTAAGTTTGCCGCGGCGGCAGATTCGACGATCCCTGCAGCTCTGAACCGCAAAGAAATCACTCGCCTATTCAGCTCCATTTTGAGATTGTCGCCCCGCTAAAAAGCGAATCCCCTGAGGCATGACATGCGCGTGACGGGCCTTCACTCTCTGCTGATCCTTGCCACCGCATTCGGTGCGTCGCAGGCTTATGCCCAGGCCAAGAAGGATACCAAGGCGGCCCCGCCGGCCAATGAAGTCCGCTACTTCACCTCGATCGGCGGCATCATGGACGACCAGGCCGACAGCATCCTGAAAGAGACCCGCGCGGCGGGCAAAGTCACCGGCGCCGTGCTCGACGTCTGTTATCCGGCGATCGGCAATCCCGACCGCAAGGATCGTTTTGTCGCAACGCTGACGGTGGACGGCCAGAAGCTGACCGGCACCACGCAAAGCATGGACGGCAAACAGCCGGTGACGGTCAATCTGCTGCGCAAGTCGTCCGGGAACGGCGTCAGTTTCGACGGCAAGGTCACCATCGGTCCCGGCACGTCCAATATCTCATCGGCCGACAACACCGACATCAGCGAAAAGGAATTCAAGGAAGGCCAGGAAGCCGACGACGAAATCAGCGCGGCGCCTGCGGACTTCACCTCGGCCTCGCCGGAAGCCGTGGCGGTGCGCGTGAAGCCGGACGGCATTGCAGACTTCGTCAACAGCCTGCGCGGCCAGAACCTGGAGATTTCGCTGACCAGCCTGCTGCCGTCCTGCAGCGAGCTGCGCAAGGGCGAGCAGGTGATCCACATCAACATCGATCCGGAGCGGGCCACCGACTTTGTCGCCAAGATGAAATCGCACGCCGGCGTCATCGCCAGCGGCTGGACCAGCGGCAAGCTCGACATGGATCGCACGGTCCGCTTCGCCGCCGCCGACTGGCGCGACGGCAGCAAGGTCAACCGGGACAAGTTGACGGCAACGATTTCCGCCGTGATGGCCAAGGCCCTGTCGGCCAAGGCGCTTGCTCCGACGTGGAACGACAGCACCGGTGAGATCAAGCTCACCTTCAAGCGCCCCCACGCCGCGCTGCCCAGCCTCGGGCTGACGCAGACCATCGAATTCAGCGCAATGGCCACAAGCGACAAGCCGGGCGCCAGCGACAAGCTGCTGCTCTGGATCGGCTTTCCCTCGATCACCACCACCGATGAAAGCTCCGGCGCCAAGCTGAAACTTTCTGACGCGTCGGACACCGGCGGAGAGGAAAGCGTGCCGGTTGATGAGGGCGACACGGTCACGGCGATTGCGCGCGAGCTGAAGGCCCAGCGCTGGGATGCGGAAAACACCTCTTGGAAATAGCGCCATCCCGCTTGCCATCGCGTTATGATGTGGTCGTCGTCGGCGCCGGCCTTGGCGGACTGACGGCGGCGGCGATTCTCGCACGCGCGGGACGCAAGGTCCTGGTCATCGAGCGCAGCAATTCGGTCGGCGGCGCCGCATCGAGCTACAAGGTCGGCGACCTGTTCGTCGAAGGCTCGCTGCACGAGACCGGCAATCCGCGCGATCCCCGCGATCCCAAACATGAGGTGCTGACACGCGCCGGCGTGCGCGACGCCGTGACATGGACACCAACCGGCGCGTTCTACGAGGTGCGCGGCGGACCGATTGCAACACCGCTGACGCTGCCCGACAGTTTCGACGGCGCGCGCGAGGCGCTGCATCGTCGTTTTCCGGAAGCCCGCGATAGCATCGACCAAATCCTTAAAGAGCTGGAACTGGCCGCAGCGTCAACCGTGCGCAGCCAGGACAGCGGCGATCGCGACACCCTGCAGCAGAAACTTGATCGCGCGTTCGGCGACAACGAAGCGGTCAAATGCGCCCTGGCTGCCAACCTCTGCTACTATCACGACGATCCGGCGACGTTATCGTGGGCCTTCTTTGCGCAGGCCCAGGGCCAGTATCTCCTCAACGGCGCCTGCTTCGTCCATGGCGGCTCGCAACGGCTATCGAGCGCGCTGGCGCGTGCGATCCGGACGGCCGGTGGTGAAGTGGCGCTGCGCCGGAATGTGACGGCCCTCGCCCTCGCTCCCGGACCGGACGGCGGTTATCTCGTCAGCCACACCGCAAAGGACGGCAGCGGCCCGCAGACGGTCGCGGCCTCGCGCGTTGTCAGCAATGCGGCGCCGGAGATGACGGCGGCCCTGCTGCCGCAGGACCACGCGACGCGGCTGCGCGATCACTATGCGAAGCAACCGCTGTCGATCTCGCTGTTCGCGCTGACGCTGGGACTGTCGCAACCGCCACGCAGCTTTGGCGTGAGCAGTTACTCCACCCAACTGCTGCCCCCCTGGATGACGCGCCTGGCGGATTACGCACAGGCCGCAGCGCTGCTGGCCGATGAACCGACGGAGCGGATGCCGCCGCTGGCGATCGTGGACTATGCGGCGATCGACTCCGGTGTGCCCGCGCCGCCCCATGTGCTGTCGATCATCGGGCCGGACCGGCTGTCGAACTGGGATGCAGCCGACTACGAGGTCTATCGCGCCAAGCGTGCGCGCTGGCAGGACGCCATCATCCACTATCTCGACAGTCATTTTCCCGGTCTTGCGGGAGCTGTGACCGCGACATCGTTCAACACCGCGCTGTCGGTGCGGCAGTATCTGGGCGCGTCCGAGGGGGCGGTCTACGGCTTCGCGCCGATGCCACCGGCAGCCGATACACCGGTGCGTTCACCGCGCACACCGATCACCGGGCTCTATCTGTCCTCGGCCTATGCAAACGCCGGCGGCTACACCGGCGTGATCCAGGGGGCCGCGGACTGTGCGGATCTCATCCTGAGCGAAGGATGACGCTCAGTTCGAATTGAGATGAAAGCGCAACGTCCTGGCGCCGATGAACGAGATATAATCGCCCTGCCGCTTCCAATTGGTCGCCTCGCTGAGCGTCGCGATCAGCGCATCGTCCAGTTGCGCCTTGTCCGGCGGACATGCGCGTTCTTCCATCGCACCCGGCACGAACACGATGGTCTCGCCCGCCACCGAAAACTGGCCACGGCCGCCCTTGCACCACAGCTCGATGCGGGTTTCGCCGCGATCACCGATTTCAAGCGAGGGCACGCGTTTCGAGCCGGGCAACGGCCTGACGTCGAGGGTCATCTCCTGCCCGAACGGAAAGTCCTGGGCCTGCGCACGCGGCGCAGCGACGAGAACACCAATCGAGATCGAGATACATGCAGCAAGTGCCGAAAAAGATCGTCTGGAAAAGGTCATGACAATATCTCACCGGTTCGTATCCGCATTGGCGCTCCGCTTTAGCCAAGAAACTGCGTCGTTTTAGCGACACGCCCTTTCCGGAAGCAGAGCGCTCCACATAAGGAAATCCCCGCGACACAAGCCGCGGGGATCATCCTGGGAGAATCGATGCGGACCTACTTCAGCACCATCTCCGTGAATGGATACACATAGGCCTGCAGCATCACGAAAAGGCCGACCAGGCAGGCCAATGCGATCGAATGCCAGAACACGAAGCGCAGGATGGTGCCTTCGTGACCGAACCAGTTGGTCGCCGTCGAGGCCACGACGATCGACTGCGCGTCGATCATCTTGCCCATGACGCCACCCGAGGAGTTCGCCGCCCCCATCAGGATCGGTGACAGCCCCAGTTGCTCCGAGGTGATCTTCTGCAGGTTGCCAAACAGGATGTTCGACGCGGTGTCCGATCCGGTCAGCGCGACACCCAACCAGCCAAGCAGCGTGCCGAAGAAAGGATACAGCACGCCGGTAGCGGCGAAGGCGAGACCGAGCGTGGCATCGAGACCCGACAGCCGGGTCAGCGTGCCGATCGCCAGCATCGCCGAGATCGTGATCAGCGAATAGCAGCACAGTTTGAGCGTGCGGCCGTAGATGCCGACCATCTTGCCCGGCGAGATTCCCATGATGAAGCCGGAGATGATGGCCGCAATCAGCATGCCCGATCCGGTAAACGACAGATACTGGAACAGGAACTGGGCTCGCTCAGGCGTCGGCTTGGGAACGACAGGCGCGACCTTCATGATGATCTTATCGAGATCCGGAACGTCATAGTTCCAGCTGAAGATCGGATTCACTGCGGCCTTGAACCAGCCGGTGCCCCAGATCAGCAGGATAGCGCAAAGGATGATCCATGGCAGCAACGCCGACCAGAGTTCGGCCTGGGTCAACGGCGTCTTGTCCATCGCCTTGGCGGGCGGCGCGGATGCGGCGGAGTCGTCCCGTGTGCGCAGGGCCGGCGACAGCCACAAGGTCTTGGGTTGCCAAATCCTGAGGAAGCCGATCAGACAGGCCATCGAGATCAGCGAGGCGCCGATGTCGACGATCCAGGGATTGATGTAGTTCGAAATCAGGAACTGCGGAACGGCGAACGACACACCGGTCACCAGAATCGCTGGCCAGACCTCCTTCATGCCTTTCCATCCGGCGAACGCCCACACCACCCAGAACGGCACGATCAGCGAAAAGACCGGCAGCTGCCGCCCGACCATCGCACCGAGAATATAGGGATCGAGGCCGGTCACCGTCGCCAGCCCCTGAATCGGGGTGCCGAGCGCACCGTAAGCGACGGGCGCGGTGTTGGCGATCAGCGACAGGCCGGACGCCGCGAGCGGCGAGAAGCCGAGCCCGATCAGGATCGCACCGGTGATCGCCACCGGCGTGCCGAATCCGGACGCTCCTTCGAAAAACGCGCCGAACGAGAACGCGATCAGCAACAGCTGCAGCCGCCGGTCGACCGTGACGCCGCCGACCGCACGCTTGAGCAATTCAAACCGGCCGGTAGACAGCGTCAGCTGGTACATGAAGATGACGTTCAACACGATCCAGCCAATCGGGAAGAAACCGGAGACGGCGCCGAGAATGGTGGCGCGGATCGACAGTCCGGCCGGCATCGTGAAAATGAAGATCGCCACAAGATTGGCGACGATCAGCGCGATAATCGCCGCAATATGGGCTTTGACCTTGTTGGTCGCGATCAAGACCAACAGCGTGACCACGGGAATCGCGGCGGCGATAGTCGACAGAGCCGAATTTCCGAGCGGATTATAAATTTGATTCCACATCGTTTTTCTCCCCACGCATTTTTGATTCGCCCGACCGGCGTGGCTGGTCGAAACGATTTTGGGGTGATGCGGAAATCAGTGCAGATGGGCACCGGCCAACCACCTGGTCATGCCTGTATGGAGCCCGTCTTTGTTGGTTGATGTCTCGCTCCCCAGCCGTCGGCCCCATGCTAGGGTCTTAACGAAGGTCTGGACAAGATGTCGCACACCCCATGTCCTGCGACTTTAGTCGCATGGCGGTAAATTCTACTGTTATTTCATGGCTTTGTGGCCCATCCCCCGGAGATATCAATCTGTGAATAGCATCGGCTCGACGCTCACGACCATCTGGCGGATCGCCGCCCCGTACTTTCGCTCCGAGGACAAATGGGCCGGCCGGGCCCTGCTCGCCGCGGTGGTGCTGATCGAACTGGGGACCGTGGCCATCGATGTGCTGCTGAACCAGTGGCGCAACCGCTTTTACAACGCCCTGCAGGAGCACAACTGGGACAACTTCGTCAGCGAGCTGATCTATTTCAGCGTGGTCGTGACCATCTTCATCGCCATCGCGGTGTATCAGCTCTACCTCAACCAGTGGCTGCAGATCCGCTGGCGCAAATGGATGACGGAAAACTATCTCGGCGATTGGCTCGCCAACGCCAATCACTACCGGATGCAGCTGCAGGGCGATGCCGCCGACAACCCGGACCAGCGCATGACCGACGACGTCAAACTGTTCGTCGATCGCACCCTCAATATCGGCCTCGGTGTGCTGAACGCGGTGGTCACCCTGGTCTCGTTCGTGGTGATCCTGTGGGGTCTCTCCATGGCCGCACCGCTGCATCTGTTCGGGAGTGAGGTGTCGATTCCCGGCTATCTGGTATGGGCCGCGCTGCTTTATTCGGTGCTGGGAACCTGGCTCACCCACCTCATCGGTCGCCCCCTTGTGGGACTGGACTTCCGCCAGCAGCAATTCGAGGCGGACTTCCGCTTCAATCTGGTCCGGGTGCGCGAAAATGCCGAGCAGATCGCGCTGCTGAAGGGCGAGCCTGTGGAGCGCGAACGCCTGCTCAAACGGTTCGGCGCCGTCGTCGACAACTGGCTCGGCATCATGAGCCGCACCAAGAAGATCACGGCCTTCACCGCCAGCTACGGGCAGGCGGCGGTGATCTTCCCGTACGTCCTGGTGGCGCCCGCCTATTTTGCCAACAAGACCCAACTCGGCGGCATGATGCAGGCCGCCTCCGCTTTTGGCAGCGTCCAGGGCGCGCTGTCGTTTTTCATCAGCGCCTATCGATCACTGGCGGAGTGGCAGGCGGTGATCCAGCGACTGGACGGCTTCAGCCACACCGTGGCCGAAGCCAAGGGTCTTGCGTCCCAGCCAGACGGCCTTCATGTCGTGACCGATAGCGGTCGCGATATCCATCTCGACAAACTGACGGTCGCGCTGCCGCATGATCGGCCGCTGGTTTCGGTGAACGGTTTCCGGGTGCGCCCGAGCGAGCGGGTGCTGGTGACCGGCCCGTCGGGCGCCGGCAAGTCGACACTGTTCCGTGCGATCGCCGGCATCTGGCCGTTCGGCAAGGGGACGATTTCGATTCCCGCCGGCGCGAAGATGATGATGCTGCCGCAACGCCCCTATTTCCCGGTCGATACGCTGCAGGCGGCGATCGCCTATCCATCACGAAGCGACAGCTATCCGGCCGACCGGCTCCGGACCGTGCTGACGCAGGTGGGACTTCCGGCGCTGGCCTCGCGGCTTGGCGAGGAAGCCCACTGGAACCGGATGCTGTCGCTTGGCGAACAGCAACGGCTCGGCGTCGCCCGGGCTCTGCTCGAAGCGCCGGACTATCTGTTCCTGGATGAGGCCACCGCCTCGCTGGACGAGCCGTCGGAAGCCGCGCTCTATCGGTTGCTGCAAGATCAGCTTCCCGCCACCACCATTGTCTCAATCGGCCATCGCGCCACGCTCGATGCCTTCCATCAGCGCAAGGTCGGCCTGATCAAGACCGGGGACACGTTCGTGTTGCAGGACAGCGGCGGGGAGGCGAAGCTCTAGATTCTTGTTTTGACGCGTTTTCTTCACGCGAACCGGTATCCACTTCGCTCGAAAACGCTCTAGATTCTTGTTTTGACGCGTTTTCTTCGCGCAAACCGGTGTCCACTTCGCTGGAAAATGCTCCAAGGCGAAAAACGTCCAAGACCTACAATGTCAGACCGGGGATCGGCTTCTCGCGCGGTTCCCGGTCCGCGTGGGTTTTGAGGAACGATTTCGCCAGCGCATGATAGAGCCCTTCGGGCACAACCATCTTCGACGCCGCATTGGCGATCAACGCTGCCGCCATCAGCGGGATCACCATCGCGTGGTCGTTGGTCATCTCGGAGGTGATGACGAACGAGGTGATCGGCGCCTGCACCACCCCGGTCAGATAGGACACCATGCCGATCAGCACCAGCGCGCCGATCGGCACATGGGTAAAGACCAGGCTCAGATCCGACGCGAGGCCCGCGCCGATGGCGAGCGACGGCGCGAAGATGCCACCGGGGATGCCGCTGATCGCCGACAGCAGCGTGGCCGCGAGTTTCCAGGGGCCGAAGGCATGATCGACGGAACTGGTGGCATGGATGATGGCGCGCGCCTGCTCGTAGCCGGTGCCATAGACATGGTCGTGGCTGGCCAACCCGCATAGCGCCACCCCGAGCCCGCACAGCATGGCAAAGACCACCGGATGCTGCTTGATCCAGGCCCCGACCACACCGGGAAGTCCCCGGGCGAACAGGATCAGGATCCGGCTGAACAGGCCGCCCGCCAGGCCGCAGAGCACGGCGCACACCGGCACCACGATCCAGGCGCCGCCGAGCGGCAGCACCGCGGCGGTCGATCCGAAATAGTTGTAGTCCCCGACAACCGCGAGCGAGGTCAGACCGGCGGCGATCACCGCGCCAATGATCAGGCCGCTGGTCCGCATCTCGAACGAGCGACTCATTTCCTCGATTCCGAACACGATGCCGGCGAGCGGCGTGTTGAAGGCGGCAGCTACGCCAGCGGCCGCACCCGCCAGCAGAAATCCGGGTTGCCGGAATGGCGCCCACCGGCCGATCGCGAACATGATCGAGCCGCCGACCTGCACCGTCGGCCCCTCACGGCCGGTTGAGGCACCGCACAGCAGGCCGACCGTCATCACAATGATCTTGCCCAGCGCCACGCGCAACGACACCAGCGGCGCCCTGGCCTCCTGGTCCGGCAATCGCAAGGCTGCAATCACCTGCGGGATGCCGCTGCCCTGCGAGTTGGGGAACACCCTGACGGCCAGCCACAGCGCAAGACCGAACCCCAACGGGGTGACGAGCAGAGCCAGATAGGGCGAAAGGCTCAACACGCGACCGAACGCGGCCTGGGCATAGTCGGCGAGGAAGGCCATCAGGATGGCCGCAAGGCCGACGGCGATGCCGCCGAACAGGAACAAAGTCCGGCGCATCCAGCGCTTCAACGCGATCCTGGAACGAACACCCCAATGAGCGGCGTGGCGGCTGAAACTCATGCAAACGGGTCTAGCAATTGGCGGGCGTGAAGGCCCGTAAAATGCGCGGCATGCGGCGGCAACTCACGAGATCTCGGATTATGATCAAGCTATTGAACCAGCCCGACTTTCCAGCGGTCCAAAATCATTGTCCCGGTCAACGGTCACGGCAAAACAAAAGGGCGGCAGATTGCTCTGCCGCCCATGTTGGTCCGTGGAGGAGGACTTACTTCAGGTTGCTCGCCGCCGTCAGGTCAGCCGAGAGCTTGGCGACGAAGGTCGAACCGCACCACTTGGAGCCGACGCCGGTGGCGTTGTTCGGCTGGAAGCTGCCGTCGAAGGTGGCGCGGAAGTCGCTAGTCAGAGCGTTGCAATCACCCTTGGTCATGTCGGTGTCCGAGTAGCGCAGGTCCAGGGTGAACACCTTGTAGGTGAAGCCGATGCCGACGTTCCAGGTGTTGTAGTCCGCGAGGCGGATGTTGCCGTAGAACGCATCGGTGGTGCCCAGCCACTGGCGGCCGAACTCACCCGACAGGTAGGCGCCGACGCCCGAAGAGCCGAACCAGGTGCCCGGCGCAGTCGCCTTGGCGGTGACCGAAGCGTAGGTGCCGTCGGTGCCGAAGTTCAGGAAGTTCGGCGAATAGAACGCGTTGCCGCCGATGGCGAAGTAGTCGTTGATGGTGTAGGTGACCTTGGCATAGGCCTCGTAGTAGCTGACGTCCTTCTTCATGACGTTGCCGTTGACGAGGGCGTTCGCGCCGGGGGCGCAGAGAACGCCGCCGCCCTGGACCGCGTCGATGCACTGCCCGCCCGGATACAGGTAGCCCCAGACACCGAAGTCGAAGGCGAACGCGCCGAAGGTCGGGCGGATACCGCCGTAGATGTCCACTTCAGCGGAGGCGCGGTTGGCGAACGAGATGCTCGAGAACGACGTACCGGCGTACAGCTGCAGGTTCGGGTTGATGTTGTAACGCGGCTCGAAATAGGCGGTCACCGACGGATTGCGGTTCGACTGCGATACGCCACGGAACAGGTAATTGTTGGTGATCGACGCACCGAACGCGATGTCCCAGGGCGAGACGACCACCGGCGGCGGCGCCTTGGTGTACATCTTGGCGGGAAGATCAGCTGCGGAAGCCGTTCCAAATCCCAGCGCGAGCAATGCGACTGACAAAACCACTTTTTTCATGACGATCCCCATCATCGTTGATACTTCAGCCTCATTGCCGAGCGCCACGAAGGGCAAGGAACTAAGCGACTGCTGGAAACTCTTTCCGTCGCTACCATCGCGGGAATCTGGCGGAATCGTGAAGCAAAAATCGCATGCATCTGCCGACTTTTTAGGCGTTTTGGCCCTTTCGAAGTCGGTTGTTGGTGACTGTTGCATTCACAACACAGGTTTTGTCCGGAAAATTTTGCGATGCGGCGCAAAAGCCGAGATTACGGGCCAGACCCATTTCCATTCCGATCGAATCGAAACGGAGCTAACGCTCTAACCCAGGTTTGGCCTTCAGCCCCTGATTCGGGGGCTCGACGATTCCGGACGGCAACGCCCGCACACAGCTTCACAAGCCAAGGGCCGCAGCGTTCACGCTGCGGCCCTTGAATTCCGTCCCGTCATCCGTTGCGACGCGCTCTGTCCGACAGCACGCTGCCCGCGCAAGCCTGCGCGTGGCGGCGCCTGCCGCGGCCAAGCCTAACTGTGGTCGCCGCCGTCCGCGCTGTGCTCAGCAGCCGGAGCGCCCCACCCGCCCGATTGAACCGGGGTCAGGCCTTCATCCGCCTCGGGGGCCGGAGCCGGTGCCGGAGCGGGCTTCGGAGCGCGTTTGGCAGCAGCCTTCTTGGCGGCCTTCTTCGGCGCGGCTTTCTTTGCGCTCTTCTTGGCGGGCGCAGCTTTCTTGGCTGCCTTCTTCGCGGCTTTCTTCGGAGCCTTCTTGGCTGATTTCTTGGCCGACTTCTTCGCGGCCTTCTTGGTCGACTTCTTGGCGGCTTTCTTCGCCGCCTTCTTCACGAGTCTTTTCGCCTTCTTCGCCTTTTTCTTCTTCGCCTTCGCCATCGTAGTCCTCCTGTTGCCGCCGTCAAAAACAGAAACTTCAAAACAGATATTCAAGATCAGAACGCTTCACCTCCGGCGGGTGCCGATGCCGGCCTGGCTTTCATGATGGAGCCCCTGCCCCACCAAACCTCATGACCGGCATCGCGCGCCGAACACCATGATCGATCGCTGGCGCTGATCAGTTCAGGCTCGGACGAGGTCCCCCGGTCGCCCAGTCGAGCAGTTCGATGGTGTGCACCACTGGAACCGACGTGCCTCCGGCAATCTGCACCATGCACCCGATGTTGCCGGCGGCGATCACGTCCGGCTTCACTGTTGCGATGTTGGCGACCTTGCGTTCGCGCAATCGTCTCGCAATGCCGGGCTGCAGAATGTTGTACGTTCCTGCCGAGCCGCAACACAGATGACTCTCGGGCACATCTTTCACCACGAATCCACTCTTGGAAAGCAATTCTTTTGGAAGCTGCGCGATTTTCTGTCCGTGCTGCAACGAACATGCTGAGTGATAGGCGACGACGAGATCATTTTTCTGCTGCGGCCACGCGACATCGAGACTGCCGATATACTCGGTGATATCGCGGGCGACCTTCGATATGCGCGCGGCCTTCGCGGCATAGGCTTTGTCCTCGCGCAGCATGTAGCCATAGTCCTTGATGGTGGTGCCGCACCCCGACGTCGTGACGAGGATGGCATCGAGACCCGACCGATCGGTCTCCGCGATCCAGACATCGACGTTGTGCCGCGCGCGCCGCAGCGCATCGTCGTCACGCCCCATATGATGCGTCAACGAACCGCAGCATTGCTCATCCGCCACCAGCACCACCTCGATGCCCTGGCGGGTCAACAAACGAACGGCCGCTGCATTGATGCCCGGCGACAGCACTTGCTGGGCACATCCCTGCAGCAACGCGACGCGGCCACGCCGCTCGCCTTGCGCCGGAAACACGGTCCCGCCACGCGGGCCCGGAGGCGGCAATCGCCCCGGCGCCAAGCTCATCATCGCATTGATTCGATTAATTAAATTCGGATTTGCCGAATCTTTTTGGACATTTGGCAAAAGCGCCGCGAGAGGTTTGCCCAACCGCGCCAGCAGCATGCCGGCACGGAACACGCGGGGACGCGGCAACACGAATGCGAGCACGGCACGCAGCAGCCGCTCGGTCAGCGGGCGCGCATAGTCCTGCTCCACCTTCACCCGCGCCTGATCGACGAGGTGCATGTAGTTCACCCCTGACGGGCAGGTGGTCATGCAGGCCAGACACGACAGGCAGCGGTCGATGTGTTTGACGACATCCCTGGTCGGGCGCTGGTTCTTTTCCAGCATCTCCTTGATCAGATAGATGCGGCCGCGCGGGCTATCGAGCTCGTCGCCGAGCAGCACATAGGTCGGACAGGTGGCGGTGCAGAACCCGCAGTGCACGCAGGCGCGCAAGATCTTATCGGCTTCGGCGATGTCCGGGTCGGCGAGCTGAGCCAGCGAAAATTCGGTTCTCATGCGTCCCTGGTCATCCGGTTGCGGTTGAAAATAGCCTTGGGGTCGAAGCTCTGCTTGACGCGACGGCTCAGCGCCGCGAGGCCTGCATCATGTGGATGGAACACGTCCACCGCATTGCGTACGGTTTCGAGCGCGCGGACCAGGTTGGCGTGACCTCCGATCGGCGTCAGCCGCTGGCGCAGCAGGCCCGCATGGGCATCGGTCGCCGGCGGCAACGCCGCCCAGATCAGTCCGCCACCCCAGTCGTAGATCACGTCGCCGCCGGTCTCGCGCGCCAGCGCCTGCCCGAAGGCACCTCCCGCCGCCGGCGGACACACGATTCGCCACACCGGCCAGGCCCCCAGCGGGCCTGCGGCCGCGAACGGCACGACGTCCCGCAGCGCGGCCCAGAGCGGCTGGGATGCGGCATCGTCGACGGCATCGGCCGTGCCGAACGCTGCGAGCCTGTCGGCGAGTGAGCGCGCGCGATGAGCCACCGACGCCTTGATGCCTTCCAGCCGCAGCAGCGTGATCCCTTGTCCAGTCACATCGAGGTCGGCGAGGTCGTGGCCGCTGCCGCGCAGGACCGATGTGGGCACATGGGCGGCGCCCGAGACATCGAACGGCGACCCCAGGGCCGCGGTCATCGCGCGGTTCGCCGCAGCATCATCCAGGCCGCGCAGCACCAGCGTGGTCTCGCTTTCCGCCTTTGGCATCACCTTGATCGTGACCTCGGTCATCACCGCCAGCGTTCCCCAGGACCCGGCGATCAGCTTGCAGAGGTCATAGCCGGTCACGTTCTTCACCACCTTGCCACCGGCCTTGAAGGTGTCGCCAAACCCCGACACCGCCGTCGCGCCCAACAGGTGATCCCGTGCCCCGCCGGACTTGATCCGGCGCGGGCCGGCGAGCCCGGCCGCGATCATGCCGCCGATCGTGCCGGCACCTTCGGAGGTGCCCAGCAGCGCCGCGGTGTTCATCGGCTCAAAGGCGAATTCCTGATTCTTCGAATCGATCAGCGACTTGACGTCGGCGACCGGCGCGCCGGCCTCGACCGTGAGGATCAGTTCGCTCGGCTCATAGCCGGTCACGGCATTCAGCGCCGACAAGTCGAGCACGGCGTTGGTCGCCATCGGCAGGCCCACCGTGCGCTTGGTGCCATGCCCCACGATCTCGAGCGGCTGTTCGGCGTCCAGCGCCCCGCGCACGGCCTGCTCGACATCCCCCGCATCGCGCACCTTGAGAATATCCACTGGGCTGTCCGCTCTCAGAACCGGGGCAGGTCGGGAAAGGCGAGCTTGCCGCCATGGACATGGACGCGCCCGAGCTCCGCGCAGCGATGCAGGACCGGGAACACCTTGCCCGGATTGAGCAGCCCCTTCGCGTCAAAGGCGCATTTCAGCCGCTGCTGCTGGGCGAGGTCGACCTCGCTGAACATGTCCGGCATCAGGTCGCGTTTCTCGACCCCGACACCATGCTCGCCGGTCAGCACCCCACCGAGTTCGACACAGGTGCGCAGGATGTCCGCGCCGAAGGCCTCCGCCTTGTCCATTTCGCCGGGCTTGTTGGCATCGTACAGAATCAGCGGATGCAGGTTGCCGTCGCCGGCATGGAACACATTGGCGACGGCCAGCCCGTATTTTTCCGAGAAGCCACGAATCCGGGTCAGCACCTCCGGCAGCTTGCCGCGGGGAATGGTGCCGTCCATGCAGAGATAGTCCGGCGAAATCCGTCCGACCGCGGGGAACGCCGCCTTGCGGCCGGCCCAGAACAGCAGCCGTTCCTGTTCCGAGGTGGATATCTGCAGGGTGGCCTGGCCGCAGCCCTTGGCGATGGCCTCGACCCGCAGGATCAGCTCATCGACCTCCACGCCCGGACCATCGAGTTCGATGATCAGGAGCGCCTCGACATCGAGCGGATAGCCCGCATGCACGAAGGCTTCGGCCGCATGGATCGCCGGCTTGTCCATCATCTCCATGCCGCCGGGAATGATGCCGGCGCCGATGATCCGGGCCACGCACTCGCCGGCCTCCTCCACGCTGTTGAAGCCGACCATCAGCGCCCGGGCCGTTTCCGGCTTCTGTAGGATGCGCACGGTGATCTCGGTGATGACCCCGAGCAGTCCCTCGGAGCCGGTGATGATGCCCATCAGGTCGTAGCCGGAGGTCTCCGCGGCCTTGCCGCCGATCCGCAGCACCTCCCCGGTCATCAGCACGATCTCGCAGCCGAGGATGTTGTTGGTGGTCATGCCGTATTTCAGGCAGTGCACGCCGCCGGAATTCTCGGCGACATTGCCGCCAATGCTGCAGGCAATCTGCGAGGAGGGATCGGGCGCATAATAGAACCCGGCATGGGCGACGGCCTGGCTGATGGCGAGATTGGTCACGCCCGGCTCGGTCACCACGGCGCGGTTGTCGAAATCGATCTCGCGGATGCGCTTGAACTTGCCGAGCCCGAGCAGCACGCCGTCCGCAAGCGGCAGCGCACCACCGGACAGCGAGGTCCCCGAGCCGCGCGGCACCACCTTGATCGCGTTGTCGTGACAATAGCGCAGCACCGCCGACACCTGCTCGGTCGTATCGGGCAGCACCACCACCATCGGCGTCTGCCGATAGGCCGTGACCCCATCGGACTCGTAAGGCAGCATCTCGGCCGCGCTGTCGATCACGCCTTCACCGGGGACGATCTTGCGCAGGTCCGCCACAATGGCGGCTCGCCGGCCCAGCACCGCCTGGTCTGGCTCAGGCATTTTGATCGACATAAGACCTCTCCGCGTCGCTTTTTTCTAGTGACCCGATCGAATTGGATGTTCGCTCAGAGGTGATGCGAACGGCTGCTGCAAGCTTCGAATTCGGGGCACTCGAAACATCATGATACTACGATCTCGCGGGGTCTCACGCTCGCACATCTCATATTCGGACAGCGGTCGCAGCGAACAGATACGACTATGAGAATCGGAACACACGAGTGTCCCGCTTCGCAAGTTCGTTACGTTTTCAGCGAGCTCCATACGAACTTGCGAAGCGATAAGGACACTAGCAAATATATGATTCTAGTGTGCTTTATGAATGCGAAGTTCGTGAAAGCGTCTGCGGCACAGTCGCACGAACTTCGCGTTCAGCACACTAGAAGTTGATGCCGAATCAAGCACGTCCGCAGCAATTTGAATAGATCACCGCGCAACGGGCCGCATCCCGCTTGTGTGGAGCGGCACCGGGATGGCAGACTTCAGCGGCAACGACAAAGAGTTTGGGAGACAAGAAGTGACATCTGGAATGAAAGCTCAGGTTCTGTCCGCGTCGGTTCTGGCCATCGTCATGACCGTATCCGGCGGGACTGCGAAGGCACAGGACGTCGCCGCAGGCGAAACCTCATTCAAGAAATGCGCGCCGTGCCACGCCATCGGCGAGGGCGCAAAAAACAAGGTCGGACCGGAGCTGAACGGGCTGAACGGCCGCAAGTCGGGCGCAGCCGAGGGCTATTCCTATTCGGACGCCAACAAGAAATCCGGCATCACCTGGGATGAGGCCACCTTCAAGGAGTACATCAAGGACCCCCGCGCCAAGATCCCGGGCACCAAGATGGCCTTCGCCGGCATCAAGAACGAGAAGGAAACGGCCGACCTGTGGGCCTACCTCGCCCAGTTCGGAGCGGATGGCAAAAAGAAATAGGGCCACGTCGACCCATTGCACGTCGACCCATTGCATGCCGCCCCATTGGCAGGCTCAGGCCTGCCGCTGAGCGTCGGAAAACGGCGCGACTATCACCAATTTTAAAGACAGACGGTTTTGAAGACAGACAGCGCGACCGCCCTGGCGCGACGTCCCGCCGCTTCAGCCGGCCAGCACCGTGGTCTTGGTCGGCAGCGTCGCCTGGGCCGGCAACACGGCCTGAACCACCAGTCCCCGCGCCCGGGCATCCATCACGCCCACGGCACGCAGGGCGAGCAGCGTGACGGTCTGCACCACGTCGCGAAGCCGTGTCCGGTCATCCAGGTCGGTGGGCGCCAGAGGGCCAACCAGCGCCTCGTGCAGGGCGCCGAGCAGCGAGGTCGCCGCCAATTCGGTGTCCTGGGCCGGCAAATGTCCGGCGCGCACGGCGGCGTCGATCCTCAGTTTGATCTCGGCGGCGATCGACCGCCGGCTGGCGAGACGTGATTCGCTGACATCGACGTCCACCGGCTCGGCCAGAATGCCCCAAGCCAGCTTGCGGTGCGACACCACATGGACGGCAATCGTGGTCACCGCCGCTGCCAGCGCCGACGACGGACCGGGCGCCGCATCGGCCGCCCGGCGGATCGCGGTCAATTCGTCGTGCGAGACGTCGGCGATCAATTCGGAGATCAGGTCGGCTTTGGACGGGAAATAGCGATAAACCGTGCCCGCCGCGACATTGGCGCGGGTGGCGACAGGCGCAATCTGCACCGCGGCCATTCCGCCTTCGGAGGCCGCGTCGCGGGCTGCATTGAGGATGGCATGCCGACGCGCCGCGAGGCGACGCACGACCTGATGAGTGCGGCGATAAACCATTGAGTGTCTTGTCCCTTCTAAAACTGAACACCAATTCAGGACGGGTGACAAGATGGTCGGTTCGCACTGCAACATAAGTCGATTTGGATTGAACGGAAACGGCTGCTGAACTGACTGCAGTGCAGGTCGCAACAACTGGCGACCAGAGAGACGAACATTTCCGGAAGCGAAAAGATCCGACATGAAGCTGATTGCCGTCCCTTCTGCAGCCGTGCTGGCGACCTTGATGTGCGCCTTCGCCATCCCGGCCCATGCTGATGAGAAATCGTCGCCGCTGCCGACACAGATGCCGATCGGACAGCAGGCGTGTTTCGGCCGCGACTATGATGCGAACCATCTTGCGAGCCATCCCAAACAACGCGTGACCAGTCTCTATCTGTTTCGCGACTTCACGCCCGACACCAATTCCGAATTCGAGCCGGACAGCCCGGACTCGTTGCGGGAGAACGACGGCGTCGATGGCCGCATCGGTATCAATGCCTATGTCCGCTTGCGCGACCGCAAGGGCGTTTACTCCAACAGCTTCTCCTGCAGCAAAAGCGACAGCGGCGGGGTGTCCTGTGCGATCGACTGCGATGGCGGCAGCTTTCGACTGAAGAGCGCCGGCGAAAGTCTCGATCTCGCCAATGAGGGCTTTGTGGTGGTCGGTGGCTGCGGCTCCAGCGAGGAAGACGACAACAAACGCGAGGACGTGCGTCCTGGTGTGGACGACAAGCAATTCCGGCTGAGCCCGCAGCCGCTGGCGGCCTGCATCGCCATCCGCGATACGCAACGGCCGGCCTATGCGGCGCGCGGCGCGCCGATCCGGCAGCGGCTCGCTGCAACCGGCGCGTTGTGCTTCACGAAAAGCTACGACACCGCACATCTGACGAGCTATCCGCAGCAGCAGATCAGGCGCGTGGCGGTGCTGAAAACCGCCACCGATGCCGACAACGCACCGTCCTATCGACTGAGCTTCCGGATCGAACTGCGCAATGGTGACAGGCGGGAGAAGTCGGCGCACTGCTATCCGGACGGCTACACGTATCTGTGCACCAGCGACACCGACCATGACGGCGCGCACGAGTTCTATCTGACGCGCGCCGGCGACAATGACATCATGCTGCGCGACCGCCGTGGCGCGATGACGGCGATGCTGAAGGCCAAGGTCGGAGTCGACGACAAGATCTTCAAGCTGAGACAGGCGCCCGAGGCCGACTGCGGATTTTAGCCGCTGAAGCCGAGTGCGCGCGCCAGTGCGGCCACCGCCATGCCGGTGAACACCGCAATGAAATCGTTGCGACGGACGATGGTGACGATCATGGCCGCGACGATCGCGAACATCACCACCGCGCCGCCATTGACCGCGACCGGCAGCGCGGCCGCGACGATGATCGACCCCGGCAACGCCTCCAGCATGCGGCGAACCCGCGGGGTGATGGTGATGTAACCCATCAGCCAGTATCCACCGGCACGCGAAGCCACCGTCACCACCATCATCACCGCGAAGGCGATCATCACGTCCGAACGCAGCATGTCACTCATCGGCCATCAGCCCCGCGCTGACGCTGCCGGCGATTGCACCGGAGATGATGAACCAATAGCCCGGCACGAGCCAATGCACCGTCAGTGCGACGGTCCCGGCAATCACCCAGGGGATCGCACGCCGCGGACCTTTCCAGGCCGGCACCAGCATCGCGGCATAGAACGCCGGCATCACCAGATCGACGCCGTATTTTTTTGGATCGGCGAGCTGGCCGGCGAGCAGGAACCCCGGGATCGAGGAGACCAGCCACACCATGTAGAGGACGATGCCGCCGCCGACGAAATACCAGGCATTGGCGCCGCCATGCTCGCGATACCGCGTGGCGGCGAGCCAGCCACCATCGGTGACCAGCAGCATCGACGAATAGGCCTGCCATGCCGGCAACGTGCCGAACCACGGCCGCAGGCTGGCGCTCATCAGCGCGAAGCGGATGTTGACGGTGGTGGTGAGCAGCGCCAGCGTCGCGATGGTCGAGACCGTCAGCGTGTCGGGCCAGGACTGCACCGCCACGAACTGCGAGAGGCCGCCATAGACGATGGCCATCATCACCTCGACCTCGGCCAGCGTAAAGTTCTTCTGGGCGCAGAGCGCACCGAACGCCAGACCGAAGGCAAGCGTGCCCGGCAGCATCGGCGCGATGGCATAAATGCCGGGAATGATGCCGTCGCGCGACCAGTAGACGCGATGCACATGATGAGGCTGGAGATGAGGTGAAGGCTGCATGAGATCGGATTATCCAGCCCGTGAATGAAGCGGGAGGACCGATCAGTCAACGGCTTGCCGCGGGCGGCCGCCCTGCATTTCCGCATCGACGTTTCATGCCGGGCGACGACCGTCATCCGGGAGATTGCGCACGAGGCAGATTTGCGCGACAGGAGTACATGGGGCCACGCTTGGCGCGAAGTTGAAGCGATATCAGCACAAGCTGGATCAACCACGCATTGATATCTTGATGTCCTACAGAACCTGCTCAATGCCGTCGCAACTGACGATGGCAGACTATCGGGAGGACGGCCGTGCCCATCGACACCAACAGACGTCAGATCATCGTAGCAGCCGCCGCCGCAGTCGCCAGTTTTGCCGGCCCAGCCGCCGGCCAGCAGACGACCAACACCCAACCGGGAGACCCCATGCACGGACTTGAATTTGCGACGGTACGCGATCAGGTGGCCGCACTGCAGGCCAAAACCATCTCGGCAAGCGAACTGCTCGAACTGAGCCTCAGCCGGATCGACAAATTCGACGGCAAGGTCAACGCCATCGTGGCGCGGGACTTCGAACGCGCGCGCACGGCGGCGAAGGAGGCCGACGCCGCGCTGGCGCGAGGTGACCGCAAGCCGTTGCTGGGGGTCCCGGTCGCGATCAAAGAGTCCTTCAATGTCGCCGGCCTGCCGACCACATGGGGCTTTCCGTGGGCCAAGGATTTCATCCCACAGGAAGACGCGGTGCTGGTGACACGGCTGAAGGCCGCCGGCGCCATCGTGGTCGGCAAGACCAACGTGCCGGTCACCCTCGCCGACTGGCAGTCCTACAACGACATCTACGGCACCACGAACAATCCCTGGGACCCGGCGCGGACACCGGGCGGATCGTCCGGTGGTTCGGCGGCGGCGCTGGCGGCGGGCTATGTCGCGCTGGCGCTCGGCTCGGACATCGGCGGGTCGCTGCGGGTGCCGGCGCATTTTTGCGGGATCTATGCCCACAAGCCGTCGCAGACCCTGCTGCCCGGGCGCGGCCAGGTGCCGCCGCGCGCGCCCGCGCTGCCCGTGAATATTGATCTCGCCGTAGTTGGCCCGATGGCGCGCAGCGCCCGCGACCTGACCGATGCCGTCGATCTGCTGGCCGGTCCGGACACGGTCGAGGCAACGGCCTACAAGCTCGCGCTGCAACCGCCGCGCGCCGAGACGCTCAAGGGCTTTCGCGTTCTGGTGATCGACACCCACCCGCTGCTGCCGACGGCAGCGAGCGTCCGCACCGCGCTTGATCGGATCGCCGAGGGGCTCGACAAGGCCGGCGCCAAGGTGGCCCGCCAGAGCACGCTGCTGCCGAACCTCCGCCTGATGGCGCAAACCTACATGACGCTGCTGATGTCGATCTTCGGCGCCGACGTGCCGCCAAACGTCTACACCAGCATTCAGTCGGCCGTCGCCGGCATTCCTGCCGGCACCGATACGCCGGCGGCGTGGCGCGGGCGCGGCCTCGTCGCCAGCCACCGCGACTGGATCCAGGCGGACCGCGTCCGCACCGGCCTCAGCGCGCAATGGCGCGCCCTGTTCCGCGAGTTCGACGTGGTGCTGTGTCCCGTGATGCCGACGCCGGCTTTCCCGCACGACCATTCACCGGACCAGCGCACCCGGACGATCCAGATCGATGGCACGCCGCATCCCTATCAGGATCAGCTTGTCTGGCCGGGGCTGGCGACCTTGAACGGGCTGCCGTCCACCGCCGTCCCGATCGGGCATTCGCCCGAGGGACTGCCGATCGGCATGCAGATCATCGGTCCCTATCTCGAGGACCGCACGCCCCTCCGTTTCGCCGAACTGATCGAGCAGGAGTTCGGCGGGTTCACCGCACCACCGGGCTTTGCCTGAGGCGTCGAGAGCCCAAAAGAAAAACCGCCTGGCGCGGGGTGCGTCGGGCGGTTTTGACTGTTTTGAAGTGTTAGGCCTGCGGTTGCGGCTCGGTGCCGATATCCGGCTCCGGACGCGGACGCGGCTTGCCGGCAGGCGGCACGGCCGAGGTGCGCGGACCGGTCGGCTCGAGCACCGATTCCCGATTCGGCTTCTTGCCGTTGAGCAGGTCGATGATCTCGTCGCCCGACAGCGTCTCGAACTCGAGCAGGCCCTTGGCGAGAGCTTCGAGCGCGTCGCGCTTGGTGGTCAGGATCTCAGTGGCTTCCTTGTAACCGTCCTCGACCAGCCGGCGGATTTCGACGTCGATCTTCTGGGCGGTGGCTTCCGAGACGTTCTGGGTGCGCGACACCGACATGCCGAGGAACACCTCGTCCTGGTTCTCGCCGTAGGACACCGTGCCGAGTTCGTCGGACAGGCCCCAGCGGGTCACCATCATGCGGGCCAACCGGGTGGCCTGCTCGATGTCGGAGGCGGCACCGGAGGTCACCTTTTCCTTGCCGAAGATCAGCTCTTCCGCCACGCGGCCGCCCATCATGATGGCGAGCCGCGAGGTCATCTGCTCCAGCGACATCGACAGCTTGTCGCGCTCCGGCAGCTGCATCACCATGCCGAGCGCACGTCCGCGCGGAATGATGGTGGCCTTGTGCACCGGATCGGTCGCCTTGACGTTGAGCGCCACGATGGCGTGGCCGCCCTCGTGGTAGGCGGTCAGCATCTTCTCTTCTTCGGTCATGACGAGCGACTTGCGCTCGGCGCCCATCATCACCTTGTCCTTGGCGTCCTCGAACTCGCTCTGGGTCACCATGCGCTTGTTGCGCCGGGCAGCCATCAAAGCGGCTTCGTTGACCAGGTTCATCAGGTCGGCGCCCGAGAAGCCGGGGGTGCCGCGCGCGATGGTCTTCAGGTTGATATCCGGCGCCAGCGGCACCTTGCGGACATGCACCTTCAGGATCTGCTCGCGTCCCACCACGTCCGGGTTCGGCACGATGACCTGGCGGTCGAAACGGCCCGGACGCAGCAGCGCCGGATCGAGCACGTCGGGACGGTTGGTGGCGGCGATCAGGATAACGCCTTCGTTGGCCTCGAAGCCGTCCATCTCGACCAGCAACTGGTTCAGGGTCTGCTCGCGCTCGTCATTGCCGCCGCCGAGACCGGCGCCGCGATGACGACCCACCGCATCGATTTCGTCGATGAAGATGATGCAGGGCGCATTCTTCTTCGCCTGCTCGAACATGTCGCGAACGCGCGAGGCGCCGACACCGACGAACATTTCGACGAAGTCCGAACCGGAGATGGTGAAGAACGGCACATTGGCTTCGCCCGCGACCGCACGCGCGATCAGGGTCTTACCGGTGCCGGGAGGACCGACCAGCAGCAGGCCGCGCGGGATCCGGCCGCCGAGCCGCTGGAACTTGCCGGGGTCGCGCAGGAATTCGACGATCTCCTGCAGATCCTGCTTGGCCTCGTCGACGCCGGCGACGTCCTCGAAGGTGACGCGGCCGTGCGCCTCGGTCAGCATCTTGGCGCGCGACTTGCCGAAGCCCATCGCCTTGCCGGCGCCGCCCTGCATCTGCCGGGAGAGGAAGATCCACACGCCGATCAGGGCGATGAACGGCAGCCACGACACCAGCAGCCCCACGAACCACGGCACGTTGTCGCCGGGCGGGCGCGCGGTGATCGAGACCTTGCCGTCATACAGACGCTTCACCAGGCTCGGGTCGTTCGGCGCATAGGTCTGGAAGCTGCCGCCATTGGTGAAGGTGCCATGAATTTCCTGGCCCTGGATCACCACGTCACGGACGTGACTCTGGTCGACTTCCGACAGCAGCTGCGAGAACGAGATGTCCTGCGACGAGGCGCGTTGACCCGGATTCTGGAACAGCGTGAAGAGTGCCAACAGCAGCAAGACGATGATGACCCAGAGGGCGAAGTTGCGCAGATTGGCGTTCATTCGGATTCCTTCGTGGCTGCGCGGACCGCAACCGTATGTCCTTCAAAAAGCTTGGGTCGTCGACGCATTCCGCCGAGGCTCTCGCCGACTTATCAGTTTCCTGCCTCGTGCGCTGGGCAAAAGTTCCCCGAATTCGGAGCACCCGCTACAGGGATACAATCTAGGTGCCCGCCCGGCTACTGCCAAGGGAACCACTTGGGACTATTTAGCGCATTCTACCGCTATTCCAGGTGAAATAAGGGCGAATGGGGTGTCCGTCCCACCTGTGGTTAAGGTTTGCCACCGGATTTTGCGGTTTGGACCGGCCGGCGCGGCGGCGCGGCGCTCACGACAATCAGATTCCGGGCCAAACTGACAATCGCGCCGGCAAGGGTCTGCCTGACGGGAGCCATCATTTTACCGGCGGTGCGTGCCGCGGTCAGGGCACTCAGCAGCGCTTCGGTCTTGCCCAGTTCGGCCGGGCCTTCATGACCCGCCCGATCGATCGCCCGCATCAGCAGGCGGACACGAATCTCCTCGGGCGTCGTGAAAAAGCCTTCGGCATCGAATTCGGATCGCTGCGACTTGCGATCCACCTGGACCAGCGCGCGCTCGGCCGCGTCGGTGAGAGCCTCGAGCGCCACATTGGCGCGCGCCAGACGTGAGGCCAGCCGCGCCAGATTGCGCGCATCGCAGCCCTCCCGGGCGAGCACAGGCATCAGTGCACGCAGCCGCGGCCGCGTGAAGGCAGTGTCATGGTTGGTCGGATCGGTCGCATAGGCGATCTTCGCCTTGTCGAGGGTAGCTAAAAGACGCGCCTTGGGGACATCGAGCAAGGGCCGCACCAGCGTCACACCGTTGCGCTCCGACTGCCGCGCCATCGCTGCAAGCCCCACGAGGCCACTGCCCCGCGACAACCGCATCAGCACGGTCTCGGCCTGGTCGTCGCGGGTGTGTGCGGTCAGCACATGCACGGTGTCATGGTCGCGCGCCAGTCGCGCCAGCAGCCGGTAGCGCGCATCGCGCGCCGCCGACGGCACACCGGTATCCGGTTTGGCGCCGCGCCAGCGCAGGGTGTGATGCGCCAGACCGAGCGACGTCGCCAGGATCTTGACTGCGCGCGCCTCAGCCGCGGCTTCGTGGCGCAGGCCGTGATCGACCGTCACGACAATCAGCTTCGGCCCGCGCCTGATCGCCTTGCGCCAGCGTGCGGCCAAAACCATCAGGGCAACCGAGTCCGGGCCGCCGGAAACGGCAAGGACGATCGCTGGGAGATCCCTGAGGTCGGCGAAAAGCTGTCTGGCCTCAGTGGCGGTGATCGGCGTCGAATCGTCTCGAACCATGGCTATCCCGGAAAGTCGCTAATCGCCTTTCCGGATCAGTCTAGCACTTCACGCGTTTCTGTTCGCGATCGACGCCTTGCTTCACCCCGGCCGACGCACGGGGATACTTGCGCGCGACTTCGCCCAGCGCCGCACAGGCGGCTTCCTTTTCCTTAAGCGCGGCGAGCGACTGCCCGAGCCGCAGCAGGGCATCCGGGGCCTTCGCCGAGGTTTCGAACTTGGTCGTGACGTTCAGGAAGGATTCCGCGGCGTCGCGATAGCGCTGCCGCTGGAACATGCTTTCGCCCAGCCAGTACTGCGCATCGGCCATCAGCCGGTCGCTCGGATACTTCTGCACGAAATTGCGCATGGTTTCTTCCGCCAGCGCATAATCCTTGCGCTGGATATAACCGATGCCGAGATCAAACTCGTCCTTCGGCGTCGCTCCCGGCGGCAGAGTGGTCAATCCGCCCGGCGCAGCCGCGCCACCCGGAGCAGTGTTGGCGAGATCGAGCGGCTCGCCCGCCCCGCGCCCGCCCGGTGCACCGATCGGTGGGGCAGCAACCTGGGCATTGGGATCGATCGGCAACTGGCCGCCGCCCAGCGCCCGCGGCGCGCCCGGCGCGTTCGGATTCTGGTTCGGATCGAACGCATCGTTGCGCCGGCCGCCCTGCCTGACCGGAGCCGCCGACTGCTGGATTGGCGGCGGCGGCTGGTAGGTCTGTTGCGGATACGGTTGCTGTTGATAGGTCTGCTGCTGGGGCGGTTGTTGATAGGTTTGCTGCGGGGGCTGCGCGACCGGCTGATTGGCGGCAACGCCAGGCGCGGCTGGCTGGCCCTGCCCGGCCTGCAACTGCCTGATCTGCTCTTCCAGCTGGCGGTTGCGGTACTGCAACTCTTCGTTTTGTCCCGTGAGTTGGCGGATCTGGTTTTCCAGACGCTCGACCCGCTGCGGATCGTTGTCGTCGTCGGACATCTGTCCCGACATCTGCGCAACGGCATGAACGGGCAGCGCGATAGCCGCCATGATCACCATCAAGGTGGCGGCCAGCGTATGAAATTTGAATGACATTTTTGCCTGATCAATAAGGTTCAGTCGCAGCCGTTTATTGAGGCATGCACTACGCCGAAAATGTGGCTTTTACAAAGGGTCTGAGACCATCAGACACAAAACCGGCGCCCCTTGGGCGCCGGCAGCAATCACAGTCTCTCGATCTGGAATCGTTTACGAGCCGGCGTTCAGCACGGTGACCGCACGGCGGTTCTGCGACCAGCAGGAGATGTCGTTACACACCGCCACAGGGCGCTCCTTGCCGTAGGAGATCGTGCGCATCCGGCTCGGATCGATGCCGCGCGAGGCGAGATAGGTGCGAACCGACTGGGCGCGACGCGCACCGAGCGCAATGTTGTATTCGCGGGTACCGCGTTCATCCGCATGGCCTTCGATGGTGAAGGCATAACGATTGTAGGACTGCAGCCACTGCGCCTGCTTGTCGAGGGTCGCGATCGCCTGCGGCGACAGCTCGGTCTGGTCGCTTTCGAAGAACACGCGGTCGCCGACATTGACCACGAAGTCTTGCTGGCTGCCCGGGGTAGCCGCGCCCGCCATGGCACCGCCGTCGGCGCCGTTCATGCCATTCTTGTTGGCGCAGGCGCCCATCGACAGCGCCACGACCAGTACGGCGGCCAGCTTCAATCCATTGAATCCCTGGAGGATACGCATCTGATTCATCATTCCGGAGCCTCCACGCTCGCGTTCTACAACACCGCCCTGCGGCGATTCAGTCCTTATTTCAAGGCGCACTTGCGGCAGCAACGCCACACGCAAGCGAACTTCGAACTCGTGAGACCGGTCTACAGGGCGATGGTTAAACGAACGTTCCGTCAACCTTGATGAGACCTTGCCGGACCCGTTCAAATGCCCTGAATCGGCGTAAAGCAACTGGAATGGTTAATGGGTGGCAAATATGGCGCGACGGTGAAGCCCCGTCGCGTGGACGCAGGAAATCGCGACATGTGGCCGATCAGGCGCACATCAAATCGGCCGGAACTTGCGCGGCAAGGCCGAAAAGTCCTGAGATTTGAGATTCAGGACGCCGTCAGATCGACGGCGATGTCCCCGTTCAACACCTTGATTGCCTTGTCGCGGTCGAGATCTTTTTCCCAGGCCGCGATGACGACGGTGGCGACGCAGTTCCCGATCAGGTTGCCGACGGCCCGGGCCATGCCGATGAACCAGTCGACCGACAGCACCAGCACAAGGCCGATGGCCGGAATGGTGGGAACGGCATTCAGTGTCGCCGCAAGAATGACGATGGCCGAGCCGGGCACGCCATGGGCGCCCTTCGAGGTGACCAGCGAGATCGCCAGCACCAGCAGCAGATCGCCGGTCGACAGCGGCGTGTTGGTGGCCTGTGCGATGAAGACCACCGCCAGAGTCAAATACATCGAAAACGCGTCGAGGTTGAAGGAATAGCCGGTCGGGATCACCAGGCCGACCACCGACTGCTTGACGCCCATGGCCTCCAGCTTGCGCATCACCTGCGGCAACACCGCGTCCGACGACGCCGTCGCCAGCACGATGGTCAACTCCTCGCGCAGATAGCCGAGGAACTTGAAGATGCTGAGACCGGCCAGCCGCATCACGGCACCGAGCACGATCAGCACGAAGAACGCGACCGCGACATAGAACAACATGACCAGCGAGACGAGCTGCTTGAGCGATCCGACGCCGTAGCGGCCGACTGTGTAAGCCACCGCCCCGAGCACGCCGAGCGGTGCCAGACGCACGATCAGTCCCATTGCCTTGAACAGCACGCTCGATGCCGCTTCGATCACCCGTCCGACCGGCTCGCCCTTTTCGCCCACCAGCGACAGGGCAACGCCGAACAGCACCGCGAAGAACAACACCTGGAGCACGTCGTTACGCGCCAGCGCATCGAACGAGGTGGACGGAATGATGTTGAGGATGAAAGCGCTCAGACCGCCGCCCTGCAGCTTGTGGGCATTATCGGCATAGGTGTTGAGCGCCTTGGGGTCGAGGGTCGAGGTGTCGATGTTCATCCCGTGGCCGGGGCCGAACACATAAGCGAGAAGAATGCCGAGCGCGAGCGCCACTGTTGTCATGACCTCGAAATAGACCAGCGCCTTCACCCCGACCCGGCCGACTTTCTTCAGATCGCCGGTACCGGCGATGCCATGCACCACGACGCAGAACACGATCGGCGACACGATCATCGAAATCAGCTTCAGGAAGCCATCGCTGAAGAACTTTAGACCGATCGCGACATCCGGCCATGCCATGCCGATCACGATGCCCAGCAGCAACGCGACAAGAACCTGCAGAAACAACGACTTGTAAAGCGGAGCGGGTTTCGCCGACAGCGGCGGGATGGCAATGTCTGCGGTGGTCATGTCACGCGCACTCCGTTTCGAATTTTCAGACCATTCGAAGCAAGCCCTGTGCCATCGACGGCGTCAACCGCACCCGGTCCGGTGTGCTGGTCGAATCCGAAGTTCGCTCCGAAGCTGCGATTGAGTGATGCAAATTTCGGATTCGGGACACTCGCGCGATCTTGCCCGACCTCGGAACGGTGTCCAGGCCATCTCGCGAGGACCGTGGCCGAAGGATACGGGCTTCAGGAGCGCGGCGCGAGGGACGCATCGCCCATCGCAGGCTCGGAGAGCTGCATGATCGCTTCGGTCGCCGGCTCGAGGCGGCGCTCGAACAGCATGCGCCGCTCAAAGAAGGTCGACCGGAAATAGGGATAGCGCTCGAAGATCCTCTCGCGCACGACCGCATAATCGGCCGCCATCAGGCTGAGCGGTTTGGTCAGGGTCGGATAGCGCCGCGGCGCGCACAGCGCATTCTGCAGGAAGACCCGGCGATAGAACGCCTGATGCTCCCTGCGCACGGTCGCCGTGCCGATATCGGCCTCGAAATAGGCGCAGGCCACATAGCCAAGACGAACTGTCACATATGGCAATTCGGGAAAACGCTTGGCGCGAACGGGATCGGCGACGAACCGGTTCGGATCGACGATGATTTTCCCCTTGGCCAATTCCGGCTCCAGCAGATCGGCAAAAGCATCGACGGCCGGCGTGAGCGGATTATCCGGCGTCGCCACGCTGATCCGAATGGAGCTGGCGAGAACGCCGTCGACGTAAATACCGAAGATCCAGGAATTCCTGAGATCATCAAAGCGGTCGGTCAATCTGGCATCGGCCCGGGGTTCGATCGCACCTTCGTTCAGATAGGCACGATAGCGCAGCTGATAGATTTCCTCTTTGTCCGCGTCTGTTTCGGCAAGCCGGTAGTCCACGTGATTCAGGATATCCAGATGACGTTGTTGGGGATTTGTATTCGCGTGCACGACGGCACCACCTGCAATTGCATCCCGCACCATGCGAGCTTTCAGCCGGAACGGGTAAAATGTTAACGGTTTATTAACGCACCTGCAAAGGCCCCGTTCGTTTAGGGTTAGTGTTTAGGGTTAACCCACGCGGGTCGACCAATGGCTGAGATCGTTCCGGTCTCAGCTGCGGACCGGCCTGAAGCCCGGAAATCAAAGAGGAATCGTCAGGCCAGCGACCGTGTCGTCTCACCTGCCGATCGAACCTCCTTGAGGCGGCGTCCGTGAGAGGCATTCAGCAACTGGCGAATCTGATGTGCCGGAACGGGTGGGCTGAACAAGTAGCCCTGGGCCTCGGTGATGGTTCCCTCGATGCCGATCAGCTCGAGCTGGTCGTTGGTCTCGACGCCTTCCACCACGACGGCCATGCCAAGATCCGCACTGAGCCGCGCCACGCCGCGCAACAGCGTCAGCGGGCGATCCTTGTCGATTCCCTCCAGGAACGAACGGTCGATCTTGACCTTCTGCAGCGGGAAATTGTTGAGATAGCTGAGGCTCGAATACCCGGTTCCGAAATCGTCCAGCGAGATGCGCACGCCGGCGGCGCGCAGCTGCGCCAGCACATCCAGCGTCCACTGCGTGTTGCGCAGCAGTGAGGACTCGGTGATCTCGATCTCGAGCCGGTGGGCGGGCAGCCCCGAGACTTCGAGGGCGTAGCGGATATCGCTCAAGACATCGCGACGATGGAATTGCTGTGGCGAGAAATTGACGGCGACGCTGACCGCGGACGGCCACTGCATGCACTCCATGCAGGCCTTGCGCAGGATCCAGCGGCCGAGATCGACGATCAGGCCCATGTCTTCGGCCACCGGAATGATATCGGACGGCGGCACGAAGCCGCGCTCCGGATGGTTCCAGCGCAGCAGCGCCTCGCAGGTCGAGATCCGCCCCGACTTGAGGTTGACCAGCGGCTGATAGTACAGCTCGAACTCTTCATTGGCGAGCGCGTTGCGCAGTTCGAGCTCCAGGGTGCGGCGGGTCTCCACCGTCTGCGCCATTTCCTCACGGAAGAAACAGAACGTGCCGCGGCCGTCGCCCTTGGCGCGATAGAGCGCCATGTCGGCGTTTTTCAGAAGCACGTCGACATTCGCGCCGCTGGACGAGGTTGTCGCGATGCCGATGCTGGCGCCGATCTCGACCAAATGGTGATCGATCTCGTAACGCTCGCTCAGGCGGTTGACCACCCGGCGGGCCAGCGTGGCCGCATCCTCGATCGATTTGATCTTGTGCTGAAACACCACGAACTCGTCACCGCCGAACCGGGCGACGAAATCCTCCGGCCGCAGCATCTCGCGCAGCCGATCGGCCACCGTGCACAACAGCCGGTCGCCGCAGGGATGTCCGAGCGTATCATTGACCTGCTTGAACTGATCGAGATCGACGAATAGCAGCGCCGACAGCGCCGGGCCGGTCGAGGCCGAAAGCATGCGCTGAATTTCATTGCGAAAATTCAGCCGGTTGGGCAACCCGGTCAATTCGTCGAAGCGCGCCATGTGATTGATCTTGGCTTCCGCGCTGCGCCGCTCGGTGATGTCCTCAACCAGCGCCACCGTTCCGCCACCGGTCATCGGCTGAAATGTCCATTCCAGCGCACGCTCCGGGGTCGTGCCAGGGTCGAAAGTGGTGATGTTCGCCGCCCGGAAACCCTCGATTTCGGCGACGATGGCATTGGCGCTGGGCGCCGACAGCGTCTTGGCGATGACGCACGCCGCCGCAACCTCGCGTACGGTGGCGCCACGATGCACCAGGTCGCTCGACACCCGGAGCATGTCGGTGAAACAATTGTTCATGACGGCGAGCCGTCCGTCCGCGCCGAACATGCACAGGCCATTCGGCATGTTGTTGAGCGCCGTATCGAACTGCTCGGCGATCGAGGTGACGCGTTCGCTGGCGACCAGCGCCTTCACATAGACCTGCTGCAGACTGAGCGTGATGCGGCGAAGCCCGACGAAAAACAGCAGGTTCAGGAACGCAAACCCGACATAATAGATATCGCCGTGCAGCAGCAGCGCGAGCGACATCGGCCCGCAGGCCAGGATGATCTGCAACTGCGCGATGCCGGGGCGTCCATAATTACGGCCCGATCCCGCCGCCGTATAGGCGACGGTGACCGCGGTGCAGAGCATGTGGGCCACGGGATCGTCGCTGCCGAGCAGAACCACCAGGCACCAGATGCCGAGCGCGCTGGCATAGAGCCCGGCGCCGATCTGGTAGCGGCTCTCCCATTTTTCCGCTTCCAGCGCATCCAGCGGGACTTGCCGCTGCGCGTATTTGTGCATCTCGAAGGCACGGACCGTCCCGATCGCGATGATCAGGAGCGCGCAGGGCCAGAGCAGGTTGTTGCCGGTCTTGTAGGCCGTCATCACCGCCGCGATGGCTGCGCACAGCGCGCCGGCGAACATCGCGACCGAATTCTGGAATAGCGAATCGACCAACGCCGCATAGATCGCGGGCGTCAGCGTCTTTTCGCTCGGCACGTTTTTGAGTTCGGCCAGTTGCATGGGTTCGCGTCGTTTACGGGTGTCGACGCGTCCAGTCTTAGCCGCAGCTCATGAAGCATTCCTGAGGGAATATCGTTACCGAGAGGTATTCACGTTACCGGACGCCTCGGGAAATGCCCAGAATAACAGCAATATGGGCCGGCATGGTCGTGCCGGAATGGTCCGATCGGACTCGATTTTGCCAATTCTGTTTACGATAGCAGCGGCGACCAGGCCGGATCGGAGGCAAAACCGGGGGTGGGCAGCTTCAGTTCGTTGCGCCCGTCGATGCCGACCGTAAACAGCGAGGGGCCGGCGCCCTGATCGCGGAAAAACATCACAACGCGGCCGTTGGGCGCGAACGTCGGCCCCTCATTATGATAGCCCGACGTCAGCAGACGCTCCCCGCTGCCGTCCGGCTTCATGATGCCGATGGAGAATTGGCCGCCGCCCTGCTTGGTAAACGCAATGTAATCGCCACGCGGCGACCACACCGGCGTCGAATAGCTGCCCTCGCCGAACGAGATGCGCTGTGCCGCGCCACCGGTCGCCGGCATGACGTAAATCTGCTGCTTGCCGCCGCGATCGGATTCGAAACAGATGCGCGCGGCATCCGGCGAATAGGACGGCGAGGTGTCGATGGCCGGGGTATCGGTGAGCCGCGTCGTCGATTTGGAGCGCAGGTCCATTACGAACAGGTTGGAATTGCCGCCCTGCTGCAGGCTCATGATGATGCGCTGGCCGTCCGGCGAAAAGCGCGGCGCGAACGACATGCCGGGAAAATTGCCGACGATTTCGCTCTGACCGGTTTCGACGTTGCGGAGATAAACCCGCGGATCGCCCTGGCCGAACTCCATATAGGTGATTTCCTGGGTCGACGGCGAAAACCGCGGCGTCAGCACCAGGTCCTTGCCATTGGTCAGATAACGTACATTGCCGCCGTCCTGATCCATCACCGACAGTCGCTTGACGCGGCGCTCCTTCGGCCCGGTCTCGTCGATGAACACCACGCGGCTGTCGAAATAACCCTTGTCGCCGGTCAGCCGCTCATAGATCTGGTCCGAGATGATGTGAGCGATGCGGCGCCAGTATTCCGGCGAGGTAAAGTACTGCTGGCCGGTCAGCTGCTGGCCCGACACCACATCCCACAGCCGAAACTCGGCCTTCAGCCGCCCGTCGGGCTGCTTGGTCATGCGGCCGGTCACCAGCGCCTGCGCATTGATGGTGCGCCAGCTCTGGAATTGCGGCGCGGCATCGATGTTCGAGATTTTCTCGATGAACGCCGCCTGGTCGATCGGCGCGAACAATCCGCTGCGCCGCAGATTGTTGGTGATGACCTGGGAGACCCCCGCGCCCACCTCGCCGTCCGACGGCGAGCCGGCAACGAAGTTCGGGATCGCGATCACCAACGGTGCGATCTGTCCTTGCTGAACTTGCAGCTTTGTCTGCGCCTGCGCAAAGCGCGGCAGCAACAGGCCCGCCGCGGCACCGGCGCCGCCCATCAAAACATCTCGTCGCGAAAGCATCAGGGCGGGCATCGAGGAAAACGTCGTCGGCATTCGTCAGCTCATTCCAGTCAAAAATTAGCTTCGAAACATCGTTTTCGGATCAAAATCGATGTCCATGAATTTCCATTGTTCGTAAGTCTGGTCACGCAACATGTTGTACGGCTGGCCCTGCAACACCGCCCGCACAGCGGCATCCGCGGCCGCCTGGTAGCGCGGCGAATTGCCGTGAGACACCACTTCCGGCGGACCGGCGAGCCTGCGATCCGGCGTCAAGCGAATCCGCACCGTCACGAACAGTTCCTCGGGTTTCTCGGTGCCAGGCTGGATATTCCAGAGGCTCGCCAGCCGCGCCCGCATCGCGTCCATCTCGGACTGCGACAGGGTCTGCGCCGTACCGCGCGCCGTGCCGAGCGACGCGGACGCATTCAGCGTCGCACCGGTGATGGACTGGCGCGACGGATCGCGCTTGTCGATGAGGGCGGCGATCTTGGTCTGGTCGAACTTGTAGTCCTGTTTCGGTTGCGGCGGCTGCGGGGGAGCCGCCTTGGCCTCAGGCTTCGGCGGCGGAGGCTTCTTGCTGGTGTCCTTCTTGAGAGCTTCCGCGATCGGATCGACCTTCGGCTCCGGCTTCTTCTGCTCGACCGGCTTCGGCTCGTCCTTCTTCTCCGCCTGCTTCGGCGGGTCGGGCTTTTTCTCGACCGGCTTTTCCACCGGCTTGGGTGGCGGTTCTGGAGCTGTTGCCGTCACCACTTGTTTCTTGTCGTCGATCTTGCCGACCTGATCGTCCAGTGGCGTGGCGTCGGCGACCTTCTCGACCAGCGGTTTCGGGTTTTCCTTCTTGCCGGACTTGGTGCCGGCGGTGATCTTGGACAATTGATCGGCGGAGATGATGTCAACCGGCATCGACTCGGTCGGAGCCGCCTCGAGCGACCGCGTCGAGAACGACACGACGCCCCAACCGAGCACAAGCAGATGCAAGCCCACCGAGGCCAGCAGCGTCTTGTCGATCTCGATCTTGCCGATCTTCACGTCAGGTCCCCTGCTCGACCTCTGTCACCAGCGCCACGCGCTTGAAGCCCGCCGCCGACAGCCGCCCCATCACTTTCATGACCGTCCCGTAGTCGACCTTGCGGTCGCCGCGCACGAATATACGCTCGTCCAGGCCGTTGCGGGCGTCGGTAACCGCCTTCAATTTGGGCACCAGCTCGTCGATCGGAATTGCGGTGTCGTTCAGGAACACCTCGCCCTTCAGATTCACCGACAGCGTCAGCGGCTCCTTGTCGTTGTCGAGGCTCTTGGCCTGGGTCTGCGGCAGGTCGAGCGGCACGCCCACAGTGAGCAGCGGCGCCGACACCATGAAGATGATCAGCAGCACCAGCATCACGTCGACCATCGGGGTGACGTTGATTTCGGCCATGACATTGGCGCGACGGTGACCGCGACCACGCCGCCGTCCGCCTCCACCCGCACCTGCTGCGCCCATCCCCATCTAGCGGCTACCTCTGGAAACACCCATCCCGGACCACCCCGGCACCCTTCGTACGGATTCCCCAACCACGCACAATCTCATGCACGTTCATCGATCTGTCGTGACAGAATCGCAGAGAATTCGTCGGCGAACCCCTCCAGGCGCTGGGCCTGCTTGTTCACCTCGGACGAGAACTTATTGTAGAAAATAGTCGCCGGGATGGCAGCGATAAGGCCGATTGCGGTAGCGAACAGCGCCTCCGCGATACCGGGCGCCACCACCGCCAGCGACGTGTTCTTGGAGGCAGCGATCGATTGGAAGCTCGACATGATGCCCCAGACGGTTCCAAACAGGCCGACAAACGGCCCCGCGGAGCCGACCGTCGCCAGCACCAGCAGCCGCCGTTCCAGCCGCTCGACCTCGCGGGCGATCGATACGTCCATGACCTTTTCGATCCGCATCTGCAGGCCGGCGAACGACTTGGCCTGGCTTTCGAACGAGCGTTTCCACTCGCGCATCGCCGCCACGAACAGCGCTGCCATCGAATGGGTCGGCTTGGCGGAGAGGCCGCGGTAAAGCTCCTCGATCGACTGCCCCGACCAGAACGCCTGCTCGAAACGATCCATCGCCCGCTTGGTGCGCGCAAACAGAAAAACTTTGTCGATCGCGATCGCCCAAACCCAGACGGAACACGCCAGAAGCCCCAGCATGACGCCTTTCACGATCCAGTGAGCCTGCCAGAACAGAGCGATCAACGACACGTCGGCCGAGGCCATCGGCAGAGCCGACTGTGCGACGTCGGCTGGATTCATCGGCAATATCCCTTCAATTGGTCCACAGCGAATTTCATCTCCGGACCGGCCCGCAATGCCGGTCGATTGCGACGATCACACCTGACGCCAACTCGGGCTGCAAAGCCCGCACGCCGGGCCTCTTCACCAAGTCATTCATGTCGCATGGGAAAAGCCCATCCCGGAGCTTGCCCCCAATGTCCCCGGCAACATGTCAAAACAAGGGCTGTCGGCACGATTTCCGCCCCCTAACCAGACGCTCATCGTGGTTAATGCGAGGTTACCGTGGCACCGAAATGCGACGGTTTGACCATCCCCGCCAAGGCCTTAAAGTCCGGCCAGCCCCTCCCGCCCGTCATCAGACAGCGACGTTTCATTGAACATCCCGACGGATCAGCCGGCGTCCGCCGCCAGCCAATGGCCCCCGATTGCGCGCTTTATTGCCGGGGAGCGCCGGCTTGCCGCACGGATGGCCCGCACCCCCATCTCCGCTTTTCTCTATGAGTTCCTTCGGTTCGGCCTGAAACAGGCTTGGGCCTGCCTGTTCGGCGGTATCATGGTGATGCTCCTGATCGGAACGCGGTACGCCTATCCCGACTGGCTGCCGTTGGCGCGCTACGACTTCCTGTTCCTGAGCGCCCTGCTCGTTCAGGTCATTCTCCTGGCCAGCCGATTGGAGACGCTCGACGAGGCCAAGATCATTCTGCTCTACCACGTCACCGGCACGGTGATGGAGCTGTTCAAGACCTCGGTCGGTTCCTGGGTCTATCCGGAGCCCAGCCTTCTTCGTATCGGCGGCGTGCCGCTGTTCACCGGCTTCATGTACTCCTGTATCGGCAGCTATCTCTGCCGCGTGTGGCGCCTGTTCGATTTCAGGTTCAGCAACCATCCGCCGCAATGGGCTCTCGTCGTGCTGAGTCTCGCGATCTACGTCAATTTCTTCTCTCATCACTATCTGCCAGACATCCGGATCGGGCTGTTCGCAGCAACTATCCTGCTGTTTGCGCGCACCCGCATCTATTTCAAAGTCTGGCGCAGCTATCGGACCATGCCGCTGTTGCTCGGCTTTTTGCTGGTCGCGGTTTTTATCTGGCTGTCAGAAAATATCGGCACCTTCACCCGGACCTGGGTCTATCCAAACCAGATGCAGGTCTTGTCGCCGGTGTCCTTCGGCAAATTGGGATCGTGGTTTCTGCTGCAGATCATCAGTTATGCCATGGTGGCGCTGATCAATCCCCCGCAGCGCTTTGAGGCGAACGAAGCCTCCGTTCCCTCTGTGCCGCGACAGGACAAGCGCTTGAATGAAGCCTAGTACCGCCGATCTGAAGTCCCTGCACCACTTGCCGCAAACTCGTCCCAGGGACTTCAGATCGAAAAGCGGTACTAGAATCATAGATTTGCTAGTGCCCCTGATGCATCCGAAGTTCGTGTCAGAGAGTGCTGCGATGTATCACGAACTTCGGATGCGGGGCACTAGCCGCACGATCTACCTGCTGGTGTGCTGCCTTTTGATAGGCGCAGGGCTTCTCTCGCGTGCGCCCGTGTTGGGCTTGCCGCCGGTCGTCGCAAAGTCTTCCGGCTCGGTGATCTGGGGCGCGATGGTCTATGTCGCCGTCGCCAGCCTGATCCCGATACAACCGCTGCTCCGCAGGACCGCGATCACCGCTTTGATCGCCATCGCCACGGAATTCAGCCAGCTTGTGCACTTCGGCTGGCTCGACGCGTTTCGCCGCACCACGTTCGGCGTGCTGCTGATCGGCCGGTTTTTCTCCTGGTGGGATATCGTGTGTTACCTGGCTGGCATCGCCATCGCCATGGGCATCGACCGGTTGATGACTTCCAGGCGTCGACCGCCACGGGGTCACGAGCGATCAGTGTCGACGCCCCGTCCCACAAGCGGCTTGAGCAGCAGCGGCGAGAGATAGATCGGGAACTGGCTGAGCGCAAAATACAGCCAGGTCAGGCCCGGCAGGGCGCCATCGGTGGCCGCCATCATCAGACCCATGTTGCGCTGGCAGACCATCAATCCCAGCGCCATCGCCTTGGGACGACCCAAACCACGGAACACCAGGACCGTGAGCCCAAGCAGAACCAGGAACACCGCAAAGGCCAACAGCGTGAGGCCGAGCATCTTCAGCGGCTCCGCCCAAAAGGTGGCGGCGACGTTCTCCATCACGCCTGAGACGAACACCAGCAGCACCAGAATATTAAGGCCGTCGATCGGCTGCTTGTGACGCGCGATCGCCGCCGCGCCAGCCAGCCATCGGACCAGCGCCGCCACCAGAAGCGCCCCGCCCAGGATCGCCAGCAGCTTGCCGCCCAGCGCCAGTGGCGACAGCGTCAGCGCGCCGTCGAAAAAAACGTGGGCGAATATCGGCGCGGTCAGCGGTATCAGCGCCGTGCCGGTCACCAGTGTGACCAGCACCAGGGTCGCATCGAAGCCCATCAGCGCGGCAAGCGCGGGCGCCGCCATCATCGGCGAGGCCACCATCTGCAGCATCACCCCAAGAAAAAGACCTGGCGAGAGGGTGTTGAATCCCGTGCCGACCGAGATCAGGCCCGCGATCATCGGCACCACGATGGTGGTCCAGACGGTTGCGGCTATGACCAATCCGGGGCGCTTCAGATAGCCGCGCATGGCATCGGCATCGAGCCGCATGAAGGAGATGCACAACAGGATGAAGACCGCAGGGGTCACATAGGGTTTCAGGATCGCGCCCAGCGGCGGAACGGCGAGACCGATGAACACCAGCGCCGCGATCGCGCGCGCGCCCTGGCGGCCGATCCAGGCGAGCAGCCTCACGGGCAACAGGCCGATACGGGATGCGCTGATGCGGGGCGCGATGGACGGCATGGACGATTCCTCTTCAGCCGCCGCAAGGGGAAGATGGTGATCGGGTCTCGCGATGAGGTGATCGTCGACCGGGCCGCCTTCCGGCGGCAACGGTCGTCTCAGGACATGACGATGTGCCGCTCCGGACAGGAGCGCCACCACGATGTGAAGGCTGCACGATACGTCATGCGGATCGGTATGCCATCGCAGCAGTGCGATGACAATGTCCTCCCCGGCATGGGCATCATGCCCCGGTTCGGGCTAGGCTGTTCGCGACCCATCGCAGGCCACCGCATGTCCATCGTCCCCACAGCCGATCAGCGCGAAACCCGAGCCGGTCTGCTGCCGGTCGCGATCCTGATTGCCTCCAATCTCGTTCCGATCGCCGGAATCCTGTGGTGGGACTGGGATGCTTTCGTGCTGCTCAGCCTGTACTGGCTGGAAACCGCTGTTTTCGGCTTCTGGATGATCCTGCGAATCCTCGCCTTCTCGCAGGCGGGCAGCACCGGGGCGGGGCGAAGCCTGCTCTCCGCCGTCGGGCTCGCCGGCTTCTTTATGGTGCATGCCGGCATCTTCATGTCGGCGCACATGGTCTTCCTGTGGGCACTGTTCTCCGGTGCCTGGAAGGCGCAGCTCCATGACGCCCGCGATTTCATCCGCCTGATCGTGATCGGCAAGGGGCTGTGGCTGCCTTTGCTTGCGCTGTTTGTCGCGCGCGGCGCGGTGTTCGTGAACGATGTCGTCAACCGCTTCGTGTTCCGTCGCCCGCAGCCACAGCCCACCGGCACCGATGCCATTGTCGGTGGCTTCTACCAGCGCATCATGCTGATGCATGTCGCGATCATTGGGGGCGGTCTCGTGGCGATGCAGATCGGCAGCGCCGCGCCGCTGGTGGTGCTGGTGCTGCTGAAGACCGCCCTCGATATCCATCTGGAAAGGCGGCGCAGGCGCTGAAAACGCCGCGAGCGCGGCGCGGCCGGCCATCAGCCCGGCGCAAAAACACCTCTGGCATCAGCATCGTGGGCCCAGGATGTCAGGACCTGATAGTCGCCGGCATCGACCGCCGCGAAGCGTGACAGCAGAAGCGTATCGAGCGTCGCTATCATTGCCTGAGCCGTGTGGCACGTCAGAAGCGACTGGCGCAGCTGCGATACGATGTCGGCGTCGATCGATCGGGAAGCAACCAGAGGCGGAATCGGGGCCATTTCGGTTGACGCAACGACTCGTATCCGTGACGCGACATCCGGAGCGTGGCGCTTGAGCAGATCGTGAAACCAGGAATCCAGCGGCCCGACGTCGATCGTGCCGTCAATGATCGCATCGATCACGCGACGCGGCGTGATCAGCGGGCCGGTCCACCGCGCATATCCCGGCACGGAGTCCAGTTCGGCGAAGTGATGCCTGACGGCATTATAGCCCGATTGAGAATGCGTGACGGTCCAGCCGATACGTCCGCCGAACGTATTCTGCAATGTGACGAAGGGGCCGTCCGCACGAACGATGAAGTCCGTGCAATATTGTGGCCTTGCGGCATAACGCGCGGATGAGGGCACCGGTGCGGCAAGAAGCCATGGCCTCTCCGCGGCCGAAGCGAACGGAAATCCACACATCAGCACCGCGCCGAGATCATCGCGCGCCCACAGCGTTTCGAGAGGAGCGGGCGCGGCATGATCGACATAGTCCAATTCAATACCGGAGTTGGCAGACACCCAGCCGAACAGGGCCTGCCATGCGGCCTTCACCGCTGGCGTGGCCGAATACATTCGCGCGTTAACGACAAGCCGCATCACGCATAGCGCAGGCGATGGCCGATGCCGAGGCGCGCCGCCTTCTCCAGCATGGCATGTCCCAGCGCGATATCCGACAGCGAAAGGCCCCTGTGCCAGAACAGGATCGTCTCGTCATCGCGTTCACGCCCGCTCTTGCTGCCGGCGACGATTTCGCCGAGCTCGGCGTGCAGCGTCGCCTCGGAGAGCTTGCCCTGCTCCACATGGGCGCGCAGCGAACCGAACTGCCCCGATTTGCACTGGCCCCAGTCGTCCACCACCATCTTCGACATGATGTCGGTCAACGACAGTTCGACGGCACTCATCGTACCATAGGGAACCACCAGCGCGCCGGGCTTGATCCAGTCGGTCTTGAGCATCGGAGCCGGCTCGGGCAGGCGCGAGGCTTCCACCACGATGTCAGCGCCTTCGACGCAGGACTGCCAATCCTCCGTGGCCGTCACCGGCTTGCCGAGATCCCGCGCAAGGCGGGCCGCGAACGCGTCGCGGCTTTCCGGCCGGCGCGAATGCACGCGGATTTCCTCAAAATCGAACAGGTGATCGAGCAGCCGCACATTCCAGTAGGCCGTACCTCGAGCCCCGACGTGGCCGAGCACCCGTGCGTCCTTGCGTGCCAGGTGCTTCGCACCGATCGCCGTCACCGCTCCGGTGCGCATGTCGGTCAGATGGCTGCCATCGATAATCGCCTTCGGCACCCCGTTGCCGGGATCCATCAGCAGCAGCAGGCCGACCTCGGACGGAAGCCCTTGCTTGTAGTTGTCGACATAGTCGCTGATCACCTTGACCCCGGCAAGGTTGATCGGGGCGCGGAAGGCTCCGCGCAACACATTGAAATGCCCCATCACGGAAGCATCCGGCATGAGATGCATGCGCGGCTCGATCACCGTCTCCCGCCGGCCCTGTGCGGCAAGGCCCGTCTCCACGGCGGCGATGATTTCACCATCCGTCAGCGCGAGGGCCTCGACGTCGAAGGCGTTGAGATAATGCAGGTAGATGGGGGGCATGGTCATGGGGCGATCTTGATGTTGGAGTCATGAATGACCTTGGCCCAGCGCACGGTATCCGCGGCGATCACCTTGGCGAGCTCCGCCGGAGTGTTGCCCACCGGTTGTGCGCCCTGCGCTTCGAGAGCGGCGGCCGCCTCCGGCGCGGTGATCGTTTGGACCACACTGTTGCGGATCTTTGCAATAATCGCGTCGGGCGTTCCAGCTGGTGCCATCAAGGCATACCAGGAAACCGCCTCGAATCCCGGGATGCCGGCCTCGGCGATCGTCGGTACACCAGGCAGAACCCGGCTGCGCGCCGCGCTCGCAACACCGAGCGCGCGCAGCTCTCCGCCATCGATGAGCGGTTTCGCAGTCGACAGCTGCGCGAACATCATCGTGACTTCGCCGCGCAGAACATCAGTCAGCGCCGGCGCGACGCCACGGTAGCCGACGTGTGTCATTCGAATGCCGGCGGAACTCGCGAAAAGTTCGGCGGCGAGATGGGCAAGGCTGCCGGCGCCGGGGGTCGCGTAGGTCAGGTCCTTGCTGCGTCCCAGCGCGATCAGGTCCGCGACCGACTTGACCGGAGATCTGGCGCTGACGACCAGCACGTTCTCGACATTCGCGATCTGCGTGATCGGCGCGAACTGCTTCATGTCGTAGGGTAAATCGGGAAACAGCGATGGATTGACCGCGGCATTGCCGACCGGCACGAGGGCGAGCGTATAACCATCGGCGGGCGCTTTTGCGACAGCCGCCATCGCGATGTTTCCCGCAGCCCCGGTGCGGTTTTCGACCACGACAGCCTGCTTCCAATCATGGTTCAGCCGATCGCCGACAATGCGAGCCAGTGCATCCGGCGCGCCGCCTGCCGCAAAGCCGACAATGATGTGAACGGGATTCGATGGATACGCCGTGTCGTCGGCGAATGCGATGGACGTCGTACCGAGCACCGCGATGGCAAGCGCCGAGAGGCATCGGGCAATCATCAGATGGCCATTCCCTGGTGAGATTAACGAACGAGCTTAGCGCGTCGAACGATAGAAACGCACATCGCTCACGCGACGCACAATCAACTCTATTTTGGCCCTCGGAGCATGGTCAAGCTCGCCGTCGACCGCAGGCATTCTCCGGCACGAGTTCCGCCGCAACGACGCACGCACAGGTAGCAGCGCCGGCCCCGAGATGGGATCAATGCGAGGGCGACCCAAGAGGTTGCTTGATGGCCAGGTCGGCAAGCAGTTGGTAGGAGCGCAGCCGTGCACCGTGGTCGTAGATCGCCGACGCCACCATGATTTCGTCGACACCGGTGGCCTCGACAAAACGCTCCAGCCCGCGCCGCACCGTGTCGGGCGACCCGACGAAAGCATACCGCAGCATGCCGGAGGCCTGCTGTTTTTCAACCGGTGTCCAGTAGGTCTCGATATCGTCGATTGGCGGCTGCAGCAGGCCGCGGGTGCCGCGAAACATGTTGGTGAAGCTCTGCTGCACCGAAGTGAACAACCGCCGCGCCTCGGCATCGGTCTCGGCCGCGATCACATTCACACCGGCCATGGTATACGGCCGCTTCAGCTGTTCCGATGGCTCGAACTTCTCGCGATAGAGCTGCAGTGCCTGGATCAGCGCATCGGGCGCGAAATGCGAGGCGAATGCATAAGGCAGGCCGAGCATGGCGGCCAGTTGCGCGCCGAACAAACTGGACCCCAAAATCCAGATCGGCACATTCAATCCGGCACCGGGCACCGCCTGCACCACCTGCCCCGGCTGAGCCGGTGCGAAGAAAGCCTGGATCTCCAGCACATCGTTCGGGAAGTTATCGGAATTGTCCGCCGCACGCCGCAGCGCCCGCACCGTACGCTGGTCAGTGCCCGGCGCCCGGCCGAGGCCGAGATCGATGCGGCCGGGATAAAGCGATTCCAGCGTGCCGAACTGCTCGGCGATCACCATCGGCGCGTGGTTGGGCAGCATTATGCCGCCCGAGCCGACGCGAATCCGGCGGGTGCCGCCGGCGACATGGCCGATCACCACGGCGGTCGCCGCACTCGCGATCCCGATCATGTTGTGGTGTTCGGCGAGCCAGTAGC
The DNA here is from genome assembly GCF_032397745.1 of Bradyrhizobium prioriisuperbiae. NCBI lineage: Bacteria > Pseudomonadati > Pseudomonadota > Alphaproteobacteria > Hyphomicrobiales > Nitrobacteraceae > Bradyrhizobium > Bradyrhizobium prioriisuperbiae. Next base: position 1,143,830 of record NZ_CP135921.1, read on the forward strand.
GCTGATAGCCCCAGTCGTCGGCATGTTGCGCTAGATCGAGGCTGTTGCGCAGCGCATCGGCCGGCACACCGCCTGCGGGAACCGGCGCCAGATCGAGGATCGAGATTGCGGGCAATGGGCGGGCTTTCTGCAAAGCGTGCGAATCAGGCGTTCGGCACTGGATGGAGGCAGGACTGAAGATGAGTCCGCCCCGCCGCCCGTGCAAGGCCGGCCAACCCGTGAAAATTCATACGAGGCCTGCGTGGTGCCGCCCACCGCTTGCGGCAAATTATCTCGAGGCTTTCGGCGGCCCGGGATCAGGGCGCCAGCACCGGCATGGTTTCCGCCCACAATTTGCGGTCGGCGCCGAGCACATAGACATGCTCGGCATCGATCGCCTGGAACGGCGGGACGCCCGTTTCATCCAGCAGATCGGAATCGACAAAGGCATGCGGCTTGTCCGGGCCTTCGCCGAGCCACAGGCTGCCGGCCTTGATCTGGACGTAGACCCAGCGCGGCCCCGCCGGCTGGAACGTCCGTACGTTGCCGGACACTTTGACCGGCTTGTCCTCACCGTGCTTGCGCCACAACTCGCTGCCGTTGGTCAGCACATAGGCGTTTTCGCCTTCGATACGAAAGTCCGCAGCGTCAGAACTGATCAACGATCGCTCACTGCCATTCCAGCGCCAGAGGTTGCCGTCCCGGTTCTTGATATAGGTCGTTGTGGCATTGATCGCCTGGAATGATGCAGCCTCGCTATCGAGTTGCGTCTTGTCGTTGCCGCGGATGCGCCAAAGCCGGCCGTCCTGGCCAAGCACAACCACGCTCTCGGCATCGAGCGGCTGAAACGCCGCAACATCCGTCTCGACCTGCTGGCGCGCGTCCGGACCGCTCACCCGCCAGAGCCGCCCCAGCGGATCGCGTGCATAGACTGTGGTGCCGTCCACGGCGCGGAATGAGGTCACCGAATCGAGCACAACTTGGCCGTCCTTGGTACCGGCGGTTTGCCGCCACAGCTTGCCGTCGGTGGTCTGGACATAGAGGAAGCCCGCGACCGCCTGGAAACGCGACACCGCACTCGCGAGTTCAATGCGGCTGTCGCGGCCAAAACCCTTTGGCGGTTGTGGCGGCGGGGCGGGTTTACCGGGAGCACCATCGCCGGCGCGCGCCCCGAACACATTGCGGCGCATGGCCGAGAGCGGATTCTGATTGAGACACCGGCGGAAGGCGATGATGCCCGAGGGGCTGGCGAAATCACCGGACAGCCGGGCGCATAACAGCCGCAACTGCTTGGTGCGCGCATCATCCTGGGCCCGAGCCGCAACCGGGAACACCAGTGTCACGGCCACGCTCATCGCAAAAAGCTTGCTTGTCACCGACGTGAAGCTCCCATGCCGCGATCCTGCAGCACGGCCTTATCTCGCAACCCTGCATCAAGCATCTCCCAGACGAGAGAGGTGTCATGGCCACGGTGAAGCGACGTCAGTCGTCAGAGTAGCGCTGCTCCTGCCACGGGTCGCCGCGATTGTGATAACCGCGGACCTCCCAATAGCCCGGCGCATCCTTGCCGAGGAATTCAATCTTGCGCAGCCACTTGGCGCTTTTCCAGAAATAGAGATGCGGCACCACCAGCCGCAGGGGACCGCCGTGATCGGCGGCCAGCGGCGCATCCGACCAACGATGCGCAAGCAGCGCATCCTCGGCGGCAAAGTCTTCGAGCGAGAGGTTCGTGGTGTAGTTATCAAAGGAATGCAGCACCACGAAGCCGGAGTTTGGCTTTGGTCGCACGACCTCGAGCAGGTCGCGCGTGGCGAGACCCTCCCATCGGTTGTCATAACGCGACCAGGTGGTGACACAATGAATGTCGGAGACAAACGTTGTCTGCGGTTGGGCCAAAAATTGCGCCCAGTCCCAGATCACGGGATTCTCCACCGCGCCGGTCACCTGGAGCCGCCATCGCTCCGGCAGGATATCGGGCGTGCCGGTCAGATCGAGGATCGGCCAATCACGGGTGAGATGCTGGCCCGGCGGCAGCCGCTCCTCCTCCGGCCGTGCGGTGCGCCCGGTCAGGAAGCGGCCTTCTTTCGCCCAGCGCTGCTTGCTGCGGGTCAGCTTGCTCGGCGAAGGATCGGTCTCGTCGTTCATCCCGGGACTCCCTGATGACAGCGATCAGCCGTGCTCGTCACAGGTCTTTTCCATATCCTTGAAATGTTGCTCAGCAGGTTCGGCCGACGTGGACGTCGCTCCCTTGCGCGTTTCCACCACCGATCCTCGTTCCAGCGTCCGATGCACCGGGCATTTGTTGGCGATTTCGATCAGCCGGTCCTGCTGCGCGGCATCGAGATCCCCTTCCACGACGATATCGCGCGTGAAGATGTCGCGCGGCTCCTCGCTGCGTTTGTGATGGTTGACGGTGACGCCGACCCGCTTCAGCGGCCACTTTTTCTGGTCCGCATACATGCGCAGGGTCATCGAGGTGCAAGCACCGAGAGCCGCACTCAACAGCTGATACGGTCCCGGCCCCGATCCGAGACCGCCAACATCCACCGGCTCATCGGCCAGAAGTCGCGCCCCACCAGCCTTGACCTCGACCTGGAATTTGCCGGCGCCGGTTTCGGTGACGACCACGGCATCCTCGCCCGTCACCTTGGCCTGCTCGGGCATGACCGGCAGATAACGCGAGGCCCAGGCAGCAATCACATCGGCAGCAAAGTCGGTGTCGGACGCCTGTGTCAGCAGGTGGTCGGCATGGTCAAGCGACACGAAACTCTTGGGATGGCGTGCGGCGAGAAAGATCGATGAGGCGTTCTCGATGCCGACGATCTGGTCGAGCGGCGAGTGCAGCACCAGCAGCGGCCGCTTCAACTGTGCAATGGTTTGCCCGGCTTCATGCGACCTGAGGTCCTCGATAAAGGAGCGGCGGATGGTGAAGGGCGTGCCGCCGAGATTGACCTTGGCTTCGCCACGCTCAGTGATCTCATCGAGCTTGTCGCCGAACAGCTTGGTGAGATGCGCGACATCAAACGGGGCGGCTAACGTCGCGACCGCGACGATATCCGGCAGTTGTGCGGTCGCCGCCAGCGCCGCGGCGCCACCGAGGCTGTGGCCCAGCATCAGCGTCGGGGTCATTCCTTTGGCGGCCATATGGGCGCTGGCCGCGATCAGATCACGCACATTGCCGCTGAAACCGCTGTCGGAAAGATCGCCCTCGCTATCGCCGAGGCCTGTAAAGTCGAAACGCAGGACGCCGATGCCTTTCAGCGCTAGGGCACGGCTGATCCGGACCGCGGCGCGAGACTTTCGCGTACAGGTGAAGCAGTGGGCGAACAGCGCATAGGTGCGCGGATCGCCATCCGGCAAATCCAGCTGCCCCGTCAGGCGCTGGCCTTCCGCGCCGGTAAACTCGAATCTCTGCGTGATCATGACGCCACCAAACTGTCATCGCCCGAGCACCGAGCGGCGGACGTCTTGCATCATGCAACAGTTTGGGCGGCGGAGTAATCGCTTTTGGTCATCCCCGAATGGCTTTGCGGCAGCTTGACAGGCGGCCATCTCCGTCGCGCATGTCGGCAAACAAGCGATTGGATAGTCCGGAGCGGTCGAAACCCCAGCGCAATTCACACCAGGCCATCAGCAGGCGAATCGCATCGACATATTGAAACATGATCTATTCCAGGTCTGTTCTTGGCATCGTGTTGATACCGGGATCATGCCCTGGAGCGGCGTCAGTTTCTGGCAGCAGCCCGCGTGTCGGCCGCCCGTCCCGGATGCATCGCCTCCTGCTCCCGCCACGCCTTCATCAACGCCTGACGGGATTTCGGATAACGCTCATCGAGTTCGGCGACATCCGTGATCCGGTCGGAGCGAAAATGGCGGAAGCTGTCGCGCTTTTCGCACCACGCCACCAGGAGGCGAACCGACTCGTAATAAATCAGGGCGATCGGCCAGACCACCCGGTCGGTCTCCCGGCCGTTTTCATCGACATAGGCAATCCGAAGCTTGCACTGGCGGCGAATCGACGCCCGGACAACGGTGGGATCGATGGTGTCTTCCACCGGAGACCGGGACGGAGCGCTGATCAGGCTGGCATTGTGGAGCGCCGCGGTGAGCGGCCCCGGCAACACGGCGGCGATTTTCGCCAGCGCATTCTCCGCGGCGACCGCAAGGTCCGGATCGGTCCGCTGCGACACCCAGCGCCCGCCGAGCGCCAGCGCTTCCAGTTCGTCCTCGGTAAACATCAGCGGCGGCAGGACGAAGCCGGGCTTCATCATGTAGCCGATGCCGGCTTCGCCATCGATCGGCGCACCGAGGGCGATCAGGGTGTCGATATCGCGATAAACGGTGCGTTTGGACACGCCGAGTTCGTCGGCCAGTGTGACAGCGCTGACGGCGCGGCGGTGGCGACGCAGCGCCTGAATGAGATCGAATAACCGGACGGAGCGAGACATTCGCGTAGTGTAGAGCCTTTTCCGTTCCGATAGAATCGGAACGGGGCTCTAGATTATTTTTTTGACGCGTTTTCTTCACGCGAACCGGTATCCACTTCGCTCGAAAACGCTCTGGTTACTGCGAAGAGCAATCCAGTTGGCTCGACACGAAACCGCCCGCTTGGCTGACGCCAGCGGGCGGTCGTCACAGCGTCAGGGTGTGGGGGCTTTATCCCTGAGGCTGGTCGTTGGCCGGCGGCGTCGGCCGCGTACGGTGCTCGGACATGAACTGGTCGAATTCGGCCTTGTCCTTGGCGTGACGCAGGCGATCGAGGAAGCCCTTGAACTCAGCCTGCTCTTCCTCGAGCCGGCGCAGGGTGTCCTGGCGATATTCATCGAATGCGCGGTTGCCGCTCGACGGACCGGCGAAACGGCCACCGCCGCCGAATCCGCGCTCTTCCATGCGGGAGCGCATGCGCTCCATCTTCCACTGCATCCGTTCCATCTTGTCCTGCCAGCGGCTCTGGCCGTTATGACTCCAGCAACCCATTTTTCTGCTCCCGAGTGTGAAGAAAAGAAGTGCGAGGCCGATCGGCCACCACATGATGAAACCCAGCACCGTCAGCGCGATCCATGCGGGGTGCCAGCCGGATTCGAGGAAACGCGGATGCCGCTGCTCCCATTCGGGGCGGCCCCAACGATTATTGAGGTGGGCAGTGTCGGACATATGCCTCTCCCAGATAACGGCAGCACCGCTGCCGTGAATGTAAATAACATTCACATAGATAAACCGTCGCCCATTTTTGTCAAGCTGGGCGCGGGGGCTGCGACAAAATTTCAGGGTTGGCCGGTTCCAGCCGTCGGCGGAGGCCGCTTCTCGGTCGGAAAGCCGAGCCCGCGCAAATAGATCAGCACGCCGGCCTCGAGCAGCTCGTCCGGCGACATCGGCAGTTTGCGCCGCGCCGCATCGCCGCGGCTGAACAGCGAGGCGATGCCGTGGGACATCGACCAGATATGGAGCGCCATCATCAGCGCCGGAGGGCGCATCACATTGGGCGGGGCCAGAGCGGCCAGGCGTTCCGCGGTCAAACGAATGATTCCGAAGGCACGCTCGCTCGCCGCCGCCAAAGCGGGATTCGCATCGACAGGCAGGCCGGATTCGAACATGGCGGAATAAAACGCCGGCTCGTCGCGGGCGAATGTCAGGTAGGCGCGGCCTAATCGTTCGAATGCCGTGATGGTGTCCGGACGGCCATCGTCCCAGGCGCTGGTGAGCACTTTTTCGAACTGCTCGAAGCCGCGCTGGGCGATGCTCGACAACAGTTCGTCGCGATCACGAAAATGCCGATACGGTGCCGCGGGGCTGACCCCAGCCGACCGCGCGGCCTCGGCAAAGGTGAATCCGCCGGGTCCCTTTTCGGCAATCAGATTGAGCGCGGCCTGCACCAGCGCCTCTTTCAGATTGCCGTGATGATAGCCGCGCTCGGGGCGGTCGCGATCTTTGCGCCAACTCATGTGAAGGGCTTTTACATGAGTTGCACCGGCCCGTCACGAAAAGCTTAAGTCCATGCCCGGCAAGCTGAACTTTGACTTGGGGGCACGGCCTAAGACTTGGGGGCACGGCCTAAGCCACGCCCCCAAGCGCCTGCGGTCCACAGTCGGACCATGCCGATCAAACAGCAGCGCCCTGGAGCACCTGCTTGAGGGGCACCAGCCCGGTCATCGCGGATGATTCGGGAACTGCCTCGCCGTCCTCGATCGCTAGCGCAAGGCGGACGGCCGGGTCCCGCTCCAGGCGGGATTTGAGGGCGCGGATCTTCGGGTAAACGCCGGGATCAATCGCCTGGTGGAAATCCGCCCATCGGGCGACGCCGACAAAGATCGCATCCGCCAGCGTCGGACGATCGCCGAGCAGATACGGGCCGTCGCCGATCATCGCCTCGAGCTGTTCGTGGCGCCTGGCGACGGAGCTGCGGCCGAACGTGCGCAGCGCATCACGGAACGCCGCGTCGGCCGTCTGCATCTCGAACGCCACCCAGAGCGGGCTGAACGCACCGGTGAAGCCCGTGTTCAGGAAGGCCATGACCTGATGCAGCCGATCGGCCTCCCCGCTTCCGGGGGCAAAGCTGATGCGGCGATCATGGTCGCGCGTTTCGAGCCACAGCGCGATGGCCATGGTCTCGGTTAGCGGCGATCCGTCGCCGGTGATCAGCACTGGCGTCTCGCGACGGCCGTTGATGCGGCCATAGATATCCGTCGTCATGTCGTCGGGCATCTGTACCCGCGACAATTGGTAGGGTTGTCCAAGCCATTCGAAGGCCGCGACAAGGCCCAGCGAGCTTCCCAGTGGGAAGCCCGTCAGCAGGACGGGTGTCATTGATGGTTTCTCCGTGAGTCCTGAAAGAGGATCACGCCGCGCGGCGAGCCTCGAATTTAGTTGCGACGGCCCTTATGTAAATGACGCACAAAAATGTAACCGGAGCCTGTGATGCTCGACGTGGTGTCGAACTGTCCGATCGAAGAGGTGATGCGGGTGCTGAGCGGGCGCTGGCCGACGCTGCTGCTGTATTACCTGAAGGACGGCGCCAAACGCTTCAGCGAATTACGGCGCGACAACCCGACCATTTCTCATCGCATCCTGACGCTTGAGCTGCGCAAGCTGGAGCGCGCTGGAGTTGTTGTGCGCACGGCGCACACCGGTTTTCCGCTGCATGTCGAATACAGCCTCAGCGACGCAGGCCGCCGCCTGGTGCCGCTGATCGATGCGCTCGGCGACTGGTGGAGCGATGCTGCGCCGATCAATCAGGCGACGTCAGCGTAGCGCCCGAACAGACGAAGTCGATCGTCCGTTGCGTAATGGCCTCGAGTTCCGGACGCGGGGTGCGGGCGCGGGCGCGCAGGGCAATGGTGTGGATGGTGGAGCCGACCACCTGCACCAGCAGCGCGACATCGGCATCGGACGGCAGTTCGCCACGCGACACGGCCAGTTCGAATAATTTGGCCAGCGCCTTGTCGGTAGAGGCGAGCGCGCGCAGCACGGTGTCGCGGATTTCCGGATCGGCCATCGCTTCCGATCCCGCGGTCATCACGGTGAAGCAGCCGCGCGGGCCGTTTTCGCCGGCGAGATAGAGATCGAGCGCGGTCGTAAAGATTCCCTCCAGCGCCTGGCGCAGCGACAACGCCGGATCGAACACTTTTGCGAACTGCTCGCCGACCTCGGCGCGATAGCGTGCATACGCCTTGAGGAACAGATCGCGCTTGTCGCCGAACGCACCATAAAGGCTGGGGCGGTTGATCCCCATGGCGGCGCTGAGGTCGTCCAGGGAGGTTGCGGCGAAGCCGCTGTCACGAAACGTATCCAGCGCGCGCGACAACGCGGCCTCCGGCTCGAACGCCCGCGGACGGCCCCGTTTCTTTGCTGACCGTTCTCCGGGCCTCACCTCGCCCGCAGACGGATTTTTATCTTTTTGTACCATTTCGCAAAAAACACCTTGACCCGATCTAATTTATGCGAGATGGTACAAAAATCAACCCGCAGAGGTCGATCACCCGCCGAAATAATGGAGACGCGCCATGGATCTGTACTTCTCCCCCCTCGCCTGTTCGATGGCGACCCGCATCGCCCTCTACGAAGCCGGTGCCGACGCCAGTTACATCGAGGTCGATCCCAAGACCAAGCAGGTGCTGCGCGACGGCTCGGATTTCCGCCCCATCAATCCGCTTGGCCTGGTGCCGACGCTGCGCACCGACGACGGCGTGATCCTGACAGAAAACGCCGCCATCCTGCAGTATGTCGCCGAACGTTTCCCCGATGCCCACATCGCATCCGACAACACCACCGACCGCACCCGGCTGCAGCAATGGCTGTGTTTCATCGGCACCGAACTGCACAAGGGCCTGTTCGTGCCGCTGCTGGACCGCAAGGCACCGGCGGACGTCCACGCCTACACGCTGAAGAAATACCTGTCGCGGCTCGATTATCTCAACAGCCATCTCGAAGGCCGCGAATTCGTGCTCGATCATTTCAGCGTGGCGGACGCCTATCTCGCCACCGTGCTGAACTGGAGCATGGCAACGCCGATGATCGACTTCAAAGCCTATCCCGCAGTGGTGGCCTATCTGGAGCGCATGCGCAAACGCCCCAGCATCGCGCGCGCGATGGCAGAAGAGCTCGAGCTCTACAAGGCCGAGATCGCCCGGCACAAGGCCGCCGCCTGATCCGCACGGCGCGACAATCCGACGACAACGATAACGGCGACGCCCGCGTCGCCGTTATGCTGTGTCCAGCAGCCGGCGTTGTGACGCGGCCAGTGCGCGGGAAAAGACCTTGGCATCGTCCAGCGCCCGCGTCAGCACCAGCGCGCCCTGAATGTCCAGCACCGCCTGCTCCGCCTTGTGGCGGGCAACGGTCTTGTCATTCCCCAGCCGCCGCAGGGCCGCGGCCAGCGCATCGATCCAGCCGACGAAATAGGTTTTGACCTTGTCGCCGAACGGGTCGCGCGAGGCGCCCAGCGCCACCACGCCGACCAGGCACACCCGCTGGCCGGAGCGGAAATAACCATCGACCGCGGCGAACATGTCGGCGATCCCCCGAGCGGGATCGGCCGATGTGCGCAGCGGCGTATAGACATGATCGACAAACCAGCGATCAATGGAGGTGAGCACCTCCATCGCCATCTGTTCCTTGCCGCCGGGAAAGAAGTTGTACAGGCTGCCCTTGCCGAGACCGGTGGCGTCGGAGATCAGCGCCAGTGTCGCGCCCTCATAACCATGGGCGCGAAACACTTCCGCCAGCAGCGGCAGCACGTCCGCCCGCTCCGCAACCGATCTTGCCATTCCCGTCCTTCGATTTACTTCGGATCGGTGCCGAGTCCCGGCACATCCGCCGGCCGCGCGCCCGGCGCCGGCCAATGGAACCGCCGCTCGCTTTCGCTGATCTTCACATCATTGATGCTGGCCTCGCGCCGCCGCATCAAGCCGTGCTCGTCGAATTCCCACTGCTCATTGCCGTAGGAGCGAAACCACTGCCCGGCGTCGTCATGCCATTCATACTGGAAACGCGCCGCAATGCGGTTCTGGTCGAACCCCCAGAGATCCTTGATCAGGCGATAGTCGTGCTCCTTCTGCCACTTCCGGGTCAGGAATTCGACGATGGCCGGACGGCCCACCAGGAATTCCGAACGATTGCGCCATGTGCTGTCCTCGGTATAGGCCAGCGACACACGCACGGGGTCGCGCGAATTCCAGGCGTCTTCGGCCATGCGGGCCTTCTGGGCGGCCATCTCTCTGGTGAACGGCGGAAGCGGCGGGCGAGACATGACAAGCTCCTTGCTCTGTACCGATAGGTACATCCATTGTACCTATCGGTACAGAGCGTCAAGCGCAAAATTTGAGCATGGCCAGGAGTCATTCCGGGGCGTCGCGGAGCGACGAACCCGGAATCTCGACGCCTCCAGTTCGGCGCACCTTCGAGATTCCGGATAGCCGCTGCGCGGCTTCCGGAATGACGTCGGTGAATCTGGAGAGGTTGAAGCTTATCCAGCGGCCTGATCGGCCTGCATGGCAACGCGCAGCGCCTTGGGGATGGGACGAGCGCGGCCGTCGGACACGAACGCCACTTTCACCCGCGCTTTCACCAGCAGATCGTCGCCGCGCCGCACCTCCTGGTCGAGGGTGATCGAGGCGCCTTTCACCTCCTGCGGTCCGGTTATCACCTCCAGCACATCGTCCATGCGGGCGGGCTTGAGATAGTCGATCTGCATGGCGCGCACCACAAAGGCGAAACCGGGCGCCTCGGCCTGCGCTTCCGCGAACAGCGCATGCTGGTCGGCGCCAAGCAGGCGCAGATAGTTAGTGCGTCCCCGCTCCATGAAGCGCAGGTAATTGGCGTGGTAGACGATGCCGGTGAAATCGGTGTCTTCGTAATAGACCCGCACTTGCATCACATGCCGGCCGTCGCGGATCAGCCCATCGAGCGAAGATACATCCAACGACGACATGGTCAGACCTTGCCCGCAGCCGCCAGCGGCAACACATGGTCGCGGGTCAGCGGCGCCAGCACGATATCGGGAGGCGCAAGCGGATCGACCCAGATCATCTCATCGATCTCGGCCCGTGGCGCGATTTCGCCCTTGACATCGATGCCATAGACGGCGGCCTTGACCCGCCGGCCCGGCTCATTGGCGGCGATCGCCTCGAACTCGCCGAGCGGCCGCGCCGAGCCACTTATCATGCGGCATCCCAGTTCTTCGTCGACTTCACGCGCCAGCGCCGTGACATCGTCCTCGCCGGCATCGCGCTTGCCGCCGGGCTGCATGAACGCCGTGGTGCCGCGCTTGCGCACCAGCAGCACCCGGCCGGCCTGGTCGCGGATCAGCGCCGCGACAACATGGATGGTGGAGGTACCGGTCATTCGTCCTCACTGCCGCCGAACAGGCCGAACTGCGAGGGATCGCGTGCCGGCTCGGCAATGCCGAGATGGCGGAAGGCATGCGACGTCAGCAATCGGCCGCGCGGCGTGCGCTGGAGCAGACCGCACTGAATGAGATAGGGCTCGATGATGTCCTCGATGGCGTCGCGCGGCTCCGACAGCGCCGCCGCCATGGTTTCGACGCCGACCGGGCCGCCGCCATAGTTCATCGCAATGGTGGTGAGGTAACGCCGATCCATGGCGTCGAGTCCTGCATTATCGACCTCCAGCGCGCCCAGCGCCCTGTCGGCGATGGCGCGATCGATCGCGGTCGCGTCCGCAACGGAGGCGAAATCACGCACCCGCCGCAGCAGCCGGCCGGCAATGCGCGGCGTGCCGCGCGCCCGGCGTGCGATCTCGTTGGCGCCATCCGCCGTCATACCGATGTTGAGCACGCGCGCGCCACGGGTGACGATCTTTTCCAGCTCTTCAATGGTGTAGAAATTCAGCCGCACCGGAATGCCGAAACGATCCCGCAGCGGATTGGTCAGCAGGCCCGCGCGGGTGGTGGCGCCGACCAGGGTGAATTTCGACAGATCGATCTTCACCGAACGCGCCGCCGGGCCCTCGCCGATAATCAAATCGAGCTGGAAATCTTCCATCGCCGGATAGAGCACTTCTTCTACCGCCGGGTTGAGACGGTGGATCTCGTCGATGAACAGCACGTCGCGCTCTTCGAGATTGGTGAGAAGCGCGGCGAGATCGCCGGCCTTCGCAATTACCGGCCCCGAAGTGGCGCGGAAACCGACGCCAAGTTCGCGCGCGACGATCTGCGCCAGCGTGGTCTTGCCGAGGCCAGGCGGGCCGACAAACAGCACGTGATCGAGCGCCTCGCCACGCTTGCGCGCAGCATCGATGAAAATCTGCAGATTGGCGCGCGCCTGCTGCTGTCCCACGAACTCGGACAGCATCTGCGGCCGCAACGAGGTGTCGCCAATGTCGTCGGCGCGTCGTTCCGGTGTAATCAGGCGCGGATCAGCGCTCACTCGCTCCCCCGCTTGTATTTGTTCGGCAGCAACTCGCCGATGGTGGTCACGGTCGGCGCCTTGCCGTTGGGCACGATGACGCGCGCCTTGGCGTCGTAGTCATGGATCAGCTCACGGCAGATACCGCAGGGTGACACCACATGGATGGCGCCCGGCTCATCGGGCTTGGGATGGCGGACCGCCACGATGGTCTCAATGCCGTGATCGCCGGTCTCGGTGATGGCGCGCCCGATCGCGATCGCCTCGGCACACACCGCGATGCGCCCGATATAGGCATCGATATTGACCCCGGTCACGATGCGCCCGTCGCGGGTCCGCATCGCCGCGCCGACCTCCTGCCAGTCGTTGCGATAGCGCTTGCCGATCGCGTCGGTTGCGGCGGCGATCAGTTCCAGATCTTGCTTGGTCAAGTCGTGAGCAGTCAGTTTGGGCACGCGTCCATATTCCCTACTTCGACAGTTCCTTCAAGCCGAGCCGGATCAATTGAGCCGTCTCCGCCCCTTCGCCGGCCGTGCGCGTGGCACTGGCGATCGCCGCCGCTGCCTGGGGCTGGCCGTACCCGAGATTGACCAGCGCCGAAATCGCGTCCGCCACCGGCTTCGGCGCACGATGATCGTCAAGCGCGCCCGACAGGTGCACCACCGCCGGATCGACCGTGCTGAACGCCGGCGCCTTGTCTTTCAGTTCGGTGACGATGCGTTCCGCCACTTTCGGGCCGACGCCAGGCGTGCGCACCACCGCGGCCTTGTCGCGCAGCGCGATGGCGTTGGCGAGGTCGGACGGCGGCAACGTCGAGAGCACGGCAAGCGCCACCTTGGCGCCGACTCCCTGCACGGTCTGCAGCAGGCGAAACCACTCGCGCTCGACATCGCTGCGGAAACCGAACAGCTTGATCTGGTCTTCCCGCACATAAGTCTCGATCGACAGCACCGCGGCCTCGCCCGGCGCGGGCAACGCCTGCAATGTGCGGGCAGCGCAATGCACCTGATAGCCGACGCCGCCGACATCGAGGATGACGTAGTCGTCACCGTAGGAATCGATCAGTCCCTTCAGCTTGCCGATCATGACGCCGCCACCCGCAGCGCCACGCTCTGGCGATGATGCGCATGGGTGATGGCGATGGCGAGCGCATCGGCCGCATCGGCGCTTTTCGGCGTAGCTTTCGGCAGCAGAATGCCGAGCATGACGCGAATCTGGTTTTTGTCGGCGTGACCGGCACCGACCACGGTTTTCTTGACCTGATTGGGCGCGTATTCCGCAACCGAAATCCCGAACAGTGCCGGCGCCAGCATGGCGATACCCCGGGCCTGGCCAAGTTTCAGCGTGGCCGCGCCATCCTTGTTGATGAAGGTCTGTTCCACTGCAGCCTCGAGGGGACTGAACTCGTTGAGCACGCGTGCCAAGCCCTGGTGAATGGCGAGCAGCCGCTCGGCCAGCGGCAGCGTCTCCTTGGCGTCGATCGAGCCGCAACCGACGAAAATCAGCCGATTGCCGTCGCTTTCAATCACCCCCCAGCCGGTACGGCGGAGGCCGGGATCGATCCCCAGAATACGAATCGCGCGCGAAATCATCGCCCATGATAACCCAAACGGAGGGTCACAACAGCGTGCCGCGCAGGATCACCAGCGCCACGCTGAAATAGATCATCAGCCCGGTGACGTCGACCAGAGTGGCCACGAACGGCGCCGACGCGCTTGCCGGGTCGAAACCGGCCCGCTGCAGCGCGAACGGCAGCATCGATCCCGCCATCGAGCCGAAGGTGACGACGCCAATCAGCGCCGCGCCGACCGTGAGCGCCACCAGGATCCAGTGCTCGCCATAATTGTAGAAGCCGAGCTTCTGCCAGAGCACGATGCGGAACATGCCGATCAGGCCCAGCATGGCGCCGAGAATGATTCCGGTGGGCAATTCGCGTAGCGCGACCCGCCACCAGTCCGACAGTTTGACCTCATGCAGCGCCAGCGAGCGGATCAGAAGCGATGTGGTCTGCGAGCCGGAGTTGCCGCCCGAACTCATGATCAGCGGAATGAACAAGGTGAGCACGATCGCCTTTTCCAGTTCGCCCTCGAAATACTGCATGCAGCTGGCGGTCAGCATTTCGCTGAGGAACAACAGACACAGCCAGACGCCACGCTTGCGCAGCATGTGGCCGAGCCCGATCTGCATGTAGGGCTCTTCGATCGCCTCCATGCCGCCGAACTTCTGCACGTCCTCGGTGTTTTCCTCGATAATCGCGTCCATGATGTCGTCGAAGGTGACGATGCCGCGGACATGGCCGGCCTTGTCCACCACCGGCACCGCCAGGAGATCGTGCCGGGTGATCAGCCGCGCGACATCCTCGCGGTCGGTCAGCGGCGTGGTGGTGATCGGCTTGCGCGATCCCGCCAGTGTCACGATGTTGGCCGTAGGCTCACCGGAAATCAGCCGGCGCAGCGACACCGCGCCGATCAGTCGGCGGGTGACCGGGTCCAGCACATAGATCGAATAGACGGTCTCGCGGGTGCGCTCGACCTGACGGATATGCTGCAGGGTCTGCTCGACGGTCCAATTGCCGGGCACGCTGACGAACTCCGTCGTCATCATGGCGCCGGCGGTGTTGTCCGGATACTGCAGCAGACCGGTGATCACCGAGCGGGACGTCTCGTCGAGGCCCTGCATCAATTCGGCCCGGACCGGCTCGTCCAGTTGCTGCACAATGTCGGCGGCCATGTCGGCCGACATGCCGGCGAGCAGCGTCACGGCGAACGGCCGCGGCAGCGCCTCGATGATTTCGGCGCCGAAATCGAGCTCCGGCTTGTCCAGGATGTCGACCGACGCCTCGGTCGGCAGCAGCGCCAGCACGTCGGCGGCCTGCTCCGGCGACAGCCGATTGAGGACTTCGACGTTGTCGGCGACCTCTTCGTTGATCAGCCGCGCAGCCACGAGGGCCGCATTGAAGTCGCCGTCGGAAATGGTGTGGGTATCCGTCATAACTCACCTGTGGGTCTGCCGGCAGCGGCAGGGTCGGGTGAGCTTGAAAAGCGCTCTCAGACCACCGCTGTCGGCAAAATAGATTGACTGTCGCTAGGCATGGTCGAGGGTTTCCGATGATGGAGCGTCGGTCGCGAGACGGCAACGCCCGCCGCTGACATGGTCCTTCAGCAGGCGGGCGTCAAGAATAAAATCGTCCGGACGACGTGCAGGATAACGTGATGGCGCTCAGGCACTCATCTTGTTGACGAGCGCGTCCGAGATCTCGAAGTTGGCATAAACGTTTTGCACGTCGTCATGCTCGTTGAGCAGATCCATCAGCTTCAACAGTTTCTCGCCGGCTTCGTCATCGACGGCGATGGTGTTCTGCGGCTTCCAGGTCAGCGCGGCCTTGCGCGGCTCGCCGAACTTCGCTTCCAGTGCCTTGGCGACCTGCTGAAACGAATCCGGGGCGGCGTAGACTTCATGGCCGCCCTCGCTGGAGGCGACATCGTCAGCGCCGGCATCGATCGCCGCTTCCAGCATGGCATCGGCCGACGCCACCGAGGCGTTGAATTCGACGATGCCGAGGCGGTCGAACATGAACGAGACCGCGCCGGTTTCGGCGAGGTTGCCGCCGGACTTGGTGAAGTAAGAGCGGATGTCGGACGCGGCGCGATTGCGGTTGTCGGTCAGCGCCTCGACGATGACGGCGACGCCGCCCGGGCCATAGCCCTCGTAGCGGATCTCGTCATAGTTCTCGCCGTCATTGCCGGCAGCCTTCTTCACGGCGCGCTCGATATTGTCCTTGGGCATGTTTTCCGCGCGCGCCGCGATAATGGCCGCCCGCAGCCGCGGATTCATGGCCGGATCGGGGGTGCCGAGCTTGGCGGCAACGGTGATTTCACGCGCCAGCTTGCCGAACAGCTTGGACTTCTGCGCGTCCTGCCGGCCCTTGCGGTGCATGATGTTCTTGAATTGGGAATGTCCGGCCATGCGGGGTCTCTCTGTACGATCGTGGAGTGCAGCCTGCCGATGCGGCGGATTGGAGCGCGCGGTTTATAGGCTCGGCCCCGCCGAAAATCAAAGGAATGGCACTGATTTAAGGTATCGAAATACAGAAATCGACCGGAAACGAGAGAGTTAACCCATAGGTTACGCGCCGATGAGATGGTGCGGATTAACCATCATTCGGCCCCGGGAACCGGTGTCTCTCAATGGCCTTTTCATTGTTCAGGAAGCCTGCCCCGACGGCGCCCGCGATGATGGCGGCCCCGGCGCCTGCCGCAGTGGCCGCAGAGATATCGCCCGCGGCATCGGGGAACGACTCAGCCGCGCAGATCCTGGAGCTGCTCGAGGTCGAACTGCAGGCCATGACGCGCCAGCTCGAGCGCGCCGCGACCTCAGTCGCCAGCGGCGCCCACTCCACGGCGGAAACCCTTGCCGCCATCCGTCAGCGGACCGAGACCCTGACCGGGCGCACCAGCCAGGCCCACTCGACCGCGGAAACATTCGCCCAGGCCGCCGACAAATTCACCGATTCGGCGAGCGGCATCGGGGCCCAGGTCCGCGATGCCGGCAAGCTCGCCGATGACGCCGCCACCGCGGCACGGGAGGCCAGCCTCAATGTCGATCGCCTGCGCGAATCATCCGCCGCGATCGGCAACGTGGTCAATCTGATCGCCAGCATTGCCAAGCAGACCACCCTGCTCGCCCTGAACTCGACCATCGAGGCGGCCCGGGCGGGCGAAGCCGGCCGCGGCTTTGCCGTGGTGGCCTCCGAGGTCAAGGCGCTGGCGGTGCAGACCCAGAGCGCCACCGAAGAGATCAAGCAGAAGATCGACGCCCTGCAGCGGGATGCCGCCACCTCGATCGAGGCGGTGCATCGCATCTCCCAGGCGATCGACGCGATCCGCCCGGTGTTCGCCCATGTCAACGACGCAGTCGCCGAGCAAGGCACGACGACCGACGACATGGCGCGCAACGCCGAGGCCACCTCCAGCTTCATCGTCTCGGTCGGCGACAGCGCCACCGATATCGACAGCGCGACCAAGGAAGCCGAGACCCATGGCGGCCGCGTCGCCGAAGCCGGGCAGAGCGTCCGCGCGCTGGTCGACAAGCTGAAGGCGCGCTGCGCGGTGCTGCTGAAGACCGACCCGAACCGCGAGCGCAAGGACGAGCGGCTGCCCTGCCATCTGCCGATCATGATCCGGACCCGCACCGGCGAGATCAAGGGCAGCGTCTACGAAATCTCGCGGCAGAGCCTGATGATATCGGGTAACGGCATCACGGCCTTCGCGCCCGGCGAAACCGTACCGGTGTCCACCGACGACCTCGGCGCGTGCAAGCTGCGTCTGGTCGAGCACACGGACCTGGGCGCGCTGATGCGGTTTATCGATCCCGATCCCGAATTGCGGGAAAGGATCGAGGACGCGCTGTTCCGGATTCACGATGAGAATACCGAGTGTGTGGCCCGGGCGATAGAGGCCGGGGCAAAGATCACCAAACGCTTCGAGGATGCCCTCGCCCGCGGCGCGGTCGGCGTCGACGACCTGTTCGATACGAGCTATGTACCGATCGCAGGGTCGGACCCGCAGCAATTCAGTACCAAATATCTCGGCTGGGCCGAACGCGTGCTGCCGGAGGTCCAGGAGGCGGTGCTCGCGATGGACCCGAGCATGGCGTTCTGCGCGACCGTCGACCGCAACGGCTACCTGCCGGTGCACAACAAGATCTATTCCCATCCGCAACGCCCCGGCGACGCCGCCTGGAACATGGCCAATTGCCGCAACCGCCGCATCTTCAACGATCCCGCGGGCCTCGCCGCCGCACAAAACACCCGCGCCTATCTGATCCAGAGTTACCCGCGCGACATGGGCAACGGCGTCAAGATCCGGATGCGCGAGATCGACGTGCCGATCCGAATCGCCGGGCGACACTGGGGCGGGTTCAGGACGGCATATAAGCTTTAGCCGCTTGGCATTTGCTCCTCAGACCCAAGATCAGCCGCGATCTGCAAAGCAGCATGTGTTGACGAAGGTCAATCGCAATGTCTCACGAAGAGATCCCTATCCCGGAGGAAACACACGTCTCACTGGAATTTAAGCAGTCCGACCTCCCGGGATTCGCAACCGTTAATTCAGCGCTTCAAGGATTTGAGCCCAAGATCTTCTTCTCGTGGCACCTCTCCATCCTGATTGCTTGCGAGCAGCTTATGAACCACCGGCTTCCCTCTCCGGAAGAACAGAGCCTGCTCTACGAATTTGAAAACAAACTTGATCCACTGATCAAAGCGAAGAGGAATGCTGTGTTCTTCGCCCGGGTCACGCACGATGCTTACAGAGTGCTCGTATGGCGTGTCCACAACCCGGAAATTGCCGATGCAATACTTCGCGAGATTTTGCGCAACAAAAAGTATCCACGCGAATTCGAGTATCGCATTGACGAAGATCCGAGATGGGAAAAAGCGGCTTGGTATTTGGACGGTATAGCCGTCAGGCATTAGCTCAGAGCAAATTCCCAGCCAGTTGCTCCCGGAGCCGCTCCGCAATGTACATTGCGGATACCTCCCAAGGCCTCCCAGAACAAGCATCCTCCAGCGCGCGAACGCGGTCTTCGCTTCTTCGATACGCTCCAAAGCCACAAGCAATCTCGCGAGATTGGATCGGCGTTCATATTCGGTCAGCCCTGGACCGCGATCCTGACGCCACAAAAGAATCAACGAGGCTGAGGAAGCCGCTTCGTCGATTCTCGGCAAAGCCTGCCCCATTAATCCTTCGACGATTTCATCGCATGTTGATCGCACGTCCCGTTCGTCACGCAAAGACCACCACACATCCGTCTGAGCCGGCAGCAAGCGTCCAAGGCGCTGGCGCCAATGGCAGCTCTCTGGCCGAAGCACTTTGGTGGCCGATGCCTCACTGAAAGCATCCGTGCGGAGCGCATCCACACTTATGCCCGTGTTAATCGTGAAGACAATCTCGTCTCCGCTGCTTTTCCGGTGCTTCTGAACTTGCAGAACGACGACGGTATCGTTCACTTTCCGAGAAAGAAGGCCATCAGCACCGACAAATCCCGCTGGCCAAAGATGTTTCACCAGACATTGCTTGAAATCTTTGAAGCTCTTGGCTGCTGACACAGTCTACTTAGGACCAGAACGTCGGCTGTGTCTGCTCCAGCCGTCCGCCGAGGCGCACCGGGGCGACGCGGGTGGCGAGGCCGGTGGTGTCGTCGGTCTCGAGCGCAACGCCGCTCAGCGTTGCGGGGCCATTGGCCGGCTCGAAGCGCGCCGACGGGATGCCGGTGAGGAACCGCTGCAGCGGCTCTTCCTTCTGCATGCCGATCACCGAATCATAATCGCCGGTCATGCCGGCGTCGGTCATGTAGGCGGTGCCGCCGGTGAGGATCTGATAATCGCTGGTCGGGATGTGGGTATGGGTGCCGACCACCAGGCTGACGCGGCCGTCGCAGAAGTGCCCCATCGCCTGCTTCTCGCTCGATGCCTCGCCGTGGAAATCGACAATGATGGCGTCCGCCGCCTCGCGCAGTGGACACGCCTCCAGCTCACCATCAATCGCACGGAACGGATCGTTGAGCGGCTCCATGAAAATGCGACCCATGGCGTTGATGACCAGCGCGCGCTTGCCGCTCTTGGTATCGATCAAGGCCGCGCCGCGGCCCGGCGTGCGCTTGGGAAAATTCAGCGGGCGGATCAGGCGCGGCGCACGTTCGATGAACACCAGCGCCTCTTTCTGATTCCAGGCATGGTTGCCGAGCGTCACCGCATCGGCGCCGGCGTCTATGAAATCCTGATAAATCGCCTCGGTGATGCCGAAGCCGCCGGCGGCGTTCTCGCCATTCACCACAACCAGATCGAGCGTCCAGTCACGGATCAGGCCCGGCAGACGATCGGTAATCGCAGTGCGCCCGGTCTTGCCGACGACATCGCCAATAAACAGAATCCGCAACTCAATGACCTCGTGTGTCGATGGTTTGGTGTTCGGTCACAATATAGTCGAGCCGCACGTCATGCGGCAATGCGGGAACGGCGGCTACCTGCTGCACGGAAAACGCCAGCCCTACCGCAACGATCGTCTTCATCCGGCGCAGTTGTTCGAACGTCCTGTCGTAATGACCCGCACCGTAGCCGATGCGATGGCCGGTGCGATCGAACGCCGCCAGCGGCACCAGCATGATGTCGGGCACCACGACCGGGGCATCGGCCGCAGGCTCGAAAATCCCCATTTGCCCGCGCACCATTGCCGTGCTTGGCGACCAGATCCGGAACAGCAGCGGCTGGTCGCGTGCGACGATCACCGGCAGCGCGAGCCGCGCTCCGCGTCGCGCGAGCGCCTCCATCAACGGCCTCGGATCGAATTCGCTGCGGATCGGAGAATAGCCGGCGACGGCTTGGCCCGACGCCACTTCAAGGGGAAACGCACGTGCAGCCACAGCATCAGCTGCGGCAAAGCGCTGCTGGGTTGTCAGCGCGTCTCGCCGCGCCAGGGCGGCGGCGCGCAAATCGCGTTTTGTCGGAGAGAGACCGGTCATGCGGCGTTATAACATGATCCGGAAAACCAGAATTAAGCGCGAAGCCACGATAACCGTTGAAGCGCTCGATCCCGGAGTTCCCTACGAAAGTAGGTGGGCGCCATATGACCGGGCCCACGGGCCCGGCCAGGGACAGCTCCCTTAAGGATCGATAAGGCCCCGGGGATATATGGCTCCTGACGAGAGACGCAGCTTCGCAGAGCCAATGTAGCGATGATTGTGCGCGCTCGCCACCCATCCTGGCGCCTTTGCAACAAATTAGATTGATGGTTCGTCTCACCGGCTGCGGGCGCACTTCGCGTGCAAAGTCGTATCACCCGATGGCGATGCCGCCGCCGAGCGTGCGGTTGAGGGTCTGCGACATTTTCTCCAGCCGCTCGGACGCCGAATTCAGCGCCAGCGAAATCGCCGACTGCGTCGCCTTGGCGCGCTCGGACGCCGCATAACGCGCGTCCTGCAGGGCATTGAGCTGCTCTTCCAGACGCCCGATGCGCTGGTTGGCGTCGAGCAGTTCGTCGGCGATCGTCAATGCGGCCATCACGGTGAGCCGCGCATCGCCGATTTCGCCGAATTTGCCGCGCAGGCCCTCGACCCGGCTTTCCATGCTGTCGGCGAGCTGCAGCAGCCTGCGCTCCTGGCCCTCCTCGCACGCCATGCGATACTGACGGCCATTGATGGTGACATTGACGTGGCTCATGTCGGCTCCTCGTTGTCGATGACAGCGCGGATGGTTTCGATCGCGACGTCGAGCCGTTGCGACACCTCGCGATTGACGCGCTCGAGTTCACGCGAGCGCACCAGCGATCCGTCAAGTTCATTGGCGAGTCGCGAACGATCGGTGCCGAGCGCCTGGATACGCGCCGCCAGTTCATCTTCATCACGATCGGCTTCCCGCCGCCGCTCTACCGCCGCTTCCAGTGCGTCCAGCGCAGCCGCAAGCCGCCGCGTGGCGGCTTCGACCTCGCTGGGCCCGCTGTTGGCTTCCGCATTGGCGTAGCCGCTAGGTGGACGATCGATCATGCGCGCCCCGAAAGACTCCCTCTGAAAATCAGACGAGGCAATAAAGATCGTGCCTCGGCAAAGATTTAGCTGCCGAAATTTACAAACTACCGCAAGCCAGCGCAACGTTGCGCAGAAGCTATGCACCGCTAAGCGGAACAGACTGGGGGACTTCGGTGTCGATATCAGGCGTTGTGCTTGGACTCGACGGATGCAGATGCTATTCCCCGGTTTCTGCGGAGATATCCGCCCTTTGCGGCGGATATTTCCTTTCCGCCCGCCATTCCACGGCGTTTTGCTTCATCTTCTGACAGGCTGGTGCCCATGACCGTCGATCATTCCCGTTTGGCCAACGCAGTTCGTGCGCTTTCCATGGACGGCGTCGAAAAAGCGAAGTCCGGTCATCCAGGCCTGCCGATGGGCGCCGCAGACGTGGCGACGGTGCTGTTCACCCAATTCCTGAAATTCGACGCCACCGACCCGAAATGGCCGGACCGCGACCGTTTCATCCTGTCGGCCGGCCACGGCTCCATGCTGCTGTATTCGTTGCTGTATCTAACCGGCAACGCGACCATGACGCTGGACCAGTTGAAGAATTTCCGCCAGCTGGGGTCGCTGACGCCGGGCCATCCGGAGAATTTCCACACCCCGGGGGTCGAAACCACCACCGGCCCGCTCGGCCAGGGTATCGCCACCGCGGTCGGCTTCGCTCTGGGCGAACGCATGCTCGCGGCCGAATTCGGCAACGAGGTGGTCGATCACTACACCTATGTGCTGTGCTCCGACGGCGACCTGATGGAGGGCATCAGCCACGAAGCGATGGCGATGGCCGGCCATCTCAAGCTGTCGAAGCTGATTTTTCTCTATGACGACAACGGCATCTCCATCGACGGACCGCTGACCCTGACCGACAGTGTCGACCAGGTGGCGCGCTTCAAGGCCCATGGCTGGAATGCGGTCCAGATCGACGGTCACGATCCCAAGGCGATTGCCGACGCAATCACGCAGGCGCAAAAGTCCGACCGGCCCTCGCTGATCGCCTGCAAGACCACCATCGGATTCGGCGCCCCGACGCGGGCCGGCACCTCCAAGGCGCACGGCGAACCGCTCGGTGCCGAGGAACTGGCCGGCGCCAAGAAGGCGCTGGGCTGGAATTACGGCCCGTTCGAGGTTCCTGACGATGTGCTGGACGCCTGGCGTGCCGTCGGCAAGCGCGGTGAAGGCGCCCACACCGACTGGCGCAAGCGTTTCGAGGCGCTCGCCGCCGACAAGCGTGGCGAATTCCAGCGCCGCGTGATCGATCGCAAGCGTCCCAGCAGCCTCGACGCCACCGTGGCCAAATTGAAGGAAAAGCTGGTCGCTGAGGCACCGACAGTTGCCACCCGCAAGGCCAGCGAAATGGCGCTGGAAGCGCTGGTCAATGAGGTCCCGGAATTGCTGCTGGGATCCGCCGACCTCACGCCCTCGAACAACACCCGCACCAAGGGCCTGAAGGAAATTGGCCCGGGACAGTTCGCTGGGCGCTACATCCATTATGGCATTCGCGAAATGGGCATGGCGGCGGCCATGAACGGCCTTGCCATCCATGGCGGTTATGCACCGGCCGGCGGCACTTTCCTCTGCTTCACCGATTATGCCCGCGGCGCCATGCGCATCTCGGCGCTGTCGCGCACCCCGGTGGTCTACGTGATGACCCACGATTCGATCGGCCTGGGCGAAGACGGGCCGACCCACCAGCCGGTGGAACATCTGGCATCGCTACGCGCGATGCCGAACATGCGGGTGCTGCGGCCCGCCGACGCGGTGGAAACCGCGGAATGCTGGCAGATCGCGCTGGAACGCACCGACGGACCGACGGTCTTGGCGCTGTCGCGCCAAAACCTGCCGCCGCTGCGGACCACCAACAGCACCGCGAATCTCAGCGCGGCCGGCGCCTATGAACTGGTCGCCGCTGACGGAGAGGCCGAAGTCTCACTGTTCGCGACCGGCTCGGAAGTCTCACTCGCGGTCGAAGCCCAGAAGCTACTCGTGGCACGCGGCATCAAGGCCCGCGTGGTCTCGGTCCCCAGCCTGGAACTTCTGCTGGGCGCCACCGAGACAGCCCGCGGCGCCATCATCGGCAAAGCACCGGTCAAGGTGGCCATCGAAGCCGCCGTGCGCTTCGGCTGGGACGGTGTCATCGGCCACGATGGAATCTTCATCGGCATGCACGGATTTGGCGAAAGCGCCCCGGCCAAGGACCTGTACAAGCACTTCGGCATCACGGCAGAAGCCGCGGCCGACGCTGCAGCCGCGCGGCTGGGCCGCAAATAACACAGTCGGGTAACACCCTTGGGGCAAAGCCCGGAGGCATGCTTGGCGGAAGCCCCTCCATGTTCCGATAAACCTTTCGGAACATTGGAACTTCTTATGCATTGCAACACGGGGCCATTCGGGGCAAAAAACGCCGCATAAACCCCCATCTTGAGAACAAGGAGATCAGTGAATGGCAATCCGGGTCGCGATCAATGGGTTTGGCCGCATCGGCCGCAACGTCCTGCGGGCGATTTATGAAGCCAAGCGCACGGATATCGAGGTCATTGCAGTCAACGATCTCGGTCCGGTCGAGACCAACGCCCATTTGCTGCGCTTTGACTCCGTGCACGGCCGCTTCCCCGGCGAAGTGACGGTCGACGGCGATTCGATCGATATCGGCCGCGGCAAGATCAAGGTGACCGCGGTCCGCGATCCCTCGACGCTGCCCTGGAAGGAGCTCGGCATCGATATCGCGCTGGAATGCACCGGCATCTTCAGCGCCAAGGCCAAGGCCTCCGCCCATCTGACCGCCGGCGCCAAGCGCGTGCTGGTCTCGGCCCCGTCCGACGGCGCCGATGCGACCATCGTGTACGGTGTCAACCACGACAAGCTGAGCAAGGAGCACCTGGTGGTCTCCAACGGTTCCTGCACCACCAACTGCCTGGCACCGGTGGCCAAGGTGCTGAACGACACCGTCGGCATCGAAACCGGCTTCATGACCACGATCCACGCCTACACCGGCGACCAGCCGACGCTGGATACCATGCACAGCGATCTCTATCGCGCCCGTGCAGCGGGGCTTTCGATGATCCCGACCTCGACCGGCGCCGCCAAGGCGATCGGCCTGGTGCTGCCCGAGCTGAACGGCAAGCTGGACGGCGTCTCGATCCGCGTTCCCTCTCCGAACGTCTCGGTGATCGATCTCAAGATCGTCGCCAAGAAAACCACCACCAAGGAAGAGATCAACGAAGCGATCAAGCGGGCGGCGGCCCAGGAGCTGAAAGGCATCCTCGGCACCACCAGCCACCCCAACGTCTCGATCGACTTCAATCACGATCCGCACTCCGCCACCTTCGCCTTCGACCAGACCAAGGTGCAGGGCGGAACGCTGGTGCGCGTGCTGGCGTGGTACGACAATGAATGGGGCTTCTCCAACCGCATGGCCGACACGGCCGTCGCGATTGGCAAGCTGATCTGACGAGACCAGAAGATGTCCGGTGCGCCCCCAGCCACCGGACATTTCTCTTTGTTAGGCTCTTTTTAGAACCGCAAGATTCAGGGCGTGGTGAGTATGACGAAGTCGTTCCGAACCCTCGATGATGTCGACGTGAAGGGAAAGCGCGTGCTGGTGCGCGTCGACCTCAACGTGCCGATGGACAACGGCAAGGTGACGGACCTGACGCGGCTGGAGCGCATTGCGCCCACCCTCACCGAAATCTCCGGCAATGGCGGCAAGGTCATCCTGCTGGCGCATTTCGGCCGGCCCAAGGGCCGCGATCCCAAGGACTCGCTGAAGCCGGTGGCGGCCGTGCTCGCAGACCTGCTCAAAAAGCCTGTCGCGTTCGCTGACGACTGCATCGGCGACGCTGCGGAAAAAGCCGTCGCCGCCATGACAGACGGCGACATCCTCTGCCTGGAAAACACCCGCTTCCACAAGGAAGAGGAAAAGAACGATCCGGCGTTCGTTGCCGCATTGGCCAAGCTCGGCGACATCTGGGTCAATGATGCCTTCTCGGCCGCGCATCGCGCCCACGCCTCCACCGAAGGCCTCGGCCA
This sequence comes from Bradyrhizobium prioriisuperbiae, assembly GCF_032397745.1. Classification (NCBI taxonomy): domain Bacteria; kingdom Pseudomonadati; phylum Pseudomonadota; class Alphaproteobacteria; order Hyphomicrobiales; family Nitrobacteraceae; genus Bradyrhizobium; species Bradyrhizobium prioriisuperbiae. Next base: position 1,169,260 of record NZ_CP135921.1, read on the forward strand.
CACCCTGCCCGCCTATGCCGGCCGCACCATGCAGGCCGAACTCGATGCACTGTCGGCGGCGCTGGAGAAGCCGACCAAGCCGGTGATCGCAATCGTCGGTGGCGCCAAGGTCTCGACCAAGCTCGATCTGCTGGAAAACCTGGTGGCCAAGGTCGATGCGCTGGTGATCGGCGGCGGCATGGCCAACACCTTCCTGCATGCGCAGGGCGTCAACATCGGCAAATCGCTGGCGGAAAAGGATCTGGCGCCGACGGCACTGCGCATCCTCGCCAAGGCTGAGACCGCGAACTGCGCCATCATCCTGCCGGTGGACGCGGTGGTCGCCTATCATTTCGCGGCCAATACACCGTCCCATGCCTACGGCCTCGACGCCATTCCCAACGACGGCATGATCCTCGACGTCGGCCCGCTCTCGATCGGCCGCGTCAATGCCGCGATCGACGACGCCGCGACACTGGTCTGGAACGGCCCGCTCGGCGCCTTCGAGCTGAACCCCTTCGACAAGGGCACGGTGGCCGCCGCCAGGCACGCCGCCGAGCGCACCAAGGCCAAGAAGCTGGTGTCGGTGGCCGGCGGCGGCGATACCGTCGCCGCGCTGAACCAGGCCGGGGTTGCTGAGACCTTTACCTACGTGTCCACCGCCGGCGGCGCTTTCCTGGAATGGATGGAAGGCAAGCCGTTGCCGGGCGTGGACGTGCTGAGGACAAAATGACGCGGCGTTTCCGATCGGGACGACACGCGCTATAAATCCTCGGCAACGGACGTCTGCCGCCCCGGAATCAACTACTTTCGCAGTCATCAACGCACGCATCGTTTCGACAAATCAGGAGACCCCGATGAATCTCGCCGACCTCAACAAGGTAGCCCGAGCCATGGTTGCACCAGGCAAAGGCATTCTTGCAGCCGACGAATCCTCGGGAACGATCAAGAAACGCTTCGATGTCATCGGCGTGGAATCCACCGAAGACAGCCGCCGCGATTATCGCGAGATGATGTTCCGCGCCAAGGACGCGATGACCAACTACATCTCGGGCGTGATTCTTTATGACGAAACCATCTGGCAGAAGGCCAAGGACGGCACGCCGCTGGTCAAGGTGATCGAACAGGCCGGCGCGATCCCCGGCATCAAGGTCGACGAAGGCACGCAGGCGCTGCCGGGCTGCCCGGGTGAACTGATCACCGTCGGCCTCGACAAGCTCGCCGAGCGACTGAAGAAATATTACGAGCAGGGCGCGCGGTTCGCGAAATGGCGCGCGGTGATCGATGTCGGCAACGGCATTCCGAGTGCAACTGCCATCCATACCAATGCGCACGCGCTGGCGCGTTATGCCGCACTGTGCCAGGCCGCGCAGATCGTGCCGATCGTCGAGCCGGAAGTGCTGATGGACGGCGATCATGACATCGACCGCTGCTACGAAGTGACCGAACACGTGCTCCGGAAAACCTTCCAGGAGCTGTACGAGCAGCGCGTGGCGCTTGAAGGCATGGTGCTGAAGCCGAACATGGCGATCGCCGGCAAAAAGAGCCCGAAGCAGGCGTCGGTCGCGGAAGTCGCCGAGAAGACCATCAAGCTTTTGAAGTCGTGGGTGCCGAGCGCGGTGCCCGGTATCGCTTTCCTGTCGGGCGGCCAGTCCGACGAGGACGCCACCGCCCATCTCGATGCGATGCACCGGATCGGCGGGTTGCCGTGGGGTCTCACCTTCTCCTATGGCCGCGCGCTGCAGGCCGCGCCGCAGAAGGCGTGGTCCGGCAAGGCCGAGAACGTGGCCGCGGGCCAGCAGGCCTTCACCCACCGTGCGCAGATGAACAGCCTCGCCAGCAAGGGCGAGTGGAAAGCCGACCTGGAAAAGAAGAAGGCGGCGTGAGCACGAAGCCGAAATCGGCCCCGCCACGACCGGCGCCGCGACTCTATCTCGCGACACCGGTGGTGGAGGATCCCTCGGCCCTCGTGACCGTGCTTGCCGATCTGCTGGACGGCAGCGATGTCGCTGCCGTGCTGGTGCGGCTGGCGCGGACCGACGAGCGCACCATGACGGAACGCGCCAAACGCCTGGTGTCGCCGATCCAGCGCGCCGACGTGGCCTGCCTGCTCGACGGCCAATTCCTGCTTGATGGCAATGTCGCCATCGTTGCCCGCGCGGGCGCCGACGGGGCGCACCTGACCGGCATCGAGGCCCTGCAGGAGGCGCTGCCGACCTTGAAGCCCGAACGCATCGCCGGTGTCGGCGGACTGATCACACGTCACGATGCCATGCTGGCGGGCGAATCCGGCATCGACTACGTGCTGTTTGGCGAGGTCGATGCCGACGGCAAACGGCCGTCGATCGAGGCGATCGCCGAGCGGCTGCAATGGTGGGCTGAACTGTTCGAGCCGCCCTGCGTGGGATTTGCCGCAACGCTGGACGAAGCCGGCGTCTTCGCCGCCGCCGGCGCCGACTTCGTGCTGGTCGGCGATCTCGTCTGGAGCGACCCGCGCGGCCCGCGCGCTGCCTTGATGGACGCGCGGCAGGCGATCGGGCAGAATCCGGATGGCACGTTCGGCAGGGCTCTGGCGCAAAACGTGTAACCGCGCCCAATATTTGCCATGAGAATGAGGGGAAGACGTCCGGGATGACAATCCTGCGTGCTGGGCTGCTTGCATCGTGTTGCGCCGTGCTGACGCTTGCGCAGGCCGATGGCGCGCGTGCGCAGATTTCGCTGACTCCGCCCGGCGTGCAACAACAGCCCGCGCCCAAAGCGGCACCCAAGGCTGTCGCACCCAAGGCTGCCCCGAAGGCTGCCCCCCAGGCCGCAGCGACGGCCAAACAAGCCGCCCCGGCGAAGAAGGCCGCACCGCCTCCCGCAGCCAAAGCCCCGGCGCAGCCGGCCGCAACCGCGCCGGCGCCGGACGATCCCAATGTCGATCTTGCCTATGGCGCCTATCAGCGCGGCAAATATGGCGAGGCGCTTCGGATCGCGACCGCGCGCGCCAACGACAAGGGCGACGTCAGGGCCATGACGCTGCTCGGCGAACTCTATGCCAACGGCTTCGGCACCAACCGCGACGATGCCAAGGCCGCGCTCTGGTACAAGGCGGCCGCCGACCGCGGCGACCGCGAAGCGATGTTCGCGCTGGCCATGTTCCGTATCGCCGGACGCGGCGGCCCCCCCGACCGCGGCGAAGGGGCGAAACTGCTGGCCTCCTCCGCCAAGCTCGGCAAGGCAGCCGCCGCCTACAATCTCGGCCTGCTCTATCTGGAGGGACAGACCTTTCCGCAGGATCTCAAGCGCGCCGCCGAACTGTTCCGGCAGGCGGCCGATGCGGGCAGCCCGGAAGCGCAATACGCGCTGGCGACCTTCTACAAGGAAGGCCGCGGGGTGGAGAAAAATCCCGTCGAGACCGCCAAATTGCTCAAAGCCGCCGCCACCGCCGACTATCTCGACGCCGAGGTTGAGTACGCCATCGCCCTGTTCAACGGCACCGGGACGCAGAAGGACGAAGCCGCCGCCGTTCAGTTGCTGTGGCGCGCCTCCCGCCAGGGCAGCCCGATCGCCCAGAACCGCCTGGCGCGGGTGCTGGTGGTCGGCATCGGTGCTCCCATCGACAAGATCGAAGGCCTGAAATGGCACCTGATCGCCAAGTCCAAGGGCAATGGCGACCTGATGCTGGACGCGGAACTGGACAAGCTGTCACCCGAAGACCGCGCCAAGGCCGAGGCCGGCGCGCGCCGCTGGCTCGGCCGCAAATAACGCCCGAAATAACGCACTTGACGCCATCGCCTGCACAGGGCACCCACAACCTCCGCCCCAGCCCCCTTTTATTGCGACGAAACGAGCCATGATCCCTTCAGCCCTCATCAATGTCATGGTGAAAGCCGCCCGCCGCGCCGGCCGCAGCCTCAAGCGCGACCTCGGCGAGATCGAGAACCTGCAGGTGTCGCTGAAGGGCCCGGCCAACTACGTCAGCAATGCCGACAAGCGCGCGGAAGAAATGCTGTACACCGATCTCGCGAAAGCGCGGCCGGGCTACGGCTTCCTTGGCGAGGAAGGCGGTGTGCGCGAGGGCACCGACAAGAGCCACACCTGGATCGTCGATCCGCTCGACGGCACCACCAATTTCCTGCACGGCATTCCGCAGTTCGCGATCTCGATCGGACTGCAGCGCGATGACGTGCTGATCGCCGGCGTGATCTACAATCCGGCCAATGACGAGCTCTACATTTCCGAACGCGGCAAGGGCGCGTTCCTGAACGACCAGCGGCTGCGCGTCGCCGGCCGCAAGCAACTGCATGACTGCGTGATCGCCTGCGGACTGCCGCATATCGGACGCGGCGACCTGCAGCACGGCCTCAAGGAACTCGCGACCATGATGCCGAAGGTGGCGGGCCTGCGCCGCTTCGGCGCCGCCTCGCTCGATCTCGCCGCCGTCGCCGCCGGCCGGCTCGACGGTTACTGGGAGCGCGACCTGCAGCCATGGGATCTGGCAGCCGGTATGCTGATGATCCGCGAAGCCGGCGGCACCGTGTCCGGCATGCTGGGCAATGACGACCCGCTGAAGACCGGCCATGTGATCTGCGGCAATGAAAACATTCACCGTGAACTGGTGAAGGTGCTGAAGGCCGTTGGCTAAAGCTTTCTGATAGGCCCCCTGAATACCGCTCCGCCTATCCGGAACCACAGACGACCCCATTGACCTGTTCCAGCGTCAGGGCACCCCCGCGTCAGCGATCCGTTGATCGGCGAAGTTTCACAGCATAAACTGAAGCCGGATTCGACGGGCTTGAATTAGCGGGCTTGAATTAGACGGGCTTGGACCAGGCTTGGACAATGCAGCCAGACATTGCGAAAACGCCATTGAATCGGTGGATCGTGAACGCCGGACTTGTTGCCGGCCCATCCATCGTCCTGATCGTGGGCCTGCTGGCATGGCAAGCCCGTGATCCGCTCGACCGCTTCAAGGTGGTTGCCGTCGTTCACGATTCGACGAAGCCGCGGTACGCCGCGATCTACCATTATGACCATGCCAACGGTTCGTCTTCGGTGACGGCGGCGTGGATTTCGTCCGGCAAGCCTCCCGTCGTGGGCTCGACAAGCCGCCCGCGTGGCGGTCCGGCGCTGGTCTGGCCGGGGCAGCGCGATCAATTGCAGATGCGGTGGGAGAAGGACAATCCCCGCCTGGTCGCGGAGATCGATGGTCCGGCCGATGTGCGCAGCGGTGAGCAGTTCGCCAATTGCTACTACGATGACGGAGAAACGCCGTCGCTGATCTGCGTCGATGCGAAACAGATCGAGGTGCGTCCCATCAAGACGGAGCTCACGCGGCCTTCAGCGAATAGTGGCTGACGCCCCATTCCTCTCCACCCGCATGGCCGAACAGGCCCGCGGTAGCGAGGAAGAACCAGCGCCAGCGCCGCATCCATAACCGCGTATCCTCGCCATAGACCGGCCGCAGGATGGCTTCGATCTCGGTGCGATGCGCGTCGAAATTCGCCAGCCAGTCGCGGGCCGTGCGCTGGTAGTGCGCCCCGCTCCAGCGCCATTCCTGCTCGACTTGGAACAGATCGGCATATTGCCGGATCAGCCGATGGCTCGGCATCACCCCGCCGGTGAAGAAGTGCTGCGCGATCCAATCCTGCTTGTCGGCGCGATCGAACAGATAGGCGCCGGCGCGATGGGTGAAGATGTGCATGAAGAATCGGCCCTGCGGCTCAAGCCAGCCGCGCAGGCGCGTCAGCAGTTCGCGCCAGTTCATCATGTGCTCGAACATCTCGACCGAAACGATGCGTGTGAATTTTTGCGCTGGCTCGAACACGTTCATGTCGGCGGTGACGACCTCCAGGTTGCGCAGCCCGCGCGACGCCGCCTGGATTTCGATATGCACTCGCTGCGACTGCGAATTGGACACCGCAACGATCCGCGCCCGCGGAAATTGCCGCGCCATCCACAGCGACAGCGAGCCCCAGCCGCAGCCGAGTTCAAGGATACTCTGCCCGTCGGCGAGCCCGGCTCGGCGCACCGTCTGCCGCAGCGCCTCTTCCTCCGCCTCCTGCAAACTGGTGCCCGCATCCGCATAGAAACACGAGGAATATTTGCGGTTGGGCCCGAGCACCTTGGCGAAGAACGCGGCGGGGACTTCGTAATGCTGCGCATTGGCGTCACCGGTGTGTTCGGCGATGGCGCACGCCGTCATCTGGCGGGCAAATGCCGCATCGGTTTCGAGATTGCCGCCGGCCAGCTTTTGCGCCGTTCGCGCGCACATCGCCTGGATGCCAGCGCGGATGACGACATCAGGCAGCGGGGTCCGCTCCGCGGTGTCGATGATTTTCGCGATCATGCTCATGAATAACTCTTGGGTGGCTCTTGTGACGGATGATGAGGATTCAGGCGCGGGGCGGCAGCGGAAAGAACTTGCTGGTGCGGGCCTGGTAGGCGCGATAGGCGTCGCCGCGGGAATGACGCATCTGCTCTTCCAGCGGCGGAATGCCGGTGACGTGAACCAGGATCCAGTACATGACGAACGGCGCCGGCACAGCCGCCAATCCCCAGGGGTAGTCGGGAGACAGCGCAATCACCGGATAAGCGAGCCAGCCGAACCATTGGAAAAAATAGTTCGGATGCCGCGACAGCTGCCACAGCCCGATGTCACAGACGCGGCCTTTGTTGGCGGGATCTCCGCGGAATTGTTTCAACTGTGAATCGGCCACCGCCTCCCCGGCGATGCCGGTCAGCAGCACCAGGGCGCCGACATAGTCCTGCACCCCAAGCACCTCGCCCGGCAGATGTGCGGCCACGAAAATGGCTGATACCAGCGGCAGAGAACCGAGCGCCTGGTTCTGCAGGAAGATGAACATTTTCCGCCGCGCATCCGCGCCCCACTCCCGCGCGAACCGGGCATAACGCGGATCATCAGTGATGGCGGACGAACGGCGCGCGATATGACTTCCGAGCCGCAGCGACCACAGCGCCACCAGCAGCGCGACAAGCCATTGCCGTTCGTTCGGCACTCCCCCGCCCAGCGGCCACAACGCACCGCCCGCGCCGATCAGGCCCAGCGAAAAGGTCCAGATGGTATCGACCCAGCCGGAATTGCCGGTGCGCTGCTGCACCAGCCAGGCCAGCGCCATAAGCACGGCGAACACCGTCGCCATGACCAGCAGCGCGACCAGATAGGACATCAGCATTTTTGGACCTCGCCGGCAGACCACCGTATCTCGGTTGAGATACGCGGACGCCGGATGGTCGGTTTCACACCGATGATCGCGCCGAGGCTACGGCGCAAACCTGGCGAAGGCGCCCGTATAGGTCTTCTTCAGCGGTGCGGCATAACCGCCGAGCTTGGATGTCTGCGCACCCAGGCGCGCCAGGGCTTCGACCAAGGCCACCGCGCTGGCCACCCCGTCAACGACGGGCAGCCCGTGCGTTCGGGACAGCTCAGCCGCCAGATCAGCCATGCCGGCACATCCCAGCACAATCGCCTCGGCCCGGTCCTCACGCTTGGCGGCTTCGATCTGGTCCGAGATTTTGGCGCGGGCACCGGAGGCCGGATCTTCCAACGCGAGAACCTCGACATCCGCCGCCCGGACACGACCGCAACGCGCGGCCAGCCCATAACGATGCAGGTTGTGCTCCAGCACCGGGATCGAGCGGGCGAGCGTGGTGACCACGGAAAACCGGCCCGCGATCAGGCTCGCCACGTGATAACCAGCCTCGCCGATGCCGATCACCGGCGTGGTGCAGATGGAACGGGCTGCATCGAGGCCGGTGTCGTCAAAACACGCGATCACATGGCCGGCGACACCATCGGCCTCCGCCGCCCGGATGCGAGCCAGCATGCCGGGAATCGCGAAGGCCTCGTCGTAATAGCCCTCGATCGACACGGGGCCCATCTCGGGCTGGTCGGCGACGATCTCTACACCCGGCCCCGCCACCGCGCGCGCCGCGGCGGCGATCTTTTGCGTCATCGAGGTGGTGGTGTTGGGATTGACGATGTGAATCTTCATGACGTTTCCGGATGCGCGGGCTCGCCTTGATATCGGAGAGCTGGGATCGGCGAGCTGAGATCAGCGAGTCGGGAGACTATAGCATTCCCGAGCCGGCATCCGAGCCGTGGCGGGACTGTCGGCGTTGCAGGAAGCCGATCACGAACAGGGCCAGCCCGATGGCGAGGAAGGAGACCCCCGTGGTCGCCGTACCCAAAGCGTAGATGTCCGGGTTGGTCACCGTGGTGGTCAATCCCTGCAGGTCAAGCGGCAGGGTGTTGACCGGGCCGATCGCCTGGCTGGAGCGGGCGATTTCGTCCCAGGACAGCGTGAAGCCGAACAGGCCGATTCCCACCACCGACGGCAGGATCATCGGCAGCACCACATGGCGGAAGGTCTGCCAGGGCGTCGCACCGAGGTCGCGTGCGGCCTCTTCATAACGGGGATCGAAACGATTGAAGATGGCGAACATGATGAGCAGGCCGAACGGCAGCGTCCAGGTCAGGTGCGCCGCGAGCCCCGAGGTCAAAAGCCCCATCGAGGTCGAGAAATTCTCGTCGATGAAGGTCTTGAATCCGTCATCGATCAGCCGGAATTCGAGGGCGATGCCGAGCGAGGTGATGATGGACGGCACGATCAGCGACGCGATCGCGACATAAAAGATCACGGCCTGGCCGACGAATTTCTTGCGGAAGGCCATGCCGGCCGCGACCGAAATCGCCACCGTCAGGACCGCCACCATCAACCCGAGCTTCGCCGAGCGCACGAAGGCCGCGCCGATATCGATGATGCCGTTGCCGCCGGAGAACAGCCGCTCGAACCAGTACAGCGACACCCCGTTCATCGGAAAGGTAAGACCACCATCCGGGCCCTGGAATGACAGCACGAAAATCGCGATCATCGGTCCATACAGAAACGCCACATAGGCGGCGAAGAGTGCCGCCAGCACATAGAAGCTCCGTGAGCGCCCCTCTCGCATCGCCTCAGAGCTCCCTGCGGATATCGACAAGCCTGGTCATGGAAAAAATGATCATCATGGTGGCGGCAAGCAGGATCACCGCATTGGCGGCGGCGGCGGGAAACTGGATGGCATCGAGCCGGGTCTGGATGATCTTGCCGGCGGACGCGATCTGCTGGCCGCCCATCACGCCGATGGTGATGAAATCGCCCATCACGATGGTGATGACGAAAATCGAGCCGATGACGATGCCAGGCTTCGACAGCGGAATGATCACATTGACCAGGGTCTGGAAGCCTGTGGCGCCGGCGTCATAGGCCGCCTCGATCAGGCTCTTGTCGATGCGGATCATGGAATTGAAGATCGGCACCACCATGAAAAACGTAAACAGGTGGACGAAGGCGAGCACCACCGAGAATTCGGAAAACAGCAGCCACTCCAGCGGCTGATTGACGATCTTTGCCTCCACCAGCGCCTTGTTGACCAGCCCGTTGCGGCCAAGCAGCGGAATCCAGGCGATCATCCGGATCACGTTCGAGGTCCAGAATGGAATCGTGCACAGCAGTGAGAGGCCGATCTGCCATGACTTCGACCGGACGTGGAAAGCGAGAAAATAAGCGACGGTGAAACCGATCACCAGGGTGATCGACCACACCAGGAAGCAGAATTTCAGCGTCGAGCCGTAAGTCCTGAGGATGGTGCAGAACTCCGGCAGCTGCTGCAGGCAGCCCTCGAACGTATCGGTGTAGCCGCGGCCGGAGAAGATCGGCAGCATTTCATAGTCGTTGTAATCCCAGAAACTGACGATCACGACAAACAGCAGCGGAATCAGAAAGAAGGCGAGGAAGACCAGCGCCATCGGCCCGGCCTGCAGCCAGGCGACAACGTTGCGGCGAACTGAACTCTGGTGCATTCCCTGCTCTTTCAAACGAGATGCGCCGCCCGCACGACAGTGCGCGGGCGGCGATCATTTTCTCATCATCAGGCCGCGATGAACTCATTCCACTTGCGGACCATGTAGTCGTTCTCGTCCATCACGGCATTCCAGCAGGCGACGCTGCCCATGCGATCGTCATAGGAGCCGCCGTCGCGCACCGTGCCGGCCTTTTCCAGCAGCGAGCCGTCGGGACCCTTGATGTCCTTCTCGGCCGGCTTGCCTTCCATCCAGTACGCCCACTCATAGGGCTCCATGCTCTTCTGCGCGGTGGAGAGCACCGCCGAATAGTAGCCCTGGCGGTTGAGATAGGCACCGGCCCAACCGGACAGGAACCAGTTGACGAACTCATAGGCCAAATCGAGCTTGGCGCCGGACACGCCCTTCGACACGCAGAAGCCGGTGGCCCAGCTGCGATAACCTTCCTTCAGCGGCTGGAACACGCAGGGGATGCCCTTCTTGCGCACGGCGGTGACCGCGGGCGACCACATCGACTGGATCACCGTCTCGCCGGACGCCATCAGATTGACCGACTGGTTGAAGTCGCTCCAGAACGCACGGAACTGGCCGGCCTTCTTCGCTTCGGTCAGGAGCTTCATGGTCAGGTCGATCTCGGCCTTGGTCATGTTGCCCTTGTCGGCATATTTGTATTGACCGGTCGCCTCCACCACCATGGCCGCATCCATGATGCCGATGGAGGGGATGTTGAGGATCGAGGCCTTGCCCTTGAACTCGGGATTGAGCAGTTCGGCCCAGCTGCTGATCGGCCGCTTGATCAAATCAGGCCGGATGCCGAGCGTGTCGGCGTTGTAGACGGTGGGAATCAGCGTCACGAATTCGGTCGGGGTCTTGGAGAACACCTTGGAATTCTTGCCTTCGAGATACAGCACCTTCCAGGGTGCGGTGCCCTGATCGCCGATCTTCTTGCCGTTGGGCAGGTGTCCCTTGGTGAACACCGGCGTGATGTTGTCGAACTCTTTGATTTTCTTGGCGTCGAGGGCGAGGATGTTGCCCGACGGCACCAGCTTCTTCAGCGAGAAATATTCGGTGTCCAGCACGTCGAAGGAATTCGGCTGGGTGATCACGCGCTTGGTGACGTCATCGGTGGTCGCGGTGATGTATTCGAGCTTGATGCCGGTGTCCTTCAGGCATTGCGTGCCGATCAGGTCGCCTTCATTGACGCCGGTGCCGAGATAACGCAGCACCTTCGGCTCGGCCGACATCACATAGGGAAAGCCGGTGATGGCACCGGAGCCGGTGGCAAGGCCGGTGAAACCCGCCGCGCCTTTCAGCATGGTGCGGCGGCTGATGCCGGATGTTTTGCCGGACCTCTTGCTGTCAGACGGCTTGTTGTCAGAAGGTTTGCTCATCTCGTCAGTCTCCTTGTGTTTGAAAACGCTTTTTGTGTTTGAAAGAGAACGGTCGCTTTGCCGCGCAAAAACGACTGCCGTGTCAGTCAAGTGCATGCGCCGCGTCCGGCACCCAGCCGGCCAGCACGCTTGCGCCGACCTCGACCGGGTCGCTGTCGAAATCCGCTTCCGTCAGTTGCGCCGCAAGATCCGCGCCGCCTCCGGCCTTCAGGCTCACCAGCACATAACTGCCCTGGTATTCGATCTGGCTGACGGACGCGGAAACCGAGGAGCCGTCCCAGACGGTGCCGGGGCGCGCGAGACGCAAATGATCGGCTCGCACGGCAATTTTGCCCGATGCGGTGTCGATCACATTGTGGCCGCCGATGAAGCGCGCGACGAATTCGGTCCGCGGCCGCTTGAAGACATCGCGCGGCGTGCCGGTCTGCTCGATCCGTCCGCCGTTCATCAGCACGACGAGATCGGCCAGCGCCATGGCCTCTTCCTGGCCGTGAGTGACATGGATGAAACTGATGCCCAGCTCGCGCTGCAGCCGCTTCAGTTCGGCGCGCATCTTGACGCGCAGGAATGGATCGAGCGCCGACAGCGGCTCATCGAGCAGCAACATCTGCGGCTCGGTGACCAGGGCGCGCGCCAGCGCTACGCGCTGCTGCTGGCCGCCGGAGAGCTGCGCCGGCAGGCGCGCCGCGAAGCCGTCCATGGCGACGAGCCTGAGAACATCCATCGCCTTTGCGTGGCGAGCCGGCTTGTCGATGCCCCGCATCTTCAGGGCGAACGCGACATTGTCGAGCACCGAGAGATGCGGAAACAGCGCATAGGACTGAAACATCATCGCCGTGCCGCGCTTGGCCGGCGGCAGGTCGGTGACATTGGTCGCCCCCAGGATGATGTCGCCTTCGGACACCGCCTCATGGCCCGCGATCATCCGCAGTGTCGAGGTCTTGCCGCAGCCGGAGGGCCCGAGCAGACAGCAATAGGTGCCGGCTGGAATTCTCAGATCGATGCGGTCGACAGCGACCGTGCTGCCGTAGCGCTTCGTGACCGATGCGAGTTCCAGCGCCGCAGGCAGAGGCATGATCACTCCCTGATCGAGTACGCGCCCGCCTGTCCGAATGTCGCAGGAGCGGTCAGGCAGCTTGCCTGAGAGGCATTCGCAAAGTCCATGCCATCCGCATCGGCTGCCGGATCATCTCGAAACCCACCAAATTCGATCCATTCTGCTGCAAAGCGACAGGTGACCGCCTCAAATTCGGGCAAATCGAACACGAAGCAAGCATGGACCGTATACAATTCAGGGTGGACCGGCGCCGGCTGCGCACCCGCTGCAAAGCAGAGGAGGAGGTGATCACGACCGTGGCCTGGTGATTGCTGCATCGCGCAACGCAGACAATCATGCGCTGTGCCCGCAACGGACAGACGTTGTCGGGAAACCATGCTGTCACCGAGTGTTGATATGGCTGCGAGACGCGCAGGACCAAAGTGGGTTTCGGTGGATGGTCCGTCGATCCGACCGGCAAGACCTTCGGCCGCCTTCCCTCTCGCCGCCGCTGTGCCATATTGCTGACCGACAGGATTTCCGGCGCAAGTAACTTCTGATCAGACCAAGAAACTTCAGACCAGATGGCAAGAGCAGATATGGCAAAACCAGAGATGGCGTCCCGCTCCTCCTCCCGCTTCGCGGACGAAATCGCCCCCACCAAGCTCTCGTCACCCCGGATCTTCCTGGTCCGCATGCTGGTGTTCCTGATTCTGTGCTCCCTGGTGCTGGTGGTGCTCTATAAGCAGATCTGGGCCGCCTTCCTCGCCAATCCCGGCCTTAATGCGCTGATTGGCGCGGTGCTGGCGATCGGCATCATCCTGTCGTTCCGCCAGGTGATCCGGCTCTATCCCGAAGTCGCATGGGTCAACAGCTTCCGTATCGCCGATCCGGGCTTGGCGATGGATCGCCGGCCCAAACTGCTGGCGCCGATGGCGGCGATCCTGGGCGACCGGGTCGGGCGGATGAGCATCACCCAGCAGACCATGCGGCATCTGCTTGATTCCATCGCCACCCGGCTGGACGAGGCGCGTGACATCTCCCGCTATATGACCGGGCTCCTGGTGTTTCTCGGCCTGCTCGGCACCTTCTGGGGCCTGATCGAAACCGTCGGGTCGGTGGGCAAGGTGATCGACGGGCTGAAGGTCGGCGGCGACGCCGGGGCTGTGTTCGACACCCTGAAGGAAGGTCTCGCCGCGCCGCTGAGCGGCATGGGCATTTCGTTTTCGTCGTCGCTGTTCGGCTTGGCCGGCTCGCTGATCCTGGGCTTTCTCGATTTGCAGTCGAGCCAGGCGCAGAACCGGTTCTATACCGATCTCGAAGACTGGCTGGCCAGCACGGTGCGGGAATATTCCACCGAACACGGGAGCCCGGCCATGGCCACCGCCGTGATGGCCACGCCCGAAGGCACGGAAATGCGCGGCGCGATCGAGAAGCTGCGCACGACCGTCGAAGACATGGGCTCAAACCGGGCCACCACCACGGCAATGGCCAACCTGGCCGATGCCATCCAGGGCCTGGTCGCCCACATGCGCAGTGAACAGCAGATGATCCGCGAGTGGGCCGACAGCCAGGGCGAACAGAACCGCGAGATCAAGAAGCTGCTGGAGCGCATCGCACGGCAGCCGGAAAAGAACTGACGCGGCGCAGGCACTCCGCGCTCGCTGACTGACCAAGGAGATCGATCGACATGGCGCTTGCTCGCGGACGCCGCTCCGATCCCGGCTTCAATTACTGGCCCGGCTTTGTCGACGCCTTGTCGACATTGGTGCTGGCCATCGTGTTCCTGCTGTCGGTGTTCCTGGTGGTGCAGTTTTTCCTGTCCCAGGAGGTCAGCGGCAAGGACAAGGCGCTGGAACGGCTGAATGCGCAGATCGCCCAGCTCAACGATCTGCTGTCGCTGGAAAAACTCGGCAAGCTCAATCTGGAGGACCAGATCGGCCAGATGCGCGCCGGCCTCGCAGTGGCGGAAGGCGAGCGCGACCGGGTCAAGGGCCTCTATGACGGCCTCGCAGCCAGCGGCAACGACGCCGCGGGGCGCGCCGGCGAACTGAACAAGGCGCTGGACTCCGAGAAGCTGCTGTCGGGCCGCGCGCTGGCGCAGATCGAGGTGCTGAACCAGCAGATCAGCGCACTGCGCCGGCAACTGGCGGCGCTGGAGTCAGCGCTGGATGCGTCGGAGAAGAAGGACAAGGATTCGCAGACCCGGATCGCCGATCTCGGCTCGCGGCTCAATGTCGCGCTGGCGCAGCGAGTGCAGGAATTGACGCGCTACCGCTCCGAATTCTTCGGGCGGTTGCGCGCGATCCTCGGCGCCCGGCCCGACATCCGCGTGGTCGGCGACCGCTTCGTGTTCCAGTCCGAGGTGTTCTTCGACACTGGACAGGCGCTGCTCTTGCCGGAGGGCCGCACCGAGCTGGACACGCTTGCGGACGCGCTGGTCGATCTGGACAAGAAGATCCCGACGGAGATTGCCTGGGTGCTGCGGGTGGACGGCCACACCGACGTGCGCCCGATCTCCAGCCCGCAGTTCAAATCGAACTGGGATCTCTCGGCGGCGCGCGCCATCTCGGTGGTGCAATATCTGGTGTCCAAGGGCGTCTCGCCGCAGCGGCTGGTCGCCGCCGGCTTCGGCGAATTCCAGCCGCTGGATTCCGCCGCTACCGAAGACGCCTACAAGCGCAACCGCCGCATCGAGCTGAAGCTGACGGAGCGGTGATGGCCGCCGCCATGCCGGCTTCGCTTCGTGCTTATCGCGCCGAGGATGAGGACGCCGCCATCGCGCTGTGGCAGCGCACCTGGCAGCTGGCTTATCCCTCGATCGATTTTGCCGCGCGGGTGGCGTGGTGGCGGGAGCGCTGGCGCAACGAGCTGGTGCCCGCGGCGGACATCGTGGTGGCCGAACAGAATGGTGTGCTCGCGGGCTTCGTCACCATCGACCGCTCCGGTTATCTCGACCAGCTGGTGGTGAGCCCCGAGGCCTGGGGATCGGATCTCGCGGCAACGCTGGTGGATGAAGCGAAGCGATTGTCACCGACCGGCATCACACTCTTGGTGAATAACGACAATGCCCGCGCCATCGGATTTTACCGCAAGCACGGCTTCATCGACGACGGCGACGACGTCAATCCGGTATCCGGTCGCCCGGTAAAGCGGATGCGGTGGAATCCTTCTTAAGCGAGCATGATCTTTTCGGAAAACCGGTGCCCACTTTTCCGGATCATGCTCTTAAATGCCTTCAAACTGCAGCCGCGCCAGCTTGGCATAGAGGCCGTTGGCGGCGACCAGCGAGCTGTGGGTGCCCTGCTCGACAATGCATCCATTGTCCATCACCAGAATGCGATCACATGACAGCACCGTGGCGAGGCGATGGGCGATCACCAGGGTGGTGCGATGGCGCATCAGGTCTTCCAGCGCGGTCTGCACCAGGGTTTCGCTCTCGGCATCGAGTGACGATGTCGCTTCATCCAGCAGCAGCAGCGGCGCGTCGCGCAGGATGGCGCGCGCAATCGCAATGCGCTGGCGCTGGCCGCCGGACAGCGTGACCCCGCGCTCGCCGAGCTCGGTCTCGAACCCCTTGGGCAAGCGGCGCAGGAATTCAGTGGCGTGGGCCTGCTCGGCGGCGCGCTCCACCTCGGCGTCGGTCGCGTCGGGACGCCCGAAGCGGATGTTGTCGCGCGCGGTGCCTGAGAACACGACGGTGTCCTGCGGCACCAGCGCCATCCGCGCACGCAGATCCTGTGGCGTGACATCGCGGATCGGCACGCCATCGAAACTGATGACACCGCCGGCGGCGTCGTAGAAGCGCAGCAGCAAATGAAACAGCGTGCTCTTGCCCGCGCCCGAGGGGCCAACCACCGCGACCTTTTCGCCGGCGCGGATGGAGAACGACACGCCGTCGATCACCTTGTGCTCGGGACGGGTCGGATAAGCGAAACGAACCGCATCGAAGGCGATGTCGCCGCGCGCCGGCTGCGGCAGCGCGCGCGGGCTCGCTGGGGCCGCGATTGCGGGCGTCACGCGCATGATCTCGAACAGACGCTCGGAGGCGCCGGACGCCGCCGAGATCTCGCCCCAGACCTGGCTGAGTTCGCCAAGCGCGCCCGCCGCAAACGCCGCATACAGGATGAACTGGCCGAGCCGGCCGGCGCTGATCTGCCCGAGCAGCACATCGTGCGATCCGATCCAGAGGATGGCGACCACGCTGGAAAAAATCAGGAAGATGACAATGGCGGTCAGCACCGCACGGGCGCGGGTGGAAGCGCGCGCCGCCTCAAAGGCGTGACCGACCTCGGTGCCGAACCGCGTCGCCGCCAGCCGTTCGTTGGTGAAGGCCTGCAGGGTGCGGATCGCACCGATCAATTCGGAAGCGTAAGAGGACGCCTGCGCCAGCGTATCCTGCGCACCGCGCGACAGTTTCTGCACCCGGCGTCCGAACGCGACCAGCGGCAGCACGATCAGCGGAATCACCGCAAGCACGAAGCCCGACAAGCGGGGACTGGTCACCACCATCATGGTGGAGGCGCCGAGGAACAGCACCAGGTTGCGCAGCGCGATCGAGACCGAAGCGCCGACGGCAGATTTGATCTGGGTGGTGTCCGCGGTCAACCGCGATACCAGTTCACCGCTGTGGCTGACATCGAAGAACGCCGGCGACAATGATGTCAGGTGATTGAACACGTCGCGGCGCAGATCGGCGACAATCCGTTCGCCGAGCGTAATCACGAGATAATAACGGGCGGCACTGGCCAGCGCGAGCACCGCCACCACCACGATCATCACGCCAAAGTAACTGTTGATCATCTCGACGCCGGACGGGCTGAAGCCGAGGTCAATCATCCGCCGCACGGCGATGGGCACGGCCAGCGTCGCCAGCGAGGCAATGATCAGGGCGACCAGCGCGCCAAGCGCTTGACCGCGGTAGTGCACCACATAGGGCCAGAGCGCCAGCAGCGGGCGCAGCCGGACGCCGCGGGCGGGCTTTTTGGCCGCATCATCGACCGCCGCCGTGGCCTGGCCCGGCAGGCCGCTTTGTTCAATCGCACTCATTTGCAGGTCGCTGCCGTCCCTTGGTCGTCCGCTCATCCCAGGGCCCTCAGATAGGCCGGACGGAGGGCTGAGGCAAACCAAGATGATCCCGGCGCAGCCGCCTAGGACAACTTGTCTCCGGGGCCGTCCTGCGTTATAGAGCGGCCCAAATTAGCCCCGAAAATCCGGAAATTGCTGAAAAAGCGCTTCGCGCGCCAAAGGGATATGTGATGAAAGCCGAAATTCACCCGAATTATCATAACATTAAGGTCGTCATGACCGACGGGACGGAGTTCACCACGCGCTCCACCTACGGCAAGGAAGGCGACACGCTGAACCTGGACATCGATTCCAAGTCGCATCCGGCCTGGACCGGCGGCACCCAGCAGCTGCTCGACCGTGGCGGCCGCGTCTCCCGGTTCCAGAAGAAGTTTTCGGGCCTGCTCAAGAAAGACTGAGCCGGTTCCCCGGGCTTTTGGCCCAGAACTTTCGCCCCAGAATACGAAAACGCCCCGGTCAGCCGGGGCGTTTTTCATTTGGGGATTGGGAGGCGGATTTTACCGCTCGAACGCCGCTTTGAGACGATCGAGCTGCGGCATCAGCGGATTGCCCATCGGGATCTGCTCGGCCGACACATGCATGCTGGTATCGAGCCGGCGCACCTTGGACTGCAACGCCATCGAACGGTCGATCAGTTCGCGCAGCGCTTCAGGCAGCTTCTCGATCATGTCCTGCCCGCCGGGATCGGCCGCGGTCAGCTTCACCTTGGTCTTCTCGCGGTTGGCTTGCGCCAGCGACATCTCGCCTTCCTTCACCGCGCGATGCAGCAGCAGCCATGACGCCAGCTGCATCAGCCGTGTGGTCAAACGCATGCTCTCGGTGGCGTAGGTGAGACTGACGGAGCGCTCCAGCACCTTGGCCTCGTTGCGGCCGGCGCCGTCGAGATAGGCGGCGGTCTCCTCGACCAGATCCATGCCTTCACGAAACAAGGTTCCGAACGCCGCGGAATTCGTCAGCCGCTCGCTCAACAGCACAAGGCCGGCTTCGCTCTGCGAATTCTCCGACATGGTTAACGCCTCACTCTACTCACACGCAAAAATATGATGAACAAATCATTGCGCGCCCGCAGGCGAGAGTCCAGTCACGATGATGACGACCGTTGAATATGGTTTCCAACGACGTGACGGAGGTAACTACCGACCAAAAAAGAGCCGCCGTTTCCGGCGGCTTTTAAAGTTGATAACAGGGAGGCGTCAAACAGAGTGGACAGGAGCCACTCGGTGTCCAAAGCTGGACAATCAAGTAATGAAGGAGAAAGCTTAATCTACCGTAAATGAACGGTTTCTTTCAGCTTTCGTTTACGCCCCGCGCGCGTTGCGTCATGATTTGAAGAACTGATTGGCGGCGTCGCGTGACGCACGTTTTTTGCCGAGCGCCGTTTGCAACCGCTCGATTTCGCTGCCGAGCAACGCGATGCGTTCATCGAGTTCCTCCACCGACAACAGCGAGAGATCCTGTCCGATCTCATGGCTGACTTTCTTCTTCGGCCGGTCGTCGTCTTCCGCTGCCATTTGCTCCTCCGAACTGGAATAATCCGGTCAATTTTACGAGACTTGATCGGATGTCGTTATTGCCAGCCCTCCCTGGGCTGACTAAAGCAGGCTCACCCCAACATAGCCGCGTCCGCCGCAGGGACCAATCCAAGGACCAGATCATGGACAAGCTGCCCGCCCAAATGACCGTTGTCGGCATCAGCAAGCCGGGAGGACCCGAGGTCCTGGTGCCGGAGACGCGGGCGCTGCCGCAGGTCGGGCCGCACGACATCCTGATCAAGGTGGCGGCCGCCGGCGTCAACCGTCCGGATGTGGCGCAGCGCAGCGGCGCCTATCCGCCGCCGCCCGGCGCCAGCGACCTGCCCGGCCTGGAAGTGGCCGGCGAAGTGGTGGCGCTCGGCAAGGAGGCCACGCGCTACAAGATCGGTGACAAGGTGATGTCGCTGGTCGCCGGTGGCGGCTACGCGCAGTATTGCCTGACGCACGAGACCCACGCGATGCCGGTGCCTGATGGCTTCACCATGCAGGAAGCCGCCGCCACGCCGGAAACGCTGATGACGGTCTGGCACAATGTGTTCGAGCGGGGTGGACTGAAGGCCGGCGAAACCCTGCTGATCCATGGCGGCTCCTCGGGCATCGGCACCATGGCAATCCAGCTCGCCAAAGCCTTCGGTGCCAAGGTGATCGTCACCGTCGGTTCGCAGGACAAGGCGGACGCCTGCCTCAAGCTCGGCGCCGACCGCGCCATCAATTACAAGACAGAGGACTTCGTCGCCGCGGCCAAGGCCGCCACCGACAATGTCGGCCCCAATCTGATCCTGGACATGGTCGGCGGCGAGTACATCGAGCGCAACTATGACGCCGCCGCGATGGATGGCCGCATCGTGCAGATCGCTTTCCTCAGCGCCCCCAAGGCGACAGTCAATTTCGCCAAGCTGATGGTCAAGCGCCTGCACCACACCGGATCGACACTTCGGCCCCGAACGGTCGCCGACAAGGCCGCCATGGTCGAGGCGATCACCGCCAAGGTGCTGCCGCTCTTGAAGGCGGGTCGGGTCAAGCCCTTGATGGACAGCACTTTCCCGCTGGAAAAAGCGTCCGAGGCCCACAAGCGGATGGAATCCAGCCAGCATATTGGCAAAATTGTGCTCACGGTTTGAGGCGTCCCGGCGCCCTGATAAGCCCGGGAAAACGGCGTTAACCCTTGGTTTTACTTCATATTTGTGCCATTGATCGCGCATCTTAACGCGGAGTTCAGACATTGCGGTTGATCAGGTGCCTCGCGCCTCTGGCGCTGGGCCTCATGATGCTAGCTGCCGCGCCGGCTGCGCGCGCTGTCGACGCAGTCAGCGTTCGCGGTGATGCGCCTGCAATCGATCTCACCGCGATCCTCGATCATCAGCACAGCGACACCGACCGCATCCAGGTCTCGACCGCACCGGGCACCGACGGCATCGTTCGCCGCATCGAGGTGCGCGCCCGCGAGGGTGGCCAGAACTGGGTGGTGTTCGCGCTCGCCAACAACACCGACGACCAGCTCGACCGCCTGATCGTGGCGCCGCATTACCGGATCGTGTCGTCCGGACTGCTGTGGCCCGATCTCGGACTGTCGCGCATCGCCACCATCACGCCCTCGACCGGCGACCGGCCCGAGCGGCAGGACAGCGCCACCGCCGACATCTTCCGCGTCACCCTGGATCCCGGCTCCGTCATCACCTTCGTGGCCGAACTGCGCACCGACAAACTGCCCCAGCTCTATCTGTGGGAGCCGGAAGCCTACAAGGACAAGGTCAACTCCTTTACGCTCTACCAGGGCATCGTCATCGGCATCTCCGGCCTGCTGGCGCTGGTGCTGACGATCCTGTTCGTGGTCAAGGGCAGCATCATGTTCCCCGCTGCTGCGGCGCTGGCATGGGCGGTGCTCGTCTATATCGGCGTCGACTTCGGCTTCTGGGGCAAGGTGCTGGACATGTCGGCCGGCGCCGAGCGGGTCTGGCGTGCCGCGGGCGAGGCCATTCTTGCCGCCACGCTGCTGGTGTTCCTGTTCGCTTATCTCAATCTGTCGCGCTGGCATGTGCGCTATTCGCACATCACGCTGGGCTGGCTGTTCTTCCTGGGATCGCTGGTGGCGCTGGCGCTGTTCGATCCCGCTGTCGCTTCCGGCATCGCCCGCATCTCGCTGGTGATGATCGCGTTCGCCGGCTTTGCGCTGATCGTCTACCTCTCCACCCATGGCTTCGACCGCGCGGTTCTCTTGATCCCGACATGGTTCCTGCTGGTGGTCTGGGTGGTCGCGGCCGGCATGACGGTGGCGGGCAACGTCACCAACGACATCGTCGGCCCGGCCCTGCTGGGCGGCCTGGTGCTGATTGTGATGTTGATCGGCTTCACGGTGATGCAGCACGCCTTTGCAGGCGGCGGCGCCACCCAGGGCATCGTCTCCGATGTCGAGCGTCGGGCGCTGGCGCTGGTCGGCTCCGGCGACCTGATTTGGGACTGGGACGTCTCCGCCGACAAGGTGTTCACCAGCCCCGAGACCGAAAGTCTGCTCGGGCTGAAGCGCGGCACGCTGGAAGGCCCGGCGGCGAAATGGCTCGAAGTGCTGCATCCGCTGGATCAGGATCGCTTCCGCGCCGCGCTCGACAGTGTGCTCGACCAGCGCCGTGGCCGGCTGGTGCAGGACTTCCGGCTGCGCACGCCCGACGGCCACTTCATGTGGTTCGCGCTGAAAGCGCGCCCGGTGGTCGGTTCCGACGGCGAAGTGTCCCGCGTGGTCGGCACCCTGACCGACGTGACCGAGATCAAGAATTCCGAAGAGCGGATGCTGCACGATTCCGTGCATGACAACCTGACCGGCCTGCCGAACCGCAAGCTGTTCATGGACCGGCTCAATGCCGTGGCGAACTTCGCCAAGACCATGCCGAACATGCGACCGACCTTGATGGTGATCGACCTCGACCGCTTCAAGCAGGTCAACGATTCCGTCGGCATCGCGGTCGGCGACTCCATCCTGCTGACACTGGCGCGGCGGCTCACCCGCATCCTGAAGCCGCAGGACACGCTGGCGCGGCTTGCCGGCGACCAGTTCGGGCTGATCCTTTTGTCAGAGCAGGACGCCGCCCGCATCACCGCCTTCGCCGAGACCATCCGCAAGACCATCCGCGCGCCGATCGCCTTCAACGACCGCGAGATCTTCCTCACCGCGTCGATCGGACTCGCGCTGAGCGATCCGCAAGCCGCGCTGACCGACGAGATCATCAAGGACGCCGAGCTGGCGATGTATCATTCCAAGCGCATCGGCGGCGATCGCATCGACGTCTACAAGCCGGCGATGCGGGCGCGCAAGACCGACCGGCTGACGCTCGAGTCCGAGCTGCGCCGCGCCATCGAGCGCGAGGAAATCACCATTCTCTATCAGCCGATCGTGCGGCTGGAAGATCGCTCGATCGCCGGCTTCGAAGCCCTGGCGCGCTGGGATCATCCCAAGCTCGGCCGCATGTCGCCGAGCGAGTTCATCGGCATCGCCGAGGAAATCGGCCTGATCGTCGATCTCGGCCTGTTCGTGATGGATCGCACCGCGCGGCAGCTCGCGCTGTGGCAGCGCGCGATGCGCTCGACACGCGAGCCGGTGTTCGCCAGTGTCAACGTCTCCTCGCGGCAATTGCTGCGGCACGATCTGATCCACGACATCCGCACCGTGCTGTCACGCTCGGCGGTGGCACGCGGCACGCTGAAGCTGGAATTGACCGAATCGCTGGTGATGGAGAATCCGGAGCACGCCGCCCAAATGCTGCAGCGGATCCGCGAACTCGGCACCGGGCTGTCGCTGGACGACTTCGGCACCGGACATTCCTCGCTGTCCTATCTGCAGAAGTTTCCGTTCGACACCATCAAGATCGACCAGTCGTTCGTCCGCACCACCAGCCGCGGCACGCGCCCGGTGATCCTCAAGTCGATCGTGGCCATGGCTCACGACCTCGGCATGGACGTGGTGGCGGAAGGCGCTGAGACCGACTCCGACGCGGTGGAACTCTACCAGCTGGGCTGCGAATACGCCCAGGGCTTCGCCTTCGGCGAGCCGATGGACGCGGACGCAGCAACGCGGCTGCTGACCGAAGAGCGGTTGGAAGCGGCGCAGTAGACCCTAACGCGCTCGCACCTCAAACAGGCCCGCCGCGGCGTCGTCCACCAACGCCCCTTCGTGCCCGAGCAGGAACCGCTTGGTCTCGATGCCGCCGCCAAATCCTGTCAGCGAACCATTGGTGCCGATTACCCGGTGGCAGGGAATGATGATGGGCAGCGGATTGGCGCCGTTGGCGGCGCCCACCGCGCGGACGGCGGCAGGGCGTCCGATGCGAACCGCGAGTTCGCGGTAGGTCGTGGTGACGCCATGAGGGATCGACTGCAGGGTGGTCCAGACTGCGTTCTGGAACGCCGTGCCGCTCAGATACAGCGGCAACGTGAACGTGGTGCGCTTCCCTGCGAAATACTCGTCCAGCTGCCGGCGGACCTTCGGGAAGCCATCGGGATCATGACGCCAGCCGTCGCGCGGATGGTGGACACGGCTGCCCGACTGGAAGCTGAGCAGGTGCAGGCTTTCGGCGTCACCGGCCAGCAGCAGACGACCGATCCGCGTCTCGACATAGGTGTAACTGACGACGCGTTCAAACACGGGCTTCCACCTGCGTGACGGGGCGCCGCTGACGCGGCGCCGGCCGAGGAGCGCGCCGGCGAATCTCCGAGGGCGAGCGACCATAGAGGTCACGGAAGGCCGCGTTGAAGCGCCGCAGGCTCTTGAAGCCGGCGCGAAAGGCCACTTCCGTCATGCTGTCGGCGGTCGTGTCCAGCAAGCGCTTGGCGCGCTGCAGACGCACCGTATTCGCTGTCTGCAGCGGACTGGCGCCGACGTACTGATCGAACAGCCGCGCCAGATGCCGCGTGCTGACGCCGAGGCGATCGGCCAGATCCGCGACGGAGCCGCGATCCAGCGCACCGCGCGCGATCAGTTTCAGCGCCCGCTCGACCGTCGAGCGGGTGCCGTTCCAGGCCGGACAGAATGGCGCGCTCTCGGGCCGGCAGCGCAGACAGGGACGATAACCCGCGCGCTCGGCCGCGCTCGCCGTGGGATAATAACTGCAGTTCCTGGTCAATGGCTGCTTCACCCGGCAAACCGGCCGGCAATAGATGAGCGTCGTCTTCACCGCGGTGAAGAACACCCCGTCGTAGGCGGCGTCGCGCCGCAGGCGCGCAGCATTGCAGATCTCGAAGCTCAACATGCGTTAATTGTAGACCGAAAGGCCAAGCGTGCCACCCGATTTGCGATGATCATGTCCGTTTCCGGCGAGCGACATTGCGGCCGAAATCTTAGATCTCGGCGGTCACAGCATGGAACAGGAGGCCTACATGGAATCATCGGCAAGCAAGGCAGCGGTTATGGAGACCTGGACGGCCTTCGCCAGCCGGAACATCGAACAAATCGCAGCCGTCTTCACACCTAACGCCGAGTGGATCGCGCCGAAGGGCAACGCGACCGCGGTCGCGCTGCATCACACCGACCACATGGTCGGCGCCGATCAGATCGCCCGCTTCATTGCGGTGGAAATGCATAAATTGTTCGGGAGTGTCGACATCCAGTTCCGCGGCGTTCATGCCGACGGCAGCACAGTGATTGTCGAAGAGCGGATGCAAGCAACTCTGTCGAACGGAAACGCCTACGATGTGGCGTATTGTTTTGTGTTCGAACTCGAGGGCCGGCTGATCAAGCGGGTCCGGGAATACATGGACACATTGCAGGGCTGGCGCATGGTGTTCGGATCAGAGGCTCTGCTCTGAAGCCGGCAGGCCGGTCAAGCATGCCCGGCTTCATTCGACAGCATCGCCAGATCGATGCCGATCTTCTGCAACGCTTGCTGGTATTTGTCTTCGATGTCGCGCCCGAAGATCAGATTCGAATCGGCAGGGCAATGCAGCCAGCCATTGTCCTGGATCTCGCTTTCCAGTTGCCCCGGCGCCCATCCCGCATAACCCAGTGCGAGGATGGCGTGGCGCGGACCCTTGCCTTTGGCGATGGCTTTCAGAATGTCGAGTGTTGCGGTGAGGCACACACCATCATCGATCGGCAGCGTCGCGTCCTTGATGAAGAAATCGCTGGAATGCAGCACAAAGCCACGTCCGGTTTCCACCGGACCGCCCTTCATCACCTTCATGGCCTCGGCCTGCGCCGGCAGCACGATCTGGTCGGCCTCATCGATGATATCGAGTTGCACCAGGAGCTCGGGAAAATCGATACTGCCCGCGGGACGATTGAGAATGATGCCCATCGCGCCTTCGGACGAATGCGCGCAGACATAAATCACGGAGCGTGCGAATCGCTCGTCGTCCATGATCGGCATCGCGATCAGCAGCTGACCGTCCAGATAGCTGCTAGCCGTCTCGCTCCCGTCCTCCGGGACGCGGATCTTGTCGAATTTCGGCCTTTTTCCGACCCTGTCCATTCGCAGAGGACTTTCTCTGTATACGTGCATCCTGATATTGGGTGCACCTTATGTCAATCAATCGCCGGACTTGCTCCCCGGAAATGGATCACAACCAATTCAAGTGTTTCACGTCCAACCGGACTGTAAAGACGTCACATGGTCGTATTTGTTCCATTTCGCAACCTCTTTGGCCGCCTGCTCGCGGTGGTCCTGCTGGCGGGCTTCGCCGGCAGCCCGGTCGCGGCCCAGGATGCGTCACCCTGGGTCACCGATCAGCATTCGTCGCTGCGACTGATCGCAGGCTCCCGCAATGGCGGCGTGCTGCTCGGCGGGATCGCCTTTCAGCTGCAGCCGGGATGGAAGACATATTGGCGCACCCCCGGCGATTCCGGCGTTCCGCCGCGATTCGATTTTTCGGCTTCGGACAATGTCGAAGCGGTCACCGTGTTGTGGCCCGCGCCGATGCAGTTTCCGGATGGCGCGGGAGGCACATCATTCGGGTACCGCAAGCAACTCCTGCTGCCGTTGCGGATCATTGCAAAAAAGCCTGACAAGCCGGTGACGCTGCGCGCCGAAATCAACTACGCCGTCTGCGACAAACTCTGCGTACCTGTCGACGCGAAGACCGAAGTTTCATTTGTCAGTTCGGCCAGCATAGAAGATTCATCATTGACCGCGGCACTTGCGACTGTGCCGCAGCCCGCGGAGATCGGCGCGGCCCATCCGCTGACCATTCGAAACGTCGAGCGCGACGGCAACACCGTGTTTGTCGATGTTGTCGCACCCGGCGACAAGGACGCCAGCCTGTTTGTCGAGGGCCCGACGCCCGACTGGGCGCTGCCGCCGCCCAAATTGCTGGAGCGGACCCCCGCCGGACTGCAGCGCTTTTCATTCGATCTGGAAGGCCTGCCGTCGGGCGCGAAAGCAGACGGCGCGGCCCTGAAACTGACCCTGGTCGGCGACGGCCGTGCCTTTGAGTTCGTCACATCCCTGAAATGAAGGAGCTTACCTGAATTGAAGGGGCTTGCCTGAATTGAAGGGGTTTGGAAACCGGGCTTCGTCCGGCGATTGCGCGGACCGACAGCCATGGTATGACTCCCGCGCGATTATCAATGAATTGCGGGTGGTCCGATCGCGAAATCGGGTGTCCCCTTCAAATCCCGCCCAAGAAACTTTGGGGGGTTTTCGGGACCTGTTTTTCAGGACTGCGCGCCAAGGGAGCTTTCAGATGACCATCAAGATCGGCGACCGCCTGCCTGAAGCCAAATTTCGCATCATGACCGGCGAAGGGCCGCAATGGAAAACCACCGACGACGTTTTCAAGGGCAAGAAGGTCGCCCTGTTCGCCGTTCCCGGCGCATTCACCAACACCTGCCACAAGATGCACATGCCGAGCATCACCATGAACGCCGACGCCATGAAGGCGAAGGGCGTCGACACCATTGCGGTGACGTCGGTGAACGACGTGTTCGTGATGAAGGCCTGGAAGCGCGACACCGATCTCGATGACAAGACCGAATTCCTGGCCGACGGCAATGCCGAATTCGCCAAGGCGATCGGCCTGGAGCTCGACGCATCGGGCAACGGCCTCGGCATCCGCTCCAAGCGTTATTCGATGCTGGTCGAAGACGGCGTGGTGAAGACGCTCAACCTCGAACCGAACCCCGGCGCGGTCGAAGTCTCCGGCGGCGACACCCTGCTCGGGCAGCTCTGAGACAGCTTTGAGACCAGTGTTGGCGGCGACTACCTGATCGCCGCCAGCCCTTCGCGAGCCAGTTGATCGACACGCTCGTTCTCGGCGTGGCCGGCATGGCCCTTGACCCAGTGCCAGCGAACCTCGTGTTGTCGCAGCGCCCCGTCGAGCCGCTGCCACAGGTCGACATTCTTCACCGGCTTCTTGTCCGAGGTGCGCCAGCCGTTCTTCTTCCAGTTGAAGATCCAGCTGGTAATGCCCTGGCGCACATACTGACTGTCGGTGGTGAGATCGACCACCGCCGGTTTCTTCAGCGCTTCCAGCCCGGAAATCGCCGCCATCAATTCCATGCGGTTGTTGGTGGTGTCGCGCTCGCCGCCCTTCAGCTCCTTTTCGAGCTCGCCGAAACGCAGGATCACACCCCAGCCGCCCGGGCCTGGATTTCCCGAGCAGGCGCCGTCGGTATAGATCTGCACATGGGGCCGCGCCGTGTCGTTCACGCAACAAGCCCTTGTTCGACGCCGTAATCGCGGATGCTCTTGACGCCCTGATGGAAACGCAGCTTGCGCAGATATTCCTGAGGATCCTTCGGCTTCACCAGCGCGCCAGGCGGCACATTCAGCCAGTCGACGAACCGCGTCAGCAGGAAACGGATCGAGGCGCCGCGCGCCAGCAGCGGCAATGCTTCCTGCTCCTCGATCGACAGCGCGCGCACCCGGTTATAGGCATTCAGAAACGCACGCGCCTTGGTGACATTGAACGAGTGATCGATCTCGAAACACCAGGCGTTGAGGCAGATCGCAACGTCATAGGCGAGGATATCGCTGCAGGCGAAATAGAAGTCGATCAGACCTGATAGCTTGTCGCCCAGGAACAGCACGTTGTCGGGAAACAAGTCGGCATGGATCACACCGGTCGGCAGCGTACGCGGCCAGGCCTTTTCCAGATGGTCCAGCTCAGTGGCCAACAGATTGCGCGCGCCCGCCTGCAATTCCTCGGTCCGGCCCTCCACCGCGGCGAACAGCGGCCGCCAGCCGGCAACCGACAGCGCGTTGGCGCGGGTCATTTCGAAACCTGCACCGGCCAGATGCATGGTGGCGAGCGCGTCCCCGACGACCGTGCAATGCTGCACCGTCGGCCGGCGTGGCCACACTCCTTCGAGAAACTCAATGATCGCCGCCGGCCGGCCGGCCAGCGTGCCCAGCGCATCGCCGCTTCGTGTTGTCATCGGCTGCATGCAGTGCAGGCCATGCGCAGCCAGGTGCGTCATCAGGTTGAGAAAGAACGGCAGGTCGCCGGCGGCGACGCGCTTTTCATACAGCGTGAGGATGTAGGTGCCGCGCGTGGTGTGCAGCAGGAAATTGGAATTTTCCACGCCCTCCGCAATGCCCTTGTAGGACAGAAGTTCGCCGATGTCGTAATGCGAAAGGAAGTCCGCGAGTTCCTCGGCGGACACATCCGTGTAGACCGCCATGTGAATTGCGCCCTACTCTGCCGCCGTGACTTGCCGCAGCGGACGCGGCAGCGGGAAGAACTCGGTTTCTTCCGCGGCGGTCACCGTCTCCACGCTCAGCTCATAGTGCTCGGCGAAAGCGCCCATGATCTCCTCGACAATCACCTCCGGCGCGGACGCGCCTGCGGTGATGCCGAGCCGGGTGATGCCCTCGAACATGCTCCAGTCGAGTTCGGACGCACGCTGCACCAGCACGGCGCGCGGGCAGCCCTCACGCTCGGCGACTTCGCGCAACCGCTGCGAGTTCGACGAATTCGGCGAGCCGACCACGACCATGGCGTCGACCAGATGCGCGACCTTCTTGACCGCGAGCTGACGGTTGGTGGTGGCGTAGCAGATGTCTTCCTTGTGCGGACCGGCGACCTTGGGGAAGCGCTCCTTCAGGGCCCGGACGATCTCCTTGGTGTCGTCGATCGACAGCGTGGTCTGGGTGATATAGGCGAGCTTGGTTTCGTCCTTCGGCACGAAAGACGCGACATCGTCGACCGTCTCGATCAGCGACACGGCGCCGGCCGGCAACTGGCCCAGGGTTCCGACCACTTCCGGGTGACCGGCATGGCCGATCAGGATGATTTCACGTCCGCGCTTGAAATGGATCTCGGCCTCGCGATGAACCTTGGTCACCAGCGGGCAGGTTGCGTCCAGCGAGAAGAAATTGCGCCGTTCCGCCTCGCTCGGGATCGCCTTCGGCACGCCATGGGCGGAAAACACCACCGGAGCGTCGGTTTGCGGGATTTCCTCGAGTTCCTCGACGAAAATCGCCCCCTTGGCCCGCAGGCTCTCCACCACATAGCGGTTATGGACGATCTCGTGGCGCACATAGACCGGCGCGCCGTAGAGCGACAGGGCCCGTTCCACCGTGTCGATGGCACGGACCACGCCGGCACAAAAGCCGCGAGGAGAACAAAGGTAGACCTTGAGCGTCGGTTTCATGGGCTGCAGCGGCTTTTTTACCAGGATTCGTGCTGAAATTGGCTACAAGGGAATTGGGCCGCTCTTGTGTCCATGTCAAGTGCGGTGGCCCGCTTAAGCGACATGCGAGGCCTTAAACCATTGCAATTTTACCCCTCGGCGGACTATATAAGCGCCAATTCCCGTCATCGCTGATGACCACTGGTTTCGCCCCCAAAAACAGCTGGGCGAAGCACAAAGGAGATTTGCCATGAGCAACGCCCCGCTGATGCCGAAAGCAACCGCCGTGTGGCTCGTCGATAATACCGCTTTGTCGTTCGATCAGGTGGCTGATTTCTGCAAGATGCATCCGCTGGAAATCCGCGCCATCGCGGACGGCGACGCCGCCCAGGGCATCAAGGGCATGGACCCGATCTCGTCGGGACAATTGACCCGCGAGGAAATCGAAAAGGGCGAGAAGGACCAGAATTACCGCCTCAAGCTCGGCGAATCCAAGGTCCGCCTGCCGGAAGCCAAGAAGAAGAAGGGCCCGCGCTACACCCCGGTGTCGCGCCGCCATGAGCGCCCGAGCGCGATCCTGTGGCTGGTGCGCAGCCATCCCGAGTTGAAGGACGCGCAGATCATGCGCCTGGTCGGCACCACCAAGACCACGATCGCGAGCGTGCGCGACCGCACCCACTGGAATGCCTCGACCTTGACCCCGATGGACCCGGTGACGCTGGGCCTGTGTTCGCAGATCGACCTCGATTTCGAGGTGCAGCGCGCGGCCAAGGAAAAGCCCCAGGTCGAGCAGTATGGCGGCGCCACGCTGCTGCCCGCCTCCGAGACCACGCGCAAGGAAGCCGAGCAGGAGCAGGCCACCCGCAAGGACGACTTCGACGATGCGGCCGTGTTCGCCAAGCTCAAGACCATCGGCGGCAACAAGAAGCAGGACGACGACGAATAAGACGTCGCCCGGCTGGACGATCAGTTACAAAAAAACGCGGCGAGTCTTCTCGCCGCGTTTTTTCTATTCCTGGATGTAGCCCGGATGAGCGAAGCGACATCCGGGTCAAGCGTCAGAGATTTTTCCCGGATATCGCTTCGCTCATCCGGGCTACGATGTTCGGATCCGCCTCACCAAGCCGGCAGCACCGCGCCCTTGAACTTGGTCAGGATGAACTCCTTGATCTCGGGCGTCTGGTAGCTTTCCACCAGCGTCTTGACCCAGGGCTTGTCCTTGTCGGCGGCGCGCACCGCGATCAGGTTGGCGTAAGGTCCCTTCGGGTCCTCGCGCAGGATCGCGTCCTTCACCGGATCAAGGCCTGCCT